>NZ_JBHUII010000002.1:0-15656 GCF_042682825.1 Kiloniella antarctica
GATCCGTGAAGGCGGCCGTACCGTTGGTGCTGGTGTCGTTTCAAGTATCTCAAAATAAAAAAAATAAAACGTTGATAGGGACGGGGCGTCCTGCTAGAACGCCCCGTCTGCTAGTTGGTGACAACCGAGTCACATAACTACAACGACGAAATGTAGGAGAGTAGCTCAATTGGTAGAGCACCGGTCTCCAAAACCGGGGGTTGTGGGTTCGAGTCCCTCCTCTCCTGCCACTTAAAGCCCGGCGTAAGCTGGGTTTTGGTTTAGTTGGCAATCGTTATTATGTCTTGATATAAAACGGTGTATAACTAGATATATTTGTATTAGATCTGCCCCGGTTGTTGGGCACCAAGTCAAAGGCGTTTTAGGAATGGCAAAGACCAACCCCGGTCAGCTCATGAAAGAATTTCGTCAAGAACTGAGCAAAGTTACTTGGCCTACGCGTAAGGAAACTATGGTTACCACTGGTATGGTATTCGTTATGGTTACGCTTACTGCTACTTTTTTCTTCCTCGTCGATCTGGTGCTTAATCAGGGTGTGAAACTTATTTTAGGTCTGGGAGGGTAAATCATGGCTGCTCGTTGGTATGTAATCCATGTATATTCCGGATTTGAAAAGAAGGTTGCTGAATCTATTCAGGAGCAGGCTGCGAAAAAAGGCATGTCCGACCGTTTTGAGGAAGTTTTAGTTCCGACAGAAGAGGTTGTTGAAATGCGTCGTGGTCAGCGTATTAACGCTGAGCGTAAGTTCTTCCCTGGTTATGTTATGGTCAAAATGGACCTGACTGACGAGAGTTGGCACCTGGTTAAGGATACGCCAAAAGTTACAGGTTTTCTTGGTGGAAAAGGGCGTCCATTACCGATATCCGAACGGGAAGCGCAGGCAATGCTGCAGCAAGTCCAAGAAGGTGTCGATCGCCCACGTCCATCGGTTATTTTTGAGGTTGGGGAAACCGTTCGTGTTACTGACGGTCCTTTTGCTTCTTTCAACGGTGTCGTTGAGGGAATTGATGAAGAGAAAGCCCGCCTTAAAGTTGCTGTGTCTATCTTTGGTCGTGCCACTCCGGTTGAGTTGGAATACGAACAAGTTGAAAAGCAGTAATTCGTTTCTCTGTATTTAGTTGGCGACCGCAACAGCGGTCGTTTTTTAGTGCGGTGGGTCTGCCATGACCATACCGCGCACCCATAAGTTAAGAGGGTAAATCAATGGCAAAGAAAATCGCAGGCTATATCAAGCTTGAGATCCCTGCCGGTGCTGCTAATCCATCACCGCCAGTAGGTCCTGCGCTTGGTCAACGTGGCCTAAACATCATGGAATTCTGTAAGGCTTTTAATGCTGCAACGGGTGACATGGAGAAAAACACTCCTGTTCCTGTTATCATTACTGCTTACAGTGACCGTTCTTTCTCTTTTGTAACCAAAACGCCTCCTGCAAGCTACTTTCTTAAGAAAGCAGCTGGTTTGAGCAAAGGTGCTTCCGAAACCGGTAAAGCATTTGTTGGTTCTGTGACGATCGCCCAAGTTCGTGAAATTGCGCAAACTAAAATGGTTGATCTGAACGCTAACGATCTGGATGCTGCGAGCCTGATTATTAAAGGTACAGCGCGCTCCATGGGCTTGGAAGTGAAGGGATAAGATCATGGCGAAAAAAGGTAAGCGTATCACTGGCGCCTATGAAGGTCTTGACCGTGAAAAATCTTACAACCTTGTTGAGGCTGTAAAAATCATCAAAGCGGCAACTAAAACTAAATTCGACGAAACGCTCGAAATCGCAATGAACTTGGGTGTAGATCCTCGTCATGCTGACCAGAACGTTCGTGGCGTTGTTGCTTTACCTCACGGTACTGGTAAAGAAGTTCGTGTTGCTGTTTTTGCTCGTGATGCCAAAGCTGACGAAGCAAAGGCTGCTGGAGCTGAAATCGTTGGTGCTGAGGATCTTATGGAAAAGATCCAGGGCGGTGAGATGAATTTTGACCGTGTGATCGCAACGCCAGATATGATGGCTATTGTTGGTCGCTTGGGTAAAGTGTTAGGCCCACGTGGCTTAATGCCAAATCCTAAACTTGGCACAGTTACTCCTGATGTTAAGGGCGCTGTTGAAGCTGCTAAATCTGGTCAGGTTGAGTATCGTGTTGAGAAAGCCGGTATTATTCACGGTGGAATTGGCAAACTTAGTTTTGGTGAAGATCAGTTGATTGAAAATGCACGTGCATTTATTTCAGAGATCTTTAAGGCCAAACCAAGTGGTTCAAAAGGTACATACGTAAAACGCATTTCGATCTCATCTACGATGGGACCGGGCGTTAAGCTGGAAATTTCTTCTGTATCAGGCGAGTAATCGCTGTACGTGGTGAAATTTTTGGTGTATTAGGGCATCACTCAGCGGGAGAATTCGTTCTTCCGCTGTTCCTGCAGCGAAGTTTTCGGATTTCGTTGCAACCTGTCCAAGACTGTGGGTGTTTCATGTAAGTGAGACTTAAGTCCTTTAGGGGCCTACATAGACGGGAAGCGAGTTGTAGACGCATCGGGTCCTCCGGTGTGTAAGGCTTGAACTTCCAGGACAGGCGAACCGAATCTCTCTGGTGATGAGAGATTCTCGTGCAAATCGATCCGATTCCATTTGGGATGGATCAAAACGAGCGGAGCTACCGTGGATCGTACACAGAAAGAACAGCTCGTCGCTTTCCTTAAGGAAGTCTTCGACGACTCTGGTTTGGTTGTTGTTACGCAACAGTCTGGCCTGACAGTTTCAGAAGTTTCCGAATTGCGCTCAGGCGCACGGGAAGTTGGCGCTAGCTACAAAGTTGCGAAAAACCGGCTGGCGAAAATTGCTCTTGACGGCACGAAATTTGAGGCACTGAAGCCACTGTTCACTGGCCCAACAGCTGTTACGACATCTGTTGATCCAATTGCAGCGGCTAAAGTCTGCGTCGAGTTCGCCAAGAAGAACGAGAAGCTGACTATTGTCGGTGGTGCAATGGGTGACACTATTCTTAACGCTGATGGCGTTAAGGCTCTTGCTTCCCTTCCATCGCTCGACGAACTACGCGGCAAACTGGTTGGCCTATTGCAGGCGCCTGCTACGAAAATTGCAGGTGTTACGCAAGCTCCGGCTGGTCAATTGGCCCGCGTATTTGGTGCCTACGGGTCTCAAGGCGAAGCTGCTTAACGGTTTTGTTAAATTTTCTCTGTTCAAGCCTTTACGAGGATACTAATTACTATGGCTGATCTTGATAAATTGGTTGAAGAACTGTCTAAACTGACTGTTCTAGAAGCTGCTGAACTTTCTAAAAAGCTAGAAGACCATTGGGGTGTTTCTGCTGCTGCTCCTGTAGCTGTTGCTGCAGCTGCTGGTGGTGACGCCGGTGGCGCTGCTGAAGCTCAGACAGAATTTGATGTTGTTCTTGCCGCTGTTGGCGAAAAGAAAATCAACGTCATTAAAGAAGTTCGCGCTATTACAGGCCTTGGTCTGAAAGAAGCGAAAGACTTGGTTGAAAGTGCACCTAAAGCTGTTAAAGAAGGTGTCTCTAAAGACGAAGCCGACGAAGTAAAAGGTAAACTGGAAGCAGCTGGCGCTACTGTTGAAGTCAAGTAATCTTGATTTTGCGTCACTACCAGTTTTAGAAAACCCGGCCGGTACACAGCTCACGCTGTGTGTCGCGCCGGTTTTCTGCGCCTTTAAGGGGTAAGGTGTAAATTAACCCTCAAACTGTTTAAATGTCTTGTTATATAGACGTTTTCTCAGTGATTTTTTGAGATAATATTTGATGATTGGGAACCTCCCTTTCGTCAAAACCCAATGGGACGAGGACGTTACTGACATGGCGAGATCGTTTACGGGTCGAAAGCGCATTCGCAAGGACTTCGGGCGTATCACGGAAGTGAGCACTATGCCTAATTTAATCGAAGTCCAGAAAGCTTCTTACGATCAGTTCCTACAGGTAGGCGTTCCTGCTTCAGAGCGCAAAACTACCGGACTTCAGGAAGTATTTGAATCGATTTTTTCGATCAAAGATTTTGCTGAAAAGTCTGAATTACAGTTTCTGCGCTACGAGCTGGAACAACCTAAATTTGACGTAGAAGAATGCCAACAACGTGGCATTACATACGCAGCTCCACTCAAAGTTACTTTGAGACTTGTTGTTTGGGACGTAGACGAAGATACCGGTGCTAGATCAATCCGTGACATCAAAGAACAAGATGTCTACATGGGTGATCTGCCTATGATGACACGGTATGGTACGTTTGTCGTAAACGGTACCGAGCGTGTTATCGTTTCACAGATGCACCGTAGTCCTGGCGTGTTCTTTGACCATGATCGTGGGAAAACCCATTCTTCTGGTAAGTTCTTATTTGCTGCTCGCGTCATTCCTTATCGTGGCTCATGGCTCGATTTGGAATTTGATGCTAAAGATCTGGCTTATGTCCGTATTGATCGCCGCCGTAAGCTTCCTGCGACAACTTTGTTGCTCGCTCTGGATAATGAAGAAACGGCTAAGCGTCGCGCTGAATTGAGCGAAGCAAATGAAGTTCTAGATCCGACACAAGCTCAGGGCATGTCTCCTGAAGATTTGCTGCACTTCTTCTATGATACTGTTACCTATAAGAAGTCAGGTAACGGTTGGATGAGACCATTCGATGCTGACGCCATGAAGGGCGTAAAGCTTGTCAATGATCTTATCAACGCGAAATCGGGTGATGTTGCTGTTGAAGCAGGCACAAAGCTAACTCCGCGGTCTATTCGTAAATTGGTAGAAGATGGTCTTACAGATATCTTTGTACCAAGTGATGATTTGTTTGGCGCATACATTGCGAACGATCACATCAATGCAACGACGGGCGAAGTTATTTGCGAAGCTGGTGAAGAAATCACCGAAGAGCTTCTTGAAGCTCTTTCTGCAACTGGAATGACTGAAATTGATACTCTTGGTATCGATAATATTAAAGTTGGTCCATATATCCGCAATACACTTGCTGCTGATAAAAATGCAACACGTGAAGACGCGTTGCTGGATATTTATCGTGTGATGCGTCCTGGAGAGCCACCGACCCTTGAAGCCGCAGAGAAAATGTTCCACGGTCTCTTCTTTGATTCCGAACGTTACGATCTGTCTTCTGTTGGTCGTGTAAAAATGAACGCTCGTCTCGATTTCGAGACTGACGATCAGGTTCGTATTTTACGCCGGGAAGATATCCTTGAAATCGTAAAAATCCTTTGCGAATTGAAAGATGGTAAAGGTGATATCGATGATATTGATCACCTTGGTAACCGTCGTGTCCGCTCCGTTGGTGAGTTGATGGAAAATCAGTTCCGTGTTGGTTTGTTGCGTATGGAACGTGCGATCAAAGAGCGTATGAGTTCTGTTGAAATCGATACGGTTATGCCGCACGATTTGATCAATGCGAAACCAGTTGCTGCGGCTGTTCGTGAGTTCTTCGGATCTTCACAACTTTCTCAGTTTATGGATCAAACCAACCCGCTATCTGAAATTACGCACAAGCGTCGTGTTTCAGCGTTGGGCCCTGGTGGTCTTACGCGTGAACGTGCTGGCTTTGAAGTTCGTGATGTTCACCCAACTCACTATGGTCGTATTTGCCCGATTGAGACACCAGAGGGACCAAATATTGGTCTGATTAACTCTCTGGCGACTTTTGCACGTGTTAATCCTTATGGATTTATCGAAAGTCCATATCGTAAAATTGTGGATGGCGTTGTTACAGACGATGTTGTTTATCTTAGTGCGATTGAAGAAGGTCGTTACACGATCGCTGAAGCAAACGCGGCATTAAACGAAGATAATACCTTCGTCGAAGAACTGATTTCTTGCCGTAAAAACGGTGATTATTTCGTTACGCGTAGTTCAGAAATCAATCTGATCGATGTTTCTCCAAAACAGCTGGTTTCTGTTGCTGCTGCTTTGATCCCATTCCTTGAAAACGATGATGCGAACCGTGCTCTTATGGGCTCGAATATGCAGCGTCAGGCGGTTCCGTTGTTAAAAGCGGAAGCTCCTTTTGTTGGAACAGGTATGGAATCACGTGTTGCGCAGGATTCCGGGGTTTCAATTTCCGCCCGCCGTGGTGGTGTTGTCGACCAGGTTGATGCAACTCGTATCGTGGTTCGTGTTCGTGATGACATGTCCACGGGTGAGGGTGCTGTTGACATCTACAATCTGTCAAAATTCCAGCGTTCAAACCAAGGTACCTGTATCAATCAACGTCCACTTGTAAAAGTTGGTGACATGGTTGGTCGTGGCGATATCATGGCTGACGGTCCGTCTACAGATCTTGGTGAATTGGCTCTTGGTCGTAACGTTCTTGTGGCATTTATGCCTTGGAATGGTTACAACTATGAGGATTCAATTCTCATCTCAGAACGTATCGTACGTGACGATGTCTTCACCTCAATCCATATCGAAGCCTATGAAGTTATGGCACGCGATACCAAATTGGGTCAGGAAGAAATCACACGCGATATTCCAAATGTCGGTGAAGACGCTCTTCGTAATCTTGATGAAGCTGGTATGGTTTACATCGGGGCAGAAGTTGAGCCAGGTGATATCCTTGTTGGTAAGGTGACGCCTAAAGGTGAATCTCCAATGACGCCTGAAGAAAAGCTTCTTCGAGCAATCTTTGGTGAAAAAGCTTCTGACGTTCGTGATACTTCTCTACGTGTTCCTCCTGGGGGTATTGGTACTGTTGTTGATGTTCGTGTTTTCTCTCGCCGTGGTGTTGAGAAAGATGAACGTGAATTGGCAATTGAGCGCCTTGAGATTGAACACTTGGCAAAAGACCGCGACGATGAACGTGGCATTCTAGAGCGCAGTTTCTATGACCGCCTAAAAGAATTTACGGCAGGTCATGTTGTTGTCAGTGGCCCTAAAGGTATGCCAACTGGTGTTCAGGTTGATGCAGCACTTCTTGCTGACTTTACACCTGGCCAGTGGCGTCAAATCGCTGTCGAAGACGATGGTGCTCAAACGGAAATCGAAGCGCTTACCAAACAGTTCGAAGAGTCAATCGATGAACTGACAAAACGCTTTGATGATAAAGTACAAAAACTTCAGCGTGGTGATGAACTGCTTCCTGGTGTTATGAAGATGGTTAAAGTCTTCGTAGCTGTTAAACGTAAGCTACAGCCTGGTGATAAAATGGCTGGTCGTCACGGAAACAAAGGTGTTATTTCCCGCATTATGCCTGTGGAAGATATGCCTTACACTGAAGATGGTACTCCTGTTGATATCGTATTGAACCCGCTTGGTGTTCCTTCACGTATGAATGTTGGTCAGATTCTGGAAACTCACTTGGGTTGGGCGTGTCGTGGTCTTGGTCACCAGATTGGTGATATGGCCGTTGATGCCCGTCGTACAGGTGAGTATGGCGACCTCAAATCTAAGTTGCTCGATGTTTATGGTGAAAAAGACTATAACGACGGCATCGTAGATATGAATACAGAAGAACTGGACGAACTCGGTTACAATCTACGTAACGGTGTTCCGATTGCGACACCTGTATTTGATGGTGCTAAGGAAAAAGACGTCGTTGACATGCTTGTGAAGGCAGGCCTGGATAGTTCTGGTCAGGTTCGTCTGATCGATGGACGGACAGGTGAACAGTTCGACCGTAATGTAACCGTTGGTTATATTTACATGTTGAAATTGCATCACCTTGTTGATGATAAAATCCATGCTCGTTCTATCGGACCTTACTCTCTTGTTACGCAGCAGCCTCTGGGTGGTAAAGCTCAGTTCGGTGGGCAGCGTTTCGGTGAGATGGAGGTTTGGGCACTTGAAGCTTACGGTGCTGCGTATACCTTGCAGGAAATGCTAACTGTTAAATCTGATGATGTGTCAGGGCGTACTAAAGTTTACGAAGCGATCGTCAAAGGCGATGAGAACTTTGAAGCAGGTATTCCAGAGTCCTTTAACGTTCTGGTCAAGGAACTTCGTTCTCTTGGTCTGAATGTGGAATTGACACAAAGTGATGCTTGATATCCGGGGCCGCAAGGCCCCGGTTTCAAACGTTAACGGTTTAGAGAATAAAATTTTGTCGGGAGACACCGATGTCCAATGAGTTGATGAATCTTTTCGGCCAGACTAGTGGGCCTGCGACATTTGATCAGATCAGGATCGCAATCGCGAGTCCTGAACGGATCAGATCATGGTCCTTTGGCGAAATAAAGAAGCCAGAAACCATCAACTACCGTACTTTCAAACCAGAACGCGACGGCCTTTTTTGTGCGCGTATTTTCGGTCCGATCAAGGATTACGAATGTCTGTGCGGTAAATACAAACGTATGAAATATCGCGGCATCATTTGCGAAAAATGTGGTGTCGAAGTTACTCTTTCCAAAGTACGTCGCGAGCGTATGGGCCACATCGAATTGGCGAGCCCGGTTGCTCACATTTGGTTCCTGAAATCTCTTCCAAGTCGTATTGGCCTGTTGGTTGATATGCCGCTTAAGGATCTTGAGCGGATTCTCTACTTTGAGAATTTTGTGGTTGTTGAGCCTGGTCTTACTCCTATGAAGCAACACCAGTTGCTTTCTGAAGAAGAGTTCATGGATGCTCAAGACGAGTATGGAGATGATGCTTTCACAGCCAAAATTGGTGCTGAAGCGATCAAAGACATCCTAGCTGGTCTTGATCTTGAAGAAGAAAAAGACACCATTCGCCAAGAACTGCGTGATACTAATTCTGAAGCCAAACGTAAGAAGCTCGTTAAGCGTCTTAAAATCGTTGAAGCCTTCTTGGAATCAGGCTCACGTCCAGAGTGGATGATCCTTGATGTTGTTCCTGTAATTCCACCAGAATTGCGTCCTTTGGTGCCATTGGATGGTGGTCGATTTGCGACTTCAGATCTTAACGATCTGTATCGTCGTGTAATCAACCGTAACAACCGTCTGAAACGTTTGATCGAACTGCGTGCGCCAGATATTATTGTGCGTAATGAAAAACGTATGCTTCAGGAATCTGTTGATGCGTTGTTTGATAATGGTCGCCGTGGTCGTGTGATTACTGGTGCCAATAAACGGCCGCTTAAATCTCTTTCTGATATGCTCAAAGGTAAGCAGGGGCGTTTCCGTCAGAACCTTCTCGGTAAACGTGTCGATTATTCTGGTCGTTCGGTTATCGTTGTTGGCCCTGAATTGAAACTGCACCAGTGTGGCATTCCGAAAAAGATGGCGCTTGAACTCTTTAAGCCGTTTATCTATTCAAAATTAGAACTCTATGGAATGGCAACTACCATTAAAGCTGCGAAGCGTATGGTAGAAAAAACCCGTCCAGAAGTCTGGGATATTCTTGAAGAAGTAATTCGTGAGCACCCGGTTATGCTTAACCGTGCTCCGACTCTTCACCGTCTTGGTATTCAAGCTTTCGAGCCTACGTTGATCGAAGGTAAAGCGATCCAGCTGCACCCATTAGTTTGTACAGCGTTTAACGCTGACTTTGATGGTGATCAGATGGCGGTACACGTCCCGCTCTCTCTTGAAGCGCAGTTGGAAGCTCGTGTGTTGATGATGTCAACAAACAACATCCTGTCGCCTGCGAACGGTAAACCTATTATCGTTCCATCTCAGGATATTGTTCTTGGTATCTATTATCTATCCATGATGATGGATGGAGAGCCTGGCGAAGGTATGGCATTTGGTGATATGGCCGAGATTGACCATGCCCTAAATAACAAAGTGATTTCCTTGCATACTAAAATTACTGCTCGTTATCACACTGTTGATGCCGATGGTAAGCCGATCACGACCCTCGAAGAGACAACACCTGGTCGTATGAAACTTGCAGAGTTGTACCCACGTCATCCAAAGCTTCCATTCTCAAAGCTTAATCGCTTACTTCCTAAGCGTGAAGTTTCTGAAATCATTGATATGGTTTATCGTCATTGCGGTCAAAAAGAGACTGTAATTTTCTGTGATAAAATCATGAAGCTCGGTTTCACTCATGCGTGTATGGCCGGTATTTCGTTTGGTAAAGACGATATGCAGATTCCAGCCGCAAAAGAACAGCTTATTGAAGAAGCTCAAACTCAAGTTAAAGAATTTGAGCAACAGTATCTTGATGGTTTGATCACTCGTGGTGAAAAATACAACAAAGTTGTTGATATTTGGGCCCAGTGTTCTGATCGTGTCGCCGATGAGATGATGGATGTTATTGGTGCCGCTAAGGGACGTGATGTGAACTCGGTTTACATGATGGCTCATTCTGGTGCGCGTGGTTCTGCTGCTCAGATTAAACAGCTGGCAGGTATGCGTGGTTTGATGGCAAAGCCGGATGGCTCTATCATTGAAACACCGATTATTTCTAACTTTAAAGAAGGCCTTACCGTTCTTGAGTATTTCAACTCTACTCACGGAGCACGTAAGGGACTTGCTGATACCGCGCTTAAAACAGCGAACTCAGGTTATCTTACACGTCGTCTCGTCGATGTTGCGCAGGATGCAATCATCAATGAAGAAGATTGTGGTACTGATATTGGTATGCAGATTTCTGCTGTCATCGACGGCGGTGAAGTTATTGCCTCATTGAGCGAGCGTCTGCTTGGTCGTACGACTATCGATGATCTTGTGAGTCCATTAACGAAAGAAGTGATTGTTTCTGCTGGAGACATTATTTCTGAAGAACATTTAGATGAAATTGATCGTTCTGGTCTAGATACAATCCATGTTCGTTCTCCACTGCTTTGTAAGTCCAAAAATGGTGTTTGTGCGCAATGTTATGGTCGTGATCTATCACGCGGTACAAAGGTATACACTGGAGAAGCTGTTGGCGTTATCGCTGCTCAGTCCATTGGGGAACCTGGTACACAGTTGACAATGCGTACTTTCCACATTGGCGGTGCTGCACAGGGTGGTTCTGAACAGTCATCTATTGAAGCTTCACTCGCTGGTACAGTCCATATTAAAAACCGTAACATCGTGATGAACTCTGATGGCCTCCCAATTGTTATGGGACGTAGTCAGGAACTTATCATTCGTGACGATAACAACCGTGAACGTGCGCGTCACCGTCTACAATACGGTGCGAAATTGCTGGTTGATGAAGGTGGCAAATGTGAAAAAGGTCAGAAACTAGCCGAATGGGATCCGTACACGATTCCAATTATCTCTGAAAAAGAGGGCATGGCTAATTTTGTTGACCTGGTTGATGGTACCTCCATGCGTGAAGTTACGGATGAGACTACAGGTATTTCTAACCGTGAAGTTGTTGAGTGGAAACAGGCTTCTAAGGGAGCTGATCTGAAACCACGTATTACCTTGCGTGATGCTGATGGTGAAGTGATCCTGCTTGAGAACGATATGGAAGCGCGTTACTTCCTATCTGTTGGAGCTATTCTTTCGGTTGAGCCTGGTACTCCTGTAAAAGCGGGTGACGTCTTGGCGCGTATTCCGCGCGAAGGGTCCAAAACACGTGATATTACGGGTGGTCTTCCACGCGTTGCGGAGCTTTTCGAAGCACGTAAGCCAAAAGATTATGCTGTAATGTCTGACATTGCTGGTCGAGTGGAATACGGTAAAGATTATAAAGCTAAACGCCGGATTATTGTTCGTCCTGATGATGAGACTATCGAACCACGTGAATATATGCTGCCAAAAGGTAAGCACCTTGCTGTTCAAGAGGGGGACACCGTTGAAGTTGGTGATCTTTTGATGGACGGTAGTTTAGTTCTACATGATATTCTGGATGTGTTAGGTGTTGAGGCTCTTGCTGATTACCTGATTAACGAAGTCCAGAGTGTTTACCGTCTGCAGGGCGTTAAGATCAACGATAAGCATATCGAAGTGATCATTCGCCAGATGCTACAAAAAATCGAAATCACAGACGGTGGTGACACAACCTTCTTGGTTGGTGAAACTGCTGACCGTGAAGAGTTCGGTGAAGAGAACGAAAAAGCAATTAAAGAAGGGGGGCGCGTTGCCTCTGGTCGTCCAATCCTGCAAGGGATCACGAAGGCCAGCTTGCAGACAAGATCCTTCATTTCTGCTGCATCGTTCCAAGAAACTACGCGTGTTCTGACTGAAGCTGCGACCCATGGTAAAATGGATACGTTGGTTGGTCTTAAAGAAAACGTTATTGTTGGTCGCCTGATACCTGCTGGTACTGGTGCTGTTATGAAGCGAGTTAAAAAACTTGCAGAAGAACAGGATCAAATTATTGCAGCGTCTCGGGAAGCCGCAGCGAATGAGGCTATCGACTCTAGCCTCCCTAGTGAGCAGACCCCTGCGGAGTAATTTTTACTTCTATGGGTAAGAAAAGAGATTAAGCCCAGAGGCGCAGTTTCCTGTGTTTCTGGTGCTTGGTTTTGTGGCTGCCGTCAAAAATTCAATGGAAGGCTTGACGGTTGGTGGTCGCGACCATAGTATGCGGCCACTTTCGGGATTCTCGTTCCTGCCTTTTGGTATGAGCGGCAGACTCGAAATCTTAGTTTTCTAGCTGTTACACAGGATGAGATGTCCGCGGGACGTGATTATCCGAACGCGTGACAATTAGTACTGTAATACTGGCTTTAAGGATTGCCTGATGCCTACAATTAACCAATTGATCCGTAAACCGCGTAAAGCGCCGTTTCAACGGACCAAAGTACCGGCTCTAGAAGCATGCCCACAAAAGCGTGGCGTGTGTACTCGTGTTTATACCACGACGCCGAAAAAACCTAACTCCGCTCTTCGTAAAGTCGCACGTGTGCGTCTTACTAACGGGTTCGAAGTTACTAGCTATATTCCAGGCGAAGGTCATAACCTTCAAGAACACTCTGTCGTGATGATTCGCGGCGGTCGTGTGAAGGATTTGCCTGGTGTTCGTTATCACGTAATTCGTGGTACTCTGGATACCCAGGGTGTCAAAGATCGTCGCCAGCGTCGTTCAAAATACGGCGCAAAGCGTCCGAAGTAAGGCAAAGGATCTACCATGTCTCGTCGCCATAGAGCTGAGAAGCGCGATATCCTGCCAGACCCAAAGTTTGGTGATATTACGCTAAGTAAATTTATGAACTGCCTAATGCTTGACGGCAAAAAAGCCGTCGCTGAAAATATCGTTTACGGTGCGTTAGATCGCGTCGCTGAGCGTAACAAAACAGAAGACACAATCTCTGTTTTTCATGAAGCGCTAGGTAATGTTCGTCCGGATTTGGAAGTTCGCTCCCGCCGTGTTGGTGGTGCTACTTACCAGGTTCCTGTTGAAGTTCGCTCTACACGTGCGCAAGCACTTGCTATTCGTTGGTTAATCGGTGCTGCGCGCAAGCGTTCCGAAAATACAATGGTTGACCGCCTAGCTAATGAGCTGATGGATGCTGCAAACAACCGCGGTGCTGCTGTTAAGAAGCGTGAAGATACGCATAAAATGGCAGAGGCTAACAAAGCCTTCTCACACTACCGTTGGTAATTTAAAGAGGTCATCGTTATGTCTCGGACGACCCCGCTTGAGCGGTATCGTAACATCGGTATCATGGCACACATTGATGCTGGTAAAACTACGACAACAGAACGTATTTTGTTTTATACGGGTGTCTCTCACAAAATTGGTGAGGTTCACGACGGTAATGCTACTATGGACTGGATGGAGCAGGAACAAGAGCGCGGTATTACAATTACATCCGCGGCTACAACCTGTTTTTGGAAAGACCACCGTATCAACATCATTGATACACCTGGCCACGTTGATTTCACGATTGAAGTTGAGCGTTCCCTGCGTGTTCTCGATGGTGCTGTAGCTGTATTTGACTCGGTTGCAGGTGTTGAGCCTCAATCTGAGACTGTCTGGCGTCAGGCTGATAAATACGCTGTTCCACGTATGTGTTTCGTCAATAAGATGGACCGTACAGGCGCAGATTTTTATCGCTGTGTTGATATGATGAAAACACGCCTTGCTGCGAAACCAATGGTTCTACAGATACCGATTGGTTCAGAAGCAGAATATAAAGGTGTTATTGATTTGCTCAAAATGAAAGCGATCGTCTGGAATGACGAGAGCATGGGAGCAAATTATGATGAAGAAGAAATTCCTGCTGATCTGCAAGCCAAAGCTGATGAATATCGCGAAGCGATGATTGAGCTGGCTGTTGAGCAAGATGAAGCCGTTATGGAAGCTTACCTTGAAGGTAATGAGCCTGATATTGAAACGCTGAAACGTTGTATTCGTACAGGTACAATGAATCTGTCTTTCGTGCCTGTTCTCAATGGTACTGCGTTTAAAAACAAAGGCGTTCAGACTTTGCTTGACGCTGTGATTGATTACATGCCATCACCGCTTGATGTTGATGATGTTGAAGGTGTTCATCCTGATACGGATGCTGAAGATACTCGCCCTACACGGGATGACGTACCTGCTTCAGCGCTTGCTTTCAAAATTATGACGGATCCATTCGTTGGTTCTTTGACCTTTGTGCGCGTTTATTCCGGTGTTCTTGAGACTGGTACTCAAATTACGAACTCTGTTAAAGGTAAGCGCGAACGTATCGGCCGTATGTTGCAGATGCATGCAAACAGCCGTGAAGATGTTAAACAAGCACGTGCTGGTGATATCGTTGCTATTGCGGGTCTTAAAGACACAACAACTGGTGACACACTCTGTGACAACCTTAAGCCAATTATTCTTGAGCGTATGGAATTCCCAGAGCCAGTGATTGAAGTTGCTGTCGAACCTAAGACTAAAGCTGACCAAGAAAAAATGGGCCTAGCTCTGAACCGTTTGGCTCAGGAAGATCCATCTTTCCGTGTTTCTTCAGACAATGAAAGTGGCCAAACTGTCATTAAGGGTATGGGTGAACTTCATCTTGATATTCTTGTTGATCGTATGCGTCGTGAATTCAAAGTTGAAGCTAACGTCGGTGCGCCACAGGTTGCTTATCGTGAGACGATTACACGTACATGTGAAATCGATTATACGCATAAGAAACAGTCTGGTGGTTCTGGTCAGTTTGCGCGTATCAAAATTGAGTTCCAGCCATTGGAGCCTGGTTCAGGTTTTGAGTTCGAAAGTAAGATTGTAGGTGGTTCTGTTCCGCGTGAATACATTCCTGGTGTTGAAAAAGGACTAAGACAGTCTAATGATGCAGGGGTGATCGCTGGATTCCCAATGATCGACTACAAAGCTACATTGCTTGATGGCGCAAGCCATGACGTCGATTCTTCCGTGCTTGCTTTTGAAATTGCTGCGAAAGCAGCTTTCCGTGAAGGTATTCCGAAGGGCGGTTCCGTTCTTCTCGAGCCTGTCATGAAGGTAGAAGTTGTTACGCCTGACGAATACATGGGTGATATCATCGGTGACCTGAACAGCCGTCGTGGTCAAGTTCAGGGCATGGATGCACGCGGTAACGCACAGGTTATCAATGCAATTGTACCTTTGGCGAACATGTTTGGTTACGTTAATACTCTGCGCTCTATGAGCCAGGGTCGTGCACAATATTCAATGGTCTTCGATCACTATGAACAGGTACCAAAAGCGGTAGCTGATGAAGTAGTGGCAAAACTGGCTTAACGGCCTCTTAAAAGACTAAAATAGGAGTTATAGCCGATGGCTAAGGAAAAGTTTGAGCGGACGAAACCGCATTGTAACGTAGGTACTATTGGTCACGTTGACCACGGTAAGACGACCCTTACAGCTGCTATTACGAAAGTATTGGCAGAGGCGAGTGGTGGTACAGCTACAGAT
>NZ_JBHUII010000003.1:0-199992 GCF_042682825.1 Kiloniella antarctica
GATCCGTGAAGGCGGCCGTACCGTTGGTGCTGGTGTCGTTTCAAGTATCTCAAAATAAAAAAAATAAAATAAACATTGATAGCGGCGGCGCGTTTTGGTAAAGAACGCACCGTCGCTATTTTTTTATGTGACAATTATCTGTATTAACTCTGAAAGGGGTTAACTGCGTTCCTCTACCGAAGAAGGTACGAACGGGTTAATCAAGGGTGGCTGAATATGTCCAGCCAGAATATTAGAATTCGCCTTAAGGCGTATGATCACAGGGTCCTCGACCAATCGACCTCTGAGATCGTTGGCACGGCAAAGCGCACTGGTGCGCAAGTTCGTGGTCCAATACCTCTTCCGACTCGCATTGAGAAATTCACTGTATTGCGTGGCCCTCACGTTGATAAGAAAAGCCGTGAACAGTTCGAAATTCGGACTCACAAGCGTCTTATTGATATCGTCGAGCCGACACCGCAAACCGTTGACGCGCTGATGAAGCTCGATCTAGCGGCTGGCGTTGATGTCGAGATCAAACTGAAAGGCTAAGCGATGCGTACTGGTCTTATTGCGCAAAAACTTGGCATGTCTCGTGTCTTCACAGATGCTGGTATTGATGTTCCAGTAACTGTTCTGAAGCTAGACAGCTGTCAGGTTGTTGCTGTTCGTACACAAGATACGGATGGTTATAATGCGATTCAACTTGGCTCTGGTGTAGCCAAGGTGAAAAATGTGAGTAAAGCTGAGCGTGGCCATTGTGCCAAAGCTAAAGTTGCTCCAAAAAAACACACTGCAGAATTCCGCGTTTCCGCCGACGCTCTATTGGAGCCTGGTGTTGAGCTTGATGCAGGCCACTTTGTTGCTGGTCAGTATGTAGACGTTACCGGAACTTCTATCGGTAAAGGTTTTGCTGGTGCAATGAAGCGTCATAATTTTGGCGGTCTTCGTGCTACTCACGGTGTATCTGTTTCTCACCGTAGTCACGGTTCTACTGGTAACAGTCAAGATCCGGGCAAGGTGTTTAAAGGTAAGAAAATGGCTGGTCACATGGGTGACCGTCGCGTAACTACACAGAACTTGGAAGTTGTTGCCACTGATGGTGATAACGGCCTTATCCTTGTGAAGGGTGCAATTCCTGGATCTAAGGGTGGTTGGGTGTATATTGCCGATGCTGTAAAGCGTGCCCTTCCCGAAGGTGTTCCGTTCCCAGCTGGCCTTAAGGCTTCTGGCTCTGATGCGCCTGCAGCTGAAGAGAAGGATCAATAACCATGAAAATCGCGGTTACATCCCTCGAGAACAAAAAAGCTGGTGAAGTTGAACTGAACGAAACTATTTTCGGTCTTCCTGTACGTGCTGATCTACTCGCTCGTATGGTCAACTATCAGCTTGCTAAGCGTCGTGCTGGCACTCACAAAGTTAAAGAACGCGGCGAAGTTCGCGGTTCAACTCGTAAGATCAAGAATCAGAAAGGTGGCGGCGCTCGTCACGGTTCTATTCGTGCTAACCTCTTCCGTGGTGGTGGTGTTACTCATGGACCTCGCGTCCAGGATCACTCACACGATCTTCCGAAGAAAGTACGTCTTCTTGCTCTTAAAACAGCTCTTTCTGCAAAAGTTGCAGAAGGTAAGTTGATTGTTTTGGATAACACTGAAGTCAAAGAACCAAAGACTTCTATTCTTGTTAAGAAATTGGCAGCTTTAGGTTGGACTTCAGCCTTGGTTATCGATGGAACAACAGTGAATGAAGGTTTTGCTCGTGCTTCACGCAATATCCCTTGCATTGACATTCTGCCACAACAGGGTGCTAATGTGTTTGATATCTTGCGTCGCGACACTCTGGTTCTGACCAAAGATGCTGTTGAAGCGCTGGAGGCGCGTCTAAAATGAGCAGAGCACGCGCACGTAACACCAAGCCGGTGACCGTTTCTAAAGAACGGATGTATGAAATCATTCGTCGCCCGGTCATCACCGAGAAGGCTACTCTGGGTTCTGAGAACAACCAGGTTTCCTTCCAAGTTCCGCTTGATGCAACTAAGCCTGAAATCAGTTTGGCTATTGAAGGTTTGTTTGGCGTTAAGGTTGAAGCAATTAATACGCTTCGCGTTAAAGGCAAAAGCAAACGTTTTAAAGGTCGCCCTGGTCGTCGTTCCGACGTCAAGAAGGCTATTGTTTCCCTGTCCGATGGGGACAGCATCGACGTGACGACGGGAATTTAATCCGATGGCGTTGAAAACATTTAATCCAGTCACACCAAGTCAAAGAAACCTGGTGCTGATCGATCGCTCTGATTTGTATAAAGGCAAGCCTGTTAAGAAATTGACAGAAGGCCTTTCGAAATCAGGTGGACGTAATAACAATGGTCGGATCACCATGCGCCGTCGCGGCGGTGGTCACAAACGTTCGTACCGTATTATCGATTTCAAACGTACAAAGTTTGATGTTGCTGGTATAGTTCAGCGTATTGAGTACGATCCGAACCGTACGGCGTTTATCGCCTTAATCGAATATGCAGATGGTGAGCAAGCTTATATCTTGGCTCCTCAGCGTTTGCAGGTTGGTGATAGTGTCATCTCTGGCGCTAAAACCGATGTTAAGCCTGGTAATGCTATGCCACTTAGCGCGATTCCTGTGGGAACTATTGTCCACAATGTCGAGCTAAAGGCTGGTAAGGGTGGGCAGATTGCTCGTTCAGCCGGTACTTATGTACAATTGGTTGGTCGCGATGCAGGATATGCCCAAATTCGCTTGAACTCTGGCGAGTTACGTATGGTACGCGCCGAATGCATGGCTACGGTTGGATCCGTGTCTAACCCGGACAATTCGAATCAGAAACTTGGTAAAGCTGGGCGTAATCGCTGGCTTGGCAAGCGTCCTTCGGTCCGTGGTGTAGCTATGAACCCGGTGGACCACCCGCACGGTGGTGGTGAAGGTCGTACTTCGGGTGGTCGCCACCCGGTCACTCCTTGGGGGAAACCTACCAAGGGTGCTCGTACTCGCTCTAACAAGAAGACCGATGGACTAATTATCCGTCGCCGTCATCAGAAACGCTAAGTGAGGGGATGGCCATATGGCTCGTTCCGTTTGGAAAGGCCCGTTTGTTGACGCCTATCTTTTAAAGAAGGCTGAAACCGTGCGTAGCGCGGGTCGAAACGAAATTATTAAGACATGGTCCCGTCGTTCCACCATCATGCCACAGTTTGTTGGTTTGACTTTTGGTGTGTACAACGGCCGTAAGCACATCCCAGTTCTAGTAACTGAGAATATGGTTGGCCATAAATTCGGTGAATTCTCGCCTACACGTACCTATTGGGGTCACGCTGTAGACAAGAAGGCGAAGAGGAAATAATATGGGTAAGTCAAAACGTGAGAGTACGTTAGCTGACAATGAAGCTCGTGCTATTGCTGTCAATCTTCGCACTTCACCGCGTAAGTTAAATTTGGTTGCGGCTAGCATTCGTGGGAAATCTGCAGAATCTGCTTTGGCAGAGCTGACTTTCTCCAAGCGTCGTATTGCTATCGAAGTGAAAAAAGCACTTCAATCAGCAATTGCTAATGCTGAAAACAATCATCAGCTTGACGTCGATCGTCTCTTTGTATCTGAGGCTTTCGTTGGTAAAAGCTTTGTCATGAAGCGCTTTCGTGCTCGTGCTCGCGGCCGTGTCGGTCGTTTGCTCAAGCCTTGGAGTCAATTGACAGTGGTTGTTCGTGAACGCGAGGAGACAGCGTAATGGGTCAAAAGATTAATCCTATCGGCCTTCGTGTCGGTATCATTCGGACCTGGGATTCTCGTTGGTTTGCGGATTCAGATTATGCTGAGTTGCTTCATGAAGATCTTAGCATCCGCGAGTTCTTGCGTATTCGCTTGAAACAAGCTGGTGTGTCTCGGATCATTATTGAGCGTCCGGCTAAAAAAGCCCGTGTTACTATTTACACTGCCCGTCCGGGTGTTGTGATTGGTAAAAAGGGTTCGGATATCGAAAAACTACGTCGTGAGCTTCAGAAATTGACTTCTAGCGAAGTCCATCTGAACATCGTAGAGATTCGGAAGCCAGAAATTGATGCGAAATTGGTTGCAGACAACATCTGTAGTCAGTTAGAACGTCGTGTGGCTTTTCGTCGTGCTATGAAACGTTCCGTTCAATCCGCTATGCGTCTCGGCGCACAGGGCATTCGTATTAACTGTGCTGGCCGTTTAGGTGGTGCAGAGATTGCTAGGACTGAATGGTATCGTGAAGGCCGTGTTCCTCTTCACACTTTACGTGCAGAAGTTGATTACGCTGAATCCCGTGCATTGACCACATTTGGTATTTGTGGTGTGAAGGTATGGATCTTCAAAGGCGAAATCATGGAACATGACCCGATGGCCATGGATAAACGAGCTCAGGATTCACAGGCAGCTCGTTCGTAACGAGCTTAGCTTGAGGAAGTAGAACTATGCTACAGCCTAAGCGGACAAAGTTCCGCAAAGCATTTAAAGGCCGGATACACGGTAATGCTAAGGGGGGTACCCAATTAAATTTTGGTGCCTTTGGTCTAAAAGCCATGGCCCCTGGTCGTGTTTCATCCCGCCAAATCGAAGCGGCCCGTCGTGCTGTTACACGTCATATGAAACGTGTCGGTAAGTTGTGGATCCGTATTTTCCCAGATGTTCCTGTAACAGCAAAGCCTGCTGAGGTTCGTCAGGGTAAAGGTAAAGGTAACATTGAGTGGTGGGCAGCCAGAGTTAAACCTGGTCGTATCATCTTTGAGCTTGATGGTGTACCTATGGAAGTTGCTCGTGAGGCGTTCTCACTGGCATCCGCCAAATTACCAATTCCGACGAAATTTATTGTTCGTCCGGGTGAGGGAGTGAACTAATGAAATCAAGTGATCTCCGTACTAAAACGGCTGATGAGCTTAAGGAAGAAATGATTAAGTTGCGTAAAGAGCAATTTAATCTCCGCTTCCAACAAGCCAGCGGTCAACTTGAAAACACGGCTCGGTGCCGTCAGGTTCGCCGTGACATCGCCCGAGTCAAAACTGTCCTGCAGTCTCTGCAGGCAGCTTCTTAAGGAGTTTACACAATGCCACGGCGTGTGTTGCAGGGTGTCGTAGTTAGCGATAAGACCGACAAGACCATTACTGTTCTTGTAGAACGTCGCGTTATGCATCCGATCTACAAGAAGTTCATTAAGCGTTCGAAGAAGTATCACGCTCATGACGAGACCAACGCGGTAAAAGCGGGAGATGTCGTCAAGATTCGTGAATGCAGTCCAATTTCCAAGACTAAGTCTTGGGAACTGGTCCGTGACGCTTCTTCTGAAGCATAGTATTTAGGATATAGCCATGATCCAGATGCAGTCTCAGCTTGAAGTAGCTGACAATTCCGGTGCTCGTAGAGTACAGTGCATCAAGGTGCTTGGTGGTTCCAAACGTAAAACCGCCAGTATTGGTGACGTCATCAAAGTCTCTGTCAAGGAAGCAATTCCACGTGGCAAAGTCAAAAAAGGTGATGTTCATCGTGCCGTGATAGTTCGCACGGCAAAAGAAATCCGTCGTCAAGACGGCACCTCGATCCGCTTCGATACTAATGCGGCTGTTTTGATTAACAAATCAAATGAGCCTATTGGTACACGTATTTTCGGCCCGGTTACTCGTGAGTTGCGTGCGCGCAGCTTCATGAAAATCGTGTCATTGGCGCCTGAGGTGCTGTAATGAACAAAAAATTGAAGATCAAAAAAGGCGACCAAGTCATTATGACTACTGGTCGCGATAAGGGAAAAAAGGGCGAAGTGCTTAAAGTACTTCGCGACGAAGACCGTGTACTCGTACAAGGTATCAACGTCGTGAAAAAGCACCAAGCTGCTTCCCAGACATCACCGGGCGGAATCATCGAAAAAGAAGCTTCCGTTCACATTTCTAATATTGCACTAATTGATCCAAAATCTGGAGATGCCACACGTATTGGTTATCGTACAGAAGATGGTCGCAAAGTGCGCTTCGCCAGAAAATCTGGCGAAGTAGTTGATGTATAGGGCGAGGTTGATATGACACAGCCACGCTTAAAAGCACATTACAATAGTGAAGTTAGAGACGCTCTTAAAGGTGAGTTTAACTACACTAATCCAATGCAAATTCCTAAGCTCGAGAAGATCGTGCTTAATATGGGCGTTGGTAAAGCCGTGCTGGACACCAAAAAGGTGAAAAATGCAGCTTCTGAACTCGAGGCAATTGCCGCTCAGAAACCTGTAGTTACTCGTGCTAAGAAATCCATTGCGGGTTTCAAAGTTCGTGAAGACATGCCGCTTGGTTGTAAAGTTACACTGCGCGGCGATCGCATGTATGAGTTTCTTGACCGTCTTGTTACCATTGCTCTTCCACGTGTTCGTGATTTTCGCGGCGTGAAAGGTAATGCATTTGATGGCCTTGGTAACTATAACATGGGTCTCAAGGAGCAGATTGTGTTCCCGGAAATTGAATACGATCGCGTAGACGAAATCCGTGGTATGAATATCACGATCTGCACCACGGCGAAAACCGACGGGGAAGCGAAAGCTCTCCTGGCTAGGTTCGACATGCCGTTCTCTGATTGAACGGGCAGAAAGGAATAGTAGTATGGCTAAGAAAAGTGCCATTGCTAAAAACGAGAAACGCCGCCGTATGGTAGCGAATCAAGCTGAAAAGCGTGCTGCTCTCAAAGCGATTGCAACAGACCGTTCAGCTTCCCCGGAAGAAATCTTCCAGGCAAGCATGAAATTGGCTCAGTTGCCTCGTGACGGAGCAAAAATTCGTGTGCGTAACCGCTGTGGCGTCACAGGACGTCCACGTGGTTTCTATCGTAAGTTCAAGCTCTCTCGGATCGCACTGCGTGATCTGGCCTCAGTCGGCCAGGCACCTGGTGTGACCAAGTCGAGCTGGTAAGAAAGGACCGACGATATGGCTATGAGTGATCCTTTAGGGGATATGCTTACCCGCATCCGTAACGGACAGCTGGTTGGTAAAAATGTAGTTCGTGCGCCTGCTTCTAAGTTACGTGCTAACGTTCTCGAAGTTCTAAAACGCGAAGGTTTTATTCGTGGATTTAGTGTCGAAGATGTTCGCGCTGGCATTAGTGAGCTATCAATTGAACTCAAATATGCAGATGGTGATCCGGCGATTTCTGAAATCAGCCGTGTCTCCCGTCCAGGACGTCGCGTGTATTCCAAAATCAAGGAATTACCACGTTACTATAATGGATTGGGTGTGACCATTCTTTCTACGCCTAGCGGCGTTATGTCCGATCAGGAAGCCCGTACCGCCAATGTTGGCGGTGAGGTTCTCTGCCAAGTATTCTAAGGGGAATATGATATGTCTCGTGTAGGCAAAAACCCCGTAGAAGTCCCAGGCGGGGTAGAAGTAAAGATTGACGGCAATGTCGTCTCTGCAAAAGGGAAGCTGGGTGAACTCAGCTTCGCAGCTACGGATGATGTAACGTTTACTCTCGATGATGGTAAAGTTACAGTAACTCCAGCTAATGACAGCAAGCGTGCCCGCTCTATGTGGGGAACAGCTCGCAGTCGTGTACAGAATCTGGTGACTGGTGTTTCCGAAGGATACACTAAGAACCTTGAGATTAACGGTGTTGGTTATCGCGCGGCTGTTCAGGGTAACTCCTTGAACTTGCAACTCGGCTATTCCCACGATGTTATTTTTGAAATCCCAGACGGAATTTCAATTAAGTGTGAAAAGCCGACGGCAGTTGCCGTTACGGGGATCGACAAGCAGAAAGTTGGCCAAGTGGCTGCTGTTATCCGTGCTTACAGACCACCTGAACCTTACAAAGGTAAAGGTGTTAAGTACGCGGATGAAGTTATTCTGCGCAAAGAAGGCAAGAAGAAATAACCCATGCGTAAGCTTATTTCATTGCACGATCGCCGCAAAAGTCGCGTTCGTACACAGCTACGGCGCACGGGTAATGGTCGTCCTCGTTTGTCAGTATTTCGCTCAAGCAAAAATATCTATGCTCAAGTGATCGATGACAAGCAGGGTGTCACTGTTGCCGCTGCGTCAACCCTGGACGGAGCTCTGAAGAGCGAGTTGAAAACTGGAGCAGATAAAGACGCTGCTATCAAAGTTGGAAAACTTGTTGCAGAGCGTGCCGTCGCCGCCGGCATCACGGACGTCGTTTTCGACCGTGGTGGATACATTTATCACGGACGTGTTAAGGCTCTTGCCGACGCCGCTCGTGAAGCTGGCTTAAAGTTCTAAGGGGACTAGTTTTATGGCACGTTCTCAAAAAGAAAATCGCGGTCGTAGAGATGATCGCAACCGCGATGAACCGGAACTGATTGAAAAACTTGTTGGTATCAACCGTGTTGCTAAGGTGGTCAAAGGTGGCCGTCGTTTTGGCTTCGCTGCTATTGTCGTCGTTGGTGACGGTCGTGGTCGTGTTGGCTATGGCACTGGTAAAGCCCGTGAAGTTCCTGAAGCAATTCGTAAAGCAACGGAAGACGCAAAACAAAATATGGTACGCGTTCCTCTTCGTGAGGGCCGTACTCTGCACCATGACATTAAAGGTCATTACGGTGCAGGTAATATTGTAATGCGTAGTGCACCTGTAGGTACTGGTATTATTGCTGGTGGTCCTATTCGTGCAGTTTTCGAAGCTCTTGGTGTACAGGATGTGGTCTCTAAGTCCACTGGTACTTCAAACCCGCATAACCTGATTAAAGCAGCTCTCGATGGTCTCGTACGTTCACGTAGTCCTCGTATGGTTGCTCAGCGTCGCGGTAAGAAAGTTTCTGACATCCTAGGTAACCGCGCTGCTGGCAGCGCAGAAGCTCAAGGATAATATACCATGGCTAAGAAACAAACCGTTACTGTGGTTCAAATAGGAAGTCCAATCGGACGGACTAAAGATCAGCGCGCAACTCTTGTTGGTCTGGGCCTCAATAAAATGAACCGTCGTCGTACATTGGAAGATACTCCTTCTGTACGCGGCATGATCAATAAAGTTAGCCATCTTGTGAAGGTTGTGGAGGCCTAGGGGCCTTCCGATCTCTTTACAAGAAGGGGAAACTGGGACCATTACGATGAAGCTAAATCAGCTTTCAGATAACCCTGGTGCTACGAAAGATCGCAAACGCGTCGGTCGTGGTACCGGGTCTGGCTACGGCAAGAATGCCGGTGGCGGACACAAGGGTCAAAAGTCCCGTTCCGGTGTAAGCATAAAAGGCTTCGAAGGCGGACAGATGCCATTGCATCGTCGTCTACCGAAACGTGGGTTTAACAACATCTTCCGGAAGAACTATGTTCCTTTGAACATCGGTCGTCTTCAGGCAGCGATTGACGCTAAGAAAATCGATGCTAAAAAGCCGATTGATCAAGAAGTTCTCGTTTCTTCTGGTATCATTACTAATGCTCGTGACGGCATTCGCCTTTTGGCGAACGGCGAATTGAAAGCAAAAGTGACAATCACTGTTGCTGGCGCTTCAGCCGCTGCTATTGCAGCCGTAGAAAAGTCTGGTGGCTCTGTCACCGTTCCTACGAGCGAGTAATATGTTAAGGCAGAAACTCCTTTCTTAGGATAGGGGGTTTCTGCCTTTTCTTTTTTTAGTCAATTTTTATTAATACCGGGAACAGGCATATGGCATCTGCTGCTGAGCAATTAGCCGCGAACATTAATCTTAGTGCGTTTTCAAAAGCCACTGATTTGAAAAAGCGTATCTGGTTCACACTAGGTGCGCTAATTGTTTATCGTCTGGGAACATATATACCTATACCTGGTATTGATCCGATCATTTTCCAGCAGGCTTTTAATAACCAAGCTGGTGGTGTGCTTGGGATGATGAATATGTTCGGCGGTGGTGCGCTAGAACGAATGACAATTTTTGCTCTGAACATTATGCCCTACATTTCTGCATCCATTATTATGCAGCTTATGACCGCTATTTCTCCACAGATTGAAGCTCTTAAAAAGGAGGGCGAATCTGGCCGCAAAAAAATTAATCAATATACAAGATACGGTACTGTTATTCTTGCAGCTGTTCAGGCCTTTGGTATTGCCCGAGGACTTGAGGGAGCACAAGGTTTTGGTGCATCGGTAATCAATCCTGGTCCTTTCTTTGAACTTACAACGGTTATCACTTTAACGGGTGGTACAGTGTTCTTGATGTGGTTGGGTGAACAGATAACCCAGCGCGGTATCGGTAACGGCATTTCTCTTATTATCTTCTCTGGTATTGTCGCAGGTCTTCCTCAGGCTTTGGCTCAAACCTTTACGCTTAGTCAGAGCAATGGTTTCGTGGCACTGATAATTATTCTTGTACCTCTGGTTATCGCAGGTATCGTATGCTTTGAGCGTGCTCACCGACGTCTGATTGTTCAATACCCAAAGCGTCAGGTCGGGAACAAAATGTTTGGTGGTGATTCTTCTCACCTGCCTATTAAACTTAATGTTTCAGGTGTAATTCCTCCGATCTTTGCTTCTTCGCTCTTACTTATGCCCATTTCTGCTGCTCAATTCTCAGCAGGAAGTGGACCTGAATGGCTCACTTGGGTTACAGCGAACCTAGGCCGTGGTTCGCTTGGCTATATGATTTTGTTTAGTACTCTGATTGCATTTTTTGCTTTCTTCTACAAAAGCATCGTATTTAATACAGAAGATACGGCTGATAACCTTAAGAAGAATGGTGGTTTCGTCCCGGGTATACGCCCTGGAAAGAATACAGCCAATCATCTTGACTACATTATAAACCGGCTAACAATAGCTGGGGCTGCATATCTGGTGGCTGTTTGTTTGTTACCTGAGATTCTGATTTCCCAATATGCTGTACCTTTCTATTTTGGCGGAACAAGTCTTTTGATCGTCGTTTCCGTTACAATGGATACAGTGGGTCAGATACATTCTCATTTGGTAGCCCATCAATATGAAGGTCTAATTAAAAAATCAAAATTAAAGGGTAGGCGTGGATGAACATAGTATTGTTTGGCCCTCCAGGGGCAGGAAAAGGTACTCAAGCTGAATTACTTGTGAAAGAACACGGTATCGTGCAGCTTTCTACTGGTGATATGCTTCGTGCTGCTGTCTCAGAGGGTACAGAACTTGGTAAGCAAGCGAAAACAGTCATGGATGCAGGCCAGCTTGTAGCTGATGAACTTATGATCGGAATTATTTCTGATCGGGTCGATCAAGCTGATTGTACAAACGGTTTTATTCTCGATGGTTTTCCACGCACTGTAGCTCAAGCCGAAGGGCTTGATGTTATGTTGCAAGAAAAAGGATTAAAGCTCGATAGCACTATTGAGATTGTTGTTGATGAGCAAATTCTTTTTGGACGAATTGAGCAACGCGCCAAAGAAACCCCGGAATCAGAACGTCGTGCTGATGATAATGCAGAGACCTTGAAAAAGCGTCTTGCTGTCTATCATGAACAGACTGCTCCTGTGCTGCCTTACTATGAAAAGAAGGGCAATTTGCACAAAGTTGATGGAATGCAATCCATCACAGAAGTCGCGAATCAGATCGCTGGCTTCTTAAAGTAATACTTGGCCATTGACAGGCGGACGGATTGGCATATAATCCGCCGCCGAATGGACAATTTAGTTGGTGAATGAGGCTTTTGAAGCCTTGTACCTAACGAAACGTATGTAAGGTGAACTTATCTAGCGCCCCATACACCTCTGAGTTTCGGCTCAGATAGAATTAAGGACGGCGTCTCTCATTTCACCTCTGGAGATAGTCGCGGATTGAATTAACCTAGGGTTGCCTGATAGTTGGCACCCGTTCAATGTTTGTGAGGAGAGCGTATTGGCTCGTATTGCTGGCGTCAACATCCCGACGCAAAAGCGGGTACTCATCGCATTGACCTATATCCATGGTATTGGTCCTGCGGTATCTAAGAGAATCTGTAACGAAGTTGGCATTCCGGCGGAACGCCGTGTCAACG
The DNA here is from genome assembly GCF_042682825.1 of Kiloniella antarctica. Classification (NCBI taxonomy): domain Bacteria; kingdom Pseudomonadati; phylum Pseudomonadota; class Alphaproteobacteria; order Rhodospirillales; family Kiloniellaceae; genus Kiloniella; species Kiloniella antarctica. The sequence goes on from NZ_JBHUII010000003.1 coordinate 11,888, forward strand.
AACTTACAGAAGACGAAGTACTTCGTATTCGTGAATCAATTGATAATAGTTGCACTGTTGAAGGTGACCTTCGCCGTGAAACTTCTATGAACATTAAACGTCTGATGGACCTTGGTTGCCTTCGTGGCCTTCGTCATCGTAAACGTCTTCCTGTTCGTGGGCAACGTACTAAGACCAACGCTCGTACGCGTAAAGGTCCTCGTGTTGCTATTGCTGGCAAGAAGAAATAAGAGGGTATCTAGATAATGGCTAAACCTCAGACGAAAGTCCGTAAACGCGAGCGGAAGAACATATCTTCCGGTATCGCTCACATCAGTGCTACTTTCAATAACACGATCATCACGATTACAGATGTACAGGGAAATGCTATTTCCTGGGCTTCTGCTGGTGGTCTTGGTTTTAAGGGTTCTCGTAAATCTACTCCTTATGCAGCTCAGCTTGCTGCAGAAGATGCTGGCAAAAAAGCTCAGGATCACGGAATGAAAACTCTTGAAGTAAACGTTAAAGGCCCAGGTTCTGGACGTGAGTCTGCTCTTCGTGCCTTGCAGGCAGTTGGCTTCACTATCACGGGTATCCGTGACGTGACACCAATTCCGCATAACGGATGTCGCCCGCCTAAACGCCGTCGCGTATAAGTGTGCTTAGGGCAGGCTGATTAACGGATAGCCTGCCTTTTCTAACCAGTCAGAAGCCGGAATGTTCTCTAACGTTCACCGGCTTTTTGGCATATATATGACATTGCAAGAACCATTGTTACCTCCGTTAGTAATCGATAGCTTGCGCGTCACAAGGAAATATACTGTGATTCAGACAAACTGGGGTGCTTTGATCAAACCTGAAAGTCTCGTTGTCGAGGCTGGTATTGATAGCAACCGTATTGCAAAAGTTGTTGCAGAGCCACTAGAACGTGGTTTTGGACTTACTCTTGGTAATGCTCTACGTCGTGTTTTGCTGTCATCTCTACAGGGTGCTGCTGTAACATCTATCCATATTGATGGTGTTTTACACGAGTTCTCATCTATTCCAGGTGTTCGCGAAGACGTCACTGACGTTATTCTAAACATCAAAGCCATTGCCTTGCGCATGGAAGGTGAAGAGCCAAAACGTATGCGTTTGCGTGCTGAAGGTCCGGGTTCTGTTACTGCAGGCCAGATTGAAACGACTGGTGACATCGAAGTGATGAACCCAGATCTTATCATCTGTACCCTGGATGATGGAGCGCACTTGGACATGGAACTTACTGTAGATACTGGTAAGGGTTATGTTCCTGCTGTTCAGAATGCAGTCGAAGATGCGCCAATCGGTCTTATTCCGGTTGATTCTATCTTTTCACCTGTTCGTAAAGTGTCTTACAAAGTCGACAACACACGTGTTGGTCAGGTAACTGATTATGATCGTCTAACGCTTGACATTGAAACTGATGGATCCATTACTCCTGAAGATGCAATCGCAGTTGCTTCCCGTATTCTTCAAGATCAACTTTCTCTCTTCGTGAACTTCGATGAGCCTAAAGTTGAAGAAGTAGATGATCGTCCAAGTGAACCACCGTTCAACCGTAATCTTCTTCGTAAAGTTGATGAACTTGAGTTGTCCGTTCGTTCTGCAAATTGCCTTAAAAACGATAATATCGTTTACATCGGCGATCTTGTTCAAAAAACAGAAGCCGAAATGCTTCGTACGCCTAACTTCGGTCGTAAGTCCCTCAATGAAATTAAAGAGGTTCTTTCTGCTATGGGTCTCCACCTCGGTATGGAAATTGCTGAGTGGCCACCAGAGAATATCGAAGAATTGGCTAAACGTCTCGACGAACCTTTTTAATAAGGTTTCTCTTGGGTATTAAGGGGAAATTACTCCCCGAAGACTATCGACTTCATCTGGTCTAACGACCGGGCGGCGATAGGAAGTTAAATCCGTCTCGTGAGCGAGACATTAGATAAAGGAGAACAGTAATGCGTCACGGAATGAGTGGTCGTAAACTAAATCGTACCTCTAGCCACCGTAAGGCTATGTTTGCAAACATGGCTCACGCTTTGATCAAACATGAACAGATTAAAACTACGCTTCCAAAAGCTAAAGATCTTCGTCCTATTGTTGAGAAGTTGATCACACTTGGTAAGCGCGGTGACCTGCACGCCCGTCGTCAGGCTCTGGCTGTTCTTCGTGACACAAAGATTACTGCTAAACTATTTGATGAGTTGGCAACACGGTACAAAGAACGTCAGGGTGGTTACTCTCGTGTTCTTAAAGCGGGTTTCCGTCATGGTGACATGGCGCCAATGGCATTTATCGAACTAGTTGACCGTAATCTTGATGCTAAAGGTCAGGATTCTGGCCCAGTAGATACAGACGAAGGTGAAGGTGAAGAGTAAGCCTCTTTTCCATACTTCCTCTATTGTTTAGCAAAAGGCAGCCCTTGTGGCTGCCTTTTGTGTTTTTAATTGTCTTTCGCATACTTATCGTGTTTTTGACATTACATCAGTGTGGTAAGGCTTTAACTTATTATTAGTTGTGGATTAAACTTGTAGGATGAAGAAACGGATGATTTGTAACGTGCGTAATTTAATGATGGTAATGTTTACTATCGTGCCTTTGCTAGTTTCGTTTTCTGTTGGTGCACAGACCGTCCCATCAAGCAAACAACAGATCAGCTTAAGTTTCTCACCAATCGTAAAAGAGACTTCACCCGCTGTGGTGAATATCTTCACCAAGACGATCGTTAGAGAGCGTGCAGTTCCTTCTTTGTTTAATGACCCTTTCTTTAAAAGGTTTTTTGGAAAAAATCTTCAAGGGAGTGAACGTAAACGCATGGGGAAATCTCTTGGCTCTGGCGTTATCGTCCGTCGTAATGGTTTAATTGTAACTAATCATCATGTTATTGATAAGGCCACAGAAATTCAGGTTGTTCTCGCTGATCGGCGAGAGTTTTCTGCTGAGTTAATCCTGAGTGATGAAGGAACCGATCTTGCCATTTTGAAAATCAATACTGAAGGAGAAGAGCTTCCTATCCTTGAATTCAGAGATTCTGATACGACTGATGTTGGCGATTTGGTTCTTGCGATAGGCAATCCTTTTGGTGTTGGGCAAACGGTTACCAGTGGGATTGTTTCGGCATTGGCTCGAACTCAGGTTGGGGTCGCAGATTTTCAGTTCTTTATTCAAACAGACGCTGCGATCAACCCCGGTAATTCCGGAGGTGCTTTGGTCACAATGGACGGGAAGCTACTTGGCATTAATACCGCTATTTTTTCCTCATCACGAAACGGGGGCTCCGTAGGCATTGGGTTTGCAATACCAGCCAATATGGTTCGTACAGTCGTCCGGGCAGCCGAAGAAGGACATGAACTGGTTCGGGCTTGGCCGGGTATTGTGGGGCAGAACCTGAATTCGGATCTGGCACAGGGGTTTGGCCTCAGTCGTCCAGGAGGTGTTGTTGTTAGCTCTGTTTATCCCCAAGGGCCTGCCGATATCGCTGGCATTAAGGCTGGAGATGTCATCTTGGCTGTTGAGGGGAAGGAAGTCATCAATGTTGAATCCCTTCGTTTTAGGATCGCAACTATTCCTGTAAATGAACAGATTGAGTTGGAGATTTGGCGTGAGCGAAAACTCAAAAAAATTATATATACCGCAGCTCCCGCACCTGAAGTACCTGCGCGTAACCGACGGGAGGTTCGAGGTACCAATCCACTTGCTGGCGCGATCATTGCGAACTTATCCCCTGCCTTGGCAGAGGAAAAGGAGCTTGGCAACTTATGGGAAGGCGTTATTGTAACTGATGTCGCACGTCGTAGCCCAGCCCATCAAATCAGCCTCCAAGCGCATGATATCCTTGTCAGTTTGAATGATATCCCTATACATCTCGTTGAGGATGTTGACCGGGCGCTAGGTAAAAAAACATCAAAGTGGAAAATTGTTATTCGACGGGATGGTCGCCTCCAAACACTTGAATTAAAGCGCTAATGGATAAACGTTACTCTATGCTTTGTCCGTCGGCATTATCGGTAAAAGGATAACTCTGTGGCGGGATTATTTGAAAATGAAGCTACACGTCCTTTAGCGGATCGATTGCGCCCTAAAACGCTTAATGAGGTCGTTGGGCAAGATCATCTTGTGGGGGAAACAGGCCCGATTGGGCGGATGGTTCGTGCGCAACGACTTGCGTCCATGATCTTGTGGGGTACGCCTGGCTGCGGTAAAACAACGATTGCACGGCTACTTGCAGATGTTACCGATTTACATTTCGAGCCTATTTCGGCCATATTTTCTGGTGTCGCGGATCTTCGAAAGATCTTTGAACGGGCAAGAGAACGTCGGGCTATGGGGCAGGGAACTCTACTATTTATTGATGAAATCCATCGTTTTAACCGTGCCCAGCAAGATAGCTTTTTACCTTATATGGAAGACGGCACGATTGTGCTTGTTGGGGCAACAACTGAAAATCCTTCATTTGAGCTAAACCCTGCGGTGTTGTCACGTTCTCAAGTCATGGTGTTGAAGCGTTTAGATGAAGAGGGGATGCAAGGGCTTCTGGTACGGGCTGAGCAGGAAATGGGTTTTACACTACCCTTAACAGAAGGCGCGCGCCAGTCGGTGATTGCCATGGCCGATGGAGACGGACGTTACCTTCTGAACATGGCAGAGGAGTTGTTTAACTTGCCTCCTAGTGAGGCGATGGACAGCAATGAACTTGCTGATGTCATCCAAAAGAGGGCACCGATTTACGATAAGGGACAAGAGGGGCATTACAACCTTATTTCCGCGTTACATAAATCACTTCGTGGATCCGATTGTGATGCTGCACTTTATTGGCTCGCACGAATGTTAGTAGGTGGGGAGGATCCTAATTTTATCGCACGTCGGTTACTCCGGTTTGCCGTTGAAGACATTGGCCTGGCTGATCCGAATGCGATGTCTCAAGCGTTACATGCATGGCAATCTTTTGAGCGCCTTGGATCACCAGAAGGAGAGTTGGCACTTGCTCAGGCCGTGATTTATCTCGGAACGGCACCGAAATCTAATGCAGCATACAAAGCGTATAATACGAGTGTAGTCGCTGCCAAAGAGACTGGATCCTTGTCGCCGCCCAAGCATATTCTTAATGCGCCGACCAAAATGATGAAAGATCTTGGTTATGGAAAAAACTATGCGTATGACCATAACACAAAGGATGGTTTTTCGGGACAAAACTACTTTCCAGATAATATGCCTCGCCATAATTTCTACCAACCAGTGGAACGTGGCTTTGAGCGGGAAGTAAAAAAGCGATTACTTTATTGGGATAGATTGCGCCAAGAGCGGCAGAATTCCTAGTGATTTACTAAGGAATGCAAAATCTGCGTGGCTGCCATGAACATCTGAGGATTGCGGAGGTGTGACATTTTGGTGTTACTTATGTTTATCGATCCCATAACCAATCGCTGTGCCCAGCACATATAGCGACGTCCTAGAGGGTAAATCACGTATGCCAGAGTATACTCGTCCACAAAAAGATCATGTGGCTCTCATTACCTTATCTGCGCAGAGAGATTATATCCTACCCAGTTCTCCGATTAGAGCGTCTGGGTTGTCGCGGGCAATTCCTGCGATGACTAAATTGGTTCAAGGGTTTCGAGACCGTCTTGCTCCTGTGTATCATTCTATCCGGCTTTATAAGACTGATGGATCCAATGTGGATTTGTGTCGTCGTTCAGCAGTCGAAGAAGGCCTTCGTATTTTTATGCCAGGCAGCCTAGGAGCTGAGCTGGTTGATGAAATTCAGCCTGAAGGTGCTGAAGTTCGAATTAATCCCGATATTCTTTTTGATGGCAAGCTACAAACTATTGGCGACAATGAAGCCATTTTTTATCGTCCGCGTTGGGGGGCCTTTCACAATACGCCTTTGGAAGAAGAGCTTCGTAGTCACAGTGTAAACACGCTTGTCCTTTGCGGTTTTTCTTTCACTACAGCAACCCGTGCGACAATTTACGAAGCGAGTGCTCGTGATTTCCGTGTTATTGTTGTTCCTGATGCGTTATGTAATGCAACAGAGCAGGGATTACGTGAACTTGGTCGTATGGGCGTGTACCTCATGGATACAGATGAGTTGCTTTCTTGGTTGAATGACCCCCGCGAAGATAGCGCAAAAACTCAGGCTGCTTAATGTCTCTGTTTGGTCTTCGATAAATTAAAATCCTTAATCGAGATTTTTGCATTAGGCCTTCTTCTTTGCTAACTATTTCATGAATCCTATTTAATGACTCAACGTTATAGTTCTCAGAATAGTTCCGCATGAATGGAACGCATAAGGCAGATCTAAGATGAAAATGTTGGCTGCGGTTGCCCTGGGCGGTGCGCTTGGCGCAATGGGGCGATACCTGGTTTTTACGGTAATGGGGTCTCTCGTTGGAACGATGATTCCTACGGGAACCTTGACCGTAAATGTCGTGGGATCTTTTTTTATGGGCATCCTGGTTCCCTGGATAGGCGCCGGCGGCATTGCATCCCCTGAAATGAGGGCATTACTCACAGTTGGCTTGCTAGGGGCTTTCACGACCTTTTCTACATTTTCCATGGATGTGGTGGTGTTGATTCAACGTGATGCGATTGGGCTTGCTGTCCTTTACTTGTGTTTGTCTGTGTTTCTCTCTATAGCAGCTTTTATTGCTGGATATTATCTTATGAGGTCTTTTGTCGTATGAGTGCTGTAACCATGGTTAAAGTTGGACCACACGATGGTGGCGTACGCCTGGATCGCTGGTTTAAGAAAAATTATCCGGCCTTTAGTTATATTCAGGTCGAAAAAATGCTCCGCAAGGGGCAAATACGCATCGATGGGAAAAGGGCAAAAGCTTCGACCCGTCTCGAACCAGGGCAGGAAATACGTGTTCCTCCTGCTCCCGAAAAGTCAAACGTTGATCGACCACGTAAATCTGCCTCAGAAGTTGTTCTGAGCCGGGAAGAGATGCAGGCCGTTCGAGATATGGTGATTTATAAGGACGACTGGGTTCTTGCGATTAACAAACCAGCAGGGCTAGCTGTCCAAGGTGGTACAGGGCAAAGTAAGCACCTGGACGGTATGTTGGATGCGCTGCGGTATGACAAGCAGGAAAAGCCAAAACTGGTTCACCGGCTGGATAAAGATACCAGTGGCGTTCTTCTCCTTGCTCGGAATGATGCTGCTGCGCGGGTTATGACAAAGGCCTTTAAGGGGAAAACAACTAAAAAAATCTATTGGGCACTTGTGGCAGCTGTTCCTCCTCAAAAGAAAGGGTGGATCTATCTTCCGCTCGAAAAACAGGCTGGAGCACAGGGCGAGAAGATGGTTGTTGATTATGATAGAGGTAAAGAATCTCTGACGCTATATAATCGCGTTGACAAGGTGGGACGTAAAGTTGCCTGGGTCGCACTTATGCCTCTTACTGGACGTACTCACCAGTTGCGTGCTCACTGTGGTGCGCTAGAAGCGCCGATTCTTGGTGATGGTAAGTACGGGGGGAAGAATGCCTATCCTCTTGGTGATAAATTATCAAAAGACATGATGTTGCACGCGCGTGAAATTGCTATTCCACACCCTGATGATGGGACAACATTGCGTATCCGGGCAGATTTGTCTCCTCATATGGTAAATGCATGGGAAACTCTCGGGTTTAATCCAAATCATGGTGAGAGCTCTGTTGAACTCCTTGAAGGATATGCGGGTGATCTCGCTCACTGTCCTCCCCAAGAGATTCGTAACTTCTTTAATGATAAAGAAGACAAGGATCACGATTAGTTACAACGTGGGTCGATAAGTAATCTGAGAGTTTGGGTTCTCGGGCGAATTGCACATGATGTTCGATACAATAAAAGTGAGGTGAAAATGTTGGAACATCGTTTTAAGTTAGTAATTTTTGACTTTGATGGAACCCTTGTTGACAGTCAGTACAATATTCATCGATATATGGTTGTTGCCTTTCTTGAAAATGGCCTAACAGCACCCAGTTTAGACGATGTCAGGCGGATCGTCGGGTTAAAGCTGGAGTATGCCGTGGCAGAAATTTTACCTGAAGGATCTCCCTGGGAATTAGCTTGCTCGATATCCGATTCCTATCGACAAGCTTTTATCAAGGCGCGAGAACTTCCTGATTTTGATGAACCTATTTTCCCTGGTGTTCGGAAAATGTTAGAGCGCCTTAATAAACCGGACACTCTTTTAGCGATAGCTACGGGAAAAAACCTTAAAGGTTTACAAAAAAGCCTGGCGCATCACAATTTATCTGATTTTTTTGTAACTTTAAAAACAGCAGATGATGGACCCAGTAAACCGCACCCGGAGATATTACTCCAAGCCATGGTAGAAAATGGGGTTGCTCCTTGTGATACTGTTATGATTGGCGATACGACTTATGATATCGAAATGGCCCGTTCCGCAGGTGTTGCAGCGGTGGGGGTCTCTTGGGGATACCATGCAAACTCACAGCTGATAAAAGCAGGTGCGCATACAATCGTAAATTCGTGTGAAGAATTACCCACGTCTTTTGTAGATCTGCTATAATCCCCACACTAATCTACTTCAAACGCAATTAGACTATGGATCATTTAAAGTTATGTCTTCATCGCTCGCTTTAAAACGTTTTTATAAAAAGGCCACTGCCGAATCCCAAGAAGAAGGATTTGTGGTACTTTTAGATGGTCGGATCGTTAAGACGCCAGAACAAGTATCTTTGCTATTTCCGACTATGAGGCTGGCTCAAGCCGTTGCTGATGAATGGGATGCGCAGGGTAAGGAGATTGATTCCGGAACAATGCCAATGATGACCCTTACCTGTACAGCTATTGACTGGATCAGCAGTGATCGAGATGATGTCGTTGAGGGGATCGCGGCTTATGCAGGGCACGATTTATTGTGTTATTGGGATGATAGTATGTCCGATCTTCAGGAACTTCAAAAAGAAGTTTGGCAACCTCTGTTGGATTGGACGGCCCTAACTTTTGACGCCCCGCTTGCTGTTACAAACGGTTTGTTGAGCGTTGATCAACCAGCGAGCACTTTAAAAGCCCTATATAATGGGGTGTGCACAATTCCCAATATGGAATTGGCGGCATTATCCAGTGTCGTGCGAATTGGTGGGTCTCTTGTTGTTGGACTGGCTTTATTAAAAGGCCACATAACAGTCGAAAAGGCGCAAGAAGCCGTGCTTTTGCATGAAAAATTTCAGCACCAACGTTGGGGCGTTGATGAAGAGGCTGAAGAGCGTCATGTAAATATATTAACAGAATTTCGCACTGCAATGAAATTTTTAAGTCTGATACGTGACTGACGCGTTACAGGGCACTAGTATCCCTTAACCCTACGTGCTATCAATTACGTCCTGTTTATATCGCAGTGCAAAACTGCGCCACCAATATAACCATATATAACAACGTGGGGGAACACGTGCAGGATATCATTCAAAAACTGGAAGCAAAACGACAGGCAGCCAGAGCAGGCGGTGGAGAGCGTCGAGTAGAAGCTCAACACAGCAAAGGTAAATTAAGTGCACGAGAACGTATTGACGTTCTTTTGGACGAAGGGTCCTTTGAAGAATGGGATATGTTCGTCGAGCATCGGTGCATCGACTTTGGAATGGAAAAGCAAAGCGTTCCTGGTGATGGTGTCGTAACAGGCAATGGAACAATCAACGGGCGTTTGGTTTTTGTGTATAGCCAGGATTTTACGGTCTTTGGTGGATCTCTTTCTGCTTCTCATGCGGAAAAGATCATGAAAGTTATGGATAAAGCCATGGAGGTCGGTGCCCCTGTCATCGGCCTTAATGATTCAGGAGGCGCCCGTATCCAAGAAGGTGTGGACTCTCTTGCTGGCTATGCTGAGATTTTCCAACGCAATGCAATGGCGTCAGGTGTTATTCCTCAAATTTCAATGATCATGGGCCCTTGTGCGGGGGGAGCAGTATATTCTCCTGCTCTTACTGATTTTATCTTTATGGTCAAGGACAGCTCTTATATGTTCGTGACGGGTCCCGATGTTGTTAAAACAGTGACCCATGAAGAAGTAACCGCGGAAGAGCTTGGTGGGGCTATTACTCACACCAGTAAATCGGGTGTTGCGGATCTAGCGTTTGAAAATGATGTTGAAGCTCTGCTTGAGCTCCGTCGTTTCATGGGTTATTTGCCATCATCTAATCGTGAAAAAGCTCCTTCAAAACCAACGGCTGATTATGCGGAACGGGATGAGTTTTCTCTCGATACCCTGATCCCAGATAATCCGAATAAACCGTATGATATGAAAGAACTCATCATCAAGATGGTTGATGATGGTGATTTCTTTGAAATACAGCCTGAATATGCAGGAAATATTCTAATCGGTCTTGCGCGTATTGATGGCGAGAGCGTCGGTATAGTGGCCAATCAGCCAATGGTTCTCGCTGGGTGTTTGGATATTGCCTCCTCTATCAAGGCTGCACGATTTGTCCGGTTTTGTGATTGTTTTAACATTCCATTGGTAACTTTGGTTGATGTTCCTGGATTTTTACCGGGTACTTCTCAAGAGTACAATGGGATCATTAAACACGGTGCCAAGCTACTCTATGCTTATGCAGAAGCAACCGTGCCAAAGGTTACGGTTATTACACGTAAGGCATATGGTGGGGCTTATGACGTGATGTCCTCCAAGCATTTGCGAGGTGACGTGAATTATGCGTGGCCAACATCCGAGATTGCGGTAATGGGGCCCAAAGGTGCCGTTGAGATTATTTTTCGCCAAGATATTGGTGATGCAGAAAAGATTGAGGAGCGCACTGAAGAATATCGTGAAAAATTTGCTAACCCCTTTGTCGCTGCCTCTCGTGGTTTTATCGACGATGTGATTATGCCTCACGGTACACGTCGTAGGGTCTCAAAGGCTTTGCGTATGCTTCAGAACAAGCAACAGCAAAATCCTTGGAAAAAACATAGCAACATGCCGCTGTAATTTTGACGGACTGTCCTTTCGAATGGACCGAGCGCAAGATTATCGTGACTAACAAATCAGGGGGCTTAATATCATGGCCTTGTTTGAGAAAATTTTAATTGCAAACCGTGGCGAAATTGCTTGCCGCGTCATCCGTACAGCCCAACGTCTGGGTATAAAAACGGTTGCTGTTTATTCTGATGCCGATGCGTCATCGCTTCATGTTAAAATGGCTGATGAAGCCGTTCGTATTGGCCCTGCTGCTTCTGCAGAAAGCTATTTGGTAATTGAAAAAATTATCGCAGCTTGCAAAGAAACTGGTGCGCAGGCCGTCCACCCAGGTTTCGGATTTTTATCTGAAAATTCAAGCTTTGTGAAAGCGCTGGACGACGCTGGTATCGTTTTTATCGGCCCTCCTACAAATGCTATTGCGGCGATGGGTGATAAGATTGAGTCCAAACACTTGGCTCAAGCTTCCAAAGTTAGCACCGTTCCCGGTCATATGGACTTGATTAAGGACGCTGAAGAAGCGGTTGAAATATCAAGTAGTATTGGTTATCCCGTTATGATTAAGGCCTCCGCAGGTGGTGGTGGTAAAGGGATGCGGGTCGCCTATAGCAACGACGAAGCACGAGAGGGATTCCGTTCCGCCCAGAACGAAGCGCGTTCAAGTTTTGGGGATGACAGGATCTTTATTGAGAAATTTATCGAAGAGCCGCGCCATATTGAAATCCAAGTTATTGGTGATAAACATGGCAATGTTATTCATCTTGGTGAGCGAGAATGTTCCATTCAACGTCGTCACCAGAAGGTTATTGAAGAAGCGCCGTCTCCTTTCCTTGATGAAAAAACCAGAGCAAAAATGGGCTCTGAAGCTGTGGCCCTTAGCCAAGCTGTAAACTATCACTCTGCGGGTACAGTTGAGTTTATTGTTGATAAGGACAAAAACTTTTACTTCCTCGAAATGAACACCCGTATTCAGGTTGAACACCCGGTAACGGAACTCATCACAGGCATTGATATCGTCGAGTGGATGATCCGGGTCGCTGCAGGTGAAAAACTTGCCCTCACACAGGATGAAGTCAAGCTTGAAGGTTGGGCGATTGAATCGCGTGTCTATGCAGAAGATCCTCTTCGTAATTTCCTGCCGTCGATTGGTCGCCTTGTTCGTTATGAGGCACCAGAGTCTGATGAGGAATACAATGGTCGGCCTGTGATCCGCGTTGATACGGGTGTGGAAGAGGGATCCGAGATTTCTATGTTCTATGATCCGATGATCGCGAAACTCTGTACTTATGGTCCAGACCGTACGACCGCGATTGAAAGCATGCGAACGGCGCTAGATTCCTATTATATTCGCGGTATCAATCACAACATGGGTTTTCTTTCTGCGGTAATGTCTCAAGATCGCTTTTTGGAAGGCCGTTTGACGACAAATTACATTGCAGAAGAGTTTCCTGATGGCTTCCAAGGTGTTCAGGCCAGCGAAGAAGAGATCAAGTTACTGGTGGCTGTTGCAGCTGTCCTTCAGACCAACTTGTCTGAACAAACCGCATTGGCTGCGCATGTTAACGGATTCCAAGGGGTAGATATCCCTGTTGAACTCACTGTGTTCATGGACCGGACTGCCTACCCGGTGGTTATTGATCTTCAAGATGATGGATACCTTGTCTCTGGTGAAGGTTTTGAAGCATTGGTCAGAGGTGACTGGATGGCACACGAACCCGTTTTCTTTTCTGAAGTAAACGGAAAAGAGACTGTTGTTCAAGTAGATCGTCGTGGACCATCGCTTAAACTCACACTATCTGGGCTTACCGTTGAGGCGTTGGTTATTGAAAGCAGATTGGCTGAGTATAATGCCTTGATGCCTGAGAAGTTACCGCCCGATCTTTCTCAATTCTTGTTGTCACCAATGCCAGGCTTACTGGTTTCGGTGGCTGTGGAAGAGGGACAAGCTGTGAAAGCAGGTGAAGAATTGGCTGTTGTTGAAGCGATGAAAATGGAGAACATTCTCAGAGCTGAAAAGGATGTTATTATTGCCAAAGTCTCTGCTGCTGCAGGCGACAGTCTTATCGTTGATCAGGTGATTATCGAGTTCGAATAAGATTTTTTCGGATAAATATAAAAGGGTCGCAAAGGGGATACTCTGTGCGACCCTTTTTTGTTTTTGACTTGCGTTGATTAATATCATGGATATTTAATTGTGTGGCACGAAAGTAACCGTATCATATACTTACGTTGAATTTCTTAGATGAAGGGCCGTAGTATGGACCAGCTAGAGCTACCAAGCGATATTGTTTGGTCTGATCGTCGGTTTTGGTTTCAAGATTTAGAGACACATTATAGCCAGAATGGCTCTCGCTCACCGAGTGAACAAGCTTGCGCACTGATGATTGATCTCCAGGCAACATTTTGTGCTGGGGCATGGGCGGCAACCATTATCTTGTCGACCTCAATCGTTCAGGCTCAAATGAAAGAACATGGTACTTATCTCACTTGGATTGATCCGAAAGAGCTGACCTGGATGAACAAACTACGCAATAGGTTGGTTCATGGCGATAAGCGTAAACCCGGAATTACTATCCAGGATCAATGGACCAGAAGGGATGAGTGGGAAACGCGGGCACGAAGGGCAGTGGAAATTACTTTTAAAGCTCTTTATGAATCTGACGATGATGATCTCGATTGATACTGGTTTTGTAAAAATGGTGCTCAAATCATAAGATAGACAAAAAAAGAACCCCTGAAATTATCTTTCAGGGGTTTAGTCGTTAGGCAAGATGTTCTGTTTTAAGCAGCTTTTTTATTATTTTCTGCAACTTCAGGATGGGTGTTATGTACGTGATGTTTTCCGTCCACGCGTTTGACCCCAAGGTTGGCAAAGAACGCAATTAACAATAAAGCTGCCATTGCGTACATGGTCGTGTTGTAGAGGCTTGGTGTCGGATCTACGGTTCCTTCTGGCGCAATCTCCATCAGCTTTGTAATCGTGACTGTTTTGCCTGCGATAAGTTCTTGCAGCTTATCTACACCCGCCCCAAACTTGGCTTGGAAAGCAGCGGGATCTATTTTGTTTGCAAGATCTATCAAAGCCCCATCAAGAGATTTTTGACGTAGGTAGGTAATTGCAAAAGGTCCAAGTACACCGGCAGTGCTCCAGGCGGTTAATAGTCGTCCGTGGATGCCACCAACATGTAAGGTTCCAAAAACATCGGCAAGATAAGCCGGAATAGTAGCGAAACCACCACCATACATAGTGAAAATGACCATTGTTGCAGCATAGAACAAGACCAACCACATTACGGCAGGGTTTACGCTGACCTGGTTGGCAACAAGTGGGATGGAAAGGTATAGGATAATACCGAGAACGAAAAAGCAGTGATATGTATTTTTCCGACCGATGAAATCAGACATCGATGCCCAAATAAAGCGCCCACACATATTAAAAACCGATATCATTAAGACATAAGTTGCTGCAAAGTTTGCGTCTACAATGCCAGGTAGGGTCGATCCAAATATTTCAGTCATCATCGTTTTGGCAACGCCAATGACACCGATACCAGCTGTAACGTTCAGACAAAGAACAATCCACAAGCGATAGAACTGTGGTGTTTTTGTTGCTTGGTCAATATGGACATCATCATTGGTAATCATGCGTTTGCTTGATTCATCTGCTGTTGGCGCAACCCATCCTTCAGGTTTCCAGCCAACGGCAGGAATGCGGTATGAAAAAGCCGCGATGATCATAACGATGAAATAGGAAATACCGAGCGTTAAAAAGACACCGGAAACACCTGTGTCTCCTGTTCCTACGACATAGACACCTTCGGGACCTGCTAATGGCATTTTAGCCATATCAGCAACAGAAGCTATGACGACTTCAACTTGACTGCCAGCAACTTGCGCAAAACGGCGTCCACCTTCGGTAATAAGCTCGACATCTGTGATTTTGCCAAGATACTCAGGAGCTTGGTAAAAAACACCTAGTAAGTAGGTTTTAAGGGGGGCCCCGATCATTGCGCCGCCTCCAAAGCCCATGATGGCCATTCCTGTAGCCATTCCTCTGCGATCAGGAAACCACCTTATTAAAGTACTTACAGGCGATACATAAGCGAGGCCAAGTCCGATACCACCAATTGCGCCATAGCCGAGGTATATTAACCAAAGCTGATGTGTGGAAATTCCGACACTTCCTATTAAGAAGCCACCACCCCAGCAACAAGCAGCAAGAACGCCAACAGCACGAGGTCCAACTCTCTCAAGCCATTTTCCTCCGATAGCTGCAGCTAGACCAAGAAAGACGATGGCTGTTGAAAATATCCAGACAACGGAACTTAGGCTCCAATCATCTGCGGCGCCTGCGACGACACCAAACTCTTTAACCAATGGAGTGTTAAAAATACTCCATGCGTAAACCGAGCCAATACATAAGTGTATTGCGATAGATGCTGGCGGAACCAGCCATCGGTTAAACCCTGGTTTTGCGATTATTCGCTCTTTGCCTAGCATGGCCATAAAACCGGACATAATTTTTTGTCTCCTCAAATTTATTTTTAGTTTGCCGCTTCATTCCAGACTGGAGTCTTTCATAAAACGGTTTCCCTGTTTTGGAGCTGCAAGCTTTGTTCTTGAAATTTTTTTCTTGTAGCCTGGCTCTATAAGAGCAAAGGGCATGCCAATAAGTTGTTTTTCCTATTAGCTGAGAGGAACTGGCCAATTTTGTTTTTCTGATTAAGTGATTTGAATTATTTATATGGGACATATTGATACGCAAATGAAATGAGTGGGACATTTTGTCTGTGTATGCTCGGGGCATCATTATCAAACTATGATGCTGTGAATATGCCGGGAAGGGTGACAAGCTTTAGCTAAGGCAGTAAAAATATAAATAATACAAGGTGTTTAAAAGCTCATAGCGTTGCTCGGAGAAGAGGATATCTTCGCGTGTTTGAGAAAACATCACAGAAAAACGGAAAGAGTGGAAGCAGGGATTATGCGAATATTGCAGGCTGTTGATACGTCCAAACAAACAAATTCAGATCAGAGCAGGACTGTTCATTCGACCCCAAAGGGGGGGGAGACATCATATTCTATTCTTGTCGTTGATGATGAGCCGGGTATTCGTGATTTTTTACAACGCTCCCTAATTAAAGATTATAGTCATGTTGAAGTTGCATCTACAGCAGAAGAAGCCGAAGAATTAAGGTCCAAATTTCATTTTGATCTTTTTGTTGTTGATATTTGCCTTCCGGGGCTCTCTGGCGTTGATTGGCTCAAGTCTATCGTGGAGCAAGATTGGCAGTCGGATATTATTTTCATGACAGCTTTTGCTGATGTCGATAAGGCGATTGATGCTTTGAGAGTGGGTGCTTCTGATTTTATCTTGAAGCCGTTTCGGTTGGAACAGATGATTTCATCAGTTCGACGCTGTGTTGAAAAACGCCGTTTAATGCGCGAAAATTTTGTTTTGCAACGTCGTATCGATAACTTTTATTCTGCTGACGGTATGATTGGTCAAAGTCGATTATTCACTGATTTGTGTCATTTAATATCTCGTATAGCACCAAGTCCGTCCGTTGTTTTGATTGAGGGTGAAACAGGCACGGGCAAGGAGCTGGTTGCCAGTGCCATTCATAAGGAAAGTGGACGAAAGGGACCATTTGTCCCAGTAAATTGTGGGGCGATATCTCCAGAATTAATTGAATCAGAGCTCTTCGGGCATCTGAAAGGAGCATTTACGGGAGCGCAGAGGGCAAGGGACGGGCTTTTTTCTTATGCAGATGGGGGGACATTATTTTTGGATGAAATTTCTGAAATGCCTTTAATGATGCAGGCTAAATTACTTAGAGCACTTGAAGAAAAAACGATCAGACCTGTTGGAAGTGAACGAGAAACGCCGGTAGATGTAAGAATTGTTGCTGCGACCAATCGCAATCTGGAAAAAGAAAAAGATCGAGGTAATTTTCGAGCTGATCTTTTCTACAGGTTAAATGTGGTCAAGGTTTCCATACCAGCACTTCGAGAGCGCAGCGAAGACATCATGCCTTTGGCTCAGCACTTTTCCAGTATGCTGGCTTCACAGCTTGGAATGTCAACGATCCCTTTCGATCAACAAGATTTTCATGAGTTAGAAATGTATTCCTGGCCGGGGAATGTGCGTGAGCTCAAGAATTTAATTGAGCGTTGCTTTTTGTTAGGTACTTTTCCCAAAGAATTATTAGCTGGGAGCCCTGCTGAGAAAAGAGAGGATATGGGGTATTCTCCGCGGTGGGATCTGGAAGCTGTTGAGAAAGATCACATCTGCAAGGTTTTGGATTTAGTAGATGGAAACAAAACCAAAGCGGCTGAAATATTAGGTGTTGCTCGCAAGACACTCACACGTAAACTTCAACTCTGGCACAGTATTGAGAACAACGACTATAAAATTAGTCCAGATGAAACTAACCGAGATGAAAATATACTCGGAGGAAATGGTATAGGTGATGATTAAGCGTCTCTATGCCCTTGTTACTCAAAGTCTTCGTTATAAGCTCTTACTGTTGGTACTATTTCCGGTTTCGATTGTTATGCCCACTGTAATCGGAATGGCATATATTTGGAGCAATGAAATCAGTTACCGGCAATTGTTAATGAAAGTAACAGGCGATTTATCTGTTGCTCATGAAGCCTTTCTTCGTGCTCAGTATGACTACCTTTCAAAGCTTACCCTTCTTGCAGAGTCTCATTCTTTTCGGAAGGCGCTGGAACAGCGACTTTCATCAAGAAGTGAGGCGGCTCCTATCAGTCCCATGCTTAAAGAGTTCAAAAATCAGGAAGGGTTTGACTTTGTTTATCTTGTCGACTCTCAGGGGTGCGATTATTGGCAACATAGACATTGTGAATTTAAAAAAAGTCCACTCCTTGAAAGATCTAAAGCTGAGGGGCCTTCGACCGGTGTCGAGATTTTTAATGTCGAAGAACTTACCGTAATTGATCCAGAATTGGCAAAGCAAGTCTATCTCCCGCTTATCCCAACACCTCGCGCCAAAGCCACCGAACGATCGATTGAAGATCGGGGGATGGTTTTACATAGTTATTACCCTTTGAAAAATGAGGCTGGTGAACTTAAGGCCTTTCTCGTTGGCGGTGTCTTGGTGAATAAGGATTTCTCTTTTGTCGATCGTCTGCGCGATACTGTTTATAGTAAGGGAAGTTTAGCTGAGGATAGCCTTGGGACCATAACGGTATTTATTGAAGATGTGCGCATTAATACCAATGTTCCTAATATTTTACAACTACCAGGCGAGCGGGCTTTAGGTACGAGGGTTTCTGAAGAAGTTAGAACCCGTGTTTTGGATCAGGGCGTAAGCTGGATTGACCGAGCCTTTGTTGTCAGCGAGTGGTATATTTCCGCCTATGAGCCAATTGTTGATGTAAATGGAAATCGCGTAGGGATGCTCTACGCTGGCTTTCTTGAAGCCCCGTTTAAAGATATTTACCTCGAAGGATTGTTAAAACTTCTTGCGCTTTTTGTAGCGATTACTCTGTTTTGCGTCGTGGTTGCGATGCTGGTTGCGAGATCCATTTTTATCCCCATTGAGGCGATGGCGAATGTCATTTCCCGTGTGCAAAAGGGGGATGATCTTCGTATAGGCTGGATTAACGCTCGGGATGAAGTCGCAACACTGGCCAACCAGTTCGATGCGTTGCTCGATCAGTTACAAGAACAAAGAGATCAAATTCAACTCGATGCGGATGAATTGGAGCGTAAGGTGGGACAACGTACGGCCCAGCTTCAACGTCGTACAGAGGATTTGGAGCGTAACATTAATTTGTTAGAGCGCACTCGCGAACAGTTGGTTGCTAAAGAGAAATTGGCTGCAATAGGCGAATTGACGGCAGGGATCGCCCATGAGATCAATAATCCGACCGCTGTTATCTTAGGTAATATGGATTTAATGACTGCTGAGTTGGGAGAGAATGCATCAACAGTGGAGCGTGAGACCCGCCTAATCATTCAACAGGTTTATCGAATAAGAGCGATCATTAACAATTTACTGCAGTATTCACGGCCCTCAGATTATCAAAATCATGCCATGCCCGTTGATATCAATCAGGTTGTCGAGGATACCTTGGTTCTTGTTCAACATGATCTCGAACAAAAAGAAGTGACGCTAAAGCTTGACCTGAAGGCAAAAGGGGTGGTTGGCGGTAATCATCAACAATTCCAACAGGTATTAATCAACCTAATTGTAAATGCGACGAATGCAATTTCAGAAAATGGTGAGGTTACCATTCGAACCCGGGATTGGAAGCATGGAGGGGTACTTTTTATCGTACGTGATAATGGGTGTGGGATTAAAGCATCGGTGCTTCCACGCATATTTGATCCCTTCTTCACCCTTTCTAACAGTGGCACCGGGCTGGGTTTGTCTGTGAGTTATGGTATTTTGCAAAGATTTGAAGCTGAAATAGAAGTTCGTTCACGTGTGGGCGTCGGTAGTTGTTTTTATATCTGGTTTTCACCGAAGATTGTCATGGATCTTGATAATGACGATAATGATATATTCGCGGATATAGCCTAAGATTCCGACCCTGAGTCTCCATGGCTTTCTATAAAGTGCTTTAACTTATCCCAAAAGAAAACCCCCACTGATTAAAGTGGGGGTTTAACGTCTGGCTTGCTTATTTTTGTTTGGGAAGACGGCTTACTCAGACGCTTAGTTAGTGTTCGCTAAAACTGATGTTTTACGAGCGTTCAAAACCACGGGATACTTCCCAGTCGGTTACGCAACGGTCAAACTCTTCTTGCTCCCATTCTGCAGCGCGGGTGTAGTGCTCAACAACATCATCCCCCATAGCCGCACGGAGCATCTCTGATTTGTTAAGGGCAATTGTTGCGCCCCGAAGAGTATTCGGAATAGAGCGAGCACTTTCAGAAGCGTAAGCATCGCCTTTAAACTCTGTTTCGAGTTCGCGTTTGTTTTCAATACCGTCGATACCTGCGGCAAGAAGAGCAGCCATGGCAAGATAAGGGTTCAAGTCGGAACCTCCAACACGACATTCTATACGAATGGCTTTAGAGTTCTCTCCACATAGACGATAACCTGCTGTGCGGTTGTCTTTACTCCAAATTGCTTTTGTTGGAGCAAAGGTGCCTTCTGCAAAGCGCTTATAAGAATTAATGTAAGGAGCCAAGAAATAGGTCAGGTCACTGGCGTTGTGGAGTAAGCCAGCTACATACTGCCGCATTAAATCTGACATGCCGTATTGACCCTTGGGATCGTGAAACAGTGACTCTTTACCGTCTGCAGACCAAAGAGACTGGTGTACGTGAGAAGAACTTCCCGCTGCATCATTGTGCCATTTTGCGAGGAAAGTTAATGCCTTACCTTTTTGCCAAGCGATTTCTTTACAGCCATTTTTTATAAAAGCATGGTTGTCGGCAGAATTTAGGGCGACATCGTATTTGACGTTAATTTCTTCCTGTCCGGCAGAGGCTTCCCCTTTGGAACATTCAACAACGATGCCAGCATCATGCAATCCATTACGGATTGCGCGCATAACATTTTCCTCCTTGGTCGTTTGGAAGATGTGATAGTCTTCGTTATATTTTCCGAGGGTTTCAAGGTTATGATAACCGTCTTTTTGAACCTCTTCGTAAGATTTTTCAAAGAGATAGAATTCGAGTTCTGAGGCCATAAAGGCCTTCATACCCATTGCTTCCAAACGGGCGACCTGTTTCTTGAGAACTGCGCGCGGAGAATGGGGAACTTCTGCATGGGTTTCATGGTCGAGAACATCGCACATGACAAAGGCGGTGCCTTCAAGCCATGGAACGCGTCTTAAAGTGCTAAGGTCAGGCTTCATGGTGTAATCACCATAACCTGCTTCCCAGCTTGTAGATTTATAACCGTCGACTGTTTCCATCTCCATATCAGTTGCGAGGAGATAGTTGCAGCTGTGGGTTTCTGAGGCGCCAGTCTTAACGAAAAAGTCCGCATGGAACCTTTTGCCCATGAGGCGACCTTGCATGTCGACAAGACAAACAAGAACAGTATCAATCTCACCGCTGGAAACGGCTTTTTTTAGATCTTCAAAGGAAAGGTTACCGGACATTGGTTTAACTCTTATTTAGTGGTGTTATTAGGTAAAGGTGCCACAGCCCGAACTTCGGGCTGTGACCTCGTATGATGGATTAACTGTAACGGTAAGGTTTACCAGCTTTTTCCATTGTTTTTGCGTATTTCTTAAGGATGTCAACAACACGCTTTGAACGTGGGCTTTGCTCTGCAACTTCATCCCAGAATTTGTAAGCTTCTGCTTCAACAGTCGCCCATTCTTCATCAGGAATAGTTGTAAGCTCAAGCTTAGTACCTTCGGTACGAAGTTGTGCTTCGCCACCCCAATACCAATGTTGACGGTAGTAGTGAGAGCTATCCATGCAAAGTTTGAAAAGAGTTTTCAAGTGCTCAGGAACTTCATTCCAACGATCTTCGTTGGCAAAGAAAGAACCACACCATGCACCGGAAATGTTATTGGTGAGGAAGTACTTGGTCACATCAGCCCAACCAACAGTGTAATCTTCGGTGATACCTGACCAGGCAATCCCGTCGAGCTCACCTGTCTGCATGGCAACTTCAATGTCTTCCCATGGCAGTGTTACAGGAACAACGCCAAAGCGTGATAAGAAACGGCCCGCTGTTGGGAAGGTGAATACACGCTTGCCTTTTAGATCTTCAAGGCTACGAATTGGCTCTTTTGTCGCAAAGTGACATGGATCCCATGCACCAGCTGAAAGCCACTTAACGCCTTCAACTTCATTATAAGCTTCTTCCCAAATCTCATTCAGACCGTACTGGTTAAATAGAACTGGAACATCGAGGCTGTAACGTGTGCCGAATGGGAAGTAGCCACCGAAAATTGAGACATCTACTGGTGCGGCGATTGAATCGTCATCGCTTTGTACCGCATCAATAGTGCCTTTTTGCATGGCGCGGAATAGCTCACCTGTTGGGACAAGCTGATCAGCGTAAAACAGTTCAATAACCATTTCGCCATTTGCTGCTTTATTAAAAGCATCGATAGCAGGTTTAATTACATGCTCGCCCAACGCAGGACCTGCGTAGGTCTGAAGGCGCCACTTGATCGTGGATTGAGCGTGAACAGCTGGTGCTGCTAACGCTGATGCACCCGCGGCACCGACAGTGGCTAGGCCTGCCTTTTTAATAAACTCGCGTCTATTTGTCATCGTAAAGATACTCCCTGTTTATACTCATTAATAACCAGAAGGAATTCCGGTTGGTGTAAGCTCTTTCGTTGTTTCGTGTCGTTTAGTCTTCACTTGTTTTTTTTATTTTAACCTCCTGTTTCAATTTATACTTTGTCATCCCGTATAATTTGCTTTGACGTACTCTGGTAACCAAAGAGCAATCTCAGGGAACGACATAACAATCACTAATGCGAAGATCATGATTAGTACAAAAGGAATCACGGAGCGATAGATATCGATTAGTGAAATTTCAGGCGGTGCCATGGCTTTCATCAAAAAGAGGTTATAACCAAATGGCGGTGTCATATAGGCAACCTGGACTGTAATTGTATAAAGCACGCCATACCATATTGGGTTAAAGCCGAGAGCAATGACCAACGGTATGTAGAGTGGCGCAACAATAACCAACATTGCCGTGTCATCGAGGAACATCCCCATAACGATGTAGGAAAGCTGCATGAGGATGAGGATTTCCCAAGGGCTCAAGCCCCATTTCTCCAAAAACAGGCTTTCAATTGCTTTGACCGCGCCGAGGCCATCAAAAACGGCACCAAAGGCGAGGGCTGCGAGAATGATCCACATAAACATACAGCTGATGCCCAGTGTCTGCCGTATTGTTGTTTCGAGAACCTTAAACGTTAGACGTCTTCTGAAGATCGCGGCAAGCATGGCGGCTGTGGCGCCAACGGCAGAACTTTCAACCAGGCTGGTTACACCCGCTACAAAAAATCCTGTCATGAAAACAAAGATCAAAAGAGGGAGGATACCAGCTTTTAAAAGAGAGAGCTTTTCGCCTAAAGGAATATTACGCTCTTCTTTTGGAAGTACAGGGCCAAGTTCTGGTTGTAAGCGACATCTGACAACAATGTACACAACAAACATCACAGCAAGCATTAAGCCAGGAACCGCACCAGCTAACCATAGTTGACCAACGGGTTGACGCGCGATCATACCATAAAGAACCAGCACAACACTTGGCGGAACGAGGATGCCAAGAGAACTCCCTGCTTGAATGACACCTGTCACCATAACCTTGTCGTATCCCCGGCGTAACATTTCGGGGAGAGCAATGGTGGCGCCAATAGCCATCCCGGCTACACTCAGTCCATTCATCGCTGAAATCAGTACCATAAGGCATATGGTGCCAATTGCGAGCCCGCCATGGATGGGCCCCATCCAGACGTGAAACATCTTGTAAAGGTCGCCAGCAATACCAGATTCTGATAGCATGTAACCCATAAATACAAAAAGAGGCAGAGTAAGCAGCGGATACCAACTCATTAACTTTGACGCGGCGGTAAAAGGCATCTCTACACCGCCTTCACCCCACAGGAAGAGAGCTGCAATAGCTGCAACAAACCCGATCGCACCAAAGACGCGTTGACCAGTTAGCATCATGACCATCATGGTCGAGAACATCAGTAATGCGATTAATTCATAACTCATTACAGTGTTACCCCTCTGGCTTTTGCCAGATCTTTAAAAAACGTTGCAGTTGCTTGTAAAAGCATAAGGACGACTCCCAATGTCATAATTATTTTGATGGGAGCTAACGGGTATTGAATCAATGTACGCGTTTTTTGCCCAACCTCGATTGTGTAAACCGTGCTTGAGATGGCACCAATCAGAAGTACGACGAGATAAAACACGAGGAAAATCGAGGTGAACGCATCTGCGCCTGCTTGGCCTTTTGGAGACCAGCGACTATAGAAAAGATCCATACGCACATGAGCATCCTGTTGCATGGAATACCCACCACCAAGAAGATAATAGGCAGACATCAGGAATTGGGAGATAGTCACAACTGAGTTTATCGGCGTATCAAATATTGTTCTTGAGATGGATGAATAAAGAAGTAGGCCAATCATCAAGAAAATTAGATGCATCGTGACAAGCCCTGTAAACTTGTTTAGTGCATCTACGCCCCGGACGTAGGATTTTATTATATTGGGCATTTCAGTTTCCCGTTATTATCGGTTTTGTTATGGGAGCTGTTTGGCTGCTAGGTATCCCAAGACTGTTTTTGGCCTGAATAATTGCCTGAACCAATAGGGTGGCTACTTCTTGTTGGCTTTTTATATCAGAAATTAAGTCATTTCGTATTTCAAGCATAACGTTCATCAGCCCACGTGGTAAAGCATGCTCTGTTAAAGTATGAGTTACCCCATCATTGGGTGCGTATGGCTCATTCAAGCGTAAATCATAATCGTCAGTTGCGAGTGCAAATGATTTAATTAAGGCTTTTGCAAATCGATCATCCTGATCATGAAGGAACCCAATCTCGACATCTCGTTTCACCCCTTTATATGTAGGGGTAAAAGAATGGACTGTAATAATTACAGGATTGTGTCCTTCAGAAATCTTTTGGTCGAGGCAAGAGGAGAGAGCCTTGCGAAAAGGCACGTAAATTTTATTAATTCTTTCGTCGCGCTCTTTTGGGGAAAGGTGACAATTTCCAGGAATTTTAAAGATTTCACTCTGAGCCGGCATCGCATTATGAGCTTCAGGAGGACGATTGCAGTCATAAATTAATCTGGAAATGCACTGTTCCACAAGCGGAGCGTTCAAACTCTTTGATAGAGCTTGTGCGACAGCAAGTGCACCTGGGTCCCATGCTATGTGCTTTTTCAACACGTCGTCTTCAAGGCCAAGATTGTTGTATTCTGGTGGTATATAGTTCGATGCATGCTCACAGACGATAACGAATTCTCCATCACCAGACAGGTTGGTTGTCTTAACCACACTATCAGCTGATGATTCGCCTGCGGATTTTGTTAACTTACTCGACAATAACTATACCCCTGGTGCTTTTGTTTTGATATTTTTGAAATTATATTTTCAGAACCAAAAAAAAAGTCAAGATATTTTCTGAAAAGATAATTTCAGAATATTATTTAGTGGAGATATTTCTTCATTTGTGTTTAGAGTGGTCATTCTTTATCAATCTATTGGCTTTATCAGTCTATTCGCGCGTAAACTTTTGGCTATGGGCGCAAACTTCCGCAGGAAATAGAAAATCTGAAAATGGATGAAAATCAAAACCTTACTGTCGCAGAGCGCATTCGGAATAAGTTTGATAACTTAACAAGAGCCGAAAGACAGTTGGCAAATGCCATGTTGGAAGATTATCCAGTTTCTGGTTTGGGAAGCATCACCGATGTGGCCGAGGCATCGGGGGTTTCTACGCCGACTGTGGCACGGATGGCGCGAAAAATGGGGTTTTCTGGTTTTCCTCAAATGCAAGCCCAGTTACGCACTGAGCTTAAAGCTACAATTTCAAATCCGATTGCTAAACATGAGCTCTGGGCCCAGAACGTTCCCGATACGCATATCTTGAATCGTTTTGCTGATTCGGTGATGGAAAACATGCGCCAAACGTTACGCCAGATAAATCCAGAAGATTTTAATGCCGTTGTTTCTCTTCTCTCTGATATGGATCGAGAGATCCACGTCGTTGGAGGACGTATTACCCGTTCCATGGCAGACAATTTTTTCACCCATATGCAGGTCATGCGCTCTGGCGTGACTTTGGTTGCGCCAAACTCAAATACCTGGGCGCACTATGTCTTGAATATGAAAGAAGGGGATGTTTTGGTTGCCTTTGATATCAGGCGGTATGAGCACGATATTCTTCGTTTGGCAGAAGTGGCGAAATCACGCGGCGTAAAACTAATCCTCTTTACCGATCAATGGGGCTCTCCTGCGGCGAAGCTTTCTGCTTATAGCCTGAACTGCCGGATTGAAGTGCCCTCTGCTTGGGACTCTCTCGTGGTGACCTTATTTTTGGTAGAGGCCATTATTGCTGCGGTCCAAACGAATACCTGGGAAGAGACCAAGAGCAGAATGAAAACTTTGGAAGAACTGTTTGATCAAACCAAGATGTTTAAAAAGTTTATCTAGAAATACTAAAACAGGCGAACGTATGAAACGCTCGGCCTGTCTTAATAATAGTGCCTTAGTAATAAATCGGCTGATGTAGATTAATCAAGTCTGGGGAGACTTTGATCCATTTCACGGGCTGGTTGCGGGCAACAGCTTCCCACGATTTTAGCCGGAACGCCAACCGCTGTGCAGTGGGCGGGAACGTCTTCAAGAACAACGGAAGTTGCACCAACTTTTGCGCATTCTCCAATTTCGATATTGCCCAGAATTTTTGCACCAGCACAGATCAATGCCCCTTGGCGAATTTTAGGATGCCGATCACCAGTGCCTTTACCTGTTCCTCCAAGAGTCACGTTTTGGAGTAAAGAGACGTTATCTTCAATAACCGTGGTTTCACCAATGACAACACCAGTGCCGTGATCAATCATGATGCCCTTACCAATGCGGGCGGCAGGGTGGATATCAAGGCTAAAGACTTCAGAAATTCGATTTTGTAAGAAGAGGGCAAGAGCCTGCCTGTCGTTATTCCAAAGCCAGTGACTTAGGCGGTAGCATTGCAAGGCATGGAAACCCTTGAAGTATAAAAGTGGTTCTAGATGCGATGTACAGGCGGGATCACGCTCGTATACCGCCAAAATGTCTGCGCGAATTGAAACTGCAATTGAAGGATCCGCTTCAAACGCTTCTTCGAAAACTTGACCTAGAAGTTGTGCTGGCACGGCATTGTTGCCAAGCTTTTCAGCTAATAGAAAGCTTATGGCTTCTTCCAAACACCTGTGGCTGAGCATTGTCGATTGTAGGAAACCGGAAAGGACGGGTTCCTTTTTCATCATCTCTTTGGCTTCTTTTCGAATGTATGACCAAATGATATCGGTGGTGTCTGCTCGCTCAGCGGTATAGGCCATTACTTTTCCTTTGGTGTTGCGTTTGCCTAACGTAACTATAGTACATTGATATAGTAGAGTGGTTAATGATTTTAAATGATTTTTTGTGATTGGCTTTATTTGAGGACATGATGATTTTACTGCTGCTGAGAAATTAACGTGTGATTGAAGTCAATTAAGCCATTTTTGAAATTATTGTGCTTTTGGAGTTTTAAGATAGAGTGGGGCAAACAATTTTAATTTTTCTTTTGAGTATTTAGCAAAATTTCATGACAGATATAAATACTTTTTTAAAATGCCTTCCGTTTGAAACCGAGAGACTTCGTATTCGTCAATATCGTTTGACAGACCTTGTTGAGACTCTTCGAATGAGCCAAGACCCTATTTTGAGAAAGTGGACGTTATCAGGCGTATTTAACGATGAAGAGCATAAAGAATATGTTTCGAAGTCGAGCTCTGATAGTCCTAAAGACTTCATCCTTGAAGATAAATTGACTGGTGCAATTGTTGGAGAGATGACTTTTCACCTCTGGACTGCTGAGCGTACTTGGGAAATAGGTTGGTTGGTCTTGCCGTCTTGTCAGGGCCTAGGATATGCCAGCGAAGCTGCTAAAAAGCTAATCGAAATTGGTTTTGGCACTATGGAATTACACCGGATTATTGCCAAGGCGACCCCGGAGAATAAGGCTTCTTGTAGGGTAATGGAAAAAGTTGGTATGAGGAAAGAGGGACTTTTCAAGCAATGTATCCCCCGCGAAGACGGGAGTTGGTGGGATGAGATTTGTTATGGAATCCTGGCAGCGGAATGGAAGCCATAGAGATGTTATAAGTGAACTATCCTCTGTATTTAACAAATATCTGTTATGTTTCTTGAAGAATTTTTTTCAAAAACTTTTTGGTTCTTTCTCGTTTGGGTGAAGAGAAAAGCTCCTTTGCAGGGGCCTCTTCAACAATTTGTCCATCGGCCATGAAAATAACACGGTCAGCAACATCTCTGGCAAAAGCCATTTCATGAGTTACGATAACCAAGGTGCGTTTCTCGCTTGCAAGATCACGAATGACTGACAGAACTTCGCCAACAAGTTCTGGGTCTAAGGCAGAGGTCGGTTCATCAAAAAGGACAACTTCTGGTTCCATTGCAAGGGCACGCGCGATGGCTACCCTCTGCTGTTGTCCACCAGAAAGCGCTGAAGGGTAAGCATTTTCCTTATTTGCTAAACCAACTTTTTTTAAAAATTTTCGTGCGCGTTTTTCAGCTTCGTTAATTTCTTCTTTCTTGACGATGACGGGGCCTTCTATGATGTTTTCCAAAACGGTTCTGTGGGGGAAGAGATTGAAGTTCTGGAAGACAAATCCAGCGCGTTGACGCAAGTCGCGTATTGCACGTTTTTGTTTTCTGACATCAACAGCCGTATCGATAGAGATATCAGAAATACGTACCTTACCAGCATTTGGTGTTTCTAGAAAATTCAAGCATCTCAGTAAGGTGGTTTTCCCTGATCCGCTCGGACCAATAATGGCAAGAACTTCGCCTTTTTTTACCTTGAGATTGATATCTGAGAGGACGTGATTGTCCTCAAAGGATTTTTTGAGCCCGGTTACTTCGATCATGGTGTTTGTGTTTGTCATATTAATTAGCCCGAAGGTGGCGATTGGATCGCTTTTCCATTTTACTCTGAAATCTGGATATCACCGTAGAAAGTATCCAGTAGATAGCCGCCGCGCTTAAGTACATGGCGAAGACTTCGTAAGTTCTTGCAGAGATAAGTTGTGCCTGTCGAAATAATTCTGGTACTTGAATTGTTGCTGCTATTGCAGTGTCTTTCAACAGGCTGAGGAAAGTATTGCCAATTGCGGGCAGAGCAATGCGAATTGCCTGAGGTAGGATAGAGCGCCGCATAGCTTGGGCAGGCGTCATGCCTATTGAATAAGCTGATTCCCAGTGACTTTTATCAACTGATGCAATTGCGCCACGCAGAATCTCACCAGTGTAGCCGCCTACATTCAGGCTAAGGCCTAAAAGAGCTGCAGGGATCGGGTTAAGCCGAATACCAAATTCTGGAAGGCCATAATAAATAAGGAATAACTGTACAATAAGTGGCGTACCACGGATGAATGACACGAAAAACATCGCAGGCCACTTAAGAAATACTGAGGGTGATAAATGCATAAAAGCAATAACGAAACCCAATGAGAGACCGAGTACCATAGATCCGGCGCTAAGTCCTACGGTAAACGCAGTTCCCTTAAGTAAAAAGGGAACTGCGCCGAGTAGTAAATCGATCATGACATCCATGGTATTATCCGAAGTGCTATCATTAAGAGTGTTACTTCGTCGCGTCTAGTTGAAACCATTTCTGAGAGATAGCAGCCAAAGTACCGTCAGCGCGTAATTCATCAAGGCCTTTGTTAAGTGCTTGAAGAAGTGTTTCGTTGCCCTTGCGTAAAGCCACGCCCATGCGTTGTTTGTCAAAAGGTTCTCCCGCAGCAACAACTTTACCACCAGAATTTTTCAATAGATAGGCAGCTGCCAAGCGATCATTCAAGAAGGCGTCCAGACGACCGACAAGCAAGTCCTGAAGTTTTGTGGCATTGTCATCGTAAGTTGATACTTCAGCATCGGGAACGTTTTCTGATAACCATTCTTCATAGTTGCTGCCCAAACCCACGCCGACATATTTACCCGCGAGATCAGTTGGGGTTTTGAAGTCGTCTTGTTTGTCACTACGGGTAATAACCTGAATACCTGACACGGTATAGGGTTGTGTGAAGTCATATTTTTTCTGGCGATCTTCGGTAATGGTTACCTGATTTGTGATGATGTCAAAGCGTTTTGTTTCAAGGCCTGCAAGCATGCCGTCCCATTTTGTTGGTACAAATTCGGCATTTACACCAAGTCGTTCGGCGAGTGCTTTTGCGACATCAACTTCGAACCCAACGAGTTTTCCGTTTTCGTCCTGATAATTAAAAGGAGGATAAGTGGCCTCAAGGCCAATCAATATGGTTCCACGTTCTTTGATTTCAGTTAACAGGTCTTTGTCGTTATCAGCGCTTGCTTGTGTATAAGAAAGTCCAAGAAATGTTGCCACAATCGTGGCGACGGATAGTAATTTTTGTAGATGAGATTTGGTCATAACGAGGTCACTCGAAAGTTATCTGAAGGAATGTATTTACGCACATATGTATCATCAAATTCGTATTTACAAGTTATTTCACATATAAATTGGTATTTATTTTATTATTACAATTATGTTGTGTGTTATTGGGGTGAGTCGCTAAATTCTTAACATCTGTTTTTATGAAACTTAAAAGAATTTTATTTCCTCAATAACCCAGGGCATTTTTTTTGTTATTTCTGCGAGAGCAACGTTTTTGAGATGCTTTTTACAAAGGTGAGCGAGTTCTTTCGGCAATTTACCAAGCTCCTTGTTGCGCGCTACGAGAGAGATGTCTCTATGAAAATTTGTAAAAGGAAGGGGGATTATTTTTACATTTTTCAGAGAGTGTCGACTATCAAGCAATCCTGTCGGTGTTGTTAGTGTCCAGCCACGGCCCGCAGCGATTAAAGGCATGATTGCCCGGGTCGTATCTAGTTCAAAACGATGTGGGATATTTAAGCGTAGGCGTCTCAGGTGTTGTTCTATGAGGCGACTGATGGGCAACTTGGGGCTGTATCTGATAAAGGGTAACTTGTCATAAAGTTGTTCAATATCATCGGCTTGATAAGGAGAGTTTTCGGGCAAAGCCATCAAAAAAGGTTCACGGTAAAGGGGATGGCGTTCCATATTGTCGACATCTATCATAGGGTCCATGGTAATGATGATGTCAGTGCGTCTGTTTAAAAGGGCATCGCGGTGATCGTCTGTCTGCCCACTTGTTATTTTAATACTACCTTTTGGTAATATTTGACCAATTTTGTAGGTAAGTTCGGGCACGAGCGTATCGGCAAGTGTGTCAATCACAGCAATCCGAATTTGATTGAGCGGAACAATGTTGATTTTCTGTAAAGTGCTCCACATGATGCCAACTTGATCCAGAACTTGCTGTGCATATTGAAAATAAGTATGCCCGGCGGGTGTGGGCGCCAGAGGTCTAACTGTTCGATCAAAAAGAGTGGTGGAGAATAACCGCTCTTGATTAGAAATGTGCTGGGATATAGACGATTGCGTCATGTTTAAGTGCTTTGAGGCTTCAGACATGCTGCCCTTTTCGACGACGGTTACAAATATCTCCATAGAACGAAGGCTCAACCCTTTGGTCATATTCATAGATTACCTCTATTTTTCTGTAATGCTTTATGGGTCAATTTAGTTATTCTTACATGCAATCATATTAAGTTAAACTAATAGTGATGCCTAAACGAGATATTTCTTACCTTATGTATTATGTGAAATTTTAAATACCTTTATATTTTAGTGTTGAAAAATCAATAAATTATAATTTGTTAAGTCTGATGATCAATGTTGTCGAGGTAAGTTTTTGAAGCTCTCAACTTAAGAAAATTTTATGTTGTTGGTTAAATAAAATGACAAAGCTTTTAATTGTTAAGCCTTCCCGGCATGATTTCTTTAAAATGAAATTAGATACAAATCTGGCTTATGCTAGAAGATCATCTTTGGGAGAAGGTAATGTCACAACGTTTTATTTTGGACCCGGCAGTAGAGAACGATTTTCCTAACTTTGTCACCCACCTAGAGTGTTCCTACACGGGAGAGATCCTGCCTGCTAATCAACTTCATGGATTGTCTCCTGCCGGAAAGCCAATTCTTGTGCGTTATGATCTTAAGGCTTTGTCTAACGCTGTGACAAAGGAAGAACTGGCAAAACGTCCCGGTGGTTTTTGGCGTTACAGAGAATTTCTTCCAGTTCGGGAAACAAAAAACATTGTGAGCCTTGGAGAAGTGATGACGCCTTTGATTCCTTTACGAAAACTGGCTGGAAAAGGGGGAGAGCTTATTGTCAAAGATGAGGGACGTTTGCCAACAGGGTCTTTCAAAGCCCGAGGGCTGGCACTGGCTGTTGCCATGGCAAAGGAACTTGGAATAACGCGTTTGGCGATGCCAACAAATGGTAATGCTGGGGCGGCTATGGCTGCTTATGCCACACATGCTGGTATTGAAACCACGATTTTTTGCCCAGATGATACGCCGGAAGTCAACGTTTCTGAGATTGAGTACCAAGGAGGTAAAGTTTACCGCGTTAATGGCTTGATCAATGATTGCGGTAAAATCGTCGGTGAAGGGAAAGAGCCTACTGGGTGGTTTGATTGTTCTACTTTAAAAGAGCCTTACCGGATCGAAGGTAAGAAAACCATGGGACTTGAACTAGCCGAACAGTTAGGTTGGGAAGTTCCTGATGTTATTTTCTATCCGACAGGTGGTGGGACAGGTCTTATTGGTATGTGGAAGGCCTTTGAAGAGCTGGAAGCAATTGGTTGGATTGGATCAAAACGTCCTAAAATGATCGCTGTGCAATCCACTGGATGTGCGCCTATCGTAAAAGCTTACGAAGAGGGTGCTGAGCATGCGCCATTGTGGGAAAATGCCTTTACGCATGCGTCAGGTATTCGGGTGCCAATAGCGGTTGGTGATTTCCTTATCTTGAGAGCTGTTAGGGAAAGTGGCGGATTTGCCATCGCGGTGACGGATGAGGCGATTGACAATGCTCAGGCGGAAGCTGCGCGGGTAGAGGGTGTTTTACTTTGTCCTGAAGGGGCTGCGACCTATGCCGCTTACAAACAGTCCCTGGTTGATGGTCGTATCAAATCGACAGATCGAGCCGTTCTTTATAACTGTGCGACAGGGCTTAAATATCCGATGCCGCCTATAGCACGTATGCTAGATAAGAACCAACCGATCGATTATTCCAAAATTTGATATTCGGGGTTGATAGAGGAGTGGGCGACCACTTCTCTATCCTTTGTCTCTGATTTTGGCTTCAGCTTCTTTAGGCGTTCTCATCACCGGAATGGGTATAAGAGTACTGATTTATGTCTTTACGTAGAGACCATCCTTTTGCCGTCCAAAACGTGTTTGCTAGGCTATTATCTTTAAAGACAAATATATGTGTCTTATCGATGCCAATATTTGCTAGGGCAGATAGGCATCGTTGAAACAGCTTTTCTCCTAAACCTTGATTGCGTGCAGTGGGGGAGACGATGAGGTGTTGAAGATAACCTCGACGACCGTCGTGACCAGACATGACACAACCGATAATTTTACCCTGCGATTCCGCAACAAAGCTGAGGCCAGGATTTCGATCCAGATAAATTGTCGTTGCTTCTTTTGAATCTGCCTCGCGCAGAGTGACACCAGGCGTGCAGCTAAAAAGCTCTATTAATTGAGGATGATCGGACAGAGCCATTTCGCGGATGTACATTTTTATCTCTTATAAGTAACAATGTTCCGTTTAAGTATGTTGCCTGTTTGCTTGAGCACAATACAAGATTTTCTTGTAATCATAAGTTTGACAATTATTGACCAAATTATCATTATAAATTATGGAAATCTGTAAATTTGGTTATCTGTTTTTACCTCTCCTTCTGGTGATCTCCGGATGTGATGAAGAGCACAACAATTATGACTTTAAAATGATTTCAATAACCAAGTCTAATATCGGAATTAAAAACCAAGGATTAAAAGATATTCAGGGATGTGATATTCTGATCAATGGCTCCAAAGGGTTTCGTCACGAACCAGGAAAATCGGCCTTTGCCGCTGGTGAGAGTCGGATGTTTTCTCTAACGAGGTTTTATAGTACTGGCCATAGACAGTTTGATCGTAGAGTGGATCAAATCGGTGCAATATCTGTTAGCTGTTCTCGTCCTAAGATTAGTGTTCAAGTTTTTGATAGCAGTGGAAATTTAACAAATTTTTAATGCAGTCTCGCAGTTTCTTTCCAAAAATTAAAAGCAACCGATAATCCTGTAAAAATAATTTTAAACAGGCGAATTTCTATCTACATATTCTTGTTGCTTCGCCTAGATCCGTCTTTGTCGAAAGGTGGGAGTAAGCGTTCATAATATCTCTAAAATGCAAGATGAAAGATCTGGACGTTGCTTTTATCTTATTTTAGATAGTGTTCTACTTTTGGGGGTATAAGTTAAAAAATCATGATGATATTTAGTCGATGTAATTTGCTGCCTTATGCTTTCTTCACCTTAAGCGTATCTTTGTTGAGCGGCTGCCAGGGGGGAGACGGCGACTTTGACTTTAAGCTCACAGCTTTGAGTAAGTCCAGCGTTGCTATTAAAAGCGAAGACAGTCGGGACATCGAGGGCTGTATTATCATGATTAACGGGGCTCAGGGGTTTTGGCATGAACCTGAGCAATCGACGTTCCTCGCGGGGCAGAGCAGAGTGTTTTCCATGCAGCGGTTTTATGACACGGGGAAAAGACGTTATAATCCCAAAGTTGACCGGATTGAAAAAATATCTGTGAATTGTGCGCGGCCAAAAGGGCGCAAATTGGTCTTTAATGCTAATGACACCTTTAGCACGTTTTTGAATTAGAACATTTCCGATGTGGTTCTATTTAGACTTGGCTTGATCTCGTTGAGGCACTTTGTTATATAGCCGCCACATATTTGTAGCTCTGGTTTTACGTTCCAGCCCGCACAAGGAAGAAAAATGTCTAAAGTTATCGTTTCGGCACTGTACCATTTTGCCGTATTGGAAGACTTTGAAAGTCTCCGTGAACCTCTTCAGAAATTCATGACGGAACATGGTATCAAAGGTACCTTGTTACTGGCACGTGAAGGTGTTAACGGTACCGTCGCTGGATCGCAAGAAGGCATCGATGCTCTTCATGCTTATATTCGTGCCGACGAGCGCCTGAGAGGTGTCGTCACCAAAGAATCATCCCACGATGAAATGCCCTTCCACCGAACCAAGGTTAAGCTCAAAAAAGAGATCGTAACCATGGGGGTCGAAGGCATTGATCCCAACCATATCGTCGGGACTTATGTAAAACCCAAAGACTGGAATGCGTTGATTTCCGACCCGGACGTGGTTTTGGTCGATACTCGCAATGATTACGAAGTCGGGATCGGGACGTTTAAAAATGCAATCGACCCGAAAACTGCAACTTTCCGTGAATTCCCAGCCTATGTTGAAGAGCACCTTGGGGATGCGAAGGACAAAAAGGTTGCGATGTTCTGTACCGGCGGGATCCGGTGTGAAAAATCAACCGCCTATCTCAAAGAACAGGGCTTTGGCGAGGTTTACCATCTCGAGGGTGGAATATTAAAATATCTCGAAGAAGTCCCTGAGGAAGAATCTCTCTGGGAAGGCGAGTGCTTTGTTTTTGATAGCCGGGTTGCTGTGAAACACAACTTGGAAAAAGGCATTTATGACCAATGTTTTGCTTGCCGGATGCCCATTACAGAAGAAGACAAAAATAGCCCTCACTATCTTAAAGGAATATCCTGTCATCATTGTTATGGGAACCTGAGCGAAGAGCAGAGAAAACGTTTTGAAGAGCGCGAAAAGCAGATCGTCCTCTCTGAAAAACGCGGTATTAATCATATCGGTGGTGACGTGGCTTCTATGGCTGAAAGACGTCGAGGGTCGAAGCAGCTTAAAAAAGAGCAACAGAAAAAAATCACCCTCGGTGAAGCCTAACGGTCATTCATGGTCAGAGTTCTGATTTGATCGTTTTTTACGAAGGAGAAGTTCCGTGCTTCTCCTTTTTTATGATATACTATGTGATATGGGCGATTGCATCATCTGCTGCGATCAGAGCGCCTTCGAGGTAACCGCCCTCTGAACTTGCAACCTCAGTGCCTGTTAATATCAGTTGATTATTCCACAAGTTAGTCAAAGCTTTTGGTAAGCCATAGCTGGGATGGCTTTGTAATGGTTCCATATCCTCTTTGGTTGCTGTGAATTGATCTGTGCTCCAGTCCTTGATTGTAATCTCTAACGGCGCTGGGGTATCGGTTCCATAAAGACGTTCAATTTGTTGCTTTATAAGATGTTTGAGTTTTATTTCGCCGATCTCTTTACGCTGCCTTGGTGTACCGCCAATAAAGCCGAAGAGAGCGTAGGGCGCATCTTCGGCAGCAGAGGCGTCGTGTATCTCCACCAAGGGACCCAGACGACTAAAGGCTTGGCCGGATAGTTTGTGATCGCGCCAGAATGGGGTCTCAAACTGGATAGCAGCCTTGGCTTGTCCCGCCATCCAGGTCGGGATGGAAGTCATTTTTCCGAGGGCTTCTTCATCCAGTGTTGGAGTAAAGGTAATGTGCTGTGCAATCAGTCTCGGAGGAAGAGCAAGAAAAACTCTTTTTGTTGTAATGGGGCTGGTATTGTTTGAAGTCTTAAGGCGCACTTCTATCCCGTTATTGGTATGGGATAGAGCCGTTACATGATGACCTAATAATATCCTATCTGTCGAGATTTCTGTAGCAAGACCTTCGATTAAACGCGAGGTTCCATCTTCTAAACGGTAGGAAGTCATTTGGTATTGCTGAGAAGGGATGCGTTCAGATTGAACGTTTGGATCTTCATAGAGGATGTCGCCTTTGTTTTGTTGTTCAAAGGCGGTGATACCGAGTTCTTTTGCCAATTTTGCTATGCGGTGCTGACCGGGCCAAAACCAGGTTGGTCCCAAATCTACTCCTCGGTGATTGTCTATGCGTCCGCCTAGCCGATCTCTGGCTTCGACCAGAAGGAAGTCTTCTCCCCTTTGGGTCAGCTGGTACGCCAGATACAGACCACTTAAGCCGCCACCGATAATGAGGTTCTCAGTCTGCATCAAAAGCTTTCCTGATAGGGGCGAAGGTCCAGTTCTTGGCTCCATGCTGATTTGGGTTGCTGGATAATGTGCCAATAGGCTTGAGCAATATCCTCGGCTTTCATCATCCGTGCTTGATCTAGTCCGTGAAGTTTTCGGCTTTTATTCGTATTGATGATGCCGTCCAAGATGACGTGAGCAATGTGAATGCCCTGGGGTTGGAATTCGCGGGCAAGAGATTGGGTGAGGCCGCGCAGGGCAAACT
Organism: Kiloniella antarctica; assembly: GCF_042682825.1. Taxonomy (NCBI): domain Bacteria; kingdom Pseudomonadati; phylum Pseudomonadota; class Alphaproteobacteria; order Rhodospirillales; family Kiloniellaceae; genus Kiloniella; species Kiloniella antarctica. The sequence goes on from NZ_JBHUII010000003.1 coordinate 48,807, forward strand.
TTGCAGAAGAAAAGGTCGAGAAATTTTTACCACCGCGTAAACTGGCCGTTGCGCCTGTTACAATAACCGTTCCTTCACCTGCCGTAAGCATATGGGGAAGTGTTGCCTGAAAAATATTTACTGCGGAGTGCACCATAGCGTCCCAAGTCGCGGAGAATTCTTCTGCTTGGGTTTCAAGAAACGGTTTGATCACAAGTTGTGCCGTGTTGTGAATAATAACTTTTGGAGGGCCATACTCATCTACAAACTGGCGTGTCGCGTTTTCGACAGAAGCTTTATTGCTAAGGTCAATTTGTTTGAAGTGAATATTCGGATTTTCAGTCTTTTCCTTGGGCTGTGATCTGGATAGTGCGATGACTTCGTAATTTTCTTCGGCGAGTTTATACGCGAGTGCCATTCCGAGGCCGGGGCCTGCTCCAGCTATAATTGCGAGAGGCTTGTTTTGAGGCATGGTTCAGTCCCTGTTGAGTGGCGTGATAAGTTGAGTGTGTCACAAAAATATCGACCGGGCTTTTACTTTCTTGTTAAGTCAGGATAAGCCAAAACCCAGCCAATATCTATCGAGCCTTAGTTTCTACCCGCCATTACGCCGCCGTCAGTATCCCAAATAGCACCTGTAACCCAAGCTGCTTGTTCGGAAAGTAAGAAATTTATCACTGCGGCGATATCCTCTACACGACCAACACGACCAATCGGATGGAAATCATTAAAGCCGCCCGTTAAGGTGTTTTCAATTTGATCTGGTTCTATAAAGGATCCAAATATTGGTGTGACGACAACAGCGGGTGACACCGCATTAACACGGATATTGTGATCTGCAAGCTCCATAGCAAGATGTTGGGTGAGGGAGTGTAGGCCAGCTTTTGCCATAGAGTAAGCAGAAGAAGGTGTCGCTTTGATTGCTTGTTTGGCCCACATGGAGCCAATGTTAACAATGGAACCGCCACCGTTGGCTTTCATATTTTTGGCAACGGCTTGAGTAATGAAAAACAAACTTTTGTTGACCTGATGGTACCCGTCGAAATCTTCAGTTGAGTGCTCTAAGAAAGAGACTGGTTTGAATGTTCCGGCTGCATTGACCAGGTAAGAAATATGGCGAGGTTCATTTGAAATATTTGTAATAAATTTAACGACTTCTCGGTTAGATTTAAGATCTACAGAATGAAGGTCTATTGAACCTGATCCTGACGTTTCCAATTCTGCTTTTACACTTTCAAGTTTTTCTGGGTTCCTTCCGACAAGAATTAAATTTGTTCCATTATCACGCAGCTTCTTGGCTGTTTCTTTTCCCATGCCGCTAGAGCCACCAATTATAAGAGCTGTATTTTGTTTCATTAAATTATTCCAATCTATCAGTAGGTAGGTATTTTGTTTTCTTAAGATAAAGTTCGTAGATTTGAAGTCAAGAATTTTATCTATCAGTAGGTAAGCTTTTTAGGTTTTGAAAAGATAACTAAATTATTCAGGACTAAATAGGGGCCTTGTTGAATACCTGATATTGCAAACAGCAATGGCGTTATTGTTTAAAAATATAGAAAGTACATTTACTCAATATGTTGCAATTTTTAGTTGATATCGTAAACTCAATGTGAATACAGAAAGAGGCTCGGATTGCTTTGTATTCTTGTATGTTTAAGTAAAATATTTTGGATACTAGGTATAGATGTGGATTAATATTGTATTAGAGTATTGGCTTGTATCTCCTTGGTATATAGCTCTTGTAATGGCAATTTTTGTTCATTTGGGTATTTATTTTTTAGGAGGAATAATTGGTCAAGTCTTAACAACTAAAATTTGGCCGAAAATGGGAATTGGTTGTATTATTGATCAGTATCCTGCCAGATTGGGGCAAGTTCAAAATGAAATTAAAAAAGGTATTATGGCTTGTTTTCTCTTTGGTGTGGTTACGTTATTCTATCGTCATATAACGATAGGGCTTTGGCCAGAATCATGGATAATTGCATTGGTTCAATTTGTGGTTTTTTTTATTTATTATAATCTGTACGCTTATCTTTCTCACAGGTTACTACATACAAAGTATTTAATTAAATATCATGCGGTTCATCATAGCTCTGTTAGGGTTACACCTTGGTCAGGCTATAATGTACATCCTGTTGAAGCTTTGATAATGGCAGGGATATTACCGATTTTTATGTTCTTTGTTCCTTTGAGTATAGGAAGTGCATTTGTAATTCATACTTTGGGAATGATGTTTACAACTTGTATTCATTGTAACTATGACCTCGTACCACAATTTTCTAAAAAACATTGGTTTCGCCAACTCGTCAATGATCCAGCTTTTCATCGACTACATCATACCAAGGGTGATGTAAATTATGGCTTTGGGCTCAGTTTCATGGATCGTATCTTTGGCACTTATGATCCTGATATGTTTGATGAATTGGATTTAAAAAGAAGATAAAATTCTTAATCGTTGAAAAAAGGAATTAGGCATTCAGTGACCGCTTTTGGATTTTCTTCTTGAGCAAAGTGGCCACAATCAATGGCTTTCCCTTGAACGTTGTTAGCCCAAGATTGCCATAAGCCTAAAGGGTTGCCTGTACTGGCGGGAAATCCGTTTTTAGCCCAAAGGAAAAAGAGGGGGGCCTGAATTTTGTTGCCAGCTTTGCGATCTTGCTCATCGAGTAGGCGGTCTATGGTCGCACCAGCGCGGTAGTCTTCGCATAGGGCATGGATATGTTTGGGATCTCTAAATTGTTCACGGTAACTTTCAAGGGCAGTTGGGGCGAAAGCATCCAGACTGTGGTTCTTGGTCCAACTCTTAAGCGTCCATTCAAGATATTCAACCGGATCGGCCGAAATCATCTTTTCTGGCAAGGGCGATGGTTGGGCCAGAAAAGTCCAGTGATAGGCTTTTAGCGCCATTTCAGCATTAAAGCGTTCCCACATATCTGCGGTGGGAACAACTTCTATAATGGCAAGGCGTTCAACTTTTTCCGGGTGATCAAGGGCCATCCGGTAAGTTACTCTGGCTCCTCGATCGTGACCGATAACACCGAAATGGTCATGTCCAAGGTGGGCCATAAGCTGGACCATATCCTTGGCCATTTCCCGTTTGGCATAAGGTTGATGTTGATCGTCCGTTTTAGGTGTCCCGCTTTGCCCGTAACCTCGCAAATCCGGGATCACACACGTAAAGTTATTTGCGAAAATCGGTGCAACCTTTCCCCAAGTCGCATGGGTTTGGGGATAGCCATGTAAGAAAAGCAGTGGTTTCCCTTCGCCTGCGGTATGCACACTTAATTCCACGCCATTGACGGTTATAAAACTGTGAGTGAAACCGGGCAGGGTTGAAGATTGCATCTGCTTTTATTCTTTCTTATTGAGAGGACATAGAGAGCTTAAAGAGTATAAGCAAGAAAGGCATTATTTTTTGTTGTTATGTTTAATGTGGGGCACAAACCAAGTTGAATTTTCATAGACGCATCGTGTGTTACAGGGCTCAACTCTAAGGAGTTGTCAAAGGGGACTCAGAAGTAGGTTATGCTTCTAAAAGGCCTGTAAGAAGCTGTATAGAAAGCCCTGTCTCATTAAAGTTAATGGGACAGGGCTTATGCCGAGATTAAATTAACGCAAACTATCCTGCTACGTTATAGCCAATAATTGCTTTGATCTCCAAGAAGTCTTCAAAACCGTATTCACCCTTTTCCCGGCCATTACCAGATTGTTTATAACCGCCAAAGGGGACATTGTAGTCCCCAGCGGAATTGTTAATGATAACCTGTCCTGCTCGTAGCTTTGAAGCGACACGACGCGCACGTGGCAGATCACTGGATGAGACGTAGGCTGCAAGTCCATAAGGGGTGTCATTGGCAATCTGGATCGCCTCTGCTTCATTGTCGTAGCCTATGATGCTAAGAACAGGACCAAAGACTTCTTCTTTAGCGATCGTCATGTCATTTGTGACGTGACTGAAAACGGTCGGCTTTACAAAATATCCTTTTTCGCACCCTTCTGGTTTATCGGTTCCTCCACAAACCAGTGTGGTTCCTTCATCTATAGCCTTCTGGATAAGGCCTTTGACTTTTTCGTACTGTAAGTCGTAAGCGATGGGGCCCATGTTTTTGTCAGCATTGGTTGGGTCGCCAACCCGCAGCTTTGAAACAGCTTTTGCTGCAACCTCAGCTGCTTCTTCCATACGGTAGTGGGGAACCAGCATACGCGTAGGGGAGTTGCAGGACTGCCCGACGTTACCCATACAGTGTAATGTGCCTTTAAAAACGGCTGTTTCAAAATCAGCGTCGTCTAGAATGATATTCGCTGACTTGCCGCCGAGTTCTTGAGTAACACGTTTCACTGTTGGCGCTGCCGCTTTGGCAACCTCAATTCCAGCACGAGTTGAGCCTGTGAAGGAAACCATATCTACGTCGGGGTGTGATGATAGGTGTGCGCCGACGATGATGCCGTTACCGTCTACGAGGTTGAATACTCCTTTTGGAACACCTGCTTCGTGTAGGATTTCGGCAAAAACGTGAGCAGAAAAAGGCGCTAATTCTGATGGTTTTAAAACGCAAGTACAACCAGTTGCCAGAGCAGGGGCGACCTTGGCTGCAATCTGGTTAATTGGCCAGTTCCATGGTGTGATAAAAGCGCAAACCCCGATAGGTTCTTTGAATACGGTGGTGTTGTCGGAAAGCTTATTTTCAAAATTGTAGTTTTTAAGAGCCTCGTATGCTGTTCGAAGATGTCCCAGGCCACAAGGGGCTTGATCATCTATGGCAAGCTTCTTTGTCGCTCCCATTTCATCTGTGATGGCTTGGGCCATGTCAGGCATCCGGCGCTCATAGATTTCAATAATCCGGGTCAGTAATTCTAGACGCTCAGATTTTGTTGATTGTGAATAGCCATCAAATGCCCGTTTTGCTGCTGCAACCGCGCTATCTACATCTTCGTGCGTGCCCTGTAATACTTCACCAACGGTTTCTTCTGTTGCTGGATTTATGACCTTAATGACATCTCTTTCATCTGAGGGGATAACCCAGTTGCCATCGATGTAAAATGCTTTGTAATTGTGCATAATTGATATCCTTAAGTGCCCCAGTAATGTCGAATTTTGTCATAAGACATGATGTTTTGTCTGGGATGTTTTTTAGTTTGCCTGATCCGAAAATTATCTTCTGCCTATAAGTGTGAATAAGAATGCGGAGGTCAACACTCATTGTGTCAATTTAAAATTTTGTCTGTTGTCGACGGCCAGGACGGTTCTTTTTTATTAAACGTATTGACGGCTGGTGCATATTTATCTCAGTGTTGTAAAAATGCACCGCTCAATATTAAGTTGTAATTTTGAGTAAAAGGGGGCTTGGCAACTTTTAACTGCGGGGCTAGAAGTTTTCTGTGATTTACTTTAAGCTTTAGAAGGAGCGTTTTATGACCCGTATTTTTGCCTCTGCATATACACGCACGAGTGCATACGGGATTCGTACGCGCACAGCTTATGTCACTCGTGTTTCCAAGTTTACTTATATCGGTTGTTCTCGCTGCTGAATGAGTAAAGTGCCCAACCTTTTGGCACGGACTGTTTGGAAATAGTAATTCACCTTTTTGATAACTTCTTTGACATTTTTCTTCTCTTGATTGTAGTGCGTCCTTGCCTGTGAGGTATGGCTTTCTTTTTCAATGAATGGGGAGAGGATAAGCATCCGTTGCTCTTCTTTGGGCTGGGGAAAAGTGTAATTGTGGTTAGCGATATAGAATATGAGTGACCAATAGATCTCCTAGCAGTCGTGCCTTTATTCCAAATGGAGTTAGTCATGGCCAGTATCATGAAATTATTTAGTATCGTATTCAGACGTCGTCCAGCGATGGGACGTATTGAAAGCTTGCCACAATCCCTTCGTAGAGATCTTGGTCTTCCTGCAGACCCAGATCCCCCAAAAATCATTAGAAACTGGGAGCAGTTTCTTTAGACGTGCTTTTATTGTCGAGTCAGTAAATTTTGAAAATTGAATTTATAGGTTTGTCTAATAGATGGTCCGATTTAAAAGGTCAGTCCAATATGTTCTGACCTTTTTTTGTGCAAGTTTCTAGAGATACTACGAAAATACCTTTGGTTATATTGGCTTATTTGAAATGCTCATTATGCGTGTAAGGTCTTGAATAGTAGTTGTAATATTATTTCAAAAATAACAAATTTTGTTAAACATGACGTCCAGGAAGTGAGGTCTGGTAAGGTTTTATAAGGCAAATTGTCGTAGGGTAAGTTTTTTTACTCTGCGAAAATGCAGATCATTGCTGCATAATTAAATGTATATCTGCAAAACAGCAGATGTCATAGTTGATTGTAAGTTCGGTGGTTTAAGTTTTTAGTTAGCTTAATATCTATAAATAACAGATAGTTATTTTGTTTATTCGATATAAATTCTTGATAAATCAATATAGTGTTGGGGAGAGAATTTAGTCGAGGAGAAAATATTTTAGTTGACTTTAACGTAAGGTGTCAGAACTATTGAATGATGAATGGACAGGGCTACTATAGCATTACAGAACTGACAAATGAGTTTGGGATTACAACCCGAACCTTGCGGTTTTACGAGAGCGAAAAATTACTCAACCCTGAACGCGAGGGGCGAAAGCGGTTATACAGTTCACGTGATAGAGCGAGATTAATTCTGATTTTGAGAGGCAAACGGTTAGGCTTTTCTCTGGCAGAAATTCGCGAAATTATTGAGATGTATGATTTGGCACCTGGCGAAGATGGGCAAATCCGACGCTTGTTGGAGTGTATTGCCAAGCACAGGGCGCAACTTAAGGCTAAGAGGCAGGATATTGACGATATTCTTCTTGAAATGTCTGAAGTAGAAGCTGTTGCTGCTGGTCGTCTTGGTGAGTTGAGAAAATTCTCGTCGAAGCTTTCCCTGTCTGAAAAGAGGTAGAACGGTCTGTGACACCGTCAAAGGATGGCTGGCTAATTGCTGGTTCCGTTAAGGAATAACAACAGTAAGGTCTGTAAGTCCGACGGACACGTATAAGCGGTTAAAACCGTGTATTGTCGCTGGGGACAGGGAGAAAAATTTTGGTTCAATCGGGCGATATATTGCTCGAAGCGAAAGGTGTTAGCCTTCGCTTTGGGGGCATTCGTGCTTTGACGGATGTTAGTTTTTCAGTTCGAAAGGGGGAGGTGTTTTCTATTATCGGACCAAACGGTGCCGGGAAAACATCCATGCTTAATTGTATTTCGGGGCGTTACAAGCCTCAAGAAGGTGAAATCATTTATAATGGTAAGAACCTGATTGGAAGATCTATCAATGATAGAGCTTCTATGGGGATCGGACGTACCTTCCAAAATCTTGCATTATTTGGCCACATGTCAGTTATCGACAACATTATGGTTGGTCGACATCATCTTCTCAAAAATAATTTTCTGACTGGAATGTTTTATTGGGTTGGTGGTGCGCGCAAAGAAGAGCTTAAACATAGACGGGATGTTGAAGATATTATCGACTTCCTGGAAATCCAACACGTCCGTAATGAGCCCGCAGGAACGTTATCTTATGGGTTGCGCAAGCGTGTTGAGCTTGCGCGTGCCATTGCAATTGATCCCGACCTTATTCTTCTCGACGAACCAATGGCGGGGATGAACCTCGAAGAAAAAGAAGATATGGCGCGTTATATCCTTGACCTCAATGAAGAGCTCGGTGTCACAGTCGTGATGATTGAGCATGATATGGGGGTCGTAATGGATATCTCTAACCGTGTCATGGTACTTGATTTTGGCAAGAAAATTGCTGCCGGCCTGCCTGATGAAGTCATGGAAAATGAACACGTTCGTCACGCATATCTTGGCGAAGAAGATGAGATGCTTCATGACGAAGACGCGGAGGCAACTGCACAATGAGTACAACAAATATCGCTCAGGGGCTAAGCCGTACTTCTATTCATGGAGATCAAATCTCCTGGGCGCCAACTCCGGAAAATTCAGCTGATGTTTCAGTCTATGATACTCTTCCAAAAATTCTCTCGTACAACGCAAAGAGCTTTGCAAACGATGTTGCGCAACGGGAAAAGGAATTTGGAATTTGGAATATCTTCACTTGGCAAGATTTCTACGATCACGTTTCACGGATGTCTTTGGGGATGGCCAAACTCGGTATTACATCAGGAGATACAGTGGTTCTGATCGGTGACAATCGTGTGGAATGGGTTTGGGGAGAGATTGCCGCGCATAGTTGTCGTGCAATGAGTATGGGAATATATCGTGATGCCCTTGAAGACGAGATTGCTTATTTAACCGATTATACTGAACCGAAAATTATTATCGCGGAAGACGAGGAACAGGTCGATAAGTTCCTGAATTTGGAAGACAGAATTCCATCCGTTAAATATATTATTTATACCGATCCTCGTGGAATGAGGAAGTATGATGATCCTCGCTTGATGGCTTTGGAAGAACTTGAGGCTCTTGGGCAAAGCGTTTTAGATGAAGACGCTTCTGCCTATGAAAAAATGGTAGAGCAAACGGACACTGATGATGTTGCTGTCCTTTGTACAACCTCTGGGACCACATCCAATCCAAAACTTTCGATGTGGCCACACCGTTCGTTTTTAGGGCATGCAGCTTCTTATCTACGTGCTGATCCAAAAACGCCAGAAGACGAATATCTTGCTGTGTTACCTCTTAGTTGGGTGATGGAACAAATGTATTCCGTTGCGTGGAACTTGATCGCTCGTATGCGTGTCAATTTTCCTGAAGCACAGTCAACCGTTATGGCGGATTTACGAGAAGTCGGTCCGAGTTTTGTTCTTCTTGCCCCAAGGGTTTGGGAAACGATTGCCGCTGATGTTCGTGCGCGTATGATGGATTCCAGTATCTGGAAACAAAAAATGTATGAGTGGGGTGCTAAAAAAGGTCTCGCAGCTCTCGATAAAGGTAAAGAGTCAGTCGCTGCAGAATGGTTGTTGATGCGGGCCTTAAGAGATAGACTTGGTTTCAAAAACTTGAAGTCTGCTGCTACTGGTGGTGCGGCAATGGGACCAGATACATTCAAATTCTTCCTTTCGATGGGGATACCGCTTCGGCAGCTCTATGGGCAGACAGAATCTCTCGGGGCACATACCATCCACAAAGGAGATGATGTTAACCATGAAAGCGTTGGATCTCCGATGCCTGGCGTTGAGCTTAGGATTGATAATCCGGACAAAGAAGGTCTCGGTGAGATTGTGGTCAATCACGAAAACATGATGCGGGGCTACTATAAAAATGAAGAAGCTTCGAAAGAAACCTTTGGAGATGACGGTTGGTTCTTAACCGGAGACGCTGGTTACTTTAACGACGATGGTCATCTGGTTGTGATCGACCGTATCAAGGATCTGGCGAAGACTTCAAAAGGGATTAAATTCTCTCCGCAGTACATTGAAAATAAATTAAAATTTTCAACTTATGTGGCTGAAGCAGTCATTCTGGGATCTGACAAACCATATCTGACGGCGATAATCTGTATTCGGTATCCTATCGTGTCGAAATGGGCTGAAAAACGACGTTTACGCTTTACTACCTACACGGATCTTTCCGCTCAACCTGCTGTTTATGAGCAGTTGAGATCCGAAGTGGAAATGGTCAATAAAACACTTCCTCCAGCTCAACAAATCAAGAAGTTCTTGCTGCTCTACAAAGAGCTAGACGCCGATGATGGAGAGCTAACACGTACCCGTAAGGTCCGCCGTGGCGTGATCGCGGATAAGTACGGCGAGATTATTGATACACTTTATTCCGGTGATGATCACGTTGATATAGATACGGTCATTCACTTTCAAGATGGCTCCAAACAACGAGTGGTTACGTCCTTAAAAATAGAAACGCTGGAAGGGGGAGAGTAATATGAATTGGGATCTTTTATTCCAGCTTTTGATAAATGGCATCATTGTCGGCATGCTTTATGGCGTGGTCGCCATGTGTTTTGTTCTTATCTACAAATCAACGCAGGTGGTTAACTTTGCCCAAGGCGAGTTTCTTGTTCTTGGTGCTTGGGTTTGCTGGTTTTTTGTCATGAAATGGCAACTTCCCTTTGTTGTCGCCTTTCTGTTTTCTATGGCTTTCATGACGGTCTTTGGCATTCTTGTGCAAATGGTCATCCTCAGGCCATTAATCGGGGAGCCGATTATATCGGTTATTATGGTAACCATCGGTCTTTCAATCTTTATGCAAGCCTTGATGAACTGGGTGTTTGGGAATTCGGCAGAGAGTTTTCCATCGGTGTTTGGAGAGGAAACCGTCATGATCGGCGGGCTACAAGTGGAAATGGCGTACCTTATGTCGCTGGTTCTTTCTCTACTTGTCATGGGGCTATTTTACTACTTCTTCAAATTTTCCAAGTATGGCCTGGCCATGCGGGCAACAGCCTTTAATCAACAGGTCGCACAAAGTTTAGGTATTTCAGTGAAGCAGGTATTTGCCATGGCTTGGGCGATCTCTGCACTGGTTTCTTGTATTGCAGGGGTCGTACTTGGGCTGGTGAACGCGGTATCTAACTCTCTGGCGATTATTGGGATTAAGGTTTTTCCAGCGGTTATTGTTGGCGGGCTTGATTCTATTATCGGAGCGGTTATCGGTGGCGTGATTATTGGTGTGTTGGAAAATATGGCAGAGTTTTTTGATGGTCAGTTCCTTCACATTGGCAACCTCTATACCGTCGCTCCATTCTACGTGTTGATCCTTATTCTAATGATCCGGCCTTATGGGTTGTTCGGCACCAAAGATATTGAACGTATTTAAAAGGGAGTGGTTTAAGTTATGTCACATGTTCCTCATCCGCGCCCTTGTGGTGATTTCAGAACAACCTATAGCGATGATACATCGTTGTTCCGTACAAAAGTAGAAGGTTGGATTGTTTATATCGGTATTGCTGCTTTGTTAATCGCGCCATACTTTTTAAATGATTATTACCTTAGCCAGATGATCACTATTGGTATTTACGGGATTGCTGCACTTGGGCTCAATGTCCTTGTGGGCTTTACCGGACAAATATCCCTTGGCCATTCTGCCTTTTTTGGCTTCGGTGCTTTTGCCTCGGCCTGGTTGAATAATACAACAGGAATTCCTGTATTTATTTGTATTCCTCTCGCAGGTCTTATGACCACGGCGATTGGCATGATCTTTGGTATTCCTGCGGCACGTTTGAAAGGGCTTTATCTTGCAATTGCGACGCTTGCGTCACAGTTTATCTTGCAAGATTTCTTTTCCCGCGCAGACTGGTTCTCCGGTGGTGCCTATGGGTCTTCAGCAGAAGTTGTCAATTTTCTAGGTATCGACCTAGATACCGATCAAAAGTATTTTTACCTCGTACTTTTCTGGGTTGTGGTCTCTTTCCTTGCGGTTAGCAATCTTCGTCGCTCTCGTGATGGACGTGCCTTGGTTGCTGTGCGTGACCATTACTTATCCGCAGAGATCATGGGGATTAATCTTACCCATTACCGTATTATGTCCTTTGGTGTATCGAGCTTTTTTGCGGGTGTAGGTGGCGCACTTTATGCGCATTATCTGCAATATGTTTCGGTAGAAGGCTTTACGATCCTGCTGTCAATTCAATTCCTTGCCATGATTATTATCGGTGGGATGGGTTCTATTGCCGGCACGCTTCTCGGGACTGCTTTTATTCTATTATTACCTCAATTCATGGAAGATGCTGCAAGCGGTGTGGCCGTTATTTTCCCGGGTATCGAACAAAGTAAAGCCTACATCAAGGAAATGTCGGTTGGCGCTGTAATCATTCTATTTTTGATCTTTGAACCAGATGGATTAATTCATCGGTGGCGCTTAATAAGGGCCAGCTGGAAACTCTATCCATTCTCTCATTAAGAGAGAAGCCTTTATTCCGCGGCGGCCGGGGTAGAGATGATAAAATAATAGGCCGCCAATAGGGAGTAAGACATGAAGCAGCGCATTCTCGCCGCAACATTGGCCCTGGCGGCAGCAAGCAGCCCGGCCTTAGCAGAAGATAGTGTGTTTGTCGGTCATCTTGTCGATTACACAGGGCCGACATCATTTGTTAGTAAATTCTATGGACCAGGTGTCCGTGACGCCGTTGATTACATCAATTCAACGGGCGGGATCGATGGCACGAAGATTGAAATGGAAACCATTGATTACGCGTATAAGGTTCCTCAAGCGATCGCCAATTATAAAAAATGGAAATCCAAGGGCATGATAGCTCTACAGGGGTGGGGCACCGGTGATACTGAAGCGCTGATAGGCTTTGTCGCCAAAGATCAGGTGCCAGTTTGGTCTGCGTCTTATTCTGGACACTTAACTGATCCAACGGGTAAAAATCCTAAGACCAAAAAGCCTGCGCCGTATAACTTCTTCTACGGACCGTCTTACACAGATGCGTGCCGTGCACTTGTTCAATGGGCTGCCGGTGATGCCAAGGAAAAAGGTCTGAGCGATCCTAAGTTTGTTCATACAGGGGATAATCACCCTTACCCGAACGCGCCAAAAGAAGGTTGTGCTGAATATGCAGCAGAACTGGGCCTTGAAGTGTTGCCACCAGTTGTGGTGCCCCTTGGTCCTGGAGACTTTAAAGCACAATGCCTGACGATTAAAGAATCTGGTGCTAATTATGCTTATGTTGGAAATCTTGGAGGCTCTGTGATTTCTCTTTTGAAATCTTGTAATACTGTTGGTGCGGATGTGACCTATATGGGGAATGTTTGGGCGGGTGATCACCTGACTATTAAAGCCGCAGAAGCTCAGAATTACGTCTTCCCAACGGCAACACCTTTTTGGGATGCGGCAGCTGATGGTATGGCACTGGTTTACAAAATTGCTGATATGAGCGGTTTTGCTAAGGATTCCAAGCCGACTCACCATTACATCCGTGGTGTTTGTTCTGCTTTTTATATGAAAGAAGCTATGGAATGGGCCAAAGCGAACGGCGGTATTACAGGTGAAAATATCAAAAAAGGCATGTACGTAAATCAAGATTGGGTACCAAAAGGTCTTGAAGGTGTTTGTTTGCCTTCCACCTGGACGCCAGAAGATCACCGTGGAAGTACTGTTGTTTCTATCAACAAGGGCTCTTTTGACGATGGTGCTGTGAACATTGAACGCATTGCCGAGATGACACTGCCCCGTCGTGATGATTGGGTTGGCTATTAATTAGCTCTAAGGCAGGCCCGTTCATAAGGATGGGCCTGTTTTTACTACTATTGTTTTCCGTGACTAAGGGTTCTGAACATGAGTACCGTTTCAACACTGCAAACTCAGCCACAAGATGACACTATTCTTTCGGTGAATAATATCGAGGTTGTCTTTAATGAAGTTATTCTGGTTTTGCGTGGGTTAAACCTAAGTGCGAAACGCGGACAGATTACGGCTCTTCTCGGGGCTAATGGTGCGGGTAAATCCACCACACTAAAAGCCATCGCTGGTCTACTCGGGTCTGAAGACGGAGAAGTTAGCCGGGGAGAAATCATTTATAACGGTACTGATATAACAAAAATGCCGCCAGAAAAGCGTGTTAGAAATGGCACTTTTCTGGTTATGGAGGGGCGCGGCATCATCCATGATATGACGGTGCTTGAAAATTTGCGGCTTGGAGCTTTTACTCAACCACAAAAAAACGTAGCTGGAGATATCGAGAAGGTTTTCAATTATTTCCCACGGTTGAAAGAGAGAACAGGTCTTGCCGGATATCTTTCTGGGGGTGAGCAGCAGATGTTGGCCATTGGACGTTCTCTTATGGCGCGCCCAGATTTGATTATGATGGATGAGCCTTCGATGGGGTTATCCCCACTGTTGGTGAAAGAAGTTTTTGGTATCATCAAGCGTATGAACAAGGAGCTTGGTATCTCTGTTCTTCTTGTTGAGCAGAATGCCAATATGGCTTTGAGAGCAGCTGATTACGGTTACATCATGGAGAATGGTAAAATCGTATTAGACGGGACTGCTGAAGAATTAATGAATAATGAGGACGTAAAAGAATTTTATCTCGGTGGAGGAGGGAGCGAGCGTAAGTCTTTTAAAAATATTAAATCCTTTAAACGTCGCAAACGTTGGCTCTAAACGCCGACTTTATTTAGATCTGTTTGATTAGGCCTAGATTGCCCTGATTTTTGTTAAATTTGGAATACTGTAAAATGAGTGACTATTTTGATCATAAAGAAACACGCAGCCAAGTTGAGCGCGAAAATGATCATCTTGAAAAATTACGTCGTTTAATTAATTCAGCTAAAGAATTGTCGCCCTTTTATCGTGAATCCCTAAAGCAGATTAAGGTTGAGAGTCTAAAAGGTTTATCTGATCTTGCTGCCCTTCCAATTGTTCGAAAGTCTGAACTGATTGAATTACAAAGTTCTGCGCCACCTTTTGGCGGACTTGGTATGGTTCCTGCCGGTGAAATGGCGCGCTTGTTTCTATCGCCTGGCCCCATTGTTGAACCACAAGGTAAAGACGAGGACATATGGCGGGTGGCCCGCGCTCTTCATGCTGTTGGTTTGCGTAGAGGTGGAATTGCACATAATTGTTTTGCATATCATTTCACGCCAGCGGGGATCATGTTTGACTATGCTGCGCGTACACTGGGTTGTGCCGTGTTTCCAGGAGGCGTTGGGCAAACTGAGGATCAGGTTAAAGCGATTAATCGCTTTCAATCCGATACCTACATGGGAACCCCTGACTTTCTAAAAATTATACTGGAGAGAGCAGAGAGTTTGGATACGCCTATTACTTCCATAGACAAAGCTCTTGTTACAGGCGGGCCGCTTTTTCCAGATTTACGGAATTACTATCAAGAAAAAGGTATCCATGTTCGGCAATGCTATGCCACTGCTGATGTGGGATTGATTGCCTATGAGAGCAGTGCGATGGAGGGCATGATAATCGATGAAGATGTTATTGTCGAAATTGTTCGCCCTGGAACCGGGGATCTGGTGCCAGAAGGCGAGGTTGGCGAAGTTATTGTGACCTGTTTTAATCCCAACTACCCTCTCATCCGATTTGCAACAGGTGATCTTTCTGCAATTATGGAAGGACAAAGTCCTTGTGGCAGAAGCAATCGGCGGATCAAAGGCTGGATGGGACGTGCCGATCAAACGACGAAAGTCCGGGGTATGTTTATCCATCCAGAACAGGTCGGACGGGTTGTTGAAAAACATCCCGAAATTGTCAAAGCACGTTTAGAGGTTTCAGATCTCAATGGTAAAGACAACATGGTCTTACATTGTGAAGTGCTAAATATCAAGAATATCCCTGAACTTGAGAGACAAATATCGGAAACGATCAGGATTGAATGCCGATTAAGAGGTGAAGTTATTTTCAAAACTGTCGGTGATTTACCGAACGATGGAAAGGTCATTAATGATACTCGAAGTGGGGGAGTAAGCTAAGACAGTAACGAAAGACCTTTAAGGGAGATCGTTCATAATATTTTCGAGATCATTCTGAAGTTTTTGCATTTCAGATTTAGCTTTTTTACTTAACTCTTTTGGTTTTTCAACAGCTTTAAGACCTGAATTTATGGATTGAGAGATGCTTGAAGCGCTAACCCACCTGGAGATGGCGCCAATTAGTGCTCGTTGATCAATGGGTTTCGAAACATAGTCATCCATACCACAAGCAAGATAATATTCTCTATCGCCTTTCATAGCGTTTGCTGTAAGTGCGATAATTGGAATTTTGGCTGTGGGCGCGTTTAACTCTCTTATTCGTTGGGTGGCCGTTGGACCATCCATTTGTGGCATTTGCACATCCATCAGAATGACATCATAAGGCTGTTTTTGTACTGCGATGTATGCCTCAAGACCATTCTCAACGATATGTAAGGTACAGTTCAAGGGTGTCAGTAAAGATTGGATTACCTTTTGATTTATCTTGTTATCTTCGGCTACCAGTATTTTAATTGACTTTCCTATATGCTCCGGAGGTCTATTTCGCAGGGCTTCTGCGTCTTCTACTTCTTTAACTTTTTTTGGATCTCCCTTTTCAACTTCTATGGTGAACCAAAAAGTAGAACCAAGCCCTTCGGTACTTTCGACACCGATATCGCCATCCATTAACATCGTTAGCTGTTTACAGATCACAAGGCCTAATCCTGTGCCTCCAAATTTTCTGGTTGTTGTCGTGTCAGCTTGGGTAAAGGCTTGAAAAAGTTTTTCTTGGTTTTCTCGAGTAATGCCCACACCACTATCTTCGACTTCAAACCTGAATTTTAGCCTGTTATTTTGCGTGGCAACTTCTTCTATAATAATTAAAATTTTTCCAGTTTGGGTGAATTTGATCGCATTTCCAATTAAGTTATAAAGAATTTGCCTAACCCGTCCTGGATCGCCCTTTATGATGTCGGTACTACTTGGAGAATAGAGGACCTGGAATCTTAAATTTTTAGCCCTGGCACGTGATTCCCAAAGAGCTTCGGTGGAATCTAATACTTTAGACAGGGAAAAATCTATTTCCTCAAGTTCAATTTTTTCGGCTTCAATTTTTGAAAGATCAAGGATATCATTAAGTAGTGAAAGCAAGGCTTCGCCTGACTCTTTGATAGTAAATACACTATTATGCTGATCGCTTGTGAGTTTAGTGCCAAGTAATGAACTGACCATACCAAGAACACCGTTCATAGGTGTTCGAATTTCATGGCTCATTGAAGCAAGAAATCTAGATTTCGCGAGGTTAGCAGATTCCGCTTGTTTTGTTGCATTTTCGAGTTCGGCAGTTCTGTGTAAAACACGGGTTTCGAGTAGTGACTTAGTTCTGTTCAAGGAAGAGGTTGTTTTAAAGAGTTTGTAAAACGCAAAAGCAATTCCAAGGAGAAGGATACAAGTAGCCGCAAACATTATTTGAGTATAAAATTCTGATTCTTCATAATAAATTTTGAATTGTTTATTTTGGCTCTCACTCAATTCTGCTAATATACTGATATTTCCAATATTGGTAAGTTTAGTCGTCAAACTCGTTAAGCGAACTTTCGTTTTTACCGTTTCCTCTGCATGTTTAAGGATGGCCCGGAGGATTGTGAGATGTCCTTCTGCCAAGGAGGGAGAAATTGAAGAAATATCTTCTTTTATGGATGAGATCGCGGTACTTATAATTCGTGGGTTATCAACATCGTTTGAATTGATCATTAAGTAGAGATTTAAAATTCTATCAAGCAGCCATGCGTTTTCATTTGTTGTTTTGTAGTTTTGTGAAAATTGTACAAGAGCTTTTTGAAGTGATTGATTATTGTCTTGGTATAAGACAAATTGCTGTTCAAACGTTTCAATTAATATTTTTCGTTTCGTATGATTGGTAAGGTAGTTATTTAATAGAATTCTTGTTTGGGGCTTTATTTCATCATGATGATTAAAATCCGTTTCCAGAGTACTCATTATATTAGTGATAATACTGTCTGCGGTTTTGAGTTCTGTAAAATCTGGCAAGGACGCCATTTGTGATTTCAAGATAGTTTCTGTCATTGAGGTCTCATTTGCCTTTAGTTTGTGCAACATGAGACTTAGTTCTTGCATATGGACGGGGTGTATTTTTTTTGATTCTACATATGCAAAAACAAGTATTAAGCCAAGAGACAGCGCAAATGTCGTGGCAGCAATCTTATATAAACCACCTTTCATTACCGTTTATCCCCTATAAAAATAATTTAATATAAGTATTATCGAAATCCGTCTCCTGGTGTGACGCGTATAATGAATTAGTGAATAAAAAAGAAACTAGTGTGGGGGATTCATTCGAACACATCACCATTACCCTTGCGACAAAATTTGCGTAATATGATTACCTATGGTGGTATATAAAGTTTAATTATTAGTAAAACAGGTTGTTTTCTGGTTGAGGTTATTAACTAACTGATTATTTGAAGTACAAAAAAGCCCGAAGCAAAATAATGCTTCGAGCTAAGTATTTGTTATTAAATAGTGTAACTTAAAACTATAAAAGCTCCACGGCCATAGCCGTTGCTTCACCTCCACCAATACAGAGGCTTGCAATTCCTTTTTTACCACCCGTACGTTTCAAGGCGTGCAGGAGTGTTACAATCAAGCGCGTACCTGATGCACCAATGGGATGCCCTAATGCACAGGCTCCACCGTTTACATTAACTTTCTCTGGGGATAAATTAAGATCCTTAATTGCAGCAATGGTAACGACTGCAAAGGCTTCGTTGATTTCATAAAGATCAACCTCTTCGCTATTCCAACCTGCTTTGCCTAATACTTTATTGATAGCGCCGACTGGGGCGGTGGTAAACCAACACGGTTCTTGAGAGTGGGTTGCGTGGGCATTGATAGATGCGAGAGGCGTTAAGCCGCGTTTATCGGCCTCAGATTTTTTCATTAAAACCAAAGCTGCCGCACCATCGGATATGGATGATGATGAAGCCGCAGTTACAGTACCATCGGCACGAAACGCGGGACGCAACTTGGGGATTTTGTTGGTATCTACAGCAAAAGGTTGTTCGTCAGTTTCAACCAAAGTTTCACTTTTACGATTTTTAACCGTGAGTGGTTCTATTTCTTCTTTAAAGTGTCCAGCTTCAGTGGCTTTTTTTGCACGATTCAGACTTTCAATGGCAAAAGCATCCTGATCTTCGCGTGTGGCTTGGTATTTGTCTGCTGTGGCTTCAGCAAAAGTTCCCATGAGTCCACCTTTATCGAAGTAGGCGTCTTCTAGCCCATCCATAAACATATGGTCAATCACAGTGCCGTGCCCCATACGCATTCCGCCGCGTGCTTTTGGTAAGATGTAAGGAGCATTGGTCATGCTTTCCATGCCGCCCGCAACAATGATATCCACAGTCCCTGCCTTGATGGCATCGTGAGCAAGCATGACTGTTTTCATACCTGATCCACAGACCTTATTCACGGTGGTGCAACCTGCAGATAGAGGCAGGCCACCTTTAATGGCAGCCTGGCGTGCAGGTGCCTGACCAAGGCCTGCTGGTAAAACGCAGCCCATCATTACTTCTTCTACGTCTTCAGCCGGTATTCCTGCGCGTGAGACTGCAGCTTTAATAGCGACTGCGCCGAGGTCAGTTGTTGAGAGGGGGGATAGAACTCCCTGGAAAGATCCCATGGGAGTTCGGGCGGCTGATACAATTACGATAGGGTCTGTCATGTTATTTTCCAGTGATTGTGCTCTGGTTTATATCTGAGCAGTTAATAGGTGGTTATTCTGTCTGTGTTCTTGCTTTAGGAAAGACGAACCGACCCATCAAGTCGGATGGTTGATCCATTAAGAAAAGCGTTCTCGCAAATATGGGCAACAAGGCTGGCAAATTCTTCCGGTTGTCCCAAGCGTTTCGGGTGAAGGCTTTTTTCGATCAAGGCTTCTTTCACCTTATCTGACATGGCGGCAATCATCGGCGTCTCCATGATTCCGGGGGCGATGGCCATGACACGGATTGCACTGCGTGCCAACTCTCTTGAAAGAGGAAGCGTGAGAGAGGCCACGCCGCCTTTTGAGGCGGCATAAGCGGCTTGTCCAATCTGACCTTCCCAGGCGGCAATAGAGGCTGTGTTTATGATCACTCCGCGTTCGCCCTCGATCTCGTCATAGGTTACCATTTTTTCAGCGGCCAGGCGCATGACATTAAAAGCGCCGACTAAATTGATTTCAATCGTTTTACGAAAGAGCTCCAAATCGTGTGCACCTTCGCGACCGACTAATTTGGCTCCCGGAGCAATACCGGCACAATTAACAACAATTCGAATAGGACCAAGGGTATCTTCGATGACCTTGATCGCAGAGCGAACGCCGTCAGGGTCTGTGACATCAGCCGTAACGGCTATAGCATCCAGTTCTGCTGCAACCCGGTTCACGCCTTCGTCATTCAGATCCATAAGACCGCACTGGACGCCTTTTGATGTAAGGTGACGGGCGACGGCCTCGCCCAGTCCGGAACCTGCGCCAGTGATCAGCGCTGTAATACCAGATAACTTCATTTCATTCTTCCTCTTGCAACAATCTATTTTTAATGGGGCCGGGATAGCAGGCTAACTGCCTGATATTTCCATGACCCGTGAGAGCTTTGAGTTGGGTTTTTTGGCAAGGACGCCTGCAATGTACCAGGCAGCTTCAACCAGCTTTTTGAGGTCCACGCCAGTTTCGACGCCCATGCCATCAAACATGTAGACAACATCTTCTGTGGCAACATTTCCAGAGGCACCTTTTGCGTAAGGGCATCCCCCCAGTCCAGCCACAGAAGTGTCAAACACTGAAACGCCCATATCCCATGAGGCATAGATATTGGCGAGGGCCTGACCATAGGTGTCGTGGTAATGGCCCGCTATATGCTCAAGCGGAACGCGTTTGGTGACGGCTTCAATCATACGTCGGGTAGATAGTGGAGTTCCAACGCCAATGGTATCGCCGAGACTTATTTCGGTACAGCCCATATCAAAGAGGTCTTGTGAGACCTCGGCGACCTTTTCTGGTGCAATATTACCTTCATAAGGGCAGCCAAGGACACAAGAAACGTACCCACGTACTTTGATATCCGCTTTTTTAGCCGTTTCTATAACGGGGGTAAAACGCTCAAGGCTTTCTTTGATTGAGCAGTTAATGTTCTTTTGCGAGAAGCTTTCGGATGCTGCCCCAAAAACGGCGATCTCTTTAACACCAGAGGCGATCGCTCGTTCCAACCCTTTCATGTTTGGTGTGAGAACAGGGTAACTAATATGAGGCTTTCTCTCTATTTGGGCCAGAACGTCACTCGCGTCCGCCATTTGTGGCACCCATTTGGGGGAAACAAAGGCGCTGGCTTCGATGGTTGTTAACCCGGTGCTTGAAAGCCGATTGATTAATTCTATTTTGGCTTTGGTTGGCACCAGTTCTTTTTCATTTTGTAGTCCGTCTCGTGGACCGACTTCTACAATTTTTACATGTTTGGGAGAGGTTTGAGCCATTGTGTTATCCCTCTACATCTAATTCGACCAGGACATCACCTTCGTTGACTTGTTCGTTTTCCTGAGCAAGGAAGGAACTAATTTTCCCTTTGTTTGGGGCAACAATCGTATGTTCCATCTTCATGGCTTCCAATACGAGCAGGGGATCGCCTGGCATGACTTCATCACCAACTGCAGCAAAGAGTTTGATAATTTTTCCAGGCATCGGCGCGCGTAAACCACCAGTATCTTCACCGAGGTCTTCTGCGGCAACGAGCGGATCAAAAAGTTCCAGTTGATAGTGGGCGCCATGAACAAAGATATGACGTTCCAGACCATAGACGATCACAGATGCTTTAATTGCGTGTCCATTTATGTTTGCTTCAACCTGATCACCATTAACCTTGCCAGTGACGTGGTAATTTCTCCCCCTGATTTCGAGAGAAAAACCTTCAGCATTATAGAGAGCATTTACGGGGTATTCTTGTTGTTCTTTGACGAAATTTAGTTTTCGGTTTGCACGGCCGCCAAGACGCCAACCATCTTGTGCTCCCCATGGAGAGAAAGGATCGGTGTCTGGAACTTGCGGTTTGTATCCAAGAAGCTCGACGAGAGAGGCAAGGATCAAGGCGTGATCTGGGATTGGGGTGCTGGTTGGAAAAAGAGCATCCTTTTCGCGTTCGATCAGGCCTGTATCTAGAATTGCAGATTTAAAAGGTTTTACATTGGCGAGCCGGGATAGAAAGGCAACATTAGTCGTTAAGCCAACGATATGTGTGTCATCCAGAGCAGAACATAATCTTTCAAGCGCTTTTTCACGGTTTTCATCCCAGGTGATCAATTTGGCGATCATTGGATCGTAATGAGGGGATACCGTTCCACCTTCTTCGACCCCGGCATCAACGCGTATGTTTTCTGAAGCTTTGGGGAAAGACAGGCGGATCAAATCCCCCGTTGCAGGAAGAAAATCGTTGTCAGGATCTTCGGCATAGATGCGAGCCTCAAAGGCATGACCTGTAAGGGTGATTTCGTTCTGTTGGGCGGGAAGGGGTTCGCCGGATGCGATCCGAAGTTGCCATTCTACCAGATCCAGCCCCGTGATCATCTCGGTTACAGGGTGTTCAACCTGTAAGCGGGTGTTCATTTCCATAAAGTAAAATTCGCCATTGGGGGCAAGCAGAAACTCAACAGTACCTGCACCGCGATAACCAACCGCTTCGGCTGCGGCAATTGCGGCCTTGTGCATGGCAGCGCGGGTTTTGTCACTTAAACCGGGGGCCGGGGCTTCTTCAATGACTTTTTGATGCCGTCGCTGTGATGAGCAATCGCGCTCAAACAGATGGATTGTATTGCCGTGATTGTCGGCGAAAACCTGAATTTCCACGTGGCGGGGGTTTTCAATGAACTTTTCAATAAGAACCCGGTCATCGCCAAAAGCGGCCTTGGCTTCGCGTTGGCATGATGCAAGCGCGGCATTAAATTCAGAGGGTGCATGGACAATTCGCATACCCTTGCCGCCCCCGCCTGATGAGGCTTTGATCATCACAGGATAGCCGATTTTGTCGGCTTGTTCTGATAGGAATGTACCGTCCTGATCTTCGCCTTCGTATCCGGGTGACAGGGGAACACCTGCATTGCGCATCAAGCGCTTGGAGGCTGATTTGTCTCCCATATCAATGATGGATGAGGCAGGGGGGCCGATGAAAACGATGTCAGACTTCGTGCAATTGTCTGCGAATTTAGCATTTTCAGAAAGAAAACCGTAGCCAGGATGAACGGCTTCAGCATTGGTTTGTTTGGCGACTTCCAGAATACGATCGGTGAGGAGATAGCTTTCGGCCGGGGCTGGGGGGCCAACGTGGACGGCCTCATCTGCTTCGCCGACAAATGGGGCATCCCGATCAGCATCGGAATAGACCGCCACGGTCTTTACACCCATCAAACGGGCAGAACGGATAATGCGTCTGGCGATTTCACCACGGTTTGCTATGAGAATTTTTTTAAACATCAGATTTTTTCCAACTCGTATTTCTCAAATTCAGGCAACCCAGGAAGCCTTGCGTTTATCAAAAAAGGCTGCGAGACCTTCGCGTCCTTCGGGAGTAAGGCGCTGGCGCGCAATCAGTTCAGCGGTTTCGTTCATAAGCTCTTCGTCAAGTTGGCGATTACTTACGGATCGAATGAGGCCTTTGGCGGTATCGAGAGCATCTGGAGCGGCAAGATTGAGAGCTAAAAGTAGATCCTCAATCTTTGCATCGAGCTGAGCATCTGTGCAGTGTTCATGGACGAAGCCCATATCGGCCGCTTTTTCTGATCGGAAAATTTCTGCCGTGAGGAAGTATCGGCTGGCTTGTCTTTCTCCCATTGCTTTAACAACGTAAGGCGCAATCGTCGCGGGTACGAGGCCGAGTTTTACTTCGGAGAGACAAAATTTAGCGTGCTCACCAGCGATGGCGATATCAGCGGCTGCCGTTAGCCCGACACCGCCACCAAACGCCGCACCTTGAACTCTCGCAATCACAGGTTTGGGGCATTCTGCGATAGCTTGTAACATCCGGGCCAGTTTAAGAGCGTCTTCGTGGTTTTCTTCTTCAGTGAAATCTGCAGCGCGTTTCATCCAACCAAGGTCGGCACCCGCACTAAAGCTTTTACCGCGGCCCCCAAGAACGATTGCATGGACATCGGTGTTCTGTCCAAATTTTGTAAAGGCATCGTTGAGTTCGGCGATCATGATTTCATCAAGGGCGTTGTGTACTTCGGGTCTGTTCATCCAGATTCTGACAGCGCCTGATTTAAATTCGATTTCAAGTGTTTGATATGTCATGTCATTACATCCTGAAAACACCAAATTTGGTGTCTTTTATCGGTGCGTTGAGGGAAGCGGAGAGGCCGAGTGCCAGAACACGTCGTGTCCGTGCGGGATCAAATACGCCATCGTCCCAAAGTCGTGCAGAGGCGTAATAAGGAGAGCTTTGTTCTTCGAACATATCAAGCATGGGCTGTTTAAACGTGGCTTCTTCTTCTTTGGACCAGCTCTCCCCTTTCGCTTCGATATTATCGCGTTTGAGTGTCGACATCACCGACGCTGCCTGTTCTCCACCCATGACGGATATGCGTGAGTTTGGCCACATCCATAAAAAGCGTGGCTGATAAGAGCGTCCACACATGCCGTAATTTCCAGCACCGAAACTACCACCAATCAAGACCGTGAACTTTGGTACATTGGCAGTGGCAACAGCGGTAACCATCTTGGCACCATCTTTTGCGATACCACCCGTTTCATACTTTCGACCGATCATAAAGCCTGAGATGTTCTGCAAGAAGACCAGTGGAATACCGCGTTGCGCACAGAGTTCTATAAAGTGTGCAGCTTTTTGGGCGCTTTCAGAAAAGAGAATACCGTTGTTGGCTACAATCCCAACGGGATATCCCCAAATATGAGCGAAACCACAAACAATAGTGGTGCCATACCGGGCTTTAAATTCATCAAAGCGAGAACCATCAACGATACGTGCAATAATCTCACGTACATCGTATGGTGTTTTTAAATCCGTGGGTACGACGCCGTATATTTCTTTGGGATCGTAGAGCGGTTCTTCTGGTTTAGATAACTTAAGCTGGTTAGGTTTTTGCCAGTTCAGGTTTGCCACGACGTGACGTGCTATAGTTATGGCGTGGGCGTCATTCTCAGCGAGATGATCAGCTACACCGGAAAGCCGTGTATGAACATCGGCACCACCAAGATCTTCGGCGGAAACAATCTCGCCTGTTGCTGCTTTAACGAGGGGAGGGCCGCCAAGGAAGATGGTACCTTGTTCTTTAACAATGATGGTTTCATCAGACATGGCTGGGACATAAGCACCACCAGCTGTACAAGACCCCATAACGACAGCGATTTGCGGGATGCCCATTGAAGACATCTGTGCTTGATTGTAGAAGATCCGGCCAAAGTGATCACGATCGGGGAAGACTTCATCCTGATTGGGTAGATTGGCGCCGCCGGAATCAACAAGGTAGACGCAGGGTAGACGGTTTTCTTGTGCAATTTCTTGAGCACGTAGATGCTTTTTCACCGTCATAGGATAATAGGTACCGCCTTTGACAGTGGCATCGTTGGCGAGGATCATACACTCGACGCCAGATATCAGTCCTATACCAGCGATTACACCAGCTGCTGCTATGTTTGCATCATACATGCCGTGTGCAGCAATAGGTGCTATTTCCAAGAGGGGTGAACCGGGATCGAGTAGGGTTTCAACACGTTCTCGTGGAAGCATTTTACCCCGCGATAGATGCTTCTCGCGTGCGTGGTCAGGGCCACCCTTTGCTGTTTCCCCCAGGACGTTGTTGAGTTGATCAACAAGGCCTTGCATATGGGTGGCATTGGCTTTGAACTCTTCCGATCTCGGGGAAATTTTGGAACGAATGACAGACATTACGCAGTCTCCCCAAAGAGTTCCCGGCCGATCAGGTAACGACGTATTTCACTGGTTCCGGCACCGATTTCATAAAGTTTGGCATCACGCCACAAGCGACCTGTCGGATAGTCGTTGATATAGCCATTTCCGCCGAGAACCTGTATTGATTCTCCAGCCATCCATGTCGCCTTTTCTGCCGAATACAAAATAGCACCGGCCGCATCTTTTCGTGTGGTTTCCCCACGATCACAGGCCTGACCAACAGCGTAGACATAAGATCGGCATGCGGTCCAGGTTGCATAGATATCAGCAATTTTTCCTTGCATCAGCTGGAATTCGCCAATGGCTTTACCAAACTGTTTACGTTGATGGATGTAAGGAACGATAACGTCCAGACAGGAGGACATGATGCCCAGTGGGCCGCCGGAAAGAACCGCGCGTTCATAATCCAGGCCTGACATTAGAACACGTACACCGCCGTTAAGAGCGCCAAGGATATTTTCTTCGGGAACTTCGCAGTCTTGAAAAACTAACTCACCAGTGTTAGAGCCCCGCATACCAAGTTTGTCCAATTTTTGGGCTACAGAAAATCCTGGGAAGTCTTTTTCAATGATAAAGGCGGTAATCCCTTTGGCACCTGCTTCTGGGTCAGTTTTGGCATAAACAACAAGTGTGTCTGCGTCAGGACCATTGGTGATCCACATTTTGGTTCCGTTGAGTACGTATTTATCGCCCTTCTTCTCAGCCTTTAATCTCATAGAAACGACATCAGATCCTGCACCGGGTTCTGACATGGCAAGAGCACCAACGTGCTCACCTGTAATAAGCTTGGGTAGGTATTTTGTTCTTTGCTCTGCAGAACCGTTACGTTTAATTTGATTTACGCAAAGGTTGGAATGTGCGCCGTAGGACAACGCGACAGAGGCTGATGCTCTGCTAAGCTCTTCCATGGTGACAATATGGGCCAAGTATCCCATCCCGCTGCCGCCATATTCTTCATCTGCAGTAATGCCCAGCAACCCCAAGTCACCCATCTTGCGCCAAAGATCCATTGGGAATTCATTGGTTTCATCAATTTCTGCAGCACGAGGAGCAATTTCTGCATCAGCAAAAGCCTTTACGCTATCGCGTAGCATGTCGATTTCTTCACCGAGATTAAAGTTCAGACTGGGGAAGGTATGGCCGGTACTCATTGTATTTATCTCCGCTTACGCAATAGTGGGTAACTCAATAGAAAGGGTTTTCTGGTTTTACTGACTTAAGCTGTGCGAGTTTGTCTTTTGAATCTTTGCAATTGTAGCTGCGACATCAGGTTTGTTTTCCATGCGCATAAAAGTGCCTTGCGCCGCCGCAACATGTACTTCACTCCCATCGGTTTGACGCGCGTATACATCCATGCGTGCTACTGTAACACGACGACCTGCTCTTAGGACGGTTCCTTTTCCAATTAAACTTTCACCTGCCCCGGGGGCCATCATGTTAATTTTGTATTCGACCGTCAGGATGGAATCGTTTTCTTCAATCAGAGTATAAGTTGCATAACCACCTACATAGTCTGCTAACGCACCGATAACTCCGCCTTGAAAAAAACCGTGATGCTGAGAAAGCTCTGCTCGGAAAGGGAGCTCCATCTCTACATAACCAGGTTCGATAACTGTTAGGCTTGCCCCAAGTGTTTTACCAAATCCTGTGTTGCTATAACTATCTCTGATTAGTTCAGCATAATTTGGATTACGAGGTTCAAATTTTGTCTTAGCCATGTTGATTATCTTCCCTGTGTTTTTTATGCTTATTTTTCTCTAACTCATTCAAACGTTGGTGGATCGAATTATTGACGACACTTAGTTCTTCAAGTGTTTCCAGAATGTCTTTTTGTTTTTGTTCCAGTTCGGCTTTGCGCTCATTTATGCGACCTTGAAGACGTAGTAACTGTCCTTTTTCTCCTGGGGAATGGTCGTACATTTCAATAATTTCCCGGATCTCAGCCAAAGAAAACCCCAACCGTTTGCCGCGTAGGATAAGCTTCAAGCGTGTTCTATCTCGGGGAGTATAAAGACGTTTGCGAACTTGCCGCTCAGGATTAAGCAGGTTCTCATCTTCATAGAACCGAAGAGTACGGGTCGAAACTGCAAACTCAGTCGTGAGTTCGGTAATTGTGTAGTAGCGTCTTTCTATCATGGATATATTTTTTACGCATTTTACGTAAACGTCAATATAATTAATTAATATGTTTAATTTTAATTAGTTAGCTTAGTAGTTTTTCAGAAATTGATAATTTTTGTACCTAATCTGACTTGCCTTGAGAATTTGTTCTTATCGGGTAGGTTAGAAAGACGAGAAGCCAATATACCAAAAGGGAAGGTCTAAAAATGGCGTTTGTCGAGCGTGCCCCTGAAATTTCTAAGGTTGATATTCGTGACGTCAGATTTGAAACGAAACGACTGATCTTGCGGAGTTTTACCAAGGGCGATTTAGAAGTGCTTTATGATCTGCGCCGAAAAGACGACGTTGTTAGGTATCTCTACGGAGAGGTACATACCCTAGAACAAAGTAAAGAGGTTTTGGATTTACGTTTGAAGATGACGACCCTCGACAAGGATGGAGATAAATTGATCTTGGCTGTTGAGGAAAAAGTGTCGGGCGCTTTTGTTGGTGATCTCGTCCTGATTTTGACGGATAAAGCTTCCTGTCAGGGGGAAATCGGCTTTGTTTTCAATCCGAATTTTCACGGCAAGGGATATGGATATGAGGCTTCGAACGAAATTTTGAGGTTTGGTTTTCAAAAGCTTGGACTTCACCGTATTACGGGGAGGTGTGACCCCCGTAATATTGCGTCTGCGGGTCTTTTACAAAAGCTAGGCCTGGAGCAGGAGGCGCATTTAATCGAAAACGTATGGGCAAAGGGGGAGTGGACCGACGAGCTTGTTTTCGCCATGAGGCATACTCAATGGCGTGAAAGCAATGCCAAGGGATAAAAACTTCCCGGAAATGACCCGAAAACAACACGGAACTGTCATTCAATTGAAATCTGAAAGCGGCATAGCAAGAGGAGAACACTTACTTCATTATCGGGAACCTCAAAATGAAAACTCTTGGAAAATCTGCGAGCTTGGCCGTTGTTGCGATGTGTCTTACAACTTCCGCACTTGCTGTTGAGCCATTTGGTCGTCTATCCACTTTTCCAATTTATCAAAACCTGCCCAAGGGAAAAGACAAAGCAACCGAGACTGTAGCTGAAATCGTATCCTCTGCTATGAACGGCACGATGTTAGTTTATACAGATTCTGAATTGGAAGCGATTGGGAAAGTAAATATTTTCGATCCAGCACATCCAAAACCTGCAGGCGTAGTGATGGTCGGGGGCGAACCAACGTCGGTTACCGTAAAAGGGAATTACGCCTACGTTGGGGTCAATACGTCCAAGAGCTTTGTAAAGCCATCCGGTTACATGGCAATTGTTGATCTCGTAAATAATAAGATTGTTTCAAAATGTGATGTCTCTGGCCAACCCGACAGTGTTGCCCTTAGTCCCAATGGTAAATTCCTTGCGGTTGCGATTGAAAACGAGCGCGATGAAGATCTGAACGACGGTGTTCTTCCACAGGCACCTGCCGGGCACCTTGCGACCTTTATTCTCGATGACAAGGGTATGTTATCGAATTGTAAGCAGGCTAAGATCACGGACCTTACGGGGCTTGCGAAGGTTGCGCCTTCTGATCCTGAGCCGGAATTTGTTTCTATCAACGGGCTAAATCAGGCGGTTGTCACGCTTCAGGAAAACAACCACATCGTTATTGTCGATCTGGAAAATAATACAATTCAGGCTCACTATTCAGCTGGTACATCTTCCATTACTGGGGTTGATAATACAAAAGATAAAACCATCTCCCTGGTGGAAAGCCTTACGAACCTTAAGCGAGAACCAGATGCTGTTAGCTGGTTGGATAATGATCGCTTTGTTATTGCCAATGAAGGTGATTACGAGGGCGGGTCACGAGGATTTACAGTCTTTTCAAAAGCAGGTGACGTTCTTTTTGACAGCGGTGCACAAACAGAACGTCTTGCGGTTTCCATGGGACATTATCCAGAGAAAAGATCTCATAAAAAGGGAACGGAACCAGAGGGCGTAACGGTTGGAACCTTTGGCACTGATCGTTTAGTGTTCGTTGGTTTGGAACGCGCGAACCTCATCGGTGTTTATTACGATGTTAAAACAGAAAGTGAGCTGAACAATCGCTTTGATTTTGTTCAGGGACTTCCTTCTGGTGGTGTTGGTCCTGAGGGCTTGGTGACCATTCCTGAGAGAGGGCTTCTCGTCATTGCCAATGAAAAAGACGATATCAAGGACGGGTATCGTTCTAACATCACGATTTACAAACAAGGGGATAAAACGGTCAGTTTACCACAGATCGTTTCTGTTGATGGTGCGAACGGCACCCCTATAGGGTGGGGCGCGCTTTCTGGTCTTGCCGCTAACCCGTCGGACCCTACAATTCTATATGCAGTGAACGATAGCTTCTATTCCAAGGCCGATATTTTCACTATTGATGTTTCAGCACAGCCAGCGCGTATCGTGGCCTCTCGTCGCATAACAAAAGACGGTGTTGCTGTTGAAAACTTGGATCTGGAAGGTATCGTTGCTGCGCCTGATGGTTCCTTCTGGGTTGTGTCCGAGGGTAAACCCGAAAAACGCGAGAGTAAAATCCTGCATATCCTGCCGACGGGTCAAGTTGTTCGGGAAATTGCGCTGCCGGTTGAGCTGGAAAACCAGATGAAAAAGCATGGCCTTGAAGGTATAGCGCTTGAAGGAAATACGCTTTATATTGCGGTTCAACGGGCGTGGAAGGATGATAAAAAAGGCTATGCTAAGATTATCTCGTACAACCTTAAATCAGGTGCGTGGGGTGTGAACGCCTATCGTTTGGATGAACCGGAAAGTGCTGCTGGCGGTTGGGTTGGTCTCAGTGAAATCGTCAGTCTTGGCGACGGTGACCTTGCTATTGTTGAACGTGATAACAAAGGCGGGCCGGATGCGGCTATCAAACGAATTTATCGTGTCTCCGTCCGACACACGGCAGCAGCACCTTTGGAATCGAAAGAAATCCCTGTCCTGCGCAAAACTCTGATGAGAGATGTTCTGTCGGACCTTCAACAGGCAAAAGGCTGGACACCAGATAAGTTGGAAGGTCTTACGGTTTCTGCAGATGGAACGCTCTATGCCGTAACAGACAATGATGGTGTGGATGATTCTACTGGGGAAACGTTGTTCCTGAACCTTGGTCCGGTAAATAGCTTACTCGTAAACCAATAACTATCAAGTATATCTAAAAGTTATTGTATAAGAACCATTATGAAGGCTCCAATCGTTAGGTTGGAGCCTTCAGTTTGCTAGGTGTCAGGTAAAAATAGTTTTCGTGCAGCGGTCACCTGTTCGACAATAAAATCTACGGTTGCTCTTATGCGTGCAAATCCTTGTAAATCAGCGTGATAAATTAACCAAAAGGTCCGCATGATTTTTACATCATCTCGTAAGATAGGTACCAGATTGGGTTGTTGATCAGCCATAAAGCAGGGGAGAATACAAACTCCGGCACCTGTGGAGGTGGCCTGCATTTGAGCAATAAGGTTCGTGCTGCGAAGCTGTGGCCGTAATTCTTTGCCAAGTTGGGGAACGTAATTCAGCTCTGGAGAGAAAATCAGATCTTCGATATAGCCAACCATTCTGTGTCCTTGAAGCTGGTCTTTATTTGTGATCTGCCCACGGCGTTCAAGGTATTCAGGGGAAGCGTAAAGTCCTAATCTGTAGTCCGTAAGCTTGCGCGATCTCAAGCGCCCTTCTGTTGGACGGCTCAGGCCGATGGCAATGTCAGCTTCACGTTTGGAGAGGCTGAACATTCGAGGCATGGCAACAAGATCTATTTCAAGGCCTGGATGGGCGCGGCAGAGATCACAAATTCGAGTTGCGAGAAAAGAACTGCCAAAGCCGTCGGGAGCACCAATTCGCACGGCACCTGTTAGATCAAGGTCGGCACCTGCGATCTCATTTTGAACGCCCATTGCCATTGTTTCCATGGACTCAGCAGCGCCGAGTAAACGAAGGCCGATCTCTGTCAGGGCATAGCCTTGGGGGCCACGCTCAAACAAGGTGGCGTTCAACGCCGTTTCCAATGCTTGGATACGACGGCTTACCGTGGTGTGATCTACCTTCAGGCGTTTTGCCGCAATCGTCAGCTTTCCTGTCCGGGCAACGGCGAGGAAAGGGCGGAGGTCGTTCCAGTCAAAAGTCGGGTTCATAATGTATTTTCGCACAATGGTTTGTTGCTATTAGCTATAGCTGTGCAAAAAAAACAATGCAAGTCTATGTTCAGGATCAAAGAGCCAGTTCGGTTGCTCTGGCGATTCTATTTCGCCATTGCGGTTAACAAAACTGTGCTTTCTATAATATATGTCGATGAAAAATCGCTTTCTAGGGCGTTGTTTCAATTCGGCTTCTTACAATGAAGGAAATGCGGATATGGTCGCTGAACTCTATCATCTTATTGGTGGTGAAAAAGTAAAAGGTACTTCTGGTCGTTTTAGTGATGTTTACTGGCCAATGACCGGTGAAGTTGCTGCAAGGGTTCCTTTGGCATCCGAAGCTGAAATGCGGGCTGCTGTTGAAAATGCAAAAGCGGCTCAACCTGCATGGGCGGCGACTAACCCGCAAAAACGCGCCCGTGTCATGCTCAAATTCCTTCATCTCGCACAAGAGAATTATGATGAGTTGGCCGAAATGCTTTCTCGTGAGCACGGTAAAACAATTCCCGATGCCAAAGGCGACATTCAGCGCGGCCTTGAAGTTGTCGAATTTGCCTGTGGTATTCCACATCTTCAAAAGGGTGAGTTCACAGAGGGCGCTGGTCCCGGCATCGACATGTTCTCCATGCGTCAGCCTTTGGGTGTTGTTGCGGGTATCACCCCGTTTAACTTCCCGGCGATGATCCCGATGTGGAAATTTGCGCCAGCAATTGTTTCCGGCAATGCCTTTATTCTGAAACCATCAGAACGCGATCCGTCTTTGCCGCTTCGCCTTGGCGAATTGATGCTCGAAGCTGGTCTTCCTGCGGGTATTCTAAACGTTGTTAATGGTGACAAAGTATCTGTTGATGCGATCCTTGATGATCCAGATATCAAAGCCGTCGGATTTGTTGGCTCTACACCGATTGCGGAATACGTTTATACCCGGGCGACCGCTCAGGGTAAACGCGCGCAGTGCTTTGGTGGTGCGAAAAACCACATGATCATTATGCCGGATGCCGATCTCGATCAGGTTGCGGATGCTTTGATCGGTGCGGGTTATGGTTCTGCTGGGGAACGTTGTATGGCGATTTCTGTTGCCGTACCTGTTGGTGAGGAAACCGCAGACCGCCTTATTGAAAAGCTCAAACCGCGTGTTGAAAGTTTGAGAATTGGTCTTTCAACTGATCCTGATGCTGATTTTGGTCCAATGGTAACCGCTGAAGCCGTAGAGCGCACCAAAGGTTATATCGATATTGGCCTAAAAGAAGGTGCGGACCTTGTCGTTGATGGGCGTGATTTTGTCATGCAGGGTTATGAAGATGGTTTCTACATGGGCGGTTGCTTGTTCGATAACGTCACTGATGACATGCGTATTTACAAAGAAGAGATTTTTGGCCCGGTACTTTGTGTCGTTCGTGCCAAGGATTACGAAGAAGCCCTTCGTCTGCCAAGTGAACATGAATATGGTAATGGTGTTGCGATTTATACCCGCGACGGTGACACGGCTCGTGACTTCATGACCAAGGTTAATGTGGGCATGGTTGGTGTAAACGTGCCAATTCCTGTGCCGCTGGCCTATTACACTTTTGGTGGTTGGAAACGTTCGGGCTTTGGTGATCTGAACCAACATGGTCCAGATGCGATCCGCTTCTACACCAAGACCAAAACAGTAACACAACGCTGGCCTTCCGGTGTTAAAGAAGGTGCAGAGTTCTCAATCCCAACGATGGATTGATACTGAGAATACGGGGTGGTTCCAAATTACTGTTCAAGGTAATCAGGGGATCACCCCGATCCGTTTTCCGGTAACGAGAAGATATAAGCTCATGAGCCAATTTGAACTGAACGAAGAACAACGTGCAATCCAAGAGATGGCCCAGGATTTCGCGCGCGATAAGATCGCTCCCTTTGCGTTGGAATGGGATGAAAAAGAACACTTTCCCGTCGATGTGATGCGTGAAGCGGCGACCCTCGGTATGGGCGGAATTTATGTGAGAGACGACGTGGGCGGAACGGGACTTGGCCGTTTGGATGCCGCGCTGATTTTTGAAGCGCTCTCCACGGGGTGTCCTGCGGTTTCTGCCTTTATCTCCATTCACAATATGGCGTCTTGGATGATTGATCGTTTTGGCACAGAAGAACAGCGCCAAAAATGGCTGCCGTCGATGATGACCATGGATCTAATTGCCAGCTATTGCCTGACCGAACCATCTGCAGGATCAGACGCGGCAGCGCTTAAGACCAAAGCGGTTCGTGATGGCGATGAGTTTGTACTCAACGGTTCTAAGCAGTTTATCTCTGGCGCTGGTACGTCTGACCTTTACTTGGTAATGGCCCGTACAGGTGGTGAGGGCGCTGGAGGTGTTTCATGTTTTTTAGTGCCCAAAGATGCCCGAGGTGTTTCGTTTGGAGCGAATGAGAGAAAAATGGGTTGGAAGGCTCAACCGACTAGAACCGTCATTCTGGAAGATGCTCGTATCCCGGCCGAGAACATGATCGGTGAAGAGGGGCAGGGTTTTAAAATAGCGATGATGGGGCTTGATGGTGGGCGTCTCAATATTGGTGCTTGTTCGCTCGGCGGAGCACAATCTGCTCTTGATAAAGCTGTCACCTACATGGGCGAACGTAAGGCGTTTGGAAAATCACTTGCTCAATTCCAGGGCCTTCAGTTCAAAGTTGCTGATATGGCAACTGAGTTGGAAGCCGCGAGAACACTGCTCTATACAGCAGCGACAAAACTTGATGTTAAAACTCACGACGCAACACGTTGGTGTGCTATGGCAAAACGTTTTGCGACTGATACTGGATTTACGGTGGCGAACGAAGCCCTGCAAATCCATGGCGGCTATGGTTATCTCGCGGATTATGGCATTGAGAAAATTGTTAGGGACCTTAGGGTGCATCAGATCCTTGAGGGAACAAATGAGATTATGCGTCTGATTATTTCACGTGATTTGCTCAAAGGCGGTGCAGCATGACTGAAGAACTGATTGTTCAACAAGAAGGATCTGCGGGACGTATTACTCTAAACCGGCCTAAAGCTTTAAATGCGCTGTCACTGGATATGGTGCATGGTATGTTGGCTGCACTCGAGGCTTGGAAAACGGATGAAACCGTTCGCCTCATCATTGTTGATGGCGCTGGTGAGCGTGGTCTTTGTGCCGGCGGTGATATTCGTGCCTTGTACAAATCAGCACAAGAAGAAGATGGTATTGCTCAGCAATTTTGGGCAGATGAGTATAAACTCAACGCACTGATTGCCAACTATCCCAAACCTTATGTTGCCATTATGGATGGCATCGTGATGGGCGGTGGAGTTGGTGTTTCTGCACATGGAAGCAATCGCATCGTTACCGAACGATCCATGATCGCTATGCCGGAAACCGCAATTGGTTTGTTCCCTGATGTCGGGGGTACCTGGTTGCTTGCTAATGCGCCGGGTGAAATTGGAACGTTCTTAGGTCTGACCGGACACCGGGTTGGGGCGTCAGATGCCATCTATGCGGGGCTTGCGGATATTGAGATTTCAAGTGAGCGTTTACCAGCCCTGATTGATATGTTGGCCGCTGCTGATTATGGCGGCAATGCACACTCTGATGTTGATACAATTTTGCGGAGTTTTACGATTGCCAGCGGGCAAGCAGCTCTTGCGGTACAACGTGGCGAAATTGATAACGTTTTTTCATGTGATCGTGTGGAAGACATTGTAGACGCTGCAAAAAAACTTGGCACAGATTGGGGTGACAAAACTGCTAAAGGTCTTTCTGAACGTGCGCCTCACTCCATGAAGGTCACGCTAGCTGCGATTAGAAAAGCAGCCACACTGAGCGGGATAGAAGAAGATCTTGATATGGAATATCGCCTCGCCTTACGGATGTTTGCGCGGGGTGATTTTTCAGAAGGTGTTCGGGCGGCCGTTATTGATAAAACGGGCGATCCAAAATGGAATCCTGCAACTCTTGAAGGTGTATCTAACGATATGGTGACGAGCTGTTTTGAAAGTCTTGGCGATAAAGAACTCGGTCTGGCTGCTGGTCTGTCTACTGGGATAATCCGTTAAATCCGGTTGTTCCCAAAGGACCGAGAAAAAGAAGGATAAAAAAATGAAAACTGTTGCATTTATAGGCCTCGGCAACATGGGCGGGCCTATGGCCGCGAACCTTGCCAAAGCAAATTACAGTGTTAAAGGCTTTGACCTCTCTGATGATGCCAAGGCGCATGCGAGAGAAAACGGTGTCGAAATTGTCGAGACTGTCGAAGAAGCCGTCGATGTAGCCGACGCTGTCATAACCATGTTGCCCGCAGGGAAACATCTCTTGAGTGTTTACGAGGTAACCCTGAAAACTGCCAAAGCCGGGACACTGTTCATTGATTGCTCCACTGTTGATGTTGATAGTTCTCGCACTGCACACATCGCTGCGGATGAAGCTGGCATGCTGTCGCTTGATGCGCCTGTATCCGGCGGTGTCGGCGGCGCAACAGCAGGTACTTTAACCTTTATGGCTGGTGGCTCAAAAGAAGCTTTCGATAAAGCCCATGAACTGCTGGATGTTATGGGAGGCAAGATTGTTCACTGTGGCGGTAACGGAAATGGACAAGCTGCCAAAATATGTAACAACATGATCCTCGGAATTTCGATGATTGCGTCTTCGGAAGCTTTTAATCTGGCAGAAAAATTGGGCTTGGATAAGCAGGCCCTTTTTGATGTGGCTTCGACGTCTTCTGGTCAGTGCTGGTCGATCAATACCTATTGCCCCGTGCCCGGCCCGGTTCCAACCAGTCCGGCGAACAATGATTACGAGCCGGGGTTTGCTGCAGCCCTGATGCTCAAGGATCTTAAACTCTCACAAGATGCCGCAAAATCCAGTGGGGTTTCCACACCTTTAGGGTCTCATGCGGAAGAACTGTATCAGAGCTTTAATGATGCTGGGGGCAGTGGGACTGATTTTTCTGGTATTATTAAGTTTCTCAAAGGTGAAAAGTAAATTACCATTTGAAATCTAATAACACTTAAGTTTCAGACCTTTGGCATAATTAATTGCGGGGAAAATCATGCTGGACCAAAGGTCGAGTTACGAAGAAGTACAAGAGGCTTTTAATTGGGAAATACCCGCCAACTACAACATTGGTGTAGATGTCTGTGACAAATGGGCAGAGCGCGAGCCAGACAGGCTTGCGCTCTGCTTTATTGATACGGCAGGAAAGGTTTCTGAGTATACCTTTGGCGATTTAAAAGACTATTCCAACAAACTGGCAAATCTACTGGGTTCTGCGGGAATTGTACGAGGGGATCGGGTCGCGATCCTTCTTCCGCAATCCTTGGAGACAGCTTTTTCGCATATCGCCGCTTATAAAATGGGCTGCATCGCTCTTCCGCTCTTCATGCTTTTTGGCGTTGAAGCACTTGAATACCGCTTGTCGAATTCAGGGGCCAAAGTTGTTATCACCAACGCGGACGGTGTGAAAAAAATATCTGAAATTCGCGACCGCTTACCTGACTTGGAACAGGTTTATTGTATTGATGGGCCGATAGAAGGGGCAAACGATCTCCACGGGGAGCTATCAGGACGATCAGAGAACTTTATCCCCGTTCAGACCAAGGCTGATGATCCTGCTGTTATTATCTATACTTCTGGTACCACAGGGCAGCCCAAGGGAGCATTACATGCACACAGAGTGTTGCTTGGACATCTTCCCGGCGTAGAGATATCTCACGACTTCTTTCCCCAACCCGGCGATAAAATCTGGACGCCTGCGGACTGGGCATGGATCGGCGGATTGCTCGATGTGCTGCTTCCAGCCTTGCATCACGGTGTTTGCGTTGTTGCGCGACGCTTTGAAAAGTTCACTGCAGAAGCTGCCTTTCAACTGATCGCAGAACAGGGGATACGCAATGCTTTTATCCCGCCAACAGCTTTAAAGATGATGCGTTCTATCCCCAACCCTGAACAGCGTTGGGACCTTCAGATGCGCTCGATTGCTTCGGGCGGAGAATCTCTTGGAACGGAGCTTCTCGACTGGGGTCGTAAAACCTTTGGTCTGACCATCAATGAATTTTATGGCCAGACAGAATGTAATATGATCGTATCCTCCTGCGCCGAGATTATGGACGCAAGACCGGGGGTGATGGGACGTCCGGTTCCTGGTCATAAGCTTGCGATTGTTAGTGATGCAGGAGAAGTCTTGCCTCAAGGCGAACTTGGTAATATTGCAGTGATGTCACCAGACCCGGTGATGTTTTTGAAATACTGGAATAATCCAGAAGCAACCAAAGCCAAGTTTGCGGGCGAGTGGCTCTTAACCGGGGATACCGGCATTCTGGATGGACAGGGCTGGATACAGTTTGTGGGACGGGATGATGATGTGATCACCTCATCAGGTTATCGAATTGGCCCAGGTGAGATTGAAGATTGTCTTATCGGACATCCCGCTGTGCGAATGGCAGGTGTGGTTGGTAAGCCTGACCCGCAGCGCACCGAAATCGTCAAAGCCTTTATCGTCCTTAATAATGGCCATGAAGGAACAGATGATCTGGCAAAAGAAATTCAAAATTTTGTAAAAAAACAATTGGCAGCCCACGAATACCCTCGCGAAGTGGCTTTTGTTGACGAGTTGCCCATGACCACCACAGGTAAAATTATTCGAAGAGAATTGAGAAGTTTGGGATGAAAAAAGGATGAGGCATTGTCAAAAATAAAACAATGCCTCACATCAGGCTATAACCAAAGAAAACCTTTAAGAGTGTGATTTATCAGTTGTCGATAAAGTTCATCCCTTGCATTGAAATCGGTTGGTTTTGCCCAATCTCTTCCTATCTTTTCCCAATGCTCATCTTTCGGATCCAAGCCCAGAGTTGTTATGAAGTCTTCTTCAGTGACCAGGTACTGGGTTCCATAAGTCAAAAGAAAACCATTGGTTTGATCCCGTACTTCCTTCGCTTCTTCATAAAATACTGACCAGACGTTGGTATAAGCATAGCAACGGGGAGGAGAGAGAAGTTTGCCATAGTCCAGATTGGAACGCCCTACAGGGACAGAAGGCAGTTCTTGTGACTGCAGGATTTTGACAAGATGAGACCAACCGCTAAAACCAAGGGCTTTGGCTATTTGCGAGAGACAGTGTTTACGTTTGGTCTCTGACGGTAGGGTCTCGTCAGAACATGATTTTAGATCGGGGTGTTTTTTGACAAAGTCCAGGCTTGCCTGTTTCCCGGTTGAGACATTGCGGTGCAGGATACGGGCTTTGTGTTTTAGCGCATG
Source organism: Kiloniella antarctica (assembly GCF_042682825.1). NCBI lineage: Bacteria > Pseudomonadati > Pseudomonadota > Alphaproteobacteria > Rhodospirillales > Kiloniellaceae > Kiloniella > Kiloniella antarctica. The sequence continues at coordinate 87,595 of NZ_JBHUII010000003.1, forward strand.
AATAATATCAGCCATAGATTTTCTCCTAAATACCGGATCTTTTCCGCTCCATGCGATCCAGAAGAATTCTTTGGGTGATCTTGCATCGTTATCTTGAACAACGTGGCGATAGGGTGTGATGACTTTTGGCGGATAGGCACCCCTATGTACCTTGCGCAGACCATAAAATAAAAAAATCCAGAATACAATCCAGAAAATAATTACACTGATTTAGGTACTTTTTGTCTTTACCAAATCAAGGGGTAACCCGGTGGTGTATTTTACTTGTGAGACTGCAAACCGAGAATGGACTTCTGCTATATTGGGGAGTTGAAGAAGGTGATCGCGTAAAAAGCGCTCATAAGCACGCATATCTGTGGTCACCACGCGTAGGATATAATCCATGCCGCCGCTGACCGTGTAGCATTCTGTAATTTCATCAAAACGAACCACGCGCTTTTCAAAATCTTCTAAACCATGCTGAGCTTGGGTGGATATCTTAACGGTTGTAAAGACGACGATTTCAAGGCCAAGGCTATCGGGGTCTATGATTGCGACCCGTCGTTTGATGATACCTTTTTCTTCAAGCCGTTTAACCCTGCGCCAACAGGGCGCTGCGGAAAGCCCGACGTGTTCTGCGAGGTCTGCGTTGCTGATATCGGAATCCTTTTGCAAAAGCCGGAGGATTTTTTTATCCGTAGTATCGATAGTTATGGGCATAATAATTTCTCAAAAATGAATATACTTAAAATAGAATTGCCATAATAAATGATAAGGTGTGAAAATAGAAAGAATATTCCTCCACGGTTTTGTCACAATGTTTGCAGTCGAAATAAAAACAATAAACGACGGTGGTAAAATTCAGGGAAATCAAGACTTTCTGGGAGAGAACGAGGAACAGCTGTCTCTGGGTAACCGGAAGCGAGCACGGACATATTCGAACGATGAATTTTGCCGCGATCTTACCTTAACCAAGTTGTTTAAATGCACTTTCATCATTTAGTGACAGAAGCGTTGTACAATAAGATTTTTACTGCCCACCGTTTTTGAGCCGTCGTTTTCGAACTTGATATTTAAAGTGATCGTGAACCGATCTGAGGACAAAATAATGGGTGTATTTAATCACGAGGCCTTTGCCGATCACGAGCAAGTTGTTTTCTGTAATGACGAGAAAACAGGCCTTAAAGCGATTATCGCTGTTCATTCTACAGCGCTGGGGCCTGCCGCTGGTGGCTGCCGTATGTGGGCATATAGTGATGATGATCTCGCCCTTTGTGATGCTTTGCGCCTCTCAAAAGGCATGAGCTATAAAAACGCTATGGCCGGATTAAATCTCGGCGGCGGTAAAGCTGTTATCATTGGTGATGCGAAGACTGATAAATCCGAAGATCTCTTTCGGGCCTATGGTCGTTTTGTTGATAGCTTGGGGGGTAAGTATATTACCGCTGAAGATGTTGGTATTTCAGTTTCGGACATGGAAGTTGTCTCCCAGGAAACGTCTCATGTTGCGGGGTTAAACTCTGGACTTGCCGCGAGCGGTGATCCCTCTCCCTTTACCGCTCACGGAACTTTTAATGGTATTAGAGCTGCGGTTAAATATCGGCTAGGTAAAAACGATGTCCGTGGCTTGAAAGTTGCTGTTCAGGGACTTGGGCATGTCGGATGGCACCTTTGTAAAGAGCTACATAATGCAGGCGCGAGCCTTCTGGTCGCTGATATCAATGATGAAGTCGTACAGCACGCAGTACAAGAATTTGGTGCGACGGCCGTACCCTGTGATCAGATTTTATACAGTGATGCGGATGTTGTCGCACCTTGTGCTTTGGGTGCTGTTCTAAATGAGAAAAGCATTCCTTTGCTAAAGGCCTCCGTTGTTGCAGGTGCGGCGAATAACCAACTGGCTCAAGCGTCAGATGGTGACCTACTCCGTTCACAGAATGTTCTTTACGCCCCGGATTATGTCATCAATGCTGGTGGTATTATCAATGTTGCCGCTGAAATTGAAGGTAATTACGATCGCAAGTGGGTCGATAGCAAAGTTGCTGCAATCTATGATGTGCTGATTGATATTTTTGAGCGCGCGGACAAGGAAAATGGATCAACGAGTGACATTGCGGATCTCGTTGCGCAGGAAAAAATTAATAGTGCTGCCAAAATTGGTGTAAAAGGCAAACAAGACCAAATAGTTGCCTGATTAAGTTGTTAAAAAAAATCCCCGAAGCAGAATATCTGTTTCGGGGATTTTTGTTATCTCGTAAACACTATACCGATTGAGCCCCGTAGTAGAGACTGACGGTATGTTTGGCTTCTGCGAAAAAGAGCCAACGCTCTGTGACAATTCCTATTGCACCAAAAAAGATAGAACAAATGACAGCAAGGTTTCCGATGCTAGTGTTTTGGGTTATCCCGGTTAGGGAGATCAAAAATACTGGCAGGATAAAACCTGAGATAAAGGTAATGTTGCGTAGTTTTTTTGCGTGTTTACGGGCGATCTGAAATCCCATTTCCTTCATGAGATAGTTTGCTTCGGTATGGGCGGCTTCTAACAGGCGTACCTTGCCTCTTGAGCCAAGCCCTGTTGCGCTACCAACCGTACTGATACCCTTGGTTTCGCCTATATGATTCCAATAGTAGAATTTTATGATAACCGACACGAAAATAAGGGTGATGGTCATCATGTCGAAGAGGAGCGCGTTCTTGCCCTGCAAGTGTAAAATACCATTTAAAAGCAACGCCCCTGTGGAAAGGGATAAAGCAAGGTAGCATGCTGGAACGAAACGGTTATGCCAAGCGGCGACGGGCTTGAGGCAGGCGTAAATCATTGATGTGCAGTAAACGGTGGCAGAACAAAGCAGGAGTGCCGCTATGCCAATGATCAACAGCAGAGATATTGATGTATTGGGCGCAAATATCCAACAAAGGCCATAAATACCTGTTGGAATAAAAGTGACGATAGCCAAAATGCCCTCTCGGCTAAGCCAAGATGATCTCCACTGGGTTAACGCACGCCAGGCACGTTCTGGTCTGCCGAGATGAAAAGTGGAGGAGAGCAAGCCGATGCTTATCATCAGGAATGCTGTACCAAATCCACTGTAGCCGAGAGTGCTATCACTCGGAAAGACCCCGAACATGTGGCCTGTAATTAATAAAAACAGCAGCCCGTATCCTGCGCCGGAAGCTGTTGTAAACAGGATGACTGATTTAGCCGGATGCATTTTGTAACTCCCTACAAACTTAAAGTGACAAAACCTTGTCAGCCCACTTGGCTAACAATCCGGCTTTTTCAGTGGATACGGGGGTGAGGGTTACCGGCTTGTTTGAAGCCGAAACCGTGTGTTCGTTTTGTTTGGGACGCGGGGGCAGGTATTTATTGGTTGGTTTGTAATCCAACTCTGCCATCAAATCGAACCCTTCACGATCAGCAACCAGCATACTGACATCCGAAGTGGGATCATTCAAATCACCAAAGCTTCTGGCCCCAACCGGGCAGGTCGAAACACAGGCGGGAACACGAGAGGCCTCGGGCAGGTTTTCGTTGTAAATACGATCAACACAGAGCGTACATTTTTTCATAATCCCTGCGTCTTCGTCGTATTCCCGCGCGCCATAAGCACAGGCCCAGGAACAAAGCTTGCAGCCAATACACTTATCGGCATCGACCAAAACAATACCATCTTCTTCGCGTTTGTACGAAGCCCCGGTAGGGCAGACGGTCACGCAAGGCGCATCATCACAATGAAGGCAGCTTTTTGGGAAATGTACGGTCCGGCTGTCGTTATCTTCATCAACGACTTCAAAGCTGTGTATTCTGTTAAACCAAACCCCGTTTGGGTCTTGGCCGTACGGATCCATATCGGTGAGAGGCGCAGAGTGTCCACCCGTATTCCATTCCTTACAGTTCACCGCGCAAGCGTGGCAACCAACACAAATATCGAGATCAATGACAAGGCCAAGTTTTTTCTGTGGGCTAGAGGTGGGAATTGGGAGACAAGTCATGGTTTTTCTCCCAGGAGTTTGTTGTTTGCAGGAAGTGAGGTTTGAGCTTTATCCCCCACTTTGGTTGTTTGAGGTGGTAGTTTTTTAGGTTCTGAAAAATCTGCCCCGTAACGAAGCACCGCAATTTGTTCTGGGGCATTGGGCAGAGCAGCAACAGCACCCAGCATTGGTTCGGTCAGACCTTCTTCTAACGCATCACATTTCTCGATGCGAACGCGGAGATCATACCAAGCTGCCTGTCCTGTCACCGGGTCAGAGTTGGAATAGCGGTAACCATCTTCTCGCGGCGGCAAGAGTTCAGAGATGATATGATTGAGCAAGAACCCTTTGTTGGATTCCGGTGCTTTATCGTCCAGCCCCCAGGCGCCTTTGCGTTTACCAATGGCATTCCAGGTCCAGATTGTATGAGGGTTCACCCCGGACATCAGTTTGACTTGGGTTTTGACCTTGCCGTGGGGCGAGATAACCCAGATCCAATCGTCGTCAGAAATACCCTGTTTTTGTGCGGTTACCTCGTTAATAAAGAGACGGTTTTGGGCTGTGATTTGCCGAAGCCACGCATTCTGAGATCCCCAAGAGTGATACATATGCATGGGCCGTTGGGTGATGGCATGAAGGGGGTATTCATTGCCGTCGTAAGCTTTTTCTTCCAACGGCATATACCAGATCGGAAGCGGGTCAAAGGTCTCTTCAATACGGCCACGCAAAACATCAGGCGGTTGATTTTTGCCATGTCCTTGTGCCGCCAGACGGAACTTCTGCATGTGCTCTGAATAGATATGCATAACAATGCGTTCAGCTTTGGGGATCCATCCCATTTCTTGAGACCGATCCAGGTAGGATCTATTGGCAAACTTGTAGTAGGACTGTTCGGGGGTAAATTCTTCGGACCAGAAACATCCGTTATCAATGTAGCGTTGAAGTTGATCCGGGTTCGGATCTCCCTTGCCGTTTTGATCACCTTCTTTGCCGCGCCATCCTGCGAGAGGCCCGACGCCGGGGGTACGTTCATGGTTTGTGATGTAATCAGCATAACCACCGGGATAAGTCGGGCTGCCGTCCTCATTGGCCATACCGGGCAACCCCAATCTGGCGCCAAGATCAAGAAGAACCTCTTGGAACGCGCGGACGTCCCGATCTGGCTTGATAACGGGTTGCCTGATTGAATCCGCTGGGCCGTGGGCACTACAGATCGGGCGGTCTAATAGAGAAATCGCATCCCACCGCTCCAGATACGTCGTGTCTGGGAGAATCAGGTCGGCATAAGCGACCATCTCAGAATTATAGGCGTCTGAATATATGATCTTCGGTATTTTATAGCTGCCGTCGTCATTTTTGTCGGTCAGATATTTGATTGTTCCCTGCACGTTCATTGAGCTGTTCCAGCTCATATTCGCCATGTACATGAAAAGCACATCAATCGGGTAAGGATCACCTTTCCAGGCGTTATGTATGACCATGTGCATCATACCGTGAGAGGAAAGGGGATATTCCCAGCTGTAAGCTTTATCAATACGCTTGGGCGTCCCGTCAGGCTCAACCAAAAGATCTTCTGGCCCGGTTGGAAATCCAAGAGGCATGCCGGGGAGTGGCGTATTGGCGATGGAATCATGTCCAGCAGGTTTAGGGCCGGGAGGACAGGGGCGCGGGAACGGTGGTTTGTGGCGGAACCCACCGGGAACATCGATGGAGCCTAAGAGCATCTGTAAAACGTGGATTGCTCTACAGGTGTGGAATCCATTGGAATGAGCTGATATACCTCGCATGGCGTGCATAGAAACCGGACGACCAATCATTTTGTCTTGTTTACGGCCTGCCCAATCGGTCCACGCGACATCAAGCTCTATCTGTTCTTCAAAGGCGACATGGGCAATCTCGGCTGCAATGCGTCGAATGTTATCGGCGCTATAGCCAATTTGATCCGCCACAGCATCAGGTGAATATTGAGTATCGAGATACCGTTCGGCCATTAAATGAAAAGCAGGAACGGCTTTGCGACCATCGGGAAGAGTATATTTGCCCGCCAAAGAGGGGGTGGTGTCTGGATTATTTGTAGATATCAGTATTTTTTTATCCGCGTCGTAACAAAGAGGATTATCCTCCGCATCGCGCACAAACAGGCCGTCATCTGCGGCGCCGGGATCTTGTATGACAAGCCATGGTGCGTTGGTGTAGCGTGATAAATAGTGCCAATCGATTTTCTCTGCTTTAAGCAACTCGTGTATGAGGGAAAAAACAAATAGTCCATCGGTTCCGGGGCGAATGCCAATCCATTCATCTGCAATGCCGGAATACCCTGTACGTACTGGGTTCACGGATACAAATTTGGTTCCCTTACGGCCTTTTAGTTTACCTAGACCGATTTTAATCGGATTTGAATCATGATCTTCAGCCACGCCAAACATCAAAAGGTATTTTGTTAAATCCCAGTCTGGCTCGCCAAATTCCCAAAATGACCCCCCGGCACTATAGAGACCAGCAGCTGCCATGTTGACCGAACAAAACCCACCATGGGCGGCAAAGTTGCGCGTACCAAATTTGGCGGCCCACCAACCTGTAAGGCTTTGAGATTGATCACGCCCTGTAAAGAAGGCGAGTTTTGATGGATCTTTAGCCCTTGTTTTGCCAAGCCAATCCTCTGCAAGCTCCAGAGCTTCATCCCATTCAATTTCCTTGAATTCGCCTGATCCACGTTCGCCTGTTCGTAAAAGAGGTTTTTGTAATCGCGCGGGAGAATTATGCTGCATAATACCAGCAGATCCTTTAGCGCAGAGGACACCTTTGTTTACCGGGTGGTCTGGATTGCCTTCGATGTAACGGATCTGATCGCCACGTAAGTGCACTTTGATGCCGCAACGACAAGCACACATATAACAGGTTGTGGTCTTAACTTCGTCCGACACATGTGGGGACGTATCAATGTCCTCTTGCTTGGACGTGGGAAAGAAGCCCATTCATCATCTCCATTTTACCGCTACCCTGATGTAACTTATTATTTTATTAGATTTTATTTTTAATAGTACATGTTGTTATATTTTATTCAATATACTGATTTTTAAGCAGAATGAGCCACGATGGTAGCAATTGCCATGCTTGCTAATCTGGCCGCTGGAGGATCCGCACGGCTGGTGAGAACAATGGGTACACTGGCGCCGAGGACAATCCCTGCTGCGCATGCGCTGTCGCAGTACACCATTTGTTTAAACATGGCATTTCCTGTTTCGATGTTTGGCACGACCAATATATCGGCTTGCCCTGCAACAGGGTTTTTAATGTCCTTAATTCTTGCGGCCTCTGGTGAAATAGCATTGTCCAGAGCCATGGGGCCAAATACATCGGCCTCGTTTACTTCTTTAATGGCCCAGCGGGTAAGTTCGGCGGCCTCAACACTAGATGGAATTTGTGGGTTTTCTTCTTCGGTGGCTGAAAGAACGGCAACCTTTGGCTTTTTTATGCCTAAAGCATGCATCATATCGACAGAGTTATGGATAATAGCTTTTTTGGTCTCAAGATCAGGCGCAACATTAATTGCAGCGTCCGTAATTGTCATTACTCTATCAGAATCAGGTACTGACATGTAAAATGCATGTGACAACCTTCGTCCTGTACGCAAACCCGCCTCTTTGTCGACGATAGCTCTCATGAAGGTATCTGTGTGAATTTGCCCCTTCATGATGGCGTTAACTTGTCCCGTTCTGGCAAGGTTAACAGACAGATAGGCTGCTGCTTTTTCATCGTCCGCGTTATGGATTTCTATATGGGCAATGTCCCAGTCAAGTTCCGAGGCGAGCTGAGTAATAATACCGCGATCGCCAACAAGAATTGGTTCGATTAAATGGGCGCGGGCTGCAAGGTATGCGCTTTCCATTGCGATCAAGCTTGTTGCATTTACGATAGCTGTTCTAGCGGGAGAATATTGAGCAGCAATGTCCAATAACATATTGGGGCATTCAATCGGGTGTTGGCTCAACATTAACGTATACCTCGATCACAAAAAAAAGAATTCCCTGTCGTTGGTTTAGGCCCATCAAAGCGTCCGCCAAAGCAATAGAGGTTTTCTAAAGATCAATTGCGCACACAAAGCCGTTTCAGGAAAATGTGTTGTGAGGTAATTGTTTATCTGTATACGCTTTTATCCATAGCTCCATTTGGACCCATTCGATGGGTCCAAAAATATTATAGAAGATTTATGTTTTTTCAGGAATCCGATCGTATTCTACGGCGGGGCGTTCTTCCATCATTCGATCAATGGTTTTGCCAAGGCGTTTGATACCAGGTTCAATCTTTGCATTCTCGATAGAGGTGAAGCCAATGCGGATGTGAGTGTCGGGAGCCGGAGTTTCCATAAAAAATGGCATCCCTGACTCTATCAAAACGCTATCTTTATAGGCTTCTTTGACCAGTCGGTTCGCGCTTATTCCCTCTGGGACTTTGACCCAATAGGATGTTCCACCAGAGGAGTGAGAATAACTACACTCGGGAATATATGTGCGTAATGCCTTGTGAACGGCGTTCCATCGATTATGCCAACGTCTTTTGAGGCTATAAATCAGGCTGTCGTAATAACCAAGAGAGAGAAATAACGCGACTGTCCGTTGGTTGTTGCTCGGCGTGTAACGCACAACAAGACGGCGATAAAATTTCAGTTCTTCGATCAATTCGGGGGCCGCAACGACGTAACCGACCCGAAGGCCGGGGAAAAGTGTTTTGGAAAGGCTACTGGTGTAAATCACCCTGTCATTATTATCGAGTGCTTTGAGGGCCGGACTGGCAGATTTGAAATAATTAATCTCGTTTTCGTAATCGTCTTCAATGATAATGAAGTCTTGCTCTTCAGCCTTTTCCAGAAGTTTTCTTCTGCGTGTGAGCGGCATTGTAATTGTCGTTGGACATTGATGACTGGGGGTGACAAAGGCGTAATCACAATTGTTGAGGCGTTCGTCAACAATCATCCCTTTTTCGTCGACAGGGATCGAAGTTAGTTTTTGAGTAAAGAGTTGCATGATGTTTTTAGCATCGGGGTAGCCGGGGTTTTCGATGGCAACTCGTGTTTGTTTTCGAACCAAAAGTCCAGCGAGTAAAAAAAGCGCGTTTTGTCCCCCCAAGGTGACGAGAATTTGATCACTGGAAACATGGATGCCGCGGGCGGGTAATAATCTTGTTCTTATTTGTTCGACCAACTGTGGGTCATCGTAGATTTTGTCATCATGTATCCAATCAGCCATATCTCGGGTGCTCAAAGCCAGTCGGCTACATTCACGCCAAGCCGTTAAGGGAAACAATCTCCTATCTGGTTGCCCGTATACAAAAGGATAGGGGATGTCTCTCCAATTTTTTGGAAGGTTAAGATAATGACGTTCTGAAGGACGAAGATATAATCGATTATTCCAGTCGGGGCTTTCTAGATCGTCTGGCTTTGGCGCAGGTGCACGATCAGAAGAAAGCTTAGATTGTTCTATGCCATTCACAAAATCTTCGTTTACAAAAATGCCACTTCGCTCTCTCGTGACGAGGTACCCATCATCTGTAAGTCCTTGATATACGAGGATTGCAGTGTTTCTTGATATTCCTAAATCGGTCGCCAATTTTCGACTGGATGGCAACTTGAAACCCGCAGGTAGAGTGCTATTCAATATTGCATTAAGTATGGCGCGGCGCAGTTGGCTTTGAAGAGATTCTCTACTGTTTTTCTCTAAGTGGAAGAGTATGTCACTTGCCAAAGGGGTGTTTCCTTACGGTTACGGGGCTTTAATCTTTAGTAGTTAATCTATGACATCTTTTGGAAAAGCATAACACGCTTCTCAACTGGACTCATCATTATATTAGGTTGGTCCTATATGGATGAGAGGTGACTTCAAATAATAGCGAAAACTAATTGATGTTGTTGTAAGTATCCTGTGGGAGAAGATTGTGTCTAAAACCGAAGTTAACACAATAAAGGTCGAGGGCGATGTAATTGATCCGTCGATTGCCGACACTCCAGAAGAGGTATTTATGGATAAGGCGTCCCAGGAAAAGGATCTATCCACGGAATTCGGGGGCATTAAAGAAGGTTCTGTAAAAGATAAGCAAGGAGTTCGGGTGAAAACCAAGTTACTTCTTGCTGTTGGGAGTATTGTCTCGACAACTTTACTTGCTGGACTTGTGGGTTTTTTGTCTTTCGAAGGGGTAAGTAAGGCTTTCGATCAGATATCGAACCACAGTATTCCTCAAATGAGTATTGCCCTAGAGCTCTCAGAAATTGGCACTTCAATTGCGGCGACTGCTCCGGCCCTTACTTCTGCCAAAGATATCGTTGAGAAAAATAAAGTTTACCAGTCATTGCAAAGTCGAGAACTTAGTCTGGATAAATTGACAGAAACGCTTCGCTCCAGTGATTTTGATCAAGTTACGAGCGATCGGTTAGGGCAGGTCTCAGCGGAAATTAAATCTAATCTATCGCAATTAAATAATTCGGTAACGCTTCAGCTGGAACTTGAAACACGTACTGCGGAGATGATGTCTGGCCTCCAGATTATAAAACGCGATTTTGATAGTGTTGTAACTCCTTATCAAGAGGCAGCCAGGCGAGCTGTTGAGGATACGATTGATCAAGCGTTTGGAAGTTCTGATGTGACTAACCAACTTATTGAAATACTTATTTCAGTTACTCGTAGCCAAGTTTCCTCTTCGATGCAGGTGGATACAAACTTAATTTTTGCGCAACTGGCAGAGGTTACTTCTGCTATTGAGGTTGATCAGATCGTTGCGTCAGAAGAGGAAATCATTAAAGCGATCAAGAGAAATAAAGAGAATATTTCTTTAATTAATGATGATATTTCCCAAGAAGCGATTAAAATTCGTGGCCTCGGTAAGGAAATATCTGAATTATTAACGGCGGATGCAACAGTCTTTTCTTTAAGAAAGCAGGCGCTTGCCGAAATACAAACTTCTAAAGGCTTAATTCTTAAGAATTCCGAACTATCGCAAGAATTGAAAGATCTTGTGAATAAGGTTGCCGTCACGGCTGAAGAGGGAGCTGTTTCTTCCGTTATCCTCTCAAACACTGCGATCACGGATGGTGAAATTTGGCTTTTGGTAATCTTAATCCTTTCTGTAATTTTGGCCTCGGCGATTATGTACTTCGTTGTTGGAAAGATGATCATTACGCGTCTTGTTTCTTTGTCTGATGCTATGAAGCAAATTTCAGAAGGAGATCTCTCCATTGAGGTGCAGACTGGCCCGTCAGATGAAATTGGTGAAATGGCTGATGCTCTGAATATCTTTAAAGAGAATTCTCAACACGTTGAACGTTTAAGGCAGGAGCGTGAAGAAGCAAAAGAGAGCGCGGAGAAGCAAAGGAAATCGGACATGGCTGCCCTTGCAGACCAGTTTAATTTAAGGGTGAAGGGGATAGTCTCAACCGTGCAAGCATCGGTTTCCAAGCTGGGAGGCACAGCCGAAGATATGAACTCTTCTGCTACTCAGGCACAAAACCAATCTTCACTAGCATCTGAGGCTTCATCAGATGTTTCTCTTAACGTTGAATCTGTTGCTGCTGCTTCTGAAGAACTATCTGCATCGATAGAAGAAATAAGTCGTCAAACCTCAATGGCGGCAACGGCTTCGCGTGAAGTTAGCACGGACGCCGAGGAGACCAATCGAGCAGTGGATAGTCTTTCTGATGCGGCTGAAAAAATTGGCGCGGTGGTTGATCTTATCAGTGAAATTGCTGATCAAACGAATCTTCTCGCCTTAAATGCGACAATTGAAGCAGCAAGGGCTGGAGATGCTGGCAAAGGTTTTGCTGTTGTCGCCTCTGAGGTTAAAAGCCTTGCGACACAGACAGGGACAGCTACAGACGATATCTCTGAACAGGTTTCTGCAATTAGAAGTACCGTACAGCAAGCGGCTGAAGCCATTCGAAAAGTAACTCAGGCCGTAGGTAACATGGATGAGATTACTGCAGGTATTGCGGCTGCAGTGACAGAACAATCCTCTGCGACAGGAGAAATGTCACGAAACGTTCGCTTGGCTGCAGATGGCACCAACCGTGTGTCAGAAAATATTCAAGATGTAATGAAAGCATCGAAAGAGACGGGTGCAGCCGCCAGTATCGTTTTGTCATCTTCTGAACAGTTAATAAATGATCTCGAATCTCTGTCTTTAGAGGTTGATGAGTTTATGGCTGTTATTCGCAAATGATATCATCGCTTATATTGAAAATTTACAATCCTTAGTGGAACTTTAGTTACGTGTTGATTGTTCAAGTGGGGGCAGTATTTATGACCATATTGGACTCATAGAGTTTTTCTGGTTGGTACTATATTCAATCTGTATTTCGATTACCGTATTACTTCAAGTATTTATTTAGGGGAGTTGCATTCATTTTTCGTAAGAAATTCTTATCAGATGATTTTGATGAATTGATGTAAATCAAGCCTATGTTGATTACTGTTCTGAATTTGTTTTTTATATTACAATCATCTGTTGGGAGTTATGGGGTTTTATTAATATGCATAAGATTTTGTATTCCGTGAATATTAAATGCATTAGGATAAAATCTTAAAATGATGTATTTTAGAGGCTGAATTTCAAAGTTTACTTGTAAAATTTTCAAATCAGGAAATTTTAATTTTGATTTTCAAAATAAATACTTGAAGAAAATGTAATCGTAGTGAAGCGTTTAAATACCTGGTTTTATAGAGCTTTATTGCTCCTGGGATTAATCGTTTAAAGGTAACTAGAGTAGGAATAGGTTTTAATTGATTCAATGCCATTCCAATTTACGTAACTTGTAAATGCAACTGACCGTTTAAGCAGTTCAGTTTCATCATTACTTCAAGTCAGGGAGGTGTCTCGATCAACTTGTCCTAAAAAATGTCAGTAAATATCAAACAAAAATCAAAACAGCCTACTTACAGATAACTGTAAAATGGACTGTGAAATAGGGACACTCCTCATTGAACAGGTGAAGGAGTTTGGGAGAATTAAATATGACTATATTGAAAACAACATCACTAAGTCGTCGTAAAGTTCTTAAAGGCGCTGCAATTGCTGGCGCATCTACCTTAGCGGCACCCGCGTTTATCAAAAACGCACTTTCTTCTTCAGGTGAACTCAACGTTATGATGTGGTCTGATTACCTGCCGGAAGAATTTAAAGAAGCATTCACAAAAGAGACCGGTATTGTTATCAATCATACAGGTATTGGCTCGAATGAAGAGATTATCAATAAGTTACGTGCCACTCGTGGACGTGGATTTGATGTAATCTCGCCAACAAACATGCGTGCTCAACAGTGGGAGCCGTTGAATTTGTTGCAACCATTTGACATGAACAAAGCGCATGTTGATCGTGTGAATGCATCAATGGCAAAAGTTGGTGAAACAGACTGGAACTTTGAAGGTAAGGGCTCTCATTGGCTTCCTCAACTTTGGGGTACGGAAGCTGTTGCTTGGCGGACTGACAAATGGACACCAGAAGGCGGTGTTCCAAGTTATGGGGACCTTTGGAAAGATGGTGGCGAGAATACCATGATGGGACGTCCGCATTCGATGATGTTGGGGGCTGGTCTCTATATGGAAACCATTGGTGAACTTGCTGTCGGTGATGTCAAACGCGCTTATAAAAGCGAAGAAGATATGAAAGATGTTTGGTCAAAAATTACCAAATTTTGTATCGATCGCAAAGCCAACGTCAAAAAATTCTGGAATGATGCTGATGGTCAAAAGAATGGCCTGATGCAAGAAGACGTGATCATGGGACAGACTTGGGATGGCCCAATTCTTGCTCTTAAAGGTGAAGGTAATCCTGTTCAATATCAGGCTCCAAAAGAAGGAGCGCTAGCTTGGGTTGATGGCCTTGCTATGCCTAAAGGTGCGAAAAATATCGATCAAATTTATGCATTCTTAGAGTTTTCTTATCGCCCAGAAAATGGTGGCTTAACGGCCAATCTGACAGGATATAATTCTGCTGTTATTGGCGCAGATGCACACTTGTCCGATGCATCGAAGAAAAACTTCTCGGAAGCCTATCCTGGTGACGCCTTGGATAATCTTTTTGCGTGGCCTGCAGAGCCAACTTGGTATGCTCAGCTTCGTACTGAGTTCCGGGATAAATTTGTCGCTGCATAGCCTGTAGTCGATCTCGATTATAGGAGCACAGGTTTTCGCCTGTGCTCCTCACCTTCCTTAAATAAACCGGGTAGTTCGATGCCCGAGAGAGTGGTCGTGGGGTCGTCATGAGCTCAGGTGTAGATTTAGAACATGTGACAATTCGTTTTGGGGATTTCACCGCTGTCGACGATGCAAATTTGTCAATTAAAAAAGGTGAATTTTTTAGTTTTCTGGGTCCGTCCGGTTGTGGAAAGACAACTATATTGCGGGCTGTATCAGGCTTTAATGAGCCTACAGAAGGAACAGTGCGTATCAATGGTAATGATATGCAGGGAATTGGGCCGAATAAAAGGCCGACGGCATTGATTTTTCAAAACCTTGCCCTTTTCCCTTTGATGTCTGTCGCTGATAATATTGCCTTTGGTCTCGAGGTTGAAGGCGTGAAATACGTCGAACGCCGCCGTCGGGCCGAAGAATTGTTAGATCTTATCGCGCTTTCGGGGCAGGGCGATAAAATGGTTTCCGAACTTTCCGGTGGGCAGAAGCAGCGCGTTGCGATTGCGAGAGCGCTTGCTGTCGAGCCGGAAGTATTACTTCTTGATGAACCCCTATCTGCACTTGATTTGAAGTTGCGCCAGCATATGCGCAGCGAACTTCGTAATATCCAGCAACGCGTCGGCATTACCTTCATTTACATCACACACGATCAAGGCGAAGCGCTGACCATGTCGGATCGTATCGCCGTGATGTCCGCTGGTATTATCGAACAAGTTGGTGACGGCAGTACAATTTACAACGAACCGGAAACGGCTTTTGTCGCTTCCTTTGTAGGGGAAAATAATCCCTTCTTTGGCAAAGTTGTTAAAGCTGATGATAATTATGCGCAGATACAAAATAAGTTTGGGCTGTTACGCGGTAGAAATACTCAGGGTTTAAGTGAAGGAGATTCTGCTATCCTCTTCGTTCGTCCTGAAGCACTTTCCCTTGTAAGCGGAGATGAACCAGCTGAAAATGTAATCGAAAGTACAATTTTATCTGAAGAATTTGAAGGTCATTCAATCCATATTCATCTCGAGGGTGAAACGGCAAAAAAGATCGCGCTTTCTATTAGCAATGATGGTACAGGGTCTAAAATGCAGGTTGGAGATACCACCAAGATTTGCTTTGATGTAGATCGAGCGATTGTGCTCCCGGAAGGAGATCTTGCTGATGAGTGATCAACTGCAAAATTTGGATCTCCCATATTTCGCTATCTTTTTGACATTCTTCCTAGCTGTTCTGTCATCACTCTTGGTGCTAGCGCCAGCTCAAAGGGGGATATCCGTCACCTGGGACTATCTAAAACAAGTTAAATTTATTGAGCGAAATGGTATCGTCGTCTCAACATATATTGTGATTGCGGTTTCACTGTGGGTCGTCGTGATGATTGTTGCGCCACAATTCTTTATGGTTGAGCTTTCTTTTCATGATGGCACTGTTGCTGCTGATGTGAATTATGATTATTCACTTACTCCCTACACGCTTAATAATTATGGCTATGTAATATTTGGGAGTGGTAGTGATGAAAGTCTGTTTAATGTACTGCATTTAAAGGTTTTTTTGAGAACCATAATTGCGTCAGTTTGTATTACATTACTCGCTTTTGTGCTTTGTTATCCTATTGCTTATTATATGGCTCAGACTGCTAAAGGCGGGACTGTACGGTTACTTTTAATATGTCTGGTGCTACCTTTTTGGGTGAACGAAATCCTGAGAGCCTTTGCGTTTCGAATTTTGTTTGGATCCAGTGGCGTGATTAACTCTGTCTTGATCGGCAGTGGTATAATGGATGAGCCATTTGATTTCATAAAAGCCGATATCGCGATGTATGCAGGTTTGAGTTATGCATATATTTTGCTGATGATTTTTCCGATCTATAACGCGATTGAAAGTTTGGATCACAATCAAATTGAAGCGGCGAGAGACCTTGGGTCTTCTTGGTCACGCATTCATTACCGGGTTGTAATGCCTTATGCTAAACCGGGTATTGCGTCTGGCTGTACGATGGTCTTTATGCTTACGGCTGGGGCCTTGGCTGCACCGCAAATCCTTGGTGGACCAAGTAGCTTGTGGTTTACGCAAATCATAACGAACTGGTTTAATCTTGGTGATTGGACACGTGGCTCTGCATACGCATTTTTATTCTTGTTATCGTGTATTGTGTTTGTCCTTACAGTCATGAAGTTCTTCAAGGTTAATTTAGGGGAGCTAGCTAAATGACTTCTGATCTTATTCAAAAGTACATGGTGCGATTTTATATTGCGATGTTCTTTTTGTATCTGTTTGGCCCGTTAATCCTTATGGGGACAACCGCATTTAATACACCAAAGTTTCCAACAGCTATACCTTTTAAAGAAGGTACGCTTGAATGGTTTACTGTCTTGGCTAATGACAAGACTATTCTTGAGGGACTTCAGAATTCTTTGCTGGTTGGATTAGGGGTTATCTGTTTGTCTGTGCCGATTGGTTTGGCAGCAGCATTACTGATGTCTCAGGTCCATAGAAAAGTACAACCAATCTACTATACGATTGTTGTCTCACCTCTTTTAACACCTGGCGTTATTATTGGTATATCTACGCTGGTTTTCTGGGACAAGGTTGGCACAATTCAAGGACAAGATTATGAAGCATTTTACTATAATCCTTACTTTCTAACGATTGTTGGTCAATCGACCTTTGTTTCTGCCTATTGCATGTTGATTTTCTTATCACGATTGCAAAGATTTGATCGGACATTGGAAGAAGCAGCATTGGATTTGGGAGCGACAAATGTTCAAGTTTTCAAAAAAATAATGTTACCATTTTTAAAGCCAGCAATTGGTTCTGCGGCGGTGTTGGCCTTTTTGACAAGTTTTGAAAACTACAACACGACTGTTTTTACCATGACAGAAGGAAAAACTTTAACAACGGCATTGGCAAGTAAAGCTCGGTTGGGGACTGATCCTTCTTTAAGTGCTTTGGCTGTTGTTATTGTTGGTATCACCTTAGTGGGTGTTACGTTCCATGAAATTTATCGCCGTAGAGAAGTTCGTAAAGATGAGCTGGCCGCTGAGGCCGCGAAACGTGCGGCACATCTAGCTGATAAGGCAATGGCGCCAGTTTAGCTGATTATCAGGTTGTTATAGAGATTACATGAAACGGCGGTAGAGATAGTCTCTATTGCCGTTTTTTTACATGTGTTTTGCTCTGGATTTGGACTAATTTGGGAAGAGGAATTATGCTCCACCATTTCCAAAATGATCACCAATAATCTCTTCTTTAGTATCTAGGGAGACATCTGAAACTGTTTTTGTTGGTCCAGTTTGTTTCCAGGCGATTTTCCAAAATAGTTCTTTTTCTAACCTAAGTACTTCGACAAATGGTTGGTAATATTTGATGTCGAAATAGGCAGTCGCAGTACCTTTTTTATGGTCTCCATGAGGGTTTTGAGCATTTTTATCACCGTAATCTTTAAATACAGCGAACCCACAATCTTTGCCTTTTGCATTCATAATTCTGATTATAATTTGGGCTTTAGGATTATCTGGGGTTGATTTGGTGTTAAGGATTTGAACTGTGTATTTAGAGATACTGTGTACTGTAGTTGGCATCATGGATCCGTCCTCTGTAGTCGTTCGTCCCCATTTCGGTTGATGGAAATTTCTTGTTGGACGATATGAGTATTCATAAACAGATTTTTTTCGTGAACTCTATCAAAGAGAAGCCTCTGATACATCTCGGAAGGCGTATATTTATAAGCAGCCGATCTTATCACGTATGAGTGCTTTCGACCAAGGTGTCTGAAAACTGGACTCACCAAATTATTCATTGTGGATCTGCCGTGTGCCTTACATCTGTTAGTTGGTTGATGGGTTTGTTTTTTGTTGATGCTATGTATCATATTGAAATTATTTAAATTTTTGTGAACAAGAATAATGATCTTTTGAGTTTTAAAATCTAAAGTGGGTTTATCAATTTGATCAAACTGGAACTATCCGATTTTTAAAAACTTGTGTGAAACTTCGAATAGTAACCATCAATAAATATTCAGGTTTTACAAAGTCTTTTTGTGTTTACGCCATTTGGCGTTGAGACTGTCTGGAACCTGTTGTGTTGGAAGTGAATCATGACATTAACAGAACATACAAACGACTTTAGTGAAGTCATCGAAAATGATCGCGCCCATGTATGGCACCATATAAGTCAACACAAGCGATATGAAACCGTGGATCCTATGGTGATTATCGAAGGTAAGGGGATGAATGTATGGGATGCCAAGGGCAAGAAGTACCTTGATGCGGTGTCTGGTGGCGTCTGGACGGTTAATGTGGGCTATGGACGTGAGACGATTGCTGACGCGGTTCGTGAGCAGCTTGTAAAATTGAATTACTTTGCTAATTCAGCCGGATCTATTCCGGGCGCGAATTTTGCCAAGAGCCTGATTGATAAAATGCCGGGAATGAGCCGGGTGTATTATTCAAACTCCGGATCGGAAGCGAATGAAAAGGCATACAAGATTGTCCGTCAAATCGCTCACAATAAATACGGGGGTAAGAAACACAAAATTTTGTACCGTGATCGTGATTATCACGGCACAACCATCACGGCTTTAAGTTCTACTGGGCAGTTACAACGCAAAGCCCAATATGGGCCCTTTACTCCGGGTTTTGTGGAGGTTCCACATTGTTGTGAGTACCGTTCCCAGTATGGTGAATGTGATGACTATGGCATAAAAGCAGCACTTGCCATTGAAGAAGTCATTCTTTGTGAAGGACCGGATACGGTTGGAGCCATTGTTCTTGAGCCAATAACGGCAGGTGGAGGTGTGATTACACCTCCAGAAGGATATTGGGAAAAGGTTCAGGAAATATGCAAAAAATACGACATTTTACTTCATATTGATGAAGTCGTTTGTGGACTTGGGCGTACGGGGAAGTGGTTTGGTTATCAACATTATGGGATCAAACCAGACATAGTGACAATGGCGAAGGGGGTTGCGTCTGGATATGCGGCGATTTCCTGTACAGTAACAACTGAAGAGGTCTTCAATCATTTCAAGAACGATCCTTCTGATTCCATGAGTTATTTTCGTGATATTTCAACGTTTGGCGGTTGTACGGCGGGGCCTGCTGCGGCGCTGGAAAATATGCGAATTATTGAGGAAGAAAACCTTCTCGAAAATGTGACGCGAATGGGGGCCTATCTTATTGATCGGCTTTATGAGCTCAAAGATAAGCACCAAATCGTTGGTGATGTTCGAGGTAAAGGGTTGTTTTGCGGCGTGGAACTTGTTGTGGATAGAGACACGAAAGAGCCTGTTCATGAAAGCATTACCCAAGCTATTGTTGCGGATTGTATGTCCCAAGGCGTAATTATCGGAGCCACGAACAGAAGCTTCACAGAGTTCAATAATACTTTATGTCTGAGTCCGGCATTGATTTGTTCGAAAGTAGAGCTGGATGAAATTGTTGCGGCTATTGATAATGCTTTGACAAAAATTTGCTCGTAAGCTTTTACAAGAAAGAAGGTTCACCAAAGAGCTTTATCAAAAAGGATTTTAAAAAAAGCTTCAGCGATATTTTCCTTGTGACTAACGGGTCTGATCTTAAAGGGTCGGGCCCGTTTTTCTTCCTACCAGATATGGTAAACTTTTCTGCTATTGGGAATTTCGAATATTTAAAAATACAAAAAAAATATCGTAAAGCACGCATGGTACAGGGATGAAAATCTGGCCTCATTGATCAATTTTTCTGGACCTATGAACTCGCGCGATTTGTTGCTTTTCTAACTTCAGGACGGGCATTCGCTTTGACTGGTTCTCAAGCTTGTTAATTGGAGAGATTGGTCAGGGCTTTAGAAGCAAAAGCCGGACAAAAAAGTAACTGGATCTGTACCCAGAATTTATTTGGGCATTTAAGAATTTTCTCTGCTGTCATTCTTTACGTGCAGGGGATAATTTTTGAAATAAGGAATAATTAAAATGAAAATGACGACAGAAGAAGCCTTTGTAAAAGTTCTGCAAATGCATGGTATTGAACATGGATTTGGGATTATCGGCTCTGCTTTTATGCCTATTTCAGACTTGTTCCCAAAAGCGGGTATTAAGTTTTGGGATGTTGCTCACGAAACCAACGGCGGGATGATTTGTGATGGCTATACGCGCACCACAGGCAAAATTGCCATGTGCATTGCTCAAAATGGGCCGGGCATCACAGGCTTTGTTACGCCAGTAAAAACCGCTTACTGGAATCATACACCAATGCTTTTAGTCACTCCCCAAGCTGCAAACAAAACAATTGGGCAGGGTGGTTTCCAGGAAGTTGAACAGATGGCCCTGTTTAAGGATATGGTTTGTTATCAGGAAGAGGTTCGTGATCCATCTCGGATGGCTGAAGTCCTTAACCGAGTTATTCAAAAAGCTATTCGTGGATCGGCTCCAGCGCAAATTAACGTACCACGCGATATGTGGACACAGGTAATTGATATTGAGATTCCGCAACGGGTAAATATTGAATTGCCGTCTGGTGGAGCCAATGCTATTTCAAAAGCAGCGGAGCTTTTGTCTTCTGCAACGTTCCCGGTTATTCTATCTGGTGCAGGTGTTGTTATCGGTGGTGCTATTCCAGATTGTCAGGCTTTGGCTGAGCGTCTGGATGCCCCTGTTGCCAGCGGTTATCAACACAATGATAGCTTTCCGGGAAGCCATCCTCTTGCCGCAGGTCCGTTGGGATATAATGGCTCCAAAGCTGCGATGGAATTGATTGCAAAGGCCGATGTTGTTTTGGCTCTTGGCACAAGGCTTAATCCGTTTTCGACATTACCGGGGTATGGCATTGATTATTGGCCAAAAGAAGCAAGTATTATTCAGGTGGATATTAATGCGGATCGAATTGGCTTAACGAAAAAAGTTACTGTTGGTATTTGTGGTGATGCAAAGCAGGTTGCGCAGCAAATTCTCTCTCAGCTTAGTTCGACGGCTGGTGATAATGGACGTGAAGAGCGGAAAGCACTTATCCATCATACCAAATCGTCCTGGTTACAAACTCTGAGTAGTATGGATCATGAAGATGATGATCCCGGAACGACATGGAATGCTGATTCCCGGAGCCGTGATGCCGATAGAATGTCTCCGCGTATGGCGTGGCGCGCGATACAGGAAGGTTTGCCCCAGGATGCAATTATCTCCAGTGATATTGGTAACAACTGTGCCATTGGTAATGCTTATCCAACGTTCGAACAGGGGCGTAAATATCTAGCTCCTGGTTTATTTGGTCCTTGTGGGTACGGGTTCCCGTCTATTATTGGTGCAAAAATTGGGTGTCCTGATGTTCCAGTTGTTGGCTTTGCTGGGGATGGGGCTTTTGGTATCAGTATGAATGAAATGACTTCTGTTGGTCGTGAAGAGTGGCCTGCTATCACAATGGTCATTTTCCGTAATTACCAATGGGGCGCAGAGAAGCGCAATACGACACTTTGGTATGACAATAATTTTGTTGGTACAGAGCTGGACCCGCATTTGAGTTATGCGAAAGTTGCTGAGGGTTGTGGCCTTAAAGGTGTAACTGTTAATACTCAGGCAGAATTAACAGTGACTTTAAGAGAAGCAACTGCAGCGCAGAAAGATGGCGTTACTACCTTTATTGAGGTCATTTTAAATCAGGAGTTGGGAGAGCCTTTCCGCCGAGATGCAATGACCAAACCTGTTGAAGTTGCGGGTATCGATCCTGCTGATATGCAGTTGCAAAAAGGTATTTAGGGCAACTTCTTAATATCAAAATTCTTTAGTATAGTAAAAAGGCTGCCCATACGAGGCAGCCTTTTTACTATTTTAGATAGATGATTAGAGCTGTTAATTGATCTCAGCTTGCTTAATGATCCACGTTTCTTTTAACGCATCCTGATACCAGGCTTGCATCTCGGGTAGGTTCAGTATGGTGCGGCTGTATTCTTCGCAAATGTCACCTAGGTCAATGCCATAGGTTTTAAAACGGCTCACAACGGGGGCGTACATGGCATCGGCAATGGTGAAGTGTCCAAAAAGAAAAGGACCCTTGCTTGCATTCTCTAAGCGACAGGTCTGCCATAGATTTTTAATGCGGTCCACATTGGCTTGTACATCTACGGGGATTTTCAGGGGAATTTTCTTGCGCATATTCATATGTAAAGTGCCACGCATGGGGAAGAACCCTGAATGCATCTCACAACAAATCGAACGCAGCTTGGCACGATCAGACGGGTTTTGCGGTAAAAGTCGGGCTTCAGGGTATTTTTCAGCAATATACTCCAGTATAGCGAGGCTGTCGCTTACTGTGAGTTCGCCGTCCATTAAGACAGGCACGGTACCAACGGGTGAGTATGTTAATAGTTTTGTTTTTGTGTTGGGCTCAAATAAGGGGATGATTTCCTCATCAAAATCCAAACCAGCAACTTTCATGGCAAGCCATGGACGCAAAGACCAAGAAGAATAATTTTTATTGCCAATTATGAGGCGCATCTTTTCCATTGAGCAGTTCCGTAATTTAAGGTGAAAAATACATTTAGGTCGAAGGGAGAACGTAAGAAGAGTGATCAATAGAGATGAGGATGGGAGAATAAATGTCAACAGCCTCTTAAAAATAGTGATACTTTGACTTCTTACGAAAAATGTTAATTCTAAAATTATGTCAACGGTTCTTTACAATAAATCATGTTTTGAAGGATTAGAAAATTATACTTGATTAATAATTTTATCTTATTATGTTATGTTATAACATTTCGTTAAAGAAATTTGAAGCCTTAAAACAGATTTATTTAACTTTTTTAGACTTGTTTTCAGCCTTCACTGCCATACCGAATAACAATGTCATGCTCGGGTGCATCAGTACTGAGCGTTAATCTCAATCTTTGGGTTATACTTCTATGATCAAAAAATTACCTGTTACCGTATTGTCCGGTTTTCTTGGGGCCGGGAAGACGACACTTCTAAACCATGTACTCAACAATCGTGATGGTCTCAAGGTAGCGGTCATTGTCAATGATATGAGTGAGGTGAATATTGACGCTGACCTCGTTCGAGATGGAGGTGCTGGACTTAGTCATACAGAAGAAAAGTTGGTTGAGATGACCAACGGGTGCATCTGTTGTACGCTACGTGATGATCTCCTCATTGAGGTTGCCCGTCTGGCGGAGGAGAAACGCTTCGATTATTTACTTATCGAATCTACAGGTATTTCTGAGCCTTTACCCGTGGCAGCAACTTTTGAGTTCCGTGACGAGGAGGGGAAGAGCCTCGCAGACGTCGCGCGACTTGATACGATGGTAACTGTCGTAGACACGGTAAACCTTGTTAATGACTATAGTAGCCATGACTTTTTGAAAGACCGAGGTGAAACTATGGGGGATGGAGATGAACGAACCCTTGTGGATCTACTCGTCGATCAGATTGAGTTCTCAGATGTTATTGTTCTTAACAAGGTCAGTGATGCAGGTTTGGCTAAACTTGTCGAAGCCCGAAAGATCATCACATCCTTAAATTCGGACGCTCAAATCATAGAGGTGGACTTTGGTCAGGTTCCACATGACAAAATTTTTGATACCGGACTCTTCAACTTCGAAACAGCACATCAGCACCCCTTATGGGCGAAAGAACTTTATGGGTTTGCTGATCACATTCCAGAAACCGAAGAATATGGTGTTTCTTCATTCGTGTACCGGGCGCGCCGTCCATTTCATCCGCAATTGATTCACGACTTTCTTAACAGTTCTTTGAATGGAGTAATCCGAGCAAAAGGACATTTATGGATAGCCACCCGGCCTGATTGGCTTGCCGAATTTTCTCTTGCTGGAACTTTGTACAGCCTAGAGCCGATGGGTAAGTGGTGGGCTACAGTTCCGAAAGAGCTATGGCCAGATCAACCCCAAGCTATCGCTTGCCTTGAACGTCATTGGGCAGAACCTTTCGGGGATCGACGGCAGGAATTGGTATTTATTGGTTCTGATATGGATAAGGCTGCCATTACGTCTAGTTTGAATGCGGCGTTAGTTGAGGGCGAGGAAAAGTTTGTCCCCACGGATTGGAAAAGCCTTCCAGACCCTTTCCCAAGCTGGAATCCTATTCGGGAGGTGGCATAATGGTGGGCATCTCGAATAAATTGCAAATTACCAGTTCTGTTGTAGAGGGGAGTGAACCGGAAATTCTTAATGAAATTCTGTCGCCTGACTGTGCGGTAGCGATCTGGCAACGGCGGCCTAGTACATGGTTCCAGAACTGGATTGATGTACTGCCACCACAAAATCTCCCGAACATGCGTGTTATTTTGTCACCGGAGACAGTCAAAGGTACGCTTAAAATCTCATTTGACAGTATCGGTATGCCCGGGGGAGTTGGACGACGTATGCTTGAAGGCGATATTGCGGCGTTAGCAACGATGTTTGCACGGGTAATGGAGGTAGATATGGTTCAGATCCGGCTGGATGTTGTGACCGGTAATGCCTGTCGGAAATTCCATCTCGACAATGTTAAGGCGCGAATGCTTTGTACATACCGTGGTCGGGGTACTCAGTTTGGTGTATTCCAGCCAGACAACGATCCAAATCCTATAGAAGAATTGCCTGTTGGATACGTTGGGTTTTTTCGTGGTAGAATGTGGACAAAAGCAGATTATCCTTACATCGTTCACAGGTCACCACCAATTGATGGGACCGGAGAAACACGCTTGCTTTTGGTGATTGATACAGCGTAGCAGGAATGATCACTAGTTGTACCAATCGCGACGTTAGACAAGAAGAACTCGGACGATGGTTGTTGTTGAGAAATTTATTGAAGATTTAGCCCTTATTCTGAAGGTTTTATCTTATACTTCCTAAGTTTATCGGCAATGGTTGTGTGTGAAACATTAAGGATGTGTGCGAGTTTACGACTGCTAGGGTAATGAGGGTAGAGTTCAGAGAAGAGCTTTTTCTCAAAGTTTTCGAGAGCCTCTTTATAACTATGAGGAGGCGCTGTGTTTGGATTGGTTGGTGTTGAGATTTTTTCTGAAGTCAGATAGTTATTTTTTGCCGCTCCTATAGTCTCTTTTTCCTGATCGTGTAGCTCAAGATCTCTGGGGTGCAAGATGTTATCATCACAAAGAGAGACGGCACGAAACAAAAGATTTTCCATTTGCCGTATATTTCCCGGCCAAGCGTAGCTATTGAGGAGTTCAAGAAGTTCAGGAGAAATTTTTGGAGCCTGGCATCTAATTTGCTGTGCAGCGCGAGCAATAAAATGTTTGGCCAATAAGGGAATGTCTTCAATCCTGTGACGCAGCGGTGGTATGTTAATCGAAAGAACGTTAAGGCGATAAAAAAGATCTTCGCGAAATTTTTTGGTGGTTACCATCTTTTCGAGATCTCTGTTTGTTGCACTGATAGTTCGAACATCGACTTTGATTTCTTTGGTGCCACCAACGCGGCGAAAAGTTCCATCTTGGAAAAAGCGAAGGAGCTTTGCCTGTAGATAAGGGGAGAGTTCTCCTATTTCATCGAGGAAAACAGTTCCTGTATCCGCAAGCTCGAGTAATCCGGGCTTACCGCCTTTGGCTGCAGAAGTGAAGGCGCCTGATGCATAACCGAAGAGTTCACTTTCGGCTAGGTTTTCGGGTAATGCTGCGCAGTTAAGGGCAAGGAATGAATGTTTGTTTCTGTTGCTTGCTTCGTGTGCAGCGCGCGCGAACAGCTCTTTACCTGTTCCTGTTTCTCCAAGGATAAGGAGAGGTGCGTCAACTTTTGATAATCGAAGTGCTTTGGCCTTGATGTGTTTCATCACATCGGTGTCGCCCAGAATAGCGCTAAAGCCCCTGGTGGCTTGGCGAGTGTCTAGAGCACTAAAGGCACGTCCAATCCTTGCTGGGCGTTGAAAAATCAAAACACTTCCGGATATTTCTGTATCGTTTTTGTCGCGCGAAGTAATGGGTTCAGCGTGAAGCAGGAATGTCTCAGCACCGAGGGCCATCTCTGTTTCGGGAATTTGAAAGGCCGCCTGTTGCAATAACTCGGTTATGGGAGAGTTCAGTAATTTGTCTAAGGGAAAGCAACGGAGTTTGGCTTCACTCTTTTGCAGGATTTCTTGTGCGGCTTCGTTGGTTTGCGTAATAAATCCTTGGGTATCAATGGCAATTACGGGGTCAGGTAAGCTGGAGAGGACGGCATGAAGTTGAAGGCGTCGCCTCTCAGTGGGGAGTAAATCAATAGCGGAAACATCATGAATGCCAGAAACTTTTTTCACAGCATCAGCCAGGGCTTTTAAGCCCGGCTTTTTCAACGCTGGAATATCCATATATATGTAGTGTGTCGTGACTTCCAGGTTACGAATATCCAGACCAGACTTTACCAGAACGGTTAATACTTCTTGAGTAATGCCTAATCGATTGTCGCCTGTGAGTTGTACTCGCATTGTAAAATAATCCTTACGTAAGAATATATTTACACCATGTTATTCTACTGAAATCAATAGAAAATAAGGGTACGCGTTTACGTGAGTTTATTTTTGTAAATAAAATCTTACACATATTTTGTCTTAGTTATTCTAAGTAATTGAAATTATTGTGAAATTTAATTGGCACAACTGTTGCTATTGTGAAGGTGAAACATAACATATAACAAAGTTCTTATTCTGGGAGAATAATTAAATGTCTGATGTCACAGGTAAAAAAGGCTTTGCAACGCGCGCTATTCACCATGGTTATAATCCGTTGGATCACCAAGGGGCCTTAAATCCACCTGTTTATATGTCGTCAACATTTGCTTTTGATTCCGCGGCTCAAGGTGGACGTCGTTTTCAAGAAGAAGAAGGTGGGTATATCTATAGCCGGATTTCTAACCCAACACTTGGATTACTCGAAGAGCGGATGGCAATTCTAGAAGGTGGCGAAGCAGCGTTGGTCACCTCATCTGGTATGGGCGCGATAACCTCCGTTTTCTGGACATTGGTTAATCCCGGTGACGAGATCATTGTTGATCGAACACTCTATGGCTGCACGTTCACTTTCTTTAATCATGGCCTTGAACGTTTTGGTGTGAAAATCCGGCATGTTGATCTAACCGATCCTGCTAAATTGGCAGAAGTTATTAGTGATAAGACCCGTATCGTATATTTTGAAACTCCTGCAAATCCAAATATGCGTGTGGTGGATATCGCAGCTATTTCAGAAGTAGCACACAGTAAAGGCGCCACGGTTGTTGTTGATAACACCTATTGCAGTCCTTATCTGCAACGCCCTTTGGAACTTGGTGCTGATCTCGTCGTGCATTCTGCGACCAAATATCTTGGCGGACATGGTGATTTAATGGCGGGTGTTGTTGTTGGCTCAGCAGAACTCATGCACGATATTCGCCTTATTGGTTTAAAGGACATGACGGGGGCCGTGCTTTCAGCACAAGATGCAAACCTCATTTTACGTGGTTTAAAGACCTTGAACTTACGTATGGATCGCCATTGTAAATCAGGTTTAGCAGTCGCACGTTACCTTGAAAGTCACAGTTTGGTTAGCAAAGTATACTACCCGGGTCTTAAGAGTTTTGAGTACTACGATGTTGCTAAAAAGCAAATGTCAGATTTTGGCGGCATGATTGCGTTGGAACTCAAGGGCGGTCTGGATATGGGGCGTAACTTTATCGACGCCTGTCAGATGATTGTCCGTGCTGTTAGCCTTGGTGATGCAGAAACACTCATTCAGCATCCAGCAA
This sequence comes from Kiloniella antarctica, assembly GCF_042682825.1. Classification (NCBI taxonomy): domain Bacteria; kingdom Pseudomonadati; phylum Pseudomonadota; class Alphaproteobacteria; order Rhodospirillales; family Kiloniellaceae; genus Kiloniella; species Kiloniella antarctica. Next base: position 115,389 of record NZ_JBHUII010000003.1, read on the forward strand.
CAATGACACACTCAACCTACACCGAAGAAGAGCGTGCGAAATACGATATCACCGATAGTTTGGTGCGTCTTTCCGTTGGTCTGGAAGAGGAAGAAGATATTCTTTCTGATCTGGAACAGGCTTTGGGTATCGCAGGTAGTGGAAGCAATATTAGAGTGATGTCTAAAAGCGCGTAATTAAAAATACCTGCCCTCAAGAATATAAAATTTTTTGAGGGCAGGGCAATAAATCAAAATTAAAGCGGTTTTTACGGGGACGAGTTCATGCAAGCAAAGTTAGCGGAAAATGTAAGGTACGATAATGCGTGGGATGGTGAAAACGAGCATACGCGTGCGTTGTTGGAAATTGAAGACAAAGTGCGCTGGCTTGCGACCTGGACAATCCACCATGCGAACCACCTTCGTGAAAGTCGAGACGGTCTGAAAGTCGGGGGGCATCAGGCGAGTTGTGCCTCTATTACGACCATCATGACGGCACTTTACATGCACGAACTCCGCGCTCAAGACCGGGTTGCGGTAAAACCTCACGCAAGTCCTGTCCTGCATGCTATTCAATACCTTTTGGGAAATCAAACAAAGGAAAAGCTTGCTGGTTTTCGGGCCTTTGGGGGCGCGCAATCCTATCCGTCGCGCACTAAAGATGGCTCAATGATAGATTTCTCAACGGGCTCTGTTGGGTTGGGTGCTGCGGTAACCAATTTTGCTGCACTCACTCAGGATTATTTGCGCCATAAAGATATTATTTCAAGTGAAGAAGATCCTGGACGCATGATTGCCTTGGTGGGGGATGCCGAACTGGATGAAGGTAATATCTATGAGGCTTTACTTGATACTTGGAAACATGACATTCGGAATGTTTGGTGGATTATTGACTATAATCGTCAAAGTTTAGACGGACCGGTCAATGAAGATCTTTTCAGAATTATCGGGCGGTTTTTCAGGGCAGTTGGTTGGAATGTTATAACTGTAAAGTACGGGAAGCTACAGCGTGCTGCTTTTGCAAAGCCCGGCGGATCATCTTTGCGTCGCTGGATTAATTCTTGTCCAAACGATATCTATTCCGCTTTGACCTTTCAGGGAGCGGCTGCTTGGCGCAAGAAGATAAGAGAAGATCAACCGGATAATGCGGCACTTCTTGAGCTGATTGAAAACTATGGGGACGATGATCTTCAAAAGCTGATGACCAATCTTGGTGGTCACTGTATGGAAACACTGATCGAAGCCTTTGCATCTGTACCTGATGACAAGCCAACGACTTTTGTTTGTTACACTGTAAAGGGATACGGTCTGCCGCTCCAAGGGCACAAGGATAATCACGCTGGTCTTATGAACTCGCAACAGTTTGCAGAGTTCCAGAAGAGTTGTGACGTTCCAGAAGGTGATGAGTGGTCGCATTTTGCTGGCCTAAAAGGTGATCTGGAAGAAATTAAGCAGATTATTGAGGATGCTTCTCTTGTCAGTGATGGGGCAGGACACAAACATGCCCGCAAAGTAGTACTGCCAGAAGAACTGCCTTTCACCGAGACGGATAAGGCATCAACTCAGGAAACCTTTGGGCGCATTTTAAATGATTTGGCGAAAGCGGGTGGTGATCTTGCCGACAGGATCGTTACCACATCACCTGATGTAACTGTTTCGACCAATCTAGGCGGTTGGGTTAATCATCAAGGATTGTTTGGCCGCGAACGTAAAGATGATGCTTTTCGGGCCAATAAGGTTCCTTCCATGCAAAAGTGGGATCGACACCCAAAAGGTCAGCATGTTGAGCTTGGCATTGCTGAAAACAATCTGTTTTTGAATTTGGCGGCTCTTGGACTTGCGGGTTCTCTCTTTGGTGAGCGGTTATTGCCAATTGGTACCTTGTATGATCCTTTTATTTCCCGTGGTTTGGATGCCCTGAATTATGCTTGCTATCAGGATGCCCGGTTTATGCTGGTGGCGACACCGTCGGGAATAACACTTGCGCCAGAAGGTGGTGCACATCAATCGATATCGACGCCTCTAATCGGTATGGGGCAACCCGGCTTGACCTCATTTGAACCAGCTTTTGCAGATGAAGTTCCTGTTATTATGGGTTGGAGCTTTGCGCATATGCAAGATGAAGACGAGGGCGGTTCGGTGTATCTGCGCTTGTCTACGCGTCAACTCGACCAGCCAAATCGGACATTGGATGATAAAACCAAAGACGATATTGTAAGGGGAGGTTACTGGCTCGTTCCTCCTGCTTCTGGAACAAGTAAAATAATTGTGTTTAGCGGGGCTATTGCACCAGAGGCTTTAAAAGCTTTTGATGATCTGAAGGCAAAAATACCTGATATTGGACTTTTGTCCGTGACATCGACTGACCGACTTTATAATGAATGGCAAGACCTGGAGCGAGCGCGGTTGATTGGCTCTGATGGGGGGAAAACGGCTCACATTGAAGATCTTCTAAAGCCTTTGGCATCGGATGCTCGAATTGTGACGGTCATTGACGGTCACCCTGCGGCCTTGGCTTGGGTCGGTGGAGTACGAGGCCATGCTGTTGCGCCGCTTGGGATAAACTCTTTTGGTCAGTGCGGGGACTTGATTGATCTCTTTGATCATTATCGCATTAGTGATCATTGGATTTCTAAAGCAGCGGAACGTTTTGATCGCAAAATATTAGACTGAACAACGTATAATTTTATTGGTGTAAAATAGTGTATCTAGAGAGTAAAATATGGCCTTAAAAGATTGTAGAGGCGTATCCGTTTCCTACGATAACCGCAGCGCTATCGAAGCCATGGAACAGGCTCATATCTGCACCATGGATTTCACTGGTGATCCTATCGGAATGATCAATAAAGTTCTAAAAGAGCACCCTGATTTTGTTATGGGACATTGCTTCAAAGCGGCTTGGTTGACCCAAACACTGGAGACGCGGATCTATGATCGGATGGTTTCTGCATTAGGAGCAGCAGAGGCTCTCTGGAGTAAGGCCAATGAGCGTGAACGAGGTCATATTCGAGCCGTGCGTGCTTGGATTGATGGTGATTTCTTTGGCGCTGTTCAACAGTGGGAAAAAATCCTGACAAGAAACCCATTTGACCTTTTTGCTCTTCAACTTATCCATCTTACAGATGTTCTTCTTGGGGACATTGCTGGACAACGCGATTGTGTTGCGCGCGTGTTTGCTTTGTGGGCTGAAGATACTCCCGGGTATGAATTCGTGCTTGGTTTTTATTCATTCGGGCTGGAAGAGAATGCAGATTACCTCCAGGCAGAAGAACTGGGGCGGATGTCTTTGGCAATTAGACCGGACAACCCCTATGCCGTTCATGCTGTTTCTCATGTGATGGAGATGCAAGGACGTCAGGCTGGTGGCATTAATTTTATGAGAGATAGAGCTGGGAGTTGGTCTAAAAGCCATTTTGCCAATCATCTCTGGTGGCACTTGTCTCTTTTCCATTTGGATGTCGGCCAGGTGGATCGCGTTTTTGATATTTACGATAACAGTCTGAGAACGCCTCACCAAACAGCTGATAAATACGAAGAACTGGATGCTGCGGCTTTACTTTGGCGTTTAAAACTTCTTGGCATTGATGTCGGGGATCGATGGAGTTCTCTTGCTGATAAGTGGGAGCCAAGTGCAGCTGACACGCTCTATGCATTTAACGATGTCCATGCCATGATGAGCTTTGTATCAGATGGACGTGCCGACGCGGCCAAGACATTGCTCAGCGCCAACGAACGCCATATTCATCATGCGACAGATGCAAATACCGCAATGAGCAGGGAAATCGGGCTCCCTTTCTGTCTGGCATTGCAGGATTTTGAAAACGAAGAATACAGTTCCTGTGTCGATCGATTGTTGGCAGTACGTTATCGGACCCATCGTCTGGGGGGGAGCCATGCCCAGCGAGATATTATTGGCTGGACACTTTTGGAAGCTGCTTTACGGGCCAAAAGGTTCAACGTCGCTCTCGCGTTGGCAAATGAACGCTGTGCTTTGAAAAAGACGTCGGTGCAAAATTGGCAGTATGTTGCCAGAGCGCATAAGGGGCTTGGTCAGCTGGATAAAGCGGAAAAGGCCGAAGCCAGAGCCTTATCCTTGATGACAGGCTGATTTACGGAGTTGTATTGGGGCAGCTGTTAACTTACGGCTGCCAAACTCTCACGAACAATTTTGCTAATTGCGGTCCATTTTTTTTCAGCGACGAGATTTTTAGGAGCAAGCCAGCTGCCGCCAACGCAAATTACATTGGGTTGATTTAGGTAATCGTTGACGTTGGAGGTGGATACACCTCCTGTGGGGCAAAAACGAACATCTGCAATGGGGCTGGCCAAAGATTTTAGCATTTCGATCCCGCCAGAGGCTCCGGCTGGAAAGAGTTTTTGGACCTTAAAACCAAGCGCGCGGAGTTCCAGTACTTCTGATGGCGTTGCTGCGGCTGGAACATATGGCACATTTGCTTCAACGGCGGCTTGAGCAAGAGTTTTAGTCGTTCCCGGGCTGAGAGCGTAGCGCGCGCCTGCATCTTTTATTTGCTTAAATTGCTCTGGTTCGAGCAGTGTCCCGGCACCAAGAGCAAGTTCTGGAAGAGCCTTGGCGATTTTCTCTAATGCTCCGAGAGCTGCCGCACTTCGAAGCGTGACTTCAACAGAGTTACATCCCCCCGCAAGAAGGGCTTCGGCAAGGGGCACTGCATCTTCAACGTTTTCAATAACAAGTACCGGCAAGATAACTGCTTGTTCGAGCGTATTGTTGAGGTATTTTTGATTTTGCTCTTGAGACATAATTTGAGTTTCTGCTTTGGAGTTAAAGTGGCGCCCGTTAAGGGGGAGCTATTTAAAGAGTAATAGAAGTAACTGGGACAATCGCCCCGATTTTTCCAATGACTTGACTGGCCAACTGTCTGCCAATGTCGGTGGCTGCTGTGACGGGTTTATTCATAAGCCTCGCGTAAATGTAACCCGCGTTGAAACTGTCGCCTGCCGAGGTTGTATCTTTAACCTCCTTTGCAGGAGAAACAGAGATTTCTTGAGACACCCCATAAGAATAAACAGTAATGCTATCGGAGCCATTTTTGAGAACAATTTCTTCTGCCCCATAACTGAGTATCCGATCGATCGCCTGGCTTGGGGTCGTGACATCAAATAAAAGTTTTTCGTCATCATAGGAAGGGAGAGCGAGGTCACACACGTCATAAGCTTGATTGATCACTTCTTGTGCGATTTTGGTGCTATCCCAAAGACGCGGACGATAGTTTATGTCAAAGGCAACCTTCCCGCCTTTTGCGCGAAATTTTTTGCAAAGCTCAAAAAGTTGATGGCGGCCTTCCGGATAAAGAACCGCCAAGGTTATACCAGAAAAATATAACCAATCCTGTTTCAAAAGAGAGGACTTTAATTGTTCTGCCCCTTCCGTTTGGAATAATTTTCGCACAGGTGCTTCTGAGCGCCAATAAAGGAAGCTACGCTCTCCTTGATCATCCGTTTGAATGGCATAAAGACCTGGAACGGCTTTGGGAACCTGTTCAATTAAATCCGTTTTAACGCCCGCTTTACTAAAAGTGGTGATCATATGGTTGCTAACATCGTCATCACCCAATGCAGTAATGTAATTAACAGTTATATTCTGATCGATATTCATTTTACTACACTGGGCAAGGTAGTAAGCGGTGTTGTAAGTATCACCACCGTACCGCTTTTTATAGAGATCAAGCTCGGCTGCATATCCCTCAGCACGTGAAAGCTCTATCATGCATTCGCCGATAATTCCTATAGAGATCACGTGATCTAATCCTTATCTGTTTTAGGCAAGCAGAAGTAATGTCGTAACAAGTCAATAATTCTATCCAGAACAGATCTCATGAGCCAGTATAATATTTATTATTATGTACTTATGTACTTTATGGTGGACATAAGTGATGTTCAAAAACGTTTCTTCTAGGGTTATGGTACTCCTTCTTATCATTGGTTCGTAATTACCAGGTTACAAAGTAAGGATTAAAATTTAGAGAAACCTGGTCGATTAACAGTGTACGACACCTTCTATGAGCTAATGAATGCTAGACACTCTGGGGCACCGTTGCGCATATTTTTACAATCTAGCGTACTCTGGTTAATTTACTGATGGTAGGTTTTGGGGAGAGGTTAATTGTTTTGTCCTCCTGTTACACGGTTACGACCGATAAGGGGGTATTGCTCGACTTCAAAAACGGTTCCACTTACGGGCGCAGATTTATCCGATACCCAGAAGATAACGTGGCTTGCCACCTGTTTGGGCTTTAATATTGTTCCTGATGGTGCTGAGAGAGGGGAGACTTTTTGTAACCAGTTTTCAGCGTTGCCCTCTGCGAGTTGCAGTTTGTGCTCATTCTCTGTGAGGGTCCAGCCAACATTGATTTGGTTTACACGTATTTTTTCAGGGCCAAGCGCATCGCCCAAATTACGGGTAAGAGTTTGCAAGCCCCCTTTGGTCGTGGAATAGATCAACAAGTCTGGCTGACCACAATGGGCATTGATAGAGCCGATGTTGACGACGCTCCCATAGCCTTGATTTCGAAAGCTGTTCATTGCCGCTTGGATCATCAACATGGGAGCACGTAAATTGATGGCCATAACATGATCAAAGTCTTGGGCAGACGTACTATCTATACTATGCCGGGGTGAAATGCCCGCATTGTTAACCAGTCCGTGCAAAGAGCCAAAATGATCGACACATTTTCCGACAAGTTGTTGGGGGAAATCGGGGGCGGCAATATTGCCAGCCAAACCGCTTACCCGCTCTTGGCCAAACTCTGTACTCAATTCCTCGATAGCGTTGGCGACAAGTTGTGCGCGCAAGCCATGAAGGAAAACGTTGGCACCTTCGATCAGAGCTTCATGGGCAATGGCGCGGCCAATCCCACTACTTGATCCTGTTATTAAAACAACTTTATTTTTCAAAAGCATAATTATGATCTTTAATTTATTGAGTTAATAATATTTTCTGCGATGCCAGCGATATCGAGGTCAATTTTGAACAAGGCACCTGCATCTGGGTTTTGTGCGAGTTCTTCCGGTGTGATTCTCGTCGATGCTGAGGTGATAAAGAGAGTTTTAAAATCGGCGCCACCAAAACATAACGACGTTGGTCGTCTAACGGGCATATCTATTTTCCGCTCTACTGTACCGTCGGGGCGATAGCGGGTAAGGCCCCAACCATCCCATTGTGCATTCCAGAGGCAGCCTTCCTGATCGACTGTCATGCCATCAGGATAACCGTCATCCTCAGATAGTTGGGTAAAGATTTCTGGCCTGCTGGTGATCCCGTCGTCTGGACTATAGGTCGCGGTCATGATCTTTTGAGAGGGCGAGTCCGCAAAATAAATCCGGTCCCCTTTTGGGCTGAAAGCTGGGCCGTTAAAGACCACGAACTTTTGATTTCCCTGAATGATTTCACCGGCTTGATATCGCCACGACCCGGCAATTGCACTGCTTTCCAACAAGTGCTTTGCACCAAATATAAAGTTTCCGGCGCGATCAGCCTTACCGTCATTCATCAGGCATTGATCAATCTCGAGACTGGGCACAAGAGGTGTAACGATCCCGCTTTTTGTATCAATGTGAGAGAGTCCCTGACCGAGAGCTGCGATAAGGCCTCCCTCTTGCCACAGGGCAATTGATCCTGCGGGGGCCGGAAGGGAGATGGCACCTTGATTGCTTCCATCCCCATTTTGCCGATAGAGCAGGGCGTTTTCGATATCTAACCAGTAAAGGCAGTTTTCACGGTGATCCCACAGAGGAGACTCCCCCAATAAAGCGGGACCTATCCAAATTTTCTCGATCTTGTAGCCCTGTTCCATTTGTCACCTATATACGCATTTCTGTTTTGGGGTCGAAGAGACTAGCTTTACCCATATCCACCATAAAGGCCATGGTTTGGCCAGGCTCGGTGGTATTATAAGGGTTCACCCTAGCGATGACTTCCCGCCCGCCAAGCTCTATATAGGTTAGAGTATCGGCCCCTGTAGGTTCCAATACTTCGACCTGACAATCAAAGGCTTGTAATCTAGTGTTGAGAGACATTTCTGCGTCGGAACGGTGGGTTAGTGTTTCAGGACGAATACCCAAGAATACATCTCTTCCTACCCATTCGCTGATGTTTTGACGATCCTCAGGTAGGGGAAGAAAGACGGAACTTCGGCTTCCGTTTGCAGTTCTCTCAATTGAAACACCAATCTTATCATTTTCACTTACCACCGCAGCGGGTACGAAATTCATGGGGGGTGAGCCGACAAATCCTGCGACATACATGTTGGCCGGTCTTTCATAAACCTCTTGTGGGCTTGCGAATTGCTGGACTTCTCCTTCTTTGAGAATAGCAATGCGACTGGCGAGGGTCATGGCTTCGATTTGGTCATGGGTGACATAGACCATCGTGGTGCCAAGGCGTTGATGAAGCTTCTTGATCTCGGTGCGCATTTCAACACGAAGCTTAGCGTCGAGGTTGGAAAGTGGCTCATCAAAGAGGAATATTTCAGGGTCGCGAACCAGAGCACGGCCCATGGCGACACGCTGTCTTTGACCACCTGATAACTGAGCTGGTTTCCTGTCGCTGAGGTGGTCGATCTGAAGCATGCGTGCAGCTTCTTCTACTCGGCGTTCACGCTCTTCCTTGGTCACTTTACGCATCTCAAGACCAAATCCGATATTCCGGGCAACAGACATGTTGGGATAAAGGGCGTAGCTTTGGAAGACCATTGCGATATCGCGGTCTTTAGGATGAACATCGTTAACAACGGTTTTATCGATAAGAATTTCACCGCCCGTAATGGTGTCCAAACCTGCAATCATATTGAGCAAGGTGGACTTACCACAGCCTGATGGGCCGAGAAGAACAAGGAATTCGCCATCTTCAAGGTCGAGGTCGATGCCCTTGAGGACTTCTACTGAACCGTATGATTTTTTGACGTTTTGAATGGATAGGGATGCCATGAGGATATTTCTCCTTACCCTTTAACTGAGCCAGCGGTTAAACCGCGTACGAAGTAACGACCAGCCAGCACATATACTGCCAGTGTTGGCGCCGCGGTAATCAGAGCCGCGGCCATATCAACGTTGTATCGTTTGACGCCAGTCGTCGTATTTACAAGATTGTTCAAAGCAACAGTGACAGGCTGTCCGCCACCTGTTGTAAAGGATGCGCCAAATAGAAAGTCATTCCAGATCTGGGTGAACTGCCAAATGACTGTCACCACAATGATAGGGGGGGAAAGTGGCAACATGATCCGCCAAAAAATCATGAAAAAGCCTGCGCCATCAATTGTGGCTGCTTTTATAAGATCGTCTGGAATATTGACGTAGTAGTTTCTAAAAAACAGAACCGTGAACGGAAGCCCGTAAACAATATGAACCAGTACCAATCCTGGTACTGTATTCGCTATTCCAAGAAAACCTAAGGATTGTGCCATAGGCAAGAGAACAACCTGGAAAGGGATAAAACAGCCAAAGAGGATCAGCGCAAAAATTAAATTGGCACCTCTGAATCTGAATTTTGTCAGAGAATAACCCGTTAGAGCACCAAGTAAGGTCGAAATTGTTACCGCAGGAATAGTCATTGCTACGGAATTCCAGAAATAGGGCTTTAATCCGGTGCAACTGACTCCGATACAAGCTTCATTCCAAGCATAGCCCCATGCTTCAAAATTAATTTCAGCAGGAAGGGATAGAAGAGTTCCATTTCTGATTTCGTCGAGATCTTTCATAGACGTGGAAAGAACAACAATCAGGGGCAGTATGTAATAAGCAGCAAAGAGCAAAAGAAGTGTATAGAGACCAAAGCGTGCAGCCGACTGCCAAGGGCTCTTGCCGCCGGGCAGAGCAGTAATATCAGTCATGTTTTCTCTCCCTTAATTCGGAATAGAGATAAGGGATGACGATTGCCATAACGGTTGCGAGCATCATGATGGCTGAAGCACCACCAAGGCCAATTTGGTTACGTCTAAAGGTCATTTCGTACATGAAATTTGCAGGTAATATTGTACTATATCCCGGTCCGCCACCGGTTAGGGCCACGACAAGATCAAAGCTTTTTACTGCCAAGTGAGTGAGGATAAAGAAACAGCTCAAAAACACAGGGCGTAAGGTGGGGAGAATGATGACGAGATAAATGCGTGATAGAGAAGCGCCATCTAAATAAGCTGCTTTTATTATTTCACTATCTACGCCTCGTAAGGCTGCCAAGAATAAGGCCATGACAAAACCGGAAGATTGCCATACCGCTGCGATGACGAGTGTATAGATAGCCATTTCACTGTTGATAAGCCAATCAAATGAAAAGCTTTCCCAACCCCATGACCGCACAGTGTTTTGAATGCCGAGGCCGGGGTTTAGTATCCATTTCCAAGCTGTACCTGTGATGATGAAGGAGATGGCCATTGGATAAAGGTAGATTGTACGCAAAAAACCTTCTGCACGTACGCGTTGGTCGAGAGCAATTGCAAGGAGACACCCTAAGACGATAGAGATGAGAATGAAAAGACTGCCAAATATGAGCAGGTTTTCCATGGCAACGTTCCAAGGGGTCATTTTCCATAGACGGATATACTGGTAAAACCCCTCAAAAGAATAGGTTGGTAACATCTTTGACTTAGTAAGAGAGATGTAGCCTGTCCAAGCGATAAAGCCGTAAACAAAAAATATCATCAATGCAAAGGTTGGTGCCACCACCAGTTTTGCCACGTTCCGGCGCAACCAATCTAGAAGTGGTTGTTTAACGGGTATGGATTTCTGAGTCATGAGGCTCGTCATCTATTATAGAGCATTTAAACCGAAACATCTTCAAAGATATTTGGTGCCCTAGGTAAAAAAAATAAAGCTTAACAAGAACTGTGTTTCTTTGAATTAAGCCTTAAATTGCGAGCAATATTTATTAAGTGCCCGTCCTTGAAAAAGTGGCGGTGCTCCTTGGGAGACGCACCGCCATCGCCGGAAGGATTATTCGGCGAGTTCTATAGATTCTGCCAGGCGCGCAACAGCGGCTTCAGAAGTCATGTCAGAGTTGAAATGTTCGGTTACCACGTCAAGTACGGCGCCACGCACAGCACCAGAAGCCGCGATTTCGTGGGCGACAGAGCCAACAAGAGATCCAGCTTTTGAAGAAACTTGAAGATCAACCATGGACTTGACGGCACATTCGTCAAATTTGTCAGGAGAAACCCCCATGCGAGCAGGAATTGATCCTTTGAAGAGGTTAAAAGTTTCTTGGAATTTTTCGCCAAGGATAAGACTTGCAAGAAGAGTTTGCCCGGCTTTGTCATCTTCGTTTGTAACATTGAACATGGCAAAACTGTCTGAGTTTAATATATAACCGCCATTGGATGGTGTTGGGATGCAAAGAAAGTCTTTTCCTGGTTTTTTACCAGCTGCTATGAATTCGCCTTTTGCCCAATCACCCATAATCTGCATCCCGGCTTCACCACGCATAACCATACTTGTTGCCAAATTCCAGTCACGTCCAGGGAAGTCGGCATCGACATAACCGCGCATTTTGCGCATCTGGTCAAACACTTTGACCATAGTGTCGGATTTCAGTGTATCAGCATCTAGTTCAACAAAGGCTTTGTTGAAAAATTCTGCACCACCGATGCCGAGCGCAACGGTTTCAAATACGGTTGCATCCTGCCAAGGTTGCCCGCCATGTGCGAGTGGAATGATTCCTGCTGCTTGGAGTTTATCAGCTAGGGTATTGAATTCATCCCAAGTACGAGGAGGCTTGCCTCCAACTTTCTCAAGTGCTTCGGGATTGATCCAAATCCAGTCTACACGGTGTATATTTACAGGAACTGCAACGTATTTTCCGTCATGTTTTACAATATCCTGAAGTAAAGGTGGAAGGACATTATCCCACCCTTCTTGTTTACCAAGTTGGGTTAAATCACCTAATGCGCCTGCTTCGGCCCACTCTTGAATGTTTGGACCTTTGATTTGAACTGCTGCAGGTGGATTACCAGAGAGTACACGCGAACGTAAGACGGCAGCTTGTGCATCTCCACCTCCGCCAGCAACAGGAGCATCAACCCATTTGCCACCGTTGGCTTCAAAATCTTCTTTTAGGGCTTTAACAGCTTTAGCCTCGCCACCGGATGTCCAGTAGTGAAGCACTTCTGCTGTTGGTTGTGCTTGAACGTTGGCCGCGCCAAGAATAAGTGTACTGACAAGAGCGGTCGTTACCGCAAGTTTATGAGTTAGTTTCTTCATTCCCGATTTCCTCCCCGTGTGTTGTTGACAAAGAACCAGGCAGCACCCCATAAATTATTGTTAGCTGTTCAGGGTACTTTGGTTTCGATAGGTTTAGTTAAACTCCTACGGGCAAGATATGCGATCTTTTTAGGGTAACAGAAGATTGCAAAGTTGGTCTGTTGTTACAAACGGATACAATAAGAATAATAAATATATATTTTTCAGTGAGTTGCCGCACGCGCGAAATGTTACAGGGATAACTATGGAAAAGGCGAAACATCTCCTGATTGTGGATGACGATGGAGAGATCAGAGAGCTTCTCACAATTTTTCTAACCCAGCGAGGATTTAGAGTCTCTGTTGCTGGTGGTGGTGAAGAAATGCGTCGCGAACTCGCACGTTGGTCTATCGATTTAATTATCCTGGATATTATGCTACCCGGCGAAGATGGCTTAAGTCTGTGTAAATCTGTAAGAGAAAAATCAGATGTCCCAATAATAATGCTCACAGCGGTTACGGGTGATTCTGATCGTATTGTAGGGCTTGAAGTTGGAGCGGACGATTATCTCGAAAAACCGTTTAATCCAAGAGAGTTACTTGCACGTATGAAGGCTATTTTTCGCCGTGTATCTGGAAATACGCCCGATGATGAGGATGACGGAATAAAAATTTCGAACAGGACTTTTAAGTTTTGTGGTTGGATTTTAAGCGAAGGTAAAAGAGAACTGCGGTCACCAGATAAATTTGTGGTACATCTTTCATCAGGTGAATTTGCATTGATTGTGGCTTTTCTTGAACATCCCCAAAAAGTCATGACCCGAGATGATTTGATTAATGCAACGAGGGGTGTTGAAGCCATTGCCTTTGATCGTAGTATTGATATTCAGGTTAGTAGATTACGCAAAAAACTTGAAGGTGATTATGATAAACCCAAACTGATCAAAACAGTAAGAGGCCAAGGATATATTTTTGCGGAGAAGGTGGATATAAGCACTGTAAAAGGTCGGACTTAAGTGAAATATTTAAATCTGCTTTTCAATAACTATTTTCCTGAAAAAGTACGCTTACGTATTCTTGTCTTTGGATTTTGCTGTGGATTGTTGGCGACATCATTTGCCGCGATTGGCGTTGGAGCAATTATCAATCGTCGTGCTGAAATTGCCGAGGCAACTTGGATTGGACCGGTCATTGCGCGGGTATATGAAGAACTCTCTCACGTACCTGAAGAGAGACGAATTTTTGCGACAGAGAATTTTAATCGTGCAGATGCGGTCCAATTCAAGCTCGTAAATAAAGTGAATCCTGCAGATACAAGTTTGATCGGATCTTTGGGAAGTTCCAAGGTCGTGACAAATGCTTCGATTTTATGGCGAACACCAAAAATTATACTTACTGTTTATGGGGGCAAACCCAGGTCGAGGTTATTAAAAACAAATCATCCTCCTGAAGATCTAACCGCACGATTAACGTTTCTGGTTTCAGCGGTAGCCCGACATGATAAATCCTCCAAACTATTTCTAACGATGCCAAATGGAGATGAACTGATCGTATCCAGCCCTAAGTATTGGCGAGATCGGTACACGGAAGTTCAATGGTTATTAATTTTGATATCGGGCATGATTTTCTCAGCATTTCTATATGTTTTAGGAACCCGAAAAATCTTACGCCCTTTTCGGTTTCTTGCTGAAGGCGCCGTAATAGGAGAAGAGGCTTTCACTCAAAGCTCTTGGCCAAAAGAAGCACGCGAAATTGCAAAGCGGCTTAATCTTGAACAAGAAGAGAAAGTAGAAGTGATTGAAGAAAGAACGCGGATGTTAACTGCGATTTCTCACGATCTACGAACTCCGGCAACAAGGTTGAGGTTACGGGCTGAATTTGTTGAGGATGAAGAACTTAAAAATAAGATCCTGGCTGACCTTGATTTGATGTTGGCAATGACACGAGATGCGATTGACTTTCTCAAGGGTGGTCTTGAAGCTGAAGAAGAAGAGTATTTTGAGATTGTTTCCTTGGTACAATCTATTTGTGACGATTTCTCTGATGTTGGTATGCCGGTGACCTTTATGCCAATTCAGTATCCAACGTTACGAACAACGGGCACTGTTTTTAGCACTCAGGAGAAATCTGTGCCTTTGGATAGTTTGACAAAGGGAGTTATGAAAGGACGTCCAAGGGCTTTGAAGCGAGCGATCACAAACCTAGTTGCTAATGCAATCAAGTATGGCTTTCAAGCCAAAGTATGTTTGACGATAGAGCCAGCGCGGGCGTTGATTGAAGTGATCGATAGGGGGCCTGGGATTCCTGATGACGAGATGGGGAATGTCTTGAAGCCCTTTTACCGTCTTGAGAAATCCCGAAATAGAGAAACCGGAGGTAGTGGCCTTGGTCTCTCTATTGTAAGCAGCGTTATTGAATCGCATCAAGGAACTTTTGAGTTAATCAATCAGCCTGTGCAGGGACTTAATGCAACGATTTATTTACCAAGATCTATTGATTAAAACAGAATGAGCCATCGGGAGTTAAGGCCTGATAATTTATTAACAAAATTCTAACCTACCAATACACTGGTGAGCATATGTTTTTTACTCATGTTCGTAGTTATTCCGCAGCTTTCTGAGTTAGGTTGGTATCATCAAAGCCGGTGGACTGTTGTATGAATTTGGTAAATATCAATGGTAACTCTTCTGGCGGTCTCGTTTCTTCAGGAATGAGTAACAAACCATGGCGTTGAAGAAAGAGGCCAATATTTTCCTGTCCAAAAGCGATCGCCAAAGGTGCCCCCAATATTAACCCAGTAAGGATTGGGGCTAGCCAAAGTAGTAGCTCAGGTGCTTGGTTAAAATATACGACGCCTAAAACCAAAGCTGCGATTAAGTGGGCTTGGTGTTGTCTAAAGGCTTCTCCCCAAGGAATCGCGCGGCCATTCCGGATTTGAGTATCCCACTTTACAGTTTTTCCAAGCAATAGTGCTGAGATTATCTTTACATGGAATATCATTAAAACGGGGGCTGTAATCGCGGAGAATATGATCTCTATCAAACAGCTTATGGTCAGTTTGACTGAGCCACCGTAAGAGCTTGCTTCCCGGTAGGCGAGTAATAATGCAAAAATTTTGGGGGCAAACAACATGCTCATCACAATAATGAACAGACTTAACGGTGATGCTGTATAAGACGTAAATATAGACCAGTCATAAAGTAGTGGAAACACCGGGCTAATTGGCATGGTACGCTCAGTTACAAGAAATGCACTCATGAGCAAGAGCATCATCCAAAGATAGGATGATGCATAACTCATCGCGCCCATTAGCATGTGAATTCGGCTGACAGTTTTTAAGCCTTTTGTACCAAGCAAGCGCATGTGTTGAAAGTTTCCTTGGCACCATCTTTGATCTCTTACAATATGATCGAGAATATTGGTTGGGACTTGCTCATAGCTTCCTTTACCTTCTGGATAGATCCATACATTTAAATCAGCCCGACGCAATAAGGCTGCTTCGACAAAGTCATGGCTGAGGATTTCTCCTGCCAACGGCCCTTTTCCTGACAGGGTAGGAAGATCACAGTGTTCAATAAAAGAGGCCAATCGGAGGATTGCATTGTGCCCCCAATAATTGCCGTCATTCATCGTCCAATAACTTAGGCCTGTTGCGAACAACTCACCTGTCAACCTAATATTGAACTGGGTTAAGCGACCAAAAAGAGTTTTTTGCCCCATTGCTCGAGGAAGAACTTGAATAAGGCCTGTTCCAGTATTGTTATCCATCATGCGGGTCATGTTGAGAATGGTTGTACCAGACATGATGCTATCAGCATCCAGAACGACCATATAGTCATAATCCGAACCCCAGCGGTTACAAAAATCTTTTATGTTACCTACTTTTCGTCCTGTATTAATTTCTCTGCGGCGATAGTGGAATTTTCCATGTAGGCCATAACGGTGATTGAGTTCTTGGGCGAGAGTTTCTTCTTTTTCTGTAATATTAGTATCTGTTGTGTCACTTAAAATGAAGAAATCAAAAGAAGAACCATGCCCTGTGGCCAGCACAGATCGTAATGTTTGCTCCATTCCCAAGAACACCAACTCTGGATCTTCATTATAAGCGGGCATGACAATTGCCGTTTTACCTTTGGGGGAAGAAGTCGGATCTAGATCTTGGGTAAGAGGACTAACAATAGCTGCTGCCTTGTTGGAATAAAACAGGCGAAAAAGAAAGCCTATAACCGATGTCCAGAAGGATTGACTTATCCAAAGAAAAGCTATCGTCGATAAAAATATATAAATGGCTTCGAGAAGGCTCAGGCCGTTTTCAAATAAATTATGAGTAAGGTTAGTTGTGAGGGCGCTTACGGTTAATGTGAGTAATAAAACAAAGAGCAACCTTCTTCGAAACCGAAGAGTTGAAAAATTATTTTTGTTCAATTTGCTCGTGATTTTATTCATTAATGTGTCCTGCATCAGGCAAATTTCGCTGTATAAAGATAAGTCCAAGTCTCTGTCAGAGTGTCATCATCCAGCTTTAAAAATCCTCGTAAATCACAAGGTTGATCGTTGGTTGGCTTCATGTTGAATTCTACACGCCAAAGGCCGTTTTCAGGATTTTTTAAAGTTTTAACATCATAGATTTCACCATTCTCGCATGTGAATATGGCTTCTATAGGGCTGTTATCTGGGATTGATTTAAGTTGAGTGCTTTCGAACTCTACGACAAAAAAACGGGCATCAGAAGAATGGCCATAGGAGAAACCAACCCTGTTTGCTGGCCCAACTCTGGTACTCATGGTTTTTCCGGTCGGGGGCCATTGTTCAGATTTAAGGTAACTGGTTAGGCGGTAACTGTAGTGATGGGATGATCCTGCTTTTAGAGGTGTTTCTGAGACCCAATAGGAAACAATGTTGTCAGTTTCTTCCAGATCGGAGGGGATCTCTACCAATTCGATATGACCAGGCCCCCAGTTTTCTTTTGGTTCAACCCAAATACTGGGTCTAATCTGATAACGAGACTGGAGGTCTTCGTAGTGGGTAAAACTCCGATCCCTTTGAGATAAACCAAAGCCTTTTGGCCCGATATCATTAAAAGATGAGATAGTGAGGTTCTTACGGCGACTAAGGGGACGCCAAATCCACTCTCCAGCACTGGTTTGAACCATCATGCCATCAGAATCATGTACTTCAGATCTGTAATCATCCAATCCTTTCGTGTTCTCCCCAAACAAAAACATACTTGTGAGTGGAGCCAGTCCAAGTTTGTTGATGTTTTTTCTCGCAAAGAGCGAAACTTCAATATCTATAACAGTATTTTTACCGGGCTGGACAATAAAGCGATACGCTCCAGTAATACTTGGGCTATCTAGGAGAGCCATGATGACAATGGGTGCAACTTTTTCTGCTGAATTGATTTTTAATGAATTAGTGGTGGGTTTTTCTATCCAAAACTCTTTAAATATAGGAAATTCTTCTCCTGTCGGCTCTGCAGTATCAATAGCAAGACCTCTTATAGAAAGACCATATTGTTGGTCCGCACCGAGCACACGAAAGTAATTAGACCCCAGGAACGAAATGAGTTCGTCGTAATATTCACTATTGAGTTGATGATGAACCCTAAATCCTGAGAAATGGAGATTTTCCATATCTTTATCTGTAGGTTGTTCTCCCTCATACCAAAACATTTCTGGTTGGACAGTTTGCGCAGTTTGTTTACCATCGTTTTGTAAATTTATATCAACAGTGTCATGAAAATATGGCCCGCCAGGATGGAAGAACTGAAGCTGATAAGGACCGTCATCCTTCCAAAGAGGTTTTTTAGGGTTGTAATAAATTTTTGAAAACTGTTCTACGGACATATTCTTCCAAAAATCACTGAGTCCATTCTGAGGTTTTGAGTAGGTATTTTGTGCAAGTTTCTCAGCCTTTGAAATGACGTCGTCGTAACTAGCTAAAGCACCGTTAGTCGTTGCTTTAGCTAGTGAGCCAGATATGAGTCCTGCTCCAGTAAATGATATTGTTGTAAGAAGAAAATCTCTACGGTTCATCAGTTCTTGTTCTATGTCAGTTATGTTGCAGAGGAAGTCGCTGAAATGTAATAATTTTTCAAGGGTTATTTCTGTGACATTGCAATTTTTTCATATATTTGTTCCTTGAAATTTCACTCTTCTGTTAATGTTAGATTGGTTTTTTGTAATCTTTCTGCGAGAGGCGGGGTATACAATCCTCATCACAACTTCGCGAACAGGGTTTACTGTAAAGGGCATTGATCCGGTATCATTTAAGAGCTAGAGAAGGCGATAACGATTAAATAACTACGAAAATGAACCGAGTTATGAGTAAATGAAGAAAGATAGAATACTATCTGCCGAGCAAGCTCAGCCTCAGGCGGCCACTGTTATGAAAAAAGAACGTGACCCAAGGTTAGATTTTTTCAGGGGAATGGCGATGTTGATAATCTTTGTCGCACATGTTCCTGGAAATTATTGGGCAAAGTTTATTCCGGCACGATTTGGGCCAAGTGATGCTGCTGAAATGTTTGTTTTTTGTTCTGGTTTTGCAGCTGCTATTGCCTTTGGTGGTACTTTTCGACGTTCTGGCTTTTTTATGGGGACTGCGCGTATTGTCATTCGGTGTGTTCAAATTTACATGGCACACTTAGGATTATTTTTCGTACTGATAACAGTATGTTACGTCGCAACAGATTATTTCGTTGGGTTCGACTATATCGGAAAACTGAATCTTCGATATTTTGATACCAACACAGGCGAGGCCTTAGCCGGTTTATTTACTTTAACCTACGTACCAAACTTCTTTGACATTATGCCAATGTATATTGGCGTTCTTGCTCTTATTCCTCTTGTCATTTTATTGGCAAGAGTAAACCCACTATTGGTGCCTGTTTTCTCAATTGGGCTCTATATTGTGACATGGTACTGGCAGTTGCAGTTTCCAGCGGAACCTTTTTCTGATCGCCCTTGGTTCTTTAACCCTTTGGCCTGGCAATTGTTATTTTTTACCGGTTTTGCGATTTCTTCGGGATGGATAAAACCTCCGACCCCAAATAAATATCTTCTTATCGCCTGTGTTATTTTTGTGCTTGCCCTTGTCCCTATCAGTAACTGGCCCCTCATGCGTGAGTTTCCGGTACTAAAAGAAATTCGAACGGAACTGGTGTATGGATTTAAAAAAACTAATTTTGGTCTTCTGCGTTGGCTTCATTTCCTTGCTTTAGCTTATATCTGTGTCTCCTTACTTAAAGGGCATGAATATAAACTTAAAAGCCGCTACTTTGATCCGATCATTAAATGCGGACAGCAGGCATTGCCTGTCTTCCTTTTGAGCATGACGCTTTCATGGATTGGGGGAATTATTCTCGATCAAATTGGGCGAGATGCTTTCGGTCTCACACTGGTTAACGTAAGTGGGGTCGCCATATTAATTGGGTTTGCCTATGTCATGGCATGGACAAAGTCTTCTCCATGGAGAGCGAAATCCGTGAATACGGTCTTTCCAAAGCAAGAGGAAGAAACAACTGTTCGAGATAGAGCAGTTCAGCCTGCTGGGTGATTTTGTAAAGGGGAGGAGCCTGATGAGGCTCGTTTGAGGAAATGATAAAAATTGGCACCCTGATATCCGTAATTTTTGTTTGTTGGAGTGTCTTTTTTAGTGCTCTTGCCGGAGGTTTAGTTGTTAAAGATCAATCAATTGATCTACCTTCGTTGAAAAATCCAATGCAGTATTCTCTGTACCTTCCAGACGGGTATTGCGAGGAAAACTTGTCTTATCCAATTCTGTATCTTTTACATGGATACGGAGGAAGTCATCGTGATTGGTTAAATGGTGGCAGTGTTGTCAAAACGCTTGATAGGCTGATTGCCAATGGACTAATTTCGCCATTGATAGTTGTGATGCCATCCGCTTCGAAGTCCTGGTATGTAAATTCATCAAAGCACGGGCAATTTGAAACGGCACTTTTACTGGAATTCCCCAAGTTATTAGAGGCCAACCTTCATAGTTTGAAAGTGCGAGAAGGTAGGGCCATTGCAGGACTCTCAATGGGAGGGTATGGAGCTTTGCGGTTTGCTTTCCGATCGCCTGAAAAATTTGGTTCTGTTGCAGCTTTGAGCCCGGCAATATTCCCTAATGTAGTTGGCAAAGATGCGTTTAAACCTGTTCAACTTAAGCTCTTTGCGGGGGCGTTTGACGAACCTTTCTCAAGTGATAAATATAATGAAAGAAACGTATTTACCCTCGCAAAAACAATTTCCAATCCTCCTGCAATTTATTTAACTGTCGGGGATGACGATTGGTTTGGTTTATACGCAGGTACATTTTCTTTTTATCAACATCTAAAAAGTCAAAAAATACCCGTGGAGCTGAGAGTTACAGATGGGAATCATAATTGGAAACTCTGGTCCAGAGAAATTGAGCGAGTTTTAATTTTCCTCAATGAACAACTGTCACCTGCAATACAAAGATCATTGGTGTTCAAAGATATGGACCAAGACGTGGCTGTTGAAACGATCATTAATAATAACAAATCGACTTTATGTTTCCGGTAAAATGCTTCTCGTAAAATATCCTTAATAAGAACAGTTTTAAGTGCAAATTGTTACCCTACATGTTTTATCTGAGAGTTTGTTCTTATGCTTGTAAGTGGGTATTAATTCGTTGAAACAACGAGTTTATGTATGGTTTTTCGAACCAGAGGGGCAACCACCAATACGACAGGAAATGCGACAACCCATGAAGATAACCAAGTTTCTAACCATGTAATGAAAAGTCCATGAGTGAATCCGATAGTTTGTACTATTGCAATAAAGGTCACGATACTTGACATCATTCCGGATAGAAGAAATCCAAAGAAAATGAACTCAAGTTTAGCTGGTATAAAAGGTTTCATCTGTTGTGCTTTTAAGAGTATGCGGAAAACTATAATTATTTCAGATGCTAAAATAATGCTGTAAATGAATAATGCAAGTTTTGTTGGCGTAAACATAGGATGAATAAAAATAGAAATAACCAAGAGTTTTAAGTTAACAAGCCTAAAGGGTGATAAGAATAACGTACCCTTGCTCATTCGAGTTTGTAACCTTTTAACCGATCATCGACTGTTTGTTCAGATATTAAAATACATACAAGAATATATTTCAAAGTTGGTAAGTCTTCCTTTTAAAGAAAATCCGAATAGGGACGGCTTGAAAAGCTTTTTGCTAAGTCGGTTCCGTAATGGGACATCAATTGACGTTTTAACCGCGGCGTTCGTACTAAATTTAACTGCCGCGTTTTCTCTTTATACAGTCCTTATAAATTTAGAGCGTTATAAGATTGTTCTTATGCCGAGATTTCCGTTTGTTCATCTGAAGTTATATTTTCGGAAGTAGATATTTTTTTCATTCGGTTTAAAGCCCATACGTTCTCTGGGCGTGCTTGAAGTCTACTGTTTAGTAGTTTTTTTGCTGTTGAATTCCGGCCAGAGCGAATGGCTGCATCAATCAATAATCTGTGGAATACGTCACGTTGAGCATGACTGCCTCCGATTTGTTGCAGGTCATCAAAAAACGGTAACATAAGATCAACGCAAGTATTATCATCGCCTACTTTACACGCACGAATTGCTTGGGCAAGCGGCATCCCAAAGTCACGGAATATCTGTTGTGACGTTCCTTCACCCAAGCTTTTTTGTTGCATGGTTTCTATAAAGGCATCGGCGGCATTATGGTTTCCACTACTTAAAATCGCCAAGAGATAGTGGGCATCTGCGAATGCAAGGCTGTGATCGTTCACATGATTGGCAGATAAAACTGCCATCTCTTCCCAACGATTACCAACGTCCACACCTTCAAGTTCCAATCGATAGAGCAGCGAAACACCGTTGCTAATATCGCGGAAATCGTCGGTATGATCCTTACGAATAAATTGATCATAAAGATTGAGCACTTCATCTTTTTGACCGAGTTCCAAATGGAATAAGGCTTTATGCCAATGCATATGATAGGAGAAGTTATTACACTGTTCCCACTCGTTTTGGTATTGGGAAAGCCACTTTAACCCTTCGGAAGGGCGATTTGACATTTCTAGGACGTGCCCGACGGCATGGGTTCCCCAGGCATCATTTGGAGCAAGTTCAACGCCGTATTTACCCGTTTTTTCTGATTCGGAGTAAGAGCCCGTTTCTTCAAGTCCGAAGCTATGACAGCCAAGAATAAAGCCATAATCTCGTATACTTTCGTTCCAAGCGGGTAAAATTTTAGTTGTAGAGGCTCGCATGGAATGATTTTGGCCACGAAGAAATTGACAGGCATGATTTAACTTTACCGTTAAAGCATCTAATGGATAGACATCAAGAAGACTATCAAGGCGTGAGATGGCTTTGTCTAAGTCTCCGTAACACCAATCGTCAAGTGCCTGAAGGAGTTCACGCTCTCTATGGTTGGCCCCGCGCTCTCTGATACTTAACTTCGCTTTAAAGAGGGCCTCAAGAGCAATTGGGTCCATGGTCACCTTAGCAAGCATCTTGTAGAAGAAACCCTTTGTGACAAGCGCAATGATCATCTGTGGATCGGTATCAAGTGATCGTACTAAGGCTTCGGGCGTTTTTTTTGAATGCGCCAAAAAGAGAGAGACTGTGTTGTCGAAATGATCAACGGCGTTTTGATTTAATGCTGTTACTTCGTGTCCACGGCAATCAAACAACACTGTATGCCTCCCTCGCAGTTATTACATGAAATGATAATTATTAAATTTCATATGGCACGTAAGTACTGTCTGTTTCCAGTGCTCAAAAGGTATCAAACTTGAGTGTTTTGGAAGGTTGTGATCTCTGTGATCGTTTTTTTTTGGAAGGAATGGCAGAAAAGAAGCGATTTTTAACACTTGATTGTACGCAGGGAAAACAGTGCACACAGTTATCTGACAATAATGTGAAAGGAAGTGGGCGACAATCCCGCTTAAGATGATGTGTGATTCGTTTAATTTGAGGCTTTATCTATGCTCGTCCAGTCTAAAACAATTATGCCATTAAATCGGTTCCTCCCCTTGGTTCTGTCATTAGGTGTTGTCCTGTATCTTTATTTTAGTGTGAGTGAGCGTGCTGCAATTGCAACGGGGTTAGGGGTGGCATTAGGCATAAGTCTTTATCATGCCGCGTTTGGCTTTACTTCAGCATGGCGTCGTTTCCTGACTGACAGATGGGGGGCAGGGTTAAAAGCTCAGATAATTATGTTGGCAGTCGTTGTGACACTGTTTTTTCCTGTATTGGAAAGCGGTGAAATATTTGGTCATCGGGTCGGAGGGTTTGTCAATCCTGCAGGCATCGGAGTTGCGGTGGGTGCATTTATCTTTGGAATTGGTATGCAGCTCGCCGGCGGGTGTGCAAGCGGCACATTGTTTACAATAGGTGGAGGCAGTATCCGGATGGTGGTGACGCTTTTCACTTTTATGTTGGGATCGGTGATCGCCACGATTAACTTACCCTTCTGGCGCAGTCTTCCTCAGCTTGATCGTTTATCCATGGTAACTCTTTGGGGGTGGGAACTCGCATTAGCTCTTCATTTCTTCGTTTTTCTTGGTTTGTACTTGTTGGTCAGAAAGGTGGAAAAGAAAGAGTTGATTTCTGAATCTGATAACCTTAGGCAGCTCCCTTTTTCTGTTCGAATGACACAAGGTCCTTGGCCGCTGGTTTTAGGGGGCGTTTCGTTGGCGTTATTGAATTTTATAATGCTGATTAGCCTTGGGCATCCTTGGGGCGTAACATCTGGGATCACATTGTGGGGAGGGAAACTTGTTACCTTCTTTGGCGCTGACCTTTCTGGGATACCTTATTGGAAAGGATCCATGTCAGCACTGGATCGCTCTCTTTTTCGCAGTGATTCATCGGCGACGAATATTGGTATTATAGCAGGAGCGATGAGTGCGGCATTTTTAGCTGGAAAGTTTGGAAAGTCCCAAAACATGACTGTGAAGGGAATTTTGACGGCCCTTATCGGTGGGTTGATGCTGGGATATGGTGCTCGCCTGGCTTATGGATGCAATATTGGGGCTTTTTTTAGCGGTGTCGCTTCTGGAAGTCTACATGGTTGGCTTTGGCTTGTTACAGCCCTTGCCGGGAATTTTATTGGCGTGGGGCTTCGCAAGAAAATCAATTTTTAAGTTGTTACCAAGTCGTCAGTTATAGCTGCCCGTAAGGGTAAATTCTTGCCCGCCAAGACCTCTTTTGAAAGCCGTAACCCCAGCAGCTTCTTTTGTGTTTATGCCACCAAGATCTAGCCACTTAATATTACGCTTTTTTAGTTCCAGTACGGCGTTCCATATCAGGTAATTATGAGCTTTCAGCTTTCGGCCGTCCGGACTGTTCCACCCAACAAGGTAAGTCGCGCTTGCCTCATGGAGTATGACTAAAATGGCCCCGACTGGTGTTCCCTTCTCAATGGCTCTGAGTAACAAAAAGTCATTACGATCTTTGGTGAAACGTTTTAAACTGGAAAGTAGAGCGGGACTGGGCCCTTTAAATTCTTTTAAAAGTTTGTCCATCTCATTGAGGGCTAATAACCAAGCAAGGTGAACCCCTTGTGTATCTACTTCGAGAGACAATCCTTTTTTGTAAGACTGGTTGAGAGGATTACGCCAATTAGGTTTTAAATTGGCTTTGAGCTCGTCTTCTGACTTGTCAAGGTCGAGCCATATTGACGAATACCCATCAGTGTCAATTCGGCTAAGTCCAAGTTCCTCAAGTTTCGAATGATGTTCTTCAGATGCACTTATCTCGGGTAAAAAGTAAGTGAATCTCCAAGGACGCTTTGGATATTTATTACGAATTTCCGTCCAGAAAGCATCTTGAACATGATCTGGAATATTGTCTTCGATCCAAAGAGGGCCACGATAAAGTCGAACTTTGTGAAAGACCTTCAACATACGTTGTTCAAGGACCTGACAAATCCCAACAATACGGTTGTTGTAATGAATGGTGGCAAATTTACCGACCATACGCTCCGTCACCAATGCGGCTTGAGCATAAGGCCAACTTTGTAATAAATTTGATTTTTCAACTTTACGAACCAACTTTCGCCATTCTTTGACCGAAACATGGTTCCACTTAATCTCAACAGTGGTGTCTATAGGGGTATTAAGTGATTTATCAGGCATTGGGCCGCCGTAGCTTGGAATGTATATTTTGTACCCATAATGCGTTAACTATGGGTTTTGTAAATGCTTTCTGAATATTTTCATGTTATTGCTAACAGATTGATATTTAAAATTTAGACTAGGACGACGAAATCTATGGCGAAAATTGTTGCCGTATATAATAAAGACAGAAGGCGTGATCATCGTCGAGCAGTACATTTGGCTGCCAAATTAAACGGTTTTGACGCACGGCTTAACAACAAAGATGTAACGATCAAGGATATTAGCCCTGGCGGTGTTGGGATTGCAGGTGAGGAAGATGATCTTGATGATTATGCAGATATGGACGTTGTTCTCGATGACGGTGAAAAGCTAAACATCGAAGCTTTAGGACTTTCTGTTGGTGATGTTGTGTCTTTGGAAATTTTCTTAAAAACGGCAGACTCTTTTTCAATTGATATTGAAATCCGTAGAGCTGACCATGCTGATGGTAAGCTGGGCGCTCGCTTTGTAAACATTGGTAACAAGGATTTTAATACTCTGGAAAAGATCGTCCTTGGTCGACTTAGATAGTTTGTATCATTAAATTTTATTTACATCAGGCCGCCAAATTTGGGCGGCCTTTTGCTGTCGCAAATATACGACTTTCGATAAAAAGTTGATCGCCACCAGCGTCAGTTATGATTTTGTCATGACGGCTGGTTTGTACTGTAATTTCAGTTGCACCACACTCTTGTGCCTGTTGCTTTACCTGCTTTTCGACATAAGATAGAACGTAGTTAATCGCTTCTTCACTATCTGTGAAATCAACTTGTTTTTTACCGATATGGGCCCTGAATCGGCCTTTTTCTGGGGAAGAGATCAGTACGGATATTTTTTGGACAACACCGCCAGCCACGGCGCCTACCGCATTGGAAACCTCTGAATGTTCAGGAAGGTTAAGGGAAGCGTTTAGGCGGATTGCAACATCTTTATAATAAGTTGTTGCAGGGGCCCCTGTGGCAACAATCGGGCGCCCAAGGTTAATGGAGAAATCTATTACAGGGGAGTGGGATTCTGTGATTTTATCTCTGAGTGCGCTATTAAATAGATCATGCCCAAGCTTTTGTTTGTCGCTCAGGGGGGTGTAGCCGATTTCTGATAAAGCAGTTTCAACAATCGTTGTGGCTGAGCCTGTAACCGTCTTTTCATAGATCATTTTAGCAAGTTTTTCTGGTGTGAGGCCCAAAAGAATACCTTCTTTCTCAGAGTGCCTTATAAAAAGCTGGGCAGATAGGTTTGCACCGTCTGTATTCCATGAACTTTGTAGGCCAAGAAGATGACTTGCATCACTTGGCGTCAACCCGGAGATAATGACGAGGCCTCGATCAATAAGCCGCTGTAGAGGGCGTGCCATTGCTGGCCTCTCCAATATCATGTTCAGGGCAACGGGGCCGGATTGAAGGCCTTCCCATATTTCTTGCTCTAATCTTGATAAGCTTGAAAGACCAGCATCGAGGGCACGTAACTTTAGAGCAAATCGTCCATCCCCAGGCCATATCCGACTGTTTTGAAGTTGTTTTTCCATTACGGAGAGAACTTCCGGATATTGCATCGCCAAAAGACTGATAGGTTGAACCCGACGAGGACCAATTGTAAGAGATTTTGAGGAGGGGCTTAGCGCAATTTCACTGTCGCCTCCAAGGCCAAAAGTATGAACAGCAACAGCCTCGACCATTGTTTTCCATC
The DNA here is from genome assembly GCF_042682825.1 of Kiloniella antarctica. Classification (NCBI taxonomy): domain Bacteria; kingdom Pseudomonadati; phylum Pseudomonadota; class Alphaproteobacteria; order Rhodospirillales; family Kiloniellaceae; genus Kiloniella; species Kiloniella antarctica. The sequence continues at coordinate 142,414 of NZ_JBHUII010000003.1, forward strand.
CTCCGACAATCGCACCGTCTTTATTTAGTTGGGGTTCACCGTCTTTTAAAACGGCAATGTCTGTTGTGGTGCCGCCCATATCGACAACAAATACATTTTCTTCGCCGGATAGATAGTGAGCACCAACAACGGAAGCTGCAGGACCGGATAGAATGGTTTCAACCGGACGGGAAAGAGCCGTTTTTGCTGTGATTAAAGAGCCATCACCTTTGACCACCATTAAAGGTGCGCGAATAGATTTCTGATCCAGCATGGTTTCTACTGCGAGTATTAATTGCTGGAGTTGGGGGATTAACTGGGCGTTTAAGAGGGCTGTTAATGCTCTTCTCGGTGCGTCAAGACTAGAAGAAAGCTCGTGGGCACAAGAAACTGGAAGCCCTGTTTCTTTCAAAATAATATCTCGGACGGTTTCTTCATGGGTTGCATTTCTGACCGAGAAATACCCAGCAACAGCAAAAGAAGAAACAGATGGCGCATGTTCTTTGACAGTGTCGATGACGTTAGCAAGGTCAAGCGGAGCAAGCTCATCACCCATAGGGGTGTGCCCTCCACGGATAAAAACACACGGATTTTTACCTACTGCGTCCCCAAGATTCGACCGTTCAAGCGCCCCTTTGTCATAGCCAATGAGAATAAGGCAAACAGGGCTGCCATGGGCTTCAACAATCGCATTTGTTGCCAAAGTAGTGGAGAGGGAGACCATTCGGATCTGGTCTCCTTCGTCATCCAAAATGGTATTTACTGCGTCGAAGATCCCAAGGGACAGGTTGTGTTTTGTTGTTAGGGATTTTGCTGTTCGAAGGACACCGACTTCCTCATTAAAAAGTACAGCGTCGGTGTAAGTTCCTCCGGTATCGATCCCCAATAACATTATTCAGTATCCTTAAAAAATCCTGTAAAGCGAAAGACCTAGCAAATTACTGGGGCAGATGCTTCACTAAAAACGACGAGGGTGTTTGGCGCAAATAGGAAAATTCTTTATGAATTAAAACCCTAGCTTGGTTTGAGTTTTATTAAGCCAAGTGCGGCAACCATACCAAGAGTGACAACACAGACACCAATAATCTCGGCGATAGTTGGGACTTCTCCAAGAACAGGGAGAGCCAGGATGACTGCAATTCCCGGTACAAGTGCAGCAAAAACTGCGCCGCGAGATGCACCAAGCAAAGCGACGGCTTTTGTGTAAAACAAAAGCGCAAGAATTGCTGAGCCAAAACCCTGGAAAATACCTTGAAACAGGATTTCTTCTAGCGGGGCTGTGAAAACCTGAGGGTCTCCAAATAAAAAATATAGGGGGAGGTAAAGTACCATTGATAAGACGGCAACCAGAGCAGTTGCATGTAAAGGATCAGCTTTAAAGTACTTTGTTCCAACCGTATAACAAGCCCAACAACCACCGCCAGCTACAAACAGTAAGTGACCCATCCATTGGTTTTCACCGGATGAACTCAAGCCCTTCCACCCCAATATTGCGACACCGAGTATAACGATGCCTAGTCCAAAGAGGCGATTTTTACTGGGACGATCCCCTAGAATAAACCAACTTCCTATTGTTGAAATTGTCATCATGCAGCTTGGTGCGACAATTCCCATGTGGCTGGCTGGTGCAAAGTTCAAACCGGTTACCGTGAGGAGCATGTACGGTGCACCTGCGCCAAATGCAAAAAGCAAAGCACCGGGCCAACCAATCCCTTTCACGCCCTTACGTAAAATAAGAGGGAGTAAAACAATTCCCGATACGGCGAACCGTAAAGCGGTTATGTCATATGGGGTGAGAGTGTTTCCCTTAAGTCCAAGGCTAGAGACGACGGGCCAAGCCCCCCAAAGAAGTGCTGCCATAAGACCATATATGATCCCCATGGTTAGGGTGTTCTGATCTGCTTTGAGAGTATTTAACATTACTTGGTCCTGATTTACCGATCTTTGTAGAAGAATAGTCCTTTACGAAGGAGGCATCTTAGTGAAAATACAAAAAGAACGGCTGCAAAATATTGGGTTTATGGGTATAAAAACTGCATAAAAGATCATTTGGTGAATATTATTGACCCGTTCTTCTAAGTGCATCTAAAACATTAAGAAAAGTAAGCCTGGAAAATTGGGTATGACGATGGATAAATTCGATAAAGCGATATTGCGCTGTTTACAAGAGAACACTCGCTTTAAGTCAGAGTATATAGCAGAAAAAGTGGGACTTTCTGCAACTGCATGTCAGCGTCGCATCAAACGTTTGAGAGATTCAAGGGCCATTACCAAAGAGGTTGCTATATTAAACCCTGAGATCACCGGGAGGCCTGTTACCTTAATCGTGCAGCTTGTTATCGGGCGCTGCGGAGCTGAAATCCTAGATCAATTAAAGCGAGATTTGGTCGCTGAGCCAGAAGTTCAACAATGCTATAATGTTACGGGGGCTTTCGATTTTGTTGTAATTGTCACTGCCAAAGACATGGAAGCCTACGAACGGTTCACCCGAAGAGTGTTTTTTGACAAGCCAACCATCAAAGAATTTGAGACCACGGTTGTAATGGAAAAGATTAAGGTTGGATTGGAAATTCCGATTTAAATCAGATTTTCTATTTATTATCTCGAAAGAAGTTCTTGCCATTGATCGGATCGGTGAACTGTTAGAGCCATAGCTTGGTAACCCATCCCGGTTGAATGCAGGCCGTCGTTCATTTTTAAACCACTCATATAATCGGGGGAGACAATAAGTTCTTGATGCAAATTCAAGAACGGAATTCGTTGTTTTGAACAGATGTCCTGATACTCGTTGGTTCCCTCAAGAAGGTCATTGTTTTTAAAATCAAAGTTCATTCCGGTTTGGATCGATAAAAAGGGCATCTTTTCTTCGTCAACTGGTGTGGGGCCCAGCACTAAAAGTGGGATAAATTCTTTTAATTCTTCAATAAGTTCTTGAAAATGTTTCATTGCCCGGTGTCGCGGTGTTCTGGGAATGCCTGTTTCCGTTATGGCAAAGTCGTTTGATCCCGTTGCAAAAACAATAAAGTCACTTTTGGGGTCTATAACACGCACTTTGCATTCATTAAGCGCGCGTGCTGATATCTCGCGGAGGGTCTGCCCTCTAACACCAAGGTTATAATGAATAAAGGGGGTGTCGCCTGAGGCTTCAAGCAGGGCAAGACGTCCCGGCATTCCCAATTTACCTTCATCGCTCATGCCTTCCATTATGGAGGCGCCAATAAAACAAACCCGTTTCATTTTTATCGTACCTGCTGGAGATTTACGAGAATACTGATGGGTAGGCCCCAATGGCTTGGGCGCCCCCAGTATGGAGGAAAATAACGCTTTCGTCCTTGGTGAACTTGCCTTGACGGATGTGATCGATCAGTCCGGCAAAACCCTTGCCTGAATAGACGGGATCTAAGAGGATACCCTCTGTTCTGGCTACCAGTTCAAGCGCTTCCTTTCCCGATGAGGTCGGGATGCCATAGTTCTCGCCCCCGTAGCCCGTAATGACATTCAAGTCTGGGTCCGGATTCCAGATTTCAAAACGGCCGAGTTTTTCCAATGCGCGGGGAACGATGCTCTCAATCGCTTCTGTTACAGGCCCTGCTTTGCCATCGACTTCGATGCCAATCACGGGGAAGGGGCGTTTGGCAGTTATCAAGCCTGCAATTAATCCGGCCTGGGTGCCACCGCTGGATGTGGCGTGGTAGAGCGCCGAAGGTGATACTTTAAGATTGCGACATTGTTCGAAAATTTCGATGGCTGCCGACGCATACCCCAACGCTCCAACCGCATTGGATCCGCCAACCGGGATAATATAAGGGGATTGTCCCTTCCCAATAAGCTCTTGGGCCAAATTTTCCATGATTTGGTCGCGATCGGCCCCGGCAGGATGGATTGAAGTCTTGGCCCCTAGCAGGTGATCAAGAACGATATTTCCTGATGTTTGATAGGCTGGATCATCCCAAGCGACATTCCGGACCAGGATTAAATGGCAATCTAGTCCGTAGCGTGCCGCCGCTGCGGCGGTTTGCCTGACGTGATTGGACTGCAATCCACCCGCTGTAATCACGCAATCAGCCCCTTTATCAAGCGCGTCGGCAATCAAAAATTCCAGCTTGCGCGTTTTGTTGCCGCCGCCAGCAAGGCCAGTACAGTCATCGCGTTTCATGTAAATCAGCGGTCCCCCTAATTTTTTGGATAGGCGGTTCAGGGGTTGAAGCGGTGTTGGTAGAAACGCGAGCGGGACAGAAGGGTTGAATTCTGTAAGCATTGGGAACCTATGGGGCTAATAAGGTGGTTTTTCTTCTATACTACCCTAGCAAAAAAGAAGACAGAATGACGATCTTCTTTTACAAATTTTTTGATAAAAATTTCCTGTGCCTGATTTGCTCGTCTTTATAAACTTAGTCATCGGCTTCAGTATTGGGGAGGTGTCCCGATTTACAAAGTAGGGTGCAATCCTCCGTCACAGTGAAGTTGAGGATCTCTGCTTCAGGGTAGCGAAGCCACGTTCTTTGGGGGTAGCGTTCGTTGTTATCTTGAAGGCTTCCTTCCAGAACCAAAATTTCCACCCCACCTTTGGGGGCTACACGATGGATGAATGAGCCTGACGCCCATTTTTCCATCTGTACAATCTCATCATTAAAGTGGTGAAGTGGCAGTATTTTTTGATCCGGGTTCGTGCTGGAAATCCACTGTGCTGTATTGGTGTTAATAGAGAATTGTTTGTCATCGCCTTGATCGAATTGCCAGAGTTTTACAAAAATTATACAGCCTTTAACTGTATGAGGAGAATGGCTGGTTCCAACAGGATTTCGCACATAAGTCCCGGCGGGAAAGTCTCCATATTGGTCAGAAAACACACCTTCAAGGACAAAAAACTCTTCGCCGCCATCATGCTGGTGCTCTGGAAAATATTTATCTTTTGCAAAGCGCACAATGGTTGTTGCTCTGGCGACTTCCTCGCCAATTCGATCAAGCATAATACGTTCAACACCTTTTGCTGGTGAGGGCGACCAGTTTGTGTTTTCTGGTTTGACGATGATGGTTTGTGTGAAGTCGGCATTGAGGCGCATTATGAAATTTGCTTTCAATCTATCAATAGGTAGGCATTTGAGTCTATAGTTAGGGCTTTAAATTAATTCTGCAAGAGGTTATCTATCAAGTCGTAGATAAGAGGTGCAGATGAGTAATACAGCAGACACATCGACAAAAATTATGGATGCGGCAGAAGGGTATATGCGAACAAGGGGATATAACGCCTTTAGTTTTCGTGATATTGCTGCGGATATAGGTATTAAAACGGCCAGTATCCATTACCATTTCCCATCCAAAGCGGACCTCGGCGCTGCCGTGACGGAACGATATACCGAGCGATTTCTTGAACATCTGGGACCGCCAGACGCTTATAACCATACAAAACAAATAACGCGTTATATCGCAGCCTTTCGATCTTCCTATTCTGCGGGGGATCAAATGTGTTTGTGTGGCATGCTTGGTGCAGAGGTTTCATCTCTACCAGAGAGCATGACGATTGTCTCTAAGGAGTTTTTTGTAAAAAATCTTTTATGGCTGGATAAGATTTATCTCTCAAAAGAGGGGGAAAGCTTCTCGATTGAACAGGCGCGGCAAAATTCTTTACGTCTTCTTGCGTTGCTTGAAGGGGGCCTCATCGTGGCGCGTTCGTTGGATGGTTTGGAGACTTTTGATCACTTGGTATCTCAGGAATTAATTTGAATTTAAAGAAGAGTTTATCATTTAAGATTTCTATCTAAGACTTTGTTCTAAATTGATAAAGCTCACGAAATAAAAATCGGGAACAATAATCCTCTGACTTTTTTTCATTAAGATAAAATCTCTAGACAGATTTCCTATGGCTGTGTCATTGTTCGATCAATGCTCGTTAAGGTTATGGGGTTGCGGCGTTAAGTGCAGTAATTTTTGAACCGCCAATAAGTTAGGTTGTGGTTTCAGGTATATGTTGGGGGTTACTTAATCCAGTGCTGCTTTCTGGAAAAATATGTACAACAAACAAGCTTTTTCGATTTATACGAGGAGGCTTTTTCTGTTGTTTTTTATCTTTTGGTGTCCTTTGTTCTGAAGCGCTTTCCAAGACTCCATCAGAAGTTGAGGCTGCGCTTGATAGTGTATATTCCGATGACCGCTATCAAAAACAACTTCCTCTTGAAATAAAAGAACCCAAGATTGAAAAAAAAGCCCCCCCACTGAAGAAAAAGAAACCGGAAAAGCTAGATTTTACGGGTTTGGAAGTTCTGGGTAAGATCTTAATCTATGGCTTTTTGATATTGGTGATCGTATTACTGGGTAAAGCTATATTTAATTACCTCAATGACCTAAAACGGCGCCCTCAAAATAAAACGGTTCTCGAGGACAAGCCTGTTTCCTACTCTCGGGTAACTGATATGCCAGAGGAGTTGAGTAAGGAAACTTTGGAGTATGCGGACCAATTGGCTCAAAAGGGGCAATTCGAAGCGGCAATTCGCGCTTTATTGTTTTGTTGTCTTAAACATGTCCGTGAAAGCTATCACTCGACACTTCCTGCGGCTTTGACCAATAGGGAAATTTTGAAATCGGATTGGCTCCCATCCGATGTTCGACAGAAAATGGGTGTTATTGTTGATGCAGAAGAACTTACCGAATTCGGGGGGCGATCAGCAGGGGAACAAGAATTTAACGCATGCAGAGAAGCTTTCCATATTTTTGTGAGACCACGAACCTCTTCAGTGACAGTTGAGAGGGCCGCAATCTGATGGATGATCGGATCTTTTCGAAACGGACCCTGTTCTGGTTGATATTAATCGGGATCTTATCCTTTGCGGGCGCTTTTATTGCCTCCGTCTATCAAGATAAGCTCATTCAGCTTAGCTCTTACGGGGCAAATTCTTATTCGGAATCAGCCATTGGCCACAAGGCCTTCACCAAGCTCTTAAAGCAGTTAGATTTTCGTGTCAGGATTAGCCAGCAGACCCGCAGCGGTTTTAACTTTTCGGATGTAAAACTTGTTATAGAGCCTGAAAGCGAGACCGGATTATCTGATGCTTTGTCCGGGTTTAGCGGCGTAGGGTCCCTCATTGTTTTACCGAAATGGCGTGCCCAACAGGACCCGGAAATTCGTAAGTGGGTGAAACTCGTTGAACTGCGCGATCCTTCACAGGTCGAAAATGTTATCGATTACATTTCAACCGATATCGAACTTGTTCGAAGTGGGCTGGATGTCCAAGCCGAGAATTTTACCTGGGATACAGAAACATTTACTTTGAATGAACAGATAACCTTACTTGGACCACAACTGATCGCGGGTGATTCTGATCTCATTCGCCCCTTGGTATACAATGATAACGGTGTCTTATTGGCAGAAGTTATTAAGCCCGGTTTTCTTTATGACATCGATCGAACATGGATTTTAAGTGATCCGGATGTCTTGTCCAACCATGGCTTAGATAATGGGGGCAATGCTGCGTTCATGATTTCTGTGCTTGATGCCTTAACGCTGAATAAAGTGGGCGGGGTCATCGTTGATGAAACGTCACACGGTTTTGCATCAGAACCAAGCTTGTGGCGCAAAATGTTGGAATTCCCCTTTGCTGTCGTCACGCTTATAGCTCTCTGTTCCGTCTTATTGTTGGCTTGGAGCTCCATGTCTAGGTTTGGTGCGCCGGAAAAAACGGACAAAGCCTATCAGGCTGGTAAAGAATTTTTGATTGGAAATACGGCCGAATTGTTGGCTTTCGGCGGGCACGGGGCCTTAATGCTACGCCATTATGTCGACAGGTCATTGCATTCTGTCGCAACCAATCTCCACGCCCCCAAGGAACTTGAAGGCCCGGCGCTTTTGGTGTGGCTCGACAGGGTCGGTCATGCCCGTGGATTAAGTTTTAAGGGCAGCGATGTCATTAAAAAAGCTGAACAACACTACACATCAAATTCATTTAATGTTCTGGCGGCAATAAAGTCCGCGCAGGATATTCATCGTTGGAAACAGGAGATGTTGCATGGAACTGGATGAAATCCGGACCATTAGTAACGGTTTGAAAACAGAAGTCCGTCGTACCATTATCGGGCAAGAAGGTGCTTTGGACCTGATGCTTGTCAGCTTGCTGTGTAAAGGGCATCTGCTTTTAGAGGGCGTACCTGGAACCGGAAAAACCTTATTGGTGCGGTCTTTTTCTAAGGCATTAAACCTTGATTTTGGGCGCATTCAGTTCACACCGGATCTTATGCCTGGGGATGTGTTGGGGACGAACCTGTTTAATTTTCAGACCAATGAGTTCTCCTTGACCAAGGGGCCGATTTTCACGGACCTTCTTTTGGCTGATGAGATCAACCGTACCCCGCCCAAAACTCAATCGGCACTGCTTGAAGCCATGAGTGAGCGGACGGTAACGATTGATGGCACCAGTCACAACCTTGGTGAAGGTTTTTTGGTTATTGCCACTCAGAACCCGATTGAACAGCAAGGCACCTATCCGTTACCTGAGGCACAGCTTGATCGTTTTATGTTCAAGTATGTATTGGAGTACCCAAGCGAAGCTGAAGAAAGATCCATTGTCACCCGGCATGGCCATCAGACCTCTATGCCAAAGCTGGACGAGTTCGGTGTTCAAGGTGTTGCCGACTTGGCCAAGTTGGAAGAAATGCGCGCTGTTGTAAGTGCGGTAAAGCTGAGTGATGAAATTGTCAACTATATCGTTTCTGTCGTTCGGGGAACCCGCGAACATCCATCTCTTCAGTTCGGGGGATCGCCGCGTTCAGCAACAATGCTGGCTGCGGCATCTCGGGCTTATGCGGCCCTACAAGGGCGGGATTATGTGATACCGGATGATGTGAAGTTTATCGCTATTCCCGGTTTGCATCATCGTGTTGTTTTGTCTCCGAGTGCAGAGATCGAGGGGATAAGAACCACCAGTGTGATTAATGAAATTCTAGAGCAAACGGCCGCGCCAAGATAATGAGACCGACCCTGCGTGCTGCCTTACTGATATCTCTTGGGATACCGCTAAGCCTTGTTCTTATTATTTGGGACGAGAGTTATTGGTTGTTTGGTATCGTCTATTTGTTTTTGGTGCTTTTACTCATGGGGTTGGATTTTCTGAACTCCTTGGCACCATCAAGGGTTTCTCTGTCTCAAAACATTACCTCGGTACTCTATGCGGGGCATGATGATTATGCCTATTTTTCTCTCTCGGTTGGTAGCAGGCACAAGGCTTATGGTCTGGAGGCTTTGATTGAGGTTGATGATGAATATCTTGTCAGGCCAGATATTGCAAAAATCAAGCAACTTGATCGTAGCCAAGAAGGTGAGGTGGCCTTTCCTCTGATTGTGAAGCGCCGGGGCACGGCAAACATATCGACACTTTGGGCGCGATGGTACAGTCCCTGGGGACTTGTACAAAGACAGACCGTATGGCCTGTGGATCATAATGTATCCATCCTGCCAAACGTGCACGCTGTTAAGGCGGCAGCCTTGCAGATTAACAGCCGGGATGCCTTTCATGGGAGCAAGATCCAAAAACAACGGGGAGATGGCACCGAATTTGATGCGCTTAGAGAGTATGTTCCTGGGTTTGATTTACGCTCGATTGATTGGAAACACTCTGCCCGACACCGTAAGTTGGTTTGTAAAGAGTTTCAGGTCGAACGTAATCATAATGTGATTTTGGCCTTTGATACCGGACACCTGATGACCCGACCGCTCGAAGGCCTTCCGCAACTCGATCATATGATTAATGCCGGGTTACTTTTGGGGTTTATGGCCCTGAGAGGCGGCGATAAGGTTGGTCTCTATGGTTTTGATGCCAAGATCCGTATCCACGCGGAACCGCTTGGGGGCAATCAGGCATTTAATCACCTGCAGGCAAACTGTGCCGAACTTGATTATCAATACAACGAAACCAACTTTACCCTCGGGCTTTCGAACCTGATGGGAAAATTGCAACGGCGTTCTCTTATTGTCCTCTATACAGACTTTGTTGACACGGTTACCGCAGAATTGATGATTGAAAACGTTACACGGCTTTCAAAACGCCATCTGGTTATATTCGTAACTCTTGAAGATCGTGAACTCGTTGAGGTCGCAGATCAAAGGCCAAAATCCATTCATGATATTGCCAAGTCTGTGGTTGCTGACGATTTTATCAGAGATCGGCAGATCGTCTTTGAACGGCTTCGTCGCCTAGGTGTGCACTGCCTTCAGGCTCCTGCTGCGTCGGTAAGTGCGGCATTGGTTGAGCGTTATCTGGAAATCAAGCATCAGGAGCTCATCTGAGCAGGGGAGAGAGTAGTTAAATGTCAGATGGTGTCCTCAAGAGTTCTCAATTTCGAAAAGAGCGGGAAGGGTCCTGGAAAGAGCTTCAGCACCTCGTTGAAGTTATCGAAAAAAAGGGAATTAAAGCTCTTTCTGCTCAAGAACTTACACGCTTGCCCAATCTCTATCGTTTCACGCTCTCTTCTTTATCAGTGGCCCGGGGCGTGTCGCTTGATCGGAATATGCTGGAATACCTCGAGCTGTTATCAACCCGGGCTTATTACTGTATCTATGGCGTACATGCGAGTTTTGGCAGCACCGTTCTCAAGTTTCTGTTTGAGGATTTTCCCGAGGCCGTATGGAACGCCCGTTGGCGCGTTTTATTGACGAGCATCATTATGCTGGCCGGAGGGCTTGTTGCTTATTACCTCACCATTGGTAATGAAGAATGGTACTACACGATCGTGAGTGACGGTATGGCCAGTGGGCGCACACCCGCAAGTGCAACCGAAGATCTACGCAAAGGACTTTATGACGGGGGAGAAATAAGTGCTCAAGAATTAAACAATTTTGCGTCGGGGCTTTTCTCACATAATTCTTCTGTTGGTATGTTCTCGTTCGCTCTTGGTTTCGCTCTGGGGGTCCCAACCTTTATTCTAATATTTTACAATGGCTTAGTGCTTGGGTCTTTTGTGGCGCTTTATACCAGTCGGGGACTTGGTACGGATGTGGCTGGTTGGTTATGGATACATGGGACAACTGAGATCTTTGCAATTATACTCTGTGGTGCGGCCGGTTTGGGGTTGGCAAAGGGGATTATCTCCCCAGGTCGAAAAACACGTCTTTCCAATCTTGCAAGTGAAGGGAAACAGGCCGCTAAAGTTGTCATTGGGGCGGTTTTAATGCTTTTGGTTGCTGCGATACTGGAGGGTTTCGGCCGTCAGTGGATCGTTGATATATCGACGCGCTTTACCATTGGGGGCTTGATGCTGGTTTTCTGGCTTGGTTATTTGGGATATTGGGGGCGGAAAATATGTCAAAGACACTAATCCCTCCACAAAACCGCCCTTCTCTGCAAAAACCACAGCGCATGCAAACGACAAAAAAGCAAAAGAAAGTCGAAGGGGCTTGGCGTCGGGTTATCACCCCCGAAGGCGTTCCTGTGCGGCTTGAATTGGCTTCTCGAGGAGACCGTTTCGCGGCCTTGTTACTCGATCTCATGATCGTTTATGGAGTACCTGTTGTTCTGATCATTGCCTTTGCCTTTTCTACCATTTGGACCTCGCTGGAAGCTAATAAAGGGTCACTACAGATTCTCTTTGCCGTCAGTAATGTCATACTTTTTCTTTGGTATAATTTTTATTTTACCTTCTTTGAAATTAAGTGGCAGGGTAGAACGCCGGGTAAAAGGGCCTTGGGGATTAAGGTGGTTGACCGGCACGGTGGCCAGTTGAGAGTAGACGCGGTTTTTGCCCGTAATCTTATGCGGGAACTGGAACTATTTTTGCCGCTTTCAATTCTCTTTTCCCCCTTTGGGTCCGGAAGTGAAGGCCTTACGGATTTGTTGATGATAATCTGGGTGGGGCTGTTTGTCTGCATACCGTTCTTTAACAAAGACCGCTTGCGTGCAGGCGATATGATTGCGGGTACCTGGGTGGTGAAAATTCCAAAGACGGTTTTAATGGGGGACATTGCACAGGAAAGAACCCGACTACCGGCTGAGTCTTTCTTAAAAGGTAAAGAGCAAAAGCAATCAGAACGTTACATCTTTACAGATGAACAGGTGGATGCCTACGGGATTTATGAACTGCAAACCCTTGAAGAGCTTTTGCGAAAAACTGCCGTTGCCCCAAAAACCATCCAGGAAGTCACTCATCGGATCAAAACCAAGATCAAATGGGTCGAACGTAATTCTGATGGCTCTAAATCCTACCTTTGGAAAACCACTAAGGGGAAAACCGAAGAAGATATCGCTTTTCTTAAGGCTTATTATGCAGCTCTTCGGAGGCGACTGGAAGCCAAGATGCTGTTTGGTAAGCGTCGGGAAAACAAACACGACAGAAGCTGAGGAAATTCTTCTTGTGTACGGTTTGTTTGATATTTATTGGGTCTTCGAGTAGTGTTCTCTTCTCGTAAAAAGTGTTTTAATTATTGTTATATTTCTCGAGGGGGGAAACATGACTACCATTGATGAGAATGTCGGAAACGATTTTCGTATTGGCGATACGCTAAGTAAGGTTTTTTCGGTGTATTTCCGGAATTTTATACCTTTTAATTTGCTGGTTTTAATTATCGCAGCACCAATACTGGTATTGGTTTTGTTCACGGATGTTCTGTCTTATGGTAATAGTATTGATGGGGTGGGTACCGCTCTAGGTATCATAGCTTTACTTGCTGTTATTTTGACTTTTGTTTTCTATTTTGTATCGGCAGCAGCAATCACCCACGGTGTTTTTCAAGATTTAACTGGGAAGCCTGTAAGTTTTTCAGGATCGTTTTCTCACGGTCTTACCGTTGCGGTTCCAACCATTTTAGCTGGTATTGTGGTGGCCGTTCTTAGTTTCTTGGGGATGATGGTCTTTTTTATACCTGGCGTCATCATTTTTATGATTTTAATGGTGACGATACCAGTTGTTGTTATCGAAAATCCTGGAGTTTTTGCAAGTTTGGGGCGTAGTGCAGAACTTACAAAAGGCAACCGTTGGGCTCTTTTTGGTATTTTGCTAATCTTTATGGTTATTGTCATTGTTGTAAGTCTTGTTGGCTCTCTTATCGCTGGAATTTTAGCAGCAATGGGAATGGAAATTGTTGGTCTTATTGTCTCTTTAGCTTTCCAGATATTTTACACGGCAATAGGACCTGTGCTCTATGCTGTCACTTACAATAATTTGCGGGCGGCAAAAGAAGGCATCTCCACAGACCAAATCGTGTCTGTATTCGAATAGTGTAACTTGACGCTATAACTAATTTAGAGGCCGGAAAATTGTATTTTTCGGCCTCTAATGTTTGTGAAGATTGTTAATGGAAATTAGGACCGCCGGATTAATGTCTCAAGCCAGGCGGCAAGTAGATATGACCTGTCCTTTATTCGTAGTTCGGTCTTTGTTATATGAAAAAATATTTGTTTATATAGGTTTTTGAGGGGGAGTTATGACGATTATTGATGAGAATCTCGGGAATGATTTTCGTATTGGCGATACACTAAGTAAATCTTTCAAAGTGTTATTTCGGAGATTTTTTCCCTTACTAACATTAGTACTTATTTTTCAAGTACCCATTATTATTTGGATGAGTACATCGGGAATGTATTTAACCGGTTTGGAAAATCCTGAATTGTTGTTTGAAGATCATGGATCTCAAATACTTTGGATGCTTGTCCCGTCAATTATATTATCTTTAGCGTCCTCAGCTGCTGTTACCTACGGTGTTTTTTTGGAGCTTACGGGCCGTTCAATTCGTATCGGTGAGTGTCTATCAAAAAGTATTTCGGTTCTTATTCCAGTAGTTTTAGCTGGTATAAACTCTTATATATTCATCTTGACGGGATTATTTTTTGTTATTATCCCAGGCCTAATCGTGGTTTTGCATTTGTTTGTGGTAATACCTGTCGTCGTTGTTGAGAACCCTGGTGTTTTTAAGAGCCTTGGTCGGAGTGCAGAGCTTACAAAAGGTAATCGTTGGGCTATTTTGGGTTTGTTTATAATAATGATTATTATTGGAGTTGGACTTGGTTTCCTCAGTCAAGAAATCTCTCTCATATTTATTGGTATGGGGATGACCATTGTTGGCGTATTAGTCGATTCTGTTATCCAAGCGATTAGCACATTAATTTACTTGATTATTGGAGCGGTCACTTACAATAATTTGCGTCAAAGCAAAGAAGGTGTTTCTTCGGGTGAAATCGCATCCGTCTTCGATTAAATGGTGTCGAATTCAGTATTTGAGAAAAGCCGGAAAGCTTTGCTTTTCGGCTTTTCGTTTTTTATCTACAGTCTATTTTTAGAAACAGAACTTCATTTTAGATAAACGGCTTGTACTGGAATAAACATGGATGAAGCTCACACTTCCCACAAACAGGTTTTAAACCGCTTGAAGCGGGCGCATGGGCATATGCATAAGATTATGGATATGCTGGAGAACGGGCACTCTTGTGTGGATGTAGCGCAGCAACTTTATGCGGTTGAAAAGGCCGTTGTGCAGGCGAAACGGGTGCTTATTCATGACCACATTGACCACTGTCTTGGAAAAAGCGATGGGGCCGAAAATAATTCGGATGCCCTGAGTGAATTTAAAGAAATTACAAAGTATCTGTAGCTGATTATTACTTATTTAAGTGGTAGGTTAGGGCCATGGCGATGCAGTGTTGTAGTGCGGCAGTTGGGACTTCATCATCCTGATCAAAAATAATGCTGCGATTTCCGCCATAGGTCATCTCTTGCGGGTAAAGTTCCCGAAAACGATCGACAAGATTGGTTTGGCAGTGGAAGTAGATCGCATACTGGCCGTTGTCTGCTTTGGTCTGGTCGATACGAATGGTTGAACCGCTTTTTGTTTCCGGTGTGAGGAAACTCGGTTGGCCCCACTTAAGCGCTTCTTCTATTTTTCCAACGCCCTCTGTAAGCCCTGCCGTTTCCAAAATCAGATCACGCAAGGATAACAGTTTACCGCGTACCCGTTCGGGATAGTTTTTATAACAAAGCTCTACGGCTGGCGGTAAAGGGTAGTGGGGCATCTGCACGTTTCAGGTTTTCCTGGATTGTTGCTCAAGAAAGACAATCTTATCAAGGGATGCCTCTCTTGTACAAAAGCAACTATAAGAGTTCTCGAAATCCTACTTTTTGGCAATTTCAGCAAGATAGGCTTTGATAGCGCCGTCCATACCATAGATCAGTGCATCCGCGGTCAAGGCATGACCGATAGAGACTTCATCAGTCCAGGGAATTGCTTGCAGGAAGTGGGCGAGGTTATCGAGGTTTAAATCGTGGCCCGCATTAACGCCGAGACCAGCATCCCGTGCTGCGATGGCGGTATTTTTATATTGGGAGAGAACCTGTTCGCGGTCGTCTCTGAAATAACATTCAAAATAAGGTCCGGTATAAAGCTCAACCCTGTCAGCACCGATTTCGGCCGCAGCAAGTGCGATCTCTGGCTCATGATCAATAAATACAGATACGCGGGCACTTTGGGCATGAAGACGTTCAATGATCTCGGTCAATCGTTCCTTGTTACCCAGAATGTCCCACCCGTGGTCAGAGGTGTTTTGATCGGGATCATCAGGGACCAATGTGACTTGTTGTGGTCTGGTCTCAGCCACAAGCGCCATAAAGTCTTCAGTCGGGTTGCCTTCGATATTGAACTCGATTGGTGCGGAGTACTCTTTGGCAAGCATCTCCGAGAGTTCATAAACGTCAGACTTACGACAATGGCGTTCATCTGGTCGGGGATGCACTGTGATGCCGCCAACACCAGCTTGAAGAGCAATTCGGGCCATTCCTGTGACACTTGGATAATCGATATTCCGTTGATTACGGAGCAGGGCGACTTTGTTTAAATTTATGCTCAGGACAGTCATGTTTGCCTCGAATTGTTATGGTAACAATATTTATGGTTGCCGTTATTGTTAGAATAATGTTCTTATTATCAGTGTAGTCAATAAAAACATTGTTGGGGTAACAATGTGGATTCCACATAATCTAGATCCAAATTTATCTGTATACCGTGCTATCAGTGAATGTCTTGCGTTGGACATAGAAGAAGGGCGTCTGTCTGAAGGCCAAAAGCTTCCGCCGATGCGTGATCTTGCTGATGAACTCGGCGTTACTGTCGGGACTGTTTTGCGGGCTTATGATCTCGCCGAACAAAGGGGACTTTTGGTCAAACAAACGGGCCGGGGCAGTTTTGTCCGCTCTAGCACTGAAAAGTCACAACACATTCGCGAAATTTTGGATGAAACAGGGGCCGTAGATTTAAGCCGAAATGCTCCGCCTTTTATTAACCTCGAAGCTCAGTTGCGACGTTCCCTGATGGAAATCAGTAAAGACAGTAACCTCGATGGCATGTTGGAGTACGGGCAAAGCCAGGGTTTGTTACGCCATAGAGAGATCTTGTGTGAGTGGCTTGATGGTCGCGGCTTTAAAGCCGATCCCGCCCGGATCATTATTACCGGGGGTGCACAACAGGCGTTAACTGCGGCTCTGGGGGCGTTGACTTCTCCGGGTGATACCGTTCTTGTTGAAGAGCTTTCTTATCCTGGAATTAAAAATTATGCGCGGTTCTTTGGTATAAACCTTGTCCCTGTATCGCTTGATGAGGGCGGGTTGGTTCCTGAATCCGTAGAGCAAGCCTGCCTTCGACATTCTGTCAAAGCACTTTATTGTATGCCGTTTGCACACAATCCGACCACGGCAACTATGTCAGAAAAACGCATTGCCGAGATTGCAAATATGGCGGACCGCTATGGTTTTTTCGTCATAGAAGACGATGTTAATCCCCGCCCATCAAGCTCTGACTTTAAGCCAATAGCGGCTTATAATCCCGAGCGAACCGTTTATATCAGCAGTCTTTCAAAAACAATATCTCCAGGTTTACGTGTGGGGACATTGATGCCGCCCGACGGGTTGTTGTCCCAGTTTCTTGCTGCAAGCCAAACTACAAGTTGGATGGCGCCACCTTTGATGGCTGAGGTTGCATGTCACTGGATCAAAGACGGTACAGCTTCTGAGCTTGAGAAACAACGCACGACGATTACGGCCAATCTCCTGCGTCAGGCAAATATCGCTCTTGTTGGCATGCCTTATCGGTTTAATGAAGCAACTTCACATCTTTGGATACCTTTATCGGGGGCATGGAAAGCGGAAGAGTTTGCTGAAACCCTGGGCCAACGGGGAGTGCGAGTGTCGCCTTCTGAATTGTTTGCGGTCGACCCCGTGTCAGCACCATCAGGTGTACGGATTAATCTGACTAACATTGGAGATGATTTATTGAAAAAATCGTTATCTTCGGTGGTCCAATTATGGAACAGCAGTCCACAAGCAACCAAATTCCAGATGTAATTTTATTTCTCGATCCATCAGGGCTTCCAGATAAATTTTTTGGTCTGGGCTTGCATGGCGAAGAGGATATAGTTTTATGGAATTTGAATACCTAACCTTAATGACATAAACATATTTGAAGGAATGTATTATGGGATGTCCCGTTGTTTATTTTGAAATTATTTCCGATGATTCTGAGAAAGCACAAGAATTTTATAGGGATTTATTTGATTGGAAAATTGACGCAGATAATCCTTTAAATTACGGGATGGTAGATACCGAGAGTGATGATTCCGGGATTAAAGGAGGCATCGGTGACGATATGCTTGATACTGGTAGCCATCTGACTTTTTACGTTGAAGTACCAAGTATTGAGGAGACGTTGAAAAAAGCTGTCGAAAAAGGTGGAACTGTAATTTTGGAAGCCTTTGAAATACCAGGTGGGTCAAAGATTGGCTTGTTTAATGATCCGGATGGTCGCCGGGTCGGTCTAGTTGAAAACTCCTGATCTCTATCGAAGCTTTCCACTTTTCATGAAAGGGCCTGTCATTTTAGGCGGGCCCTTTCATGTAATTTCAATCATACGAAGGGAGATAGGTTCTTAATATGATTATAGATTCTTGAGTCTTTTCTCGTGATTGGTGGTGCCATATAAAACTCTAAACCTTATCAGGTAATTATCTGCACTCTATTACCTGAAGTTCATTCATTTCCAACTGCATTTTAATCGTATTGCTAGGGAGATGATCTGTAACCATCAAGTCAAGTTCGCTAAAAGTTGCAACCTTTACGTTGGCTTGACGATTCCATTTTGTATTATCTGCTACTAAAATTTTACTTCGACTATTTTCCAAAATAGATTGTGTTACATAGGCTTCATCAGGCTTGAAATCCATCATGCCATAAGAAGGATCAAGTCCACCTGTCCCGACAATGGCGAAATCTGCCTTGAATGATGAAAAAAACCGGATAGTTTCAACACCAATTAGATCGTGATCGCTTTGGCGTAATTTTCCACCCGAAACGTGTGTATCAATACGATTATTGTTGCATAGGATAGCCGCGACATTGAGGTTGTTGGTTAATACTCTTAGATCCTGATGATGCACGAGTGCTTGAGCGACTGAGCCAACAGTTGTTCCTATACCAAGAAATATGGTCGAGCCATCAGGGATTTGTTTTGCAACAGTAATACCAATTTGCTCTTTATTTCCTGCATTCATGATCTGTCGAGTGTTGAAGGACAGGTTCTCAATCGCCGAAGGTAAACAAACACCGCCATGAACGCGTCGGAGCAAACCAATCTCGCACAAAGAATTGATATCTTTGCGTATGGTTTGTGTACTTAGTTGAAAATGCTGAGAAAGGTCATCAATGCTGAGCGTATCTTCTCTGCTTGTCCACTCTAGGATTTTGTTCTGTCTTTCACTCAAACGCATGGTCATGCCAAGTTCCATTATTAGTGGTATGTGTATGCTGTTGCTCGGGGTGTTTTTAAATTCAGAACGTAATTATTTATTCGATTTTTGATCGTGTTATTTAGATAAATGTAAAATCATAATTGGCAGGGTCGTTTTGGTCTGAGGATTAGAATTCCAAATTGTTGTGGATCTATACCTCAGACCAAATATTAGCATCAAACTCTATTGCTAAGGGGGGTCAAACGAGACGGTGACCGCTGTCGCTATTGAATATCATCACGCTTGCCTGATCGTACTCAAGAGTAAGTGTTTCTCCGATCTTTGGTTCTTGCGTTTGATTGAGCCGGAGGCAGATCTCAAGGTCTAGGCCATCTTCTGTCGTGGCGCTAACCAAGGTGCCATAAATGAGATTGTCCGCGCCGTGCTGTTCGACCAGATCAATACTGAGACTAAGCGAGCCCTTGTCATTTATGCGCAGATGTTCCGGACGGATACCCAATACTAGATTTTCACCAACCGGAAGATTATCAAAACCTTTGAACTCCAATGAACCGCTTTTCAGCACCTTTCCATCAAACTTAGCAGGGATAAGGTTTATCTGAGGCGAGCCTATAAAGCTGGCTACAAATAAAGTTTTGGGATCCTTGTAGAGCTCGATGGGTTTGCCCATTTGTTCTATTTGACCGTTATTGATAACCGCGAGACGATCCGCAAGTGTCATAGCCTCTGTTTGGTCATGAGTAACATAGATACTTGTAACACCCATTTTACGTTGTAGTTTTTTAATCTCAATGCGCATCTGAACACGAAGCTTTGCATCCAGATTACTCAATGGTTCATCAAATAAGAAAACTTTGGGGTTTCTGACAATTGCTCGCCCCATGGCAACGCGCTGACGTTGTCCGCCAGAGAGTTGGTTTGGCTGGCGATCAAGGAAGCTTTCGATATGGAGGGTTGTTGCTGCTGCGACTACTTTTCTATCGATTTCTTCTTTGGAATCGCCTCTGTTTTTTAAACCATAGGACATATTTCCACGGACGGACATATGAGGGTAGAGGGCGTAGTTCTGAAAAACCATTGCGACGTTACGTTCGGCAGGAGAGACATCATTGATGCGTTCATCATCTATAAAGATGTCACCTTCACTTACTGTTTCGAGCCCCGCAACCATACGCAACAACGTTGACTTCCCACAGCCACTTGGGCCAACGAATACGATAAATTCACCATCGGCAATATCCATGTTAACACCGCGAACCGCATGAGCACCGTTTGCGTATGTTTTATTTACGTTTGTAAGTTTAACTTTGGCCATTACTTTTCACTTTCTACCAAACCTTTGACAAACCAGCTCTGAAAAACCAACACAACGATAACCGGTGGTAGTGTGGCTAGAATGGTAAGTGCGTATGCTTTTTGGAATTGGGGCAGTTCTCCGCCTTCTGACAACACTTGATAAATTTGCTTAATACCAATTACCAAGGTGTAATTATCTTCTTGAGTTGTCATGATCAGAGGCCACAGATACTGGTTCCAACCCACGACAAACATAATGATTAAAATAGCTGCAATCATAGTCTTGGAAATCGGGACCAGAATATCTATGAAAAATCGCCATGCATTGGCGCCATCCAAACGTGCCGCTTCCAGAAGTTCATCTGGGACTGACTTGTAGAATTGACGGAAATAAAAGGTGCCTGTTGCTGATGCGATAAGTGGTAAAATTAATCCGGTGTGAGTATCAAGTAACCCCATGCCAGCAACAACTTCGTATGACGGAATAATTCTGACTTCTAGCGGCAGAAGAAGTGTCATGAAGATGACCCAAAAAAGAGGGGCTGCCAATCTAAATCTAAAGTAAACAATGGCATAGGCCGCGAGCATAGAAATGACAACTTTACCTATTGCAAAGCCTATACCCAGAGTTAGGCTGTTCCAAAGCATCATACTGGCGGTGACCCTTTTCATCACGCCACCTTCTTCAAAGAGTACTTCGTTATAATTGCTGAAAAAGTGTCCGCCGGGCCAGGCCTGAAGGCCTTCCCTGAAAAGGGTCTCTGCTGAGTGGGTAGAAGACATAAAGGCAACCCAAACTGGAGCCGTCATAAAAAGAGCACCAAGGATAAGGATCAGGTGTCCGGAAATTGTATGCCAAGTTGTTTTAAACATCTTTCCCCTCCTAGTAATGAACTTTGCGTTCAATTAAACGGAACTGCACAATAGTGAGTGCTAGAACCATAAGCATGAGAACGACAGATTGAGCGGATGATCCCCCGAGATCGTTGCCTCTGAAGCCATCTGTAAAGACCTTATAAACCAGAGTACTGGTTGATCCTCCCGGTGCGCCACCTGTTGTGGTGTCGATAATTCCGAAAGTTTCAAAAAAGGCATAAGTAATATTGATGACAACAAGGAAAAATGTCGTTGGAGCAAGGAGTGGAAATGTCATTGTCCAAAATCGTCTGAAATTACTTTTACAGTCGATTGTTGCGGCTTCAATTACAGATTTTGGAATGCTCTGCAAACCAGAGAGGAAGAAAATAAAGTTCACACTGACTTGTTTCCAGACAGCAATAAGAACGACGACAAACCCAGCATCAAATGAATTGAGCTTGTGGTTAAAGTCCCAACCCATAGCATTCAGGAAGTAATATAAGTCACCTATAAGGGGATTAAACATTAGGTTCCCCATTAACCCGGCGACCGGAGGTGCAATGGCGTAAGCCCACATAAGCAGGGTTTTGTAAGTACGCGCACCTTGTATGACCTCGTTGGCTTTAACGGCCAGTAACATGGCGAGTGCAAGAGAGAGGAACGTAACTAAAAATGAGAAAACAATCGTAAACCCAGCAGATTGAAGCCAGGAATCTTTAAAAATTGTATCTTCATAATTTTTGAACCAGACAAATTGCGAAGATAAGCCAAAAGCATCTTCAAGCAAGAATGACTGATAAATGGCCTGAGCGGCAGGCCATAGGAAAAATATACAAATAATAATAATTTGCGGAGCGATGAACAGATAAGGTATCGGGCTGTGGCTAAATTGAACTCGTTTCATGGTCGAAACCGCGCTCCGTATTCTTCTAAAGTGTCGTAAAAATTATGGGCGATGACCAGTCAGCCACCGCCCATAAATCATTTAGTTGTAGGTCGCGTTGAAGCGCTCTAGCAAATCATTACTTTCTTCTTCAATTTTAGAGAAAGCTTCATCGACGGAAGATTTTCCAGCGAAAATATCGTCGAAGTGTTTATAAAGAACTTCGCGGATTTGAACGTAATAACCAAGACGATACCCTTTAGTCCAATCACCAGCAGGCTGGTTCAACTGAAGAATGCCGATCTCAGCATCAGGTGTTGTCTCGTAGTAGCCAGAAGACTTGGCAAGATCGTATGCGGCGTTAGTAATCGGAACATATCCAGTTTCTTTGTGCCAGAAGAATTGCATTTCAGGGCTAGTTAGAAACTTCATGAAATCGGCAACGCCTTTGTACTCTTCATCTTCATGGCCAGCCATAGCAAAGAGGGCTGCCCCACCAATGAAGGTGCCTTTTGGCTCATCAACAATTGACTTCCAATAGGGAAGAAAGGAGCCGCCGAATTTGAATGAAGCGCTTTTTGTGAGGCCACCGAAGGAGCCCGAAGAGCCCAGCCACATGGCTGTTTTTTGCTGAACAAAAGCGTCTTGGTTATCGCCCCAAGCGCGGCCGTAGAAACCGTACCAGCCTTTATCTAACCATGATTTTACTTTTCCCCAGTGCATTTTTAACTCTGGATTATTGTACATGATTTTTACGTCTGTGCTGTCATAACCATTGTTAGCTGTTGCCATTTGAAGATTGTGACGACTGTGGAAGTTTTCAGTGAAAATCCAAGGGCTATGGCTCTGTGCAAGAGCAATATAACCAGCTTCTTTCAGCTTGGGTGCAATCTCTTCAAACTCTTCCCAGGTTTTTGGTGGATTTGCAATGCCAGCTTTGTCAAAAGCATCTTTGTTGTAATAGAGTAATGGTGTGGAAGAGTTGAACGGCATGCCGATCATTTTCCCATCAGAATCTGCATAAAAGTTACGCACCCCGGGGAGGTAATCTTCTTTGTTAAAGCCTGATCCATGTTCGGCCATCAGGTCCGCAACGGCAACGGTTGCACCTTTTGCGTTGATGATGGTTGCTGCACCAGCATCAAATATTTGAAGAATGTGAGGTTGTTGTTTGGCACGGAAAGCGGCAATACCTGCGGTCATGGTATCTTCGTAGCCACCTTTGTAGGTTGGTACGAGTGTATACTCACTTTGGCTTTCATTGTATTTTACAGCGATTTCATCAACAACTTCACCAAGTCGACCGCCCATGGCATGCCACCATTGAACTTCGGTCGCGGCATTTGCCACATTGATTGTGGCTAGGCACGATAACGCGCCGATAGCCGTAAGGGTACGTTTCAGCATTGTAATTCTCCCTGTGGAAAAAACCTAAAAAATAGTTAGACCCGTGATCCGGGTTCATTTGAACCAATTATAGCCTTCATATGAAACTATAACTACAAAAATAGGTCAATTAAAAGACAATTAATTCTGGGAAGGTTTTTGTATTGATAAATGAGAGCCATTAATGAATAGAGTGAGGCGTTAGTATTACAATGCTCATAAAAGGTGAGTTTAATCGAATGGGAGTAAAACACTTTTTCGTTAAATTTTATAGTGGTTTCATAGGATTACGAGATTAAACGAATTGTGTTATAGTTCTTTCTAATTTTTAGTGAGGGGGGAATATGTATAAACTGGTTAGTTGTAGCAGACGAAAGCTCTTGGCCGTTGTCTCTTTTTTGCTGGTTACCAGTGCTTGCTTTCCTTCTTTTGCGCGGATTGATCTCGATCTCGATTTTGATCAGGCACTATCCTCGTGGGAATTGGTGATTTATGAAACGTCCCAAGATCTAGCGCGTCAAAATCTTGGGAAACGAGATTTCGAGAATATGAGATCGAGTTTGGAAAATATTCGAAGCCAGGCTCAAAGATATGTGACCCGGTTAAATCCAATTGAAAATCAAATTCTCAGAGAGGTAAAAGGCTTAGGCCCGGAACCTTCAGCGGACAGAGCGTCTGAAATTGAGCAAATTATTACCATTCGGCAAAACCTCAAAGGTGAACTTTCTCGTATTAGTGGCCAAATAAAACAGGCGGAATTAATTGCACCAAGGGTCGAAGAATTACTTTCTCGGCTTTCGAAGATTGAAAGGCAACAGTTTCTAGAGGAAGTCCTATCTCGAGGACCCGTACCAATATCGAGGAGCTTGTGGCGAGAATCCTTTAAGGTAACAGGTACGGCATGGGGGAAGTTTAGCAATCAGGTCGAAGATGAGTTTGAGACCATTGGCTTACACATTGAATTAGAACAAATCATCCCAGTTTGGGGCGTTGTTATTGTTGGTTTATTTGCAATTTTGTTTTGCCTAGGGGTTCTAAAACGACGCTATGGCGTTGAGGAAGACGTTATCAACCCTGATTATCACAAACGTGTCGTTGCAGCTTTTTTGCGGGCAATACGGCGGTCTTTAATTTCATTCTCTATTCTTGCCCTCGCAACGGTCACTTTTCTTTGGGGAGGTTTTCTTGAGGTTGCAGTTGAAGAGGCCTTGTGGGCAATTATTAGAGGGGCTTCTTTTTTAATCATCGCTGAAACAATTACAAAGGCGACGCTATTCCCAGAAAGGCCTGAATGGCGTGTTTTACCAATGTCTGATACTGCGGCAGTTCAGATAAGAGGTATTGTTATTGTTATTGCTCTATTTTTCTCTATTGATTTATTTTTTGGTGTCATTGGAACCGTTGCACAAGCGTCCGTTAGCCAGCACTTAATTGGACATTTCTTTACAGCAACGTCGATGGCCGTTCTCGTGATCTTGTTACATAGAAAAAAACTTTGGAAATTCTCAGGGGACATGCCTGTTGAATTGGTTCGAGTTTCTGCCCTTTGGTCAAGATTTCGTAAATCCATTGTTATCTTTATGGTGGTGATGATTGCTGCAGGTATCATTGGTTTTATTCCCTTGGCGCACTTTGCAATTTTTAATATGGTCGCAACACTTGGTTTATTTCTTATGTTGTTGTCAGCACATGTTTTAATACATGAGGTCGCCCGTTACGAATTATCCGGTGATGCCGAAATCGGTCGTAGTTTACGCAATACTCTTAAACTGGATGACGATGGGGCTGGGCGGTTGGCCTTTTGGATTGTCTTTTCAGTAGGATGTCTTCTTGTCATTTTTGGTGTTATTGGCACATTTTTAATTTGGGGAATGAGTGGGCAGCGTCTTCTAAGTATAATTCAAGCTGCGATTACCGGGTTTAAGATCGGTGAGGTACGCATATCTTTGATCGACATTGCCGTTGCGGTACTTCTTTTTATTGGCATGCTTGCGCTTACCAAGGTTTTTGCAAATATCTTGGATGAAAGGTTACTTCCTAAAACCAAGCTTGATTCTGGTGTACGTACTGCGATTAAGGCTTCAGTTGGTTATGCGGGGCTTGCTCTAGCCGTGTTAGTTGGGGTGTCTGCGGCAGGGCTTGATCTCTCAAATATTGCGATCATCGCAGGTGCCTTATCGGTGGGAATTGGTTTTGGTTTACAGTCGATCGTTAACAACTTTGTCTCCGGGCTTATATTGATATTTGAGCGCCCGATCAAACAAGGGGATTGGGTCGTTGTTGGGGCCGAGGAAGGTTATGTTAAAAAAATCAATGTCCGTGCTACCGAAATAGAAACCTTTGATCGGGCATCTGTAATTATACCTAATTCTGACCTGATCTCAGGAACGATGAAGAACTGGACCCATAAAAACAAGACGGGTCGGGTCACGGTTATGATCGGCGTTTCTTACGATAGCAATGAAGAGCAAGTTCGGGATCTTTTGGTTGGGATTGCGCAAAAGCATCCTTCCGTTATTTCTCGTCCACCTCCCTATGTACTTCTTATGGGGTTTGGGGCCAGCTCTCTTGACTTTGAACTTCGGGTGTTTTTACGCGATGTTGAAGAGTGTGTTCGTGTTGCGAGTGATCTCAGGTTTTCCATTCTCAAGCAGTTACGAGAAAATGGTATTGAGATCCCGTTTCCTCAACAAGATATCAGGATTAAAGAGTTGCCGTCTGTTTCGGATATAGAAAACTCTGTGACGGATACTTGATCCTTATAAGGAATTTATTTGAAGGTTAAATGTTGTTACCACGGGTTTGTTGGGATATTTGTGGGAATGCATTTAAAATTCTTGATTTGAATGCTTAATAGTCCCATAAGATGGGGTGTGTTCTCTCTTGGGGTTTGATATGTCTGCTTCTTCTCGTCAGCAAGAAATTTTACGTGCCATACGATTAAAAGGCACCTGCGCTGTATCAGAAATCGCGACGTCTCTTTCTGTTTCTGAAGAAACGATACGGCGAGACATAAAAATTCTTGTTGCCGATGGATTGGTTATCAAAACTCATGGTAAGGTCACCATGCCGGATGATGTTAAAGAGCCACCATTCCATTTGCGAATGCAAGAAAATATGGACGCAAAAGTTCTTATTGCTACGGCGGTATCGCGGTTGATTGAAAATGATGAAACTGTTTTTTTGCACCCAGGATCGACAACAAATTATGTTGCTCGGGCTTTATGTGATCACAGTGGTTTGGTTATTCTGACAAATTCAGCTGAAATTTCAAGAACCCTGGTGAGCGGTGTTGGTAATGAGGTGTATATGGCTGGGGGGCTACTGCGGACAGATGATGCTGCATCGGTTGGTCCGACAGCTATTGAATTCATCAAAAGTTTTCGTGTAAAAACGGCTGTTTTTTCAATTGGTGCAGTCACTGCTGAAGGGTTGATGGATTTTAGGTTGAGTGAAAAAGAATTTTGTCAGGAGGTTATGAAGCGCTCTGAACGTGTTATTGTGGCTGTTGACCATACAAAATTTGAGCGTAAGGGTATTATTCATATAGCAAATCTTGATGAAATGGATTTGCTTGTGACAGATCAAGAACCTCCCGCAATGTTGAAGGCAGCGCTAGAGGCCGCCGAAGTTGAATATTTGGTTGTAAGTTAAGCGTTACGAGAACGTGTCTCCCGCCACCAGTCGACGGCTTTCATACTCAAATACACACTTTGAGCAGCAAGAGGGCCGAGAAAACCACCATTCCACTGAAAATCAAATGCTTTGAAAATTTTGTAGCGATCAGATTGTTGGGTAATGGCCTCTGATATCAGGCGACCGCCTATCGGAGCAGTATTCATGCCATGACCACCAAAAGCTGTGCAGGCCCATACGCCAGGCTTTACCGCGCCGATATATGGCATTTTATGTCGGGCATAGGCCATTTGACCTGACCAGGCCATTTCTACCTTAACATCTTGAAGTTCAGGATAAACATTAACCATGTCTTGTTTTAAAAGTTGGGCCAGCTGTTTGGGTTCGCTTGTTCTTGTTGTAATTCGACCTCCCCAAAGAAGGCGATCCTGGTCAACAATTCGATAATAATCTGACGCCAAACGATCATCTAGAATGGCGGCCTTTGTTTTTATAAGATCATGAAGCTGATTACCGAGTTTTTCGGTTACAACAACATAAGTAGAAATCGGTAAAAGTGATCTTCTTACTTTGTCAAAGACATTTCCAGCATACCCGCCGCCACAGAAAACGATGTCTTTAGCTTTAACACGACCTTGGGGTGTTTTGATCTTCTTAATGGGTGCTTCAAGTTCCATAGATATAGCTTCAGAGTTTTCAAAAAGATGCCCGCCTCTCGCATGAATTTTCTCTGCCAGGCCAAGACAATAATTTAGTGGATGGAAATGAAAGGCTTTGCTGTCAAAGTTACCCTGGTAATAACGTTCAGTTTGGAAATGAGCTTTGACGTCTTTTTGAGAAAGAAAATCTATGTGGTGGTCGTAGCTATTGGCCATTTTGTCGCAATAACGTTTCATACCATCTGGATCGTTATAGCGAATGACAGAGAGCATTCCGGGAGAAGGATTTACGTCCTTCAGGTTTAGTTCAGTAATATTGCTTCTAACCATCTCTATGCCTTCAAGAGAGAGGTCGAAAACTTTTTTGGCTGATTGTAATCCTAAGCGATTTTCGACGATATCCTGACCACCTGCAAAGCCTGAAGAAACAAAACCGCCATTGCGTCCAGACGCTCCCCAAGCAATTTTTTGAGATTCCAGTAGAACAACAGATTTACCTTTGTTGAGTAACTCTAAGGCGCAGCTTAGCCCTGCTAGCCCGGCACCAATGATGCAAACATCTGTCTCGACTGTTGTCGTAAGAGTAGGATAGTTGGTGTGTTTGATTGCTGAGCGGGTATAAAAGGTATCTGGATAGGGCATGGAAAGAACTCTGATGGAAACTTTGGTAAATAATTTTAACAATAGAAATGGTCTTATAGAGTTAGAACCATTCATCTTTGACGTGATAATAGTTATAGGCGGCTTTTAAGTATAGCAGGCGTAAAGATGGCAGTGGAAAATTTGTATAAGGCCTTGATAATACAGTCGTTAGCTTTGATTTTTTGTCTTTTCCCGCAATTTCGTCTGCGAGTGCTTGGCCTGCCCAGCTCGACATGGCAACACCGTTGCCGTGATATGCGAGGGAGGCCCAGGCGGTCCGATCTTTGTTTATAGGGCCGACGTATGGGACTAAGTTATTGGCTAAACAGACAAACCCTTGCCAAAAATGAGTATGATTAATTGGTGCCCACTTGGGGAAAAGTTTTTCAAAATCGTGCCTTAATGTTTTCTCAGCACGGGTTTTTCCTGTTGGCGAGGCATCCGTTCCGCCGCGACCACCAAAAAGAAATCGGCCATCTGGAAGCAAGCGAAAGTAATGTAAGAGAATGCGGGTATCGTAAACGGGGGTGGTATTGGTCCATCCCTGTTGTGATCTCTCCTGATCGGTTAAGGGGCGGGTTACAAGTACGGATGAAAGGGCTGGCAGTAATTTACCCGATGCGCTTTCGGAAAGGTCATCAGGAGTATATCCGTTGGTTGCCATGACGACTTGTTTGGCTTTCAGCGTTCCTTTTTCTGAACGAAGAAGGTGTTTGTTTCCTTGGCGCGACCATTCAAGTACGGGGCTATTTCCAAAGATCGTGATGCTTGCCTTTCGGAGAATTTCAGCCAAGCCCCTGGCATACTTTAAAGGGTGCAGACCAAAACCCGTTGGGTTGTGCAGGCCGCCATGAAAATTTCCGGCCAGCCCCATCGTAGATAGATCATTGGGGGTGAGCAGGGTGGTGTCATGATCGAAGGTTGCCTTCATGAAAGACTTTTCTTCTTGCAACTCTTTAATGCGATTGGCTCTGTGGGCCAGCGATACTTCACCCTCGCCGGTGACATCGGCGTCGATATTGTGATCTGTGAGGAAGGACTTAACAAAAGAAACTGATGCCTTTTGTGTGTTCACAAAAGACTTTGCTTCCTCAAGTCCGTACCGCTTTATCATCTGTTGATAACTCAGCTTTGCGGCTCCCATGCAACAAAATCCACCGTTTCGCCCTGATGCTCCCCACCCAGGTTGTGCAGCCTCTATGATTTTGACATCCATTCCATAGCGTGTTGCAAGGTGATATGCGGTCATCATTCCTGTGTAACCACTACCTATTATTGCGATGTCACAGTGATCATCTGACGATAGTTCTGTAAAGTCGTCGATTGCGGATGCAGTATTACGCCAATAACTGGCGGCAACCGTTGAAGGCGCAAAGGCGGTGCTATCGTACAGGTATTTCATGTGGATGCTTCTGTGCAACTGAGAAAGGCTTTGGCGTTATTCCATTCCAGCAACGGGGCGTCGTCAAGGTTAAAGTCTGTATCCAAAATTATTTTAAATAAGCTGCTGCGACATTGTGTCCTGCTTAAAAAGAGAATATATATTGAAAATTCCATAAGAAGTATATAAAATACATCTTATGGAATTTGAAGATAATGGGATAAGGAAAACAATCATGGAATATGTTGTTGTCACAGCTGAGATATTAACGGTTTTGTGGTTTGTAAATTACATTCTAATGATAAATGGCTTCATTAAAGAAGGTATTAAGGCAGCTTTTCCAAGGCGCGACCCCTTGACTCGATTTTTCATAACAAATGCGAAGTGGGCAATCTTTACTGGGATCAGCATCGTCTATGTCGGAACTGCCGTCTACATATTCGATTTGGTAACTTAGTTAGTTTGAATAATCTTTCAAGTATATGAAAAAATAGGAGTTAATTATGGTATTAGATATTGATAAATTACTCATTAAAGCACTAACGATCAGCCTAATATGGGTTCTTGTTCCAATGCCTTTGTATATTTGGATGCTGCTGAAGGTTGTGGTTTAGAACTCACTTTACCTCATGCCAAGATGCTTCTCTTAGCAGCCAACGCCGAAAAGTTTGCAGTCTTGGCAGCCCGCGTTTGTTTTCTGGGTAGACGAGATAATAAGCATTTTTACCACGTACACTGTCATCAAATAGCTGCACTAATAAGCCCTTACTTAGTTCTTCCTTGATTAGAAAAGCTGGGAGGAGGGCGACGCCCAATCCAGTGAGCGCGGCATTTATAATCATATGAAACTGTTCGAATTTCGGCCCCGCGGCGGGATTAATGTCGTGAGTGTTTTTACTTTTTAACCACTCTTGCCAAGCATAGGGTCTGGACCTTAGCTGTAAAAGAGTATGGTGACGCAGGTCTTCGGGTGTTTTTATTTCCTGTCGATCATTAAATAAATTGGGGCTACAGACCGGGATCATTTCTTCGCCCATTAATTTGTCTGAAATTGTCCCTGGCCAGTTGCTATCACCAAAATAGATTGCTGCGTCGATGTCTTCGCTCTCAAAATTAAAAGCCTCGATCCGTGTCACCAAGTTAACATTGATCTCGGGGTGCTGAGAAGTAAATCGCCCCAGACGAGGTATGAGCCAGCGACTGCCAAAAGTTGGTAGGCAAGCTAGAAGTAACTCACCGCCGACACCTTGGTAAGCCAGAAGATTAAGGGTGGCTGCTTTGAGCTGGTCGAGCCCTTTTCGAACCTCCTGAACATAACTGGCTCCGGCCTCTGTCAGTACCAACCTTTGTCGAACTCTTTCAAAAAGTCTAATCCCGAGTTCTTCTTCTAGCTGGCGAATTTGACGACTGACGGCACTTTGGGTGACATTTAGTTCTTCAGCGGCTTTCGTAAAGCTCATGTGACGTGCTGAGGATTCGAATGTTCTAAGCGCGGTAAGGGAGGGCACGTAACGGTATATCACAGGATAATCGCTCAAGTTTTTAAAAATTGTAACGGGTGTGTAGTCTATAATTTAGCGGCGTCAATGTCATGAGTTTTATGAATGATGTTTGGAAAATATATCGTTAGCCTTTCACGGCAGAGGGGGTGACAATGAATATAAAAATTATTCTGAATATCGGTGTCCGGAAATCGTAAGAACCTTTTTGTAAGCTAAAGAACCATAAGGCCATAAGGCCAGACAATAGAAAGATTTTAAAATGTCTGCATCTGCAAAACTGGGAAAATTTGTTTGGGAAGACCCATTCTTAATGGATGAGCAGCTAAACGAAGAAGAGCGTATGATACGTGATAGTGCTCGGGCCTATGCGCAAGATAAGTTGATGCCGCGTATCATTGACGCTAACCGTAATGAAGTTTTTGATCGTGAGATTATGCACGAAATGGGTGCTCTCGGCTTCTTGGGTGCGACAATAGATGGGTACGGTTGCGCCGGAGTAAACTATACAAGCTATGGACTTATAGCGCGTGAAATTGAGCGTGTAGATAGTGGATACCGCTCTGCGATGTCGGTTCAGTCATCGCTGGTTATGCACCCGATTTATGCTTATGGCTCTGATGAACAAAAGGAAAAGTATTTACCAAAACTTGCAACGGGCGAATACGTTGGTTGTTTTGGCCTTACAGAACCAGATGCCGGGTCTGACCCAGGGAGCATGAAGACCCGCGCGTCCAAGGTTGAAGGCGGGTATGAACTTTCCGGTGCTAAGATGTGGATCACCAATTCTCCAATCGCTGATGTTATGGTCGTTTGGGCCAAAAATGATGAAGGGATTATTAGAGGATTTGTACTGGAGCGCGGTATGAAAGGCCTGACAACACCCAAAATTGAAGGTAAATTTAGCCTGCGTGCTTCTGTGACGGGTGAAATTGTGATGGATCAGGTCTTTGTTCCTGAAGGGAACATGTTCCCTGAAGTAAAAGGGCTGAAGGGGCCGTTTGGCTGTTTGAACCGGGCACGGTATGGTATTGCCTGGGGCGCGTTGGGCGCAGCTGAATTTTGCTGGCATGCAGGACGTCAGTACACACTTGATCGTAAACAATTCGATCGTCCATTAGCACAAACTCAGCTGGTTCAAAAAAAATTAGCCGATATGCAGACCGAAATTTCTCTTGGGCTTCAGGGCTGTCTACGTGCTGGTCGGCTTTTTGATGAAGGTAAAATAGCACCGGAATTAATCTCAATGATTAAGCGTAATTCCTGTGGGAAATCCTTGGATATCGCGCGTACAGCACGTGATATGCACGGTGGAAACGGTGTTTCAGATGAGTTCCATGTCATTCGTCATGTTATGAACCTTGAAGCGGTAAATACATATGAGGGGACACATGATGTCCATGCCTTGATTCTTGGGCGGGCTCAGACTGGTCTTCAGGCGTTTATGTAGTTTTTTCGTGGAGAGAAACATTGAGTGAAACTCCTGATGCTGAAAAAGAAACTGCCCCTCTTGAAGGGGTAAGAGTTCTTGATCTCTCACGTGTCCTGGCCGGTCCCTGGGTTGGTCAATCTCTGGCCGATTTAGGATGTGACGTGATCAAGGTGGAGCGTCCAGGCTGCGGGGATGATACCCGGGCCTGGGGGCCTCCTTTTGTAAAAGATTTAGATGGTAAGGATACAGGGGAGTCAGCCTACTATATGGCTGCAAACAGAGGAAAGCGCTCTCTTGCTGTTGATATTACGAAACCTGAAGGACAAAACTTGCTGCATCAATTGGTCAAAAACTGTGATGTAGTTGTTGAGAATTTTAAGGTAGGTGGCCTAAAGAAGTATGGTCTGGATTACCAGAGTTTATCAGCCATAAATCCAAAGCTGGTTTATTGTTCTATTACGGGTTTTGGGCAGCAGGGGCCTTATGCCGAAAAAGCCGGGTACGACCTGATGATTCAGGGGATGGGCGGCTTGATGAGTATAACGGGCGAAGCGGATCGACAACCCATGAAGGTTGGTGTTGCCGTGGTTGATCTCTTTAGTGGTATGTATGGGTTATCCGCAATTCTGGCGGCACTTTACAAGTGTCAAAGAACTGGCCGGGGCGATCATATTGATATTGCATTGATGGACTGTCAGGCTGCCATGTTGGCAAACCAAGCCACAAATTATCTGGTCTCAGATAAAGTGCCCCATCGTAAAGGCAACGCGCATCCAAACATATCTCCTTATGAGGTCTTTGAAACATCAGATGGTTATATGATCCTTGCTGTCGGTAATGATCGTCAGTTTGTGGAATTCTGTCATGTTGCAGGCTGTTCATCATTAGCCGAAGACGCTCTTTTTTCAACCAATACTCTGCGGGTAGAAAATCGGGATATATTGGTGCCCAAGGTGGCACTTGTATTGAAAGACCAAGCTACGGCCCATTGGATTGATATACTGGGTACCGTCAAGGTTCCTTGTGGCCCCATCAATGATATTTCCCAAGTATTTTCTGACCCCCATGTTCAACAGCGGGGAATATTGAAAAAATATACTCATCCAAGTGGTGTTACTCAAGAGCTGGTCTCGACCCCAATAAAGTATGCAAAATCAAAATCCGGTACTGAATTACCGCCACCAATACTTGGGCAGCACACAGATGAGATCTTGAGGGATATTCTTGGCGTGGATGATAGTGAAATTGCTAAACTTCGCAATCTCGGCGCGGTTGCTTAAAGGCAATAGGTTGAATAGGAAAAATGATGACGAAAGTAAGTGAACGTTCTGGCGGAGAAATCCTCGCCCAAGGTCTTAAGTCACATGGCGTGGATACGGTTTTTTGTGTGCCGGGAGAGAGTTATCTTGCCGTGTTAGATGGCCTTTACGATCTCCGAGATGATATAAATGTTGTGACCTGTCGTCAGGAAGGCGGCGCGGCCTATATGGCGGAAGCGTACGGCAAGCTCAAAGGCGCCCCAGGCATCTGTTTTGTAACGCGTGGCCCAGGGGCAACCAATGCATCGATTGGCGTACATACGGCGTTTCAAGATTCAACCCCGATGATCCTGTTTATAGGGCAGGTCGCACGCCATCAGGAAGACCGTGAGGCTTTTCAGGAAATCGACTATCGCCGCATGTATGGGGAAATGGCGAAGTGGGTTGCGCAAATCGAAACGGCTGATCGTATCCCAGAATATCTAAATAGGGCATTCCATACGGCGACATCTGGTCGACCGGGGCCGGTTGTTCTGGCTTTACCTGAAGACATGTTGACCGAAATGGCATCGGTTGCCGATACGCCTTGTTATAAAAAGGTTGCTTCTGCGCCCCGTCCTGAAGATATGGCGCAGTTCAGGTCATTATTATCTGAGGCGAAAAATCCTCTTTTGCTTATTGGTGGTGGTGGGTGGAGTGCTGAAACCAGCCAAAACATCACTCGTTTCGCAGAAGGTAATCATCTACCAGTGGCTTGTGCTTTTCGGCGGCAGGATGCCTTCGATAACCATCATGAACTTTATGTTGGTGAGGTTGGTATCGCTCCAAACCCGACACTTGCAGAGCGTGTGAAAAATGCTGATCTGTTAATTGCCGTGGGGCCACGTTTGGGGGAGATGACAACGAGCGGGTATACTTTACTCAATAGTCCCAATACTCAGCAAAAATTGGTACATATCCTGCCCGGAGCAGAAGAGTTGAACCGGGTTTATAGTGCGGAACTTGCTATTTTAAGTGATTTGACAGCCTTTACCAAAGCGGCTGTTGCTTTAAAGCCTGTCGTCGATCCTGTGTGGCGAGATGCTGTTGCTTCGTTGCGGCTAAGTTATCTGACGTTTATGGGCGTTGAAATGGGAATTAAAGATTTCCCAATGCACAAAATAAGCTCTTATTTGCGTGAGAATTTACCATCGGACGCTATTATAACAAATGGGGCGGGTAATTATACTGTTTGGGGGCAGCGGTTTTATCAGTTTACCTCTTATCCGAGCCAATTGGCACCAACCTCTGGGGCGATGGGGTATGGAGTACCCGCGGGGATTGGTGCAAAAATAGCCGAACCAGATCGAGTGGTTGTTACTTTTGCCGGTGACGGTTGCTTTATGATGAACGGGCAGGAGATTGCCACCGCTGTTCAGTATGGTGCCAATGTGATCATCATTGTCGTGGATAATGGCTGCTTTGGAACAATAAGGATGCATCAGGAAAGAGAATATCCCGATCGTGTAATATCAACTCGGCTTAACAATCCTGACTTTGGGGCTCTGGCGCGTGCCTACGGTGCGTACGGTGAAACCGTTGATAGTGCGGATCAGTTTCCGGCGGCCTTTGAGCGAGCAAGAGGAAGTGGCCAACCTGCTTTGCTTCACATGAAAGTGCCTAATCTTTGGGAATAATATTACCCTATCAAGGCACGGGTTATGCCCCGGAGATATGCCACTGACTGTTCGGCCGGGACGAGCCTGCCTAGCTTGAATGGTTTCTCAATAAAAAAAGGGCGCCTAAAAGGCACCCTTTTTTTCGTATGATCAATCAAATTAATGATTGATGCATGGCATTATTCTGCAACCGCGATTGAAGAAACTGCCATTTTGCCATTACGGCCACGTTCTAGTTCGAATTCAACGCGTTGACCTTCGTTTAGACCTTGTAGGCCCGCACGCTCAACTGAAGAAATGTGAACGAAAGCATCGTCTCCACCAGCATCAGGCTCGATAAAGCCGAAACCTTTAGTGGAGTTAAACCATTTTACTACGCCAGTCGCCATTTAAAGAGACTCCTAATTTACATATCTTAAGTAACGACCCTCAAGGGCCGTGGGTAAATAGTTCGGCAAGGCCGGGAATCTTCTTTAGTGACCAGTGTAGGGCAGGCAGAGGAGGCCGGGACTTTTAAAACCATATTTGCTTTATCTATGATTTTCTGGAAAAGTCAAGTAGAAACAGCATTTTGAATTGTTGAAATTCAAAAATACGTCTTGTTTTCGTACCAAAAAAATCTATTAAAAACTTACGAAAAATAAGAAAATAATAGAGATCTATCTCAAAATGTAACAATTTATTAGAAACAAAATAAAAATTAAACAACAATTTTCATTTGTAATAATCTTAATACGTCGTAGTACTCGGGAGACACTATTCTTTATATTATCGGCTATTATATGGATGGTTAGCTATAGATACGAACCATCCAAAAAAACACCTGACAGCTAAATTATTGACTGTGGGTATTCTTATAATCCGAAGTCTCTTGAAGACCCTTGTAAGGCAAAAATACAGGTAAAGCAATAGAAGGTAACCCTGCTTTGATAAAAGTTAATAACTTTCAAGAACAGCATGCCAAACGTTTGGTACAGAGCTTTAAGTTTGTTACTGGACGGGACTTGCTTGAACCATTCCAAAGTATGGCTCAAGAAGGACTGTCTTTGGGGGAGCGTTTATTTGAATCTCCCTTTGTTGTGGTTTCTCATAGTGGCGGTTCTGACCCAAAGCTAAATTACGGCAATCAGGTGGCGTTGGATTTATGGCAGATGACTTGGGACAGCTTTGTTGGTACGCCTTCTCGCCTTACTGCAGAAAGTGAGTTTAGGGAAGGTCGTGCTGCTATGTTAGAGCAAGCCCGTATAAAAGGTTTTATTGACGATTATGAAGGTATCAGAGTTTCAAGTACTGGACGACGCTTTATGATTAAGAATGCTGTTATTTGGGCGGTGCCTGCTATTGGGTCGGAGCCAGATGGGCAAGCCGCAACATTTTCAAATTGGAATTTTTTAGAATAAATTTGGCGTTATTGGTTGGTATTATGTCGGTTTTGATTGAAATAAATAACACTGAAAAAATGAAAATTTATCTGTTATTTATATAACACACTGAAAAATATAAGAAATAATATCAATTACCTACAATATAAAGAAATCTTTATTTAGTTGACGAAATAAAGATTTCTTTATATGTTTTGTAAGGAGTGTTTGGTAAGAGATGCAAGTCAAATACTCATGTTTCTTGGGTTATAGTTTATTAATCGTCTCGATTAACTAAGGTTTCAGTGTATCAAGGTAGGGAGGAAAGCAATATGCAGTTCAAGGTGTATAGTGCAGAGCCACAGACTAAAAGATTAGCCCCGCAACGTCGTTTACAGCGTGTGGTAATCGTTGTCCTTCCTGGAACAGCTTCCCTTGATGCGAGCCTAACTATTCAGGCGTTAAAAAGTGCAAATGCTGTTGCTGGGTATGCCGTTTTTCATTGGCGGATTGCCACACTTGACGGGGAATCCATTGATTTGGAAGATGGCTTTATTCTTCATCCTCAAATGGCTGTCGGTGAAGATGAGGCAATAGATTTAACCCTTGTCTTTGGGGAATGGGGTGTTGGTACAGGACGGTCAGATATCTTTTCCAGTTGGCTCAAAAGACTTGATAGGCAAGGGGTTTATATTGGTGCAATTGGTGGAGCCTGTTACGAGTTAGCCAATGCGGGATTGTTGAGTGGTTACCAATGTGCTGTGCCGTGGGCTTATCATGATAGTTTCAAGGAACTTTATCCTTCTGTGGATATCAGGGACGCTTTGTTTTCCTGGGATCGGAAGCGGATCACCTGTACGGGGCGTGCTGCTTGTCTTGATATGGTGCTCAATGTGATTGAGCATCAGTGTGGTACCGAGATTGCCGGGCAAGTAGCCGAGGCTTTTAATTATGAAGTTCGTGGTGGAGCTTCGATACCTTTGCGACAACGCAATCTTACTCTTCAAAAAATGTCTGGGAAGCTTGCTGAAGCAGTTCGTATCATGGAAGAAAATCTCGAAATTCTATTAACGGCTGAAGAAATTGCTAATGAAATTGGAAGTTCAAAAAGGCAAATTGAGCGTTTATTTGCCCGTCACTTAAGTTGTAGCCCCAAACGTTATTACAAGCGTTTACGTTTAAAACGGGCCCGTTCTTTGTTGCGTCAGACGGCTCTTCCTGTCAGCGAAGTCGCCGTAGCCTGCGGCTTTACCTCCTTTTCTTATTTTTCAAGAGCTTATCGAGGGTATTTTGGCTCAACCCCAAGAGAAGACAGGGTTGCTCGAGTTGGATAAGTTTTTCCTTTAAAAGCTTTGACCTTCAATAATTCCTCTTTCAAAATGTTTTGACCCGATGAAGGTGTACAGCATTGAAGAGACAAATAATTTTATGACAGATACCTTTAAAATATCTTCGACCAGTAAGATCGGTGTTATTGGTCTGGGAAATATGGGATGGCATATGGCATCCCGTTTAAAGGCTGTTGGCGCTCAAGTGTTTATTCATACACGGACCCGTGAAAAAGCTGCTGATCTTGAGGAGTTGGGGCTTCTATATTGTGATTCACCATTAGATCTCGCTGAGAAAGTGGGATCCGGTATCGTGATCATTTGTGTCACCAACACTCCCGCCGTAGAGGCCGTGATAAAAGATAAAAAGGGGTTGTTGGCTGGGCTTGAGGCTGGCGCGTTAGTGATTGATATGGGAACAACGCAAGTGATGAGTACCCGTATTTTTGCTGATTTGGTTTGTGGCAAGGGGGCTGATTATCTTGATGCTCCGGTTAGCGGTGGGGCTATTGGTGCAGAGAAAGGCACACTTTCTATTATGGTGGGTGGCACAGAAGCCGTTTTCCAACGTGCCCGACCTGTATTTGAAGCTTTAGGAAAAAATATAAATCTTATTGGAATTATTGGTGCCGGACAGATTGCTAAATCTGCCAATCAAATGATTGTTGCGATGACAATAGATGCAGTCGCTGAGGCGCTGGTTCTATCTGCTGCGGCTGGAGCTGATCCATCAAAGGTTCGTCAGGCATTAATGGGTGGATTTGCGGATAGTCGTATTTTGGACTTACATGGACAGCGAATGATTGAACGCGCCTTTGATCCGGGAGCGCGTGCAACTGTCCAGCTTAAGGATGTCAATCAGGCTATGGAGTTAGCTGAGTATTACGGCGCTTACCTGCCTGGGCTGGAGAAAAATCAAGAGCTGTGGCAAAACATGGTGGATGCAGATATGGGAGATCTGGATCAGGCCGGGTTTATTTGCTCCATTGAGAGCTTAAGTAACGTAAAAAAGGAAAATAAATGATTCAATTTGCTGCCAATCTCAGCATGCTCTTTGGCGAGGTGCCGTTCCTCAATCGTTTTAAAGAAGCAAAAGCGTCTGGCTTTGAAGGCGTGGAGTTCTTGTTTCCTTATGATTATTCCAAAGTGCAATTGCGTGAAAAACTTGATGAGGCGCAATTAACGCAAGTTCTATTCAACTTGCCACCGGGGAATTGGGAAAAGGGAGAGCGTGGTATAGCCGCTTTGCCGGGTAGAGAAAGCGAATTTCAACATAGTGTTGAGCTTGCGCTTGAGTACGCAGAGTATTTAGGATGTAAACGGCTCCACGTTATGGCAGGTGTTTGCCCCGAAGGAGAGCAGATTGAGCAATGTTTCGAAGTGTACCTCGGTAATCTTGCATATGCATGTGGGCAGGCAAACTCTGCAGGCGTTACGCTTTTAATAGAGCCGATTAATACGCGTGCTTTCCCTGGATACCTCCTTTCGCATCAGGCGCAGGCGCGTAAAGTTATCGACCATCTTGCGCAACCAAATCTCAAACTGCAGATGGATCTTTATCATGCTCAAATTATGGAGGGGGATCTGACAACTCTTATCCGCCATCAAATCGACTATGTCGGACATATTCAAGTTGCGGGGATACCAGATAGATTTGAACCTTCTGGGGGCGAAGTGGATTACAACTGGATATTCTCTGAGCTTTCGCAAAGCTCTTATGATGGTTGGATTGGCTGCGAGTATAATCCCAAGGTTGAAACCAAAGCAGGTCTGGGGTGGTTGGAAAGCGCACGGAACCATTTTTCCTAAAGGGATAGCCTTGAAGGGAGGAGAGGTTAAATCAATGTTGTATTATTTCTTTTGTTTGGTTAGAGTATATACATATATTCAAAATGCTACTTTATGAAGCTTAACCTTTTAAAGGCCTAAGATCCGGAATGCGGTTAACAACTTACACTGATTATTCTTTACGTGTTCTAATTTTTGTTGGATTGAAGGGAGAAAACCTCACGACGATCACGGAAATTGCTGAGAGATATAATATATCCCGTAATCATCTGATGAAGGTTGTGAACCAGTTATCTCAAGATGGTTATCTCAAGACAATCCGGGGAAAGAACGGTGGGATGATACTTTCTCGACCTGCACCTGAAATTAATCTGGGTGATGTTGTTCGGGATATGGAAGATAACCTAGATATTGTTGAGTGTTTCGATAAACAAAAAGGCTGCTGCCAGATCGATGGCTACTGTCGGCTTCAAGGTATTTTGGAAGAAGCGGTTATCGCCTTTTTTGATGTGCTTTCAAAATACACTCTGGAAGATCTGATGGTTAACCGATCTGGATTACAAAAAGCGCTAAGCTTGAATTTTATGTGATTTATCAGAAAGAACGCAGGCGCGTGTTTTTGCACCTGCATTCTTTCTTCGTACGGGATTAACCCTTCGCCTGTTTTTGTCTTGCTAGTAGATAGAGCATTTCAAACGCCATTGTTGCGCCTGCAAGGGCTGTGATCTCGCCGACATCATAGGCGGGGGAGACTTCGACCACATCCGCGCCGACAATATTCAGGCCTTCAAGGCCACGTAAAATGGTCAGAGCCTGATGAGGAGTGAGGCCGCCGGTTACGGGGGTTCCTGTGCCGGGGGCAAAGGCTGGGTCGAGACTGTCGATATCAAACGTTAGATAGGCTTTTCTGTCGCCGACGATACGTCTGATTTCAGCAACAACGGCTTCCGGACCTTTTTCGTGAACCCAAGGAGCATGAATAATGTTAAAGCCGTGGGTTTTGTCATTATGCGTCCTGATACCAACCTGAGCTGAGCTTGCTGGGTCAATGATGCCTTGCTTGGCAGCGTGATAGAACATGGTGCCATGATCAATACGTTGTTGATCTTCTTCCCAGGTATCAGAATGAGCGTCAATCTGGATCAGAGCTAACTGACCATGTTTCTCAGCATGAGCTTTTAGGATTGGGTAGGTAACAAAGTGATCCCCGCCCAAAGTGACCATGGCGGTATCTGTGTCCAAAATAGATTTGGCATGAGCTTCGATGGCTTCAGGAACAGACATTGGCTGACCGGGATCAAAAACAAGATCACCGTAATCCGCAACGGCCAGAACTTCAAAAACATCCAGCCCGGAAGGGAAATGGGGTGCCCAAGCTAAGTTGACGGAGGCGTTACGAACAGCGCGTGGGCCAAGCCGGGTTCCGGATCTGCCTGTTACTGAGCAATCATATGGAATGCCAGAGATTGCGACATCTGCTTCGGTAAGATCGCGCGTGTATTTGCGACGCATGAAAGAAGTTGCACCTGAGTACATTGGCTCGACTTCAGTACCCAAAAGACTTGTCGACATGAAGGCGTGATCGCCTTCAGAGTTAATTCCAGAAATATCGGTCATTGTTTGTTTCCAGATTGATCCAGGTTGTTTTTGAGCTTGGTTCTATTTTAACCCACAGCACATACAGATTTATTACATGACTATTGTCAGGTAATAAAAGCCATAATTGAGAGTATTGTCAGTATCAAGGGATATTAGAAGGACGGCGGTGTAGCAGCACTGACAACTTCACACTCTTCATCACCAGGATTTCTAAAACGGTGAGGAATCTCAGCATTAAAATAATAAGCTTCACCGGCGGTTAGCACGCTAACTTCATTCCCAACTGTTATTTCAAGTTGACCACTTATAATAACGCCTGCTTCTTCACCTTTTTGGACGATCATTTTCTCGCCAGTATCACCTTGTGCAGGATATTTTTCATGAAGAACGCGCATCTTGCGATCTTTCTTTGTAGCACCTACAAGACGAACGGACATTGTTCCGTCGGACATTTCAACAAGCTCATCACGAGAGAAAAATATTTTTTCCTCTTCGTCTTCTGCTTCCATGGAGAAAAATTCGATCATGGTAATGGGAAAGCCTGAGAGAACTTTTGTCATAGAATCAATAGAAGGACTGACACGATCTTGTTCGATCATAGAGATGGCACTGTTGGTTACGCCAGCTCGTCTGGCGAGCTCTCGTTGGGATAGGCCATGCATGGCACGGAGTGCTTTTAAACGTTTTCCAACACTTGTTGACATCTCTTCGGTTTCACCTCTTGTGTTTTGTCGTAGGGTCAATTTTAGATTTTCTCAAAGTAAGTCACGTAAACGATAATATGCCATGGCAAGGACAAGGGCTGGGGTCCGTAATAAGTTACCACCGGGGAAGGATCTATGCGGTATTCTGCTGAACACATCAAAACGTTCTTCGGAACCAGCGATTGATTCGGCTATTAATTTTCCCGCTAGGCCAGTCAAAACAACACCGTGTCCCGAAAAACCGTGTGCAAAATATGTTGTTGGGCCAATTTTACCAAATTGTGGAAGTCGGTTGACGGTAATCGCAACATTGCCTCCCCAAGCATAATCAATTTTCTTATCAGTGAGTTGAGGGAAGTATTCTAGCATGTTTTTTTGCATAATCTTACTGATATCTGCTGGATTTTTTCCAGAGTAGTTTACTTCACCCCCAAACAGCATGCGGCGATCACCGGAAAGACGATAATAATTTAGAACAAAGAGAATATCTGCAACCGCTGCGTTATCGGAAATAAGATTGTTTGCTTCCTCTTCGGAAAGGGGCTCTGTTGCTAAGATGTAAGTGCCAACAGGCATGATCTTGTTATCAATTTTTTTCTCCAAACCGTCCAGATAGGCGTTGGCGCACAGAGCAACGTGTTTGCAATTAACGATACCTTTGTCGGTATGAACCTTTGGTGCTTTGCCGTGGTTGATGTGGGTTACTTTGCTGTGTTCATGGATTATTGCGCCTGCGTTCTCTGCTGCACCAGCAATTCCAAGTGTATAATTCAAGGGATGTAGGTGTCCCCCGTTTGGATCATACAGGCCTGAGAAGTATTTTTCACTGCCAATCGTGCTTCGAACTTCTTCCCTGTTGAGGATTTTACAGCCGTGGTAGCCGGCAGATTCTAGGTCTTCTAGGTATTCTTCTAACTCAGCAATATGCCGTTTTTTTGTACTGACATGATAGTGACCATTGGCGAGATCGCATTGGATGGTGTGTTTGTTAATTTGTTCCTTGGCCAAAGACATGGCTTCTTCGCCCATGGCCCAAAGTTTTTTTGCATCATCCTTACCAACCATCTTTTTTATGTCTTGGTAAGATTGGTTGTAGCCGATGATCATCTGTCCGCCACTTCGCCCAGATGCACCCCACGAAACTTTGCTGGCTTCCAGCAAGATAACTTTATATCCCCGCTCGGCTAAATGAAGTGCGGCGGATGTTCCTGTCATTCCACCTCCTATGACACAGACATCGCATTCATGTTCCCCTTGTAATTCTGGATGATCCTGCCACGGGTTCATGCTTTCTGTATAATAAGAAGGCGTATAATCAAAACTAGAGGGCGTATCGTTTTGGGCGCTCATCTCAAACGGTCCTTAGGTACCAGTCAAATTCAACTGTCGAGATGTAGCTGTTAAACCTTTCTCGCTCAGTTTTCCGGCAAGCGCTAAAAACATTACAAAACTCTTGGCCAAGGTATTTTGGTAAAATTTTCCCATTGTCGAAGGCGTCAATTGCATCTGGCCAGATATTAGGAAGAGTGGCTTCTTTCTGTTTGTAGGCATTTCCGGTAATACGCGGGCCTGGATCGATTTTATTTTCCATTCCGTGCAGCATTCCCGCAAGAACAGCTGACATAACAAGATGAGGGCTGGCATCGGCGCCAGCAACACGATGTTCGATGCGTGTTGCTGCAGGATGACCTGCTGGAATACGTAGAG
Organism: Kiloniella antarctica; assembly: GCF_042682825.1. Taxonomy (NCBI): domain Bacteria; kingdom Pseudomonadati; phylum Pseudomonadota; class Alphaproteobacteria; order Rhodospirillales; family Kiloniellaceae; genus Kiloniella; species Kiloniella antarctica. The sequence goes on from NZ_JBHUII010000003.1 coordinate 186,173, forward strand.
CAACAGTCCTATTGTTGATACCCCAGCAAGGTGTGTGGGGAGCGTAAGATCCTAATTGAAAGCGACGATAAGAGTTCGCATTTGGTGCAAAAAGTACCATAGATTCTGCCATAGACTCACAAAGACCGCCAATGGCCCACTTAATTTCATCACTAAGGCGGTCTTCTTCGTTGGTGCCTTTACCTTGGAAAATATTTTTACCGCTTTCATCAAGAAGGCTGACGTGAATGTGTGTTCCGTTGCCTGATTCTTGGGTGTAGGGCTTTGCCATGAAGGTTGCTTCCATGCCATGGCGTTGAGCGACGTGTTTTACCAGCCTTTTAAGGAGAACAGCCTGATCGCAAGCGAGAAGAGGATCGTCCACATGGTGTAAATTAACCTCGTATTGACCAGGTGCATATTCCGCGACCATTGTATCAGCAGGGATGCCCTGTGCCTTGGCCATAGAAGCAACTTCTTCCAGGAAGTCATCGTAATCATATAGCTCATCAATGCCGTAAACGGCAGGGGCGGAGTGGCGCAGTCCAGAGATCGGCGAGACAGGGGGTTGAGGATAACCTGCTCCGGTTCTCTCTTTGTCGATAAGATAAAATTCAAGTTCGACTGCGGTTACTGGCTTTAGCCCCATGGCGGTAAAACGATCAATAATACCCTTTAGGACATGGCGCGGATCAGCGAAGAAGGGGGTTTCATCTTCTTCGTACATGGTAAGGAGGATCTGAGCCAATCCTTTTTTGTGCCAAGGAACGGGTTTCAAAGTGCCGGGAACAGCCTGACATACACGATCGGCATCACCATCGGTCCAAACCAAACCTGCACCTTCAACATTCGCGCCTGATGTATCTAGGCAAAACAAGGAGCCGGGAAGTAAAATACCTTCTTCGTAAACAGAGGCGAGTTTATCGCGCGTAATGCGTTTGCCTCGTAGGATGCCGTTTCCATCTGCGATAAGGAGTTCAATGAGCCCAATCTCAGGGTGAGTCTCAAGAAAACTAGAGTGTTCAGAATTATGATCAGTTGTACTTGTCATGATATTTAACGCCTATGGAAACCAGAATTTTGAAATTATGCACACTTTCGGCAGCTATTTGTCAAGCTTTGTCCAAAAAAAAGAGCTTATAATGAGATGTTTGTTTGTGTGGTTAATTTTTGATCGATATTTTTTACTACAATTAAGGTTCTGTTGTATAACGATATAATGTCACTGATTGAAATTATTATGTAGTTCGTTTCATTTTTTTGTTCTCTTTTTCATAAATGCAAACTAGTATTTTGTTCAGAATAACGATCAACCTTTAGTCGGACTATTTCTAATATGAGTACTGGTAAAGCCTTTGTTGGGGTCTCCACCTGTCGTATGCCCAAAAACGGTAATGAGTATGACAGTGTGAGCCGTTATTATTCTGAGGCGGCAGCTAATGTTGCGGGTGTAATGCCTTTGGGTATACCGGCTTTAGGTGATCAATTAGATAACGATGCGTTATTGGATCGGTTGGATGGTTTCCTCTTTACAGGCAGCCCTTCCAACGTTGAACCTCATCATTATCGGGGTGCGCCCAGCGAAGAAGGTACGCAACATGATCCCGCACGGGATGCGACAACCTTGCCTTTGATCAAAAAGGTATTGGATAAAGGCATACCTATGCTGGCTATCTGTCGAGGGTATCAGGAATTAAATGTTGTTCTTGGTGGAACTCTATACCAAAAGGTTCAAAATCAACCGGGCAAGATGGATCATAGAGCAGATATGACGGGGACTATAGAAGACCGCTTTGTTCTTGCTCATGAAATAGAGCTGGTGCCCGGTGGCGTATTGGCTGGTTTGATGCCTGATCAAAAAGTTCTTGTAAACTCTGTGCACGCACAAGGTATAGATCAGTTGGGAGAGGGGTTGGCAGTTGAAGCTTATGCCCCAGATGGGTTGGTCGAAGCCGTCAGTGTCTCCGGGGCTTCTGCATTTGCGCTGGCAGTGCAGTGGCACCCGGAATGGAACGCCAGTGATAACAAACTTTCCAATGCTATCTTTAGAGCTTTTGGAAATGCATGCCGAGAGCGGGCGACCCGACGGTAAGTAAAGCCAATAGCCATTATAATAGGTGATTTATGACGTTTGAGGAATTAGAACAGTGGTGTAGTGATCGCCGTATTACGGAAGTCGAGTGTATGATACCGGATATTTCGGGTGTTCCACGCGGCAAGATCCTGCCTACAGAAAAATTCTTGCGAGGAATAGGAAGTAGCGGGCATCGTCTTCCTGAAAGTATTTTTATTCAAACCATTACAGGTGAATGGCCCGAAGAAGATACTTGGGTTAATATTGTTGATCACGATGTGATCCTTGAAGTTGATGCTTCGACGATACGCCCGGTTCCATGGTACAAAGAACCTACTGCGCAGGTTATTTGCGACTGTGTTTATCCTGATGGCAAGCCAGTTGATATTTATGCCCGCCAGATACTTCGTACTGTACTTGGTTTGTATGAAGAAAAAGGATGGAAGCCTGTAATTGCACCAGAACTTGAGTTTTATCTTGTTCAAAAAAATACAGATCCGGATCTACCACTTAAGCCTCCGATTGGTAAAAATGGCCGTCCTGAGACTGCGCGGCAGTGCTATGGTATTGATGCTGTAAATGAGTTCGATCCAGTATTTGAAGATGTGTATGATTATTGCGAAGCGCAAGGTTTGGATATTGATACTCTTAATCATGAAGCGGGCGCCGCGCAGATAGAGATTAATTTCCTACACGGAGATCCTCTTTCTTTGGCTGACCAGGTCTTCTTGTTTAAACGCACTGTACGTCAAACGGCTTTGTCACATGATATCTATGCGACTTTTATGGCCAAGCCGATGGAGAATGAGCCAGGAAGCTCAATGCATATTCATCATTCTGTAATCGATGCTAAAACGGGTGATAATATCTTTAGCGATGCTGATGGTAATGCAACGGAACTCTTTGAGAATTTTATTGCTGGATTACAACGTTACTCTAGTGCTGCGATGCCATTCTTTGCCCCTAACGTGAATTCTTATCGTCGATTTGGATATGATGAGTCGCCGATTAATACGCATTGGGGGGTGGATAATCGTAGCTGTGGCTTTAGGGTGCCAAATTCTAGCCCTATTAGCCGCCGTGTCGAGAACCGTCTATGTGGGTCTGATGTAAATCCATATCTTGCCATCGCAGGAAGTCTATTGTGTGGTTATTTGGGAATGACTGGAGGTCTTAAGGCCGAACCTGAAACAACGGGTAGTGCTTATGATCTTCCAAGAGGACTTCCCCTTTATTTATCTGACGCAATAGTGTCTCTCCTGGATTGTAAGCCGATTAAGGATATTCTCGGAGATCGTTTTGTGGAAGCGCTCTGTGCGACCAAAGAAGTTGAATACAATAATTACCACCAAGTTATCAGTTCGTGGGAACGCGAACATCTGTTGTTAAATGTCTAAAGCCAATAATTTTTTAAATTTGGCAGTGAAGAGGCTGTTATGAAGCATATTAATAAAAGTACAGAATATTGGCAGGACCTAGATCGGGAGCACCATCTGCACCCCTTTACCGATACCAAAAGTCTGAATGAAAAAGGCACACGCGTAATCACAAAGGCGGACGGTATATACCTTTGGGATTCTGATGGTAACCGTGTCCTTGATGGCATGGCGGGTCTTTGGTGTGTAAATATTGGTTATGGCCGAAAAGAATTGGTTGATGCGGCACAGCGTCAAATGATGGAACTGCCCTATTACAACACGTTCTTTCAAACAACCAATGCTCCTGCAACAGAACTTGCTAAGTTACTTTCTGAGGTTACACCTGAGGGATTAAACAGGGTTTTCTTTGCCAATTCAGGTTCAGAAGCCGTTGATACTATTATCCGTCTTGTCCGCCGTTACTGGCAAGTAGAAGGCCAACCTGACCGTAATGTGATCATTAGCCGAAATAATGCCTATCATGGAAGCACAGTCGCCGGTGCGTCACTTGGTGGAATGGACCCTATGCACGAACAAAGTGGCCTTATGATGCCGGGTATCGAGCATATCATGCAACCATACTGGTATAAGGATGGTGGTGACCTTTCTCCCGAAGAGTTTGGTTTAAAAGCAGCACAGGCTTTAGAAGAACGTATTCTAGAAGTTGGACCGGGAAAAGTAGCTGCTTTTATTGGCGAGCCGATCCAAGGAGCAGGCGGAGTTATCGTGCCGCCGGAAACCTACTGGCCAGAGATTCAACGCATTTGTACAAAGTATGAAATCTTGTTAGTTGCGGACGAGGTTATTTGCGGTTTTGGCCGAACTGGAAATTGGTTTGGATCTGAAACTTTTGGCATTAAGCCAGATCTTATGTCTATGGCAAAAGGGATGTCTTCTGGATACCTCCCTATTTCTGCCGTGATGGTTGGGGATCGTGTTGCAGATGCCCTTATCGAGAAAAGTGGTGAATTCTATCATGGATTTACCTACTCGGGTCACCCTGCCTCTTGTGCCGTTGCTATCGAGAATATTCGCTTGTTGCGTGATGAGGGTATTATTGATCGCGTACGGGATGAAACCGGGCCTTATTTCCAGAAGCGTTTAAGGGAGCTTGAAGAACACCCGTTGGTTGGTGAAGTTGTTGGTTGTGGTCTCATTGCTGGCTTTGTCTTTGCCAAAAATAAGGAAACGAGGGAACTCTTTGAAAATGGTTCCGAAATCGGTAATATTTGTCGTGATCATTGTTTTAATAATGGGCTGATAATGCGGGCCTGTGGGGACCGAATGGTACTTTCACCACCATTAATAATGTCTAAGGTGGAAATTGATGAGTTGTTTGATAAGGTAAAGTATTGCCTTGATTTGACGGCAAAGGATCTCGGAAAGTTATAACTGGGAGTGGGTATTGGAGAGTCATAAAAACAGATCTCGGTACCCACATAGCTTTTCTGGATAAATTTAAAAATAATGGAGGCTACATCGTGAAAAGTTTTGGAAGTGGTTTGTTGACCAGTGTTGTTGCATTGGGGATGGCATTGAGTGCTCAAGCGAGTGCTGAAGAGGTCGTGAATGTCTTTAACTGGTCAGATTATATCGACGAAGAAATTCTTGCGGATTTTGAAAAGGAAACAGGCATTAAGGTTGTATATGATGTTTTTGATTCAAATGATGTTTTAGAAACCAAGCTTCTAGCAGGGAGTTCAGGTTATGATGTAGTTGTCCCCTCGGGAACATTTTTGGCACGACAGATACAAGCAGGTGTTTTTCAAAAACTTGACCAAACCAAGTTAAGTAATAACGGTAATCTTTGGGATGTAGTTTCTGAGCGCGTTGAAAAATACGATCCAGGTAATGCGTATTCTGTCAATTATATGTGGGGCACCACGGGCATTGGTTATAACGTTGATATGATTAAAGAACGTTTAGGCATTGATCGTATAGATAGTTGGGATGTTGTTTTTAATCCTGAAAAACTAGCTAAGTTAAAAGATTGTGGTGTTTATTTACTAGATGCATCCGATGAAATGATTCCAGCAGCTTTGAACTATCTTGGCAAAAATCCGGATAGTCATGATAAAGCTGATATTCAAGCTGCTGAAGACTTATTGATGACAATCCGCCCTTATATTCAGAAGTTCCACTCTTCTGAAAATATTTCGGCGCTTGCAAATGGTGATATTTGCCTTTCTGTCGGTTGGTCTGGTGATATTCTTCAGTCACGCGATCGCGCAGCTGATGCAGATAACGGCGTTACAGTGGATTATGCTATCCCAAATGAAGGTGCCTTGATGTGGTTCGATCAAATGGCAATCCCTGCGGATGCTGCAAATTCAGATAATGCGCACAAGTTTATTAATTACATCATGCGTGATGACGTAATGGCAAAAGCTTCAAATTATGTTTATTATGCTAACGGAAACCTAGCTTCGCAAAAATTGTTAGCAGAAGATGTTATTGGCGATCCTGCAATTTATCCCGATTCAGGTACTATGCAAAAACTCTATACTCTGACACCTTACGAGCCCAAGATTCAACGTGTTGTTACACGTGCTTGGACAAAGGTTAAGAGCGGCAGCTAGTCTAAAATAAAACGCCGCCTAATGAAAATTTAGGCGGCGTTTTAATGTATGCATAGAGCTTCTGATTGAGGACGTCATGAATATCTCACCTGCTAAAAAACCATCGACCAAATTTCAGCCATGGGAAGATCCTGCACAGGAGCCTCTGGTCAGGTTTGGTAATGTGACCAAGCGATTTGGGTCCTTCACAGCCATCGATAATGTCAGCTTGGATATTTATGAGCGAGAATTTTTTGCTCTTCTTGGTCCATCCGGATGTGGGAAAACCACGATGATGCGGATGCTGGCGGGGTTTGAAACTCCAAGCGAAGGCTCAATATTCCTCGGTGACGAAGATATTGGGTCGGTGCCACCTTATAAACGGCCTGTAAACATGATGTTTCAGTCCTATGCGCTTTTCCCTCATATGACAGTTGAAGCAAATATTGCTTTTGGTCTTAAGCAAGATAAGTGGCCCAAAAATTTAATTAATGAACGCGTTGAAGAAATGCTCTCGCTCGTCCAATTGACTAAGTTTGCCAAGCGAAAGCCGCATCAGCTTTCTGGAGGACAACGCCAACGTGTTGCTCTCGCTCGTTCATTGGCGAAAAAGCCGAAATTACTTCTTCTTGATGAGCCTTTGGGCGCACTGGATAAAAAACTTCGGGAACGTACTCAATTCGAACTGATGGATATTCAAGAAAAACTTGGAATGACTTTTGTTATTGTGACGCATGACCAGGAAGAGGCTATGACTGTTGCCAGTCGTATTGCTGTGATGGATGATGGAAAGATCATTCAAGTCGCTACACCAGAGGTGATCTACGAGTATCCTAACTGTCGATATGTCGCAGATTTTATCGGCGATGTGAATATTATCGAAGGCCGACTTAATTCTCGTACTGAACAGGGAATTAAACTTTCGTGGGCCGAGGGACAAGATGACATTTTTATCGCCAATAATATAGATCGTCATGCGGACGAAAATGCCTGTTTTGCAATTCGTCCTGAGAAAGTCCATGTCACACGTGAAGAGCCAATGGATGCGGATAATAGAGTGCGGGGCGAAATTCATGATATTGCCTATGTCGGAAATTTATCGACTTATTATGTAAAACTTGGGAATGGAAAAATTTTCAAAGCTCAGGAATCTAATCGCCGACGTTTAGCTAATCGCGAATTTACATGGGAAGACAAGGTTTGGTTATCCTGGCGTAATACCGCGGGTGTCCTTCTAGACTAATGACCCAATTAATACCTGAATTAGTAGAGGGATATCATGGATAGGAAATTTGGACGGTTACTTCTCATTGGACTGCCTTACGTTTGGCTGTTCGTGCTTTTTCTCGTGCCTTTTGGTATTGTTTTTAAGATTTCTCTTTCAGATGTTGCCGTCGCTATTCCTCCCTATACACCGTCTTTTGATTTAAGCGCGGGATGGGAAGGGGTTTTAAATTTAATCGCGGAATTGGACTTTGAGAATTATATTTGGCTGACAGAAGATGATATTTATTGGACAAGTTATTTATCTAGTTTGAGAATTGCCGGTATATCTACTATTTTTACACTTCTTGTTGGTTATCCGCTTGCATATTCCATGGCAAAGGCGCCTTCAGAATGGCGCGCAACCTTGTTGATGCTGATCATTCTACCTTTCTGGACAAGCTTTCTTATTCGTGTTTACGCATGGATTGGGATATTGAAGACAGAAGGGTTGCTTAACCAACTCCTAATGTTTGTTGGGGTGATTGATGAGCCTTTGCAGATTTTGAACACGGATACTGCTGTTTATATTGGCATTGTCTATTCGTACCTTCCTTTTATGGTTTTGCCTTTGTATTCAGCTTTGGAAAAGTTGGATGGGTCATTGTTGGAGGCTGCTCAGGATCTTGGCTGTACAAGTATCGAAGCCTTTTGGAAGATAACATTTCCTTTGTCGCTACCTGGGGTTATAGCGGGTTCTTTTCTTGTCTTCATTCCAGCGATTGGTGAGTTTGTTATCCCGGACCTTCTTGGCGGGTCAGACACCAAGATGATTGGTAAAACGCTTTGGGCTGAATTCTTTAGTAACAGAGACTGGCCTGTCGCATCAGCAGTTGCTGTGCTGCTACTGTTGTTATTAATCATTCCAATAGTCCTCTTTCAAAAACAACAAGAGCGTGCTCAGGAGGCCGAAAAATGAATGGCCGTTTTACATGGTTCAATACGACCTCTTTAACCGTTGGGTTTGTTTTTTTGTATCTACCAATTCTATTATTGGTGTTCTTTAGCTTTAATGAATCCCGGCTCGTGACAGTATGGGCTGGATTTTCTACCAAATGGTATGTTGAGCTTTTTAAGGATGAAGCCTTTCTCGATGCTGCTCTTGTAACTTTTCGCGTTGCATTGCTTTCTGCAACGTGTGCAACAATTCTCGGAACGTTGGCTGCTGTAGTGATGGTTAGGGCAGGGCGCTTTAAAGGCCGTACTTTGTTCTCAGGGATGATTTACGCACCTCTTGTCATGCCAGAAGTAATTACTGGATTGTCTCTACTTCTTCTTTTTGTGGCAATGGGTGTTAGCCGTGGATTTTGGACAATAACTCTGGCTCACATAACCTTTTCGATGTGTTATGTTGCTGTTGTAGTGTCGTCGCGTATGGTTACCTTTGATACTTCTCTTGAGGAGGCTGCAACTGATTTGGGGTGTACACCTTTTCAGTCATTTATAAAGGTGACATTACCCATAATGGCACCTGCAATTATCTCTGCTTGGTTATTATCTTTTACCCTTTCGCTTGATGATCTGGTCATAGCTTCGTTCACCTCTGGGCCTGGAGCGACGACATTGCCAATGAAGATATATAGCCAGGTACGCTTGGGGGTTACGCCTAAAATCAATGCTCTATCAACGATATTGATTGGTATTGTAACAATCGGTGTTTTGGTTGCCTCTTATCTTACCAGGCGCTCAGAATCACGGCGAAAAGCAGATGAGTTACTTGCTGAATCGTAACGCATGATTTCTCGTTAAGATTGCTCTGAAACATGGATATTAATCTCCAAACAGAGCAATTTTTTTACTTTTTTATCTGTGGCAAAAGAGCACGGATAAAATACTGTGATATTAAAAATTTAATACTAGTTATTGAAATATATCAATTATATTAATTTTTAAGATGTTTTTGTCGCATTGTGACACGGTGATTTTTTAATGAAGATTAATACTTTCCTTGATTATAAACAAAGAATGTTCTGCATCATTTTTTACACCTTTGAGGTGTGAAGAAAAGTCGTGGAACATCATGCGCCTTAACAACGCGCCTGATGGAGTGTGTATTATTTTTCATTGAGAGTGACATATGTTCATTAATAATTTTCAAATAAAGCATTTGGGTATGATTTTTTCTGTACTCTTGTTAGTCGTTGTCGGGATTGTTGGCACTACGACGTATTTAAGTCATCATGGCAACGATGAAGTAGGTCAGCACTGGGATACATTTCATCAAGTAGATTACGCAAAACTAGAGTTGGTTACCGATTTACAAAGCGCAATGGGTTTTGGGGGGATGGTTCACCAGTTTAAGAACTATGTCCTCCGTCAGGATGTCACCAGCATTGAGAAGATTAAAAAAAATATATCTAACGCGCGTAAGGCATTATCTGTTTACGAAAAGCTTGGTGTGAATAAAAGTGAAGCTGATGCTCTTAAAAACATAACATTCGTCGTTAATATTTATGCGAGTAAGATTTCAGTAGTACAGAAGATGGCCGCGGCAGGGAAAACGGCTCGTGAAATCGATGCTGCAGTAAATATAGATGATGGCACGGCCCTAATGGCGATTTCAATATTAAGGACAGAAATCTTTAAGAGGAGCCAGATTGTGAATATATCTGTAAAACAGTCAATCGCGTTTATGGATAATATTAATGGCATCGCGTTAACCTCTATCTTTGTGTTCTTACTGGCCATGTCAGGAATGAACTTATGGTGGTCAGGAAAGCATTTAACCAAACCTATGACGGCATTAACCAGTACAATGACTCGCTTGGCGAATGGCGATCTTTCTGTTGGTATTCCTGCCGTCGGTTGGCAAAATGAAATTGGGCAGATGGCAAAGGCTGTATTGGTGTTTAAAGAAAATGCCGTCAAAATTCGTGATATGGAGGCTGATCAACGACGGAATGAAGAGCGTGTTGCGCAAGAACGAAAAGCCTTTATCCAGGAATTGGCAAATAATTTTGAGAGTCAGGTCGGTTCAACAATAAGAGAAGTCAGCAATGCGGCGGTAAGCATGCAAAATTCGGCGCAAAATTTGACCTCGACAGCTCAAACAACTTCCAAACAAGCTACATCTGTTGCCACGGCCTCTGATCTAGCTGCTTCAAATGTGCAGACTGTTGCTGCGGCTGCAGAAGAATTGACGGCCTCCGAATTGGAGATTAGTCGTCATGTAGGTCGATCCTCTGACGTTGTTGCTGGAGCCGTGGATAAGGCAAGTCTTGCACATGAAACGGTGGGTACGCTTGTGAGCTCTGTGGATGAGATCGGAAAGGTTGTTGAGCTGATTACAGGCATTGCGGAACAAACTAATCTGTTGGCCCTGAACGCAACGATCGAAGCAGCAAGAGCTGGTGAGGCAGGTAAAGGTTTTGCCGTGGTAGCAAGCGAAGTAAAAAATCTTGCAAACCAAACAGCTAAAGCAACTGAAGAGATCAGCGGACAAATCTCCAACGTTCAGTCTGTTACAGAGGAAGCTGCAAAAGCACTGGAAGCAATCGGTAATGCAATTCGCGACGTAAATGAAATTGGTGGCGCGATTTCGATCGCTGTCGAGGAGCAAGCCGCGGCTACTCAGGAAATTGCCCGTAATGTAGACCAAGCATCGGCTGGAACTAGAGAGGTATCACGTAACATTCAGGAGGTGACAAAAGCCGCGTCTTTAACGGGTGAAACTGCGCAAACATTGTTAGATTTTTCTGGTTCTCTGTCAGATCAGGCAATGCAATTACAAAGTGGTCTTGATACATTTTTGGTACAAGTCAGGGCTGGATAAGATTTATTTGGGATAAAAACAATGGCGCTGATTTGAACATATGTAATCAGCGCCATTGTTTCGTAAACGTTATAAGGCTAAGGAGGTTAACTTGAAGGCCAAATCGTCCTGGCATTTAACGGTTTTTACTGTTTTTAGAAGTGATATTCTCTGGTCTATAGAACATGCCTAACATCAGACTTTGGGCAATCCTCTCTGCTTTAATTTGAATCTCAGCAGAGATATCTGATTGGAAGAGCTCTTTATTGGTTTCTAGAAATAGCTCCAGCCATCTTTCAAAGAAGTGTCGCTCGATACCTTTTATTTTCATATGGGCTATCATTGGGTTTCCCTTATACTGGCCGGATGTCAGTAATACAGAAGACCAAAATCGGCACATGGTTTCTAGATGGGGATCCCAATTATCACCAATGGTGTTGTTGAAAACATCCTTTAATAATTCGTCTTTTCTAATTTTACCGTAAAAAGTATGAACCATCGTATGGATGTTTTGATCTGTGATGGTATCAAAGGGCATATTCATCTTCAAAAAACCTGCTACCAATTAATTAAGGTGAATATAATATATATGTTTTTACTTGCAATGAATATTTTGTCGCAGATTTTTATTCTCTCATCTTTAAAACTAGCAAACGAGTTTTTTTGACGCTCGATATTATCGAAATAAGCGACTAATTAAATGCCGTATTAAATACTGAGTATTTCTTTTTGTGCGGGGCTTGAGTTAATATAATCAGTGAAATATTGAGCAAAGAATTCTCTGGAATTTGACCCTGGGACAAGGTGTTGTTCGTTTATGATAAAGGTCGGAACGCTGCGAACAGTTAGACGATTTATCCTGAGTTGCTTTTCATGTATTTCTCTTACAATCTTATCTGAACTGAGTGCTTCTTTTGTTTGTTGCCGATCAAGGTCTTGTGATACGGCGAGATCAAGAAGAGATTCTATATTTCCAACATCCATACCATGGGTGAAATACTGTTCAATCAGGGCTTGATTAACGGTTTCTTGCTTGTCGAATTTTTCTGCCCAGTGAATTAATTTATGTGCATTTAATGTGTTGTAGTAATGCGTTCTTTTACTAAAATCGTACGTCAAATTTGCTTTTTTTGCAGTTTCTATAAGGTTGGTACGATAGCGTAAGAACTCCTCTTTCGTCCAACCGCTACGGCGTGTGAGATGTGATTCAATTTCTTCACCTTCAGGACGCATGTCAGGATTAAGTTCAAAGGGCAGAAAATTGATTTTTGCATCCAGTTCTCCGTTCACCTGACCCAATGCCGCTTTCATGTTGTTGTATCCAATTGGGCACCATGAACAGACAATGTCATGGATCATTTCAATTTTAATTTGAGGCTTAGTTGAGAAGGATGGCATGATTTTGTTATCCTATTAAATTTCCATAATTACTTTGAAACCGTATATGAGAGCGTGGTGTAATTGATAACCGATAAGTTAAGTCAAAATTACGATTGTTATTAGATCACTAATGTGGAAATGATTATTGCGGTTTACGCATAAATAATTTTGCTTATTGATAATAGAAGATAATCATGGATCACCTCGGCGCCATTACCTTGTTTTGTAAAGTTGTAGAAACGGGATCTTTCTCTGAGGCGGGAAGGCAATCAAACTTGGCACCATCCTCTGTTTCTCGGCGTATTGTCGATCTGGAGGGATGGATAGGCGCGTCTTTATTTCATCGAACAACAAGAAAGTTAAACTTAACCGAAGTTGGTCGACTGTTTTATGAAAAAACTCAAGGAATCCTTCTTGATCTTGAGGAGGCGCGGGTGCTCGCTGCAAATATGGAGGGCCATCCCTCTGGACTTGTACGTGTCACTGTTCCAGCAAGTCTGGAGCAACATATTGTTGTTGCTATTTCCCTTTTTCAATGCCGTTGGCCTGATGTTAGTTTTGGACTTATCTCGACAGATCGCCAAGCTGACTTGGTTTCGGAGGGGATTGATGTCGCAATTAGGGCGGGTAATCTAGCTGACTCAAGATTGAAGGTACGTAAAATTGCTGAAGTCAAACGCAGATTGTGCGCAAGTCCCCAGTACCTAACGACGGCTCCTGAGTTAAATTGCCCCCAAGATATTGGAAAGCATAGCTGCTTAACTCTTAGCCGAAAACCGGGTTACAATACTTGGAAATTCACGGATAATAACAAGGTGGTTGAAGTTCAGGCTTCTGGAGGTTTTAGTGCAAATAGCGGAAATATGCTTGTGACTGCAGCGCGTCATGGTCGGGGATTAATTTTATCACCGGACTGGCTGCTCGGCCCTTCGATTTCAAAGGGTGAGCTTGTGGATCTTTTACCTGATTACTCTCCGTTTCCTGCAATGACAGCTCTATATGCTGTTCATACTTATCAACGTTTTATTCCACCGAAAGTAAAAATCTTTATTGATTTTTTGGTTGAGCGTTTCGGTGATAGCTATGATTGGGCGCAAAACCCTGCTGAGGCTGATCTTCCTGATTTAATGTAACCAGAATTCTACCAAAACAGACGAATAGAATGCTTTGTAATATTTTTAATTTAGGACTCTTTTGCACCAAGAGCGTTATTGAGCTACAAAGTGTCGCGCAGGCGTTTGTAAGGCTGTCTGCCTATCTTTATGTATAATGAAAACCCATGAAATTTTCATGGTTATTATTAATTAAATTACAGGCTTCAAAACAGAAGCCTTTATCCGGAGACGCAAAGAGATGACCCGCACGATCGTCAGTTCAGCCACCAAAGAGTTCGCGAT
>NZ_JBHUII010000004.1:0-355982 GCF_042682825.1 Kiloniella antarctica
GCTCGTTGCTAAAACCAACAAACCGCCGTTCACGCATCCTTTCCATCTGATCTACAATGTCAAACAACAAAACTCCGAAACCATTAGGCTTCGAGAGCAAGACGATATACAGCCGACAAGCTGTTTACGTCAATATAAATTTTCAAATAATTTCTTTCACTTAACCTCGGTCAAGACCGTTTAGCTAAGGTCGGCTATTATAAGATGGTTTCAAATAAGTGCAAGAACTGTTTGAACTTTTTTAAAACCATATCAGCGTTTCGTTCGGTGTGTCACCGTGTTCCTCGCTGGTGAAGCCGGGTTATAAGGACATTGATGGACCTTGTCTATAGCTAAAACCAATTAATTTGTTTTTTTTACAAACTTACTCATAAAAGCCCCAGTTTCTCGAGTTCATCCTTCATATTCTCTGGCATATTTTCCGATCCCCTCCCTGCTAACGATTCGTAATCTGCCAAATCTTTTGGCGAATCCTCTGGTCGTAAATAACGCCATCCCTGGAAAGGCCGATGTTTACGGTTTCGAACGAGAATAAGTTTGGGATCGAGAATGAACCGCGCCATTGAGCGACCCTCATGATCTTCAACACGAACAATATCTGTTACAAGCTGCCGGGCAGACACCTGACCTTTGATAACCCAGTATATGGACCCACCAGAGATAATCTCTTCACGCCTTTTGGGAAACATTCGCGTTTGGTGAAAAACTTCACCATAGTCAGCCAACCGCTGCTCCTGCCACACTTCAAGAGTTTCCGGACTCTCTGTCCCGACGGATAATTTAATTAAATGCAGAACCATGGGTTATCAACACACTCTCTTCGTCAAAGGCTCACCGTACGAATACCATAATGGTAAGTTGGGATCTTATATATAACTGTTGGTACTAACCTTTTTTATAAAAGCTAAACCTAAAGGAAACAAGATTTTGAGAAAACGTATTAATTCAGCTCTTCTTTCTGGCCTCTGAATTATTTGCTTTAGGTCTGCTTTTTGAAAATGACATAATTTCTGAAAACCCGAAAAGTAACAGCATAACACTGACAATAATCTGTAATGATACAACCGCCTTTATAACATGAGACAAAGGCACAATATCTCCAAAGCCCACAGTACTGAGAGTGATAATAGAAAAATACAGACTTTCAGAAAAGGAAATCGGCTTGACCACTCCGCTAATCGAAAAATGCACCGCGGAACTATAATGATCAATAATTCGATAGATAAAGCCAAAGATCATAACGTTCATAGAATAGAAGGTAAGAAAAGCAAACGCGGGCATAATTAAAGATTCAATGCGTAGGAAAAATGATTCAAATAGCAACCCCACATCCAATAAAAATGTTGCGACTTGTTTACTGACAACCATCACCACCAAAGTAATTCCCCCCATTGCAAGAAAGAAAATTGCCTCTTCCCAAAGTAACGGGATCGAGCCAGCAGGTACAAAGAAGGTCGCGATACCGATCAGACTTACCGGGAGAAGCCATCGGGCCGCCCCAGCCCGTATACCGATATCACTATTTTTATGTGACAAGACAATCGATTTAATACTCTTGCGTTGCAGCCAGGTTCCGCCAAAGAAACCAAGGACAGGCATAGTGAAACCGATGACTCCAAGTTCCGCATCTATTGAAGAAAAATTGGTCGTCAAAAAGAAATGAAAGAGGCTGGTGTATAAGGCAAGGAAGTTTGCAACAGCAATAGAGAAAAAACGGCTTCCAGGAAAAACGCTTAATAAATAAGTAAGACTAGAGACGATCACAAGGAGAAAAACTGCGAGCTGAAGCAGGTTAACCGACCCCATAGCCAGAGCTACAAGTAAAAGAAAAAAGACAGTAAACCCAACAGCCCTCCAAATTCCGTGACGCTCTTCAGACATACGTGCCTCCTCCCCCTTGCAATAAGCCCGTTATACACGAACTTTTTCTCAAGCATGTACCTTCGCCAAGCTATTTTCAGCGATTTCTTAAATTGATTTTTTGGGCCATTCAGGATCTCGTTTTTCTAAAAAGGCTCTGATCCCTTCCAAACCTTCATCACTTGCACAGGCCTTTGCAGTCAAGTGAATAGTTTCATCAAGAAGGGTATCATCAATCTTCCGACCGGCGACGTCTGATACAAGCTGTTTGGCAAGTCTAAGGGCACGAGGTCCGGCTTTCAGTACGTTCTTGATAACCCCCTCAATCGTAATATCAATCATGTCGCCTCGAACAACTTGATGGATCAGCCCAATTTCAAGAGCTTGACTAGCTGTCAGCTTCTCGCCAGTTAAAACGTAACGTCGTGCTTGTCGAACACCTATTGTCCTCAATAGATAAGGCGATGTAATCGCAGGAATCAATCCCATCCGAACTTCCGACATACTATAAAATGTTCCCGCCATAGCGACAACAATATCGCAACAACATAAAAGCCCAATACCACCGCCGTAAACATTCCCCTGTACCCGAGCAATTGTCGGGACCCGTAAGTTGTCTAAAACAGACATAAGTCTTTTTAAGTATCTTGCCTGAACAAGATTTTTTTCTGAGGAATTAACGGACATGGACTTGAGCCATTTTAAGTCGGCACCTCCGCAAAAGGTTGGACCTTTGGCTGCAATAATCAGAACACGGACGCGCTTGTCATTCTCTATGCCAATCAAGGCATCGATAAGTTCACCAATTAGTTCACCATTTAGACTGTTATGTGTTTCAAGATTCGTCAGTGTTATATAAGCAACACCATCAGCACCGGTTTCTTCAACAAAAAAAGGGGTTCGCATCAAAAGCCTCTTTAATTCTAGAGAGTTCACTTATTATAGAAACAAGTATTTTACTCTGTCGTATTCAAAGCGTAGGGCGCATATCAGAACAAACCAAGGCAAGATACGCCTGTGCATTTATCGAAAGATGTCATGAAGGAATTATACCTTATTTTTCGGTAACCTTTGTAACATATTCCCGAGTTAGCTGAGTTTTTCTGAATTTAATTGTTAGATAATGTAAATTTTCGAACCAGCAAAGATTTATTCATAAAAGAAAAATAAAGATTCTCCAATTGATCACCATCCCTTATGCGATAACCATTCATCCAATGTCGCCATTCGATCGTGTCCCCAGAAGGGCTCGTCTTCGAAGATAAAAAACGGACTCCCAAAAACCCCTCGTTGCTCAGCAAGGGAAACTTCATTGCGAAGCTCTTCCTTAATCGTTTCACTGCTCAGAGCTGGTTCAATTCGACCACTATCCAACCCAAGGGCCGATGAAAGGTCAATCACGGTCTTTGGATCAGAGATATCCAACCTCATTTGATAACCTGCTTTAAAAATATTCTTGGCAAAGCTTATAGCAAGATTATCATCTTCGCGCCTGATCCAATAAAAAGCACGGCAAGCCGCCAGCGCTGCGAAAGGAAAATTAACGGGAAGCGTAAAAGGCAATCGCTTCTTTCGCGCAATTCGTTCCAAATCATGATGAGCGTAATCCCCTTTTAACGGGGTCTGTAATAGCGGTTTTGCCCCAGTTTTTTTAAAGATTGCCCCAAGAAGAATGGGATGCCAATGGACAGAAAGTCCATGCTTTTTTGCAAGCTCATCAATCTCCATTGAGGCGAAATACGCATACGGGCTTGAAAAATCAAAATAAAAATCGATAGCATTTTTCATTCATCATCTTCCTGCAGTATTTGTCGGCTGATGACCAGGCGTTGAATATCCGACGTACCCTCATATATTTGGCAGACCCGGACATCACGGTAAATACGTTCAACCTCATAATCGCGAAGATATCCGTACCCACCATGAATTTGAATGGCGTCAGAACAAACTCTTTCCGCCATTTCCGAGGCAAACAACTTGGCCATTGACGCTTCTTTTAGGCAAGGTAATCCGGCATCGCGTACTCTGGCCGCTTCAATAACCATAAGTTCAGCCGCTTGCAACGACGTGGCCATATCCGCCAATCGGAAAGCCACTGCCTGATGTTGTGCGATTTCCTTCCCGAAGGTCTTTCGTTCTTTGGCGTATTGCTTTGCCGCCCGATAGGCTGACCGCGCCATACCTATTGATTGTGAGGCAATACCAAGTCTGCCCCCCTCTAAGTTGGAAAGCGCAATTTTATAACCTTCCCCTTCTTCACCCACTCGATTTGTTATCGGAATGCGACAATCTTCAAAAACAAGGTGGGCCGTATCTGAGGCATGTTGTCCCAGTTTTTCTTCGATATTAGCACAGATAAAACCCGGGCAATCTTTTGGGACCAAAAAGGCTGAGATACCTTTTTTCCCAGCATTGGGATCTGTTACAGCAAAGATAAGAGCAACATCGGCATTCTTTCCTGTCGATATAAATTGCTTGCTCCCATTTAAGATATATTCATCCCCTTCTCTGGTTGCCTTTGTCGTCAGGGCCGCCGCATCTGATCCTGCTCCTGGTTCTGTCAAACCAAAGCATCCCAGAATTTTCCCTTGAGCCAACGGTTCCAAATAGGTCTTCTTTTGCTCTTCACTTCCGTAACTTTGTAAAGGAGAGCACACGAGAGAGTTTTGAACAGACATCACAGTTGAACAAGAGCCGTCGCCAGCTGCAATCTCAATAAGCGCTAGGACGTAAGACACATGATCCGTCCCCGCACCGCCATGGTCGGGAGAAACCAACATCCCCATAAACCCGAGCCCCCCAAGACCGGCAATGGCCTCTTTGGGGAATTCGGACTTTTTATCCCACTCAGCAGCAAAAGGGGCCAGTCTTTCACGGGCAAAAGCCCGTGCAGTGTCACGAATAAGGATATGTTCTTCGCTTAAACCTGATATCATCTGGCAACTCTTTCTGCTTGGTTTATTTTCCTGTCAGAAATTAGTTTATGGACAAAATTACAACTTTGAAATTGTTTTTTAGATAATAAAAATTATCCCGTTTAAATTTTCATGAACAAAATTAAAGAGTTAAAATTAAAGACTAAAGTTACCAGGGGATGGTAGAGCCATCGAAATCGAAAAATTGCCCGGTATCTTCTTCAGTTACTTTAGCGATCAATTTTCTCAATCCAGAGACGGATTTACCAATCGTAACGGGAGCTTCTTCCCCGCCCATATCGGTTTGAACATGGCCAGGATGAACAGAAATGACCGTAATCCCTTTGTCTTTTAAGTCGATAGAAAGGCTTTTGGTAACCGCGTTCAAGGCTGCCTTGGAAGAACGGTAGACGTATTGTCCTCCCGTCTCATTCGCGTTTAACGACCCCATTTTACTCGATACGTTAACCACCAGCTTTCTATCACTGGATGCAAGATGCTCAACAAAATTCTCGACCATTCGAAGTGGACCCATCGTATTAATCTGAAAGGTATAAGTCCAGTCGTCATAATCAATCTCGCCAAACTCTAACCGAGGTCCAAAATATCCCGCATTATTAATTAGAATATCGATTGGATCATCAATCATTTCACGCGCAAGCCCTGCAACGCGTAGCCCATCAGATACGTCGAGCTTATAGAGAACCACGTCCCCTTCAATGGCTTTTAGTTCTTTGGCCTTATCTGGTTGCCTACAGCAAGCGTGTACTTTCCAACCATCAACGGCAAAAGACTGGGCAAAAGCCAAACCGATGCCTTTATTGGCACCCGTGATTAAGACATTCGGCACTTGGCCACTCCATCTTTGTTAACCCTTTGGACGAACGTTATCCATCCCCGCACCTTACGCCTTTCGTCTTACCAGTCAATAAGGACAGGCTTAATCAAACTGCGTAATTGCCCTATATTTTATTATATTCGAACTCAGGAAAGGAAACTCACCCCCAAGAATGGTATTAAAATTTAAGATGCAAGTATTTGTTTTAATTTCAGAATTTTACATATAACAAACAATAAAATAACAGAATATTGTATCTTTAAAGTGATCCCAAAAGAGGTTACAACAAGAACATTGCCGCCAATCCTAAAAAGGCAAAAAACCCTATAACATCAGTTACAGTGGTCAGAAAAACGCTTGATGCGACTGCAGGATCAATCTCGTAACGCTCCAACCCCAGAGGGATTAGCGTACCGCAAAGCCCGGCGATTACCATGTTAATAATCATTGCAGCACCGATCACCAGAGCTAAGGCCCAATCCCCAAACCACAACCAGGCGACACCACCAGTCAGAAGCGCAAAGAGTACGCCATTAATAACCCCAATAATGAATTCTTTACCGATAAACCGCGCTGCATTGGCTTCTGATAGATCTTTCATCGCCAAAGACCGCACGGCAACTGTCAGCGTTTGCGTGCCCGCATTCCCTCCCATAGAGGCCACAATCGGCATAAGAACGGCCAAGGCAACGACCTTTTCAATTGTCGCATCAAACAAGCTAATGACAACAGATGCCAATACAGCCGTTAACAAATTAACCCCAAGCCAGGTAAATCGAGCAATCGTGGTATTGGCAACATCATCATACAGATCGGGCTCACTGACCCCACCCATTTTCATAAGATCATCACCAGCTTCTTCATCGATAACATCAACCACGTCATCGACAGTAATCACGCCCACCAGACGGCCGCTTTTTTCCACGACTGGCGCAGATACCAAACCGTATTGACGGAACATGTGCGCGACATCTTCTTGATCAAGTTCGAGAGGAATAATGCGCATATCCGCATCCATCACCTCGTCCAATCGGACATGACGTCTCGAGCGCATCACCCGACTGGCGGGAACAAATCCAACCGGATGATGTCGGGGGTCAACCACAAATATGTCATAAAAATCGTCAGGCAAGTTTTCACTAACCCGCATATAGTCAATGGTTTCACCAATCGTCCACACTGAAGGTACCGCGACAACTTCGCGTTGCATCAAGCGACCAGCGGAATCTTCCGGGTAACTCAAGCTTTCTTCAATAACCCGTCGATAAGCCAATGGCAGCGCCGCGAGAATATGGATACGCAGATCTTCATTAAGATCCTGCATCAACTCAACCGCATCGTCGCTGTCTAGAGAAGGTACAAGTTTAGCAATGCCGTCTGGTCCCAACCATTCGACAATTTCATCACGAACAGTTTCTTCCAGATAAGGTAAAATTTCAGGATCAAAACCAGCCCCCATCACCTCCATCAGGCGATAGCGCTCTTCTCGTCCCAAAGTTTCAAGAAGATCCGCGGTATCGGCTTCGTGAAGCCCTTCGACAAGATCCTCAACTTCGGAATCCCGGCTGCCTTCGAGAGCATCTTCTACGGCATGGATAAGATCGGTTGAAACTCCAAAATTTTCTTCATCCGAGAGATTTTGCAGATCATTTCCGCTTTTAAAATCTTCCGACATTCCGTCTCCTACCGCTTATTGTTCCGGCCACAGTTTCTGGCGATTATAAACGAGGAAGGTTACAGTAGTCGTCGTCTTACTGTAACCTTCCTCCCAGGGGTAGCCCTAAGGGAACTCTCCTAGGGCATATTAATGAAGGCGGTTATTTTTTAGCTCGTCTTTCTCTGTTTTGGGCATCAACTACAGCAATCGCGGTCATATTTACAACCCCTCTTCCTGTAACGGAAGGTGTTAAAATATGGGCCGGTTGCGCAGCACCAACCAAAATAGGCCCAACAACGAGACCATCGTCAACAGTCTTCATCAGATTTAAAGCAATATTGGCAGAATCCAGATTTGGGAAAATCAAAAGATTGGCAGGGCCTGTCAAATTTGAATTCGGGAAAACCCGTTCTCTTAATACAGGGTCTAAAGCCGCGTCCGCGTGCATTTCACCATCAACTTCCAGTTCCGGTGCCAACTCATGGATTACATCCAAAGCTTTTCGTACTTTACAGGCAGACTGGCTGTCCGAACTACCGAAGTTGGAATGAGATAGCAAAGCAACACGTGGCTTGAGGCCAAATCTACTCACATGTTTGGCCGCTAAAACTGTTGTTTCAGCCAGTTGCTGTGTTGTTGGCTCCTCCGTTACATAGGTATCAGCCATAAAATACGTTCCGCTCGGCATAATCATAAGGCTGAGAGAAGAGAAATCAGTGACCCCATTCTGAAGCCCAAGAACACCCCGAACATGTTTCAAATGACGATGATATCCACCTGTTAGGCCACAAATCATGGCGTCAGCATCACCTCGATAAACGGCAAGGGCCGCGATAACAGTGTTACGGGTCCGAACAATCACCTTTGCCGTATCTGGAGATATGCCTTTACGTTCCATAAGTTTGTGATACGTGGTCCAATAGTCATTATAACGGGAATCATCCTGAGGATTAATAACCTCAAAATCCTTACCCACCTTTAGCTTAATGCCAACTTTATCCATACGATTTTGCACGACATCAGGGCGCCCCACGACGATTGGAATAGCTGTTTTTTCATCCAGAACAATTTGAACAGCACGCAGAATGCGTTCATCCTCGCCTTCTGCATAGATTACCCGTTTAGGATCTTTTTTCGCCCGCTCAAATAGCGGTTTCATCACCAAGCCAGAGCGATAAACAAAGCGTTTTAACTTTTCACAATAGGCGTCGAAGTCTTCGATTGGTCGCGTTGCAACACCTGTTTCCATTGCTGTCTTTGCCACAGCAGGTGCAATAACTGAAATCAGCCGAGGGTCAAAAGGACTTGGGATAATGTACTCAGGACCAAAGTTCTTCGCTTCCCCCCCCATAGCTTTGATCACGATTTCATCTTGTTCTGCCATTGCCAAATCAGCAATAGCCTTCACACAAGCGACTTTCATTTCTTCGTTAATTGCAGTGGCGCCAACATCTAACGCACCACGAAAAATATAAGGAAAACAAAGAACATTGTTCACTTGATTAGGGTAATCTGACCGCCCGGTGGCCATAATAGCATCATCGCGAATGGCTTTTACTTCTTCCGGCATGATTTCAGGTGTTGGATTTGCCAAAGCCATAATAATTGGTTTTTTGGCCATCCGCTTTACATAGTCGGGCTTGAGAACGCCCGGCGCAGAAAGACCAAGAAAAATATCTGCATCGCCAATAACATCGGAAAGAGTTCTGGCATCAGTTTTTTGAGCAAAGACGGACTTCCAACGGTCCATCAGTTTCTCACGGCCTTCGTAAACAACGCCTTCGATATCTGTAACCCAGATATTTTTACGATCGATGCCAAGAGAAACCAAAAGATTAAGGCAAGCAAGTGCCGCAGCTCCCGCACCAGAGGCGACAACTTTGACGTCTTTTTTCTTCTTTTTCACAAGGCGTAAAGCGTTATAAATTGCGGCAGCAACAATAATAGCCGTACCATGTTGATCATCATGGAACACCGGGATGTTCATTTTTTCACGAAGAGCATCCTCTACGATAAAACACTCAGGTGCTTTGATATCTTCGAGGTTGATACCGCCAAATGTCGGTTCAAGCGCCGAAATGACGTTAATCAGACGGTCTGGATCTGTTTCATCAATCTCAATATCGAAGACGTCGATTCCAGCAAATTTTTTAAAAAGGACGGCCTTACCTTCCATCACAGGCTTTGACGCCAGCGGGCCAATTGCACCTAATCCGAGGACAGCCGTGCCATTTGTAATAACCCCAACAAGGTTAGCCCTTGCGGTTACAGTTGCAGCTTCAGCGGGGTCTTCAACGATTACTTCGCAAGCCGCGGCAACTCCGGGCGAATAGGCCAATGCCAAATCGCGTTGGTTACCAAGAGGTTTCGTCGCTGAAATTTCTAGTTTTCCTGGCTTAGGATAACGGTGATAAAAGAGGGCTGCGTCGCGTAGGTCTTGCGTCATAAAGTTTATTGCTCCTTGGGGGCAGTCGATGCCTTATATATAGCTGGGGGAACGGCTCGTTCCTGCCAATGACGGTCTTGACAGAGTGGCGCTTAAGGGCGACACCCTGACGCGATTAAAACATAGCAATCGGCACTGTGCCATAGACAGGATGGGCAAAAAGTGAAAAATACTCGAATTTCTACCCAAGAGGGGCAGCTATCCTCAAAAGACGAGACAATTACCTCGACTGATGACCTTGGAATCGAGTGGAGAATCTCAGAAAATCAAATTGCCTACCCTGATGCACTCTCCTTTATGGAAGATCGTGCGAATGAGATTTTTTCTAATAAATCCCATCAAACTGTTTGGCTGCTCGAACATCCCCCTCTTTATACAGCAGGAACTTCTGCACATACTAAAGATCTCGTCGATCCTGATCGCTTTCCAGTCTATGATGCAGGACGCGGAGGACAGTATACTTACCACGGCCCAGGACAACGGGTAGCCTATACCATGCTGGATTTAAGCCTTTATAATAAGGATGTCAGGAAGTACGTCTTTAATCTCGAAGAATGGATTATACGTACCCTCGCAAAATTTAACGTAAGGGGGGAACGCAGAGAAGGCCGTGTTGGTATCTGGATTGATCGGGGTAATGGCCGAGAAGATAAAATAGCGGCCATTGGTGTTCGTGTTCGAAAGTGGGTGTCATTTCACGGTATTGCCATCAACCTTGACCCTGATCTCTCCCACTTTGATGGCATCATCCCGTGTGGCATTAACGAACACGGAGTTACGTCTCTCGTCGATCTTGGTCTGTGTGTGTCGATGGAAGATCTTGATGTCGCCCTGAAAGATGCTTTTTATGAGGTTTTTAAACCTGAAGTGTCTATCGGACAAAATTAACGTATTTGAACAAAAATCTCTCGGCCCTCTAGCTCAGATGTATCCTCAAAAGTTTCAACGGCTTTCACCTTTGCCAAATCCGGGCCTTGCCAGCAAGAAACCACCATGGCTTCTACAGTAGATTTTTCCCCGACAAATACCGCTTCAACTTGTCCGGAACTCAAGTTTCGAACCCAACCTTTAATTCCAAGTTCAGTCGCCTTGGTCACAGTCCAGCCCCGATACCACACCCCTTGTACGCGGCCTGTAATTAATACTCTGATCTGTTTCATATACATGACCCTATATCGATTAATTCATGGGTAAAAATATAACACGCTCTCTCTAAATTTTTCAATTTTCAGAGATATCTTTCTCGTAATTTCGTAAAATTGTTACTCCTTAACTCTTTGATAGAACAAAGTTTTTAATTGGGCGAAATATTATTACAAAAAAAGTGTTTGAATATCATAAAAATATAACGAATACTTCAATCAACTAATTAAATGCTTCAATCCCTGTTTTGACCAAAGATCAATGGTTGATCAATAAAGGGATACAGAAGTTAAGGAAAATAACTTCGACATCAGTCGAAACGGCAACGAAGCCTCGTCTAGCAGCATTGATTTTTCAGTGTTGCTAGACGAGGCTTTTTTGCTTTTAGGGTATGGTTTGGGGAAACTTAAAATGCGTCGCGAAATACCATTAGGGCTGCTTTATTCAACGACAGGAGCATACAATCTGATAGGTCAGGATTGTCTGGATGGAGCTCTCATGGCGTTGGAAGAAATCAACGCCAGTGAAAACTATAACTTCCACCTCACCCCCCAAATTGCCAACCCCGGCGGAAACATCGATGAATACCAACGCCTCACCGAAACCTTACTTCGAGAAAATGGCTGCCAGCAAATCATAGGCACCGTCACCTCTATCAGCCGAAAAGAAGTCACGCCGATAATAGAGAAACATGACGGCTTACTTTGGTACACAGCTCCCTATGAAGGATTTGAATGTTGTGAAAATATTATTTACACTGGCGCCTGCCCCAACCAGCACATTGTTCCCATGTTTGAACGGGTTATTCCTGAATTTGGAAAAAGAGTATATCTGACCGGAACCAACTATGTTTGGGGATGGGAAGTAAACCGGATTGCCCGCGAGCTCATTACGTCTTGCGGAGGGGAAGTCACCGGAGAAAATTATCTCCCCTTCCATTCAACAGATGTCGAGCGCATGATTGAAACCATACGCGAAACCCGCCCCAGCTTTATTCTTAACAATCTAATCGATGCCTCCAGTTACGCACTTTACCGCGCGTTTTATGCTGCAGGCAAAACTGATGATTTTTTCCGTCCTGAAAATTGTCCGATTATCAGCTGTAATGTGACAGAATGCGAGCTGGACAAAATAGGCTACGATGCCGCCGAAGGTCACCTCAGCATTTCACCCTATTTCGAAAACTTGGATACACCTGACAATTCGAAGTTCTTGGAAAAGGTTTATAAAAAACGATCAAAGAAACTACCTATATCTGCCTTCTTTGTTAATGGTTATGCCACGGTTAATTATCTCGCAGAATCTATAAAAACTGCAGGTTCTGAGGATATAGAAGCTGTAAAAAAAGGATTATTTGGCCAAAAATTCCAAACACCCTTAGGGCAAACTGTTATCAGTCAAAAGACCCATCATGCGGCTCTACCTTATTATATTGGCAAAATAAAACCCCACGGAGGCTTTGATATCCTGCCTTCACGATCTGATGCCATCACTGCTGATCCCTATTTGGTGAATTTTGATACATCACAGTTCGCAAACTTGGTTAATAAAACAAATCCTGCAACCACGACCTCACACCTAAAGGTGATCAAATGAGCGTCTTCCGCACCCCAAATTTCAGAGGAGATAAGGCCGTCATTCTACATCGGCGAGACGACAACATTCGTCGATTAGAAAGGCACCTCGACCGGTTGGGGATAGAAAGCACAGTGGCTTGGCCTGATTTTAACTTAGAAAATACTCCCGCGGATATGGTCTTCTTTGATGGTGACAATGGTTATGATGGTTTGTTTCCCTGGCAAAAGGGCACTCCGCCAATCCCTCTCATCGCCCTAATTTCCAGCGAAGCACCCGGGCGTCTTGAATGGATGCTTTCACAAGCCACCTCTGCACATCTGATTAAGCCGATTCAATCTAGTGGCGTGTTCTCAACTTTGGTAATTGCCTATGCAAATTTTGCCAATCTCCAACACAATCACGCACAAATAAAAACATTGGAAACCCGTATTTCCAAACGACCAGTGGTTTTTCGGGCTCTGCTTATGATTATGGAGTGCGGTCATTTAGAAGACGAAGCTGCCTTTGCAATTTTGCGTTCTGCCGCCATGAACGACCGAAAAAGCATCGAGGACTTTGCCACCAACCTCGATCGAAACAAAGTAAACACTCTCATAAAAAACTTCTCTGTAGATAAGGGCATGGCATAATGTACGTTATGAAAGCGCTTTTGAGCAGGAAATTAAGCGCACTAGGTCTGTTCATCATTTCAGTGATTATTCTCGCAGCCATATTGGCCCCCTGGATCACCCCTTATCCGCCCGAGCTTCAACTATTTGAAGGCCTCACATTAGAAGGAGCGCCTCTGCCCCCCAACAGCCAATTTTGGCTTGGCACTGATTTGTTAGGTAGAGATCTTTTTTCCCGCCTCGTATATGGAGCACAAACCTCCCTTATCATCGGCGTAATCGCTAACGGAACCGCGCTTTTTATTGGTACCCTCGTTGGCATTGTTGCAGGGTTTTATCGCGGTGTCATCGGTGCCTTTCTCATGCGTTTTACAGACTTGATGATGGCCTTTCCCGCCTTACTGCTGGCCATCGTTCTCGCGGCAATCTTCACCCCAAGCCTCTGGATCGTGGCAATGGTAATTGCAATGGTCAATTGGGTTCAGGTTGCCCGGGTTATTTACTCGGAAACGGTCTCGCTAGCAGAAAGAGATTTCATTGTCGCCGAGCGGTCTCTTGGTGCCTCCAATTTTCGTATTCTGTTCAAACACATCGCTCCCCACCTTATCTATTCCACAATTGTCTTTGGCACGCTCGGGATCTCAACAACCGTTTTGCTGGAAGCAACCCTCAGCTTCTTGGGTGTAGGGGTACAACCGCCGACCCCGAGTTGGGGCAACATCATTTTTGAAAATCAAACCTATTTTGCTACCGCACCCTGGCTTGTTTTCCTTCCGGGCCTTGGCATTGTCAGCCTTGCCCTTGGCTTTAACCTAGTAGGCGATGCCCTTCGGGAAATTCTTGACCCGACCATGAAGGGGAAACACTGATGCTCTCGCATATCGCCAGACGTTTTTTCGAAGCAATGATTATCCTGCTTGGTATAACCATTGTAACCTACATGTTGTTATATCTGTTCCCGGCGGACCCGGTTCGGCAAATAGCAGGACGCAGCGCGACACCGGAAACGGTGAATAATATTCGCCAACAACTCGGCCTTGACCTTCCTGTTTATGAACAATATTGGCGCTACCTTACATCCTTGGTTCAGGGAGATTTTGGTCGTTCATACATTCAAAAAACCGAAGTCGCCGAACTCATCTGGTCACGGTTACCTGCAAGCCTGCTGCTTATGGTCGCCGCCATATCTGTCGAGGTTCTCCTCGGCCTGATTATGGGCGTAATCTCTGCAGTAAAGCGTAATAGTACAACCGACAATGCTTTGATGGTGGTTTCTTTTGTCGGAGTATCTGCACCACAATTTGTTGTTGGTATTTTGTTGCTCTATGTCTTTGCTGTCCAACTTGGTTGGTTTCCTATCGGTGGTTACGGCACCGCGAGCCATCTGGTCCTCCCAGCTTTAACCTTAGGACTTTTAGGCTCAGGTTGGTACGCCCGCATGATGCGTTCTTCAATGCTCAATGTATTGGAACAAGATTTCATTCGCACAGCACGAGCTAAAGGTGTGAGCAAGTTTCGTGTCATCTTACGCCACGCTGTTCCCAATGCTCTTTTACCCATTATAGCGATGATTGGTATCGATATTGGTATTTTCATGAGCGGTATTGTTGTTGTTGAATCTGTTTTTGGTTGGCCCGGTATCGGTCAACTTGCCTGGCAGGCAATCCAACGGGTCGATATTCCCATAATCATGGGGGTAACACTGGTGGCAGCCTGTTCAATTGTTATCGGTAATTTCCTTGCGGACATTATCGCACTGTTTGTTGACCCAAGAATAAAATTGAAATGAACAAGGTTTACCAATAATCGGCAAACCAATCATTCGTATACCTATTATTAACCCATTCCTATGAACAGGGAGATCTAAAGTGAAAAAAAATTGGTTGAAAGGAACCGTTGCTGCTGCGGCTTTAATTGCATCGTTTGGCGTTGCAAATGCTGGCCCAAATGACGGCGGCTCAATGGTTGTTACCTATAAAGATGACGTATCAACGCTAGACCCAGCCATTGGTTATGACTGGCAAAACTGGTCAATGATCAAAAGTCTGTTTGACTCTCTACTGGATTACAAACCCGGTACAACAGTGCTGACAACCGATCTTGCAGAAAGTTACACAATTTCGGATGATGGTATGACCTATACCTTTATCCTGAGAGACGGGGTTAAGTTCCACAACGGGCGCGAAATGACTGCAGCCGATGTGAAATACTCTCTGGACCGAGTAACAAACCCTAAGACCCAGAGCCCTGGTGCCGGATTTTTTGCATCTGTAAAAGGATTTGACGAAGCCTCAGGTGGTTCTGGCCACCTCTCGGGCGTTAGTGTGATTGATGATAATACGGTTAAAATCGAGCTATCGCGTCCGGATGCTACTTTCCTTCACGTTTTAGCCATTAATTTTGCCTCTGTGGTCCCGAAAGAAGCTGTTGAGAAATGGGGTGAAGATTTTGGTAAACATCCCGTCGGTACCGGCGCTTATTCTTTAGGTGAATGGACCTTAGGACAACGCCTAGTCTTCAAGAAAAATGTTGATTATTATCATAAAGGGCTGCCTCATCTGGATGAAATCATCTTTGAAGTCGGTCAGGAACCATTGGTTGCCTTGCTTCGCTTACAAAACGGAGAAGTGGATATTGCTGGTGACGGTATCCCCCCTGCAAAATTTCTCGAAGTTAGCAAAGATCCTAAATATATCGACAGTATCGTCGAGGGTAGCCAACTTCACACCGGATATATATCTCTCAATGTGAAGATGAAGCCTTTTGACAATGTAAAAGTCCGTCAAGCCGTCAACATGGCGGTTAATAAAGATCGCATCATTCGCATGATCAATGGACGTGCGGTCCCTGCAAACCAACCCTTGCCTCCTCTGATGCCAGGATATGATCCAGCATATAAAGGCTTTGCCTTTGATCAGGAAAAAGCAAAGAGCTTGTTAGCAGAAGCGGGTTATGCCGAAGGCTTCACCTCCGAGCTTTATGTCGCTAACACTGATCCTCAGCCAAGAATTGCCCAGGCAATTCAACAAGACCTTGCCACCATCGGTATTAAAGCTGAAATCAAGTCCCTTGCCCAAAGCAACGTGATTGCCGCAGGTGGCGAAGAAGATCAGGCCCCTATGATCTGGTCAGGTGGGATGGCCTGGATTGCTGATTTCCCTGATCCCTCTAACTTCTACGGGCCAATTTTAGGTTGTGGAGGCGCTGTTCAAGGCGGTTGGAACTGGTCTTGGTACTGTAATGAAACGCTCGACAAACTAGCAATAGAAGCTGATTCCATGACAGATCCTGCGGATGCTGCCAAACGTGAAGCTCTATGGCGGAAAATCTTTACGGGCATTCAAGATGAGGCACCGTGGGTTCCAATCTTCAATGAGCAACGTTTCACCATCCGTTCAGAACGGTTGGATGGACCTGATGGCATCTTTGTTGATCCGGTACACATTCCGGTTCACTACGACACTGTATTTGTGAAGGACGGCATGTAAGCATGTGTAAAGCTTGTGATTATACAATCCACGCTGCACAACATCACTTCGGGTGGGATAATTCATTCCCACCCGTTGCGACGGTAGCACCGGGATCAACCCTAGAATTTGAATGTCTGGACTCTTCCGCAGGACAATTAACCCCAAACTCCACGGTAGATGACGTTAAAACCCTGGACTTTGGTAAGGTAAACCCCGTCAGTGGCCCTATCGTTATCGATGGTGCAGAACCCGGGGATGTGATTAAGGTCTCTATTGAAGAGTTTAAACCTTCCGGTTTCGGCTGGACTGCGAATATTCCTGGGTTTGGGTTGTTGGCAGACCGGTTCGAAGAGCCAGCACTCCATATTTGGAGCTATGATAAAAATGC
This sequence comes from Kiloniella antarctica, assembly GCF_042682825.1. Taxonomy (NCBI): domain Bacteria; kingdom Pseudomonadati; phylum Pseudomonadota; class Alphaproteobacteria; order Rhodospirillales; family Kiloniellaceae; genus Kiloniella; species Kiloniella antarctica. The sequence continues at coordinate 16,904 of NZ_JBHUII010000004.1, forward strand.
TCTGGGAACATCAGCTTTTGGACCCGGCGGCAGAGTACCTCTGAAACCTTTCGCAGGCACCATTGGTTTAGCCATGGCAGAGCCCGGTCTCCATTCTGTCGTTCCCCCCAGGCGTGTTGGAGGCAATATTGACATTCGCGATCTTGCCGCTGGGACTGAACTCTATTTGCCTGTTGAAGTCACAGGTGGATTATTCTCAATCGGTGATACCCACGCAGCTCAAGGAGATGGAGAAGTTTGTGGAACAGCCATTGAAAGCCCCATGAACACCGTCGTCACCCTTGATTTGATTAAAAATGAAAAGCTGGAAACACCACGTTTCACAACTCCAGGACCAGTGACACGTCACCTTGATGGCAAAGGATACGAAGTTACGACCGGCATTGGTGGTGACCTTATGGAAGGTGCACGCGGAGCTGTCAGCCGTATGGTCGACCTGTTGAGCAGTCGCTACAACATGAAAGCTGTTGATGCCTACATGCTTTGTTCAGTTTGTGGCGATCTTCGCATCAGTGAAATTGTTGATCAACCCAATTGGATTGTTTCCTTCTACTTCCCCCGTCTGGTTTTAGAGTAATTTATGTCGAGCATCAAAAGCGCTACACCTATTTTGGAGGTCCGCAATCTGATTACCCAGGTTGCGACCCCAATAGGTGCCAAAACGATCATTGATAATCTGTCTTTCACCCTCAATTCGGAAGAAACTCTCTGTATTGCCGGAGAATCAGGGTCGGGGAAATCAGTGACGGCATTGTCCATTATGGGTTTGCTTCCCCCTTCTGCGCGGGTAACACAGGGGAAAATCCTACTCGAAGGACAAAATATCATTGGGCTGTCAGACCGTCAGATGCAAAACATCCGTGGTAGTGATATTGCCATGATTTTTCAAGAACCCATGACGTCATTAAACCCCGTTATGTCCATTGGAAATCAATTAATTGAAGCAATAAGCACACACCAAAATATTTATGGCCGCGCGGCTGAGGCAATTGCCCTTTCTTCGCTTGATGCAGTTAGAATTAATGAAAGTAAAAAGCGGATGAAACAATATCCGCATGAACTTTCTGGCGGTATGAGACAGCGGGTAATGATTGCCATGGCACTGTCTTGTAACCCAAAAGTATTGATTGCTGACGAGCCAACTACCGCCCTAGATGTCACTATACAAGCCCAGACCCTGAGCTTGATGAACGACTTAAAGCGGGATTTCAATACATCAATTATTCTCATCACCCATGATATGGGCGTGGTCGCAGAGATGGCCGATAATGTCATTGTCATGCACCAAGGTAAAATCATTGAAAGCCAACCCGTCAAAGACCTATTCGTAACTCCGAAAGAAACCTATACTAAAAACCTTCTTGCCGCCGTCCCCAAACTCGGCAGTTTCAAAGATATTCCTCCTATAGCCAAACATGTGGGGAAAAGCTCTGAAATAATAAAACCTTTGATTGAGGTTCGTGATCTGACGGTCCGATTTGATATTAAAGGCGGCCTGCTGCAACGCCCCATCAGTCGTGTTCATGCCGTTGAAAATCTATCATTTGACCTTTTCCCAGGTGAGACTCTCGCCCTTGTTGGTGAAAGCGGATGTGGAAAATCGACAATTGGTAAATCTCTGACCAACCTTATTCCCTGGAGTGGGTCCATAAAAATAGATGGTCAGGAACTTGCTGGTCTCTCAAGCAGAGAGATGCTACCGGTCCGACGGAAGATGCAGATGGTTTTTCAAGATCCACACGCAGCTCTTGATCCACGTATGACCGTGGGGGATCTCGTTGGAGAACCTCTTCTCATTCACAAACTGGCGAGCGGCAGCGAACTCCGTGACCGTGTGGAAAAACTGTTTATTCAGGTTGGTCTCAGCCCTGATATCATGGGACAGAGTGTTATGGATCGTCATCCTCATGAATTTTCAGGTGGACAAAGGCAACGTATCTGCATTGCCCGTGCGCTTAGTCTGGAACCTAAGGTGATTATTGCAGATGAGTCCGTTTCTGCCCTCGACGTTTCCGTTCAAGCTCAAGTTCTTGACCTGCTTCAGGAAATTCAAGATGAGCTTGATATTTCCTATCTCTTTATTTCCCATGATATGGCTGTTGTTGAACAAGTCTGCCACCGGGTTGCGGTGATGTTGCTGGGCCAAATTGTTGAATGTGGCCCCAGAGATGTGGTCTTTAACAATCCCCAACATCCCTATACCAAGCGTTTGCTTGATGCTGTTCCCATTGCCGACCCAACCATCGTGCGTAAAGATCGTAATTTGCCAACGGGCGAAGTGCCAAGCCCTATACAAGCGTTGGATTACGTCCCTGTCATTTCTGAATTCCGGCATATCGGCAAAGGGCATTTTGTTCGATATTTTCAGGAATAATGTCAAAAAATAAAGATGTTCTGCTCTGCTGAATTAGCTTACCACTTTGATATCGTCCCATCGGGTCGTATAGCGTGGAGAGATCATCTTTTGACGCATTTTCCAGTCTTTATTCATACCTGATGCGGCAAAGCGGACCGTGTCTCGCCCGTGCACACGGTTAAGCTTGTCCAACACCCCCATCAAAGCCTCCGATTTCTTTATATCTGGTTTGAAGAAAAAATCCTGCTGCGTTGTGCTTGCATCCACCAATCCATCAAGGAAAACACCGGCCTTTTGATATTTCAATCCCGGGCGATAAACCTTCTTCAAGCAATATTCCGCAGCCCGAATAATCATGCTGGTATCAAAGGTTGCTTCAGGAAAAGTAATGCTAAAAGAGTTCCGATAATAAGTCTGATCTTTGCCGTGAGGGCTCGTCCGCAAAGAAGTCGTCAATCTCGTCACAGCAAGGTTTTGAGAGCGCAATTTCTCACCAGCTCTCGTCGCGTACGATGCGACAGCTTGTTTTATCAGCTCGATATCATCCAGATACTGACCAAAACCGCGTGAAACGATGATACCTTTTTTGGGGGGCGCGACCTCTTCAAGTTCCAAACAAGCCACACCATTAAGCTCATAAATCATGCGTTCCAACACCACACTGAAACGAGAACGAATACGTTTAGGGTCTGCTCGTGCCAAATCTAACGCGTTATAAATACCCAACTCTTGAAATTTTGGTGTCAACTTTCGAGAAACACCCCATACATTTGAGATCTCAACCGCTCGCAATTGATCATCATTTTCAGGCACCAGAAGAAAAACACCGTTATGATTTTTATTTTTCTTGGCTATTCGATTAGCTATTTTTGAAAGCGTTTTCGTTGGCGCAATACCAACACAAACAGGTAACCCTGTGTGCAACTGTATTTTTTCCTTAATGCGTCTTCCAAGGCATATCAGATCTTCTTTATTTACCGGGTTTGAAAAACTTAGAAAGCTCTCATCAATGGAATAAAGTTCTATGTTCGGTGTAAAATCTAGATATATCTCATTTACTCTCCTAGAGAAATCACCATAGAGCGCGTAATTAGAAGAAAAAACCTCGGTTCCTGTTTGTTTCAATCGAGGTTTGATCATGTGGTAGAGGTCACCAATTTTATACCCAAGGTCTTTTGCCTCTTGAGATCGCGCAATGACACAGCCATCGTTGTTGGAAAGAACAACAATCGGTGTTTTTTCAAGATCAGGGCGAAAAACCCGTTCACATGAGGCGTAAAAATTATTTACATCAACCAGCGCCACCCACTTTTGATCTTGGACGTAAGAATTGGCACCGAAGACTTTTGCCTCAGCATCACGGTAAGAATGTTCCGTTGTAAACGAGTTAGTTGAGCGGGTTGATAACATTGGTTACCACTCCCCAAATCTGCAAGTCTTGTTCATCAGAAATTTTAATAGGCTTATAATTCGGGTTCTCAGACATCAGCATAATTTTGCCTAACCGTTTATAGAGCCGTTTAACTGTGAGTTGCCCGTCAAGAATAGCAATCACAATCTTTCCATCCCTAACTTCAAGAGAGCGGTCTACTACCAACATTCCCCCTGGCATAATTCCAGCGCCAATCATCGAATCTCCAGAAACCTTTAAAAGAAACGTTGCATTAAAGTTTATGCTTAAGCGTTCATTTAAATCAAAATACCCCTCGATATAATCTTCTGCGGGCGAAGGAAAACCTGCTGGAACTTTGAATGCAAAGAACGGTACAGGGCAAAAGTTACCTCTTACAACCTGCCCGAGATATGTAGGGATATCATATTTCATCATCCGCTTAAGTTACGTGAAACCTTTAAAATGATCAATGTTCTTTATTTGTTCTTAACAAGAAAACTAATATTTTAATTAAAAAAATTCAAAAAAAATCGCGATGATTGAAACTGTATTCTATTTTTCGCGAATAAGATTACAACTGATGATTAAAGGCATCGTGTATAATCACAAAAGTCGTTTGCTTGAATTTCACGATCTTCCGTTATAGGTTAAAAAGAAAAATCGACTTTCATCATAAAATATCAACAAAACAAAAGCCGAAACAGGTCGAAATCTGGGGAGAGAGACATGCCGTTAGAGGTGGCCTATTCACCACTTCTTATTCTGGGTTCTTTAGCGGTCGCCATTATGGGGGCCTTTACTGCCTTGCGTTTGACCTCGAACCTTCGTCATCTCGATGCCTCGAAACGAAAAGTCCGGGTCACTCAAGGGGCGCTTGCCTTGGGCACAGGCATTTGGTCTATGCACTTCACTGGCATGCTTGCCGTCGAACTCCCCATTACGATCAGTTATGATCCTTTAAGGACCTTGGCGTCAGCTTTGATTGCCGTTCTTGTCGTCGGAGTGGCCCTGCTTTCCTTGCATTTTGGGGTACGCACAAAAACTCGAATTGCAATTGCCGGAACGTTAACGGGCCTCGGCATCGTAGGCATGCACTATCTTGGCATGAGCGCTTTGTCAGCGAATTGCATCGTAACCTATAGCCCGACAGGGATTGTCATGGCTATTGCCATTGGCATTGCGTCTTCTATTGCAGCAATAGAGCTCGCTTATGGTAACCGTTCACTATTAAGTATCTCAGCTGGCTCTGTCGTACTTGGCTTAGCAATATCGGCAATGCATTATTCCGCCATGTACTTTACCGTCTTTAGTCTTGGCGCAGAGATGACCCCCACAGCCCCATCCTTTCTTGATAATGATCGCCTCGCTTTGGTCGTTGTGCTCTCATCTTTTGTACTGTCCGGGCTATTTCTTTTAATGGCTGTCCCTGAAGATACGAAAGGTAATAATGAAGATAAGGCCAAAGCTACTAATCAAAACGCCACTCTAGAAAATTTAAACAAACAGTGGGAAAAACAACCAGGACAACATACACAAGCCGTATCTTCGTTAAATGAAACAAAACAAAATGACATCCACGAAACCAGCCATGATATAAAAATTCCTTATGAACAAAACAAGATACAAAGGCTTCTTTCTGCCGAAAACATTCATATTGTAAAAGCAGATGGCCATTACACCCAGATCAATGATGGTGGAGAGGATCTCTTTTGCCCTTGGTCGATATCTCGCCTGGAAAAAAGTCTGAATCCTAACAACTTTGTTCGCACTCACCGCAGCTTTATCGTCAACAAGAACCAAATTACCGGCTTTCGTAAGGATGGCGACAAAGCCTTTTGTATTATTGGGAACAAAGAGGAGAATGGGATTAATAACAAGGATGGAACGGAGATCCCTGTCAGTCGTGCCCGTGTCACAGAATTACGCAAATTGCTTCAGTTGAATTAATTTTCAGACTTTCCAAACTTATTCCCGATAATATTCACAATAATATTTTATGTGCGCATCCTCAGTATAATTACGTTCTGTAATTACGTTGTGCATTTCGTGCAGAATAAACGTATTTCGTGCACCAACGGCGACAATCGCGGATTGGTACTCACTTGCTCCTGACATTCGGACTTAGTCTTTTCGAAAGAAATTCGGACAAGACAAATAACGTTCCGAACAAACAGGAGAGAAGTATGATACCCGGTTCTTTTGATTATCATCGACCAGCGTCGATTGATGATGCTATCGGCCTGATGGCGTCACTTGGTGATGATGCGATGATTGTTGCTGGCGGACACAGCCTTATTCCCATGATGAAGCTTCGAATGGCATTGCCGGAGCATTTGGTCGATTTACAAGATGTGCAATCACTTAAGTCGATCTCCATACAAAACAGTCAAATCGTCTTGGGTGCGATGGTGACACAGGCGGAATTAATTAGCTCAGAAGAGCTTCACGAAATCTGCCCTTTATTAAGAGAGGCTGCGCTACAGATTGCCGACCCTCAGGTAAGGTACGTAGGCACAATTGGTGGTAATGTCGCAAACGGTGATCCTGCTAATGATATGCCCGCCATCATGCAGGCATTGAATGCTTCCTTTGTTATGGTTGGTCCAAACGGCGAGCGTTCTGTTGCTGCCCGAGACTTTTATCAAGGTGCTTATTATACTGCCCGTGAAGACGGTGAAATCTTAAGCTCAATCCATTTAGATGCACCAACCTCTGGCCACGGGTCGGCTTACGAAAAACAAAAAAGAAAAATTGGTGATTACGCTACGGCTGCTGCTGCAGTTGTCTTAACTATGTCTGGTAACACGTGTGCAACGGCCTCTATAGGCTTAACCAACCTATCAGAAACCCCACTATGGGCAGAAGAAGCGTCTTCAATCCTCGTGGGGACTACGCTTGATCCCGACACGATCAAAGCTGCTGCTACTGCTGCCAAGGCAATCACGAACCCAGCAGAAGATGGTCGAGGTCCTATTGAGTTCCGCAAACACGTAGCGGGCATCATGGTTGAACGCGCCATAGCCAAAGCCCATAGCCGCGCGCAATAGAACCTCATATGTTTTTTGATAAGGCATCCTTGGATAACGCCCCAAGGAGTGTTGGAGAAATAAATGTCAAACATCGATATTAAGATGACTATAAACGGTCAAGAAATCGAAGCTAAAGCAGATCCCCGAACTCTGCTAATCCATTTTCTAAGAGAAGACCAAAATATCACCGGACCTCATATAGGATGTGACACAAGCCATTGCGGAGCTTGTACCGTGGATATCGACGGAAAATCGGTCAAATCCTGTACAATGTTCGTCGGTCAAGCCAATGGTAGCGACATAACAACCATCGAAGGTATCGCACATCCCGATGGGACGTTGCATGCTATTCAAGAAGCTTTCCGTCAAAACCACGGCCTGCAATGTGGTTTCTGTACACCGGGCATGATCACCCGCGCCTATCGACTTTTAAAAGAAAACCCAACACCAACCGAAACCGAAATCCGGTATGGGATCTCTGGCAACCTCTGTCGATGTACCGGATACCAAAATATCGTGAAGTCAATTATGGCTGCAAGCCAGGAACTATCTTTACAGGAGGCTGCAGAATAAAATGAATGTGCAATCCCCGATATCCAGAGAAGAACGCATTGAAAAACTTCAAGGCCTTGGATCATCCCGTAAACGCGTAGAAGACGCCCGATTCACCCAAGGAACAGGTAATTATGTCGATGACATTAAATTACCCGGTATGCTCTTTGGTGATTTTGTCCGCAGTCCATATGGCCATGCTCGTATTATATCTATTGATAAAGAAGCTGCTCTTGCCGTGCCAGGTGTTGTGGCCATTCTCACTGCAGAAGATTTAAAGCCACTTAATCTGCACTACATGCCTACACTTGCCGGTGACGTTCAAGCCGTCCTCGCCGATGAAAAGGTTCTCTTCCAAAATCAAGAAGTCGCTTTTGTAGTGGCCCACGATCGTTATGCCGCAGCTGATGCGGTTGAACTCGTCGAAGTTGAGTACGAAGAGCTCCCGGTCATTAACGATGCCTTCAAAGCTCTGGATGACGATGCGCCGTTATTACGCGAAGACATCAAAGATAAAATGGAAGGGGCACACGGCCCTCGCAAACACCACAACCACATTTTTCTATGGGAAGAAGGTGACAAAGAAGGCACCGAACAGGTTTTGAATAATGCAGAAGTCCTGGTTGAAGAAAAAATCACTTACCAACGCGTTCACCCTTGCCCGCTAGAGACTTGTGGTTGTGTCGCTTCCATGGACAAAATCAATGGTAAGCTCACACTTTGGGGAACTTTTCAGGCGCCACACGCCGTTCGAACGGTTGCGTCGTTGATTACCAACATTGCAGAGCACAATATCCGAGTGATCTCGCCCGATATTGGGGGTGGCTTTGGTAACAAGGTTGGGGTTTATCCCGGGTACATCTGTTCAACTGTGGCATCTATCGTCACGGGTAAGCCAGTCAAATGGGTGGAAGACAGGATTGAGAACCTGACATCAACCGCTTTCGCACGTGATTACCACATGACGGGTAAGATTGCCGCAACAGCTGACGGTAAAATCACAGGCCTTTGGACTCACGTTCTTGCCGATCACGGGGCATTCGATGCCTGTGCTGATCCGACTAAATTTCCAGCAGGTTTTTTCCACATTGTAACCGGGTCTTATGATATCCCGATTGCTTACGTTGGTGTAGATGGAGTTTACACAAACAAAGCACCTGGTGGGGTTGCCTATCGGTGCTCTTTCCGCGTTACAGAAGCTGCCTATCTCATCGAACGCATGATTGATGTTTTGGCCAGAAAGCTGGATATGGACCCGGTAGAACTCCGGATAAAGAACTTCATCAAAAAAGAACAGTTCCCATATCAGTCTGCTCTGGGTTGGGAATATGATTCCGGTGATTATCATACAGCAATGGACCAAGCCACAAAGGCAGTGAATTATCCAGCACTCCGGGCCGAGCAAGCTGAAAACCGGACGGCCTTTGATCGCGGAGAAACCCGTAATCTGATGGGGATCGGTGTGGCTTTCTTTACTGAAATCGTTGGTGCTGGCCCTGTAAAAAATTGCGACATCCTTGGTCTAGGAATGTTTGATTCTTGTGAAATCCGTATTCACCCAACTGGTTCAGCAATCGCCCGTTTAGGAACAATTAGCCAAGGTCAAGGCCACGCCACAACCTTTGCTCAAATTGTAGCTTCTGAAATCGGTATTCCAGCAGAAGATATTACCCTTGAAGAAGGTGATACAGATACCGCACCTTATGGTTTGGGGACTTATGGGTCACGCTCAACCCCGGTTGCAGGCGCAGCAACGGCAATGGCTGGACGTAAAATTCGGGCAAAGGCACAGATGATTGCGGCCTACCTTTTAGAGGTTCACGAAGGGGATCTAGAGTGGGATGTCGATCGTTTTCAGATCAAGGGTAATCCTGAAGCGCATAAAACCATGAAAGAAATCGCCTTTGCGTCATACAATCAGGCCATTCCCGGGTTAGAGCCTGGGCTTGAAGCCGTATCCTATTACGATCCGCCGAATATGACTTACCCATTTGGAGCTTATTTCTGTGTCGTCGATGTAGATGTTGATACTGGAGTTACAGACATCAGAAAATTTTATGCACTTGATGACTGTGGAACCCGAATTAACCCAATGATTATTGAGGGACAGGTTCATGGTGGTTTGACAGAAGCCGTTGCCATCGCGATGGGACAGGATATCTCTTACGATGAAATTGGTAACGTCAAAGGTGCCAGTCTTATGGATTTCTACCTGCCAACAGCAGTAGAGACACCAACTTATGAGACAGACTTTACTGTAACACCAAGTCCCCATCACCCGATAGGTGCCAAAGGCGTTGGTGAGAGCCCGAACGTTGGTGGGGTTCCTGCCTTATCCAATGCTGTAAACGATGCCTTTGCACACAAAGGCTTGGTGCACACCCAAATGCCACACGATCATTGGCGGGTATGGCAAACGGCTCAACGTCTCGGGTTAACAGGTTAACTCACTGATATCAGGTACTGAAGACCGTTATATTTATGAGAACCTTCAGTACCTGATTACCCTCTTAAAAGAGTATGGTTATGCCCAAAACAATATCACTTAAAACCAAGCTGGCAGACGTCAATTATATTGCAGATGAAAACCTAGCCACCGCTTTACAGCTTGCGATAGACCTTAAGCGCCCCCTCTTACTTGAAGGCGAAGCCGGCGTTGGTAAAACCGAGATCGCAAAATCTCTTGCCACGGTATTGGAAACTCAGCTCATTCGCCTTCAGTGTTACGAAGGGTTAGATGCCGCGAGTGCGATATACGAGTGGAATTATCAAAAACAACTATTGTCGATCAAGGTTTCAGAATCACAAAAGCAGGATACAACAAAAGTAGAAGAGCATATTTTTTCTGAAAAATTTCTTCTGGAACGCCCTCTCCTTCAAGCTATACGTCAAAAAAAATCGCCCGTCCTTCTGATCGATGAAATCGATCGTGCTGATAGCGAATTTGAAGCCTACCTCTTAGAGCTTCTTTCAGATTTTCAGGTGACGATCCCAGAACTTGGCACCATAGAAGCAACATCAATACCGCAGGTGATTTTGACATCCAACGGAACACGCGAACTTTCGGATGCTCTACGTAGGCGTTGTCTTTATTCCTACGCGGATTTTCCAAACCAAGAGCAAGAGTTAGAGATCATTCTTGCCCGCCTTCCCAACATAGAACCTTTACTTGCAGATCAAATTTCTCGATTTGTACAAGCACTCCGAAAGGAAGAGCTGGAGAAAATTCCTGGTATGGCAGAGACGCTTGATTGGGCTGCTGCATTGACTGGTTTAAATATCCGGAGCTTTGACGGTGATTTGGAAAGAATTCAACAATCTTTAATCTGCTTGTTAAAAACTGAGACAGATCTGAAATCGATTACACCTATTGTCACAAGTCGCCTTGCCGGGAAAGCGGCATAAATCGTGACTGATACTTCTCTCATTACTCAAAAAAATCCATTGATACTACCTATGCAAGGGTTTGTTGAGCACTTGAGAATGAATGGATTTAACCTTGGTCCCAAAGAAACAGAGTACGCTTTATCCGTTATCTCAAAAACGATCGGCAATGAACAAGAAGACCAGCGACGGCTAAAAGCTTTACTGGCAAGTTCCTACGACGATTGGAAGCAATTTGACGTATTATTCGAGGCTTACTGGCATAAACGCGGAAAAACACGCAACAGTCCATTACCAAGTAACAGTTCTATCAAATCAAATCCTCCTCTTCCTAAGGCATGGCGCGACCACCTTGGAGAAAAATCTGACAACACGACAAGCCAAGCTCCGCAAGTGGAAACTCTGGAACAGCAAAATATCGAAGGACAAGCATCTGGACGCTTAATCGCTTCAGAGAAAACAGGCCGAGCTAAAATAGACTTTCGTCAATTTGTTAACCCAATGGAAATAGCTGAGGCAGAAGCCCTCGCCTATAAACTGGCACTTGCGATTAGATACCGCTTATCTCGCCGTCGACGTATTGAGAAAAATGGTCGTTGGCTCGATTTTAGGCGCACCATCCACGCAAACATTAAACATGGCGGAGATATGATTGAACTCCGTAAACGTTCTATTCCTGATCGCCCGGTACGGATTGTTGTCTTCCTTGATGTATCCGGATCAATGAAGCATTACAGCCGATTTTTCCTACAATTCGTAAAAGGTCTGGTTTGCCAATGGGTTGATAGCGATGCCTTTCTCTTTCATACCAAACTGATACGTGTCACCGACGCTGTGCGCGATAATAACTCCATGCGGGCCATGACAAAGCTCTCACTGATGGCCGAAGGATTTGGAGGCGGTACCAAGCTTGGGGAGTGCCTTGGGATCTTCAATGAGACTTACGCGAAGAAAGCGCTCAACGGACGTACCGTCGTCATGATCCTAAGTGATGGTTATGAAGTTGGTCCAGCAGAAGCTCTCGCCAAAGAATTGCAACAAATCAAGAAAAGAGCAAAGCGCCTCATATGGTTAAACCCTCTTTTGGGATGGCGAAATTACGAACCTATAACAGCGGCAATGACAGCTGCTCTTCCTTACATAGATCATTTTTCAGCTGCAAATACCCTTAACGCAATGGCTGAAATCGAACCCGAACTTGCCAAATTATAAAGGCGATAGAGATGACCACATCAAATTCAACTTTGGATCTCATTGAAAAGCTTCGGGCAGAAGGGACTTCCTTTTGCATAGCAACAATTTTGCGTACAGCAGATTCAACATCAGCCCGACCGGGAGCAAAGGCCGTTATCATTCCTGATGGCGATCTCTTTGGTTTTGTCGGAGGAGGTTGTGTGACAGGTGCGGTTCGACGTGGTGCCCTTGAATGTTTACAAGACGGGCAACCCAAAATGATCCGGATAAAACCAAAAGAAGATGTCGTATCAACAGTTGATATAGATGGCATACAGCTGCACAGATCCAGTTGTCCTAGCGGAGGCACTATTGAAGTATTTTTAGAACCCATGCGAGCACCAAAAACTCTACTGATTTGTGGCGCCTCCCCGATTGCGCAAGCAATTTTACCCCTTGCAAAGGGCTTAGGGTATCGGGTGATTGTTGCCACAGCCAAAGAAGACCAAATCAAAATGCCAGATGCATCTTTATATTTGGATGACTTTAACCTCGCGCCCCTAAAGTTATCGACGATTGATGCTGTCATTGTTGCAACACAAGGAAAACGGGATTCAGAAGCTCTTAGAGCAATCGTGACAACCAATGCTGGATACAAAGGTATGGTCTGTAGTCGAAAAAAAATCACCGCCTTAACACAGCGACTTTGTTCTGAAGATCAAAACTATCATACATTATTACAAGACCTTCATGCTCCTGCGGGGCTCCATATAGGCGCAATTGAACCCGAAGAAATTGCTTTGTCTGTAATTTCAGAAATAGTTTCTTATCAAAGGCTTGGGTTAGTATCTTGCAATCAAAACTTAAATACCAAAAACATGACGGCATAAGATGACAATGCCAAGTCCAATTCCTAACATAGAAATCATCCTACTTGCCGCCGGGTTATCAAAGCGTATGGGTGAGCGTAACAAGCTCCTTATGCCATTTCGAGGGCAACCCCTTGTACGTTTTGTCGCAAGCCAGTTGATTAAGTCAAACATAGGTCCAGTAACCGTGATAACGGGTCACGATGCTAATTTGGTTAAACAGACACTCGATGGCCTTAACCTCAATTTTATATTCAATCAGCATTACTCTTCTGGCCAAATGTCATCGGTACAATGCGGCGTTCAGAAAATAAAACCCAGCACACAAGGTATCATGATTGCCTTAGCAGATATGCCTGATCTGACATCAGGAGATTATCAAAGGATCTTGGAAGGCTTTACACACAATAATTGTGAAAAAATTGTTGTTCCCTATTTCTCAGGAAAACGTGGAAATCCAATCTTAATCCCAAAAAGGCTTACAGATGAAATTATAAATGGTTCTCTTCAGGCCGGATGTCGGCGCCTGATAGAAAACAGGCCTCAGGATGTACACCGACTGGACGTCACCTGCGCATCTCATACGACGGACATAGACACCCCCAACGACTACAGTTACTGGCTCAAGCAGTTTATCGTATTGCCGGCCTGTTGCTGATTATTCCAAACGACAGGAGTTTTTTCTTTGGAACTAAAAGACGAACAAAAAATCAATGCGTCCCGCGAAACAGTTTATGCGGCACTCAATGACCCAGAAATTTTACAACAATGTATTCCAGGTTGTGAAACATTAGAAAAAACATCACAAACCGATATGGCCGCTACAATTTCCCTGAAGATTGGGCCTGTGAAAGTTAAGCTAAAGGGTACTGTTGAGCTCTCTAATCTTAACCCTCCTGAAAGCTATACCATCACAGGAGAAGGTAAAGGAGGCCCCGCTGGCTTTGCAAAGGGTGGGGCCGATATCAAACTTATAGAAGAGATTGATGGTACCCTGCTTCAATACACCGTGACCGTTAATATTGGTGGGAAGATTGCTCAACTTGGCACTCGCTTGATTGATTCAACAGCGCGAAAACTGTCCGCCGAATTTTTTGAGAAATTTGGAGAACTCGTTACCAACTCTGAAGATGAAAGCCTGGGAGATCAAAATAAAAATGCCAACACAGGCGCTCAAACTCAAAAACAAAATACTTCTGAAAAGTCGAAATTATGGCTCTATGTCGGCGCTGTTGTGATTATATTAGCCGGGTACGGTTTCTACATTATGTAATCAAGAAAATCAGAGTTCTTGGGGGTAAATTAGAGACATTAACCTTACAATTAACTTCCAAGAACGCGATTTTTATAAAATCAAATAACGTTAATGTAAGAATTAAGATGATCAGCTAATTGTAAAAATATGGTGGAAAGCTCTCTCTGCTTATTCAGTCTATATACCTGTTGCCCACAATAATGCTCACAAACACTTATTTATCGATGAACGTTGTAGTTTCGTTCTTTTCTCCCTATCTAAGCAACTAGCTTTGGGGAGTAGATTGATGTTAGACACCGAAACCGTTGATAAACTGGGATCTCTTGAATCTTTATCCAATTCCTGGCGCACAGGGACAATTGAAGTAAACGAAACAAGACAGGGCGATTGCGTCTTCTCTACCCATGAGCTGACATTGAATTTCATGCTTGCCCCAGTCACCAAACGGCATACATCAGGCAACCTTGTTGATTATAATACAGGGACGGGCTGGATGCTTCCCGCAGGAACAAGCATCAACTGTAGCTACGAGACCCAATCACGCAGTTTAAGGCTTCGCTTACCCCTTTCAACTCTACGCGATGTACTCCCGGAAGGTCAGGCCGTCCCTCATCTCCCGATCACCTGTTTGGAAGACCCCAGTATATTACAGATGGCCCTCAATTTATATCAAGCAAGTCAGGAGGATGATGTTTATTCCGCGCTTTATCGTGATACTATGACACTTGCCTTGGCCGCGCATTTATATCGCGCGCATGGCCAACTGGAAGAAACGGCTACTCAAACAAATGATCCCCGTATAAAACGAGCGATTGAATACATAGAGGATAATCTTGATCAGCCAATAACACTGGATGATCTTGCTGGAATTTCTCATATGAGCCGCTACCACTTTGCTAAAACATTTAAGGACTTAACCTCTTTACCTCCCCATCGTTACTTAGCAGATCGCCGCATTGAACGAGCAAAGTCACTCCTTATGACTTCTGGCCTATCGACAGCAGAAATCGCCTATCAAGTTGGTTACAACAGTCAGAGTAATTTTACTCAGGCATTCCGTCGTATTACCGGCATAACGCCCGCAAAATATCGAGAAGTTCGGGTATAAAAACCCTTGGCCCCAAGATTTTGATAAACTATCCCAAGAACTGATCTATTATAACACCCCTGCATTCCCTAGTTTAATAAGTGCAGCTTCCCATAAGAGAGAAGCCATGAAATTAGAAATTGTCAGGAATACGAATATGATCACTTTCAATCTAAACGACGAAAAAAGGTCGGTTGATGCTGATCCGGATACGCCTCTGCTTTGGGTCATCCGTGATGAGATCGGCCTTACTGGCACAAAATTTGGATGTGGCGCAGGTTTATGCGGTGCCTGTACCGTTCATATCGATGGCGAACCTGTACGTTCTTGTCAAACCACGCTCGGTGATGCTACCGATCAAAATATCACCACGATTGAAGGGCTAGAAGGTAAAGCAGCCAAAGCCATACAGGCAGCTTGGCAAGAAATAGAGGTTCCACAGTGTGGATACTGCCAATCTGGCCAGATTATGTCTGCGACCTCGCTCCTCGCCCAAAACCCAAAACCGAGTGATGAAGATATAGATGAGGCCATGAGCGGAAACGTTTGTCGTTGTGCAACTTATGTACGTATACGCAAGGCTATCCATCATGCTTCTGATTTGATGGAGGCATAAGTTATGAGTACAAAAACAGAAATGAATTCCGCGCGTCGTTCTTTCCTCAAAGGAACTGCAGGCGTTACCACAGGTCTTCTAGTTGGCTTTCACATGACTGGCAAAGGCCTTGCCGCAGCAAACTCTGATAAAACGTTTACGCCCAATGCTTTTGTTCGTATTGGAACTGATAACCTTGTAACTGTGATCGCTAAACACATCGAATTCGGCCAAGGCAGTCATACTGGACTTGCAACGATATTAGCGGAAGAGCTCGACGCCGATTGGGATAATATCCGGATCGAAGCTGCCCCTGCGGATGCCAGCCGATACAATAACCTTCATTGGGGTCCCTTTCAGGGAACTGGCGGCTCAACAGCTATCGCAAACTCGTGGATGCAATTACGTGAAGCTGGTGCTAAAGCTCGAGCGTTACTCGTGCAGGCTGCGGCAACGACTTGGCAAGTACCAATCTCTGAAGTCACGGTCAATAGCGGGATTATCACACATAAAAACACCAAAAAGTCAGCCTCATTTGGTGATTTTGCAGAGCAGGCTGCCCTCCAACCTGTTCCTGAAAAAATCACACTAAAATCTATTGATCAGTTCAAGTTGATCGGCAACAAAGTTGTCAGAAAAGATATCGCAGGTAAAACCGACGGTACTGCGATCTACACTCAGGATATAAAACGCCCCGGCATGGTAACCGCTGTGGTTAAACGACCTCCACGGTTTGGCGGTGTAATTAAATCCTATGACACGACAGAAGCAGAAAAGGTCAAAGGTTATGTTGGTGCTTTGGCAACCCCGCGCGGTGTCGCCATTATGGCGAAAAATACTTGGGCTGCGATCAAAGCACGCGAAGCGCTCTCTGTTGAATGGGATGATAGCAACGCAGAGATGCGTGGCACCGATCAGATCATGGCTGAATATAAAGAACTCGCTCAAAAACAAGGACTTTCCTCCCGTAATGACGGCGATTCTTCTAAAGCAATTGAAGGCGCAACACAAACAATAGAGGCAAGTTACGATTTTCCTTATTTGGCACATGCACCAATGGAACCTCTTGATTGCCTGATTGAGTTAACAGAAAAAGGTGCTGAAGTTTGGGCTGGATCTCAAATCCAAACGGGTGATCAACATACCGTAGCCGCCATTTTAGAATTAAAACCAGAACAGGTAACAATTAATACGCTATTGGCTGGTGGTAGCTTTGGACGGCGTGGCACCCCTGATTCCGATATGGTTTCAGAGGCTGCTATGATCGTAAAAGCCATAAAAGGCAAGGTGCCTGTCCGATTGATCTGGACGCGTGAGGATGATATTCAGGGCGGCCGTTATCGCCCAGCCTATCATCATACGCTAAAAGCTGGCTTGGATGACAAAGGGAATATTGTCGGATGGCAACACAAGATCGTAGGACAATCCATTGTCACAGGTACGGCGTTTGAAGGATTTTTGATAAAAGACGGCATTGACGCAACTTCGGTCGAAGGTGCCTCTAACCTTCCATACAAAGTGCCTAATATTTCGGTTGAACTTACAACAACAGATGTGAAAGTTCCGGTTCTTTGGTGGCGATCAGTTGGATCAACACATACAGCCTATTCAACAGAAACCTTTATTGATCAACTTGCAAAAAAAGGAAACCGTGACCCGGTAGAGTTCCGCCGCTCTATGCTCGTAGATCATCCTCGTCATCTCGCCGCACTCAATCTGGCTGCGGAGAAATCGAATTGGGGTGGCCCAGTTAAAAAAGGTCGTTACCGGGGTGTTGCTGTCCACGAAAGTTTTAATTCCGTCGTGGCTCAAGTTGTCGAAATCAGCCTTGATGACGGCACTTTAAAGGTTGAAAAGGTCTGGTGTGCAGTCGAATGTGGCATTGTCGTCAATCCAAGCATTGTCGAAGCCCAAATGGAGGGCGGTATCGGCTTTGGTCTCGGGGCAATATTACGTAATGAAGTAACACTCGACGAAGGTATCGTGGAGCAATCTAATTTCCACGATTACGAACCCCTTCGGATTGATGAAATGCCTGACATTTCAGTCCACATCGTACCAAGTGAAGCCGCACCAACAGGTGTTGGGGAACCTGGCGTGCCCCCCATCGGCCCGGCCGTTGCCAATGCTATTTTAGCCGCAACAGGTAAAACCATTACCAAGCTTCCCTTTTCAAAAGGAATGCCTGAATTGGTTTAAACCGATCCCTGTATACTCTACCTGAATAAAAATGCTGGTCTCTTACAATAAGGGCCAGCATTTTTCTTATAAAAAGATCCTGTATGCCGCCCTTAGCCAACTTTCCTTTTGTACTCTCTTTGTGTTTTGACACATCGTTATTTCTCCAAAGAGAGAGTGCAATTTATTGGATCGCGTAGGTTTGTATTTTAGTATTCTTATTTTAAAGCTTCCAAGAAGTGTCATTATTCTGCAAAACACTGCCTGTAGTCGTTAGGTATTCAATAACAGTTTCCTCCTCAATGAAAGGAGGAGCGCTCAGGAGTGCACTATGACCAACCATAACAATCGAGAAATTGCATCAGACCTATCCTTCGACGATTTTGATGAAATCATAAATCCTGGTCCTGAAGTAACAGACTTTGAAAAAATTATTGAAAAAGCTATGTCCCGCCGTGGCTTCCTCGGTGGCGGTCTCGCCATTGGTGCATCGGCCCTGGTTCTTGGAACAACAGCTTTAACACCGATGAAAGCTCAGGCATCTAATGTTTTTGATTTTGAACCGGTTAAAACCAATAGCCTGGATACGATCACCGTTCCTAAAGGTTACTCATGGCAAGTTGTTACCCAGTGGGGTGATCCACTATGGTCCAAGTCGATTGAATTTGATCATAAAACCCGGGGCACAGGTGAGAGCCAAGAGCTATCAATTGGCGATAACAACGATGGTATGTCTCTGTTTACAGTCAAAGGCCGTAATATTCTTGTTTCCAATAATGAATACACCAATCGTGACATTATCTATGATAATCGCGAGAGCAAACTCCCTGAAACGGCTGATGATATCCGCAAAGGTAAAGCGGCTCACGGTGTAACTGTTGTTGAAATTGAACAAAATGACAAAGCATGGTCGATTGTTAAAGATTCACAGTTCAACCGTCGTATAACAGCCGACACCCCCATGGAAATTACCGGCCCGGCTCGCGGTCACGCCCTGTTAAAAACAGAAGCCGATCCGACAGGCACACAATCTCTTGGTACCTGGAATAACTGTGGTAACGGACGCACCCCTTGGGGCACGTATCTCGCATGTGAAGAAAACTTCAACGGTTATTTCTCGAGCAGTGATGAAAATTATATCCCAAGCGATGCGCTTAAACGTTACGGCATCAAAAATGAAGACTGGGGCTATGGCTGGGCCACAGAAGATCAACGTTTTGACATCAGCAAAAACCCGAATGAGCCCAATCGCGCGGGTTATATCGTTGAAATCGATCCCATGGATCCCCAATCAACCCCGAAAAAACGTACAGCGCTTGGTCGTTTCAAACACGAAAATGCCGAAGTTGTCGTCAATAAAGATGGCCATGTTGTGGTTTATATGGGTGATGACGAACGTGGCGAATTTATTTACCGATTTGTCTCGGACGAAAAATACGTTGAAGGTGGCGCAACCACAGATCTTTTGAACAACGGTAAACTTTACGTCGCCAAGTTTAATGATGATCAAACAGGCCAGTGGTTAGAGCTATCCCCAGAAACAACGGGGATGAAATCTCAAGCAGAGATCTGTATTTACTCCCGACAGGCTGCTTCGGCTGTGGGCGCAACAACGATGGATCGTCCAGAGTGGGTTGCTTCTCATCCCCAAAAGGCTGAAATATACTGTGCCCTAACCAACAACAAAAATCGTGGTAAAAAGCCGAATGCCGGGGGCGATGAAACGCCTTTGACAGGTCCCAACCCGCGTGCGGCCAACCTGTATGGACAGATTGTACGGTGGAGACCTAAAAATCAAAACCATACGTCTGATAAATTCTCATGGGATCTTTTTGCTATGGCTGGCAATCCAACTGTTCATCAAGATGCCTATGCTGGATCGAAAAACATTGATCAGCACAATATGTTCAACTCACCGGATGGAATTTCCTTTGATAACAATGGAAAGCTCTGGATCCAAACAGACGGTAATTATTCCAACAAAGATGAATTTGCCGGTATGGGTAACAATCAAATGCTGATTGGCGATACTGAAACAGGTGAAATTCAACGATTTTTGGTCGGGCCTAAAGAGTGTGAAGTAACAGGTATAACCTGGAGCGAAGACCGTAGAACGGTTTTTGTTGGTATCCAACATCCAGGTGAAAAAGGTGATAGCACTTTCCCCGGTGGTGAAGGAACGGCTCCGCGGTCTGCAATTGTAGCCGTAACCCGCGATGATGGCTCTGTAATCGGATAGCAGGATTAATCACATAAACCTAAGATCAAAGTGGCGGGATATATTCTCGCCACTTTTTATTTTAAGCTTATCGTTCTTTAATGACATTAATTGTTCAATACACTTTGGAAAATCATCACAAAACACGAACCTTTTCCAGAAGATACATTTCGGTATGTTACGCCTCCACTGTGCTGTTCCATTATTTCACGCACGATTGACAAACCTAAACCACAGCCCTCATCGTCTCTGGTTTCCGAACGATAAAACCTTTCAAATACCTTTGATCTTTCACTTAATGCAACACCGGGTCCATTGTCTTCAACTTCAAGTAATACCTGATTGTTTTCATTTTTTAAACGTACTGTAACTGTTGTATCCTTTGGACAATAGTTCAGGGCGTTATCAATCAAATTTTTAAGAGCCTCTTCAATAAGCTCTCTATTACCATTAACCTTAAAACAACCCGTTGTGCTCTCAAAACCAAGGTCTATATTCTTACTTACAGCCAAGGGAACAAATTCTCTTGTAACCTGCTCGCATGCTCCCTTGAGGTCAATTTCCACAGTTTGAAAATCTTCATTGTCTTGCGCAGTGCCTGCTTGATTGGCCCTTGCAAGACTAAGTAATTGATTAATAAGCCGCGATGTCTGCTTTGTACTTCGACTAAGGTGCTCCAATCTTTTCCGTGTTTTTTCCGGGTTGGTTTCATCTATCGCCAACTCAGCCTGCGTTTGAATAGCAGCCAAGGGAGTGCGCAATTGATGAGCCGCATTAGATGTGAAGCGTTGCATGGCTTCAAACGATGCCTCTAATCGGTGCATAAGATCATTGATTGCCTCTATCAGATGGCGTACTTCACGCGGCACTTCGTGCTCAATCGGGCGTAAATCAGAAGGGGTTCTTCGATTAAGAGCAGCTTCCAGTCGGACAAGGGGCTTTAAGCCCCACCCAATACCAATCCACATAACGATACCTGCCACCAGAATTAAAACCAGTTGGCGCATAATAGATGCGGTAACCATTTCCCGGATAAGTCTATTTCGTCCCTCAACAGTTTCAGCCACCATTACCGTAAAACGCGCGGACAAACGGGCCCCAGATAAGTGCCTGGATATCACCCCTGTTCGAATGGCATCGCCACGATAATCAGCATCAAAAAAAAGCGGGGATCCATTTTGCGGTATCTCATCTAAACTTACTGTTGGGAGATCATTATAGCCGGTGATAAACTGGTTTCCCGGCCCCGTTACTTGATAAAAAACCCGATCTTGAGCCGCAGAAGTAAGCATTTCCAATGCAACATATGGAACATCGACTTCGAGGGCATCACCAACGACGACAACACGCTCAGCAATCGCCAATGCAGATCCAAGTAGAACCCTGTCATAAGCCTCATTTGCGGCTTTGGTCGCACTGGATCTTACTTCGAACAACATCAGGGCAGATATAATCGCCAAAGAGCCCATGAGCCAGAGCAACAAACGACGGCGGAGGGATTTTCGTTGCCAGCTCATTATTTCTCCATCAGATAGCCAAGCCCACGAACCGTCTTGATATTGATCTTCGCTGGTGACAATCTTTTCCTGAGCCGGCTGATATATAGCTCTACTGCATTTGGACTTATGTCTTCATCCAAATTTGCGAGACCATCAGATATTTGTTCCTTACTGATGACATGACCAGCCTTACTGATAAGAAGTTCTAACAGACAAAACTCTCGCCTTGGAATATCCAACGCCTTTCCATTCAAAGAGATCCGTCTTGCAACACTGTTAAAAACCAGCTCCCCTACTTTTATTTCAGGGGATTTCATACCACTTTGACGGCGCAGTAAGGCACGAACACGCGCCTCTAGTTCAACCAAATCAAATGGTTTCGTTAAATAATCGTCTGCTCCAAGATCCAACCCCTTAACCCTATCGCTGAGTTGGTCACGGGCAGTAAGGATCAAAACCTGTGCTTTTCCAGTATTTTGACGATATCGTTTAAGAACCTCAAGGCCATCATATCCCGGGAGATTTAGATCCATAACCACCAGATCAAATTCTTGGGTGCGTAAAATACTATCCGCATCAATCCCGTCACCAACCACGTCCACAGCCATTTTCATACGCGTTAACGCACTTGAAATGCCATCAGCCAAAGCGGCGTTATCTTCCACTACTAATATTCTCATAGCCGAAAGACTAACGTTGTTCTGTGCTTTTTGAAAAGGCTGGGTTACAAGAATAGGTGAAAAAAACACATATGACAGGTTGGCGACAGTTTTCACACCTACTCTA
This sequence comes from Kiloniella antarctica, assembly GCF_042682825.1. NCBI lineage: Bacteria > Pseudomonadati > Pseudomonadota > Alphaproteobacteria > Rhodospirillales > Kiloniellaceae > Kiloniella > Kiloniella antarctica. The sequence continues at coordinate 39,278 of NZ_JBHUII010000004.1, forward strand.
CGAACAACCAAAATTTATCAAAAGCCAGTAAATGGCCGGTCGAATAAAAATAAAATCCGTACAGGGGCACTAATTCCATTTTTACTTTAAACCATCTTTTGTCCAAATTAACTCAGGTCCTGAATCTCAGTTTTCTTGCTCTGTCTCTGAGCATTCTCTGTTCAAGTAATCTTTACGCCAAAGCATTCGATTTTCCGGCACCTGTTCCCACGCCAGGCAGCGATCAATCTGAAGAGATAAATATCAACATTTACAGCGTAACGGATGTTGATATCTTTCAAGGCATTATTGAAGATTTTCAAGATATCTTTCCTGAAATTGCCATCACCTATCATGAGTTACAATCACTCGAGTTATATGAACGCATCCAAAAAGAGAGTTTAGAACAAGGCGTAACCGCAGACATTGCCATAAGTTCAGCAATGGATCTTCATATGAAACTTGCCAACGACGGATTTGCCCAAACCGTTGAGATATCAAGTGCTCAAGATATGCCCAGCTGGTCTTTATGGCGTAATGAAGTCTTCGGATTCACATCCGAGCCAGCGGTTACAATTTACAACAAAAGCTATTTCAAAGATCACCCCTTACCGAAAAACCGCCGAGAGTTGGCAGATTTTCTTGCGGAGCGACATTCAGATTTATTTGGTCGTATAGCCACCTATGACATAGAACGAAGTGGCGTTGGATTTTTATTCATGGCTGTTGATTCCGAACGCTACAAAGGGATATGGGATCTCGTAAGAACCTTTGGTGCCAACGGCGTGAAACTCTATTCCAGCTCAAACGCGATAATAAATAACGTAAGCAGCGGCAAATTTGTAATCGGCTATAACGTGCTTGGTTCTTATGCTCAAGCAAGCCTACAGACCTCAGCTGATCTCGGTATTCTCTACCCTGAGGATTACACTACGGTCCTCTCTCGCCTTGCCCTTATTCCTAAGGCTGCAAAATCAACTGAGTCTGGTAAACTGTTTTTGGAATATCTGCTTTCCGAGCGCGGACAGAACGTCTTAACCCATAGTGCAAAGATGAACGCCGTTCATCCTGCCGTAGAACCTCAAGGCCCAAAAGAAATTCTTGCTGCTCAAGCTCGAAGCAGCATGCAACCGATCAAAGTCGGACCAAGATTGCTTGTATATCTCGATCAGGTTAAGCGCCGAAAAACCATCAACAAATGGAACAAGGCCCTTCGGGGTGAATAAGCCGAGCCCTGAACAAAAACTCAATACAACTTAACCTTTTACGATAAAACATCAGTTGATGGAAAAACATTGCACTATTTCTATGCTTGTTATCTGGAAAAATTCGAACGGTATCAAAATTGGCTACGAGATAATAAATTCAGAGCCCGCATTACAATGTTCAGTATTTGTGTTTTTAATTTAATACTGATCTGGATTTACTCTTCAATTAATACTAACTTATATACGATCACTTACGGTATATCTTCTCTCATCATGCTGATATTACTTCCATTTTTAATCGCAACAATGAAAGCGTTAAAGTAAATTTCATCAGATAAATATTTATTATTCTTAACGACAGGGTCCTGACAGCTTTATCGCTTAGTCTGCTTGTATTGAATTACAGACCGCATCAAAAAATAATAATAGCGGCTGGGGAGACAGTACATATTTTAACAGCCCAGATATCTTCCTGGTCTGTTAACGCATCTATTCTGAGTATCCTCTCCACGCTGTTAAATAATGGCGGTCTTGTTGTTCATCGATTTAACAATCAGACTCGGAGGCCAATTCATGTTTGGCAAAACAACAAAATTATCTCGTCGTTTCGTACTATCAATGGCCGCTGCTGCTGTCAGCGTGGGGATGGCAATGCCTCTCTCATCAGTTTCGGCTGCTGACATTGATAAAATACACTTCCTTATCCCCGGCGGTGCTGGTGGTGGCTGGGATGGCACAGCGCGCGGTACAGGTGAAGCCCTGACCAAAGCAGGCCTTGTTGGTTCAGCTTCTTTTGAAAACATGTCCGGTGGTGGTGGCGGTAAAGCCATTGCGCACTTGATTGAAACAGCTGACCGTCAGGGCGATACCCTGATGGTGAATTCCACGCCCATCGTTATTCGTTCTCTGACCAAAGTATTCCCTCAGTCTTTCCGTGATCTGGTACCCGTTGCTGGTGTTATCGGTGATTATGCAGCTTTTGTGGTTCCTGCTGATTCAAAATACAAAACATTCTCTGAGGTCGTTGCAGATTTCAAAGCCGATCCAAAATCAGTAAAGATTGCTGGCGGTTCTGCCCGCGGAAGTATGGACCATTTGGTTGCTGCCCAAGCCTTTAAAGCTGCTGGCGGTAATCCAAACGATGTAAAATACATTCCCTACGATGCTGGTGGTAAAGCCATGGCTGGTTTACTTTCTGGTGAAACATCCATTCTTTCAACAGGCCTTTCTGAAGCAATTGAATCAGAACGTAGTGGTCAGGTTCGCATTCTCGCAATGACAGGCGCCAACCGCACCAGTGATGCGCCAAACATCCCAACACTCACAGAACAGGGCATTGACGCTACTTTTGTGAATTGGCGCGGATATTTCGCGGCCCCCGGCACATCAAAAGAAAAAGTTGCTCAGTATAACGCTACGTTAGAAAAAATGTACGAAACAGCTGATTGGGAAACTGTTCGTGCACGTAACGGTTGGGTCGAAGTTTACCAGCCTTCTGATATTTTCTACACCTTCCTTGAAGAACAAGAAGGTATCATTGGCGATCTCATGAGAGAACTCGGCTTCCTGTAAGCCTTACCCGCCAATAAAAATAAGACGAAGGAACGAGATCGATGACCCTCAGTAAGGAAAAGGCAGGAGCATTATGCTTTCTTGTCGTTGCCATAACTTATGGATATATGACAGGAGATATACCGTCATTACCGAGTGATAAATTTGCGCCAATGACGGCAAGTACCCTCCCAACTGCCTTAGCCTGGATTACGGGCGTCCTCTCGTTCCTTCTTCTCGTTCTCCCCCAAACCGGGGAAACGGATGATTTTCTCTCGGTCTTTAAAGGACTGAACTGGGGTCGGACCATTATTCTCTTGGCCCTTATGGTTGCCTACGGCGCGAGCTTTGATTGGCTCGGCTTTAATCTGGCGACCATTCTCTTTTTGACCGCCTGTGTTTATGTGCTGGGAGAACGGCGTTGGAAAGTTATCTTACTTACATCTATCCCGGTAACCCTCGTATTCTGGTTTATTCTCACACAACTTCTCGAAATTACGCTCAGAGAAGGTGAACTTTATTTCATCGTCGTCAAACCAGCGATCAACTTTTTGGGGCTCAACTAATGTTGGACGGTATTCTTCAGGGCCTCTCAACGGCTGTCTCACCTATCAATCTTGTCATGGTTTTTGTAGGTTGTTTTGCAGGAACCTTTATCGGCATGCTGCCCGGGCTTGGCCCGATATCGGCCATTGCCCTTATGATCCCCATTACCTATGGGTTTGATCCTGCGACCGGGATGATCTTGATGGCTGGTGTTTATTACGGCGCTATTTTTGGCGGATCAACCTCATCCATTCTGATCAACGCCCCCGGCGTTGCGGGCACTGTTGCCACTGCATTTGACGGTTATCCTCTTGCCAAACAAGGTCACGCTGGTAAAGCGCTTGCCATTGCAGCCTACAGCTCATTTAGTGGCGGGACCATCGCAGCAATTTTCTTGCTTATCGCAGCCCCTGCCCTTGCTTCTGTCGCGTTGAGTTTTCAATCAGCAGATTATTTTGCCCTTATGATACTCGGCCTTACCGCCGTTTCCGCCTTTGCGGGTAAGGGAAAGTTTCTAATCGCGATACTCATGACCATGCTCGGTCTTATGCTTTCGACAATTGGTCAGGATCAGTCCGGCATACAGCGCTTTACCTTTGGCGCAATCGATCTCATCGACGGCTTGAGCTTCCTTCTCCTTGCCATGGCAACCTTCGCCCTGTCCGAGGCTTTGATGGTCGTTCTCAAGCCAGAAGCAAAGTCAAAAGAAGCCGAAGAAGCCACCAAGGGCAATCTTGGCTCTATGAAAATATCGAGAGAAGAAGTTAAAGATCTGGCACCTGTTGTGGCCCGTAGTTCCGTTCTTGGCTTTTTCATCGGGGTACTTCCCGGCGCAGGTGCAACTATTGCTTCTTTCCTCGCTTATGGAATGGAACGTAACTTTGCCAGCGCGAAAGAAAAACTCAAGTTTGGTAAAGGCAGCCTTCGAGGTCTGGCCGCGCCAGAAACTGCAAACAACGCCGCAAGTTCGGGATCTTTTGTACCACTTCTGACCTTGGGCATACCGGGGTCAGGCACAACGGCTGTCATGCTTGGTGCTTTGATTTCTTACGGTGTCCAACCGGGACCTAGATTGTTTGTGGAAAATCCAGCCGTGTTCTGGTCGGTGATTATTTCCATGTATATCGGCAATATTATTTTGCTGGTTTTGAACTTGCCCTTAATCCCTTACATCGCGCGTTTGCTCTCACTGCCAAAACAGATTTTGACACCTCTGATTTTGTTCTTCTCTCTCATCGGTGTTTATCTGGTTTCAGCAAATACCATGGATATTCAGATCATGGTTCTGGTCGCCATCATCGCAATCTTCCTTCGTTTAATCGATTTCCCGCTCGCCCCCATGCTTCTCGGCTTTATCCTTGGTGGTTTGATGGAAGACAACCTGCGTCGTTCGCTTGATATTTATGACGGTGAAATCTCCTTTATGTGGGAACGTCCGCTTACCGCATCTATTCTTGCGATAACTGCTGTAATCCTCTTGGCACCGATGATCAAAGGTGTTCTGGACATACGCAGGAACAAGGCCCTTAAAGTAAACGATGGTGAAGGATAGAAAGTGTCTTTCACCGGAATGGCACCACAATTTGCATTAACCCTGCTGTGTGGTTTTTTGGGAGGCCTCGTGTTTTGGACACTTGGTCTCCCTCTTCCTTGGATGCTCGGGTGCTTGAGCGGCAGTGTTATCGCGTCCCTTTCCGGTGCCCCCGTTGGGGCATCGAAACCAATCCGCCTTGTTATCATGGTCATACTTGGCGTCATGCTTGGTGGAACCTTTTCTCCAGAAGTCGTTGCCAGAGCTGGTGAGTGGATCCCAACCCTGATTGCGGCCGTCGTATATTTGGCATTGATCACTTTTGTCGCGCAGTTTTATTGCCGTAAGTTCCTTAAGATGGACAGGATCACGGCCATTTTTTCTGGATTTCCTGGCGGGTTATCGGAAATGTCCCTCCTGGGGGAAGAAGCCGGCGCAGACGTCAGGGCTTTGACCTTGACCCACGCCTGTCGTGTGGCTTCCATCCTGCTCGCCATTCCGCTCTTTCTCACCTATTGGTCAGGATTGGAGCCTGTCGAACGCCCAGAAATAATTCTGTTCTGGTCTCACTGGGACATCCTGATTTTAGTGGCCATTGCCGGGGGCGGATTGCTTTTGGGAAAGGTTGCAAAATTTCCAGCCTATCATCTGACGGGACCTCTGTTAATCAGTGCGATCGTTCACACCGCCGGGCTTGTTGAAGGCAAACCGCCAGAGTTGGTGACGATCTTGTTACAGCTGACTTTGGGATCTGCATTAGGCGCACGGTTTGCCGGGTATTCCCTGAAACAGGTCGGTAAGATCATGGTGCTTGCAGTTATCATGGCACTCTTGATGCTCAGCGTTACCTTGATTGTATCGGCGCTTCTGTCACTCGTCACAGATGCCAGCTTTGAAGCTCTCATTCTGGCTCTCTCCCCAGGAGGATTTGCCGAGATGACCCTGGCAGCCCTATCCATGGGGATCGATCCAGCTTTTGTCACGACCCATCACGCTTTACGCCTGCTGGTTATCGTGTTTGTCGTGCCTATTTTCCTGACCCGGATGATCAAGCGGAACAAAACTTAGTAACATTGACGTCAACAGCTTTCACACGCTGTTGACGTCAATGCCTTTACCAAACTTGCGTTCGATCTTGGCTTGGAAATATTCCATACTCATTGACAGCATCCAATAGATCAAAGCTGCCGTAATCATCATTTCCATGTTTTTAAACTCAGCACGACCGTGTAGACGCGCCATGTACATCAATTCCCAAGCCCCAAGTGTCGCTACCAAAGCACTATCCTTGAGCATCGCGATAAACTGGTTACCCGTCGGCGGGATAATAAGCCTGATCGCCTGTGGCAAGATGACCAAGCGCATGATCTGGCCATCCTTTAGGCCAAGAGCCCTCGCCGCTTCGCCCTGTCCGGCGGGGATTGCTTGAATGCCTGCTCGAAATATCTCTGCCATGTAAGCGCCATAACAAAGAGACAGCGCGATAATCGCTGCTGGTATTGGGTTAAGAATAATCCCAATTTGCGGCAAACCGATATAAATCAACAATATCTGTAGAATTAAAGGTGTGCCCCGAAAAAACGAGATATAAAACGTGGCAATACCCAGTGCGATACCATTATTTGATAACCGTGCCAATGCTGCCACCAAAGCAAGTATTGTTGATGCTGCTATTGAAATAACACACATAAACAAAGTAAGGGCGGTTCCCATAAGAAAACCATTTTTCAAGCCAAACCCAAGCAGATGAGGAAGTCTTTCCCAGATGTACTTATACGAGAGGTCGAAGCTATAGAAAAAATACAAGAACAGAATAAGAAGCTCTGCCCAAGTAACGTAGAGCTGTATACGTTTCGGAAGTCGAGATATTAAGACGAAATTAAGAACAATCCCCGCAGCTATTAAACTACGTGTTAACTCTATCTGGGCCGTTACTCCGAAGATAAAATTTGTGCTCTCATCATAAAAACTGGAAAAATCTATACTCAAAAGAGAGAGGTAGATCAGGATGAAGAAAAGCGACCGTCGTGCTGACGGCCGCTCCCAAATTTCCATAAACATCTGGTTCACAGTTCAGATATCCAGTTGTTACTGCGTAAGATCGCCGCCGTACCACTTTTCCGAGATCTTCGAAAGAGTGCCATCAGCGCGCAAGGCAGTTACAGCGTCTTTAATCTTGGCATTGAGTTCTGCATCGCCCTTTGCCGTCGCAATTGCCAAAGGTTCCATAAACAGCGCCTCTGGACCAACAACTTTGATCGGATAGCCATTTTTTTGAGCTTCGAGTATGGTTGGCAAAGCCGTAAAGGCAGCATCGAGACGGACACCATCCCCTAGACGGAGATCATCAAGAGCAAGCACATCTGAATCATACGTGCGAATATCCGCATCATTAATAACAAATGAGAATTCAGGCACGCCGTCTGCATCAATGACCAGCTTTTTGTTTAGATAGCTTTCATAGGTTGTGGAAACACCAACGCCGACTTTCTTACCAGAAGCATCACTTGTTTGATGAATTGAAGTATTTTTTTCATGCACAACAAGAGCAGCAGGTGTGAAGTAATAAACAACAGGAAAATCCAAGACTTTTGCACGTTCCTTGGTCGGTGTCATGGACCCCACAGACATATCCCATCTGCCAGCCCAATGCCCTGAAGTAATGACATCCCAACCCGGGGTCACAAATTCAGCTTCGACACCCATTTGTTTAGCAATGGCGCGACCAACATCAACATCAAAGCCAATCAGTTCATTGTCTGCATTAATGGAAGATTGCGGTGGATACTCAGCATCAGTAGAGACAACAAGCTTGCCTTTGCTCATAACACGATCAAGTGCTTCGCCTGCAAACGCGGATGTCGCGCCCATCACCATGGCACCTGCGAGCAATGTATATTTAAGTAGTTTCATAACTTCCTCCCTGTAGGAATAAGGACGGAACGGGTTATCCCGCTTCTTGGGTCCTAAAGCTCATCTGCTTTTTTGCTGATGTATTTTAAGGTCGTATTTCTCAGCGTTTTGAACGATACCATAGTTGAACGCATGTTCAACTAGAAAATTCAAATTTTCTGTAACACTCCTCTGCAACATTCAACAGTATCATTTACAGACAACGTGTTAACTTATGTAACTATAGTTTAAAAGAACCAGACATAAGGCAATCCACCCAGGCTTCGCAAATTTGCAGACCTTCTTTCGGCTCAAACGAAGTCGGGTTCAAACACCACTCCAGCCATAAGCCATCAAGCATACCCGATAGGCCAATGGCGGCGAGACGATAGTTAAAATTCGGCACTTCCGGAAGAGCCCCAAGATCACGGAGCATTATTTCAACCTGCTGACGGAACCCTTCGCTTGTTTTGTCATGGGAATGACGCACTTTTTCAGACTTATCGGACATGTGCCAAAACACGATCCAGATCCGGAGGATTTTTTCATCAAGAACGTGTGAAGAAAAATAGGCATTAAAAAACGCGCTCATCCTCTCGCGGGGATTGCCGCCGTTTTCCTGAACCAGATCTAATACGTGCTGAAGAATATCTGTGGCCAGTTTTTCATAAGCATCCGCGATCAGATCATCTTTGCTTGGATAATGATGGTTGATAAGCCCAATGGAAATGCCTGCTTCGGCACTGATACTCCGTACAGAAAGCCCCTCACTGCCCTTTTTCTCTAGGCATTTTATGGTCGCATCCACCAATTCCCTTTTGCGTTCATCGGGCGAATGCCTGCGGAATTTTGGGGAAATTTTCTGTGTATCAGTCATATCATCCGTAGTGAAATATTGTCAGGCACAGTCTAATCATTAATCGTACATAATGAAAAGTCCAGAAAGTAACCTGGTTATTAACCAAGTAAATAACCAGAAGAGTAACAAGATAAATAATAGAAAAAGTAACGATAAAATGGTCAAAATTTTTTCTAGTTGAACAAACGTTCAGTTGTGTTAATTATATCATAGGAAAACTGATCACCATGATACCAATGGTGACAGTCATCGTACTTTTGGCTGCAGGCAAAAAACATGAAGCTCTCTCCCCTCACCGAACGAGTTACTGGCACAGGCGCATCGGCATGGGATCTTCACGCGAAGGCCCTCAGCGATCATGCCTCAGGCCACGACGTCATTATTATGAGCGTTGGAGATCCAGATTTTGCGACCCCAGAGAAAATTTCACAAGCTGCCCGTGATGCCCTGACTTCTGGTGATACCCATTACGCAGAAATCAGAGGACGCCTGCCGCTCAGAGAAATCATTGCCAAGCGTCATATTTCCCAAACCGGGCAACTTGTAACACCTGAAAACGTGATCGTTCTTGCCGGGGCACAGTGCGGCCTTTTCACCTCTTCTCTCTGTATTGCAACTGCTGGAGACGAAGTTATTGCGCTTGAGCCCATGTACATTACCTACGAAGCTTCTATTCAGGTAACCGGGGCCACAATCGTTCGGGTCGCACAACGCGCAGAGGACAGATTTCGACCAGATATATCAGCGATAGAAGCCGCCATTACGCCGAAAACCAAAGCCATTTTTATCACCACTCCCAACAATCCGACTGGTGTGGTTTTAAGTAGAGATGAGTTGGTTAGAATTTCTCAAATTGCCATCAAACACAATCTCTGGGTTATTTCTGACGAAGTCTATGCGGACCTGATCTTTAGCGGTGAGCACTTATCTATAGCCGCACTCCCCGGCATGGCAGAAAGAACCGTCACCATCAGCAGCTTGTCTAAATCCCACGCCATGACAGGTTGGCGCATTGGCTGGGCAATTGGACCGGAACATCTGGTTCAGGCCATGGAAAAGCTAGCCTTGTGTATGCTCTATGGCCTACCCGGATTTTCACAGCAAGCGGCCATGGTTGCACTCACAGATATGGCGAATGAGCCAAAAAAAATGAAAGCCATATATCAACGCCGCAGAGATTTAACGCTCAAATGTTTGGAATATGCCCCTTCTCTAATCGTACACAATCCAGAAGCAGGTATGTTCCTGCTCGTTGACATCAGAGCAACTGGCATGACCAGCCGAGACTTCGCAGAACAGCTCTATACCCAAACGGGTGTCTGTGTTCTCGATGCAATGCCTTTTGGGGAAAGTGCAAATGGCCATATCAGGCTTTCTTTTACCCTTGGCGAAGATCAGCTCACCGAAGGCTGTAAACGTCTGTGCCAATTTGTGAATTCAAGAATAGACAATCGAGCAATCGCTTAAAATTCAACGTGTAAGAAGATAACAAAATGACCCTTGGTGAATACCTTATCAAACTCCTTGAGAGTTATGACGTTGATCGTGTATTTGGCATACCCGGTGTTCATACCGTAGAGCTTTATCGCGGTCTGGCACAATCAAAGATCATCCACCATACCCCGCGCCATGAACAAGGTGCCGGATTTATGGCGGACGGTTATGCCCGTGTTAGTGGGAAGCCCGGAGTATGTCTCGTCATTACCGGGCCGGGATTGACGAACATCGCCACCGCTATGGCCCAGGCTTATGCTGATTCCATCCCCATGCTCGTGATATCTGGCGTCAACCGCCTCAAGGATCAGGGACATGGCAACGGCCACCTTCATGAACTACCCAACCAAACCGCCTTTGCCGAGCAAATTTCTGCCTTTAGTTACTCTGTAACAGATCCCACAGATTTACCCCAAGCAATGGCCCGTGCTTTTGCGCTCTTTAATAGCAGCCGTCCACGCCCCGTTCATATTGAAATTCCGATTGATCTGATGTCGGCCTGTGCAGATCACCTCCCACTTTCTCATAATGTTTTCCCTCTAGATAAACCTCAGGCATCATCGCAAGCAATCGCACAAGCTGCCGAGCTGTGCTCAAACGCATCAGCTCCCCTACTTATTGTTGGTGGTGGCTATAAAGGCGATCATGCGATTGTACGCGAATTGGCAGAAGCACTCGATAGTCCGGTTGTTATGACGGTTAATGCACGCGGTCTGCTCCCCGAAGAGCATCCTCTTGCAGTTCCTGCCAGTCCATCCCTTTCAACAGTACGCGAACTCATTGCACAATCCGATGTTGTCCTTGCTGTGGGAACAGAGCTCGGCCCCACGGACTTTGATATGTATTATGACGGTAATTTCGCTGTCCCCGGCTCCTTGATACGATTGGATATCGACCCGACACAAATCCATCGTAATGCCCCGGCTGACCTTGCCCTTGTTGGAGATGCAGAATTATCCCTCAGCGCTCTCTTGCTTTCCATGCCAAAGATATCACCTCAAAATATTGCATCTAAAGGGGCTCAAAAAGCTGCTATCGTGAAAGATAGAACACGATCTGAACTCACACCGGAAATGAACCGCCAGATTGAATTTTTACAACAACTTAATAAAGCTTTACCCGGTGCCATTATCGTTGGTGATTCCACTCAGGTAATTTATACTGGCAATCTTTATTTTTCACCTGATCAATCTAAAGGCTGGATTAATTCGGCAACCGGATTTGGCACACTAGGCTATGCCCTGTCCGCTGCAATCGGAGCCAAATTGGCGTCCCCGAAACGCCCTGTTATCTGCCTTGTCGGAGATGGCGGCATCCAGTTTACACTTGGCGAGCTTGGTGCAGCCATGGACGCACAAACCCCGATCATCATTCTCGTATGGAATAATAACGGTTATCGCGAAATCAAAAGCTTTATGGTAGATAATCAAATAACTCCAGAAGGTGTTGATCTGAGCACGCCAGACTTCGCAGCCATTGCACAAGCTTATGGGCTACAGGCCGAACACTTGAGTTCCGCAGACGATTTAATCAATGCTTTAGAACGAGCTGTAGCATCCCAAAAACCGGCCCTTATTCAAATTGAAGAACACCTCTATCATTCAAAAAAATAAACCTCGGCCTCCATCAAACGTAACAAAGGCTCTGCGATTGCAAAGCCTTTGTTACGTTTTATCCGTTCGAACAGTACTGATTATTTTTGTGCGGTAATACGCCCAGTTATCGAGCCTTTGATCGGGTCATTTTTACCAATGTATTCCGCCAAGGCATCTTCTAGATTTGGACCGTAATCGTAAGCATCAATGGCCTTTGTCGCTAAGATATTATAACCATCCCCCCCGCCTCTAAGATAATTATTAGTGACCATGCTATAAATTTTATCTGGGTCTAATGGTACGTAACCATCTTTTTCGTTTCCAACATCAACAGAAACCACCCGCGTACCAGCTTCAGCTGCGGGGTTCCAAACATAACGTGCTCCAGATACTTGTGGGAAACGGCCAGCACCTTCTTCGACCTTGGAAAGTCCACTTTCAAGAGCTGCAATAAAATCCACGCCTTTTAATTTGAATGTCGCAATAGAATTTTGAAAAGGAAGAACTGAAAGAACTTCTCCCATAGTCACTGGTCCTGCATCAATTGAAGCACGAACACCCCCACCGTTTTGAAGTGCAATAACAGCGTCACCACCATTGGCATTTACACGTGCCAGCATGGCATCCGCCACCAAATTTCCCATTTCACATTCTCCGGACCGGCAAACATCCCTACTGCCTACAATAGCTGTAGCAGCCACACCAACCATGCGCTTTTGAATCTCTTTCAAGGGAACATAAAGCGCTGCAATCCGAGTTTTCATTGCCAAATCTTCCGGGAAGGAATTATCAAGTAGGACCGTGTCCCCGTTCCACCCCGTAACAACACCCGCGTCATCAAAAGTAAGATTCAATTCCCCCATGTACTTTGAATAAGCATAAGCCTGTACAATCGGAACTTTGGCGCCATCAGGGGCAGTTTCAACAACAGGATAAGGCCCTTGGGCGCGCTCATTGGAATTGGAAAGCAAAGTGTGGCTATGGCCGCCAACGATAACATCAACACCCGTCAATTGTTTTGCGATTTGCTTGTCACGAGGAACACCCAAGTGACTTAGCAAAATAATCTTGTTAACGCCCTGCGCCTGCATTTGATCAACGATCGGCTGCACAGCAATAGCAGTATCAAAGAAAGAAATATATTGGCCCGGGCTTGAAGTCTCACCTGTGTCCTCAGCTAGCGCACCAATGATACCAATCTTTTCACCACCTTTGTCCAACACCACAGAAGAAGCGTACTGCCCCCGTAATACGGATTTAGGAGACGCAACCGTGTTTGCACCAATAACCGGAAACTTTGCCTTTTTGAGGAAAGCGAGTAGGTTTTCTGGACCATCGTCAAATTCATGATTTCCGATAGCCATGGCATCAAAACCGGTTTTGTTCATCAACTCAACCGTAGCCTGACCTTTGTATTTTGTATAAAAAAGCGAACCCTGAAACTGATCTCCAGCATCCAGAACCAGTACGTTTTTACCTTCTTTTTCCAGAGTATTACGACGATCATTTAGAGCTTGAGAAACCCGGGCAAATCCACCAAAGCATTTTCCTTCCGCAAGATCTTCGTCCCCGCAGGTCGAATCATATTTATTCACCGGAAGAATACGTGAGTGTAAATCGTTGATATGAAGAACGCTTAACGAATAATCAGCCTGTGCCGAAGCCGTAAAGAGGCAAACACCTGCCACAAGTGTTGCTAATCCGGAAATATGTTTATTCATTTGGAACTCCCATAGAAGGTAAAATATTTTCTTGTATTAAGGGAGAAACAGTAAGCGTCTTTAACTTTTCAGTCCAGACCCAGCATCAAAATTATAGAACAGTTTTTATTCTAACTCATCTTATTCAATAAGATTTTTAAAAAGCTCTAGCTTACCGTTAGAGCTTCTCTCCAGCTCAGGATAGGACTTCACCACAACTTCTTTTGGGAAATTTAAAGCAGATCGAGCCCAGGCGTGCAGTTTTATAATTTGATCTTCCGTTAGCTCAATCTCGACGGCTACATTAAATTCCAATTTCTCCAAAGAGATCTGAACAATTTGATATTCTCTAACAGGTGCAATTTCTAATAACTTGCCGTAATCTTTGGCTGAGATCGCAATCCATTGATGTGAGCCATCAGGATGGCGAAGACGGTTCCGCTTTCGACCCAAAATACTTTTCAAAACAGGAAGCCCTCTACCACACGAGCAAGGCTCACCAAGAACGCCATAATCACCAACTGCATAACGGATCAACGGCATTGCAAAGTTATGTAATGGCGTAACTAAAACCTTGCCAGCCACGCCAGGGGGGCATCCGACACCATCTTCATCAACAACTTCAAGAAAAACACCTTCGCTTTGGACATGATAATGCTCATTATCCGGACACTGCAGGCCCAAGTAACCCAGTTCGCGTGTCGAATAAAGGTCAACAATATCAACACTAAAGGCTTTGCGGCAAAGAGACCTTACTTTATCAGTTAAAATTTCAGAGATAGTTTCAACCTGTTGTAATTTTTCAGGCCGAAGTCCCTTTTTTAGACAATATTCGGCAAGGCGTTGGATGATACTGGGATAGGTAATCAAGAATTCCGGGTTGGTTTCCATCAACCATTTAGCTTGCTCTTCTATAGATGCATTAATATTCAATCCCGCTACCGGACCGGTTTTAATCAAAGCATCGCGTCCCTTTAGCGCGCCCCATCCCATTCCCCTTGTTCCTGGATATGACGCCTGACCTTTTTTAGCGACCCTGATATGGCCCAGCTTCCATTTTGGATTTCGTTTGTGCCAAATATGATCACGGGTAGTAATGGCGCGCCAAAAAATTCGACTTAGCTCAGTATTTTTAATACCAATAGGTTGTCCCGTGGATCCAGAAGTAAACTGTACATTGATACGTCCATGAGACGGTGGTATTTTGTTTGATTGAAGCCCGTCTCCTTGCCCCGCAATGTCACCACGCTCTAGGATTGGAATATCTTGCCACATATTCCTAAGCTCTACAGGTGAAGAAGGTAACCTCAATTCTTTATAGTGAGGAACCGTGTTTATGGCATGGGTCATAAGTTGAAAAAGCTGACGAAACTGGGTTTCTATAATCTTTTCAGCGGGCCACCACTGACTGTTCTCCATTTGAGTGAGTGCAGAAGTCACAGCCATGTTGATCGGTGTTCCAAGTACAGGATATTCTAAGTGTGGTACTGCACAGGAAATATCAAAGTCATTTATCCAATTATACGACGTCATCTTCTAATTTTCTCTCAACTGTCCCAAAGCACAATACACACTATAAAGTTGATTTTTTTGAAATTGATTAACGTGAACTCTTATTATTTTTCTAATAAAAAATGCGGGCAGATTTATAAAAATCTGCCCGCATACAATTCATAACATCATAACGATATTAATGTTATTCAAAGCTATTTAATAGCATCCATAACAACGTGAGTCCAAGCGCCTTCAGGCTTCTTTGTAATGACCGGATCAGAACCACCGCTAAGCAGAGTATTTACAGTCCGCTCATAATCTTCAGGGTTAAGTCTACCATCTGATCCAGCTGTCAATTTGTTGATTTCATTCATCATACGCACCTGGTGCTTTTCAGTCTGGGCACCGCTGGCATCATTATCTAAAACAATGTTCGCCGCTTCTTCAGGGTGTGTACGAGCATAGTCCCAACCTTTCATACTTGCAGAAACAAACCTTGCCATTTTGTCTACAAAAGCTGGATCTTTCAGGTTATCTTCAAGAACATAAAGGCCATCTTCTAACGTAGCAACGCCTTGCTCTTCATACTTAAAAATAACGAGTTCACTTTCTGGAATACCAGCATCAATCACCTGCCAATATTCATTGTATGTCATTGTGGACACACAATCAGCTTGCTTTTGAAGAAGTGGATCGACATTAAAACCCTGCTTTAAAACGGAAACACCATCATCCCCACCCGTCGTCGGTATTTGTAACTTCGACATCCAGCTTAGGAATGGGTATTCGTTACCAAAGAACCAAACTCCAAGTGTTTTACCCTTGAAATCATCAGATGACTTAATACCAGTTTCTTTAAGGCAGGTCAGCATCATGCCTGATGTCTTGAAAGGTTGCGCGATGTTAACCAACGGCACGCCTTTTTCGCGAGAAGCCAATGCAGAAGGCATCCAGTCAACCACAACATCAGCACCACCGCCGACAATAACCTGTGGCGGCGCAATATCAGGGCCACCCGGTTTGATGTTTACATCAAGATCAGCATCTTCGTAAAAACCTTTATCCTGAGCGACATAATACCCCGCAAATTGTGCTTGAGTTACCCATTTGAGCTGTAGATTAACAGTATCAGCAGCAAGTACTGAAGCGCCAAAAGCTCCGGCCCCAAAAGCAAAAGCCACAGCACCTAATAACATTTTTTTCATTATTATCTCCCTGTTTATGGTTTCCTTTTCCTCGATGACCTCAACCGTTAAACGATTAATTTTCACTTCGGAATGAAGGATGCCAAAATGTACATGCCCGCTCTATGACGACCATGATTCCATAAAAAGCAGTTCCCGCCAGTGCAGCTACTGCAATCTCAGCCCAGACCATATCAACGTTCATACGGCCCACTTCGGTTGAAATACGAAAGCCCATACCAACAATCGGCGTACCAAAGAACTCGGCAACGATTGCACCAATCATGGCAAGGGTAGAATTAATTTTCAAGGCATTGAATATAAAAGGCAATGCAGAGGGTAAACGGAGCTTAAACAAGCTTTGCCAATAACTTGCAGCGTAGGTCTTCATCATATCCTTTTCAATGGAAGACGTGATGGATAAACCAGCAACAGTGTTCACCAGCATGGGGAAAAAGGTCATAATAATTACAACGGCAGCCTTGGATTGCCAGTCGAAACCAAACCACATCACCATAATTGGAGCAACACCAATGATCGGTAGCGCACTGACAAGGTTACCAATCGGTAACAAACCGCGTTGAAGGAAAGGGCTTCGATCAATCAAAATCGCTGTAATAAAAGCACTGCCACACCCAAGTACATAGCCAATCAATACTGCCTTAAGAAAAGTTTGTTGAAAATCGGCCCACAAAATCGACGTTGAAGCCATAAACCGTACGCCAATCATACTTGGGGGCGGAAGAAGAACAGTCGGAACATTCAAACCACGGACAACCGTTTCCCATAGGATCAGAAGCCACACCCCAAAAAGAACTGGTACAACAATATTGTATACTCGTTTTACGCTTATAGACCGTGAGGTTTTGGCAGAGAGTTGATCCACAAGAAGCCAAGCCATCAGCCAAGCCGATATGACAAGGCACCAATAACCAGACGATAATTGTTGTTCTGGAATATCCAACCTGGAAAGAAGATACCATGCTCCAACATGAGGGAGAACCACCATGATCACATCTGACAATAATCCCTTAATTTTGTTCAAAACAATCGTTATTGTCGTGAGTACTCCAACAATAGCAAACACTATCAATCCGTTATCATCCCAAATGGATTGAGGCGTGCCCCCGACATCTCCCAAAGGCAAGATAATACCTAAGAAAGCCAAGCCACCAGCCATAATTGCTAAGGTTTGACGAAAGTTTATCATTGCGCCATCCCCATTCTCTTAAGAACAATTTTATTGGTCAGCCCAACAATTGAAACCAGTGCAGCAGCCAAAAGAGCCGCGGCAATCAGTGCAGACCAAATTTGAACAGTTTGACCGTAGTATGACCCAGCCAGCAAACGTGCACCAAGTCCTTCAACTGCTCCAGTTGGCAGTTCACCAACAATTGCACCCACCAAGCTGGTAGCAATCGCCACCTTCATTCCTGTAAAAAGATATGGTACTGAAGAAGGCCAACGTAGTTTCCAAAACATATCCCAATTGGAAGCATTATAGGTTCGCATCAAATCGAGATGAATAACCTCTGGTGAACGCAATCCCTTAACGATTCCCACGGTGATTGGGAAGAAGCTAAGATAAGTTGCAATAAAAGCCTTGGGTAAAATACCCTGAATACCAATTGCGTTTAGAACCACGATGATCATCGGTGCAATGGCAAGAATGGGAATTGTCTGAGATGAAATAATCCACGGCATCAAACTTTTTTCCAAGCTGTTATTATGAACAATACCAACAGCAAGAAGAATACCAAGGACAGTACCAATACCAAAACCCAACAAGGTCGTCGAAAGGGTAACCCAACTATGATAAACCAGAGACCTTTTAGATGTAATTTTTTTCAATACCGTCGTATTGTATAATTCGATTATAACTTGGTGTGGGGCTGGTAACACAGGTCTTTCTTGCGACAAAGTATCTGAGATCAATTGCCCAGTTGACCATTCAATATTACCACGTTTGTATATATCTTCTTGAAACTGAGTATTTAGTAATACAGCCGAAAAATACCAAATTGCAATGATTGCTAAAACAATCACCAGCACAGGTCCAACCTTGCCCGACATCAGGCGTGACCATAGGCTTGATGCCCCTAAGGCGCGAGGCGATGCCATTGCCTCAATCGTCATAGCTATGGCCCTCTTTTAATCCTTCACGCACACGGTGCGCAATTTCCAGAAACTCTGGCGTTTCACGAATATCCAAGCTGCGATCACGTGGTAGGTTACAGTCAATCACATCGTAAATGCGTCCCGGACGCGGTGACATCACAACAATCTTGGATGACAGAAAGACGGCTTCAGGAATGGAGTGAGTGACAAAGAGAACAGTTTTGTTGGTTTTATCCCATAATCTGAGTAACTGTTCATTGAGGTGATCACGAACAATTTCATCCAACGCGCCAAAAGGCTCATCCATCAAAAGCAATTCAGGATCAAAGGACAAGGCTCGTGCAATCGATGCACGTTGTTGCATCCCGCCTGAAAGCTGCCAGGGAAACTTCTTTTCAAACCCGGATAAATTTACCAGTTCAAGATTTTTAGCAATCAGATCCTGCCGTTCAGACTTTGGAATGCCCATCACTTCCAGAGGAAGAGAGATGTTTCCTCCTATCGTGCGCCAAGGGTATAAGGCTGGTGCTTGGAACACGTAACCATAATCACGATTCAAGCGGGCTTGTTCAGCGCTGACGCCATTTACCTCTAGCTTGCCACCGGTCGGTCGCTCTAGATCAGCAACCGCGCGCAACAGTGTGGTTTTCCCACATCCCGAAGGACCGATAAAGGAGACAAACTCTCCCCGGTTGATCGAAAGATCAATATCTGAAAGTGCATGTACAGGGCCATCATTTGTTTCAAAAGTCAGCGACAGACCTTTGATTTCAACAACAGAATCCTCTTCTTGATGTAGCGGCGTGGCCGTTGCATCTGCATTCATTTTTTGCGTACCCATCTTTTCTGCCTCTCCGGTATTTCCGGCGGCGCCAGTTGCATTCGCTTGCGTTGACTGCAGCATGGCTAAACTCCCTGTGTTTTGAACTCTACCTTTAGTGGCAGTTATCGTTCTTGTGAGAGGGGGATGTAAATTACATCACATCACCCTCTTATAATGACCTTACCTTTTCCTTTGGAGTTAAACCCCAGCAGGCATATTTTCCGGTTTGCGTTCTACTTTACGCGGTGCTGTTATTTCTTTCCATTTGGAAAGTGCTTTGTTGACCGCTGGATAAGGATCACGACCAACAAACTTACCATGTCCAGGGTTGTCTTTCATCGTGCTTTCTTCAACAGCGACTTTACCGCGGGTCAGTGTAAAGCGTGGCAAGCCTGTAACTTCTTTACCTTCAAAAACATTATACTCAATGACAGACTGCTGGCTTTTTGCCGTAATGGTTTTTGAACGGTTTGGGTCCCAAACCACAAGATCAGCATCTGCCCCAACCATAACTGCACCTTTTTTCGGGTACATGTTCAAAATTTTAGCAATATTGGTCGAGGTCACGGCAACAAATTCGTTCATCGTCAAACGACCCGTTCTCACGCCATGCGTCCAAAGCATTGGCATACGATCTTCCAAACCACCCGTACCATTTGGAATTTTTGTAAAATCACCAATACCAAAGCGCTTCTGCTCTGCTGTGAAGGCACAGTGATCGGTTGCCACAACCTGTAGAGATCCCGACTGCAATCCAGCCCAGAGACTATCTTGGTTCTTTTTATCACGGAAAGGCGGTGACATCACACGTCGTGCTGCGTGATCCCAATCTGGGTGCGCATACTCGCTATCGTCCAAGGTAAGGTGCTGGATCAGTGGCTCACCATAAACACGCATTCCTTTTTGTCGCGCTCGGCGGATCGCTTCATGAGCCTGCTCACACGAGGTATGGACAATATAGAGTGGCACACCTGCCATATCCGCAATCATGATAGCACGGTTAGCGGCTTCGCCTTCAACTTCAGGAGGGCGAGAAAAAGCATGGGCTTCAGGACCATTATTTCCAGCTGCCAATAACTTTTGCTGCAAAGTCGCTACAACGTCGCCATTCTCAGCGTGTACAAGCGGCATCGCGCCAAGTTCAGAGCAGCGAGAGAATGAGGCAAACATCTCATCGTCATCCACCATCAACGCGCCTTTATAGGCCATGAAATGTTTGAAGGTATTGATACCACGACCAACAACCTCTTCCATTTCATCGAAAACTTTTTCGCCCCACCACGTAACCGCCATATGATAGGAATAATCTGAACAGGCAGATCCTGATTTTTGTTGCCAGATGGCAAGTGCTTCCATTAAGGACTGGCCCGGTTCTGGCAGACAGAAATCCACCACCATGGTTGTTCCACCCGCTAGACCGGCACGGGTTCCGCTTTCGAAGTTGTCCGCAGAGTGTGTGCCCATAAAAGGCATTTCCAGATGAACGTGAGGATCAATTCCACCCGGCATAATATAACAACCGGTCGCATCCAGAGTTTCGTTCCCTGATAGATTTTTGCCAATTTCGGTAATAATGCCGCCTTCGACAAGAACATCTGCTTCGTAAGAAAGATCTGCAGTAACGACAGTACCGCCTTTTATGACTGTGCTCATTGGGTCTTGCTCCCTTATTTAACTATTTCTGCGGTTTCAACGACTGCATGGAACAAAACATCGGTTCCTGCGGCTGCCCATTCCGGTGAAATATCTTCGTCTTCATTATGACTGAGGCCATCGACACAAGGACACATTACCATTGCCGTTGGGGCAACTCGATTGACCCAACAGGCATCATGCCCTGCACCAGATACGATATCCCGGTGACTATAGCCCAAACGAACCGCAGCGTTACGAACAGCTGTTACACAGCCTTCATCAAAGGTTACGGGATCAAATGCACCCGCTTGCTCGAATTCAATTGTTAGACCAAGCTCTTCAGCAATTTCACGTCCCTCAAATTTAAGCATTTGCTCCATCGCCGTAATCACATCTTTATTTGGATGGCGGAAATCGATGGTAAAAACAGCTTTGCCCGGAATGATGTTACGAGAATTAGGGTAGATATCCATATGACCGACAGCGCCCACCGCATGTGGTGCAAAACTGAGTGCGATATCATTGACCAACTCGGTAATACGTGCAGCTCCCAAGCCCGCATTTACACGTTTAGGCATTGGCGTCGAACCCGTATGGCTTTCCTTACCCGTGAGCGTAACTTGGATCCAGTTCAAACCTTGGCCGTGAGTGACAACACCGATATCAACGTTTTCATCTTCAAGAATAGGCCCTTGTTCGATATGAAGTTCAAACATGGCATGCATTTTACGCGCGCCAACAGGTTCATCACCAACAAAGCCAATACGTTTAAGCTCATCACCAAACTTGAGACCTTCAGCATCTTCTCTGTCATAGGCCCAGTCCTGAGTGTGGACACCTGCGAAAACACCAGATGACAGCATGGCTGGCGCAAAACGTGTACCCTCTTCGTTGGTCCAGTTCACAACCTCAATAGAGCGCTTAGTTTTAATGCCCATATCATTGAGGCTTCTCACGATTTCCAAACCTGCAAGTACACCAAGAACACCATCATATTTACCACCTGTTGGCTGAGTATCCAGATGCGACCCCACCATAACAGGAAGAAGACTGGAATCTGTGCCTTCGTGACGGGCGAACATATTACCCATGCTATCGATGCCAACTGTCATACCCGCTTCTTCACACCAGTTTTTAAAGAGGTGTCGACCTTCGGCATCTTCGTCGGTCAAAGTCTGACGATTGTTCCCGCCACGCACACCGGGGCCAATTTTAGCCATCTCCATCAAGCTTTCCCACAAACGTGAAGAATTGATATGCATATTGTCGGCTGGTTTATTCATCAGATTACTCCCTGAAAATTCTTCGAATTATTTTTGTTTTTAATTGTAAATATTATCGTAATAGCGAAAAGGCCGTGATCACCGCTCGGCAATCACGACCTTCATATTTTATTCCAAGTTCTGGAAGTTAAAGACGGCACCGTCTTTTATGCCCTCTGGCCAGCGCGTCGTGACCGTTTTAAGGCGTGTATAAAAGCGAATACCTTCTGGGCCGTAGATTGAGTGATCCCCAAACAGCGACCGTTTCCAACCGCCAAATGAATGATAGGCAACCGGCACTGGGATCGGAACATTGACCCCGACCATACCAACTTCAATATCATTGGCAAACGAACGTGCTGCATCCCCATCACGGGTAAAGATTGCGGTGCCATTACCATATTCGTGTTTGTTGATCAGGTCGACGGCTTCGTCATAATCCTTGGCACGTAATACAGACAACACAGGTCCAAAAATTTCTTCTTTGTAAATGGTCATATCAGATGTGACACGGTCAAACAGTGTTCCGCCAACAAAGTAACCGTTTTCATAACCTTGCAGGTTGAAATTACGACCATCAACAACAAGCTCGGCCCCTTGGGCCACACCGCTATCGATATAGCCCATGACTTTTTCCTGATGGGCTTTGGTAATAACAGGCCCCATATCAGCATCAGAATCGGTACTTGGACCAATCCGCAAGCTTTCCACCCGTGGCTTTAAAGTTTCGACAAGGCGATCGGCGGTTTCTTCACCGACAGGGACAGCCATTGAAATTGCCATACAGCGTTCACCAGCGGAACCATAACCAGCCCCCATAAGCGCATCAGCCACTTTGTTCATGTCTGCATCAGGCATTACGATCATGTGATTTTTAGCACCGCCAAGTGCTTGAACTCGTTTACCTTTGGCTGTACCGCGTGAATAAACATATTCCGCAATCGGGGTTGATCCAACAAAGGAAATTGCTTTTACATCCGGGTGGTCCAGGAGTGTATCAACAGCTTCTTTATCGCCATGAACAACATTTAAAACGCCATCAGGGAAACCTGCTTTTTTGAATAAATCCCAAATCAGCATTGGTGCTGATGGATCACGCTCGGATGGTTTTAAAACAAAGGTGTTTCCAGCAGCAATAGCAATTGGATACATCCACAAAGGCACCATAGCAGGGAAGTTAAAAGGTGTAATACCTGCGACTACACCCAAAGCTTGACGATCAGAATAAGTATCGACTTGCGGTCCAACGTTACGGCTGAACTCACCTTTTAAAAGATGAGGAATACCACAGGCAAATTCTACAACTTCTATCCCACGCGCAATTTCGCCCAAGGCATCGTCATGGGTCTTGCCGTGTTCCCGGCTGATTTCCCGGGCAATATCATTAATGTTTGCATCCAAAAGCTCTTTGAATTTGAACATATAGCGTGACCGTTTAAGAGGAGGCATTTGTCCCCACTCTTTGGCAGCTGCCTTGGCTGAAGCAACGGCTTCATTGACTTCATCTACCGTAGAAAGAGGAAGCTCTGCAATCTGCTCGCCAGTGGCAGGATTAAACACCTGCGAACTACGAGAGCTTGAAGAAAGACGTCTTTCGCCCGCAACTGCATTACTGATCCGTTCCATATTCATCACTCTTTTATTTTACCATGTATGACCTGCGAAAGGTCCATAAATGGTCAGAAAACCTTTGGGTAAGGTCTTCAGATGTTTTTAAAAAATTCTTTGAGCCTGCAGCACAAAGAAAACAGCCTTAGTATAAAGCCGTGAGCTACAATGAGGAATGAAAAAGGTACTGTTCAGCACAATAACAATATCTGTTACAGTAGCATAAATCAGGAAGCAGACGTAACGACAGATTTCATCTGTTAATTACTTAAGTTTTATCAATTAATACAAAGTCCGAGTTTCATACCTTGATAAAGTTAATTTACTCAGTTGCTACCACCTACTTTATGCATGTACCAAAACTCCCTGTTCATCCGGCGTGTAATTCCCCGGCCTTGTTTTTATATTGGCAGTTAGTTAACCTGCCTTATTGTTTTATTTACTTTATGGTCAATATTTTAGGGTATTTTTCCCTAATTCCTGACCATTTGGTCAAATTAACGCTACTAAATCCTGACCATCTGGTCAACTACAAAAGCGCCAAACAAAAACACAGATAAAACCGTAGATAAAACCACCGATATAACTGCAGATGGAACCACGGCAGGAAGCATGAATGACTAAGCCGGAAAGAGCAATAAAAACAACTGCCAAAGCAAAAATAAGGCAGGAAAATGAAACGATAATTCTTAAGGCTGCCGAAAGTGTTTTTGCGGAATATGGATTTCGTGGCGCGACAACAAGCATGATTGCCGAACAAGCAAACATTCCCAAGGCAAATCTACACTATTATTTTCCAACCAAACAGGCGCTCTATCGACAGGTCGTCGATAATATATTCAACATCTGGCTCCAAGCTGCGGACTCTTTCGACGACTGCGACGATCCCATTGATGCCCTAACCCGATATATCGAAAAGAAAATGGATATTTCACGGGAAAACCCCATGGGTTCCAAGGTTTGGGCCAACGAGATTATTCGCCGAGCCCCAGTTATTCAGGACTATCTGGAAACCACCCTCAAAGACTGGACAGAATCACGGGTTGCCATCATCCAAAGGTGGATAGATCAGGGTAAAATCAACCCTGTCGACCCCCAATATCTGCTTTATATGATCTGGTCCACAACCCAACACTACGCAGATTTCAATCACCAGATAGAAACGCTCAATGGCGGCACGCCATTAAGTGATGCGCAGTATCAAACCGCAAAAGACAATGCTATAGAGATTATTCTTACGGGTATCGGAGCCCGTAAATAACAAGAATTTAAGCGACAACAAAATAAAGAAAAGAAATTAGAGCTATGAACCCAAGAGCTGGTCAGACAAAAAAGCGGACACGCATCCAGGCCCTTAATGAAGCTAAAATCTTTGAAGCTGCCTTGGATATATTCGCCACTTTTGGCTTTAGAGGCACAACAATAGACCAGATTGCCCAAAAAGCAGAAATGTCTAAACCGAACCTGCTCTATTATTTCCGCCGTAAAGAAGACATATACATCTCTGTTCTAGAACGAACACTGGAAACTTGGCTCACGCCTCTCACCGAACTAAACCCAGATGGTAACCCCATTGAGGAAATTGGTAAGTACGCCAGCCTCAAATTACAAATGTCAGAGAATGATCCTACGGCTTCCAGACTTTTTGCCAACGAAATCCTCCACGGCGCACCAATGATAGAGCATGTCCTCCAAGGTTCACTCAAAAACCTCGTCGATGAAAAAGCCGGCGTAATTCAAAAGTGGATTGATGACGGAAAACTAACAGATGTTGATCCCTACCACCTGATCTTCATGATATGGGCCTCAACCCAGCACTACGCAGATTTCAAAATCCAGATGCGTGCGATTCTTGGCGATGAGGTCGATCAACCCGACTACTACGAAAAAGCTGGCAAGACCATCAGCACAATCTTCTTCGAAGGTCTAAAACCGAGGCACTGATTTACACCCGCCAGCTTATGCCTTAGGCTTTCCCAAACTTCTTTGTAAGAACACCATTGCAAGTGCGGTTGTTCCGGCACCCGCTAAAATGGTTAGTTCCGGCAACTGTCCCGATATCACACTTTCAATGCCAAGGACGATTGCTGGCGTCAGGAAAGTGTAGGCCATAACCTTGGCCGCGGGGAGTTTAAAGCTGGCGAATTTAAGTAGTAAAAAAGAAATTGCCGTGTTGCAAATCGCCAAATAGACGATTGCCCCATAAACATAAGGCTCTACATTCAGCCATGGACTGGTGGCGATATCATTCCAACCATAAATCCCCAGAATAATAGCGCCTGCAACCAAGGTCCAGAATGTCAAAACCAAAAGGTTTTCGCCCTGATGGTATTTACGGACAAAAGGTGAATAAGCGCTGTAGGTAAAACAGCCAACAAGAAAGATCAATTCTCCCCGCCCCAAAGAGAAGCTTAGTATTTTATCAACATCACCATCGAAAACCACCCAGACAGCACCAAGCGCTGCTATTAAGAGCCCAATCCAAAGCCGTAGAGTTGTGCGTTGCCCAATCAGGAAAAATGCAATCACTGCCGTCATCAAAGGGATCAAAGTAAAGACGGCACCAAGACTAACTGAACTTCCCAATCGCAAGCCTTCGAACATAGTGATAAAAAAGACGACAAGAAGTGCCGCAAGCCAAAAATATTTGAAGCACAACAAAGGTCGCGGCCATGCCCATTGCTTTTTGATCACAAGCAAAACACCAAAGGCACCAGAGGCGATAAGAAAACGAAGGAAGGTTAGCGCGGTGGGATCGAGCGCATGCGTAATGGCTGATCCGACAGGAAAGGACGTACTGACAAAGAAGATGAAAAGCAGCATTGCGCCATGTGCTTTATTTTCCTCTTGGCCCGTAGAGCTTTGTTTATGAGTTTCAGCGTTTGAACTGACTGACACGCTATCTTCCTTGAAACATTGATTATTTCGGGAAAGACTAGCGGGTCAGTCCTAAATGTCCATCTAAATTTACTCAGCCGCCTTTACGGAGCTGGGGTTATTCGGGTGGGTGGTCCAATTTGCATAATTTGGATCAATTGGCGTGCCAGTCCGCGGATCTGTGCCTTCTGTCATTTGTTCCATGGTGATGCAATTTTCAATCGGACAAACACTGACACAGAGGTTACAGCCAACGCACTCTTCATCAATCACCTCAAATTTACGAGCGCCATCAACGATTGCGGTAATTGCCTGATGTGACGTGTCTTCGCAAGCAATATGACAGCGACCACATTTGATACAGGCATCCTGATCAATTTTTGCTTTGGCGATGTAATTAAGGTTGAGATATTGCCAGTCGGTTACATTTGGCACAGCTTGACCGACAAAATCATCGAGCGTTTTATAGCCCTTTTCATCCATCCAGTTGGACAAACCAGCATTAAGCTCTTCAATGATTTTAAAGCCGTAAGTCATCGCTGCTGTACAAACCTGAACGGAGCCTGATCCCAAGACCATAAATTCAGCGGCATCCCTCCAGGTGGTAACACCACCAATTCCAGAGATAGGAAGGCCTTGTGTTTCAGGGTCGCGGGCGATTTCAGACACCATGCTCAGAGCAATCGGCTTAACCGCAGGCCCACAATATCCCCCATGCGTTCCCTTACCATCAACGGTTGGGTTTGGCGCCATGGCATCAAGATCCACAGAAACGATAGAATTAATCGTGTTGATCAAAGATACCGCATCCGCACCGCCGCGATGTGCAGCCCGTGCAGACTGGCGCACATCTGAAATATTCGGGGTCAGTTTCACGATAACAGGCAAATCTGAATGGGTCTTACACCACCGTGTCACCATCTCAACGTATTCCGGTACTTGGCCAACGGCGGCACCCATACCACGTTCGGACATACCATGCGGACAACCAAAGTTTAGCTCCACACCGTCACATCCGGTTTCTTCAACACGCTTGAGAATATCGATCCAGCTTTGCTCTTCGCACGGCACCATGAGAGATACGATGAGCGCACGATCGGGCCAGTTCTTTTTAACCCGTGTGATTTCTTCGAGGTTGGTCTCTAAAGAGCGATCTGTGATCAGTTCGATATTATTGAGACCAAGCAAGCGACGATCAGGGCCATGAATTGCGCCATAACGAGGACCATTTACGTTTACAACCGGATCTCCTTCGCCCAGAGTTTTCCAGACAACACCGCCCCATCCCGCTTCGTAAGCCCGGACGACGTTGTATTCTTTGTCTGTTGGCGGCGCTGATGCGAGCCAATAGGGGTTTGGTGATTTAATACCGAGAAAATTGCAACTAATATCAGCCATTTTTAAATTCCTTGAAGTCAGAAGATGTCGAGAAGAAGTGCTTAAATTTTAAGCGCTCAAGACTTGGTTGATTGCTTCGGCAGCAACCTTCCCGTCTTCGACTGCGGCGACTGTGAGGTCTTCACCACCTAGGATACAATCTCCCCCGGCCCAGACATCCCCCAGGCTTGTGCGCCGATTTTCATCTACCTGAATTCGACCGCTTTCAAGTTGAATTGCTTCTGCAGACCCATTAAGAGGAGCTGCGACAAAATTCTGCCCGATGGCTTTAAACACCATGTCAGCTGCAAGGGTAAAAGTTTCGCCTGTACCAACCAAAGAACCATCCTTGGTTTCGGTGTACTCGCATTCTATGGCAACAACTTTACCATTTTCGCCGATGAGCTTGTTTGGTTTTACCCAATGACGAATTGTAACACCTTTGGTTTGTGCCAACTCTTGCTCGTATTCACTTGCATTCATTTGCTCTTGACCACGACGATAGAGGATCGTGACCTCTTCAGCGCCAAGTAACTTGGATTGTACTGCGGCATCCACTGCCGTCATTCCGCCGCCAATAACCGCGACTTTACGTCCAACAGACAGCTTGGAAAGATCCCTGCTTTGCCGTAGATCAGAGATATAGGATACAGCATCAACAACACCATCAAGATCTTCGCCTTCAACGCGCAAAGAGTTAATGCCGGCCAGTCCCATACCAAGGAACACTGCGTCAAAATTTTGACGGAGATCCGCGAGAGAAATTTGTTCTCCAAGACACTTACCATTTTCAATAGAAATCCCGCCGATAGAAAGCAGGAATTCAACTTCACGCTGGGCAAAGTTATCAACCGATTTGTACGCTGCAATACCGTATTCATTCAAGCCGCCCGCTTTTTCACGCGCATCATAGATAACGACATCATGACCGTGCATTGCCAAACGGTGTGCGCAGGAGAGGCCAGCAGGGCCCGCTCCCACTACCGCAATCCGTTTTCCAGTGAGCGCAGCACGTTCGAATACTTTATCGCCCGCCTCAAGAAGATGGTCTGTTGCATAGCGCTGTAATAATCCAATTTTTACAGGCTTACCTTCGGCTTCTTGGCGCACACAAGCTTGTTCACACAACGTTTCCGTAGGACAAACACGTGCACACATGCCCCCAAGAATATTCTCTTCAAAAATTGTCTTAGCTGATCCTTTCGGATTATCAGCTGAAATTTGACGAATAAACATCGGAATATCAATGGAAGTCGGACAAGCCACCATGCACGGCGCGTCATAACAGAAATAACATCTATCAGCCTCGACAAAGGCTTCGTGTGTGTTTAAAGGCGGATGGATATCTCCAAAATTCTTGCTGTAATCTTCATCTGCAAGACGGTTGTACTGGATATCCGGCCTACTACCGGCGTTCGTAGTCATCCATATTCTCCCTGACTATGTACTTCGTACTTAGCGTTGTACTTCTGTACTTAATTGACGTTAGATCCGCCCTCTATCGGGGTGGTATCTATCCCTGTTTGGTATAATTCTAAGTTGAAAATCGAATGATAGTCAATTTTTTTTATCATTTGATAAATTTTTTTCATAACCATATTACCAACATTGTGAATTTATATAGGGTTAAAGGGCGAAAATCACACATGAAGTGTTGTTATTTGATGGTTAATATTTTTTTGCTAAACTGCATACGCTCGCTGCCAATGGAAAGAGCGCTAATTATGCCCACAAAGCAGTACAACCATTATAGAACCTATATCATAAGCCAATTTCTGGACGCTTTCTTTCTGGCCATCTTCGGCCTTATTATCATCTCTTCTGTATCGATAGCTGCTGATAAAGTTCGCTATGGCATTTCCCACTGGCCTCCTTACGCCTTGGCTGAGCAAGCTAAGCTTGCGGGTATTGATTACGATGTCAGTCAGGAACTCTCAAAACGATTGGGCATAGAGTTTGATTATCGAGTTTGCCCCTTTAAACGCTGTTTGCAGGAAATGAAAAGCGGGCAACTTGATTTACTCGCAGGTATCGCCCGCAATCCTGAACGCGAAAAATATATGGCCTACACCGATACACCGTATTCTACCGTCGCAGTGGTTTTCTATGTTAGAAAAGGCGAAACATCACGGTTGGTCACTTATGAAGATCTCTACAAAATGCGGGTTGGATATGTTTCCAAGTCACATTATTTTGAGCCCTTCAACACCGACCAAAAAATTCCCAAAGTCGATGTTGATAAAGAGCATCGACTATTACGGATGTTATATTCCGGTCGGATTGATACTTATGTCGGTACAGATCCCAATGCCTCTTATGAAATCAAGACAATGGGATATAAAGACAAATTGGAAAAAGCGCCATTCAGCCCCAAGGAAGAAGTATCAATCCATTTTGCGACGTCGAGAAAATCAAAACACGTAACATTAGCCAGTAAAATATCAGAAATAATATTTGATATGCACGAAGACGGCACCATCAAAAAAATTCATGCAAAATATAAATAACTACTTTTTCAATAATTTGACTTAACTAACAGGATAACCCCGCCAGGGTCGAACCGTTCTCAACGTAAAATTCGATTGCATATGAGCAACACCCGGTAACCGAGAGAGAGCTGATCGGTGAATTTGCTCGTAATCAGCAACGTTTTTGGCCACGATACGTAACAGATAATCCGCCTGCCCCGCCATAAAGTGACATTCTGAAATCTCAGGTGTCCCCTTAACCGCAGTTTCAAACTTATCAAAAGCCTCTTCACTTTGCGATGTCAGGGTGATTTCCATAAAAATTTCAATTGTATAGCCCAGGGCCTTGGGGTCGAGTTGAGCTACATATCCAGAAATTTGTCCACCACTTTCCAGTATTTTAACCCGTCGATGACATGCAGAAGTCGATAACCCGACCAGATCTGCCAAGGTTGAAATCGGCATTCTACAATCTTCCTGTAAAGCCGTAAGAATCTTCACGTCAATCTTATCCATAGGATTAAATCCTGCTATTTGTTAGTATTTAAGGATATTTTTCCAAACAAAGATATTTTAATAACAAACTTTCGGAACCTTTTCGAGCAATTATTTGACATAATTCCCCAAAATTGAGGCACCAACACTATCCAACTGTTGAACGTTTAAAAAAGAAGTCTATTCTTTCTGTCCATAAGCCCCCGGCCATAACACCCGGAACTTAGATCTGGGCTGATCGAGGGGCCTTAAATGCCCCCCGTATCAAAGAGAGCTTCCGCTAACTGCCCACAGGGAAACCGAGGGCCTGAAGAACAAAAACTTGCACTGGTTCCACCGTGCAGCATGGGAGTAAACACTATGAGTATTAAAACACCTTACCTCCTCTTTCTCGGCAATGCCGCCGATCCCCTTGCCGCCAAAGTGGCCCAAGGTATTCGTGACTGGCGTCCGGAAAATTGTGTCGGGCAACTACGCCTCGACGGCTGTAACGCAGATCTTGGCCTCACGGACATGACACCTACCGAAGCTGTCGCGAACGGTGCAAAAAGCATGGTTGTTGGTGTCGCTAATCGTGGTGGCGTGATTGATGCGGCATGGGTGGCTGCTCTTGTTGAAGCCATGGAAGCAGGTCTTGACCTCGCAGCGGGCCTACACAACAAACTCGCAGACGTTCCAGAGCTGGCAGAAGCGGCTAAACGTTTGGGTCGTGAAATCCACGATGTACGTCATCCTTCTCGCGCGTATCCTGTCGCGGCAGGTTCTAAACGTTCAGGTAAACGTTTGCTTGCCGTTGGAACTGACTGCTCATGTGGTAAAATGTACACGACGCTTGCAATTGAAAAAGAACTCCGTATCCGTGGTGTCGACGCTGATTTCCGCGCGACAGGCCAAACAGGTATTCTCATTACAGGCAACGGTGTATCTGTTGATGCGGTTGCGGCTGATTTTATTTCTGGCTCTATCGAAACGCATTCTCCTGCCAATTCAGAAGATCACTGGGATATTATTGAAGGTCAAGGTTCCTTGTTCCACGCGTCATTCGCAGGTGTTTCCCTTGGTCTGATCCACGGATCACAAGCAGACGCATTGATACTTTGCCACGAACCAACACGAACACACATGCGCGGCCTACCAGATTTTGGTGTGCCTTCTATCCAAGAATGCATGGATGCCAACCTCGCAGCGGCAAAACTGACCAATAAAAACGTTAAATTCGTTGGTATCGCGATTAACACTTCAAAATTAAGTGACGCTGAAGCAACCGCTTACCTTGCCAAAACTCAAGAAGAGTTCGGTCTGCCAACTGTTGACCCAGTTCGCACTGGTGTCGGACCAATCGTGGATAACCTCTCATGAGTACAAAAAGATCTGTCACGATTTCGTCTACAGCTTGGCCAATCAGGGGATCTTTCACGATCTCTCGCGGGTCAAAGACCGAGGCCGTTGTGCTGAACGTCTATATCGAAGAAGACGGCATCCGCGCCCAGGGCGAATGTGTGCCTTACCCACGATATGATGAGTCCATAGCATCTGTCACAGCGCAAATTACTGAAATCATGCCTGCACTCGAAGCAGGTATGACACGCACTGAGCTACAAGACGCCATGCCAGCGGGCGCAGGACGCTTTGCTGTTGATGCCGCTCTTTGGGATCTCGAAGCCAAAAAATCGGGCAAACGGGCGTGGGACATTGCGGGTATAGACATGGCTTCGGCGACAACCGTCTATACGCTTTCTCTCGCCACACCAGAGAAAATGGAACAAGACGCTCGAGACAATCAGGACAAACCTGTTCTCAAGCTCAAACTTGGTGGCGCCGGCGACCTTGAACGCGTTGCTGCGGTACGCAAGGGCCATCCAACCGCGCGTATTGTTGTTGATGCAAACGAAGCATGGAGTAAAGAGATCTATGAAACTCTTATTCCTGAGCTTCAAAAGCTCGGTGTAGAAATGATCGAACAGCCCTTCCCGGCTGGTGATGATGATATCCTCAAAGACCTCGATCGTCCGATTACAATCTGTGCGGATGAGTCCTGTCATGACCGCAAATCACTGCCCGCACTGGTTGGCAAATATGACATGATCAATATCAAGCTCGACAAAACTGGCGGTTTGACCGAAGCCCTTGCTATGAAAAAAGAAGCCGAAGCCCTTGGCTTTGAAATCATGACGGGCTGCATGCTTGGATCATCCCTTGCCATGGCTCCCGCCATGGTGGTTGCTCAAGGTAGCCAGCTGGTTGATCTCGACGCGCCGTTATTGTTGTCAGAAGATTGCCAACCCGGTCTGATTTTCACGGGTGTCGAAATTTCCCCTCCCGAAAAGGCGTTATGGGGTTAAGACCCTATAGGGTCAAAAGGAATTTAAAAGAATGAGCAGAATAGTTTATGTAAACGGGTCGTATCTTCCAGAAGAAGACGCCAAGGTATCCGTGTTTGATCGCGGCTTTCTTTTCGCCGATGGTGTCTATGAAGTCTCGACCGTCCTCGAAGGTCGCCTGATTGACAACGAAGCACATCTTGTCCGTTTGAAACGTTCATTAAACGAACTTCAGATGGAAAGCCCTGCAAGCCCGTCTGAAATCGTTGAGATCCAAAACGAGTTGATCAAACGCAACGGCCTCAACGAAGGTGGTCTTTATCTGCAAATCACCCGTGGCGCTGCGGATCGGGACTTTGCCTTCCCAAAAAACACCACACCAACACTTGTGATGTTCACACAGGAAAAGAACCTGCTCAACAGCCCGGCTGCGGAAAAGGGTATATCAGTTATTTCCGTCGAAGACATCCGTTGGGGTCGCCGCGACATTAAAACCGTTGGCCTGTTGGCGCCCGTGCTTGCCAAACAAGCCGCTGTGGTTGCGGGTGTGGATGATGCCTGGCTCTATGAAGATGGTTACGTCACAGAAGGCAGCTCTAACAACGCTTATATCATTACCAAAGCAGGCACCATCGTGACCCGCAATCTTGGCAACGAAATCCTGCACGGCATCACCCGCCGCGCGGTGTTGGAACTTGCCAACGAAGCAGACATGGAAGTCGAAGAACGCGCCTTTACGCTGGACGAAGCCGCCGATGCCGCGGAAGCTTTCGTAACTTCGGCCACAACGTTTGTTACACCAGTGATTTCGCTTGATGGCAAAGCCATTGGTGATGGCAAACCCGGCCCTCTGGCCAAACGCTTGCGCCAACTCTACATTGAACAGGCCCTTGAGAGTTAAACTCTAGAGTTAAGCCGCAAACTTCTAAACATGCGATAACATGATGTGATAGGCTGCCTTGTCCCAATCTGGGGGTCCCGAAAGGCAGCCTATTGTTTCCAGATAAACCAAAAACGACCCAGAACAGGGCCTTAGATGACAAACACACGATCCAGCAACACTCACCTCAAAGGCACCAGCCCCGAGCTTATCGTCGACCTTGGTGCGGTCGTTGATAACTACAAGATCCTAAAAGCTCTGACTTCTGGTGCCCTAAATTCGTGTGAGTGTTCAGGTGTGGTAAAAGCCAATGCTTATGGCATGGGTAAAAACCGCGTCGCGCAGGCATTGTGGGAAGAAGGCTGTAAAACCTTCTTTGTCGCGTTGGCGAGTGAAGGTGTTGAGCTCAGATTCTTTCTGCCCCAAGCAAAAATATTTGTCCTTTCGCCCTATCTGGTTCTGGATTGCGACCTATTAAAAGCGCACAATCTTGTCCCCTGCCTTTATGATATTGAAGGCATTGAACTCTGGATTGCAGCCCACAGCTCTCCTGCCCCCGCAGCCTTGCACTTTGAGACCGGGATCAATCGCCTCGGGCTTTCTGCGCGCAACATGGAAACCTTGCTGTCAGATAAGGAAAAACGTGGTCAGCTCGATATCAAGCTGGTGATGAGCCACCTATCAAGCGGGGATGAGCAACAATCCCGACACAACCCGGAGCAACTCGAAGCGTTTAAAACTATTCGCGCTGAATTCCCGGATGCGCCCGCAAGCCTTGCCAATACGGGCGGTATTTTACTCGGCACAGAGTATCACTTTGACCTCGTGCGACCGGGCATCGGCCTCTATGGTCACGACCCGCATTATTATGAGAATAACCACTCGCGCCTGAAAACCGTCGCCACTTTCAGAGCACCTCTAGCACAGATCAAACATCTCAAAGCCGGAAGCGCCGTGGGATATGGCGCAACTGAACTAGGCACAGATACAGAAATCGGGGTTATTCTCTGTGGCTATGCAGACGGTGTGATGCGGGCGTTCTTCAGACATGAAACCAAAGAAGGCCACAAGGTATCCCTCAACGGTTTTAGTACCCCAATGCTCGGTCGTGTCTCCATGGACATGATCACCATCGACCTCACCGACGTTCCATCCGATGCTTATAACAAAGGCGACATGGTAGAGATATTCGGCCCCAACAGCCTCGTCGAAAACGCCGCCGCCATGGCAGGAACCTCAGCTTATGAGCTCTTTACAAGGGTAAGTGATCGAACTGTTCGGAAGTATGTGTGACTAAAAATGATGGGTAAAACTGGAATATTAAATGACAGATAATGACATCATTTATCAAATTCGAGTGTCCGTTCGAGATAAACTCGGTGAAGAAGAAGAAAGAGATATCGTTTTAACAAAAAGTATGCTTTTTGATATATTGTCGATGGTGCTAAAAGATTCAGCTCTTGTAAAAGAAATTTATGACTATCAAATCATTACAGAAAAATTAATTGCCGACGGAGCACTCAATTCCCCAAGCTTCCCACCTTATAAAAATAAAGTTTCTAGCTTCTTGAGTGACTACGATGAAGTCGAAAAGCAAGTACTTTTAAATGTTATTACTTATGAAGTTAGTAAAGTTGTCTATAGTGAAAAACATGTCTTCTTGAAGGATTAACCTTCCGCACCAACTAGCTGATATTTAAGACCTATCTAGATTTCATAATTTGGAGAATGTTATCTACATTTAGTGCTCGCACAATTGTTTGATTACGCAAACAACTTGCATATTCAACATTCCTCAATGCGCCCAATGGATATGTACCCGCTAAAATAAGACAAAATTCTTTAGTTGTACGCTCCCATGAACCAGAATTATCACTTAATTGAGAACACAGATTTGTATTTTTTCCCAAGATACAAAGATCCTGCACAGAACCATCAATTACTTCCAGCCATGATGCCCGATTGCGATACGTACACTGAGTAGTATTCATATTTTCTTGGCATTTAACAAGAATAACATCCGTACATTCAAATATTTCTGTGTATTCATAATTACTATATTGAGAAATACAGGCCTGTGTAGAAAGTAAATCCGTTTTATCAACACCATCTGCATTAGATACTGATAAGAAGAGATATGAAATTACTATATAACATGTTATAAATTTCACTAAACCAAATATCATTTTATTTTTAATCCCTAATGACCTGAGGACTTTAAAGGGCTCAGGTCAGGAGTTATGAGGAGAAGCCGTTTAAGCCCTTATAAAACCCATAAAAATTAGGAAAAACCATACTAAAATTGAAAAAATGACTTCAAGCTTAAACTTTCTCTTCAATCGGCATATTTCCTTATTATCGTCATACTCAAATGGCGCACCTAACGGCACAAAAGACAACTTATTCTCATTCGGGAGTATTTTTTTAGCTTTAATTTATATATCTGTGCTCTAACTAAAAGTATAATGAACATAGTTGGTAAGCCATAAAGAAAAGCATTAACAGTGATAGATTCGTACATTTAACATCCCTAATCTACAAACACTTATACATATAAAAAGTTAAGCAGCTATAATTAAGTTGTAGCCTTCAATTCCAACCGCTTCGCATGCAGGATAGGCTCAGTGTAACCCGAGGGCTGAACAGCCCCTTTGAGCACGAGATCACAGGCGGCTTGAAATGCGATCGAGGTGTCAAAATCATCGGCCATTGGCTTATAGGCCGAATCATCTGTATTTTGCCCGTCAACGACGGCTGCCATACGTTTCATGGTTTCCAGCACTTGAACTTCGGTGCAGATGCCGTGGTGGAGCCAGTTGGCGATGTGTTGGGAGGAGATGCGTAAGGTGGCACGGTCTTCCATGAGGCCGACGTTGTTGATGTCTGGTACTTTTGAGCAGCCAACCCCTTGATCAACCCAGCGGACGACGTAACCCAGAATGCCTTGGGCGTTGTTGTCGAGTTCATGTTGCACTTCATCCGGGGACCAGTTGGTGTCTTTGGCAACGGGAACTGAAATCAGATCGTTGAACGAGGCACGTTCCCGGCTGGCGAGGTCGCGCTGGCGATCAAAGACATTGGTCTGGTGATAGTGGGTGGCATGCAGGGTTGCGGCGGTTGGTGACGGCACCCAGGCTGTGTTTGCGCCTGCTTGAGGGTGTCCAATCTTTTGATCCAGCATATCAGCCATAAGATCGGGCATCGCCCACATGCCTTTGCCAATCTGGGCGCGACCACTGAGACCACATGCCAGACCGATATCCACATTCCAGTCTTCGTAGGCTTTGATCCAGGCCGCCTTTTTCATATCGCCTTTGCGAACCATCGGTCCAGCTTCCATAGCGGAGTGGATTTCGTCTCCGGTGCGATCAAGGAAGCCTGTGTTGATAAAGAACACGCGATGTTTGGCGGCGCGGATAGCCTCTTTGAGGTTGAGGGTGGTCCGGCGTTCTTCATCCATGATGCCTATTTTCAGGGTATGGCGTGCCAACCCCAGCAAGTCTTCTACGCGGGTGAAAATTTTATCTGCAAAGGCGACCTCTTCCGGTCCGTGCATTTTCGGTTTTACGATATAGACCGACCCCGTCCGAGAGTTGCGGGGACCGGATGTTTTCTTGAGATCATGGATCGCAATCATGGCGGTGACCATGGCATCCATCAGGCCTTCGGGAATTTCGAGCGCGTCTTCACCCACCAGTATCGCCGGGTTGGTCATGAGATGGCCAACGTTGCGCACCAACATCAGACTGCGGCCTTGCAGGGTGAATTCTTCCCCGGATGACTTTTGATAGGTCCGATCTGCCTTTAGGCGGCGGGTAATGGTTTTGCCGCCTTTTTTGAGGTCGGTTTGCAGATCCCCCCTCATCAAGCCGAGCCAATTCCGATAGACGTCAACTTTTTCTTCGGCGTCCACTGCCGCGACGGAATCTTCGCAGTCCATAATGGTCGAAAGCGCTGATTCAATGACAACATCGGCAACGCCAGCCTGATCGACTTTGCCGATGGCGTGTTTACGGTCGATCTGGATTTCAAGATGTAAATTGTTGTGACGGATCAGGATCGCATAAGCGCCTTGAAAATCCCCGCGATAGCCCAAAAATTCAGCTTCCGGCTTGAGGGTCGCGCGTGCGCCGTTATCAAGTGTGACTTCGAGCTTGTCCTCGTTGATTTGATAACAAACAGCATCGCCATGGGAGCCATTTTTTAAGGGCGCAGCTTTATCCAGAAAGGATTTCGCCCAAGCAATTACTTTTTCACCGCGCAGAGGGTTAAAGCCGGATTGTTTTTTTGCCCCGCCACGATCAGATATGGCATCGGTGCCATAGAGCGCGTCATACAAACTGCCCCAACGCGCATTGGCAGCGTTCAGGGCGTAGCGCGCATTCATCACAGGAACCACAAGCTGAGGTCCCGCGACAGAGCTGATTTCGCTATCTACGTTGGCCGTTTCAATGGTGAAATCTTCACCCTCTGGAACCACATAACCGATCTCTTCAAGGAAGGATCGGTAGGCAGCGTGATCTTGAATCGGACCCGGATGTGCTTTGTGCCAATGGTTCAGTTGTTCTTGCAACTGTCCTCTTTTGGCAAGCAAAACTCTATTTTCAGAGGCGAGTTCTTCAAGCAGGGTTTCAAGGCCGTTCCAAAAGGTTTGGGCGGTTATTCCGGTGTTTGGCAACGCTTCGTTGGTGACGAAGTCATGCAGAATTTTTTCTATCCGCAGGGTGCCGATCTTAATGCGATCAGTCATTATTGTACTTTCCAGCTTTATTGTTATTTTATTGGGGCTTACCTGTCACCCGTACCATTACTTTACAACCATAAGAGGGTTTAGGGAATTTGTAAAATTGCGCCTTTTCCATCAAACCATCGTTCTTCCAGATTATCCCCCGCTTTGCCTTTGGCACTCTGGCGATCAACAATCAGAAAGTCCTGTGTTGGCTCAAGCACAAGTAAGGGGTGGTGCCAGACATTTTTTGCGTACTGTACACCTTGGCTGCCCGTTGCAAGGAAGGCGCGACAAGAAGCCGGGGTTGGATTTTCGGCGTCTGAGACAACTATTAACCAGGGCGCAGGCTGCATCGGCACAAAAGCCTGACTGCCAAGAGGGTGGCGTTCCAGCATTGATATCGCAATCGGCAGGGGTCTCGGCGTGCCCCGGAAGATAGAGAGGATGGCCTCTCCCCCCTCGTCCGTCACATCGGCCTGAGCCAGATCATGAAAACGACGGGTCGTGCCCTCATTGATCAGATAGCTCTTTTCATGATCGGCCTCAATGACCTGACCAAAAGCGGCGAAGGCCTTAGCGGTCAGTGGTTCAGGGCGAAGAGTAACAATTTCAGACGACATCACGAGATCACTTTTCAAAATACAAACAGCCTAGTAAAAACAGTCAGCTACGCCCCTTGATAGGGATGAGTTTTGATCCAGTGGTTGGCAATATCAATCCGGCGCGCGCACCAGACGTTGTCATGAGACTGGATATAATCGACAAACTTCTTTAACCCCGCAAAACGCCCTGGACGACCAATCAGACGGCAATGCAGGCCCACAGACATCATTTTGGGGGCCTCCGCACCCTCTTCATAGAGCGTATCAAAGGCATCCTTGAGATAGGTAAAAAAGTGATCCCCGGTATTAAAGCCTTGCGCCGATGCAAAACGCATGTCGTTGGTATCCAGCGTATAAGGCACCACCAGATGCGGCTTATCGACCTGGTTTGACCAGAACGGCAGATCATCGGAATAATCATCCGCATCATACACAAAACCACCCTCGTTCGCTACGAGCTGACGGGTATTTTCCGAGGTTCGACCGGTGTACCAACCCAGAGGGCGCGTGCCTGTGATCTCTTTTTGGATTTCAATGGCCAGTTCCATGTGTTCCCGCTCTTGCGCGCGCGACATACCGTGGTAGTTGATCCAGCGATATCCATGGCTACAGATCTCATGACCATCTTTCATGGCCGCTTCAATCACCGCAGGATTACGCTCCATGGCCATGGCAACAGCAAACAGTGTTATGGGGATCTCGCGCTCTTTAAACAGTTTAAGAATACGCCACACCCCTGCACGCGCGCCATATTCATAGATTGATTCCATGGACATATGCCGGGCGTTTTCAAAGGCCGCTGCACCGATGATCTCGGACAAAAAAGTCTCTGAGGCCGGATCACCGTGGAGAGTACAGTTCTCACCGCCCTCTTCATAATTGAGGACAAACTGTACCGCGACCCGGGCTTTATTGGGCCAAGTAACTTTGGGTGCATTTTCCCCATATCCGATGAGATCACGCGGATAACTTTTGTCTCTCGTCATTGAACGCGGTCCTCCAAGCGGAAACGGATAATCTTGGCAATTTGTGCCAGTGCAGTCTGAAACTCAACCTCGCGATCATTATTCAGGCGTTTTTCAAAAGCATCAAGGATCATAAACTTGGTGGCTCCCTTTACCGCAAAAATAAAGGGAAAGCCAAAGCGTGTGAGATAACGGTTATTCAAATCCGTAAAGCGGGCAAACTCTTCAGCACTGAGTTGGTCCAAGCCAACACCCGCTTGTTCGCTTTTGGAATCTTCCGTTAGCTCCCCAGATAACGCTGCTTTCCCGGCTAAATCCGGATGGGCGCGGATTAAGGCCAGCTGTGCCTCATGTTCCGCCGTTTGCATAACGTGCG
Organism: Kiloniella antarctica; assembly: GCF_042682825.1. NCBI lineage: Bacteria > Pseudomonadati > Pseudomonadota > Alphaproteobacteria > Rhodospirillales > Kiloniellaceae > Kiloniella > Kiloniella antarctica. The sequence continues at coordinate 79,847 of NZ_JBHUII010000004.1, forward strand.
CAAAAACGTCAATCATGACCTCCCGGCTTGGGAAAGGACGGACAAGACCCGCCCCTTCCGCCACCCAGGGAGAATGCTCTGCGATATCACCAAAAACATCTGCAAAAGTTGCGGTGTCCATGGTGTTTACCGCGTCGAGTGAATAGTTTTGTGTCATCAATAAGTACCTTAAACCATTCGACTTTACTGTTGCGCGATCCAGGCACCAAGCGTGGTACGTTCCGCATCGGTCATGCCCGTTTCATTGCCAAGTGGCATAGCATCAGTGTCAACAGACTGGGCCTTGATTCGGTCCATATAGCGTTTGATATCTGCAATGGTTTCAAACTCAAGTCCCTGTGGTGCTTCATCAACCATGTCGCTTGTCGGTGACGCCGCATGACAACTCGTACAGTGCTTTTGCATCAAGCCTAACACAGCCGTGTCAGAAACTTTACCATCGCCATAATCGCGGGCAACAGGCGCCGTCATAATCATGGCTGCTATCAAACCAACAGCCGCGAGCGGAAGCGTCCAGGCATATTGTTTGAACACATCGCCCGCCTCGTGCCTGTTGAGGAGGTGGCGTACAGAAGCACCAATAACCAGGATCAGAGCAACCAAAATCCAGCTATGAGGGTGATTGGTTAACATCGGATAGTGATTGCTCACCATCATCAACAACACAGGGATAGTCAGATAGTTGTTATGGACTGAGCGTTGCTTGCCAATCTGACCATAACGCGCATCGGGTTCCTCTCCGCGCATCAGTGCAGCAGCCACCTTTTTCTGATTTGGAATAATAATCCCGAAGACATTAACCGCCATGATCGTACCGACAAAAGCACCGACATGTATCAAGGCTCCACGACCAGAGAAAACGTGGGTAAAGATATAACTCGCGCCCAAAATCAGGATGAAAAGACAAATCGCCAGCAGTCCGGTATTTTTACCAATAGGAGAGCGACAAATCCCGTCATAGATCAACCAACCGCCAACGAGGCTGGCGACAGAGATCGAGATTGCCTGCCACGGCTCCAGCGCCATTACGCCCGGGTCGATCAAATAAGAATTCGCGTTGTAGTAATATTGCACCACAAGCAAGGCAAACCCCGTCACCCAAGTGAGATAGGCTTCCCATTTAAACCAGACCAGGTCATCAGGAAGTTTTTTTGGGGCTACCAGATATTTCTCAACATTGTAAAACCCACCGCCATGCACCTGCCACGAAGATCCATAAACGTCTTTGTCCAGACCTTCACGTTTGCGCAGGGAAAGGTCGAGGCCGATGAAATAAAAGGACGTCCCAATCCAACCAACACCCGCAATCATGTGTGCCCAACGGATAAGCAAATTCAGCCAATCTACGGCAAATGATTCCATAAAATTCATCCTTCCTGATCGTATTTCGCGGTTTATTTTTCGCGATTTTGGTCGGGCGTTATGACACCCGTAATTTCAATTACACCCGAAATATTTTCCGAATGTCTGAGCAATCAAACCGCTTTGTTGGCGAGGTCAATTGCGATATTCCTGTGCCGCTGTAACAACGGTTGCATGTCCAAACGGGTAATTTTTCCCTCACTTACCAATAGCTCACCACCGACAACGGTATAGTTTGCATTGGCCGGGGTGCAGAGCATTAACCCGGCAACAGGGTCGAGTTCAGCACCTGAATGATGTAAGGGATCGAGCTTAAAAGCAGCAAAGTCAGCCTGATAGCCCGGTGCCAAGATACCAATGTCAGATCTGTTGAGAACCTTTGCTCCGCCAACGGTCGCAATTTCAATTGCTTCACGGATCTTCATACCGCGCGCGCCAAGTTTAACGCGCTGTAGCAACATGGCCTGACGCGCTTCTGCCAACAGATGTCCACTGTCGTTGGACGCTGACCCATCAACACCGAGACCGACCTTTACCCCCGCGTCATACATTTCCCGAACGGGCGCAATGCCTGACCCCAAGCGCATGTTGGAACAAGGACAGTGTGCAACCCCCGTTCCGGTGCGGGCAAAGAGGGAAATCTCGTCCGGGTTTAGCTGCACGCAGTGGGCATGCCAGACATCATCCCCAACCCAACCAAGTTCTTCGGCATATTGGCCGGGGGTCAGACCAAACTTTTCCTGACTGTAAAGAACGTCTTCGACGTTTTCTGCCAAATGGGTATGCAGGCCAACGCCCATGGAACGGGCAAGGATTGCAGACTCCCGCATCAAATCACGGGATACGGAGAATGGAGAACACGGGGCCAAGGCGATGCGAAGGCGCGAGCCCTCGGAAGCATCGTGATAGGTTTCAATCAGCCGTTGGCTGTCTTTTAAAATGTCGTCTTCTTTTTCAACGAGGCTATCGGGCGGTAAACCGCCATCGCTCTCGCCAAAGGACATCGATCCGCGGGTGGCGTGGAACCGAATACCCATTTCCATGGCACCTTCGATGGAATCATCCAAACGGCTGCCATTGGGGAACAAATAAAGGTGATCACTGGTAGTGGTGCAGCCGGATAACAGAAGTTCGGCGATCCCCACCTGAGCTGAGACTTTAATTGCCTCCGGCGTCAGGTGCGACCAAACCGGGTAAAGCGACTTGAGCCAGGGAAAAAGTGGTTCATCTTGCGCAAAGGTGCGCGTAAGCGACTGATAGAGATGGTGATGAGTATTCACCAAGCCAGGAAGAACGATATGATCCCTCAAATCCAAAACGGTATCAGCATCTTGCGGCAGATCGTTTATTGATCCCACCGCCTTGATGACACCATCCACAGCATAAAGAGCGCCTTCTTTAAGCTCTCTCCGGTTCTCGTCCATTGTGACAAGAACCCGTGCATTTTTGATTAGTAGAGTTTTCATATCGTTCTTTAAGTCCAGTAACTTAAGTTTTTTCAGGAGCTTCTTTTGGTATTATCAGGTTCAACACAACTGCCAAGAAAGCAGCAGGCGCCAAACCTGATTTGAGAAGGAGTTGCGCCATTTCCGGGAAAGCCTTAACTGATTCAGGAACAGCTTGTATACCCAAACCAACCCCCAAAGATACAGCAATGATAACCATGTCACGGCGAGACAATGCTGTCATGGATAAGAGCTTGAGCCCCGCGCCCGCAATCATACCAAACATGATAATAGAAGCACCGCCAAGAACCGCGTTTGGCATCACAGAAATAACAGCCCCAAGTTTCGGGAACAGACCAGCAATGATAAGGAATACAGCACCACAGGTTACCACATGGCGGCTCATAACGCCTGTCAAAGCAACAAGGCCTACATTTTGGCTATAAGATGTATTTGGCATTGCCCCGAAAAAAGCACCAACCGCAGTCCCCAGACCATCGGCCATTGTACCACCTGCAATTTCTTTATCCGTTGCCTCACGCCCTGCACCACCTGTTGTAATACCAGAGATATCACCAACAGTTTCAATCGCACTAACCACTGACATAAGCAGCATGCCCGCAACTGCTGCGGTATTGATCTCAAAGCCATATTGAAGAAGCGATGGCAGAGCGAACCAACCCGCGGAAGCAACACGGCCAAAATCAACCATACCCATTGGTATAGCAACGAGATAACCAACGACAAGGCCAACAAGAATAGCAGAGGCCGAAAGGAAACCCTTGGTCATGAATTTTACAATAAGGATGACGACAATAACCAAGAAAGCCAAACCAAGATGATGCCAGGCACCAAAGTCAGGAACTGGCCCTGCTCCACCAGCAGCATATTTAATGCCAATGGGGATTAAGGCCAAACCAATGGACAACACCACAATTCCTGTGACCAATGGCGGTAGTATGCCCCGGAATTTGCCGATAAAAGTTCCAAGGAAAAAATGGAATACCCCCCCAATAGCAGCAGAGGCAAAGAGAGCCCCTAATCCAGCTGTTTTCACGATTGGGATCATGATCGGAATAAAGGCAAAACTTGTCCCCTGAACGATAGGAAGACGCGCGCCAACTGGCCCAAAGCCGATAGTCTGGATAAGGGTAGCAATCCCAGCCACAAACATGGCGGTCTGGATAAGGAAGATCTTATCTCCACCAGAAAGGCCTGCAACACCCGCAATAATAATTGGAACAGTCACATTACCTGCAAACATGGCAAGTACGTGTTGTATGCCTAGCGGAATGGCTTCTTTTAAAGGTGGGCAGTAATTGGGATCTTTCAGGGTTTCTGCGTCGACCATAGCCCCCCCGTTGCCCGTTGCTTGGGATACTTTACTCATTTCAGGTTCCCCCTGTTGTTTTATACAGACCGGATATTATTGTTTGTCCCGGCTTTGCTGAGTGCTGTGCCATGTGCACAACCATGTAGGGGGATTGATTGTTTCATCATTAGCTCCCCCGATACGTCGAATAACCATAAGGCGATAGCAACAAGGGAACGTGATAATGCTGATCCGTTTCGGCAATACCAAAGCGGATCACGATAACATCCAAAAAGGCAGGTTCAGGAAGTTCCTGCCCTAAACCTCTTAGATAGTCACCAGCATGAAAATGAAGCTCATAGTTTCCTTTTAAAAAACTATCTTTTTCGAGAATTGGACCATCAACGCGTCCATCTTCATTTGTAATTACATCCCTAATCGGGGCCATCTCTCCAACGCGGAACAGTTCAATACGCAATCCCGCCGCCGCAGTACCTGAAGCTGTATCAAGCACATGTGTTGTTAAACACCCCATACTACTCACCCTGAATCAATACGATTATTGTTTTTATTATTTTTTTTGTGTGAGGCAGTATGTCGCAGTCAATCTGATCACAAAAGAAGTCTTTCTAGATCATTGTGATGCCTTTTTGAGATCAATTATTTGATACGTATTCTTTAAGAGCCGTTTCAGCGTGCTCTGCAAAGATAGACGGCGCCAAAGACAGTTGCCGCGTCGCATTGGTCAAAACCACCAGACGATCAGGGGGAATGTCCGTATCTGTGAGTTCTATATGTGCAAGAAGACCCGATTTTCTTTCCGCCTCAATCCCAAGAATGGTTTGAAAGGTTACGTGTTCACCATTTCTAGCAATGTTGCGCATAAACCGTAGGGAGTTCGCTTTAATAAAGGATTTGGGTTTACTTTTAAGTCGTTCTAAAGGAACAGCAATAATTTTTGCCAGTGATAAATTTCCAGCGGGCAATGCAAGGGGATATTTCAAACAATCAGAAAAAGAGCAACTCTTGCGCTTGGCGAGAGGATGGTTCGGCGCAACCACAGCTCCGACTTTTAGCTCCCACTTCACAATTTCTCTCAGGGTTTCATGATCGGGCGGATTGAACGTAAAGCCAATATGCGCTTCCGCAGACGAAATCATCCTGCTAACTTTTTCGGAACTGGTAATCGTTACTTCAAGCGTAACACCCGGATATAGTTCGAGAAAGCTTTGGCTTAGACCCGGCAAAACCGCATCGGCTACAGATTCAACAGATGCAATCCTCACAACACCTTGGCGCAGGCCACGCAGATCATCTATCTGCTCGGTAACCGCTTCGAAATCAGCCAGCACGTGTTTAGCGTGTTTGAGCAATAACTCCCCGGCTTGAGAAATTCGTAAGCCTCTACCAACGCGTTCAAAAACTTGAATGCCAAACTCTTCCTCAAGCCCAAGTATCTGTCTGTTAACTGCTGATGACGCAATATTCAGCTGCCGCGCAGCCTCACGGATAGATCCGTGTTCGGCAACGGCAACAAAATACCGTAATGCTGGTGAATATAAAGTATGAGCGCGCTCAACCTTCAATGAACTACCCTTTACAAAAGTCAGGCAAAGACATCTTCGTTAGGCGGTTCCTTACTTGGCTTTATGATAAGTATCAGAAAACAAATAAAATAAACAATAGGAATGACAGAAATATAAGCTATCTTTTTACTCATCTCAGCGTCTCTCGCCCGTCGAACAACTCTCTGGTAAAAGGGATAAGACATAGCAAGTATGAATATGCCAATGGCAGGATCGGCTATTTCAGTAAATCCTGTGAGATCCCCAAGGGTCTCTATAAAAAAAGCGCCTCCAAAATATGCGATGATCCAATAAAGAAATACTAGTCTTGTGATTCGTTTTTCACTTTTCTCAAAAATTACTGCTAGCAAAGGTAAGCCAAATATTATGAAAAGTACCACTAATACAATTAACCAATGAAAAATCGAAAATGTACCCATAACCCCCCCTCTAAATCACTTACTTAAAACATAAATATGATGAGATATCATAACGAATATCACACCTATACGGCAATTTATAAGTTATTCATTAAACCCTCAAAGCCAGACATAAGGTTTGAAAAGATTTCTTTTTCTTATAGCCTAAGAAGAAAATAGCTCAATCATAACTAATCGACTTTCTAAAACCGGGTAAACAATAATGCGCATAGATGATGCCTTTGTCTCTACGGCTTTTCGCTACTTTGCTGCCACCGCTGAAGCGGGCTCTATTCGTGCGGCTGCCCGAGAACTCAACATAGCGTCATCGGCAGTAAACCGACAAATACTCATGCTGGAAGAAGCCTTAGGAATGCAATTGTTTGAGCGCACAGGTCGGACAATGTTACTTACAGAATCAGGGCAAGTGCTTTTGACTCAAACCAAAGTATCTCTTCAAGATTACGAAGATGCTCTAGGTGTCATAGACGAACTCAAAGGCTTGCAGCGTGGTCGAGTGAGAATAGCAACAGCTGAATCCGTCTCAGTAAACTTACTCCCAAAAATTCTCGCTGATTTTTCAGAAAAATACCCTTCCATAGAAATTTTACTGACTGTAACCGTCGCGGATTCAGTTACTGAAATGGTCCATTCTAGAGAAGCAGACCTTGGTTTTACTTATAACCCAACTACTCTGGACGGACTTGATATCGGGTTTGAAGAAAGTATTGAAGTCGGTGCTATCGTTTCCTCGACACACCCATTGGCAAAAAAGAAAAACGTTGATCTCAAAGAATGCTTTCAACACCCTTACGCCTACCCAGCAAGAGGACTCAGTTTGAGGTTGGCTCTCGATACCGCGATAGACGGCTTTTCCAACGATAGCTCCATTAATACTTCATCACCCACCAGTAAACCAATCCTTGAAGCCAACTCACTCAGAGTTATGGCTGCGATGGCTCAGGAAGGGCGCTGCGTCGCCTTTCAAACCCGTGTTGGCATTGAACATCATCTCAAATCGGGAGCTTTGACATTCCTCCCCCTAACAGACAAAAGCCTTCCCATGGACAGATTAATGCTTATCAGGCAATCCGCCCGCACCCCTTCCCCTGCGACACAAATGTTTGAAAGTCATGTCGTGGAATATCTAAAAACACATCCGATCAACTGATGCCTTTATTAGATCTCAGATATCTAAACATTGTTCTTTTTAGATCATAAAGTTCCTGCCATACTAAAAAAAATCAAATAATAATAATAACGGTTCACGCCGATAGTGCTCTCTTGATAAAGCAAAGATTAATAAGAGGTACTGGCGTTTACCCACGTTTGGGAGTTACGCTCGTATGGGGCGATTAACAACACATGTTTTGGATACAGCAAGCGGTGTGCCTGCCAAGGGTTTAACTATTGAGCTCTGGCAGTTCGACGGGGACAGTTGTACGTTTATAAAATCAGTTACAACTAACGACGATGGTCGGGTTGACGGCCCTATACTTGATGAAGATGATTTTGCGATCGGCAAGTATGAGTTACGGTTTATGGCTGGGGAGTACCTTAAAAAACAAGCACACGATCTTCCCGATCCTTTGTTTCTTGATATCATTCCCATTCGTTTTGGCATTGCTGATATATCCGCGCATTATCACGTCCCCTTACTCTTATCGCCGTTTGGCTATTCAACTTACCGCGGGAGCTAACTAAAAATGCGTAAAAGCATAAAATTTGTGCGAGACGGTAAGGCTGTTGAACTCACCAATGTTGCCCCTAATGAAACCTTGCTTGATTACCTTCGCCTACGCGAAGGATCCTGTGGCACGAAAGAGGGCTGTGGTGAAGGTGATTGTGGTGCCTGTACAGTCGCTGTCGGCAGTATCAAAGACGGTCAGTTGAAATACCAAGCGGTCAACAGTTGTATTCAACTCCTTGGTATGTTGGATGGAAAAGAAATCATCACCGTTGATGATTTATCAAAAGGCCAGAATGGCATGCACCCGGTTCAAGATGCCATGCTCAAACACCACGGTTCTCAATGCGGGTTTTGTACGCCCGGTATCGTGATGTCTCTCTTCACACTTTATCACACAGAAAAAGTAGCCGACAGAAATTCGATTAATAATCAACTTGCGGGTAATTTGTGTCGTTGTACTGGTTACCGTCCCATTATTGACGCTGCCCTTGAAAGCTGTACAGGCAATGCTGAGGATAGGTTTGCTGAAAGTGCTGCAACAACGACGGCTCTTCTTAAAAAACTTGATGATGGTAAAGATCTATTTGTTGGCGACGAGGAACGCTTCTTTGCGGCGCCAGCATCGATTAGCTCACTTGCTGCGTTATACGAAACACATCCCGATGCCGTGATCGTTGCAGGTGCTACAGACGTTGGTCTTTGGATAACAAAGCAGCTTCGGGATCTTCCCAAAATCATCCACCTTGGTCGCGCCAAAGAGCTGGACCTCATCCAGAATACGAGCAACGAAATCATCATTGGCGCAAGTGCTACTTATGCTCAGGCTTCGGACAGTTTGTCCTCTATTGATCCAGACATCGCAGAGATTATCAGACGTATTGGCTCCACCCAAGTTCGCGCTTCAGGCACAATTGGTGGCAATATCGCTAATGGTTCTCCCATTGGAGACAGCCCTCCTCTTATGATCGCCCTCGACGCAAAATTGGCCTTGCAAAAAGGGGATAAAACTCGGGAAATCAATATCGAAGATTTCTTTGTCGATTATGGCAAACAAGATAGAACAGCAGGCGAGTTTGTACGTCACGTTCGCGTCCCAAAACTTGCCTCCAACCAAACCTTGCGCAGTTATAAAATTTCAAAACGATTTGATCAGGATATTTCTGCACTTCTCGCAGCCTTCAGACTAACCCATGAAAATGGTGTTATCAAAGAAGCTCGCATTGCCTTTGGTGGCATGGCAGCAACGCCGAAACGCGCAACAAAGACCGAGAAAGCACTGGTTGGTCTCAATTTGAACAACCCAGAAGGGTGGCAACAGGCAAGCCAGACACTTGAGCAAGACTTTAAACCAATGTCAGACATGCGCGCCTCTGCTCAATACCGTATGGATGCTGCAAAAGGCCTTGTAATCAAGGCACTTCATGAAACAGCAGGTACCCCAACAACCAGCACCCGTGTTATCGGTATTAGGGAGGCAATGTAATCATGTTGCATAAATCGCCTGATATTCAATTGGTGACGCGCACCGTTGGTAAGTCCAGTAAACACGATAGCGCTGAACGTCATATAAAAGGTAATGCGCTCTATATTGACGATATACGCGAACCCAAAGGAACATTACATCTCGCGCCAGGTTACGCACAGGCAACCAGCGGTAAAATCAAATCCATTGACCTGACAGCGGTAAAATCAGCACCCGGTGTAGTCGCCGTACTAACAGCAGAAGACATTCCCGGCATCAATGACTGTAGTCCGGCCATGGGTGATGACATGATCCTGGCGGATGGGTATATCCTTTTTCACGGTCAGGTCATATTTGCGGTTGCGGCGGAAAGTCATCTCGAGGCCCGCAAAGCAGCAAGGCTTGCCAAGATTGAGATTGAAGAAACCAAACCCATGGTTACGGTTGAAGACGGCATTGAACAAGATGCATCTGTCCTCCCCCCATATGAGTTCCTTCGCGGCACTCCAAAAGATACCATAGACAAAGCCACACACTCTCTCTCCGACAGCTTCCGTATTGGTGGGCAGGAACATTTCTATCTCGAAGGTCAGGTCTCTATGGCGATCCCCGGAGATGAAGGTGAAATGCTGGTTCATTCCTCAACCCAGCATCCTACAGAAATTCAGCATACAGTAGCAAAGATGCTTGGTGTGAGTGATGCATCGGTTGTCTGCGAGTGCCGCCGAATGGGTGGCGCTTTTGGTGGCAAAGAATCTCAAGCTGCGCAATGGTCCGCTCTGGCAGCATTGGCCGCGCATGTAACCAGACGCCCAGCCAAAATGCGTCTCGACCGCGATGACGATATGATCATGACCGGAAAACGCCATGACCAACGCTGTGACTGGCAGGCTGGCTTTGATGATCAGGGCAAACTACTTGCCGTTGATGTCGAATTTCAATCCCGTTGCGGTTGCTCTGCGGATCTATCCCTTGGGGTCAATGATCGCACCATGTTCCACGCGGATAATTCTTACTTTTATCCTGAAGCACGGATATTCTCGCGGCGTGTTAAAACCAATACCGTTTCCAACACAGCCTTCCGTGGTTTTGGCGGCCCTCAAGGAATGGTTTTTTCCGAGCGCATGATGGATAGCATTGCCATCAAACTCGGTATGGACCCACTGGATGTTCGCAAAGTGAATTTCTACGGGGAAGACGGCCGTGACATTACACCTTTTGGAATGAAGGTAGAAGATAATATTCTTGACGAATTGGTTGGTGAACTTGAAGAGACAAGTGATTATCGTAAACGCCGTGAGGCCTTAACCGTATTCAATAGAACCAGCCCTTTTCTCAAAAAAGGCTTGGCGCTCAACCCCATTAAATTTGGTATTTCCTTTACTCTCAAACATCTCAACCAAGCTGGTGCGCTGGTTCATGTCTATACCGATGGTTCCGTTCAGGTAAACCATGGCGGGACAGAAATGGGGCAAGGTCTTTACACCAAAGTAGCACAAGTCGTCGCCGAAGAGTTCGGTATTGATCTCGACCATGTCAAAATCACGGCGACAAAAACAGACAAGGTTCCAAACACCGCCCCAACGGCTGCGTCTTCGGGTTCTGACATGAACGGCATGGCGGCGAAATATGCAGCAGGAACGATCAAAGACCGCCTCATAGAACTTGCGGCTACTTTGTACCAAGTCGACAAGAAGGCTGTTTCTTTTGCCAATAACAAAGTTCATATCGGCGATCAGGCAATCCCTTTCTCAGAATTAACCCAACAGGCATTTTTGAACCGCGTATCATTATCTTCAACAGGTTATTATGCCACGCCCAACATTACCTGGGACCGCGAAACCAAAGACGGTCGTCCTTTCTTGTATTTTGCTTACGGAGCCTGTTGTGCCGAGGTTACCATCGATACTCTGACCGGGGAGATGACCGTTGATCGCATTGATATCCTTCATGACGTTGGAAAGTCGCTCAACCCTGCGATTGATATTGGCCAAATCGAAGGCGGTTTTGTTCAAGGTATGGGTTGGTTGACCACTGAAGAACTCGTCTATGATGATCAAGGTCGCCTCAGAACACACGCCCCCTCGACTTATAAAATCCCAACAGCTTCGGATATACCTGAAGACTTCCGTGTAAATCTCTGGAACTCCACAGGAAACCGGGAAGAAACCATTTACAGGTCCAAGGCCGTTGGCGAACCCCCTGTTATGCTGGCCACGGCTGTGACCTCAGCGATTACCAACGCTATTGCAAGTCTAAAACCCGGAACCATGCCACAAATTGATACCCCGGCGACCCCGGAAAATATCCTGCGTTCCGTCAAACAAATGCAGGCAGGATAAATATTATGAAAACCTGGTCCCTCATTGCTAAACATCTGCAAGAAAACAGCTGTTGCGCCTTGGTGACTATGGTTGAGGTGTTGGGTTCTGCCCCGCGCGAAGCTGGTACACGTATGGTCATTCGCCCCGACGGCGGTTTCCACGGCACCATTGGCGGCGGCACGCTTGAATGGCGCGTTCTCGCCGATGCTCAAAAACTGATGCGTAACAGCCACGCTCAACTGAGTTGGAAAAAGTACGCCCTCGGGCCAGAGCTAGGCCAATGTTGTGGTGGTGTTGTAAAGTTATTGATCGAGGTATTTGAAAAATCTCAACTTCCTGAGATTAAACTCCTGGCAGAGCAGGAAAATCTGGGCCCCTTTTCCACTATTGGACATGTTGCAGAAAACAAAATTCATCGAGAAATAAATCCGGAAACATCAACAGATCTAACCCATCTATGCCTCTCATCAGACGGTAATTTATACGAAAGTTACGGTCAGAAAAAACGTAGTGTTTATCTCTTTGGTGCCGGACACGTTGGTCGGGCGATGATGTTGAGCATGGCAAGTCTGGACTTTGATTTGACGTGGATTGATTCTCGCGAAAATGCGCTGCCCTCGATGGTTCCTGGAAACGTGGCCAAGGTCTTTACGCCCTCACCGGTCAGCACATTAAATTCCGCACCCGATGAAGCTTTTGTCGTTATTTTGACCCACAGTCATTCCCTCGATCTCGACCTGGTAAACGCCGCACTTTCCGAGGATCGTTTCGGCTATGTTGGGGTTATTGGTTCAACGACTAAAAAAGCCCGGTTCCGCAATCGATTAAGAGACGCAGGTCTTGAAAAAAATACAATCGACAAACTGGTATGCCCCATTGGGATTGAGGGGATCAATTCAAAACATCCTGCCGCTATTGCAGCGTCGGTCATAGCAGAGCTTTTAGTGAAAGACGAAGAGCTGGCTTTAAAACAGCAGTACCCGCAACTGAAGATAGCCCGAGAAAACTGACGAAAACGAGCCAAACTGCATCTATTTTAACAAATGAGTTTGATCAAGAATTTGGCAAAGAGTTTAAGAAATAACGCGAGATAATCGAGAAAAGTGAATAAATACTAGTAAGTTAAAAACCAGAGAGTTAAAAACTTACTGAACAGGGAACAATAAGGCTATCGGAGGGCCTAACGTTGGGGAAAAACATATCCATGAAAGATGGCACAACAACCTCGGCAGAATATCTGCTTGAGGCGCGTGGCATCACCAAAATGTATGGTGACCTTGCCGCAAACAATGACGTCGCCCTGAAGATTGCACCGGGAGAAATCCACGCACTCCTCGGGGAAAACGGGGCAGGAAAATCCACTCTGGTTAAAATTATCTATGGATCAATTCAACCAACTGAGGGTGAACTTTTCTGGCTGGGAACAAAGGTACACATCGCCAATCCCGCCGCCGCTCGAAATCTTGGCGTTGGCATGGTGTTCCAGCACTTCTCGCTTTTTGAAGCTTTGAACGTCGCAGAGAACATTGCTCTTGCTCTCCCAAAAGACACCGACATCAAGGATCTCTCAGAAAAAATATCGAAAGTATCCCAAGAATACGGTTTACCTCTGGAACCAACGGCACTTGTTGCTGATCTTTCTGTTGGGGAACGTCAACGTATCGAAATCGTCCGTTGCCTCTTACAGGAACCTCGCTTGTTGATTATGGATGAACCAACGGCAATCCTGACCCCTCAAGAAGCAGATCAACTCTTTCTAACACTGGAACGTCTCGCCAGTGAAGGCTGCGCTGTTCTCTATATTTCTCATCGCTTGGATGAAGTAAAAAGACTTTGCCACGACGCGACAATTCTCCGTATGGGGAAGGTCGTCGGCCACGTCGACCCCCAACAGGAAACCGCAGCCAGTCTCGCCCGCTTGATGGTTGGTGCAGACGTACACGCGATTAATGCCAACCGCGCTTATAATCCTGGCGATACTCTTTTGAACCTCAAGAACCTCTGCCAGGATGCCGATGGCCCATTTGGTGTTTCTTTGGTGGATATCAACCTCAACGTAAAAGCCGGAGAGGTTGTGGCAATCGCAGGTGTTGCTGGAAATGGACAATCCGAACTGTTTGACGCCATCTCAGGAGAACGTACCACAAATTCCGCCGCGACCATCCGTATTGATGGGCGCGATAGTGGTTTAGATAATATAACAACGCGCCGTAAAAATGGCGCTGGCTTTGTGCCCGAAGAACGTCTGGGTCACGGTGCTGTTCCTGGATTGTCTCTTTCTGAAAATATTGTCCTCACACGACATTCTGACGATGATGGTTTATCAAAGTCTGGTTTTCTTGATCGTGAAAGTGCCGTTGCCATCAACGAGAGAATTACCCGAGACTACGATGTACGCAAAGGCAAGCCTGACCCGGAAGCCAGATCCCTTTCCGGGGGTAACTTACAGAAATTTGTCGTTGGCCGTGAACTCGACCGCAAGCCCAAAGTTCTCGTGATCAACCAGCCAACCTGGGGAGTTGATGCCGGCGCAGCAGCTTTAATCCGCCAAGCCATGATTGATCTTGCCCTCAGCGGGTCGGCAGTCTTGGTTATTTCTCAAGATCTTGATGAAATTTTTGAAATTGCAGATCGCATCGCCGTTATTTCCCGAGGGCAACTCTCAGACGCCTACGCCTCTGGTGAGCTTTCTCTTGAAAAAATCGGTTTGCTGATGGCGGGTGAACACGAAAAGAAACCGGCCTCTCAAGATAAAAAGGTAAGCGCATGAAACTCGTACTCGAAAAGCGTTCCGAACATTCGGAACTCATGACGCTTATGTCTCCAATTTTGGCGATTGCTTTAACGGTTGTAACAGGCGCCGTCATTTTTGCTGTTCAGGGCCTTAACCCCTTTTCCGCACTTTTTGTTTATTTCGTAGAGCCTCTCACATCTCTCTGGTCTATTGAAGAAGTATTGGTCAAAGCCGCTCCGCTTATTTTGATTGGTGTAGGATTATCAATTTGTTACATGGCGAATGTTTGGAACATTGGTGCAGAAGGCCAACTAACCATGGGCGCACTCGTCGGGTCCTTTGTTCCCATCGTTTTCTCGTCATGGCAATCCCCGCTGACACTTGTTGTTATGTTGATTATGGGTGCATTAGGTGGAGCAGCATTTGCCGCAATTCCCGCCTTTCTCAAAAACCGATTTAACGCCAATGAAATCCTAACCTCCCTGATGCTGGTTTATATTGCCCAACTCATTCTTGATTGGGTTGTTCGTGGCCCTTGGCGAGACCCAAAAGGCTTTAACTTTCCACAGTCGATTTCTTTTGAAGGTTGGCAACTGATGCCAACACTCGGCGAAGGTCGCGTCCATATCGGAATTATTCTTGCCGTCATCGCCGTTGTAATTTTGACAATCCTTATGAGCAAAACCCTCAAAGGTTTTGAAATACTTGTTATCGGTAACGCACCACGCGCAGGTCGTTTTGCAGGTTTCTCTCGTAAGAAAATCGTCTGGTTCACTCTTTTACTTTCCGGTGGTCTTGCTGGCCTCGCAGGCATTGGCGAAGTCGCAGGTCCAAGCGGCCAATTACAAACGGCGATTTCTCCAGGGTATGGTTTTACGGCCATTATCGTGGCGTTCCTCGGGCGTTTGAACCCGATTGGCGTTCTTTTCGCCGGCGTAATGCTTGCGATAACCTACATTGGCGGCGAAGCTGCACAGATAGACCTTGGCGTTTCGGATAAAACCGCACAGGTTTTCCAAGGCATACTACTCTTTTTCATCCTCGCCTGTGACACCCTGATACTTTATCGAATCAAGTTTTTAGGCACGAAGATAAAACCTCATCAACACGCAGCGGCGGAGTAAGAAAAATGGGTGGAACAGAAGCAATCATTCTTACGATCATCACGGCCTCAACCCCATTATTGTTGGCAGCAATTGGCGAGTTGGTAACCGAACGATCCGGCGTATTAAACCTTGGCGTTGAAGGCATGATGGTCATGGGTGCTGTTTGCGGATTTGGTGCGGCTTATACGACAGGATCACCTTATATCGGTATTTTGGCAGGTATAGCAGGTGGCGTTGTCATGGCCTTTATGTTTGCCGTTATGACGCAAACGCTGGCAACCAATCAAGTTGCAACCGGTTTGGCACTCACCCTTCTCGGCCTTGGTTTATCTGGATTAATCGGGGAATCTTTCGTCGGACTTCCCGGTGCTAAATTGGAACAAATATCAATTCCGTTTCTGAGCACAATACCGTTTATTGGTCCCATTCTTTTTGGGCAGGATATTCTGGTTTACATATCCATTGCCTTGATCTTTGCCACCACATACGTGCTCTTTAAAACCCGCGTTGGCTTGATTATCCGCTCCGTTGGAGACAACCATAACTCGGCACATGCATTGGGCTATAATGTCATTGCCGTTCGTTATGCCTGTATTCTTTTTGGTGGTGCCTGTTCTGGTTTGGCTGGAGCTTACCTTTCGCTTGCTTATACACCACAGTGGATTGAAAACATGACCGCGGGTCGTGGATGGATTGCTTTGGCTCTCGTTGTGTTTTCAACATGGCTGCCCAAACGTCTGGCTATCGGAGCCTATCTGTTTGGCGCCGTTTGGATTATGGGGCTCTATGTACAGGCTCAAGGGTTTGGTATACCCTCACAATTCCTATCTTCACTGCCTTATCTCGTAACAATTATTGCCTTGGTCATTATATCAGGAAACAAGACCCTTACGCGTGTAAATACTCCGGCTTGTATTGGTCAAACCTTTGTTCCTGATCGATAAAATGATATACGTTTGATATATATTGAGATAACAATACAAGACTTATAAGTATAACGTCATCGCATAATCCGGCCAGCGCAGACGTCCCAAAGATTAAACTGGCCGTAAAGAATTCGCTCAACAGGGAATTCACTAATAAGGAAGGAAGACCCAAATGAAAAAATGGTTGGGATTTGCCGCAGCCGTAGCTTTGTCACTCGCGATTGTCCCTAACGCAATTGGATCGGCATCTGCTGCAGATAAATTGAAAGTTGGATTTATCTATGTTGGCCCCGTTGGAGATCACGGTTGGACATACCAGCATGATCAAGGACGTCTGGCTGTCGAAGACAAATTTGGCGATCAGGTTGAAACCACCTTTGTTGAAAAGGTTGCAGAAGGCCCGGATGCTGAACGTGCTATTGAACGTCTTGCTCGTAAAGGCGCAAAACTAATTTTCACGACGTCTTTCGGTTATATGGAACCAACGCTTAAAGTTGCGTCACGTTTCCCTGATGTTAAATTTGAGCATGCTACTGGCTATAAACAGGCCGATAACGTTGCGACTTATTCTTCACGTTTTTACGAAGGCCGTTACATCATTGGCCAAATTGCCGCCAAAATGTCTAAAACAGGCGTAGCAGGTTATATCGGTTCTTTCCCAATTCCAGAAGTTGTGCGTGGCATCAATGCTTTCATGCTTGGCGCCCAGTCTGTAAACCCGGATTTCAAACTAAAAGTTGTTTGGGTGAACTCCTGGTTTGACCCAGGTAAAGAAGCAGATGCTGCCAAAGTTTTGATCGGTCAAGGTGCTGACATTATCTCACAGCACACAGACTCAACAGCACCACTACAAATTGCTGGTGAAAATGGCGTCTATGCCTTTGGTCAGGCTTCTGACATGATTGCTTTTGCACCAAAAACTCAGCTCACCTCTATCGTTGACGACTGGTCCAGCTATTACATTGCCCGTACTCAAGCGGTAATAGATGGCACTTGGAAATCCGGTGATACCTGGGGCGGCATCAAAGACCACATGGTTGGCATGGCACCTTACACGAACATGCCTGATGATATAAAAGCTGAAGCTGAAGCAACTACTGCTAAAATCGTTTCTGGTGAATTCCATCCCTTCCAGGGTCCGATCACCAAACAAGACGGTTCTGTTGCAGCCAAAGAAGGCGAAACAGTTGCTATTGGTGAAATGCTGGGCATGAACTGGTATGTCAAAGGTATCGACGATCAGTTACCTAACTAAGAGCACTTAGGAAATATAGAAGCGCTTTATCAAAGATAAAGGTTTCTATGAGACGTTTGGGAATTACACCAGCCTCGATGAAAATTGAGGTTGGTGCCCAATCTAAAACAAAAAAATAAACATCAGTACGGTGCGGGATATTTTTGATCCCCCGACTGACAACACCATTAAATGAGTATTGTACCAACAGTATGTAACCGCGTGTGCCGGAACTTCTGGCACGCCGAACAATCCAGCGTGTTAAAATAAGGCCTAAGTCATGACGAATATCGATCAGCAAGCAGATAAAATTCTGCGCGGCGCCACTGTAAATTTCAAGGCGAACCCGAGAGTTTCAGGGCAAGAGAACTCTGTTTCCTATGAGGCAAAAGGTGCCATCGTAATCAGTACGTCAGGTCACATTCTCTGGCAGGGCGCTTTTGCAAATCTTCCTACTGAATTTAAAGAGCTTCCCTGTGATGATTATGAAGACAAGCTGATCTTACCGGGCTTTATCGATCCTCATATTCATTTTCCGCAAAACCGTATTCTGGCCGCCCCAGGTAAAGATCTACTCGACTGGTTGAACCGCTTTACCTTCCCCGAAGAAGCCCGCTATTGCTCGGCAGAATACGCAGCCAAAGCCGCCGAGTTCTTCCTCGACCGTTTGTTTGCCAATGGGACGACCTCTTCACTCGCCTTTTGCTCCGTCCATAAAGTTTGTGCCGACACCCTTTTTGCCGCCGCAGAGAAACGTGGCATGGCGATGATTACAGGTAAAACCATGATGGACAGGTTTGCGCCTGATAACGTTTTGGATACGCCTGAAACTGGCGCACGAGATACACAAGAACTCATTAAGAAATGGCATGGTAAAGGACGCTTGAAATATGCCATCACACCACGCTTTGCTGTGACTTCAACCGATGCACAGCTTCAGCTCACAGGCGATCTCTACAAGGATAACCCCAATTGCTTGATGCAAACCCACCTATCCGAAAGTGCGGGCGAAATAGCAACGGTGCAAAAGCAGTTCCCCTGGTCCAAAGATTACACCGACGTTTACGATCACTTTAATCTGCTAGGTGAGAACTCTTTCTTCGCGCATGGTATCCACTTGTCAGACCGGGAATGTGCCCGTTTGTCTGAAAGTGGCTCAACCGTGGTGCACTGCCCGACTTCAAACAATTTCCTTGGTTCCGGCCTGTTCGATATTGACCACCTTGGTAAGGCCGAACGTCCCGTTGGCGTCGGTGTTGCCACAGATGTTGGCGGCGGCACCAGTTATTCCATGTTGCAAACCCTCGGCGAAGCCTACAAAGTTGCCATGCTCAAGGGCCGCAAGATCACAGCCTACGACGCCTTCTATCTCGCCACACTCGGGAACGCCAAACAGCTCAAACTCGACAAAGAAATAGGCAGCCTGGACCCCGGAAAATTCGCCGACATCGTAGTGCTCGACCCCAAAAGCACGCCAGTACTGGCAAGCCGACAGGAAGTCTCAGAAACCCTCGAAGACGTGCTCTTCTCCCTCATGATCCTCGGCGACGACCGGGCCGTCTCAGCCACGTATGTTGCGGGGAAGTGTGTGTATAAGGGCTAAAAATAGCCATTTCCAGCCCTATATAAAGACCACAGCTGATATTCTGTGGTCTTTAATCTCATATAAAAACTTCTAAATCATTTAAAGTTCAACGGCTTGTGCTATCAACCTCGAGGCAATTAATACTATCAGGAATAATAAAGGTTGGTTGAGCACCAATAGTCAAGTCAGCTCTTTCAGCGACAAGTCTCAGTACTCTATGTGAGGAATACACAAAATTTTTCGTCAAACAATACATACGAGAGAAATCAATCTCTCTTTTTTTAGATAACTCTCTTGATAATGCCGTTAAGTCATTTTTATATTTTGTGACAATACCATGTGTATTTTGATCACCAAAAATTACATCATATTCAATAGCTCTCCACTGAAGGTTTGTAATTTGATCTTCGAGATTAGAATATATTAAATCAATATTTTCTTTCCCTTCTATTCCATTTTTAAATTTCCGGATATTATTATAAAGTAAGCTTGTCTCATTATTCGTATTTTTCAAATTATCGATTATGTAAGCGGTACGAATTTTCTCTTGTTCCAAAAGAAAATTAATATGAGGAATTACAAGGTAAGTTCCTCCAGCACCGACAATAACCAATAAGAGTGATAACCAAACGGGCATATCTTTATCAAATAGCCAAGCCATTTTTTCCCCTACCCATCCGAACATACTAAAACATCCACTTTAAATAAGTTAATTTATTCTTCCAATTGCAGTACTTAAGCCCATTTCTAAATTTGCCTTCTGACATTCTTCTTTGATACTATTATATCTTTCCTCGCCTAGAGCCTCCATAAGGCCTTGATAATAGCCTTGGCATTGTTCAATACCTAACTCAGGATCTAACTGTATGGTAACACCGTTATTATTCAAAAAGTTAAGATCACTAATAGCCTCACTAAAAGATACATCGTGTAAGGCAACCGCAATTCCCATCGCAACAAAAATTGCTGCTAAGCGTAACGCCGAAATTTGGATTTTACCCGGGGAGTTAAAATTAAATGAAAAATCGTTAATTAGTTCAGTATCGTAATATCTATTTATTGCCTGAGAAGATTCCATTGTAGAGAACTGATTAATTTCTCCGCGAGATGAAGCAATATACGCAGCAAATAGAAATTTGATTACGTTAGCAGTATCAATAATTCCATCAGGATTTTTCGATTGATATTCATTACCGAAAAATGTGGCTTTTGATTCTCCACCCCAAATAAAATTATCATAAACCTTTCTATAAACCTCTAAAGATAACTTATTTATTACATTATTTTGGCGACCATCTCGTATGTTTATTATCGCATGCCTGTTCTCTAAGCGTTTAGCTAGCGGGCTACTAAAAGAACGTTTTTCAATATTCTTGTTTATCCAGCGAACTCTTCTGGTAGGAATAATCTCATTATTAAAATGAGGTACAGTTATTCCATCTTCTTCTGAGAAATTAGACTCTATTTCGCCGATCAATACAGGGTTATATTGACCACGTCCCGGCACAATAACTAAATCTCCAATTTGCGCATCTCTATAAAGACTACAAACATTTCCAACCGCTGCATTTAGTCCTTTTTCACCGACCACATTAGCCTCAGCAGGCTCACCGCTATAAGATTCAGCTCTCCTATTCGGAGGTATATCAACTGATCCAGAAGAAAATCTGTAAACTTCCATAGACATTCTTAAATGTTGTCTAATTGAATGCACACTCTCGAATGTATCTTCTGTTAATGAGATGCCAGGCAATTCAAGAAACACCTGACTGTGATCAGAAAAGAACTCATACTGTCTTTTCCCTCTACCAGCGTGAAGAGCCCAGACCCTATGGTCTTCTTGAATAATTTTAGTTGCTAAATCAAACGTGGCCACATTAAACCCCTAGTAATATAAACTAAATTTCTTACGAAATTTACATAATATAAATTCAGAGTCCACATATTCCTTAAAAGTTGTGCGCAAATATAATATTTTCCTATAAATTGTATTATCACAATTCATAATTAACATAGAAACAAGTTTTCCGTATCGAAAGATAAAGCTTAAAAGAGTAGATAATTATCTTCCGAATTCTTTTACAGATTAACGATTTAACTAAATTGTTATGAAATAATAGCTCAGGATTTAATCTTGATTTATAAACCTTACGCTTACACATCTTTGGTATCTTACAGCGCAAAGCTATAAACACGACAGCACATAAAATGAAAACAATAATCAGGATCAAGGAAAGGGAGCCTCCTGTAATGCAACTCAAAACAAAGGTTATGTTGATTTTACTATCTTTGTTTGTAGCGTTTGGGGTTCTCCAATATGGCGCGCAAAAATTCATCGTCTATCCAAGTTTTATCGACCTAGAACAAGAACAGGCTAAAACGAATATTGATCGTGTGGTTGAAGCCTTAAAGGTACGCCTCAACAACTTGAAGACCATGAACAGCGACTGGGCTAATTGGGATGATGCAGCGCGATTTGTAACCGATCATAATCCAGAATTTGCCGCATCAAACCTCGTCGATGAGTCCCAATACAATCTGGTTGTAAATTTTATTTTTTTCTATGATCTCAACCACAAACTGGTATGGGGCAAGGTTCTTGACCTGGAAAGTGGTGAAGAACTCGAAATAGAGCCTTATCTAATAGCTTCAAAAGAACGCATTTTGCCCCGTATTCCTAGCTACGGAGATAAAGAAGAAGGTTCCAAAAAACCCCTAACAGGCCTCATCCTCATAGAAGGTAAACCCGTTTTAATCAGTGCGCGGTCCATTCTCTCTTCTGATAATCAAGGGCCAACACGTGGATTTCTAATCTTTGGACGCATAATGACGGAAGGCATCATTCAGAACTTACGTGAACAGACACGTCTCGACCTCAACATTACGCCCTTAACTCAAGAGCAGAAGAACCAAGTGCAACCCTCTCCTTATGTGATTTCGGAAATAGATGCCAACCACCTAGAGATCTCGACTTACCTGCCCGGTATTGATGGTGCTCCCTTATTATTACTTGATGCTCAGTTGCCCCGGGAAATATCGCGTAACGGCCTGAGCAGTATCCTTTACGCTATGGCTTCAACCATTCTTTTTAGTTTATTAATTTTGTTTGTTGTCCTGCTGGCTTTGCAACGGACAATTCTCAAGCCCGTCACTTTACTGCATGACGTAGTCAGAACCCGGCAATCGGGAGACCGTTTGGTGCGCACCGGGTACAAATCTGATGATGAACTTGGTCAACTGGCAAAGGCTTTCGATGAAATGGTTGATGCCATTGATCAAGCAGAACAAAAAATAACCTCACAACGCGACAAACTTTTGGAAATAAACAAACAAAAGAATAAATTCTTTTCAATTATCGCACATGATCTGAAAGGACCCTTTAATAGCCTGCTCGGCTTTTCCAGTATGCTGGCAAATAACTCCAAAAACTTTGATCGCAAAAAAATTGAAGAGTACAGTCAAGACGTACATACCTCTGCGACCAGAGTATTTCGACTTTTGGAGAACTTGCTCGAATGGTCCCGCGTTCAAATGGGGAATTTAAAACTCGCCCCCAAAATGATTAACCTAAAGGAAGTTATTGAAGATAACATCGCCCTGTTCGCACCTACCGTAAAAGACAAATCACTCACCTTGGCCTTGAACAACCTTGAACAAATTGACGTTTATTCCGATTTTCATATTGTCGACACCGTTATTCGAAACCTCGTAAATAACGCTATTAAGTTCACCCCGAATGGCGGCAACATCTTAATAGATGTAAAAAGAAAGGATACTTGGGCAGAAATATCTGTGATCGACAGCGGGGTTGGGATTTCACAGGAAAAAGTCTTCCATCTGTTTAATCTTGATGAAAAAACCTCCACGCCGGGCACCTCTGGTGAAGTAGGTACAGGCCTTGGTCTTCACCTTTGTAAAGAGCTTTTGGAAAAACAAGGTGGGCAATTAGTAGTAAAAAGCCAGCTTGGTAAAGGCTCGGCCTTTAGTTTTACACTACCTCTGCAGAAGCCTTAATTGGAAACTTCACAGCTGTAAGTAAATTTAACTCAAACTTTTGATTCCATAAATTCCGCATAAATATGCGACATGCTGGTATTTATTGAGAGTTACTGGTATTTCGACAGTATGTTTCTTTTCCATGGCGGCAAGAGCCTGGGGAGAAACAAGTGTCACCTCTAAGTTAACAACAATCTGGATCAAAGCCTCCATTTTAAAGGTATCAGGACCGCCTGCAAATTTACCTTTTTTGGCACGTTTTTTAATCACAGTTTTTGTGATTTTGTTTTCTGTAAAAAAATCTTCTATTGATGTTTTGAACTTGGAAACGTCCTCAGACTTATCACTATTCCCTAATAAAATTTTTCGAGTGGGAATCTCTATGTGTTTGAAAGTTTCACCTTCCAAGATAACCAGAATTGCTTCATTCGCCTTGAGCTCAATTCCACAAATTCTCATCTGACTTCCACAAATAACACGTTGATAAATTAGTATTGCTCTTAGTCTTAAAGTAGATAAATAGCTTCTGCAAAGACCAAGAACACCCTAACTTTATATAAAATATTGAACCTTATCTCACTCTATCACGACAGATTAGATAACCCGCGGAAATTAAACATACGAAAACAAAAAACCAACTGTTGAGAATTTCCGTCCCGCAACAAAATTTGGAGATTGAGACAATGGATAACATGTTTAAAACAAACAGCATTTGCGTAATAACTGCAAGCCTATTCACCGCAGGATTTGTAGCTCTGACTGCAACACCCGCTTTGGCAGAGTGTGTGTCACTTAGCAATGGTCAAACCGATTGCGGCCGATATCCAACTCATGCAATGAAAAGTAAACCAACAACAGTCAAAAAAGCACAGTATAAAGTTATTGTGCCAACAAGACCCAATGCTCCCAAAGCTATTGTTCAAAAAAAACAGACCCCCGCCCGAGCAAGGACGATTAAAAAGCCGAACAATGGTCCTGTTTTTGGACTCCCTGGAGGTACAGGCACACCTGATCTCGTTGTTTTGCCTGCTTCTGCCGGATCAAGCGGCATGCCAAATAATGGCTATTGCGGAAGTTGGAATGGTGGTAACCAGTCAATTCGCTGGATCATAAGAAACAACGGTACAGCCTTAGCCCCAGCAAGTGTCGTAAGTGTTGGATTTGATGTTCCTCTCGGATTGCCATGGAATGATACGTATCCCGCACAACAAAGCTTGAACGTGCCGCCCCTTGCCCCTGGTCAACAATTTTTAATGTCCCACCCCATAGCACCTGCATCCTGGACGCCAACAGGGCATCCTTCTGTACGGTTTGGATTCTTTGCTGACTATCACGCAACCATAAACGAAATTTCAGAAGCGAATAACCATGTAGAAGACGCATTCTGTTTGGGACCCGCAACTTAAGCTCTATACTCAATGGAATAAGGTTTAAAAATAAGATCGGGAAATAAGCTCCCGATCTTATTTTCACCTCAAAGTTACCTTTTATTGCCTTTTTCCCCTCCCTTTCACACCATATTACCTCCCCATCCTAAAATCCTATTTTCACAAAAGAGATTAGGATAACCTGATGAAAAAATCAGTTAGGACAGCCCTCACAGGCATAATCACCACAGCAAGCATTTTCACCTACAGTTCTAATGTGTTTGCGGATAATCAACTAGGTAAAGAGCGTATAGAGGTGGCCTTTGTCCTCGATACGACAGGCTCCATGGTTGATCTCTTAGATGGCGCCAAGCGTAAGATCTGGTCGATTGCCAATACCATTGTTGATATCCATCCCAGCGCTGAAATCAATATGGCCTTAATCGGATATCGGGATATTGGTGATGACTACGTGCTTAAAACCTTTGATATGAGCACTGATATTCAGGGCCTCTATGGCAACCTAATCCGATTTAAAGCCGACGGCGGTGGTGACACTCCTGAGGCCGTTAACGAAGCGCTAAATGCTTCTATGAAAGATTTAGACTGGAGTATGGGTGACGACATACAACGGATCGTCTTTTTAGTTGGGGATGCCCCGCCTCATATGGATTACGAAAATACGCCTCAATATCCGGAAATCATTAAATACGCCAACAAGCATGATATTATCGTCAATACAGTACAAGCGGGTGGTGATCGAGAAACCAGAAAAATTTGGAAAGAGATCGCCCAACGCGGTCACGGAAAATATATTCCGATCCCTCAAGATGGCGGCAGAATTACCGTTATTGAAACACCGTTTGATGGCGACATCATTATCTTGCAAAAGCGTATTGATGAAACCGTCATCCCTTACGGATCTGATGACGAACAATCCACTGTGCGTGAAAAAATGTCGACAAAATCAGAAGCGCCCGAAGCCGTACAGGTTGAAAATTCAAAATTTTACTCGAAACGCACAACGTCAAAGGAAGTCATCACAGGTGGTGGCGATCTGATCGCGGACATCAGAAACGGGGTCATCTCTTTGGACAAGGTTGAAGAAAAAGAGCTACCCGATGATCTACAGGGGTTAACCCAGAAACAAAAGCAAGCTTACATTGATCAAAAACTCGCCGCCAGATCAGAGCTGGAAGACAACATGAGCAAGTTGATCAAAAAATATGACAGTTATGTTGCTGAAAAAGCCAAAGCAGCTCTTAAAGATACAGACGAAACGGACTCATTTGATCAGGCCGTTCAGGAAACCCTGAAAGAACAACTTTACTAACAAGAAAGCAACAAACCTCTCTTTGAATTGCAATCCCCCAAAGATCCATGCTTTTTAAAGAGCAGTTAACACTTAAGGTGAAAATATGTGATATATTTCAGAATATACTTTTGGATAACAACAATTCAGGAAACCAATTTATATGAAAAAATTCAGTGCTGGCTTACAAGAGCTGTGTATTTTGGAAAACGATAAAATACGCGTTACGCGCTACTCTGAATTTCTTCTTTTATATCTGGAAAATGTTGATTTCACACACGAGACGATTTGTGATTTTGGCTGTGGCACTGGCGTCTTGGGAATTTATGCAGCCAAACGTGGTGCCAAACAGGTCACGGGCTTTGATATTGATCCGGCGGCGATTGAACTCTCTCAAAAAAATATCGCTTTAAATAACTGCCCTCATTTCGAAACCTACTTGATTGAAAAGAACAACCCCAAAGAAAAATACACTATTATCCTGTCAAACCCCGCGTCCTTGCCAACACCAAAATCCGAAGGCAAAGAGTTTTTTTCAGGCGGGATTTACGGTATCGACATGATTAAGGACTTGTTTGATTTTTGCCAAACGGATCTAAAACAAGAAGGACGGGTTTTCTTTCTCCAGACCAGCCTTTCTTCTATCAACCAAGCGGCAAATTACGCCCACGAAAAAGGTTTTAGTTATAAAATCATTGGCGTCTTTCAAACTGAAATCAGAGACCACTATCACGAATTTTGGCACCAAGTCGAAAAAAACCGTAACAGCGGAGACGCTCACTACCTTGAGATTAAAGGCGTTTATTCCGAAATTGTCTATTTGGTTGAAGCCAAACATATACCCAGGTAGAAACAATGAATAAAGATAAAAATTTTATACAAAGCGTTGAAAAAATTACCTTTAATTAAATAATAATCTCTTGAATTTTTTCAAGCTGCTCCATATGTCGCCACCATTCTTGCAGTGCAGGTTGCTTTTTTACTAACTCCGCACCTTCAAGTGTATCACAAAGCGTCGCATACATTGGCGCGCAAAATAAATCTGGAAGTGTCACAGTCGCACCTGTAAGAAAGCCCCCGCCTCCTATTTGCTTTAACCGCGAAATTTCCGAGAGTGTGATGCGCGCGATAGGTAATGCCTTTTCTATCGCAGCATGATTTGGAGTTTCCCCCCTCTTGGGCTTAGTAATTGTTTCAATATAAAGAGTTCGAACCCAGTTGGGATATGCATATGAATTAAGAATGCTCAATATTTGATTAGCATAAGCTCGGCCCTCCGGCTGCAAAGGCATTAGCTCTGGACCCAAATAGGCTTCATCAATATAGCGCGCAATAGCCTCTGCTTCATAAAGACGAACCTTTCCATCATCAAAAGCTGGAATGTAACCGAAAGGGTTACGTGCAAGATGATCTTTTTCCGGTCCGCCAATCTGAAAAGGATTAACGTTTACAAGCTCATACGCGATATCTTTTTGGATAAGCGTAAGGAGAACAGCTTGTACATAAACACTGAACTCAGCGCCGTATACAATTACCCTCTCCATACCTAACTCCCATTAACCATCAAGTCCGAATACGCCGTCTCTGCCCTGACGGTTTCCCCCGTGAAGATTTTCGAGCTCCGGCTGGCTTGTTATTACTACGAGCATTTCCAGAAGGACCATCTGGTGATTTCCGGGCAGCAGCTGGTCCATCAACCGGACGACTTGAGGCCGCCTCATCCGCGCGACGGCGACCTTGTCCGGCATGAGTGGTAAAGAAGCTCTTTTGATCCTTCTTCTTTGCGTAGCCTTTGGCGCCAGGTTTATTGTCCCCGGTACCAATAGGCTGATAAGACGGCACCAGATGCTTTTTACCTGGGCCAATAAGATCTGCACGGCCGAGTTCGCGCAGTGCCTCGCGTAAAACAGGCCAATTTTCAGGATCATGATACCGTAAGAAGGCTTTGTGCAAACGGCGTTGCTTCACACCTTTGGCAGTCTTGACGATCTCACCACTGTGGCGACGGATCGGGCGCAGGGGATTGCGCTCGCTATGATACATGGCTGTAGACAAGGCCATAGGAGATGGAATGAAATTCTGGACCTGATCCGCACGGAAACCATTTTGTTTCAGCCAAACAGCCAGGTTCATCATATCTTCGTCTTCACATCCCGGATGCGCCGCGATGAAATAAGGGATCAGATATAATTCTTTCCCTGCCTTTTTCGCTGCGGCATCAAACATGGACTTAAAACGTTCATACGTGCCGATGCCCGGTTTCATCATCTTTGAAAGCGCGCGCTCTTCGGTGTGTTCTGGCGCAATTTTCAAATAGCCACCAACGTGATGGGTTACCAGCTCTTTGATGTAAGTTGGGCTTTTAACCGCAATGTCATAGCGCAAGCCGGACTGGACAGATATTTTCTTTACACCCTCAATATTACGGGCTTTACGATAAAGCTGGATCAGGCTTTCATGGCTCGTATCCAGATTTTTACAAACATCAGGATACACACAGGATAAACGACGACACACCTTTTGGATATTATCGTCCTTACAGGCCATACGATACATGTTGGCTGTCGGGCCGCCCATATCGGTAATCTGCCCTGTAAAGCCATCAACCTTGTCACGGATGTCTTCTATTTCTTTAAGAATTGATTCTTCTGAACGGCTCTGGATTACGCGGCCTTCGTGTTCTGTGATCGAACAGAAAGAGCACCCGCCAAAACACCCGCGCATAATATTCACGGAAAATCGGATCATATCCCAGGCAGCAAGTTTGGCATCGCCATAAACCGGATGGGGTGCGCGCTGGTAATTCAGATCAAAAACGCCATCCATTTCCGGGGTCGTCAAGGGGATCGGCGGTGGATTAATCCAGATGTCGCGATCACCGTGGCCTTGAACCATCGCCCGCGCGTTCCCAGCATTACTTTCGAGATGCACAACGCGCGATGCCTGCGCATAAAGAGCCTTGTCCGCGATGACTTCTTCATAGGATGGCAGACGTACAGCAATTTTGTCTTTATCAGCTTCACGCAATTTCTTACGGGCTTCGGCACGGTCAGGAATATGATGGAGATCGTTCTCATCATCAATCGCCGTCATGTCAGCAACAGTCCACCCTTCGGGGGTAAACTTGCGGGCATAAACAGTTCCACGGATATCTTGAATTTCTTTTGGATGCTCGCCCGCTGCGATCCGGTGTGTCAGTTCGACCACCGCGCGTTCCGCATTTCCATAAAGCAGAATATCCGCTTTACTGTCGATCAAGACAGAACGACGAACCTTATCTGACCAGTAATCATAATGTGCTGTACGACGAAGAGAGGCTTCAATTCCACCGACAACAATCGGTGTATCTTTGTAAGCTTCCCGGCAGCGTTGGGAATAAACAATAACCGAACGGTCCGGGCGTTTACCGCCCTCATCATTTGGCGTGTAACTATCATTGTGGCGAACACGTTTATCAGCAGTGTAACGGTTCACCATTGAGTCCATGTTACCGCCCGTAATCCCAAAATAGAGATTAGGCTTACCCAGCGCCATAAACGCTTCTGGGTTGCTCCACTCTGGCTGAGCAATAATGCCTACACGGAAACCTTGAGCCTCCAGGAGGCGACCGATAATGGCCATACCAAAACTCGGGTGATCCACATACGCGTCCCCGGTGACCAAAATCACATCACAGCTGTCCCATCCCAAAAGGTCCATTTCTTCCCGAGACATCGGTAAGAAAGGTGCAATACCAAAGCGTTGCGCCCAGTACTTGCGATAGGAAAAAAGGTTCTTGGCTTCCAGCTTATCCCCAGTATCAGCCTTTGAGGGGGCCTTTACTGGTAACTTAGCTGAATTTTTACAGGCTTCTATTTGGGTCGCTTTTTGGGCTTCGAGCATAACTCAGGCCTTACCTTGTTCTCGCTGACGATATTTAGGACTTTAACACCCGGCTCTCAAAGCACTCTTTAAGTTAAGCCCAAATCTGTTGCCTCTTTTAACTACTTGAGCGCTAAGGTCAAGTATTCCCGCTTTTTTCCCCTGCACAGCTTCCATGCAATTTTGGGGTAACTCCCCATATAAACCGAGTTTATTGAAAGGCTTAAGTCAAATATGGACTGGAATTAGTCTTGATTTCATCCTTTATGGTTAAAATTATTTTCACAAATAGTCCTGTTTTATTTGACCAACTGATCAAAAAAAATTAGCATTCAAGGGCAGTAAAAATAGAGGCACACCAATGTGTCCGAGCTGTTTTAGTAAAGAGCTCTGTACAAGTCGTACCAACAGGAATATCTATTCCTGAAAGCATTTAAAAACAACGACTAACGGTGAAATACCGATCTTGTATTTGGGCGCTTTCAGGGCTGTTTTACATCTACCCAGGGAGGGAAACAATGACTCGTTTATCCAGAAGAACCGTACTCGCGCTTGCCGCAGCAGGGCTAACAAGCGTGGCACTTGGCTCAACATCCGCCTTTGCCAAGACCATAAAAGTTGCAGGTATCTACACCCAACCGATCCAACAAAAATGGGATGCACGTCTCCACGAAGCACTGGTCGCTGCAAAAGAAGCTGGCGAAATCGAATACGTCTTTTCTGAAAAAGTCGCCAACACAGATTATGTCCGTGTCCTACGGGAATACGCAGAAGGCAAAGCGGATCTCATCGTTGGTGAAGCCTTTGGTATCAGTCGCGAAGCCCGTAAAGTTGCTGACGATTACAAAAATATCGCCTTTTTAATGGGGGACCCTTTCAAACCACATGGCGATAATTTTTCCGTCTTTGATAACTACATCCACGAACCTTGTTACCTCATGGGTATTCTTGCCGGAAGCATGAGTAAAACCGGTAAAATTGGCATGGTCGGTGGCTATCCAATTGGCGAAGTAAACCGCCTGTTCAACGCCTTTATGGCCGGCGCTCTTTCCGTCAATCCTGATGCCCAGTTCAAAGTGAACTTCATTGGCTCATGGTATGATCCTCCCAAAGCCAAAGAAGCTGCCTTTGCCCAGATCGAAACCGGGGTTGATGTCCTATATGCTGAACGCGCAGGTGTTGTCGATGCC
Organism: Kiloniella antarctica; assembly: GCF_042682825.1. Classification (NCBI taxonomy): domain Bacteria; kingdom Pseudomonadati; phylum Pseudomonadota; class Alphaproteobacteria; order Rhodospirillales; family Kiloniellaceae; genus Kiloniella; species Kiloniella antarctica. The sequence goes on from NZ_JBHUII010000004.1 coordinate 110,737, forward strand.
GCACGCGACAAAGGCATCCTCGCCTTTGGTAACGTCAACGACATGAACAAAGAAGAAAACGGCAAAGATGTCGTTGTTACTTCTGCCCTTTGGCATATGGAATCAGCTATTGGCCACGCCATTGACCAGGTAAAAGCCGGGTCCTTTGCTGCCGCAGACTACAAAGAATGGACCATGATGCAAAAAGGCGGTGCTTCACTTGCCCCTTATTATGAGTTCGATGGTCAAATTCCTGCCGACGCAAAAGCTAAAGTCGACCAAATAAAGTCAGATATCCTCTCAGGCAAGTTCGTTGTTGAAATCGACGACAACGAACCAAAGTCGACTTACTAGCCGCCTTCCTACCCCTGACCTCTTTACTTTCCAGAGGTCGGGGGTTCTTTTTGGTCTTTCACGAGGACGGGGCTTTTACCCTGTAATCAGTGATGCCAATCGATGAGGTCGCATAAAGGTTTGTCCAAAGAACAAATCTGCAGCGTTTTTAAAACGTTTCGTTACTGCCTTTACTGGGGAACGTTATATGGCTTTGCTTGCCTTTCATAACATTACGAAAACTTTCGGCTCACTGATTGCCAACGATGATATTTCCTTGTCTCTGGAAAAGGGTGAAGTCATTGCCCTGCTGGGTGAGAACGGGGCCGGTAAAACCACCCTGATGAATATTCTCTATGGACATTACACTGCGGACAAAGGTCACATCGAAGTGGACGGGCAGCACCTGCCGTCTGGTCAAACCGATGCCGCAATCAAGGCGGGTATTGGTATGGTTCACCAGCACTTTACGCTGGCAGAAAACCTGACCGTTCTTGAAAACATTATGCTTGGTACCGAAAGCCTGTGGTCCTTGTCACAGAAGCAATCCGCTGCTAAAGCCAAGCTGGCACAAATGTCAGAAGACTATGGTCTGAAAGTCAACCCCGATGCTCGTGTTGCCGATCTATCCGTTGGTGAAAGACAAAGAGTAGAAATACTAAAAGCCCTCTATAGAGACGCACGGGTACTAATTCTTGATGAACCAACCGCCGTCCTCACCCCTCAAGAAGCTGACAGCTTGTTTAAAACTCTACAACGTTTAACCAAGCAGGGTTTTGCCATTATCTTTATATCTCACAAGCTTCATGAAATTTTGCAAATCAGTACGCGGGTTGATGTCTTACGCCGTGGGAAAATCGTCGGATCGGTTGCGACAAAAGACGCCGACCGGGCCATGCTTGCAGAAATGATGGTCGGACGTAAAGTTGAACGCCCGAGCCTTGAAGCAATGGACTGTGGTAAAGCAGTCGTGCGTTTGAATAACGTTACTCTCAAAGATACTGGACGCGATGCAAGCACTGTCCCCAAACTGGATAAAGTCAATCTCACCATCCACCAACATGAAATCATTGGTATTGCGGGCGTTGCTGGAAACGGTCAGGCCACCTTGGCTGATCTGTTGTCTGGCCTCACCATCCCCAGCGACGGCACCTTTGAGCTTTTAGACGTTCCCGTGACGCAAGCCTCCCCTTCTAACATCGTCAAACGTGGTGTGGGACGTATACCCGAAGACCGTCACAGTTCCGGTGTTGTCGGTGAGATGACGCTCTGGGAAAACCTAATCAGTGAAGACCTTCGAAATGTGCCTGTTTCCAAAGCAGGTATAATCATAGATCGCAGAGCTTGTCTTGAGCGCACTAATGCTCTGATTGAAAAGTTTGACATTCGATGCGAAGGACCAGATGCCGAAACCAAACTGCTTTCTGGCGGCAACATGCAAAAACTCATCCTTGCCAGAGCCTTAGCACCAAACCCCGCTTTCATTCTCGCGAACCAGCCTGTGCGGGGGCTCGACGAAGGCGCTATTGCCTATGTACATGAACAACTCCTTGCCGCCCGAAAAAGAGGCGCAGGTATCCTTCTTATTTCCGAAGATCTGGACGAGCTGTTTTCTCTATGCGATCGCATCTGCGTTATGTATCACGGTAAATTAACCCAGCCCTATGAGGCAAAATCTGTCAGTACCAGCCAGGTTGGGTTAATGATGGCCGGCCAAGAACCAGATCAAGAATTGGAGCAGGATAATTTGAACGCAAATCCAAAGGCTGAGGAGCCAAGCCATGCAAATTGAACCACGCGAATACGTCGCGCCATGGCGTATAGCCCTTGCCCCCTTTGCCGCGGTTATCGTTTCTCTTGGCTTGGGATCAATCTTGATCCTTTGGGTTGGCGCATCGGTGAGTGAGGCATATCTGCTTCTGGTCAAAGGTGCTATCGGATCCAGCTTTGCCCTCACAGAAACTTTAACGCGTTCTATTCCGTTAATTTTCACAGGTCTCGCCGCAACAATCGCTTTTCGTGCACGGTTCTATAACATCGGTGCCGAAGGACAGCTTTATTGTGGTGCTCTTGCTGCAACTTTCTTTGGTACAGGGTTGATTACGCTTCCCCCTCTCCTCATGATTCCCTTTTTGATGCTCGTTGGTGCGCTTGCAGGCGGTGCTGCGCTGGCGATCCCTGTCATGCTCAAGACCCATCTCAAAGTTGACGAAGTCGTCACAACCTTGTTGTTGAACTTTGTGATCTTGCTCTTTGTTGGTTACTTCCTAGAAGGCCCCTTAAAAGACCCAATGTCAATGGGATGGCCTCAAGCTGAACCAATTATTGACGAAGGTTTATTCCCAAGTATCGTTGACAAAAGTCGCCTTCATTTTGGATTTATCTTTGCCATTATCGGCTCTGTGCTCTGTTGGGCCATGATGCGATTTACCGTTTGGGGATACGAAATCCGCGCTGTCGGGCTTAATACCTCTGCGGCGAAATTTTCCGGGATCAACGTCAATACAACCGTAATTAGAACCGCTGTTATCAGTGGTGGTCTCGCGGGTCTTGCAGGAGTAAGCGAAGTCACAGGCCTCAAAGGCTATCTAACCCTCGATATTTCGCCGGGGTTTGGATATACAGGGATCGCCGTTGCCATGCTGGCGCAACTTAACCCGCTGGCTGTGATTCTATCCGCGATTTTTATTTCCATGATCTATGTCGGCGCTGATTCCATGAGCAGAGCCATTAACATTCCAACTTACATAGCTGATGTTCTGGTTGGCCTTTCCGTCCTTTCCATTCTGGTCAGTGTCATGTTGACCAAATACCGCCTGCGTTGGAGATAAGATTATGATGGATATTTTTGATATACTTATCTCTGCAGGATTTTGGGCTGCGACATTTCGAATTGTCAGCCCCCTGATCTTTGGCACTCTTGGTGAATTAATATGTGAACGCGCTGGTGTCCTTAATCTTGGGATTGAAGGCATCATGACCATGGGTGCCATGTCTGGCTGGATGTGGGTCTATATGGGCGGCGACTTATGGACAGGCGTCATGTTTGCGGCCGCCATTGGCGCCATGTTTGGGTTACTGCACAGTGGCTTTACGGTTTATCTCGGACTATCCCAACATGTCACAGGCATCGGCATCACTCTCTTTGCCTCTTCCTTAAGCTATTACATCTATCGCATGCTCCTACCTGATGCGACCACGCCGCCAAAGATTGATCCGTTCCACCCTTATCCCGTGCCATTCCTCTCTGACATTCCCATCATCGGGGAAGCTCTCTTTACGCAAACACCGTTGACCTATTTGGCCCTCCTTTTGGTTCCTGTGATTTGGTATGTGCTTTACAAAACACCCGTTGGCCTTGCCGTTCGAATGGCGGGAGAAAACCCGATGGCTGTAGAAGCTCAAGGCATTAACGTTTTAAGTGTTCGCACCGGAGCCGTGATGGTTGGCAGTGCGTTCATGTCCGTGGGCGGTGCTTTTATCACCATGTCGGCCTTTGATGCCTTTTTCTTTGGTATGATCAACGGGCGCGGCTGGATCTGTGTTGCGCTGGTGATCTTTGCATCTTGGCGGCCTGGTAAAGCTCTCATTGGCGCATTGCTCTTTGCGGGATTGGATGCTTTGCAAGTGCGGGTGCAACAAACCGCTGGTGCCGTTATCCCTTATCAGTTTTTCCTGATGATGCCCTATATCCTAAGTATCGTTGCTATGGTAATTATGGCCCGTAAAGCCAGTTATCCCAAGGCTCTGCTTACCCCCTTTCGCCGGGGTGAACGAACCTAAGTTTCGAAATCATTTATAACCGACCGCGATAAATCGGAAGACCCATGCTAGATCTTGTTATTAAAAACGCCGTTCTCCCAGAGAGTAATACTTCTGATGAGAAGAAGACTGTCGACATTGCAATTCAGGATGATCGTATTGTCGACATAGCGCCTCAGATCACGGAGGGTATAGAGCAAGGAAAAACCGAGATTATCGATGCTGCGGGATACCTTGTAACTGCGCCTTTTATTGATCCCCATTTTCACCTGGATTCAACGCTGAGCCTCGGGCAGCCAAGATTAAATGAAAGCGGGACATTACTTGAAGGCATTCAGTTGTGGGGAGAGCTAAAACCACACCTGACCCACGAAGCTATCAAAAAACGCGTACATGCCCTCGCCCGTTGGTCTATTGCACGCGGGACACTTGCCATTCGAAGTCATGTAGATACCAGCGACGACCGCCTGTTGGCTGTTGGTGCTCTCCTCGAAGCTAAAAAAGAACTCGCGCCTTGGATAGACATTCAGCTCGTCGCCTTCCCACAAGACGGATATATCCGCTATTCAAAGGCAGCCGAAAATCTTAACCGTGCTTTGGATATGGGTGTTGATGTGGTTGGGGGTATTCCTCATTTCGAACGCACAATGGAAGACGGTGCTGCATCAGTAAAAGCTTTATGCGAGATTGCAGCTGATCGTGGACTAATGGTTGATATGCATTGTGACGAAACCGATGATCCTATGTCACGCCATATCGAAACCCTCGCCAGTGAAACCGTGCGTTTAGGTCTACAGGGCCGTGTTGCCGGATCTCACCTGACATCCATGCATTCCATGGACAATTACTACGTCAGCAAGCTCCTCCCCCTGATTAAAGAAGCACAAATTACCGCTATTCCAAATCCTTTGATCAACATTACTCTGCAAGGGCGTCACGACACCTATCCCAAACGTCGCGGCATGACACGGATCAAGGAAATGATGGCCATGGGCATCAACGTAGCTCTCGGGCACGATTGCGTCATGGACCCTTGGTACAGCTTTGGTAGTCATGACATGCTCGAAGTCGCGCACATGGCAACCCACGTCGGACAAATGACCGGCGTTTCAGAAACCAGAGCCATGTTTAAAGCCGTGACTGAGAATTCAGCCAAAGTTATGCACCTACCAGATTACGGTATTGCGAAAGGCAACTTCGCAGATCTGGTTATCTTGCAAGCCCAGGACCCCATCGAAGCCATCCGCCTGCGTCCGGCCCGATTGTTCGTTATCCGCCGTGGTAAGGTCATCAGTAAAACCGCACCCGTTCAGGCCGAACTCAATTTAGGCGGGAATAAAGAGTTTGTGGATTTTCTCAAAAATTAAAAACTAAACAGAGAGCCTTTAAATTAAGAGAATACCGTACAGCATGAGATCAATTCTCAAATCCGCTATACTTTATTACCCGAAAGAGATATAGCATTTAGCATTATTTCTAAAAGGTTGGCGTCATGGGTACATTTGAGAATTCAGTAAAAAAAGCACAGGAAGAAATTTCAACGATTTTTCCTGAGACACCACTGCAACATAATCTGTTTTTATCCTCAAAATATGATTGTAACGTCTATCTCAAACGTGAAGACCTAACCCCGGTTCGCAGTTACAAAATCCGCGGCGCTTTTAATTTTTTCAGTAAAGCTCTCGCCAATAAAGATCTCCATGCTGATCAATTTGTCTGTGCCTCTGCCGGAAACCACGCCCAAGGGTTTGCCTATACCTGCAACCACTTCAAAAAGCGCGGCACTGTCTTTATGCCAACAACAACGCCGCAGCAAAAAATTCATAAAACCCGCGCCTTTGGCGGACAATACATAGACATCAAACTTGTCGGTGATATCTTTGACGAAGCTTACGAAGCCGCCCATAGATTTGTTGCCGAAGAAAATGCCTTTATGGTGCCACCCTTTGATCATCCAGATATCATTGAAGGCCAAGCGACCATTGGATTGGAAATACTCGAACAGCTCGAGGGAAAGTCCCTAGATACTTTGATTATGCCCGCAGGTGGTGGCGGATTGGCGGCAGGCGTCACCCAATACCTCAAAGAAACATCTCCAGATACTGATTTCTGGTTTGTCGAACCCGAAGGCGCCCCAAGCCTGAAAGAAAGTCTGATAGAAGGCCGCCGGGTTAAGCTGGAAAGTGTTGATAACTTCGTTGATGGTGCTGCCGTGGCCCTTATTGGGGAACATAATTTTGAAGCCCTAAAAAACTTCCCATCCGACAAAGTTCTGCTCGCACCCGAAGACCGTCTCTGCGCCACCATAATCACGATGCTTAACATTGAAGGCGTGGTTCTGGAGCCTGCAGGCGCCCTTACCATCGATATTCTGCAGTCTCTTGATCCAGAAACAATCAGGGGTAAAAACGTTGTTTGTGTAACTTCAGGAGGTAACTTCGATTTTGAACGCCTCCCCGAAGTCAAAGAACGCGCCTTAAAATACGCAGGTCTCAAAAAATACTTCGTCCTCCGCATGCCCCAGCGTCCCGGCGCTCTGAAAGATTTCCTCTTCCTGCTCGGCGATGAAGACGATATCTCGCGTTTTGAGTACTTGAAAAAATCCGCCCGTAACTTTGGTTCCATCCTGATCGGTATTGAGACTAAAAATCCGAATAACTTTGATACCCTGATGGAAAAATTCCAACAAAATGGCATCAAATTTCAAGACATTACAAACAACGAAGTCTTGGCTAATTTTCTAATTTAAAAATAAATTCAAAAAAAATGGAATAAAAAAAATTCCTGACTGTAGTCCTAGTAAGTTTCAATTTTGTTGGTCACTCGACAAAGAATTTACAGGATAAAACCATGGCAACGCATATTGTAAAAAACTCGACGGTTGAGAACGCAGAAAATACAGCTCACCCAGATAATCTTGTTAATGACGATATCAATACTGATCTCACTCAGGTAGCCGAGATATCAGATAACGCGCTTCAACGATTGCAGTTTGCCAGCACCCTGAACGATGAAAATTCTTTTGATAGCTTTCTTCAATCCCTTTCGGCGGCAGAAAGAGACGAAATCAACGACATCTTGAACCCTGCCCCCATCGAGACGGCTGCGGGGGAAGCCGTAACACTCGTTGGGGGTGGAGGCAGTAACTACAATGATGATTTGGGTTCTGCTATTGATCTTTTGAGCAAACAGGGTGTCATCGACCCCACTGAGCTTGAATTTGGACTGATTGCAAGCGAACGGTCAAGAACAGGTAACAGCAGCGACCAATTAAATGGCTTTGATGCTCTTCCTGTACCATTTTTAAATTTGATTCTTAATCTACGCCCCTTTTCAATTCGCGATCAGGGGACTTACGGCAACCAACCCATTACTCTACGTGGTGGTGATGGTGATGATGTACTTGTCGATACCGGTATTATCATGGGCGATGGTGCAAACAATGTTTATGAAATTAGTTTCGCGCAAAACCTCGCACCAACGGATACGATCTTATTACAGGGTTTTCCCGCTGGTACGATCCTAAATCAAGGAACAATGATCCCCGGTAGTAACGGGACAGAATGGGAAGTTATATCTCCGTTTACTTCAATCGTATTTTCTGCCGATAATTCCTGGGTTCCCGGTTCCTATACAATTCAGGCAAGCAGTGTAGGTTTATCCTCTAACATTACCATTACACATCAAACCTCTACGAGTTTTGGCGATGACCATATAACTGGCGGAACAACTGACGACACAATATTTGGGGATGATGCGTATGTCTCGAACGTTGTTACAGGAAACGATATAATAAACGGAGATGCCGGCAATGACACTCTCTATGGCGACGCAAGTTATCTAAGCAATTCAACAGCAGGCAACGACCAGATAAGCGGCGGCACAGGAGACGATTTAATATTTGGGGATGCCGGAACAATCAACGATTCAATCTGTGGCGAGGATATCATTTACGGCGATGATGGTAATGATCGCATCTATGGAGATAGTAGTGTTCTTGGTAACTCGAACGGTGGAGATGACATTCTTTATGGAGGGAACGGAGATGATCTAATCGTTGGGGATAGCAGTACATTATCAACATATGACACAGGAACATATTCCGGGGGGAATGACACAATCTATGGCGGCAGTGGTAACGACACGATTTATGGTGATGCCGCTTCTCAAAATGGTTATATTCAAGGTTTCGGATTTAATTTTGCCAAAGGTGGAAATGATATCATTGATGGTGGTGATGGTGATGATATCATTTACGGTGACAGTGGCTTCTATGCAATGAGTAGCGGCTCTGGCGTCGGAGGGGATGACATCATCACTGGTGGGCGCGGCAATGATAGCATGTATGGTGTAGATGGAAATGACCGTTTTGTGTTCCGTCAGGCAGATATCGCCACAAATGGCCCAGCTGAAACAGATACCATCAAAGACTTTAAATTTGATGACGTTATTGATCTTGGCGACTTATTGAGTACAGCGCAAACCGTATCAAATCTCGATCAATATCTGGACTTCAGTCAGGGTCCAAACGGGGTAAATATAGATATTGACGTCGATCAGGATGGCGTAACGGACCATACAATCATTTTGGAAAACCTGTCTCTATCACATCTTAGCGGCGGTATGGGAACGTCCGATACCGATATTTTGACCAACATGCTTAATCAAAATGCTCTTGATACTCTCGCTTAGGCCGTTATGGTGCAAAAGAAATTTTACTATCAGAAGATGTTATTTAACACTCGTGTTTTCCTTTGTGCTTGCCCTCTTAATTCTTGCGGTAAATACGATCAAACTACGAGCAAACTTTTTGAACAAGGCCCAGGTAATTGAATTTTGAACGTAAACTAGAATCTTCTATGCCAAAGTTAAAACGCTATGCCCGCTATTTAACAAAGGACGAAGATCAAGCTTCTGATCTGTTTCAGGAAACCTATGGCCGTGCGCATTCTAAAAGACACCTGTTCAACGATGAATATCAGATAGAGCAATGGCTGTTCCCGATTATGAAAAACATCTGGATCAACCAAATAAAACGTAGACAAAATGAGTTGTTATCACAATCTGAGTTAGAAAGAGACAACATCCAGAGCAACGTTTGTGTTGCGAAAGAAATTGAACACCGATCTCTTCTTAATCGGGTTCATTCTGTTCTCCAAAACTTACCGCAAAAAGATCAGGAAGTTTTGGAACAGATTGTCTCTTTTGGTCATAGCTACGAAGAAGCCGCACGAAGCCTTTCGGTTCCAATCGGGACTGTGATGAGCAGGCTGTCCCGTGCAAGAAAGCGATTGAAAGAAAAATTACAACTTGGCGAAGAGTTTATCTTCATGTTCATTCCGCCGGTATTCTACAGTTCTGCGGAAGAAATAACTGATTTAGACAATGTCCGTTCTGGTACAGATACACAAAGCAATCAAAAGAAATACGGCGACAATTTAAGTTCAGCAAGTTTAGAGACAAGCTCGAAACGAAAAACGCTCCTTCGGCGCTCTGACCTCTACCGTTTTCTTCATAAAAGCCGTCAAAAATCCACCGATACAAACAGTTATGACTATCAACTCATGGCTTCTTTTGTCATTCTCGGTGTTGATGGCATGTTTGAGAGTTTGCCATCCGTACAAGATCCGCAAGAGCTTACTTTTATTAATCAACTGCTTGCTGAAGAGACCTCTCGCGACGACACTACTAGAAATGAAGAGGCTTCCAGTCGCTTCAATGTCCAAGAGAGAGATGACAATTCTTCACATCTGGATCTACTGGATGACGAAGCCGAGTATCAACTTGACTATGCCGTTGATGAGGCCATTTCTAATCGCTTTTTATTGGCAGAAGATGTGCCCTCTAAAGAAAATGGTGACCAAGGCGACGGAAATTATAGCCAAAAATGGGGCTCCATTATTGAGCTATTGAATACACAAGGTATTCTTGATCACTCTGACCTTCTGAATTCGAACCTCGTTCACTCAACAACAGACGATCGCGACGGCCAAGATTACCATTCTGCAGATGCCAAAACCTCTATCATCCCCTTAAGCGATATACTTGGATTTAGCATTTCACCTGTTACCCCGGACCCAACAACATCCACAGCAGTATCCCCGGATGATTATCTCGTTATAACCCATTCAGGAGGCGGCACGATCATAGAAACGGTTACAGACCCTGACCCTACTCTTTTGATTTAAAACCACTCTCACTTCGGCCACAACAATAACACTTAAAGTTTACCGGATCGAACTCGATAATCTGGCGAAAACCCTCAGTCATGTTCAAAACCCAAACTCCTTATTTATTAAACGGAAACTCAGACAATGAAATATAAAGTTACCCTCGCCTTTGCTAGTCTCATGGTTCTTACTCAACCAACTGTTGCCGAGCCTTCAATCAACAACATGCAAGGGTGTCAGGCTTTGCTTGATTTTGTTGATACGAAACTGGAAAACGCTCCGGCGTCCTATGGTTCGTCGGAAATTGCCACCGTTCGGCAAGGCTTGAGCAATTATAATGCTTTTATTCAAAAAGAAATTATCACGCCCGGCCTCATAAAATTTAGCAACGGAGATCAAGGCAAAGCGGATGCCCTGCAAGAACAAGTAGATGTTTACAAATCAACCTTGGTCAAGTCATACAGTGAAAAGTACCCGCAAAACCGCCTGTTCATGGATCACGTTGTTGCACTCAATAACTGTACAAAACAAGCCGTCCCAACAGGGGCCGATCTACAATCCCTCAAAGATGCAATGCAAGCAATGATCGCCCTAACCAAACAAAGTTAAAACGAGCATTTTTATCCGCCTAAAATGATAAAGGCAGCTTGTTCATATTGAGCTGCCTTTATCAGAGATTTGTCAGGCTATAGTGTGTACATGCTTTGGTTCTTTTCTTGAATATTAAGACTGGTCCATAGCAATACCTTTAAAGGCAGGAAAGCACATGATTACCCCCACATTGAAGGGTTTGGCACTTCATCCAACCTTACTTAGAGTTATTTTTTGAACCATTTACTTGCCTATACATACTAGGGGTTTGCCCCGTAATTCTTGTGAATTCCCTATTGAAATTGGATTTGGTTTGGAAGCCAGAGTTAAGAAATATTGTGGTAATATTGTCTCCAGTATTACACAAAAGCTCCTTAGCTCTTTCAATTCTAAATTCATTTATAACTTTAGAGATATTACGATCAAAAACCATATTTATTGCAATTGAGATTTGCCGTGCTGGTATGCTTAGTTTTCTGGATATTCGACTAAGTGTCAGATCTGGATCAAGAAATACTTCTTTGCTTTCCATCAAATTTGTTAACTTATTAACGATGACATCAGCCTCATCTTTTGTAAGCACGCTTGCGCTCGCCGAATGACACATTAATCCGTTTAACGAATGACTTTGATCTTTGCTGATCTGGGAAGAGTCTTGTCCAGATGAACGTATGCTCGTGCTCGTTACCAACACTGCCAATGCCAGAACGGGTATAAGAACAATATGACCGACAGTTAAAATAACAATCGTATGTTCGCCATTGAAAAAAGAAGTATCTAAAGACATAGCAACATCAATAGAAGCCGATAAAAGCAACATATAACCCGCCGTACGTTCGGCTTTTCCGGCCAATTCCCAGTCAGTCAAACGTATGTCTTCCATAAGCCCGTCACGCATATAAGAAGCATGCAACAAAGCGATCGCATATCCCAAATATAGTAACGTTAAGACCACATCTATCGAAATGAAATAAAACTCTTGCTCAATGGTAACCGCCAAAATTAGAGCGGGGCCAATCAAGTGGATATATGAAAACTTTGTTTGACCATGAGCACGCGCAAAACAATACCAAGCCGAATAAGGTATTATTGAAGCCAATACAGGTTGGAGCATGCGTAAAGAAGTAAGATCGTATGTCCAACGAAGCCCCACAACAGTTGTCGTCAAGGCACAAAGCCCAATACAAAGAAAAGCAGGAACGGCCGATTTTCCACGCTGCATCAATAGCATTACAGCTAATATCATCAATAGCATTGATAGAATGAACGGAAGTGGAATGGCTATCATTAAAGCTCCATCAAGAAGTGAATCTTGTCTTTTTTAAAATCAACTTATGGAAAGCAATTATAACTTCAACTTCACAAGTAGTGAAGTCATGTAAGTTCCAAAACAGGTTTTAGGACGTACTCAAACATGTTTTAGGGCGCTTCCATGGCGAACTGGTCTTAGTTTCGAGAACAAGTGAATACGCCCCGGTTCTGTATGCCGGTTTTGTAATAATGTTCATAGGAAACTTTAAATGACTTGGTATTGGCTGGCTTGGAAACTTTGTTTGACGTTCGATGGGAGAGCATCACGAAAAGCATTCTGGATGTTTTTTTTAATAAACCTGTGCGTCGGTGGGATATTATTATTTTGTGAATTTATATTCAAAATTCACTGGGCTTTCGACGTCATTTACTCCTGCGTCAATCTGCTCCCGACACTCGCAATCACAATTCGCAGATTACATGATACTGGCCGATCAGGTTGGTGGACTTTATTACTGTTTCTACCTGGTATTGGTGTTCTCGTTCTTTTGATAATGCTTGCTCAATCCGGGAGTAAAGAAGCCAATATTTATGATTTACAAGTTAGCGAGGGAATAGCGAAATGATCAAATTTTCTAAAAGCTTAAGCATTGTGGCTGTTCTTTTTGTTTTCTTGCAAAGCAACCAGGCTTCCGCAGATCAAGATATTGAACACTATACAATTCCACCTAAAGCACATGGGGTTATTTTAATTGATAATCTCAAGGAAGGTAACTTGATTTATATGCGGGGTTTTGTTGGGAAAGGCACTTATTTCTCTCGAAATAAGCAAGGTGAAGTATGTTCCATAAGTCCTGTGCCTATCATTGCAGGCGATTTTGAAGAAACAGACATATCCATACACAAGAACAACCACCTAAAGATAGTTATTTACAGTTCCGAGATTTCCAAATTACTTTTTGAAGGAAAACAAATTGAAAGCGGAGATTATGACACTGAGAATGGAAGGCCATTGGAAGCTTTACTAATAGAAACAGGCTTGCCATTTTCTATACCTTTCATATTAAACCCGCGCCGTAGTTGGACATCATGGTTTCGGGGTGAGTTAAAAAAACCAAAATGTGTTTTAAGTAATCACTCGTAAATTAACGCGATGCCATAGAGACTATGATCATATGAGCTAAACAAGGCTAGAATGATCATAGTCTCTATAAAAAACGAATAACCAATCCAGCCCTCGTTCACATTGAGTTGCCTTTGTCAGAGATCTGTCAGGTTATATTGTGTATATGCTTTGATCAGTTGCTTGGCATTACTGTCTGAAATAAGGCAGGCCCATAGCAGTACTTTTAAAAACAGGAAAACATATGACTGCTTCCCCTCGTATTGAAGGGCTTGATTTTGCCCGATTTTTGGCTTTTGTTGGCATGGTACTAGTGAATTTCACCGTTGCCATGGGGGCAGAAGGTCAAGGTTCGACCTGGGCAACGACGCTCGTGGGAGCACTGGAAGGGCGGGCGGCAGCAACTTTTGTGGTATTGGCAGGGCTTGGGCTTGGGCTTTCCTCCAAACCAGTATCTAGAAATTCACTCGGGCTTAGCGCATTATCTTATCAAGAAAATCAGACCAAATTGGGGGATCAACTTTTTATCCTGACCACAAAACGTGCTCTCTTCTTATTGGTACTTGGGCTTTTAAACTCACTTATTTTTGACGCTGATATCCTGCACTATTATGCGCTTTACTTCTTTTTTGGTGTTCTGTTCTTACGGATGAGTTCAACAGGTTTGATCATTTCCATATTTGCGTTGATGCTCGGTTTTATTATCATGCTGTTAACATTGGATTATGATCTCAACTGGGATTGGAAAGCCTACAGCTATCAAAATTTCTGGACCCTTGAAGGCTTTATACTAAATCTATTCTTTAACGGCTGGCATCCCGTTATCCCTTGGCTTGGCTTCTTCCTTTTTGGTATTTTCCTCAGCAAATTTTCATTGGAAAAGACCTCTATCCAACGCAATCTGTTCATGTTTGGATTGATGACATTACTTGCCACAGAGGGTCTTTCAAACTTAATTCTCAACTACCTCAACGGTGCAGAGCAAGACCTGCGCGATATCCTAACGACAGAACCCATTCCGCCCATGCCGTTTTATTTGATCGCAGGAATGAGCACAGCCTGTATCGTACTGGCCATCAGCCTTTGGGTGAGCAAATGGTTAAAAAATACCACCGTGCTGGTACTTTCTAATCAGACCGGGCGTCAAACCCTAACCCTTTATGTTGCTCATATCCTTTTGGGTATGGGAACCTTGGAAGCACTGGATATGTTTGGCGGGCAAACAACAGACACCGCCGTCCTGGCTGCGACCATCTTTTCTCTCTGCGCCGTATTTTATATCTGGGTTTATAACAAATTTTTCAAACGCGGCCCGATAGAAAGTCTGATGCGCCGCATTGCGGGATAGCACTATTCAAGATCGTCCCACGAATTTAATTTTACTCTCGAAAAAGGGTTAAATAAACACGTAGAAGGCCGTAGTTCCTGTGATAATGCCCCAGACGCACATATTGATAAATGAACGCAAAATCCCGCCGTCTTCTTCAATCGTCACCCCAAGCTTCTTGACGATAATATCACCAGGATAGAGGAACCCGACTTCGAGCCAGTGCAATAATGTCATAATGTTTCTCCAAACATAACATGTATAGTATTTACATCTTTATAGTTATTACCGTTAAAGTCAACCAAAGTTTAGGTTTACTAATGTTACATTCTAGAAAATTGAGAGATCAGTTTTGGTTGTAAAGAGTTCAAGCGCCTTGCTTCCAACCAAAGAATTCCCGGATGCATCTAATTCTGGCGACCAAACTGCGATAGAGAAGTGCTTGGGCAGGACCGCCACGATCCCTCCCCCAACGCCACTCTTTGCAGGCAGCCCAACTTTGTATGCAAATGACCCAACCGCGTCATACAAACCACACGTCAAAAGCAAGGCATTGATCCGCTTGGTATCCCGACCAGATAATACCTGACTTTGCGCAATTGGAGAGTATCCCCCACAAACCAATGGTAAAGCTGCCTTGGCAAGATCAACACAAGAAGTGGTCAGTGCACATTGGCGAAAATACACGTCTAGTAAATCGGGGATCGGCGTTTCAATATTATCAAAGCTGCGCATCAGGTTCGCCAGAGCCGCATTACGATAGCCATGTTCCTGCTCCGACAGGGCAACAACTTCATCTACCTTATTTGCAGGGTTTCCCGAGAGCATTCGATAATAATCATCGATCCGTCGCGAAGGATCAGCTGATCTACTGGCAAGGATGTCTGTAACAACAATAGCCCCCGCGTTGATAAAGGGATTGCGGGGAATACCCTTTTCATATTCCAGCTGAACCAGAGAGTTAAAGGCCGTGCCCGAAGGTTCCCGCCCAACACGGCTCCAGATATCGACGTCTTCCAACCCCAAAACTTGCATAAGAGTAAAGAGTTTCGAAATCGACTGAATAGAGAAATTTTCTTCGGCATCACCAATCATAAACGTCTCACCGTCTACGGTCTGCACTGCCATAGCGAACTTATGACCGGGAACATCTGACAAAGCCGGAATATAATCGGCGTTTTTCCCCTGCCCAAAAAAAGGACGTACTTCATCCTCAATTTCTTCGAGGACACCTTGGAAATCAACTGAAGAGTTAATCATATAATGATACGAGTTCCATCGAAATCATAGGAAAGTTGCCTTTTAAAGCTTAACGAAAATCAATTTTATTTAATAGTGTAATATAGAAGATAGAATTCATGGCAACTGGTTTGTAACCACACCACAAAAGAAAAACCGGTAGATCAATTTCTTGATCAACCGGCTTTTTAGTACAACAGGCGAATTAAACCCGATGGAAATTTTACCCTGTCCCCATCATGTAATTGGGCAGCCATGTGGCAATCTCTGGGAAGACACAAAGAATTGCGATGGCCAATACCATACAAAGCATAAAGGGGAGTGCGCCTTTGAGGATCGTGGGAAGTGAAACATCAGGCACAATGCCATTAATCACATAAAGGTTGAGACCAACCGGTGGGGTAATCAACCCAATTTCCATATTGATTGTAAATATAACCGCAAACCAATAAGGATCAAAACCTGCTTGTATGATAATCGGTAACAGGATCGGTGCTGTCATCAAGATCACGGCCACAGGTGGAAGGAAGAAACCCGCGACCAGAAGAAAGAGATTGATGATGATCAAGAGTTGCCATTTACCAATGTCCAGCGCTGCTATGTATTCCGCCACCGATTGAGTAATAAACAATGATGACAAAGTATAGCTGAATAGCGCTGACGCACCGATGATCATCAAGATCATCACACTTTCTTTCATAGAATCAGAAAGTATGTTCCAGATTTTGCGCGGCTGCCACATGCCATAGATAACCACCACAAGAACAAGGCAGAACATGGCCCCGACACCTGCGGCTTCTGATGGTGTTGCAACGCCACCGTAGAGCACATAAAGCACACCAACAATGATCAGCAGGAAAGGAAAAATACGAGGCAGGACTTCGAACTTTTCCCGCCAACTGTATTTGTTCGCTTGATCTTTAAAGCTGTACCCATTTTGCCAAGCTGTATAAAGAGACCAGCACATGAAGAGTGTCGTCAGAAGCAATCCCGGCAACAATCCAGCAAGGAAAAGACGGCCAATAGATGTTTCTGTCGCAATTCCGTAAACGATCATGGTGATCGAAGGCGGAATTAAAATACCCAGTGTGCCTCCTGCTGCAATAGATCCTGTTGCCAGCCCATCCGGGTAACCGCGCTTGCGCATTTCCGGGATACCCATTTTACCAATGGCAGCACAGGTCGCAGGGGATGAACCACTAAGCGCTGCAAATATTGAGCAGGCCCCAATATTTGAGATAATGAGGCCACCAGGAACACGATTTAACCAACGATCAAGTGCAGCGTAGAGATCTTTACCCGCAGGCGAAGAAGCGACCGCAGCACCCATCACGATAAACATCGGAATAGAAACCAATGCAAATTCAGCCAACCCGGCAAAGAAAGTCTCAGCCACGACATCAAGGGAATCAAGCCCTTCGAAGGCAAACAAAAACCCAATCGCCACCAGTCCTAGACCAAAAGCAACGGGAATGCCCGATGAGAGAACAAGAATAGTAGCAAGAGCGACCAAAAGGCCTATCAATAGTGGATCCATGGTTATTCTCCTTCAAACGCACTGTGAGAGTCCATGGCAAACGGCATATCACGGCCATTGAGTAACGCCAGAATATCTGCCACGTATTGCAACGACAATAACCCTACACCAAGAGGAAGCGACAGATAGGGGATCCAAAGCGGCAGTTCCCAAATCGTATCTGTTACCCAACCACCGTGCAGAGCTTCTGCAAACATCTCATATCCCTTCCAGGCAAGTATCACTGTAAACAACAGTCCACAAAGACTGGCGATAAAAGCCAACAACTTTCGGGCAGACAGGTTCAAATAATGAGGAAGAAGATCAACGTTCACATGTCCCTTGATCAGCAATACATAGGGACTTCCGATCAGGGTTGCAGCAACAAGAGCATAGGTGACGTAATCAGTCTGCCAAACCGTTGATTCCTGAAGGAAATAGCGTAAAACCACCATTTGACAAACTACCACGATCGCAGAGGCGATAAGTAAGGAAGCAAACACGCCACAAGCACGCGATAACTGGCGTACGATATCAATGAAAAAATTCATGTTGTTCTAACCAGAAAAGAGCTGAAATGAACAAATAAACCTTAAAAATACGCCCTGCAAACTACCTATTAAAAAGGCACCCTGCAGGGCGTGGTCTATTTTAGTTATTCGACAGCAAGAGCTTTATTAATCAAGGCATCACCGCCATCGACCTTTTCAGCAAAAGCCTTATAAGAAGTCTCTTTGGCAATCGCCAACCAAGCAGCAGCCTGATCGTTGCTCATAGTAACAACTTCTACGCCAGCACCTTCGTAAGCTTCGACAAGCTTGTTATCCAAGCCTTTAGCGGCATCAAGAAAGAAGTCTTCCGATTTTTTGCCTGCAGCCATCAAAGCAGCTTGCTGTTCAGCGTTCAGCTTGTCCCAACTCTTTTTCGACATCAACAGTGGTTCATACATAAACCAAAGTGCATTATCGCCAGGAGCCGTCAGGCATGTAACTTGTTCGTAGATACGATAAGAAACGAAGCTACCTGAAGATGTGTTCGCGGCATCAAGAACCCCGGTTTGCATCGCAGAATAAATTTCTGAACTTGGCATAGAAGCAATAGAAGCACCTGCCCCAACCAGCATTTGTTCAAACGACTTACCTGCTGCACGGGTAACTTGACCCTTCATCGTGTCTGGACCAAGAATACATTGTTTCTTGGATGCAAAACCACCGGCGAGCCAGGCATCAGCCAAGACAACAACACCCGCATCATTGATGATCTTTTTAATGTCATCCATAAACGGGGAAGTATTCAATCGTTTGGCGTGATCGTGATTTTTTACGAGACCCGGCATATTTGTCGCGTTAAATTCAGGGTGACGTCCTGCAGCATAAGCAAGAGGGAATGCTGAGATATCCAACTGCCCCTTCACCATAGCACCCCATTGTTCTTTGGGCTTAAAGAGTGCTTTACCAGGATAGACCTTGATATCAAGACCAACATTAGCAGCGTTGACTTCACGGGCAATGATTTGAACCATTTCATCGCGCACGTCACCTTTACCACCAGGCCACTGATGGGACGCCTTTAAACTTGTCGCCATTGCGGTTTCAGCCAACAGTCCGCCTGTCATGACCATACCACCGAGCATAAGCCCTAGAGCTTTTTTAGAAAATTTCATAATAGTCTCCCTGTTTAGGCCCGATTGCTCTCATTTTTGAAAGCTTGGCCTTTTATTTTTGTATAGGATCTCTTTCTTATATAAAAACACAATAAGCGTACACGTAAATACAAGTCAATCATTTTTGTATACAAGAATTACCTTTAAATATACATTACAATATGTATTATAGATTTCAATCTCGAATGATTTAAGAGATAAAACTTTTTAAAAGCAGTCCGTAAAAAGAAGTCCGTAAAAAGTATTTAGTTACCCAGTTTAAGAACAAAAGGTGGGAGCCAAGAGTTTGCCAAAGATGCCATCACCAAACATGTCCTCAAGGGATTTGAGAAGACAGCTTGAACATGAAATTCTGCTTGGCGAACTTACACCAGGTACCCGTCTGGATGAAGTAGCACTGACCGAACGGTTCGGTGTTTCCAGAACGCCTGTACGTGAAGCACTACAACAACTCAGCATGATGCAGCTGGTTGAAATCCGCCCGCGTCGCGGAGCTTTTGTCAAAAAAATGAGCCTGCGAGAACTGGTGGATATGTTCGAAGTTATGGCAGAATTAGAAGGCGCATGTGGACGACTGGCTGCGGACCGTATGTCAGATGATGAACGTGCAACCCTGAAAGAGTTACATAAAGCCTCAGAAGTTATGGTAAAAGAGCGCGATTATGATGGTTATTACCGCGCCAACGTTGCCTTTCATGAAGCCATTTACAAAGGTAGCCACAACGAATTCCTCAGTGAACAAACGAAAAACCTTCGCAATCGCCTCACCCCCTATCGTCGTCTGCAATTACGTCAGAGTAATCGCCTGACCAGCTCTTTTAACGAACACAGCGAAATAACCGAAGCGATCACAAGCGGTAACAAAGCCTTGGCAGAACAGCTCCTAAGCGCCCACGTCACGGTACAAAGAGGATCATTCAATGATTTTCTCGCCAGCTTACCTATGGATCTTATAGACCAGACCGCATGACAGTCTTCTGATCCAAAAAACCCAAAGCCTTCCCGGCTGAACCCCAGATTTTCACCTTCACTCTATGAGTTGGACTTGGTTATGTCTAAAAACGTTTACGCTCTTTTTCAATCCCGGTTTCCCACAGACTTGTCCCAACCCTTTATCATGTCTCCTGATGGGAAGAATTTAAGCTACGGTCAACTGGAAAACCAGACATCAAAAATGGCTGGTGCACTGATATCCCTAGGTACAAAACCAGGGGATCGAGTTGCAGTACAAGTCGAAAAAACTGTTGAGGCTGTCGTATTATATTTGGCCTGTTTACGTGTCGGCGCAATCTACCTCCCCCTCAACACCGCCTATACAGCAGATGAATTGGACTATTTCCTTGGAGATGCCAAACCACATATTGCGGTTTGCAGCCCAGAAAACTTGGACAAATTAACCCCCATTGCGGTCAAAAATTTTGTCACCCACCTCCTTACCCTGAGCACAGACGCATCGGGAACTCTTATAGAATCTTACGACGCCGCATCACCTGTCGATGTGATTGCAGATGTCCCTGGTGATGCCATAGCAGCTTTTCTCTATACTTCTGGGACCACAGGGCGATCCAAAGGCGCAATGCTCACGCATGATAATCTGGCAAGTAATGCCCAGGTACTTCATGAATACTGGGGCTGGGAAAAGGGCGACGTTCTTTTACACGCCCTACCCATATTCCACGTCCACGGCCTCTTTGTCGCAATCCACTGTGTGTTGATGAACGGTTCCGCCATGTGGTTTTTACCAAAATTCGATATTCAGGTCGCCCTGGATCTCTTACCCAAAAGCACCGTGATGATGGGGGTACCAACATTTTATACCCGCCTACTAGATCAAGAAAACTTTGGTTCTGAGATCTGTAAGAATATGCGGGTTTTTATTTCCGGGTCCGCACCCCTGCTCGAAGACACCTTTACCCAATTTGTTGAGCGAACAGGCATGCCAATTCTAGAACGATATGGTATGACCGAAGCAGGTATGATCACCTCAAACCCTCTACATGGCGACCGTATTGCTGGCACTGTCGGCTACCCGCTACCAGGTGTTAATGCCCGACTATCACGAGGGACAAAAAAGGGCGCCGCAGGTGTTCTTGAAATAAAAGGTCCTAATGTTTTCAAAGGCTACTGGAATATGCCTGAGAAAACAGCTGAAGAATTTACTGATGATGGTTTCTTCATAACCGGAGATATTGCGACCATTTCCGAAGATAACCGGATTGCCATTGTCGGCCGTGCAAAAGATCTGATCATCAGTGGCGGTTACAATATTTACCCCAAGGAAATTGAACTCATCATTGATGATATTGAAGGTGTTAAAGAGTCCGCCGTGATTGGCACTCACCACCCTGATTTTGGTGAGGCCGTTGTCGCCATCATTATTCAAGATGGCAGCAAAGTTCTCCACGAAGATGATATTAAATCCGGCCTAACCGAGCAACTCGCCCGCTTCAAACAACCTAAAGCCGTAATCTTCATTGAGGAACTGCCAAGAAATACAATGGGCAAAGTTCAAAAGAACATTTTGAGAAAACAGTACGACCATCTCTTTAAAAGATAACGGATAATAAAACATCAAACCTCACATAAGTAACAACGTTCTATGTGCGTCGATCATCCGAATTAAACAGTAATTTCATCCTATTTCTTTAGGAGCGCTCTCAATGGCTGAAACATCCCTGCCAACCGGACCATCTTTATCTCAAATATCAGGAACCTGGCGGGATATTGCACAAAGTGCAGCCCGTACTCTTGGCTTGGGAATATTAACGCCTTCAGATCCTTCTCTCACTACGCTAAAGCAGCTCATGGAAGGGTGCATCAACGGTCCCGGCGGAGAAGTATCACAAAGAATGCGTACTGCGGACCTTGGACGTATTTATCTGGAACTCGACAAGCAAGGACGTGAAGGTTTCCTGACCTGTCTGGCTGCTGACTTCGCACCAGACGAAAACAAATTGCGCCAATCTGCAGAAAACTATCTCTCTGCAACGACAGATGCCCAACGCACTATCGCGGCAAACAACTTACGGCAATCTTCAGCGCCAGAGCGGCTTAAGCTCCTCACCCAGTTCAACGCCCTCCCCAATGGCGTAAAATTCCTAGTCGACATGCGAACCGACTTACTGACTTTTAAAGGCAAAGATCCCTACCTACAAGCTCTTGATAGCGACTTACAGCAACTCTTAAGCTCATGGTTTGATATCGGGTTCCTTGACTTTGTCGAAATGACATGGCGCACGCCTGCGGCACTTTTAGAAAAACTGATAACTTACGAAGCGGTCCACCAGATCACATCTTGGCAAGATCTCAAAAATCGACTAGATTCCGATAGACGTTGTTACGCCCTTTTCCACCCCCGTATGCCCAATGAGCCCTTGGCTTTTGTTGAAGTTGCCCTTGTCAAAGGTCTAGCTGATAACGTGCAACATATACTGGATGTAGCAGCGCCTCTTGGTGATCCCCAAAATGCCGATACCGCCATATTCTATTCCATCACCAATACGCAAACCGGCTTGCGAGGGATTAGTTTTGGTGAACACTTGATCAAGAAGGTTGTTCCGCATCTGAGCAGAGAACTGCCACAGATAAAAAGCTTTTCGACGCTTTCTCCCGTTCCGGGCTTTAAGCGTTGGTTGGAGAGCCTTGATGATGCCGTGTTCGAAGAAGCAGTTACCCGCGATGAATTGAAGTCCTTACAAAAGGCAACAAAACAAAAAGCCATAAAGAGCGCAATATTCAATCTCATCGACCAAGAAAAATGGTTCGAGAATTTTGAAAAAACGGATCTTCTCCGCGGTCCACTTCTCAGACTCAATGCTGCTTACTTCCTCGAAAAAGATCCCAAAGGCCGCGCTCTTGATCCAGTCGCCCGCTTTCACCTCAAAAATGGAGCAGAGCTAAACCAAATCAATTGGATGGGCGACGTTTCTGACAAAGGTATTTCTCAAGCAGTCGGCATCATGGTCAATTACAAATATGACCTCGCCAAAATTGAGAAAAATCACGAACTGTTTATCAACGAAGGAATTGTCGCAATGAGCACACAGGTCAGGGCTTATTTAAAACAATTAAACATTCCATACCTCAAGAGAAACCCCTTCACAAATACCAATCCTTTACAAAAATTGCGAAAAACACTTTCTGGCTAATTTGACAAAAACAATATAGATATCAACATACTATGAATATATATTAACATACCACATTATATGTTTTCATTACTATCATGTTTTCATTACTATAAAGCTGTTGAGAAGCTTCTCAACAGCTTTATAGTCGCCATTTTAACAACGGCTCGTTTTTACCTATGTGAAAGAATTTAAACACAACCTTAATTTCTCTGTGTTTGATTGATACCCTGATACTAGAAGATGGATCATCAAAATATGGGCTCACTCAAACCAAATTTCCTGAACACTGAAACCGTTCATTTATCTGAACTTGTCAGCGCAATAAGTACCGCCTTGGATATGACTGAGGGGCAACCAATTGGTCACTGTGTTCGAAGTTGCTGGATTGGTATTCATATCGGTCAGGAAATTGGAATGAGTGAAGAAGATCTCTCAGAACTTTATTACATGATTTTATTGAAAGATCTGGGGTGTAGCAGTAATGCCGCACGTATTTGCCAACTATACCTTACCGATGATCAAAAGTTTAAGCATGACTTTAAACGTATTAATGGCAGCCTGCCACAGGCTTTACGATTTGTACTCTCTCACACAGGATTGCAAGCGAGCCTAAGTGAGCGTTTTCAAGCGATTATAAAGATACTCCAAGATGGCGGGGAGATTGCTCGTGAACTTATCGAGACACGTTGCCACCGCGGAGCCGAGATCGCTCTTAAAATGCGGTTTTCTGAAAAAGTCGCCGACGGCATTTTAAACCTTGATGAACGTTGGGACGGGAAAGGATTACCCTCAGCAGTATCTGGCAACAATATCCCGGTTTTTGCCCGTATCGCCTTACTATCTCAAGTCATTGACGTTTTCCTGACCTCTGAAGGCCAGGACGCAGCCCTTGGGGAAGTAAGATCAAGATCAGGCAGCTGGTTTGAACCTGAAATGGTGTCCGCATTTGAACGTGTTGCTCTGCGGCCTGAATTTTGGGAAGAACTTAACAATGAGGATTTACAAAACTCAATCCACAATCTTGTCTTACCCAAACATGATGTAACAGTGGATGAAGATTATCTTGACAATATTGCTGCTGCCTTTGCAAAGGTCATCGATGCCAAAAGCCCCTTTACCAATGGGCATAGCGAGAGGGTTATGGGATACAGTGATTTGATTGCACAAAAAATGGGATTATCTGAATCCAAGAGGCGTTGGCTCAAACGCGCAGCACTCCTTCACGACATTGGTAAACTTGGTATCAGCAACAGTATTCTTGATAAGCCCGGAAAGTTAACTGATGAAGAATTTGCAATGATTAAGATGCACCCGGTTTATTCAGTAAATATACTTAAAAATATTTCTGCTTTTTCAGATATTTCTCCTATTGCTGGCGGACATCATGAACGCTTGGATGGAAAGGGGTATCCTTATGGCCTTACCGACAACGAGATAGATATGGACATCAGGATCGTAACGGTTGCAGACATCTTCGATGCCCTTACAGCCGATCGCCCTTATCGTGCTGCCATGCCGATGGAAAAGGCAATTTCAATAATGGATGATATGGTGGATACCGCAATTGATTCCCAGTGCTACAAGGCACTCAAAGATGTGTTACAGGAAATATCAACAATCAACTCTTCTCTACAAGATACCCTAACTCAAATCATGCAAAAAGAGACTATCTAACCGTTTTGTATTTTTTTATTATATTACAAATGATTACATATAATTATTAATGTTATACGTAATATAAATTCAATCATTCAAATAAGTCTTTCTGGCCCAAAGAACATTTTCCTAAAAACAATCAGCACTCACATACTCCGGCTGTATGGCGCAAGTCCACATGACAGAATATCCAGCCTCCCCAGCCTGAGGGAGGGAGGGAGAAACGATAAGATACCTTCTTATCTCACTCCCACTTTTTTTCCGTCATTTAAAATTTGAAAAATTTACACGTCAGAAGATATTTGCTCACTGCTACCAAAAGCGTAGATATCCATAGCCAAAACACCATAGGTCGTACTCGCATGAAGGCGTTTGCCACGCGTGGCATCAACTTGACCAAAACTTCCAGCCCCCAGTGCAAAAAACAGGGGATGGATATGATCCATAGTTGGGTGATTTCTTTTTCCCTCTGGCGCATCCGAAATTGCAGATAGCACAGCGCGGTAATCGCCCGTTTCAATTTTTTCAGTCACCCACTCCGTAAAATCGCGCACCCAGGGCACGATTGGTTCGTCTTCATCGCGCCCCCCCATCATAATTTCATGTAAATTATGAGAGGCGCTACCTGAACCAATAATAAGTACCCCCTCTTCTCTGAGACCAGATAATGCTTGCCCTAACTCAAAATGCCACTGGGGGCTTTGCTCCATGGAAATAGAAAGCTGTACAATAGGCACATCAGCTTTGGGATACATATGGACAAGCGGCACCCAACACCCATGATCCATTCCCCGCTTATCATCCAAAGTTGGAGAAAAGCCAGCTTCGACCAAGAGATCTCTTACCTTCAAAGCAAGTTCAGGCTCTCCTTTTGCCGGATATTGGACATCATAAAGGTCAGCCGGAAACCCACTAAAATCATGGATCGTACCAAGTATTTCGCTGGATGCGATTATGGGCTGACTTTGATTAAAGTGTGCTGATACCATCAAAATCCCTTTTGGTGGCCCCAGATCAGCCCCCAGACGATTTAAATACTGAGTAACAGCGCAATCTTCCAAGGCGAGAGTTGGCGCGCCATGTGACACAAAAAGACTGGGATACGATGCTCTGTGACTTGCAGTCATTGATATCTCCTGTGTTATCAAACGAACCAAAATTTGTTGCGAATTAAGTACTTGCATTAGAAAAGGTGCTTAGAGCTTGTACTCTTTTCATAGCCTGCGCTTTTTGTTCCATAGGTCAGACTTAGATATTCATTTCATACACATGCCTGTTCTTTATTCTTAGGCTGGTCGAATTCCATCCGATTATACGACAGGGTCCTTAATATCGAAGTGAAATACTTTAGATATTATCTGCCAGCGTCCATCTACAAAGATTAGAGAAAGAAAGTCCGTGAAGAACTTTTCGCCAATCGCACAATTCAAAGTAACAAAAGCAGTCGTTGTACCAGCAAAAGAGATCGATACAATTTTGTCCTGACGTTTTTCTTTGCGGCTGGCTGGGGATTGCCTGCGTGCAACAATCGGAAAGTATTCCTCCATCGTTAAGTACATCAGAGGATCTTCAGTTGCGCATACATAATGTGCTTTGGGGTGAAACACTTTCTCAAGCAGGCTGACATCACTGTGATAAAGTCCGTCAAAATACAAAGCAATTACTTTTTCAACGGCTTGATAGATTGATGACATTTTGTGGTTCCTTTTTAAGAGAGCGTAAGACGATGAAAAAACAGAAATTACTGTTTAAAGTTGGCACCCGTTACAAACCTTTAAGTTATTGTATCATATAAAGGGATACGACAGGTGCCATGAACGTTAAGCGTTGAGCAAACCTTCGGCACCAAGGGCCGCTTGTGTTTTTTCACGCGCAGCAACACGACTAACAAATGCCGCGAGATTTGGAACTTTCTCCAGGCTCACACCAACAAAATTGGACCAGTTTGTCACGACAAAGAGATACGCATCTGCCACACTAAAGGTATCTCCCAAAAGATAATCGCGACCATCAGACAGAATTTTTTCAAAGTGAGCTAATTTCTTGGCTACATTTTCGTCTACTGCCGGACGGGCATCACCTTCGGCCTGTCCTTTAAAGAAAGGAGTGAAGGCTTTGTGGAGCTCAGATGAAATAAAATTGAGATGCTCTTGCAAGCGTGCCCGTTCGATGGATCCACCAGCCGGAGCCAAACTTAATTCAGGTTTTTGATCTGCAAGGTACTGAAGAATAGCGGCCCCCTCAGTCAAAATCTCGCCACTCGCTAATTTCAAAGCGGGAACATAACCATCCGGGTTAATTTTGGAGAAATCTTCACCGCTCGCGGTTATTTGTGTATCTGTATCAACCGGTTCGATTTCAAAGTTCATACCCAACTCTCGAAGGACAATGTGAGAAGCAAGGGAACAGGCGCCGGCTTTGTAATAAAGCTTTACAGAATTAGACATGAGAAAAGACCTCTTTAGTTTCGTTGTTGATGATAACAGAGGTAAGATTCTAAGTTACTTTTGTAAACCATGTTTATATATGTTACTTAATTATAAAGTTACTATGTAGTAACTGAGTTTCTATTTGGTAACCCATTGATATACAGTAATTAATAGTTTATATGATATTTATAAAGAAACAGGAAAACCATTGTTATGGCCCTAAAAGTCAGAAAAAACCAAAGCGGTGACGTCCCTTACAACTGCCCTCTGAGTGAATGCATGGCAATACTAGGTGGCGCCTGGACCACAAATTTAATCTGGTTTCTCTCTGGCGGGCCAAGGCGTTTTAGCGAACTAAAACATGATTTAACAGGTATCTCTGCAAAAATGCTTACCACCCGCCTCAAGGAACTGGAAGCAAAGCGGATAATTCATCGCAAAGTTCTGCCAACTTCCCCGCCTTCGGTTGAATATAACCTAACGGAATTGGGCAGAGAGTTGATCCCCGCAATTAATGCCATCGTTGAGGTCGGTCATAAGGTAAAAATTTGGAACGGGAAAACTTAAAAAGCGGATTATTGTTTCTCCACCTCCAGAACTACTTAATTTGATAAAGCGCCTTACCCAAATTATCATTCCATTGCCGATGGTCCTCAGTGTGGATTGAGTATTGCCATCCCGCAATGCCCCCAAACTGATCACCATATTGGTCCACCAATGGCCTGATAATATCTTGGATCATAATTTCCGGGGCTACATGACCACTAAAAGCGTCTGCCTTGTACACCGGTTTTCCGATAACAAGCTTTTCAGGCGGCCAGGCCAAAACATTTCCCATTGCAACCAACCCTCTATAGGATGTTTTGTAAGGATCAGTAACTTTTCCCACCACCTTGTCTTTAATTGGTCCGTCTTGGCCTGGATTGTTGTAGTACTGCACAGTAATCCAATCAATCTCATCTCCCGCCTCTTTTAAAACATCCAAATAAGGCCCCCCATGCCAATCTGTATTCAGATATGGCGATTGTGGCGCATGGCTTAAACTATACTTTCCAACAGGTAACTGTTTACGCAAGGCCTTGGTCAAGGTGACAAGAAAAGCTTTGCCATCAGCAACATCAGCTGGTCTTTCTATATGCAACATAGGGCTGGCTTCAAAATCAATATCAACCCCGTCCAGCTTTCGCGTACGGACAAATTCAGAAATCAGCCCGGCTAATTCACCTTCCCGACCAACGAGAACCTGATAGTCTTTTGTTTTGGCCAAACCTCCACCAAAGGAAATCAGGACCTTCTTACCTTTCGCCTGTAAAAGAGGCACAGAACTCCATTGTTCTTCCATATTTCTGGGTAATATTAAAGCAATCTGGCCAGAGGCATTAATCCGCGCCCCTAGAAAGGAAACAATCACGTGGCTGTATTCACTTTCGACAGCTTCGGATAATGGTGTGGCTTCGCTATTGTAATAGATAATAAACCGCGTCTGCGCAAACGTGGTTGCGCTCATAAAAATAGTACTCAGCCAAGTTAAAACAGTAATAAAAATAGCAATTTTTTTCAAATCAAAATCCAGGAAAAGCCAAGTCGTGCGCATCTACTGCGGCAGCGGCTTTATCCGCCACTTTGGCTAGTCGCCATCCCGGCACATAAACTTCTGCCCCTAAACCAAAACCAGAACATCCGGCCTGAACATATTTTTTTAACTCCGTTAATTTCACCCCGCCAACAGCATAAAGCGGCGTATCAACCGGGAGAAGTGTATGTAATGCCTTAAACCCATTAATGCCTGCCATAGAGGCAGGAGTAACATTAAGACCATCTGCGCCAGCGGCCAAGGCTGAAAAGCACTCACTTGGCGTCACAACACCGGGCCAGGACAATAA
Source organism: Kiloniella antarctica (assembly GCF_042682825.1). Taxonomy (NCBI): domain Bacteria; kingdom Pseudomonadati; phylum Pseudomonadota; class Alphaproteobacteria; order Rhodospirillales; family Kiloniellaceae; genus Kiloniella; species Kiloniella antarctica. The sequence continues at coordinate 139,789 of NZ_JBHUII010000004.1, forward strand.
TCCCAGTTCTTTAGTGAGCGATATTATCTGAGGATTACAGTTCGGGGAGGAAATAAATTTTCCCCCTAAAACCTTCACACCATCCACTTCAAGACGTTTTAACGCCATTCCAGCACCAATAATAGCTTTCCCGCCCAACGTTTGAGTAATCGCAGAAATGATTTTATAGGGATTGGGAGAATTCAACGGAATTTCTATTCTTGAAATTCCTGCTTCCATCAATAATTCTGCGACCTCAATGGCCTCAGATTTTTCAGTAACATTTAGTGTAACGACAAGATTTCGGCGTTTCATAGAACAAAGCCCAGCCCTAGGAATAAATTTTATGAGTGGAGAAGGATAATACCCCTTCAAAACAGTATAGATTACAATTTATGCGATCTTCGTTAACACACCTGACAATCCATAAGTTCATCTGTGGTAACTCATTTCATCAAAAACAAAGCGATCCTTTAAAAAGCAAGAAACGGATAGCCTGAAGAAACTTCACCCCCTACTATCCTCCTGTTATCAGGGTATTAGAAATTTATAGTGGACGTTTATCTATCATGACCCCATCAATCAACAGCTCAATGGGCACCCGCGAATGGTTGATGCTCGTCGTTTTATCCATTCTTTGGGGCGGTTCATTTTTCTTTGTTGGTATCGCTGTGTCCGAATTGGAGCCCCTGACTATTGTTACTTTTCGTGTTGGACTCGCTGCCATTACCCTTTGGGTTGTCATAGGGGTTATGCGCATCCCTCTTCCCCCGATAGGCATAGCATGGAAAGCCTTCCTTTTTATGGGTGTTCTCAACAATGTTATCCCCTTTACCCTGATCGTGTGGGGACAAACCTTTATCGCCTCAGGATTGGCATCGATCCTCAATGCGACAACTCCATTTTTTGGGGTCATTGTTGCCACACTTTTTTTACCCGATGAAAGAGCAACACCTTTAAAAATTTTCGGTGTTATTCTTGGATTTTTAGGTGTGGTCTTGATGTTCGGGGCCCCTACTGTGAGCAGTGACACGCTGGCACAGATTGCCATATTAGCCGCGGCTATTGCCTATGCCTTTGCTGGCGTTTATGGCCGTAAATTTAAAACAATGAATATAAACCCCATTGTCACCGCCGCAGGCCAAGTAAGTGGTGCAACAATCATTCTAATCCCACTTACATACATTGTTGAGGGTACTCCCTCCATATCTGATATCATGCACCAAACTTGGCTATCCCTTGCTGCCCTCGCCATTTTCTCCACAGCTATAGCCTATATACTATATTTCAAAATTCTTGAAAAAGCGGGCGCTACAAACCTATTACTTGTGACCTTGCTTGTTCCAATTTCTGCCATTCTACTTGGCTCTGTTTTCTTAGGGGAAAACCTTGAGACATCACATATTGTAGGCATGATTATTATCGCTTTGGGCCTGTCCGCGATTGATGGTCGCTTGTGGAAAAGGAAAGCTAAAAAATCTTTGGAGAGTCCCGACGACGAACTTGAAAGAGACCACTAACTTGTTCGAGATGCTTAATCTCCAATCAAGTTTAAGAAAAGCAAAGCAATATATGTCTCAGATTTTATATTTGAGATTTCTCTATCTAAGATTTCTCTATCTAAGATTTCTCTATGGCACGCTTTAAAAGAACAACCCCAAACATGGAACAAATCACAGAAGCACCAAAATAATACATGCCGGGCTGAGATGTTGCGTTTGCCATCCCTGAAGACTTGGCAGAGATGACAATCATGCCGACAATAAAGACATCAAGCATGCTCCATTTCCCCAGCAAATCAATCAATTTTACGGCCCTTTGCACGGATTTGTGTTCGACACTTCTTGCCCGCCAAACATAATCCGCCACCATAATTTTCATGGTTGGGAAAACCACTGAAAACAAGAGAATAACAAAGGAGAGAAGATATTCGCCACTTCGTGCCAACTGCTCAATCGCACCAACGATTGATATCAGGTCTTCAAAAAGAAAAAATTTCTCAACTTTGAGGATGGGGATCGTCAACCCGGCAATCAGGCTAATAACTGCGCCGAGTAACAATAAGGGGATAAGTTTCGATAAACCAGTAGCCCTTCGCGCAAGCGAATGTTCTGCGCGTTTAAGGGTAAAAAGGAGATGCCACCACTTGAGACTTTCGTGCTCTGAAGACCAATATCTTTTAGCCTGTTTCAGAATGTCGAAAGATTTCACCGATGATCCCTGTTCTTGCCTAAAAATTTACGATCTCTCTGTTTAATACGAATAGGCTCAAGAACAGGTGCCGGCTCGAAGATGTTTGAGAAACGGCGAAAAATAGAGAGAATCAACGTAAACAGCATAAAAAGTGAATTCCTAGTTTTTTTAACCAGCATCATATCTAAGGGCTTACCCTCTCTGGTTCAATCACTATTAACAAAATATATCTAAATTATGGAATTCCAAATTTAATTTGCCAAACAGATCGCTATCTTTCTGGGGTTAATTCAAATCTTTTTACACAAAAAAGGGAGGCCATAAAAGCCCCCCCTTATATAATTTTAATCTGATAAGTCAGACATTTAAACTTCAATTATTCTTCAGTAGGCACCCAAACATCCAAAGACTGATGCTTAAGCTTGCGACGTTCTGCAGACGTCAAGCCCCAGTTATGACCAAAAGCCGCTGACTCCCAAGATCCATACATAGGATTAGAAATCATGATCCACTTACTGCCCCACATGTCATCGTATTTATCGAGCACAGCCTTCCGCTCATCAATGCTTCCTTTGTAATCATCAACGAAATCGCTGAAGTTATCGCCAACAACCATGACCAAACGGTAGTTTTCGGTAATGTGAGCGCGACGAGGAGATTTTTTTGAAGAGTTCCATGCTTCTTTTTCTTTACGAAGAAGGACCGTATCCTCAGATGTATCAATCGGATAGCCCAAAGTTTTTAAATTATTTCTGGTCGCTTCTTCTTGTGGTCCTTTGCGATTGGAAACATAAAACACCTTCACGCCTTTTGATTCTGCATACTTGATAAAATCAAGAGAACCAGCGACAGGTGTGGATGTTTCAGAACGCACAAATGGTACCCACGTTTTTGAGCTATAACTTTCATTATTCGCCACAAGCCAAGCTTCATATGCGGAGTTATCAAGAACCGTTTCATCAACATCCAGCATAACTGCTGGTGGCTTTCCACTGTAATTTTCGCCCTGCTCGTCAGGCGCGCCGGTCCAGTTTTTATCGACCAGAGATTCATCAAGTTTAATTTTGGCCAACTCATACATGGCCATGCTGTTGGCTTTAAACTCAACCGACTTTTGGGTCCAGAGCGTCGCATTCAAAAGATCGTTTTGGGGGGTAGAAATACAACCTGCTAACGTTCCTCCCACGAGGACAGTAAAAGCAGTCAGCTTTAGTGTGCGTAACATGATCATTTCCCTGTTATTTTTTATTTTTAAATATGATTGAATATAGCCACTCTATTTATTTTTTGAATAAACCGTCAAGTAATGTGTTCTTTTCTCACTTGCAGAAAGGACGATCCGCTTGCGCCTTTCATCAATTACACCTCTTTAAAAAACGATTTTCTCCTTGTTGCCTTCAAAAAGGTATACCTTTTTCCATTGCCATAAATCACCTGATGTCTTTTATAGCAGTCAAAAATCATATTAAGTAATTACGAGTGTATTATCGGCTCTATTTCAGTTGGTCAATTTGAGCACACTTTGGATGAAGTACTGCTTATGGAGTAATTCTGGTTAAGTATTCTGGTACAAATTTTATGACACAAACTTTAAGGTGATAGACAATTCATAAACCAACCCCCGCGCATACACTCAATCTTGAAGACCTGGGATGGTCAGATTTTTTTCAATCTCAACTCAATGCAGATGAAATAGAACAACAACAAGCGTTGACACTGGCCGCTTTGCGAATAACCAATGTACATCGCATCAGGCTTCACGCACGCGGGCAAACTGATAGTCATGTACTCGTCCCACTTAAAGACCAAAGTACGGCTGGATTTGCGGTTGGTGATTGGGTCCTCACTGATTTAATAACCGGTAATATCCTAAAGTCCTTGAACCGGAAAAGTGTTCTCCAGCGACAAAGTCCACGTACAGGCAATCAACCTCAACTTATTGCCGCAAATATAGATACCCTTTTCATAGTGAGTTCCTGTAATGCTGATTTTAAGGTCGGGTGGATCGATCAATTTCTTGCAATGGCATGTGAATCAGGAATTACACCAGTGGTTATTTTAACCAAAGCAGATAAGGTGGAAAGCCCCTCTTCTTGGGTCAAACAGGTAAAAGAACTATCTCCAGATTTAATTGTTGAGGCCGTTGATGCACACGACCTTATTCAGATTAAGCGACTGGAAAGGTGGTGCCAACCGGGGCAAAGCGTTGCTATGGTTGGCTCATCCGGAGTTGGGAAATCTACGTTGCTAAATACCTTATGCGAACTGGATACTGCAACAGGAGGAATACGCGAAAGCGACGCGCAAGGCCGACATACAACGACGGCGCGATCTCTTCATCAAACAAACGCCGGCGGATGGCTGGTCGATACTCCAGGCATACGGGTGCTACACCTGTACAATGCCGCAGAAGGTATCAATCGCCTCTTTCCTGAAATAACCGAACTCACAGAGAAATGTCACTTTCAAGACTGTACCCACAAGAGTGAACCTGGTTGTGCTCTCAAAGCTGCGCTCTCAGACCAAAGCCTCGATCAGTCAAGATATCAACGGTGGGAAAAACTTTACCAAGACAGCAATAAGCTCTCTGAAACGCCGGATGCTCTCCCCCCCACTTGGCAGAAGAAAAAGCGTATTTCAAAAGCCATAAAACAAGACATAAAACGGCTTAAAGGAAAACCAAAAGCATAAAATCTGTCTATCAAGTCCAACGAATAAAGTACAGTCGTCGCGTTGATTACTTTTGAATACTCTGACTTAATAGCTTTTAAAAATCACTACTCACCTGTATTTAAAAAATCCAAGGTTGCCAAAATGTCTTCTTTTCCCATCAGCCGTTATCCCGTTCCAGAGCTTAAAGATCTCCCTGATGATATCAGGCAACAAATTCTTACCGTACAAGAAAAAGCCGGATTCATCCCCAACGTCTTCTTGACATTGGCTCATCGCCCAGCTGAATTCAGGGCCTTTTTTGCGTATCATGATGCTTTGATGACAAAAGAAAGTAATCTGAGTCAGGCAGAGATTGAGATGATCATTGTTACAACATCTAATGATAATGGCTGTCTCTATTGTGTGATTGCGCACGGGGCCGTATTAAGGATCCGCGCTAAAAACTCCCTGATTGCGGATCAAGTGGCAGTGAATTACCGAAAAGCAGATATTACAGATAAACAAAAAGCGATGCTAGATTTCGCACTGAAAGTATCCAACAACGCTCAATCGACATCTGATGAAGATTTCGAGACCTTAAGAAATCACGGTTTTACAGACGAAGATATTTGGGACATTGCCGCAATTACGGCCTTTTTCGGACTGAGTAATCGCATGGCCAACGTCACCTCAATGCGTCCAAATGACGAATTTTATGCAATGGGCCGTCTTTAGAATATTTGTCTCAACTGATTCCCCTCTTAAATCATCAAATGAGTGATGAAATCATATCCATCCGGCAATTTGCTGGATTTTCCTAAGTTACCCGACACTCTGGTCGTTTATCTCGGCTTCATTCTTCGTCTATGTTTAACCATGGGAGACAGGAATTGATGTCAGGGAAGATTGCGGTACTCGGGGCTGGTATTATTGGGGTTTGTTGCGCCGTTGAGTTACAGCGACGTGGGTACGATGTGACCTTAATCGATAAAAATGCCCCCGGAGAAGAAACCTCTTATGGGAATGCTGGTGTTATCGCACGTAGTTCGATTATTCCTTTTAACCATCCTGGTCTTTGGAAATCACTTCCAAAGTTAATGGGAAACAAATCAACTTCATTTCGATATGATCCCACTTTTGTCGCGGCAAATATGAATTGGACAGCAGGTTTTCTAAAACGTGCAAATCTGAAAGACTTTAACTATACGACCCAAGCCCTTGATGATCTCATTCAGTTATCAACACGTAAACACGAAGAGATGGCTTCAATATTAGGTATTGCGGACAAATTAAATCGTAAAGGGTGGCTCCACTTATATCGGCAAAAAGCTACTTTTGATAAATCCAAGCTCATAAGAAACACGTTTGACAAGTTTAACGTCGCGACCAAAGAGCTAAACAGCGATCAAATCAGTAACTTAGAACCGGATCTTGCCCCAATTTTTGCGAAAGGCCTTTGGATACAAGACACCATGAGTTTTCAAAATCCTGGTGATCTCGTCAAAGCCTATGCAGCATATTTTACATCGCATGGAGGAATTCTGACAAAGGCAAAAATACAAAACCTCGAAAAATCTGGGGATGGTTACAAATTAACCCTAGATAAAACAACCCATAGCAAAAATACAATTATTGTTGACCAAGTCGTTGTTGCCCTTGGGCCTTGGGCAAAAACATTTCTCAAGAAATTTGGATATCGAGTTCCTCTTGTCTTTGAGCGTGGCTATCACATGAATTTTAGCCACGACAAAGAACGGAAATTAAATCGCCCTGTATATGACATTGATGGCGGGTATGTTCTCGCACCGATGTCTAATGGGGTTAGACTAACCACCGGAGTAGAACTCGCCCAACAAAATTCCTCCCCTAATTATAGCCAATTAGCTGCAGCAGAAGCCGGAGCAAGAGATGCTTTCCCATTAAACAAGCCGATGGACTCTGAACCATGGCTCGGCAGTCGCCCAACTTTACCAGATTGCAGACCAATAATTGGGCAGGCACCACGGCACAATGGTCTTTGGCTTGCAATCGGACATCAACATATTGGGTTTAGTACAGGACCTGGAACCGCATCTATTTTGGGATCTCTGATTTCAGAGGAAGCCTCCCCAATAAATGCAGAACCTTTTCGAGCAGAAAGGTTCATCACATGATATTTCAAAAATCCATGCAACAAAACAATACCAAGAGAAAAGCCCTCTATACCTATCAACCATTCAAAACGACCAAGTACAAATAAAAACGTAATATCAAAACAGGGAGTAACAACATGAATATACTTCGTAAAACTATTGGGGTCGCGACTTTATCAGCAAGTCTTCTGCTATCTGCACAGATTGTAATCGCGGCAGAAAAATGGGATATGGCTCTGGCCTATTCTGCCACAAATTATCACTCAAAAATTGCCACTGAATTTGCTGCAGAAGTTACAACGAAGACTTCTGGCGATTTAGAGATCGTTACACATCCTGGCGGATCTTTATTTGGAGGCTCTGAAATTTTTGGTGCCGTTCGTCGTGGTTTAACACCGATCGGTGAGCGCCTGATATCAGCACTAAGCAACGACGATCCACTGTATGAAATTGATTCCGTTCCCTTTTTAGCAACATCATTTGGTGATGCTCATAAACTATACGAAGCCTCCAAACCTGCTTTAATTAAAAAACTCGACGAAGCTGGCCTGGTTTTTCTTTACTCTGCACCTTGGCCACCACAAGGTTTTTATTCTATCAAAGAAGCCAATACACCTGATGATGTAAAAGGGCTTAAATTTAGAGCCTATAATGCGACAACATCTAAAGTTGCCGATATGCTCGGTATGGTGCCAACCAAGATTGAAGCCGCAGAACTATCTCAAGCTTTTGCAACTGGTGTCGCACAATCCATGATTTCTTCAGGATCAACAGGATATGACCGTAAGCTTTGGGAACATGTTGGCTTCTTTTATGATGTTCGCGCCTGGTTGCCACGGAATATGGTTATCGTAAACAAAAAAGCCTGGAATAGATTAGATAAAAAAGTTCAAGATGTAATCCGCACTGCTGCTGCTACTGCCGAAGACAAAGGCTGGAGTGAAGCAGAAAGATTAGCTGACTGGTATCTTGAAGAATTTAAAAAGAACGGAATGTCCGTAAAACCAATGTCACCAGAAATGCGTGCTGCTTTCGAAAAAGTCGGAGCGAAACTGCGCGATGAGTGGTTAGCTAAAATTGGTGACAGTGGAAACGAAATTCTTTCTAGTTACAAAGCTCAGTAATAAAAACGAGTAAGAACATTTGAGAGACCTGTAAACTCAACCAGCTTGCAGGTCTCTATCCCAAAGTATACGAGAGAAATTCAGGAGTAGCCTTTGAAGAAATTATCACAAACGCTCGACAAGACTTACTTGGTGGGTGCATGGCTTTCTGGCGGGTTTCTTTTACTTCTTTGTGGATTAATTCTCTATAGCATCCTTGCACGCATGCTTGGGCTTTTTGCAGGGGGTGCTACTGATTTTGCTGGCTATGCAATGGCAACGAGCACCTTTTTTGCTCTCGCTTATACATTTAGATCCAACGGTCATATTCGTATTCTTCTACTTATTCAAAATACACATGGATCATTACGTCTGGCAATTGAGCGTGCAACGCTTGGTTTCATGAGCTTCATTACCTGTTACCTCACCTATTACACAACACGCTTAGCTGTGGACTCATGGGAATACGGAGAAAGAAGTGAAGGCGCTGACGCCATACTTTTATGGATACCGCAAGTTCCCGTCGCACTGGGCTCAGCCGTCTTTGCGCTCTCAGTCATTCATACCTTTACTGAGAGCATTTTTTCTCCTGAAAAAATAAATTCAGAAAAATTAGACCTAGAGGTTCAAAACGAAATATGAGTGAAGCAGTCTCCATTGTCGTCTTTCTAGGTGTTTTGTTCTTTTTTCTCGGCTCAGGTGTTTGGATTGGGGCCTCTCTACTCGCCACTGCCATTGTCGGTATGCTTATATTCACCTCAACGCCCGTTGGCGATGCCATGGCCATCACCATTTGGGGATCGCAATCATCCTGGACGCTAACAGCCCTTCCTCTGTTTATCTGGATGGGAGAGATCCTTTATCGGACCAAACTTTCTGAAACTTTATTTAGAGGGCTTACGCCCTTTATGGGCAAGTTACCAGGTGGGCTTCTTCATGTGAACGTTGGAGCCTCGGCCATCTTTGCAGCCATTTCAGGATCATCTGCTGCAACCGTTGCCACAGTCGGCAAAATGTCTATTCCTGAATTAAAAAAACGGAACTACCCAGAAAAACTCATCATTGGAACTCTTTCTGGTGCTGGAACACTTGGTCTTTTGATCCCGCCATCAATTTCAATGATCATATATGGCGTTACCGTCAATGAGTCCATAGCCAAACTTTTCATGGCCAGTATGATCCCCGGCCTTGTACTTGCACTCTGCTTTATGACCTATATTGCAGTTTGGGGCCTGTTAAACAAAGACATTTCATACAAAAATCCGACAATGGCTTTTAGGGAAAAAATCACCGCTCTACGCGATTTGTTACCTGTACTGATCTTAATTTCAGGGGTTATTGGTTCTATCTATTCCGGCATTGCCACTGCAACAGAGGCCGCCGCCCTTGGGGTCTTAGGCTCAATCATTCTTTCTTTATTACAAAAGACTTTGGACAAAGACAGCTTTATTGATTCTGTTCTCGGCGCTGTTCGTACTTCAGCCATGATAATGTTCATTCTAATGGGATCAGGGTTTCTATCTCTAGCAATGGGATTCACTGGTATTCCCAAAGCCCTTGCGACAACCATCGTTCATTGGGAGCTTTCTCCCTTCTCTCTCATTATCATTCTGACTATCTTCTATATATTCCTTGGAATGTTCCTCGATGGCATCTCGTCGATCGTTTTAACCATGGCCGTGATTGAGCCCATGGTACGCGCAGCAGGCATAGATATGCTTTGGTTTGGGGTATATTTGATGATTGTCGTAGAAATGGCACAGATTACTCCCCCCGTTGGATTTAATCTTTTTGTCTTACAAGGTATGACGGGGAAAGATATTGGCTATATTGCACGCGCTTCGATGCCCATGTTCTTTGTCATGTGTGCCTTTATCGTCGTTCTATTTCTTATTCCAGAGCTTGCAACTTGGCTCCCCGAGACCTTAAGCCAAACACGATAACTCAGCTTTTAAAGAGATCTAATCGGCGCTCAAGTGCGGAGGCAGATATTCTCTGGTAAAGACTTCGAGCCGATGGCGATAGTTGGGATCAAACCCTTCACATCGACCGAAGTGGTTCAACAGCGCATCAACAGCATGACGGGCATAATCTTCAGGACTGTATTCGATAACTGCATCAATAATACCATCGCGTAACAACGGCCTTGTTCTCCTATTAACGCCATGAGCAACTATCACCGTATCATCCAATAACCCTCGTTCCTTTAACTCTTGAACAAGATGAATATTCCAGGATGAAATATTATAGAGCCCGGCAAAAGGGCCGTGCTTTTCAATATAATCACATACTTTTTTATAATCAGAACTGTCTCCTTTATTACACTCTAAAACGTGGCTCGCCTCGAGATAGGGATACCGCTCTGATATAACCTGTCTAAGGCCTATTTCACGATCAAGATGAGCTGTGTAACGTTGCAACCGCGTAAGAATTAAAGTCTTACCTTGTGATTGATGAATAAAACGACCAAGAAGATCACCGGCGAGTTTCCCTGCTTGTAAATTTCCGCTGCCCGCGTAATGACTTCGACCTGAATTAGGAAGGTCCGAGATCAGAGTAATAACAGGAACTTCCTTGCATATGGGGTCCAACGCATCACTTATTATGGGGTGGTCATATGCCAAAAGGATAACACCATCAAATCCACGTTGTATTGATGCTATCCGTGAAGCGATATCCTGTGGCTCCTGAGATGAGAAGTAATGAAAGCTACAGGTAAAACCTTTTGTATCATGCAATGATTGATGATCGAGAATTGCCTTTTGAATACGGGCATAAACATCGCGATCCGGCCTGTTCATCAAAATCGAAAATCGAAGTAATTGCCTAGGAATTTGATCCAAGTTTCTATTAACTCTTAATTTCCGTGCTGCTTCTAACACCTTGGTCTCAAGTTCTTCTCGTACGCCGCCTCGACCATTCAAAACACGATCGACTGTGGCTGAACTTACCCCTGAAAGAGAAGCAACTTCGGATAATGTAGCTTTCGATCGACGATGCATCAGTAATATTCTCACAATACTTAACAATATACTTGATGGAATTTAATCAGCTATTTGATGGTTTTCAATCAAATATTTGATAGAAGCGTAGAAACCAGCGTGTCATTTTCTCTATAAATAAAAGAAACACCCCATAAAAAGGGGAGCACGAACAAGGGAGATTGAACATGTTAACATCACATAACAGGGATGATTTGGATCGTGGGATCATCTTTAGTCTGCAAGAAAATGCACGATTATCAACCAGTGTGATTGCCAAAAGCCTCAAGGTTGCCCGCTCTACAGTACATGAGCGTATAAGTCGATTAGAGCGCGAAGGAATTATCCAAGGCTATACCGCGGTTATAAAAGCAGATCCAAATGAACAAACTGTACAAGCCCTGCTCTATATCGAACTTGAAAGAAATCACTCGCGGATAGTCATCCAGCATCTACAAAACTTTCCTGAGATTAAAAGCTGTAGTGCGTTGACAGGTGAATTTAATCTCTTTTGCACGGTTGAGGCTCCCTTACTTGAAGATCTAGATGCTTTGCTCGAAGAAATATCTATACTGCCACATGTTATAAGAACAGAATCTAACGTGATTTTGGCCAACAAATTCGATAGGACCAGCCACGTTCAAAAAAGAAATGTGCCCCCCTATTTACACGCAGTTAGTGCTTAGGGGCAGCTTAAGACAACTCAGGAAAGAAAGAATAAATAATAATGCACTTACCCGGAAGCCATCCTACCTACGGACAGGATATTGGCATACTTGTCCTTGATACATCATTCCAACGAATTCCGGGTGACATAGGCAATGCACACTCTTTTAATTATCCCGTAAAGTATAAAGTCGTAAAATCAGCGACAACCGATCAAATCGTGACAAAAGGATCAAAGGCACGTGCCTTGCTCCCCCTCTTTATTAAAGCTGCTCAAGAATTAGAGCGGGAGGGCGTCCGTGCCATCGTTACCAGCTGTGGGTTTTTGGCTGTCATACAAGAAGAACTTGCTGCTGCCGTTTCCATTCCAGTAGCAACATCCAGTCTATTACTCATACCAATGGTCTCCAATATAATTGGGCCATCAAAATCCATTGGAATAATAACAGCTGATGCTGGCTCGCTCTCACAAGAACACCTTAACGGGGCAGGAATAGACGATAAAATACCGCTTCACATAAAAGGAATGGAAACCTCCAAAGCTTTTTCAGAAAGTATCCTCAAACCACCCACGTTACCCACCCGTCCGTTAGACCCTATAGCAATAGAAAAAGATCTTCGGGCTCTCTCTAAAGAACTACAGCACGCTCATCCTGATATTGGCGCCATCGTACTTGAATGCACAAATTTACAGCCTTATGCAAAAGCGCTTCGCACCTCTTTAAATATCCCCGTTTTTGGCATAATCGACTTGGTTAACTTGATACAATCAGGTCTATCTACTAAAGAAACCTCATAAAATAACAGTTACGATAACGGCCACTTCATCCTAAATGGCCGTTATTTGGGGCATGTTATTTACGCAAAACCCGTAACTTGCTCAAGAAATCTTCTTTATTTAAGTAAGCACCACATAGACGGCGATGTCCTTGATAGGCATCGCGGGCATGCATAACCCGCCAATTATCGAACAAGACCACCCTTCCCGGCCGCAATCCAAAGCGCAGCTGAAAACGACGATCATTGATCAATGCGTTAAACAGGTTAAGTCCACGGTAAAAATCCTCCTGAAGCTCATCCTCCAGCCGGAATGGCGCCCTGTCATAATTATTATAGGCAATTTGCTTAAGTTCCCCATCGCGATCCAAGCCGATGATCGGGTGTTCTGCACGCAAGTGGACCCCATCACCTAAGTATTGTGCGGGAACATGCACAGATGTCAGAGTTTCAAAGGCCTTTGGATCCAAAGCGCGAATTTCCTCGGCTACTCTAAATCCATCAACAAAAACGCTTTCGCCACCAGTGCCATCGAACTCAAGGCAATGGAACATCTGATATCCAGGTGAATCAACGCTGTAGGTCCCATCCGTATGAGGGCCGATCTCTACCGTACTATAAGCAGAGTCAGCAAACGCCTGGTTTGCGGTAAAGTCCCAAAATCCGCCAAATATTGTTTCACGAATATAAGTAATACGACGGGCAAGAGCCTCTGTTGCTTCTGGTGTTGCGGGTGTGCCTTCAACCAGACCAAAGCCATAGTTATGGATCAATTCCACCCACGTTTTGAGACCTTCGTCTCCTGCCATGACTTCTTCATAAGATACCTTTGGAAGGCAATCCGTGATCTCATCCTCTGTCCAGAGGCTCTTTTTATCGTCAGACTTTGGCAATCCGGTGGCCGCCATTTCCTTCAAAAAGGAGATAGGATAAATACTGTCTCGTTCTTCATTTTCCCAACGAACAGAAACTGTCTGACCATCTTCAGCAAGTATCGCCGCTTTTGCTTTCAAATCAGTCGGTATGGAAAAAGTATCGACCTGACGTTGATTGGTTTCCAGGTTCATGCTGTGCGCTGCGTGGCAATGATCCCGAAGCCATAGATACGGATATCGAGAAACACCTGTCCCATCCTTCCATTGAACTTCTAAATATTTATCGGCTGTTCGCAGTGTACCCAGCAGCGTATCAAAATGAACGGTCATGGTCAGTCTTCCTTAAATTCAGGAATAGAAATTGAATATCAATTCAGATACTGAACAACCGTTCAGTTATTGTCAATCACATTTATTCCACACCTTAATTAGACAGCCTGAACACAGAATTTTCCACCCTCTTAATCAAGACAAATCCCTTTCGAACTGCTCTTTTAGCCAAGAAGAAAAAGCCTGAACACGGGCAAGATCTTTACGCTCCGAAGAATGGAGAATGCAATAACCATAACCATGGTAAATCGAAGGCCCAGGTACTTGTAGTAATTGATTTGAACTCAAATCTGATTTGGCAATGCAACTTGGGACAAGAGCTATTCCCTGCCCCGCGACAGCAGCTTGCACCAAAATACCAGAATGACTGTAACTGCTGTTAAACTTGGGATTGGGAAATGAAAGATCGTGTTCCCGGATCCACGATAACCAATGCCTTGGGCTGCCCTCGTGAAGAAGCTGAAAATCCATAATTTCATCGGACCTTAACGCATGGTTTACCACCTTAGACAAGGAAGGGCTGTGAACTGCGATCAATTTCTCATCCATCAACCAGTCTATTTGTTCATCAGGGTTCTGCGGTTTTTCTCTATACCGGATAGCGAGGTCATAATCCTCAGATTCAAGGTTTTCAATCTTGTCAGATGCATAAAGCCTGACATCAATATCGGAGTTCTCCTTTGTAAAGCCGCCGATCCGTGGTGCGAGCCATTTTAGACTAAAAGAATGTGTCGCCGTGATGCGCAATATATTCTCATCGCCAAGTTCTCTTAGTCGGGTAATTTCCCGATCTAACTTAGTCAGCTGATTTTGCACATGATTAGAAAACTCTTCCCCCTTGCCTGTCAGGGCAATATGCCGGGGGAAACGGGTAAAGAGTTCAAAGCCCAACTGGCGCTCGAGCTGTTTTATTTGCTGGCTTACCGCGGCTGCTGTTTTATTGAGTTCTTGGCCCGCCAGCTTAAAGCTCGACCAACGGGCAGCACATTCAAAATCACGAAGAGCTGACAGGTTATGAAGGCGGGGAAATTGCATCATAAGGCTAAGATATATTTGTTCATTGAATAAAAATAACAGATTTGTTCTTTTATAAATACTCCATAATTATTGAATAACGTAATTTTTAGGAGTTTATTTGATGAAAAATATATTAGTCATTGGCGGAACACGTTTTTTTGGCCGCCACCTTGTCAATCAATTGCTTGGTCGCGGGCACAAAGTAACCATCGCAACACGGGGGCAAACACCAGACACCTTTGGTGATCGCGTCCAAAGAATAAAGGTCAACAGACGAGATCGAGAGGCAATGATCAAAGCCTTTGCCAATACAGACTACTTTGATCTGATTTATGATCAGATGTGTTACAACCTCCTCGATATTGACATCGCGAACGACGTCTTTGATGGCAATGTTGGCCGCTACATCATGTCTTCAACAATTGAGACATACAACCACCTGATGGGGCTACAATCAAATCCCTATAAGGAAAACGATTTTAATCTCTCAGCAGTTGATGTCGAACAAACCTTTCCCTGGCACGAAGCCAGTTACATGCAAAGCCGTTACGCCGACGGCAAAAGACAGGCTGAAGCCCATCTATATAATACTTCCATTCTCCCCGCAGTAACGGTTCGTATAGGGCATGTGATTGCAGGACGGGAAGATTTCACGAAGCGGCTCCAGTCGTATGTATTGGCCGCAATTGAAGGAACATCCATACCAACTTCACCAGCACCTCAACCCAGTTCCTTTATTACAGTTAGAGACATCGTGGCCTTTTTAATATGGCTCGGTGAGCAAAACTTTATCGGTCCAATTAACGCAGCTTGTGAGCCAGCCCTGGCCTTAGACGACATACTGAAATCCGTACAGGAGATATGTCAAAAGCCTATAAAAACGCACCTATCATCAAATGCCCAATCCCAGCGCACACCTTATGATTACTTATCTCCTCACGTCATGGATACGGGACGAGCCAAAGACCTTGGCTTTAAATTCTCCCCCATACTCGAAAGTCTTCCCCGCCTAGTACAGGAGCTTCTTGATGATTTAGTGGTGGAGGCATAAGTGATTTTAAATTTGGAAAACTCCATAACCTTTATCTTGGCCTCTTCCCTTGTCATCTTTTCGCCAGGCCCTGCTTCATTCTATGTCGCAGGGCAGGCAAGCCGAAACATAAAAACAGGGTTATGGTCCGCTCTTGGTATTATGGCCGGAGACATCATCCTCATAATCGTCGCCGGATTGGGGGTCGCCACGATTTTAAAAGGGTATCCTGCCGCTCTCATATTTATCAAATTTATGGATGCGACCTACCTTGCCTATGTTGGTTGGAAAATGTGGCGGGCCGAAACAACTGTCTATGAAAAGGCCGTTCAGAAAAAGGATATCCAGCAAGGCTTTATCAAAGGACTATTTTTGACGTTAACAAATCCCAAGCCAATCCTGTTTTTTGTCGCCTTCTTCCCCATGTTTATTCCGAAAGACACACCAAATAGCGTGTTTGATTTCTATGTTTTGGGAACGCTCTTTTAAGGCATAAATATATTATGGGGTTGTACCAGTTAACTAGCCCATTTTTTGCTTAACAAATTGTTTTAACTGCTTTAATTGGAAAGCAGGGTCACTGTTGTTAAATCGCCACTCACATTCCTTTAAAAATTCATGTCAGGTGGGTTTAATCGTATCCCCAGTTGCGGGATAATGCTTTGCGCAGCAGTAATATTGATAAGCGCAATCTAAGCGATCCGCCATCTTTCGATGCATAGCTCAAATTTCAGGTTTTCTGTAATGTTACAAAGCTCAGCAAGGTAAATCGCGAATTGGGGAAACGTCGTCCTCGAATGGTACATGTCGTCGCCGAAATGTTGCGCCTTGGACGCAGCTCGGTCTGCTAATTCGGTCCATTCGAAAATGACGGAAATCTTTACGTGCAGGATCCCAGGCCACCAAATACCATAGTGGCGGCAAGATCAGCATTGCTTGCGGCTCAACATTTCTACAGGTCACGGCCCCTTTTGCGTCACGGTACTGGAAACGCAGATATAACCGTTGCAGAAAAGCTGTCTCGAATGCGGGCAGTAGCGTGGGGGCCATAGTTCCCATGTCTGATATGTCAACTTGCGGGGAAAGTCGCCCGACATACAAGCAATCCAGGAAGCGGCGTAAATCTCGGACCTTGTCTGACGGTAAGGCTTTTTCAATTTTGGCAAGTCCAGAATCTGCGAGGCCCGAAAAGGGCAAACTCCCGGCGGCACGCATTGATGCAACGCTGATAAGAAGCGCAAAGACTTCGGCAACCGAGAGCCGGGGTGTGGTTTGAACTGATTGTGGATCAAGTTGTAAACCTCCTCCACGACCAGGTTCAGAATGAATAACAAAGCCCTCATCACGCAAGGCACTAATGTCACGCAACACGGTACGTCTGGATGTGCCAACCTCCTCCGCCAAATCAGAGATTGTCGAAGTACCGTTTCGACGAAGGCTGCGCACGATGGCGTCATGTCGGAGACGTATATTCATTTGTAAGACTTCCCATTTAATAGTGCCAGTATTTGTCACCATTACGTTTTAGTCAATGGCTGTCCGCGTCACCAAATTAACCCGGGATCACAAAAAGGAAAAACAATGTCTAATCCAACCGATTTCCCCAAGCCTATCTTTATTTCAGTCAACGGTGTAGAACTCGAAGTCTTTGAAGCAGGCCAAGAAAATATAGGAAAACCTATTGTACTCTGTCACGGCTGGCCAGAGCATGCCTTTTCCTGGCGCCACCAGATACCCGCTCTTGTTACAGCGGGCTATCATGTCATCGCCCCAAATCAGCGGGGTTATGGCAACTCATCCCGTCCAATAGAGGTAACAAGCTATGACGTTGAACACCTATCAGGTGACCTCATCGGACTTCTCGATCATTACGGATACAAAGAGGCTACCTTTGTCGGTCATGATTGGGGGGCAATGGTCGTTTGGGGACTGACCTTATTGTATCCAAGTCGTGTTAATAGAGTAATAAATCTGAGCGTGCCCTACCAGAAGCGTTGGGAAAAACCCTGGATTGAGTTGATGGAACAATTCTTTGGCGACGACTTCTATTTTGTCCACTTCAATCGACAACCAGGCGTCGCAGATGCCGTATTGAACGATAATACATTCCAGTTCCTTCGCAACATGTACCGTAAGAACCAGCCCCCCGTTGAGCCTGAACCTGGTATGATGATGATCAATCTCGCCAAAGCCAAAGCCCCTCTTGGGGAGCCTATCATGAGCGACAGTGATCTGGCTGTTTTCGTCTCGGCCTTCGAAGCATCAGGATTCACGAGCAGCATCAACTGGTACAGGAACCTTGATCGAAATTGGCATTTACTGGCGAATGTGCACCCAATCATCCAGCAGCCCGCACTCATGATCTATGGCGATCGGGATACAGTCGCGAAATCCGAAAATTTGAAAGAATTCGTACCTAATGCGGAAGAGGTCAGCCTGGACTGCGGTCACTGGATCCAACAAGAAAAACCGGAAGAAACTAATCAAACGATTTTAAAATGGTTGGAGCATCAGGCTACCTCCTAGGTTCATATAAGCGCTTTAAGATTAACCTCTCCCTCTCCAACAAGACCCGAGGGAGAGGGAGAGCAACGTAAGGTTCAACGTCTGGAAGAGACTAAAGATTGAAAAATATATTCTTTTTCACCAACCAAGAAGAGTTTAGCAATTGGTTAGAAGAACATCATGAAGCTAGCGAGCTTTGGGTGGGTTATTTCAGAAAGAGCACAAAGCGTGCAAGCCTTACATGGTCTGGATCAGTAGATATCGCTCTTTGCTTTGGGTGGATTGACGGCATACGGAAAACCATTGATGAACAAAGCTACAAGATCCGCTTTACCCCACGAAAAATAACAAGCGTTTGGAGTGCCGTGAACGTAAAGAAGGTTAAGTCACTTATACAATCTGGCAAGATGAAACCAGCAGGAATGTACGCCTTTAACAACAGAACCGATGCAGAGGGCTACTCCGCGGAACAAAGAAATGTGCAACTAACTAGAAAATATGAAGAGAAAATCAAGGCTAATCAACCAGCCTGGCTATTCTTAACTAATTTAACCCCGTCCTATAAACGAGATTCAATCTGGTGGGTAATGAACGCCAAGAAAGAAGAAACACGTTTAAAAAGGCTTGGCATATTGATTACCTCATCTGCAGCAGGGCTTAAAATACCAAATTTGCGAAAGAAATAATATATCTCCTAAAATCATAATACAGAAATTCGCATTCCAGAATTGAATGTCTGCTTCGTTGATCATTAGGCTGACTTACTGAAATCACTATCATAAAGGTACAAACGCCAGTAACCGCCGCGCAATCAATTTTTCAATTGATAATACAAAATGCCAAAGCGAATAGCTCTGAAAGAGATATTTTACGGCGATACACGTTTATAAAAATGGCGGAGAGTGAGGGATTCGAACCCTCGATACGCGATTAACGTATACTCCCTTAGCAGGGGAGCGCCTTCAGCCACTCGGCCAACTCTCCACATTCCGTGAACAAGCGAATTTCTAAGGTTTTACGCCTACGCTGTAAAGTGAAAAAGATCATTTAAATTCACTTTATTAGAATCAGCACCAGAACTGGCGGGTTTTAGGAATATTTTTCAAGGTAATCAAAATCGAAATTCAGCTTTTTAAGAATAATTTTGTATGTTCTCGATTCTAGAAAAGTACAATAACGACGTGAAGTTTGTTACATTAAAAGACATACTTAATCCCTCAAAGTTCATATTTAGAAATTTATCGTTAAATGGCCGTCTCAAAAAGTACTATGGAATACTGTAAATCCAATATTTTGATATTGCCTCAGGCACTTAAAGAAATGAAAGATGCTACATGCCTGGTGGAAAATGGAGCCTCTGCCATATTCTATAAAGATCTCGCTCAGGACTTGGTTGATGTTGAGTTTTTTTGTAATAATCCGTGTTTCGTCTATATAAAAAATGGCCGTGAAAGAATTACCTCTTTGGATAATACATCTATAGAAATGTCAGAGGGCACAGTCACATTTCTTCCGCGTGGGACGAACCTCCATTCTGATTACGTCAAAAGCTATCAAAATTTGCAGGCATATCTGTTATTTTTTGATGACGACCTTATTCGAGAATTCCTAAGTTCCCAGCCCCATAACGGAAAGAGAAAACACGCGAACACTTCACCCTCCCATCAGGATCTACATCAATTTAAAGGTAGTAGCGTTCTAGCTGGATATTTTGATAGCATTACAAATTTGAAAGAAATCAATCTCTTCTCTACACAGCTCTTAAAATTGAAATTATTGGAATTTTTAAACATTCTTGCACTAACAAACCCAGTTTCGAATTTGGATAATCTATTGTTGAATATTAAGCCTGCGTCACCAAAGCGAAACATCAAACGTTTGATTAGCAATCCAGAAACACTTCGGCTTACGGTCACCGATCTCGCGAAGCTATCAGACCGCAGCTTATCCAGCTTTAACCGTGACTTTCGAGAGAGCTATAATATGCCACCACAAAAATGGCTCCGGGATAAACGATTAATCTGTGCTCAAAAATTATTAATGGAAAAGGATTTATCTGTAACAGAGGTCGCATTGGAAGTTGGTTACGAAAACATTTCTCACTTTATAAAAACATTCAAGGAACGCTTTGGCCTTACGCCAAAAGAATTCAAAAACACAAACTGTAATAAGATATAAAAATATAACTGGAAAACGGCATTGCTGGAATTCCAATGGTAGCCGCATTCAAAAGTTAGGCATACAGTCAGATCATTCAAACACTTAAAGGGAATGATCAATGACTGTCAGAGTAACGCTGAACTGCCCATTAAAACAATCCAGCATTGTAGATCTCTTACCTTTCCTAGCAGAAAACCTGCCTAACGTAAGGGCTTTCGACGGAAATAAGAGAGTAAATATATTTATTGATAAAGCGAACAATGAAATGCTTATCGACGAAGACTGGTCTTCTCCTGAACATCATCAAAGGTACATGGAATTCATCAGTAATAACGGAATCATGGAGCAGTTAGCAGCCTTCTTAACCCTCCCCCCCACCATCAAGTATTTTGATCAAGTGGACATTTGACAATTCTAACACCCAAAAGATCGACAAGTGAAAGCCATTAGTATCCCATAATCATCAGGGCCCACATTTACTAATGGCTTTTCTCTTGTATGGGAGAAAGAAAGCCACCACAGATATCAAAAAAATTAGGATATCATTTGAGTTTTGAATAAAAATGCGTGTAACTATGCTTTTGCTAACAGAGCAAGATTATCCTCTCCTATGAACACAAATGCCAATGAACCCGATTTCTTTGGCATTTGTAGATAAATAACACGGATTTTTTCACTCAATGAATTTTCAGACACTTACAATTGTTGATTTTATTAGTTTTGGTGTATTTATTTCAGCATGGGTTCTTTATACGGCTTTTGCCGACCATAGTCCTTGGGCAAATCAGAGTCTGACCCACAAAATGAACCAATACAGAGAACGTTGGATGCAAGAAATGGTATCGCGCGATATGCGTATGATCGATACCACAATCCTTGGTAACCTTATGACCGGAATTGCCTTTTTTGCTTCCACTGCCATGCTTATACTGGGTGGTATCGTCGCTCTGTTGAGTAATGGGACAACTGTATCCCAATCGATTAAGCATCTGCCTTATGCGATAGATAGCAGCCCCGCCCTTTGGGAGTTTAAGGTGCTCGTGCTCGCACTCATTTTTGTCTATGCATTTTTTAAGTTTGCCTGGGCTTTTCGCCTGACCAACTATTGCAATATCATGGTTGGATCTGCACCTGTTAAAGAATCTGATAAATCAGAATTGGAACTCCATGCAAAATGCGCGTCAAAACTGAGTTGTCGCGCTGGCCACCACTTCAATCGCGGTCTTCGCGCCTTTTTCTTTGGTTCTGCTGCACTTGCCTGGCTTTTTCATCCTTTAGCGATGCTCTTTGCATCACTCGTTGTGGTATTGGTCCTCTATAGACGAGAATTTAGCTCAACAGCTTTACTGGCGATGAAAACTTAAGGTGTTCAAGTTAAATACAAAATTAATCATCATATTACTGTTATTATTGTATTTTCCAGCACAGGCCGCAAAGGTGACATTTGAAACTTCTTACTAAAACGGAGATTTAAAAACAGCACTCAACCTTTTAAAGAAATCGGCTCAACAGGGTGACCAAGAGGCCCAACTTACTCTTGGTATTGCATATTTCGATGGGAAATTTGGGTTCGAAAAATGAGCCAATCAAGGAAATATGATTAGCTCATTCTATCTGGGTCGCTCAGAATACTCTTTAGGAGAAAACTACTCTGAAGCGGTTAAATGGTTTGAAAGATCGGCAATACAGGCAGAAAAATCTTCTGAACTGAATTTTGAAATGATTGTTGCTTCTCACATGTTTATCAGTTTGATTTTCTTTGAAGAAAAAGTCCCAACAATCGATATCATGAATAGCCACAAATGGCTGTATGTTGCCGTATATTACGAACCAGATTATCCTGTAGATACTATATATTTATGGCCGAATCCCAACAATATGATCAAAAAAATCACACCTTTTATGACATATTCTCAGATAGAAAAAGCCATTCATTTAGCTGAAGACTGGATGGTAAAGCATTCTCGATAAGGCCAGTTCATAAATTCCAAGATCCCTTCCCTCCAAACCGTACAGCGATATAAGCCGCCCAACGTTTTAACCAGGGCATGCTGTCTTGTTTCGCCACGACCCTCAAGATAGCATCGGCGACAGCGCGTGAACCATCTTGTTGAGCGTATAAAAGATCATGTAAAGTTGCCGCCCTAAAGAACCGCGCATCAGCGCGTGGAATAAACCACCAAAGAAGGCGTGGGACAGACGCGCCGTCATAGTTAAAGCCTGCGGGGACATCGACCCTCATATTTCGAGGACCTTTAACCTCATGGCGACAGGCCGCAGTAAAAGGATTGGCCGGATCTTCTGGCGAGATCCAGACCAGCACCCCGTCTTTTGGACGCGATGCTCGAATCTGACTAATATTGTATTTGGGTGTGAACTCGTACCCATTAATCATTGGATTTACCCGCTGCATCCCAAGTTGACCATGCGTCAGTCATCTTACCTGTGACAATATCCCATTCAGCACGAATCTCTTCAGAGGTTTTATCGCCGTTCTGAACAGCATGGTACGCGCTAAAGGCAAACATGCCGACTTCGTACAAAGCGTTTAATGTTGCAAGTGCAGATACGTTCATGTTTCAGCTCCTTTTCGTATAGTCAACAAAGTAAATGCGGTGTTAGAAAGGATTGCTAATGCGCTCTGAAAATCAGTTACAGAGCCTTCACAGAGCGCGGCCGTTGAGGGGCGGAGTTCATCAACCAGCTTAATAGATCTTGTGGATAAATCGCCTGTTGCACGATATTCAGCCAGCACTTTGATTGTGGAGGAGATTCCATCACAGGTCAGTTGTAGTTGTTGTTCGCTCGAGAGCCTATTTCCTTCTGGCGTGGTGCAAGCAGACGTAAAAAAAGCCGCTCCAAGAGCGACTGCCGTTAGATATCTTCTCATGTTTAATAACTCCATGACGCAGGGCGATACGCATAAGGGTGCCCCTCGTCTATATGAATAAAACTCTTAGCAACCCCAATACCTTTAAATCGCATGTCGCTAATGCTGGTGAGTAATTCGTAACGCTGGACTTTGTGCGGAACAATATCAGCGGCCAAACCTAAAGAGTGCGCCCCGGAACGGGACTTCTTACGTTCAACAGGATGATTTTCACAGCGGTACCCGCTTGTGATCTTAAGGGGGCCAACCTTATTGCGAAGAGTTTGTAATTTTTCCATAAACTCAGGCGCCATGTCAACGAGGCCACAACCACAACGGCATTCAAATTCCGAAGCGGAGAAATTGGGATACAGTGACCAATTAAGCGGTTTCATTTGTAACCCTTTCCTCTTTCGATTTCAGATACTCCTGTCTAGCCTTGGCGATTCTAAGAGCAAGCAGCGCAATACCACCAATCCCAAGGATAACAGCAACTCCCATGTTGAAATGATGAAGCCAAAGAGGTGTGGATACGGCAGTCACACCAATAACCTTATCCATGCTGTCCCCCTTAATGTAGTCGATCATTGTCAAATCCAGTTCGCATCTTCAGACACGTTAAGCGCCAATAACTCAGCGTTTGATAGCATTTCAAGTTCGTTGGATTTCACTCGAATTTTTGAGATTTTATCCCGTTTGGCTTTAAGGTAATCAGCTTCTATTTTTTCTTCCAAAGACCAGGGGCGTTCGAGTTTTATCTCAATCAGTTCAATAGCTCTTTCACCGCCCGCAACCTGTTTCCACAAAGGCGTTATCTCCTCTATCCGTCTAGTGGCTTCTGCTTTAATGTCCATGATCTGTATTTGCCGAGCCTGTTCTGCTGGTTTATCTGTAACCGTCTGCGTAATCACCCACTCATCACCGATAACGCTACCTGGGTTTTCGGCTACCGTTTGAAATTTAGTCTGAGGCACTCGCTCCAATCGAACTGCCCGAAGATTCCCGCCATTACTCAAACTATATGGTAAGTTTTTAGGTGCCAAAACACTCCCAGAAAGCCCACATCTCTTAGCCAGACCCGGTATCCAAACACTAATAGGAGAGACAACTGAACCATTTTTCTCAATTACATATTTCATGAGTTAATTCCCTAATACAGCAGGAAGGTTCCCACCTCCTGCGACGTCAGCGATAGCCAACCCGATGTACGCCACACCTGAATTGTTCAAACCCCATCCTGTTGGCTGTCTAATTTTAATACCTTGAGACGTAATATCTATTCCATAAGTGAGTATGCTCTCTGTCGCAGATGTATCTGCATTCAAATAGCCATTCCTCTCATTCATTGGACTACGTTCGGTATCGACAATATACCAAGAAGATCCGTTGAGCCCTTTTATAAGCAGCCAACGAGCTTTGAAATTTAACGGAATAAAAGGTCCGTTGTTTACGTCAGCATTACCTTCATACCCGAAGACATGGCAAAGCCCTGGCACCGACTTGAAATTGTACGTGATAACATCCCCAATGGTCCAACTACCAGACCCGGAAGTTACGAGACCACTTGCCATACTTCTGAAAGTATCTCCCAAAGCTGATTGCCCCGTGGACGCATCTAGGGCCATATACCGTTGAGTGCTTCCACTCCTGTCGCTCATGTATTGACACCATACAGGCCATGACGAGCCAGCTTGGCCTAAGTCCTTGAGAATTGTTAACTCATGATCTTGAAGACCGATGCCAAATGTATCACCGGCTGCAAGTGTTGTCGCTCGTGCTATGGACATATAACCAGAGCTATCTACTATTACTTGAGAAGGAACAGTTCCATCGTTATTGGTTGTTTCTGTACCATCGTTGCCAAACATCCAATAGCCGTAATTTACGCCGTTCTCATTGTAACCGGACCCAGCATCCGCACCCAGAGAAATGACGTCATCACCAAAACTTACGATACTATCCATTCGCACTCCCTCAGTGCTGGTCGTATCTGAGAATAAGCCTTTCCCCGCCCCCCTCAGACGATCCTCAAGGCGGTGGCTATAAGCACTGGAACGCGCCTTCCCCCAAAAGAGGCCTGTCTTTTCAAAAGCCGTTGGAATATCACGAGCAGAGCTTGTACCTATCGAGAGATTGATATCAAACTTATCTCGACCATGATATTTAGGAGTTGGCCTGTTAGAGGACTTGAGTTCTTTAAAGCCTGTAGGAGGTGTATCAATCCATTCCCCTGAATTTCTCAATAATTTGATAGACGACTCCCCCGAAAACGAGCTACGTCCGCACATAAATGCCAGAGGTGTATTTGGGGTAAACGTAAACGACGGCGCGGTCTCAAGGGCAGGGTCTCCCTCATTCCAAGCACCCCCAACGACACCAAACCAGCCTTTACCAACATCAAAATTAATAGCTATTTTTAAATTTTCAAGATTGAACGTGGGCTTGCCAGAGGCTAAAGCCCCACCGATCCAGTAATCACCTACATCATGCCACAAATAAGCCCCGATAGGAGTTCCAAAACCGTTACTTGTTTCAGGTTTATTATTTTCATGAACACCAATATAGGTTGTGCCACCGTTAGTGATAACATCCATTTCAACATAAATTTGACCAGAATTTTGATACATTGACGAACGTGCGTAAGTCCAAAAAATAGTACCATAGCTACCAAGGGTAGCTAAACGCCCACCATCCGAAAAAGTAGGGATGCTACTTGTTTGATCAATATCTAAAGGGTTCCAAACCGGATAAGGATCACTTGGCGTATCTACTAATTGATCGTCAGAGGTAATCCCTGTGAGAGACCAATGGACCTTATTGCCAGCCGTAACTAAACCAAGGTTTGAGCTATCCTCAAAGATCAATTGGCAACCGTTGGGACCGTACTCAACATCATTCAAATCACCTGATGTTTTAAGGGTATCAAAATCGAGGCTTGCAGGACCAACAAATCCTATCGGGGCCGTATACTTCCAAGGACTATCGCCAAAGTTCCATTTCCCCCCAATAGAATTACCATAAGCCGCAGAGAAAAATCTAACATCACCTGCAGGTAATACATTCCATGCTGCCCCACTTGGATCACTTCCAACCCATGTACCATCAACACTTAGCCAGATTTCGTTTGTCGTAGTATCGACAGCAACACCGAATACAGACGTTGCAGATATAGTTGGTCCCGTAGCAACTTGTGTACCATTAGTGAGGGTTTGCATCGTGGTCGAGCCATTTGCATACGCAAGCTTATTCGATGAACCAATTGTGGCTATACTAGAAAGCTTTTCACTATCTAGGACCACGCCTAAATCAGTATTCATTAAACTGTTGTTTAACCGTAGCTCCGCATATGCTTTGTCTTTAATAACGAAATTACTATAGGCAACACCCCAATTATTAGCCGTATTAGTCGACGTTAATTGTCCATCCTTTAATGCGGGAGAGTTATCGCCAGGGTTAAGCTTACAACGCTTAAGGTCCGACTTAGCGGGTTCTTTGAGGGGACCGTAACCTGGAACAGAATGAGTGTAGTCAGTCTGTCCAAAATTAATCAGAACTCCCTGCATATTGTAAAGAGAGATATAGAACCTGAAGTCTTCTTCGCCTGAGAAGCCATAACCACCAGTACCGGCAACAGGATCTTGCCCCGTGATAAACACCCCATCGTAAGCGAAGTAGAGTTTTTTGGCGTCCATATCGATATAATAAGAAGACACGCCGCCGACTTTCGGTGTTGTAGGCGCACCAACTGTAGGATTTTGAGTCACCCCACCAATATAAGAAATCATTCCCGATAACCTGGCGAAGTATATTCCCGCTGAACCAGCCCATGGTAACCCGATGTATTGACCGACCCCTTGGGAATGATTAGAGGCAGGGGCAACACCTGCCTGAGCATCCTCAGCATCAGTTGTAATCAACTCGACGAGAAATTTACCCGTCTTTGGCAGAATGTCAGAATGAATACTATCCCAAGAGGCAGCCGCACGTTCAACATGCGGTCCTTCGTCTTTAATTACGGAACTACTCGCGGGATCGTTACGATGTAATCCAATAAACCGCTCTTGCGTTCCCTCAGTCGTGAACTTCTTGGTCGTCGTGATGACGTTATTACCATGTGGAACATTTTGGGTGCGGTAGTCAATCATCTCTTGTGGTGTTAGAACTTCACCATCGAGAATTACAAAGTCAGAGATGTTGGCCTCAAGTGTGCCGACTCCACCGTTGTAAGCCCCGATTGAAATCGATTGTCCCGCCCAATTAAGGTGCGAAAGCCAATTTTCATTCGGAACTGCGTTCCCATCCCATTGATCAATCTCCTGATCGTTGTGAACCATCTTTATGGTTCTGGACACACTATCAAAAGCAATCCCTATAAAAAACCACTCAGAATCACGGAACTTCTTAGTAGAGACAAAATTACCGCCTGACGCTGTGCCGTTGTAAACAAGCCTGTCGCTGCTGTCGAAATACCACTGACTTTGGTTGCTGGCGTTGAGGATGTACTGGGCGGCACCAAGCCTGACCCGACGCACATTACACATAATCGTAAACTGACGACGATTACCCGTGACAGAAGGCGTGATGGTTAGTTTTTTACCAGCAGACAAGGCGAGGGAATTGGTAAGGTCGTTCTTCCAACCGCCGCCATCACCGCTATAAAGTGCTCTCATTCCAGCACCTCCAGGGCGACACGAGCGACGCCGTTTACGGTCGACATATGCATGATCGTGATCACGCCATCGCCTACACCGAATGTACCTTTGATATAATCAAAGCTTGAGATATCAAGCACCCCAGCGGTCGGGCCATTGGTCATCCAGATATCAACCGAGTTATTGTTGACTTTATCCGCGGTAATCACCCCTGCACCATTATTAGTCATGGATGTCAGAAAGGTCTTCGTCAGATCAATAATCGGGTTATCGGTGGTATTTCCGTACGAATTTACTTCCGTCGTAAAGCCGGCACTCAGAGCCTTCGATATATCCGATAGCAAAACCTTCTCTGTCCCGGTCAAACCGGAAAAGGGATGGGTGTGCGCCTGCCCCGTATCTGCCGCGAGCGTAATAAGCCCCTGCACGGTATTTAACAGCGTGCTAAAACCAACGGATGATGTCACCAGCTTGCCATCAGCGTCGTAATAGGGAACCTCGTTCGGCACCGGGGCCGGGAATTGTAATTCATCCCCGCTATAGGAGACAGGAAGCTTGATCGCCAAACCAATTTGATCGGCTTGTTCCTGGTTCTGAATGGTCAGAAGATCAACAGCGGTTTCAATAACATCCGCAGGCATTCCATCCGATATGGCAAGGTCCGTCTGCTGCTCCAGCGGCGTTGCCCCCAAAATGGTGATGATTTCCCCAACCAACGGGGCCGTTGAAAAGGTAATTGCCCCTCCATTGGCTGTCCCGGCCCCACTGACGGCAGAGGGAACAACAACGTTCTCAATTCCAGCCAGAGACGTAACCACAACTTTCAGGTGACTGTCGGCCAAAAATTTGAAAGGCACGGCAAAAACCGCCGTAGAGCCATCTCCGCTATAGGAGGCTCTCCGCGGTGTCGCAGAAATTGTCATATCAGATTTTCCCAATAAAAAAACCTCCGCTAAAAAGCAGAGGTTGAGACCTGTTTATCCAAGAACGATTATAGATGGTGAGAAGAAGAGCTACAATTCATCATGCTCTCATCATTTTTCCTGTAAAGCTGGAGACAGTAAGCTTGAAATCAATGTCTTTGGAGTAATATTACCAGTTATACCGTCCCAAATGTCAGCATCAGGATCATAGGCGAGACGAGCAATCAACGCATTCACTCCTCCTTCCACTGCATCTTTTAAAAGTTGAGTTCCCTGATTTTTTAGAATTTTATCGACAGGTATTCCCGTTTTCTTAGAGATCGCGAAGACACTTCCAATAACACGATTGGCAAACCACTTCTTGGCAGGTTCTGGCAAAATTTTGACGAGCTTGTCTACTTTTTCAATTGTAACACCGATAACAGCTCCACCAAGAACAGCTAGAGATTTTTCTTTTGCGTTAGCTTGACTATTTTCTGCTCGAATCTTTTGCTTGTGAGCCCCATCTCCTGCTGCCATGACACCAGCCATAACAGGATTAATCGCTGAAATTCCAATTTTGGTTAATACTTCGCCAGTATCATAGGCAAAATCAGTTATCCAATGTTGTTGATCTGGTTTAAGTTTTTCTGAGATGTCAACAACTCCATCTCCAACAGTATGGAACCCGTTACTTATAGCTTTTGAAGGATCAAGCATCCACCCAAGACGGTTTTCTTCTAAAAAGGTCGAGAATACTTCAGGCACTATCTCCTGAAATTGTGTTTCAGAAATTTGGCCTGAACGACGTAGAAGTACACTGGGCCACAAAGCAGGAAATAAAGAGGCCTCTATTGCTCCGGGAGACAACTCATCAATTGCTTCTATGATATCACCTAGTCCGCTAATAGAAGAGCCTATAGTGTTAAGTCCTCCCGCGGCCCCTGCGTTGACAATATCAACAAGCCCGGGAAAGTCTTGCTGAGATAAATCTGGAGGACTGATTGTTCCCTTCGCAATGAGTTTACCCAGTACTGTTGCAACTTCGTAATGTTCTAAAGGTCTAGGACCATTGAACCGAGTGCTATGTTGCTTTCTTTTGTTTACTTGCTGTTCAACTGCTTCATAAACAGCCAAAAAGGTTTGTGCGTAATTACCTTCAGAATTTACGTCATATCCGCTAGAAATAACGTCTTTGATAATCGAATAATTTATCTTTTCCTCGGCGCTGGGAGGCCTAGACCGCATTTCTTCTATTCTGGTAATATCATCTTCGTAATACTTATTCGTACCCAAAGAAGGATTGCCTTTTTTAAGAAGATCTGGAGCAGTCATCCACATCTCAAGATTTGCAACCATTGACTGAGCATGCCTCTCATCAGTGGGAAGTACGGAAACATAATTCTCGGTGTTAACTAGCCCTACCCCGGGAATATTCGTTACAGATCTTGTCACTCTTCCAGATGCATCGACAAATCCTTGGCCCGGACTACCACTAACGATCCTGGTTGATTTGAATGAATCCTCAACAAATCCAACATCAGGATCATACCTCAGATAACTCTGCTCATTTGGTTCGCCCGGAAGGCGTTTTTTACTGACAGGGCCTTCAACAATATTTCCATCTTTATCAGTCACCACAACTTTATAGCTCGGCTTGCCTGTTTCTTCTTCGTCCATAGATGTTTGTTCATCTGCAACAAACGAAACAGTACTCCCCTCTGGAAGGTCTAACTCTTTTTCAACTAATCTTTTAAATTCGTCTTCACGGTTTTTCTCCTCGATAACAGAATCATTACTTTCCGAAATTTCATCATCAAGGTTACTGCTATAATTTTTAACTCCTGTAACAGGAATAAGTGAACCAGACCCAATCCCGTAATCATCGCCACTAAATGCGGGAGGTACAGGAACTCCAAACGGAGTATTTGGTTGAGTTACGAAGCCCTCATTTTCGAGATCAACGACTTCACCACCATCGCGCATCGTATTGACAATCTCTTCGACTTCAAAAGGACCAGCCTGCTTTTTATTAAGCTGTTCATACTCTTCAATGCGCTCATCAAGTCGCGTTCGAAAGTCTGCAAAGTTGGCAGTTTCAAGCTCATCGCGTCCGTTACGACCAGTAATTTCTTTCCACGTACGCAAAGCCAACCTGTCGCGTAACTTGAAATGAGCGGTTTCGTATGGATCTGGCTCGGCTTGTTGCATGGCCATGACCTGGCCAATTTGCTTTCGGCTTAGATCTTTAAAATAGTGGGACAGATCCAACCTCTGAAATGCTTCAGGATCGGAAACACGTAACGACTTGATTTCATAAAGAGCCTGAGTTCCCTTTCTGCGGGTAAAATCGTCCCGTGCAGGCCCTCGCTCTATATGTGTCTCAATTTCACGGCGGAGATTCTCATCCGCATCCAGTGGAATATCTGTAACCTCTGCATTTTCACCAGTTTCGAGAATATTACCCCAAGCCGCATAGCGGCTTTCACGTATGGCTTCTCTTTGCGCACGCGCTCTAGCTCGTTCTTGGCTCTTGAACAAAGATAGCGCTTCATTTGCCAGATCAGAATCAGGATGAAGAGACATTTCCTGAAACTGTTCTTCGGCAGACAAACCAGCCGCCGCCATATCGTCAAGAAATCTAACCGCACCTTCTTGTCGCAACCCCTTGGTCGTAAGATCCTGAAAGTAGGCTTTATCCACACCATCTACATAACGATCTATATTGATCCGGGCACCGGTTGCAGGATCTATACCGTCCAACAAGGTTTGTAGTGCACCGTAATTTCCTTGTTTGGCATGTCCTTGCAATGCAAAAGACAAAAGACTTTTCCGTGCTTGCGCGCTTTTTTCAACGGCTGCATCTCGACCTATACCGGGTGCGAGGTCGTTAATCGAGCTATCAATAACAACGATTGCATCTGTCAGTGTACTGGGATCAGCCTCAACACCCGAATTGTATTTTTCAATATGGCGATCAACGGTCGCGTGAATTTTTTCAGCTAATGCCTGCTTTTGAAAAGCCCCCAAGGCTTCTTGGTCATACCCAATTTTCTCATCAAGCTTCCTATTGAACATTGTTGCCGTTTCCGGATTATCAAACTCTTGCCGTGCCAAGATTTCGCTCTTCTTTTCCGCATAGGCAGTACTAACTTCCTGACTTATCTTATCTGGCGATTTTCCTGCAAAACCCAATTGATCACGAACGGCTTGATAAATACCCGAAGTAAACTCTGACAATTCCTCATAAACATCCACATCACGCAATTTTTCTTGTAGATATTTCGATGTATCATCGAGGCCAGATTTCAGCTCACCGCCAAGACCTTCGAGCTTCTTCTGGACATCTTCATCGGATAACGTATCAGACAAAGCACCTAATCCATTGGCAACAGAATTAATGTTTTCCTCAGGCAGCGAAAAGCCTGCGCTTGATGGCGCGCGGCTGTCAGGAATATTTGGCATTTTATTTCCTCAAGGGAACGAGCAACAAAAAAAGCCCCCGCAATCATGCTTGAGCATTTTGTTGTTCTGTAGTTTTCAATAAATCAATATTTCAAAAAGCAATAACTTCGACAGAATTTAATCCCTGCGTGATCGATATGTTTTTGCCTGCAGTATAGTATTTCCTGCACGACCATTTAATAAACCAGAGGAACTATTTTTCTGGCGGTCAGCCTGACTTTTCCGTTCCATCCTCCTCCACACACGCCGCTGTCTTTTCTCTTCAAGCGCTTCCAATAAATGGCTTTCATTGATTTCATCACTGTCAATAACGTCTTCTGGTTCACCTAAGAAAAGTTTCTTTATTTTCTTCTGAACACTTTTCTTCCCTAGCGTTTTTGACAGAGAATTTAGTCCGTCCGAAACCGCATCTATCTTTTCATCAGGCAAAGAAAAACCTGCGCTGGCTGGCGCACGACTATCAGGAATATTTGGCATTTTGAGGTTACCTTGAAAAATCGAGCAGCAAAGCTCAGGACATAAAAATAGGCCCTGCAATTTTGCATGGGCCTTTGATGGTCTTTTATTTATAAGGTCGTATTTTTTAAACTTTAAATCAGATTTAATCGTTAGCTATCGCGAACAGATTAACGAATTTAAGCATGTAACAAAGCATTGTGTGCATAGTTATTCAAAAAACTTGGAGGGTTCGTGTTTTTGTCAATATCGTCATCAAAGCCTTCTGCTTCAACATCGTTAGTTTTTATTAACTGCCTCATCTGTTGAGTGTCATCTGATATCCGATTTTGCATATTTTCATCACTAGAGAAAATTTCTTCAGGTTCCTGCACGACAATTATTTCTTTGCTCTTATTACTGCTAGAATTATCCCCACTTAACGATTCAAGCGATATAGTTGTACTTGTTTTCTCTTGAAGTTTATTGAGCTCATTAACTTCAATATTTTTTTGTTGGGGACTAATCTTTTTATTATCCGGGGCAATAAAAAGAAACGTGTCTGACTTCTTAAAACCATTGGACAGCGCTCTTGCTTCTTCTCTCTTAATCTTTTCAACTTCTTCTTTGCTAACCCTTGTGAACTTTGTAAATTCAGAAATAGGCACAGAATAGGTACCTCCAGGCACACTGTTTTTATTATATTCATCATTAGATGGATATAATGTGCGACCAGGGCTAACAAGGCTCCCCATTGATTCATTTTGCCCTAAAAACACTCTCTCTTGATGTGCTCTGTAATAGCTTCCGTTTCTGTCTACATAAATATCTGAGAAATCAATATAATGGGCAGTATCCGCAATAGATACTCTCTTTTTTGTTGGAGATAGCCTAATTGCAGCTTCGCTTGTTGGACTTAGCTTATGATGATCATATTTTGCTTTATCATACCGGGTATATTCTTTGAAATATGCATCTGGAGTTACAGGGTAAAGAGATTTCACATCAGGAGGAACAACGACTTCCTCACCACGCTCTTTCACCTTACTATAAGGATACCACTTCTTAAGAAACTTAAGTTCTGGTAATTCTTTTAATTTTTCAGAAGCAGGCGGCGTATATTTAAAATCTGCCATGGTTATTCATCTCTCATTTTTTTCTTTTTTTGATCTTCAATCAAGTCTTCCTCAAACCGCTCTTTTGCAAGCCGCTCTGAAGCACGCCATCGCTGCCTTAACTCTTCACGAAACCCTAAATATTCATCAAACCATTCCAGATCTTTTGCAAACGCCTGACCTTCAGGTGTTTTTAGATATTCCTCTTCTTCCCGAATACGGTTATTCATTATTTTCTGTTCATAAACCAAATACTTATCTGCCAGATCACGAGAACCAAAAACCTCTATATAATAAAAATAATGGCTGACTTGAATTCCCAGGATACTTTCTATGTTTGTCAAAAGACCTGTCTTGCTCTTACCGCAAATGAAATAATCAATGTTTTGCAGATGATTGAACCCTAAATACATGACAACCCGTGCAAACTGCTCAAATACATCAGAATTATCATAACCACATGATATTGCACGAGAAATAACTTCTTCTTCTACAACATTTTGTTGGGTAGAGTAGAGCATTACTGTTTCGGAATAGCGAAATATTTTCCGAATACACAATTGCATTTCAAAGCGTAAATGTTTTTTTCGGAACGCCTCATCAATATCCAGAAAAGGGCCATAGGATTCATATAAAAAGTTATCTGAAGTAAACGCACACGAATTTTTAAATCTGCTAAAATTCCATGGATATCGATCTATATGTTCATTAGAGATATCAATAACATTGTCTAGGCTACTATCAGTTACTTCCAGCTCTTCTTTGGAAATCAGAGTTACCAGTTGCGAAACGTTTAAAACTTTTCCTGATATGGAATAAACAATGGCATCTGTTGATCCGGTATTTTCAGCATGTACGACAGAATGTAAATAGACCGATAACATCAATAAAAAAGTTGAGATCGTCGAAAGATTACAAAATTTTAAAATCATCATTTATCCATTTGACAGAACGGAGCGTTATCTTGAGTGTCTCAAGCCTCTAATCATCTACTCTATATGTTTTGAAAATTTTCGAATAGAATTATTAAACTCAACTTCACTCTTCATAGTCTAAAATATACACTAAATTTCTACCATAAGAATTATAAAGTAAATCCATCCAAATCTAATAACGCTTTGGCGCATGAGGAAAGCCCATGAGAAACAACGACTGTCTTTCGTCAGGCAAATAAAACCTGCGCTTAATAGCGCACGACTATCCGGAATATTTGGTATTTTGGCGACCTTGAAAGAGCGAGCAGCAAAGCTCAGGACATAAAAATAGGCCCTGCAATTTTGCATGAGCCTTTGATAATCTTTTATTTATGAGGGCGTATTTTTTTAGGCTTTAAACCAGACTTAATTTTCAGCGACCACGAACAAATTTATCGAAGAACTTGAGGATGTAACAAAGCATTGCGTGCATAGTCATTCAAAAAACCTGGAGGGTACGTCTTTTTATCAATATCGTCACTATTTAGCAACTGCCTCTTCTGTTGAGTGTCTTCTGATATTCTTTTTTGTATATCTACCTCACTAGAAACAATTTCTTCAGGCTCCCCCCAGTAACTCTCTCCAATACTTTTGTTTTTACTTTCGTCAGAAGCTTTTAGGTTTTCAATTTTTGCCTCAGGTAAATTTTGCAACCGATCACTCAGGGCTTGTGTGTCTTGTCTATCACCAATTACTTTTCGGTGAACAGGTACCAATTGAAAACTATCCGTATCCTTATGGTTCTCAACCCAATCTTTTAAATTTCGATCTGCGTACCCCCAAACATCTTTTACATATTTCAAATTGTGTTCTTTGAAATACCCTGTGCCAATTCCCACCGTAAGTATGTGATATTTTCCTTCCTTCATAACAATTGACCGCTGGACTACGCCTGGATCAAGAAAGTGAAGATTTGTCGTATAATTAGTTACAACATTCGGATTAGCAGACGAGTGTCTCACAAATCCGGGGCCTGCAAATTTTAGGTATTTAGGACCAAATGCTATGGCAAAAGAGGCAAGTGCAGCCTGTAATGTCCCAATATCTACGTCAGTAATAGGTATTCCAAGATCATTTAAAAAGCTATACTCATGATAATCTTCATGCCCTTTTTGAATATCAATGATATCATCAAAGGCAGTATCAAAAAAATTATCCTGATCAATTATTATTTCGCCGTTATTATCGGTTACAAATGTAGCCGTACCGTCATCATTAAGTCGCCACCTGTCCGACATTGTCAGTTCTTTTTCTTGAATAAAATTTAGAATAAAGCACTGCGGTAATCCCACCTTTAAACAGGTTGATCAAAAACTCTTTAGTCCATATTTCATATCCGCAATCTGTACGAACATTATTTATAATAACGTCACAATCACGAGTACTATACCCAAAACTCGATGATCCTTCTCTTGGAGACATATATTGGAATAGACTTTGAATATCTGACCAGACAAACCCAATCAGAAAAACTAACAAGAGCACAGGAAACCGCTCATTTCCAAAGAAATTCAAGATAAGACACGCGACTAAGACTGGTAATGATTTAGGTAAAAGAAATAATAAAAAATAAAGAGTATACTTTATAAATACATCAAGCACCCCTTCCCAAATCGTGTAATTTCCTCTTGAATATCCAGATGACGTTGAAAAGAAAGCATCATAAATTTCTTCAATAATTTGAGAAGCAAGCATAAAAATCCAGATAACAAATAGTGCCATAAAAAGGGCTTTTTATACTCTTTTGAACTCAAATTGATTTACGATATTTTTTATACCATTCGCGAACATCTAATCTCTCATTTCGTAGGAAGCTTATTAAGAGAAAAAGGATCTAAAAAGTTTCCTCATACCTCATTCTTAACAAGATTTTCTACTACCAGTACACTTTTAATTTTGCATAATTTACTCATATTAATTATCTCAACGATTAAGCTATTCACTTAAGCCCGTTCAAATAACTCGTTCCGGCATTAAGAAACCCGCCTATTGCTGAATTACGACCTGCGCGTTTATAGGCCTTTGCCTGTTGATCTCCAGCATAGAGAATATTGCTTACTTCTTCGGCACCAAGATTTTCCGTCTCTTCAATAAGCAACGCCGGGCTGCCCTCAATTTTCAAACCTGCCGCGGCAAAATTGGCGCGTTGTTGTCCTGCAAGCCTTTGCGTATTTCTTTGGCTAACCCTCGCATCCAGAGCAGCCTGACGTCGCGCCAGTTTTGCCTGTTTCTTGGCGCGTTTTTGCTCAGCAAACCCTTTAAAGAGCGAACCACCCATTCCCAATGCCGAAGCAGCTGTTAGTCCAGTTGCTCCCAGCCCTCCAATTAATCCGAGTGCAGGAGCAGCAGCTCCTAAAACCTTACCAACGCCTTTAAATAAATTCTTGAAAAATCCCATAAACTTATCCTTTTGATTCTACTACTGCGATCCGTGCTCTTATTATAACTAGTAACGATTATTGGACCCGCATATTGATCTGTGCCATTTCATCAAAACATTTTCAGGATTGATTTCCAGATAACCTAGGCAGAATTAAATTTTGTAAGCTATCTGTTTTCTTGTTATTATATGTACAAGATAAGCTCCAGAGAATACCCAAACAAAACCATTGTACTGTCCAACAACAGGGGATAATCTGGCTTCGGCTACAGACCGAAAGATCTAACATGTCCTGGATGCTCAGAAAGCTTTCACAATTTCATGAAACACACATCTGGGTCTACAGGGTGGCTTCTTGGTCATTCGCTCTCCTGTTTGCCCTTTGCCTTCTTTTGGCTTTTATATTCTTAACTCCTGCCGATATCTTGCGTGCGGGAAGGGATGTCAGGCCACCAGAATTACAGGCTTACAGTCAATATAGAGATATTTTTCTGACTCTCGGTTTTTTCATCTTTCTCTTTACCTCCCTGACAATCACGCTGCTGGGGCCCTTCTACCTGAAACACAAACCTGTAACGGATGCTTTTTTAAAACGCGCCAAACAACAGATTTGCAGAATCACAAAAAACTCCAAACTCATCAGGTCATCTCTTTGGTTTGCCATAATTATCTGGCTTCTTACCGGGAGTATTTTTACA
Source organism: Kiloniella antarctica (assembly GCF_042682825.1). Lineage (NCBI taxonomy): Bacteria > Pseudomonadati > Pseudomonadota > Alphaproteobacteria > Rhodospirillales > Kiloniellaceae > Kiloniella > Kiloniella antarctica. Next base: position 177,679 of record NZ_JBHUII010000004.1, read on the forward strand.
CTCTGGCTCCTATCTGGCAGCTACCCACCAGACTTGATTGAAACTATCCGTCTGCTTTATGGTAATGCGACTGCGGAGCATTTCACAAACTCGATCCATCACCTGTTTTACCATTTTCTGTTGATCGGATGCGTATCAACACTCGGCCCAGTATTTCTTGCAGGTTACTTCCGTCTTAAAACAAAAGGAGAATACTGAAGTTTACCTTCGAGATAAATTTTCATAATCACATCTACTGGGTTCAGATTTTTATTCTTCTTGTTCATTGCCGCATCGCGGCCAACCCGGTTGTTATGAGATCTTGAAGTTCGCTTTGGTCATTATCATCATCTAACCCAACGTATCCCAAAGGAAAAGACATCCTTTCGTGTCCGTCTGTTATTTCTTTTGCTCCCTTAACACCATACCTTTTCGCCAAGAGGTAGCTACCTAATGCATGGCGTACAGCATCCTGAGCATCATCATACCCTTTACCCTTGGGCAATAGCCGTCTGGCGGTTTCTTCAGCCACTTTGATAATATCCCTTGGATCTCCATAGGAGAGGAAATTACCCACATCCCCAGAACCATTATCTGGATCATAGTTCAAAAATCTATAATATTGCTCTTTATTTACAGGCTCCGATGTAGGCAGAGGAAGTGTACCATATCTTCCATTGTACAACGCGTTTCCTCTTGCGGATAATCGCTTTTGGGATTTACTCGTTTTCTCCCTGTTGTCTCATTTTCCGTAAATCTATGTTCCAGAAAACTCATATTTTATCCTTCTGACTGAACTTCTGTAATCAGTGATCTGATTGTGGCTGGTAGGGGCTGTTGCGCCCGGATGTATATTTGTGCTTTGTCGTCAAAGCCATTTTCCGGGTCGATTTCCAGATATCCGGTATAGAGATCCGGTGATTGTCCGAACGGTGTCGATCCATCGCGGAATATATGGCTTTGTGTGTCGCTCAAACTATCCCCGGCTTCGATGGTCCCGGTGTTCATGACGTCAACGCCCATGGAAACCACGCGTTTTTTCTTGCCCCGGCCCGTACCATTTTGTAGCGCGACAATAGGAGACAACGGCTGAACCACTGATTGATAGGGCAATCCGGCAGTAATTTTTTCCCCTGTACGGTTATTCAACAATGTAACCGTGCCATCACTTGCAACCGTTGTACGTGGAGAAACCTTCCCATCGTGCAGCATATCAACTTCTTCGCCGATTAGATGGTTAAAGCCGTTGATCATCCCCGCTGCCACACCGTCATAGGTGCCCCCGCAATCGACAAAAAAAGCATCCTTTTTATCATCGCCGTCATCGAATACAGCTTCCATAAACTCAACATGCCGAACGATACTACCGTTCACCTTACGTTTGACCACCAACCATAAAACCTCGCGTTTGGCCTCATAGGTTACAGCAACTGTTTCAACTTCTCCCCAAGCATGATCATCCGTAGATCCACCAAGTTTGTGACGATGAAAGGCAACGACTTCCTGTGATTTTTCGTAGGTTACCCCGATCAGTTGACCGTCATCGCGCACCATCCAGATAATTGAGTCCGGATCGTTGACCATGTCCATATCCTTGATCCCCGTTCCCGTAATGTGCTGGGAAAGGAAGGTCTGGTCTGGCGCAATAAAGCTATCGCGCTCAAAGGAGAAAACAAATTCGTGCAGCCGTTTACGGTTACGACTTAAAAACAGGGCGACCTCCCCCTTTTGGATCGGGGGAATAGCAGCGGAACCTTCTGTGGTATGACGGCGGTTGATCACCGAGGTTACTGTCAACGCCTCATTGGCGCTTGATCCACTGAGCGTACGTGTTGCACCTGATGTTCCCATCATCAAAGCGCGCCCTTCAACCATCCACTGAATGTGATTGACCTGCCCGGCTTTGATGGTCGCCTTAAAGGCATCATCCGCATTGGTGCCAAGCGTGAAGTTTTTTTCGTCAGATGTCTTTGATGTCCAAATGGTTTGCGGCTGATCCGGGGGCGACGCAAAAATGGACCGCTGCTGATAAAAAGAACAGCGCCTTGGATAATTGCCCGCCTTCCACTCCGCAGGTTTTCCCGTAAACACAATATCCGCTATCGTCCAGTTATTGTGATCTTCTCTCTTTAGCTCTTTTGGCGGATGATCCTTGTGCACAATCCAGAGGCTGTTTTCTGTTTGGGTAAAGACCAACTCAAACAACTGTGCCTCGGTATAGGTCGTCACAATTTCGTAAGGGGTATCGTCTTTTACGATTTGCCCGAAATCACGATAAAACCGCATGTAAAGATCGCCGACCTCGATGACATAGGCATCTTCGGTTGAATATTCGAATGATATCAAACGACATTGTTTATCAGGAAATTTTGCTGGTGTAACAAACCGGGTTCCCGGACGTCGGGTCATGCCACCATGGGGTAGCACGATCCAGTTTTCGCACAAGGCCAGACCCGTTTGATAAAGCTGGGTGTCTTCACGCCCATGGAGCCGTGGGGTAATTTCCCCACGTACAAAGCTTGCTTGAAGGGTACGAGGTGGCATCAGTTTCGTGCCTCCAACCAACTTGACGGCGCGATTTCACTTGTCCCATCTTCCATCATATCACTGGCTTTTGCCTGCGTGAGGTCGTTGCGATAGAGACCAAGTGCCGTATTAAGTTTGGATTGTGACCCCGTTAAGACCTCTGCCAAACGAACCGCAAGCTGCCCCGAAATGGCTCTACGAAGATCCGGCGGCATATCTGACGGGTCGACATTCCGACTGATATACCGATAATAAAGCGGTGCATTCAGATGACAGAGCACATACCGCCCCTCAAGTGTGTATTTGACGGCAAGGCCATCCATCTCGCCGTTCGTGGTGATGGGAAGGGCCTGAATATCATCAACTGGACGTCGATAGCGCTTCCATTCGCCAAACGCAGGAACTTCGGCAGAAGCCGCCAACTTGACCCGCCGTATGGCACAACTCCAGGGATAAGCACGCAAGACAGTCTCGACAGCTTGGGGATAGGCAATTTTACACTGCCGCGCTTCCTTGCTGCTTTCTTCCAGACTGACAATGGACTTGTCCCCCAGGATCTGCAAAGCATCCCGGCAGATTTCAACCTTGCTGCTCATCTATCTTCCTGACCAAAGTTATAAAAGAAAATTCACGTAAAATGGGAGGCCGTCTCAAGGACAAAACCTCCCATTTTTATTTCAGACTAGCGATATTATAATCGCTAGCGATCAGCTACGCTTTTTCCATCCAGCTAGAAGAAAAATGCACCTTGTCGCGCAACTCAAAGGCATCACCTTCTTCACGGAGTTGAGCACCGTAATACCCAAGGGCAATTGCTCTAACCTTCAAGGCAATCACCTCAGGTTCTTGAGGAACTGTTTCTTCAAACATTGCTTTATAGTTCCCTTTAGGGCTCACGCCTTTGAGTTTTGGCTTCTTACCGACAGTTCCGGTCTTGCGACCAGCTTTTGCCGCTAACACCATTAACTCTGTACCCCGGCTACAATCGCAGCAGAGATTTTACCCGCACTCGGGTTGGTGCCCGATACGGTATAACGCAAACGCATATAACGCTCATCCAGACCTTTTGGCAGGATATGGAACGACGTCTGTTTTCCTGCCACCAGATCTGCCCGCACAATAGATTGAGAAAGAACTTCACGTGCAGACGAGAACCCGGAATTATCATCAACCTCAATCGCAATTTTAAGCGATGTCAGGTTATTGAAAGCCTCTGTCACCTGTACGTTAAGGGGTACAGCTGTGCCATCACCGGGGTTAGAAGGCAGAGCAACAGAAGCTCCGACAACCGTGTCCGTTGTGCCAAGGTCCAGAATGTTCGTTGACGAAGCAGTTCCTGTAATCGCCTGCTGGTCAGAGAACGTGAGTTGTTTACTGTGGATCATGTTTTATCCCTCTCTCAATTAAGCAGACAGAACGCGTGCTTCGGAATTGAGCAACGCATCAGTTTCACGAATTGGAATACCGCGATAAGTCAGCACTTCCTGACCTTCGAGTTCGCTGTCTTTCAACCGAACAAAATTATCGCTTGCGCCTGCATTGGTGGCCAAGGCATCCAGAGATTCCAAAACATCACGGTTACAGTAAATAACCTGACGACCACCCGCCGCATCACCCCGGCGAATACGGGACTGGAGCTTGTAATAAGCTTTGCGCATGAAATCATAGAGTTTCACATTGCCAGCGGACATTTCAGACACATCAATGTTGGCGACACGGGAAACATAACGCCAATCCTTAACAGCCAATCCAAGGTGCCATGTGAACTTTTCTTCTTTCACATAATAAGGGTTACTGTTTTCATCCAGCACACGTTGACGGCCCATGTCGTCACGTTGAAGGCCCGCTTTTGTGCCTTGTGGATAAAGTAGATGACAATGACGATCACCCCAGGTCACAAACCAAATTGATGTGTTATCAGAACCAACACCGCCCGCATCAATAACCTGTTCACCTGAACCGCCGCCACCAATGGTATTAAAGCGCGAGGAAAGGCCCTTGAACTTTTCAGGGGTTGTCGCCGTGTCGTGATAGAAAAGACCAGAAGCTGCTTCCTGGTTCATTGATTCCATGAACGCCATGGCTTCATTGAGGCGAACCCCGGCTTCATTTTTGGCCAAATGCAGCACACGTTCATCAATCGTGGCCAGCGCTTCAAGATAGCCCGTGGTATCTGTAACTTGCTGTTGCTTTGCTTTTGATTGGGAAATGCCCTGATAAAGCGCCCCCCAACTGACAGATGGCAGACCCGTACGGATGGTGTGCAGGTGTTCGGACCCCTTGTTGCACTCCATTGCAATCGCATCATCCAGAATTGGATTTTGCTGCTTGAGAAGCTCAATAATCGTTGCAGTAGATCCGTTTGGATCAGTCTGTTTGTAGATGTCGATCAGATCGACAAAGGTATTTCCAAGTGTAGCCATGATTAGCCTTCCTTAGTAGATGATGGGTAGAGAATTTCCGCTGCAGATCTATTGCGTCGGGATGCACCGGCTCCGCCGGGGCTGCTGTCCTCTACCAGGGAGAGGCCAGCTTTATGAAAGGCGCGTAAAACGACCGGGTCATTTAAAACCCCCGCTTCGCTCAACACACCTTCCAGTTCAGAACCGCCAAAGGCTTTAAGGGCACGGTTGGCCGTTCTGACATTGGTATCCATGTTTGAACCCCACTCTTCACGCAGCGCGGAAGTGGTGTCCTCTATTTGTTGTTCCAGATAGTGTTGTTGCTCACGCTCCATCGTTTCATACGACTGGGATTTTGCCTGAAGATCCAACTCGGTCAGGGCTTGGGCCTGACTTGGCGAAAGCCCGAGTGCGTGCGAGAGCTGGCTAATAGCACTGGTGTATTCTTTCCACTCACCGCCGCTCTGGTCTTCGCCCATCTCTTTGGGAATAACCAGTTCATACCCCTCAGGGCTATCCGGCACGCCGAGGGCTTCATAAAAGGCGTCGATTTCATCTTCGTTCGCACCTTCACCCGGAAGTTTGATAAAACCCTCAGGGTTATCAACTGAACCTTCCCGGTTATTCGTTTCCAAATTCTCGGAACCTTCAGGCTCTCCATTTGAAGAAGGCGCATAAATATCAGAATTTGTTTCAGACCCCTTATCGCCTTCTCTGGTATCTTCAACAGGCGATTGCTCATAAAAAGACCCGCTATCTTGCGATGCGGGCTGATCAGAGTATCCTGATGAATAGTGGGGACTTGCCCCTCCTGATGAAGGGATATCGTTTGAAACTAGGGTATCACTCATTCTTGCATATCTTCCTCTTGTAATAGATAGGCAGCTTTCGCCAGTTCCGCCCGAAGGTCAGCGCTGACAGAAGCCTTGCGGAGAATGTCAAAGACGATGGCGCGCTTGCCATCGTTAAAAACAGAAGGGCCACCTGGCGCTGTCGCCTCAAATGCCCCGGCCTGATCCAGTATGTCAGCGAGAACCAACTGTCCGTCAGAAGTCGCAAAAAGCCGGCCATAAGCATCGATCAACTCATGTTGTTTCTTCAACGAAAAGGACCAACCTTTAAGCATTAAACTGCTCCTCTCTACCTTCAGGAATTTCGCCACCTGCTATTTGATTGGGATCAATACCTGCGGCACCAAGTGCTTCCATTATCGGCAAAGCTTTACCTGCAGTATCAATTTCTTGTGCCTGTTGCGCAGCAAGAGCTTGTTGTTGTTCAGCTTCAATTTTCGCTTGCCTACTGGCTTGAACCTCTTCTGCCGGACGCATAAGATCAGCCGGCATACCGTTGATATCAGCACGCGCCCGAATGATCTTATCGTGATCAAAGTTATCCATAATCGTCGGGTCAAACTGTGCTTGCTGAGCGGCAGTTTCCAATGTTCGCTGTATCCCCACATCCTCGGCGGCACGCCTGAGCTTTGCCATTGGGCTGCTAAATTTTAATGACAACTTACGTCCTTGAAGCGCTTCCGGCCTCGGCGGCAAATCAATAATACCGTCCGCAGCTTGGCGTTCCAAAATGGCATTTTCCCGCATCACTATTGAAGCCAGCATTTCTTCTTGCTTGGCAAACGGGGGACCGATCAATTCGTTCTTTTCCTGTGCCCGTAACGCCGCTTCATAAGCGGTCATGTCCGGCTTGTTCACTAGAATTTGCCAAAGATCCCCATAAAAATTTGCCGAGATATCCATTTGCTTTTTGGCAATCAACTGTTCGCCAATATCTGGTCGTGCTCCTGTGATAATCGGCTGGATCTTTAAGCGCCCGTCGTCTGTTACCAGATCTGGATTAATCGCATTGGCGCTCAAATTCAAACGCCGCTTGAGCTTTTGTACCGTCGCAAAGGCAGGTGATACGGCCTGTTCTGCTGCGGCAATCGTTGTCTTGTTCATGATGTTGAGCTGCTTGATATCCGGCAGGGCCATCATGCCCGGCCCCCATCCATAGGCCTGTCCGTCACTTTCAACAAAAGAAGACGCATGGATCGGAAATTCATAATAACCGGATTGCCTGAGAACGTGGTTATGTCCTTTAAGCACATGCACCGACGGCCAAGGAAGTTGGGTTATCGTGTCGCTCGCAAGCGCAGGATCAATCGCGTGGATCAGCTCAAACTTTTCTTCCAACTGATCTGGTCGATCCATCCGCATTCTCAAGAATTCAGGTAGGTTCTCCACACCAAAATCTTGAATTATCTGTCGCAAGGTAAGCTTATACACCCGATAGAACGTATCCACTTGCCCCCAGGCCGTTGTCGCCAGAAAACATTCGATTATCGGGATCATACGATATCTGATCGGGGGAAGATCTTCCCCACCGGGACCACGGCTAAGAACTTCTTCGGTCATGAGAACCTGATTGCCATAGCAGCCAAGAGAACGAAACATCCGTTGCGTATTGGCGACAAAGCCCGATTGCGCCATGTAACGAACAGAAAACAGCTTTTTTGTGCGCGCTTCTGCCCAGGCCTGAACCTCGTCATTTTCTTTAAGCTCATCATCCATTGGCATAAGACCATGCCAGATAGAGCCTCGCGGGATAAGCAGGCTCTCAATCGCAGCGGCAAAACGTGCCAGATCCTGCAAGGGACGAGAGCTATACATCTTCGACATATCGCCCATTTTTCCCTCGAGGATCGATCCAAAAGGATCTAACCGTTCGGCGGTTTCCTTCCAGATCACCTCAAACTTCTGCCGCTCTTGCTGCAATGCGCTCTGGCGGTTGATCACCTTCTCAGCAAGTTCCATAAGATCTCCAGTCAGGTTGCTCCAAACTTGTTGGAGTTTTAATAACAAAAGCCCCCACAATAAGTTGTAGGGGCTTAATTCTGCTCAAATATAAAGTAACAAAAATTAGTCTTTTATCGCTATGGAGATTTAAAAATAAACCGCCTCAGCAAACCTATTTATCCAAGAACGAATATACCGTCTCAAATATATCCAAACAAAGTATAACGAACTTTTTAAAGATCGTTTCCCCCCTCGTATTTATAGACAAATCACAATACACTATTGTATTCCGCCCGGCGTAAATCCAGTGTTGCAAGCCCACGAACCCGACGTACAGGCGACGGTGCAAGACTGATATAAGGAGAAAGAACTGGTTTTTCTACAGGATAAAGAACTTCTGCTGGCGATCGATAACCGCGACCACCAACGGTTTTGATTGAAGTATCCCTCCCTTCAAAAAAATGATTTTTCCGGGTACGATTTAAACTACTTTTAGCCGCCCTCAAAGAAAAATCTCCATCTAAACGAGTTGGATTAGCTTTCGCTCTAGAAGCAAATTGTGCGACTGAATCCGATGAAGTTAATATACTCATTTATCTAACCCTCTCAAAATTGGCCCTTCTGGATTTCAACGTAGACAAATTAGGTGCCCTACGTACTTTTGACTTACCCTGTGAAACACCAACACCTAAAGTCAATCGATCTTCTTCGGTTAACATGTCAGGATATAATTGTTTCGAAGCTCGATCAAAAAGAGATTGAAAGCTGGTTCTTGGTTCGCTCTCTCTTGAAACAGACCTCCTCGCACGGCTATCTCTGCTATATGCTGCGCCCTGTTTGCCAGTTGTAAAGCCACCATATGATTTCCCTACGTCATAACCAGCAAAATTTGCAAGTTGTGCCGCAGTGCCAACAGCACCCGCAACACCACCGGCTCTTGATAGATACCCCAAGACACCCTCGACTGGATTGTACCCCCCATATTGCCCGGGTGTTCCGAAGCCCTCTTCATCCAGAGAATAAGAACCAACGGAATTAACGCCAGCCAAGACTCGTGATCCTAGAGTAGAAAAGAAGGCTTGGGCTGGATTATTCTTGGCGAAAAATTCATTTGCTTTAACACGTTGAGCCGTAGGATTACTTGCTAAAGACCTCAAGACATCCAGCTGAACTTGATTCAATCCCTTACTTTTGGCAGTACCTATGCCCGCGGCTCCTCTTGTCGCAGAGTTATAAGCCCCCTGCATCTCAGGTGAGTGTATGCCACCAAGTTGCGGGTTCGCTTTCGCAAAACTTTGCGTCGGAGATTTAGATCCTACAAATTTCCCTCGGGGATTGAGTGTTAAATCATGCACTTTAACAGATTTTCCATTGCTCAAGGCATCAACCAACCCGCCCTGCTCATCTTCCTCGCCAAGAGCACCATCAAACGTGTCGCCGCTCAGCCCGACTGAATTTGCAGCAGCCTGTCGCGCTCCTTTATTCAATCCGTGCGCGCCCTTTGGTCCAGAATAAGTATTACCACGCCTATTTACTCCATTAGACGCACTGTTCCCTCCTTGATGCCCAGGCCCAGTCAAATCATTTTGAAACCCTGAAGCCCCATTATTCTGGGTTGATTTGTTTCTTTTCTGACCTCTGGCTCCTCCCCTACGGCTAGGGCCTCTACTTCCCTCTCTATCACGACCAACAACATCGCGTTCTTGCTCATTAGAACCTCCAGGGCGATCAGAACCGTATCCCATCGAAATCTCCATTAAATTTATCTGTTAAGTAACGCGATGCTTTTAATTCTATTGCTCATAAAAAAAGCCCCACATAAGTGGAGCTTGGCTTTAAGAAAGGCGAATTTTCTCATAACGATATTAGCAATGATATAGGAGGGATAAAAAGTATCTTAGAAGTTATTTCAACAGTCTCTCAACCGCTCTCATCACAACAACTTATACCTGAACTTTCCTTGACATCATTCTTCTCATTGCTAGGATAATTATCCTTCTATTAAAGGACGCTCCATAACCTCTTTTGAGATTCCTTAACATAAAAAATAACTTTATTTATCAAACACTAATTATATAGCTCGAGATACTCAAATGCGCTTTTTACCGTACCTGATTGCATCGACCCTTTTCCTTTTCACCCAGCCCGCGCTAGCCGAAATGGGTGAAACGGTAACTATCACTCCAATAACCGTGGTTGAATTAGAATTACAGGAAAGCCAGATAAAAAATCAGATCAAAAAAGGAACCTTCTTAAAATACTCACCCGACATTTTATCAATGTTGCAATTGTCCGCAGGGCGTTTTGATAAACCAGGTAAGTCAATTTTCTTTTCAGGCTGTATGAAAAAAGCAGCCTCACCTTCTACACACTCTCAAATCATTGATCATTTGAACGAAGTAAAAAATTACGCTGATACTTCGAATACTGAAAAAGTATTCATGGAAAAGATGGTTGATCGGATGATTAACATCACATTGGATGAAAAAGACACTCTCTGTACTTGTAATGCAAATAATTTATGGACAATTCTGTCCAACGATCACAAAACAGTCTTCAACAAACTAGTCCTTGGTAGCTCCCTAACGTCAAAGGATCTTAAGAGCCTCAATAAAAATTCTTCCGGCTTTATTCCCAATAGCAAAGGTGGCCCCGGTGTCTGTTTATTAAAATCACTCGACCTGTATGACGAAATGTTGAAAGTTTTATAACTTCCGTACTCACTAAACCACTCACGATTTCCACATTAATATTTCAAAAATCGAGTATAAAATGCGTGTTACTTTTTTCATGCTACTGTTATTGAGCCTTACGGCTTGCCAAACAACAACAAAATCATCTCCTAGTGCCCCTGCAACAACCGCGATAAATTCGACAGGCAGGCATATTGAGGAAATTGATCTCTTCGATGTGGCGTCTGAACTGACTTACAATTCAGAAACGACACACGCTTTAACTTCCGGAACTTTTACGGAGTTTGAGCCAACCACATTGGATCAGCTGAAAGCCACTTCCACTAGGTTTGATCGCCCCGGCTTGTCTTTGCTTTATCTTAAATTTCTTCGGGAAATACAAGATGATCAAGCCAAAAAAAATATAAAAACCAAATATGAAGCTCTGAAAAACGAGGCCGGGATAGCACGCCAGCACCGGGCATTTTTCAAAAAAGTACACGATAGAATTGTTGCTATCACCTTGGCAGAAGAGGAAGCGGCATCACTGTGTATGGCTAAATACACATGGAGCTATCTGCCTGATAATCAGCGCATAACTTTCGATAAAATGGCGACAGGCGCGACCATTACATCGGAAGAGATAGAAGCACTGAAAATAACCGCGACAGGAAGAAGTAACGAAATCATACCTGTAAAATGTGTTTTGGAGCCAATGGAGCTTTATGGCCGTTACAAAAAACTCTTTTCATATTAAGAAGCTTATTCGCCTAGCTGTTAATCACAACTGACTAAATCCAATAATTTAACCGCGTTTTCCAATTGATCATCCAACTTATCGGTGATCGCATTTTCTCCAAGGTAAAAGCTATCGAAAGAAAGACGATTATCCCTTTGCACGAGCTTAAAGTGTATTTTTTTGTTAACTGTTCTATGGGATTGGGTATGTAATTCGGAATGGTTGGGATAAATTAGCAAATCGCCCTCATCATTAATAACATACCTTGGTTGATCGAAGATCATCGCTTCGACCACTTTATTTGAATAAAAAATCCCCTGTTCGCGAAAAGAGATATAATTACCTGCTTCACTACACCTGTTCGCGTTGTTTTCACTCCAATTTTTTGACAATATGCTATTTTCTCCATCACAAGAAGAAAATAAAATTGCCAAAAATATAGATAAAATTAATTTCAAATACATACGTTAACCTATTGTTATATAACAATATTATAACAAATGATGAATATTAGACAATCTGTATCTTATAAATTTTTTTGCTACGAAACCACAGGTACCAGACCTGAATGGATCAAGAACTGAATTCGAGTAATTGGGGCGAGCGAGAAGGATAAGTTAATCTCTGAAAAAGACTAATTATCATCAGAAACCCAAAACGCCGCTCGGTTATTTTAACTTTGCGGCGCTTGGTACAATCAATCAGTCGAGCCATGATCCTAACTATATTAGGATCTTGCGCAACAATTTTATTAATCAAGTGAACTATACACTTTGGTCGAGTGTATTATAAGAAATAGGCACTCGAATTTTGCTTTTAAGTGTCGAGAAAACTCACAATGCTCTTATTATTCTCAGATTGATCACCAAATATTTATTGGCATTCCCTTGCGAGAGCATTCCTTTTTAGTTCATAATTTTCAAATTCGTACTCCCGCCATTTCAAAGTTGAAATGTAAGGTAAAACAAGGTTCTGGAAATGGCATTTAAACAAAAATTAATCGATCTTTTTTTACTCTTAACCTTCCCCCACGTTTGTCTCTCTGTTTGGATCAGTGAACGTATCCCACCAACCTTAAGCGCCGTTATTGCGACAAGTTTTGCTGTCTTGATCGGGTATCTGATTTTTTTTGATAAACCGGATATCTATTACCAGCTAAATGAAATTTGGTTCCTGCTCCTCACGGCTTACCTTGCCCTCCCCGGTCTTTTTTTCCTTGCCAGAGGGTTTGATAAAGGCGGGTTTGACAAGGATGAATTGGAAAAAGAGGACTAGAATTAAATAGAGTATTGATATCTTGAGTACAGCTAAAACTATCGATTATTAAAGATCGCAACAGACTTTTCCTTGTCAGTGCTCTCCCTAACGACTAGGCACGTCAAAGCTAGTAGAGCGGATCAAATCAAGAAGACCCGGGAACTTCAGATCAATATCCTCCATGCGCAAGCAAGCAGCCCGACTATTGCCTCGATTGACTTGTCGAATAAAACCGGCCTCTCGCAATATTCGAAAATGATGCGTCAAAGTAGCTTTTGAAACCGGTAACTTAAAGGAAGCACAGGTCCGCTCTGTTTCCCGTGGTGCAACCGCAAGCTCTCCAATAACATGGCGACGTAATGGATCAGAAAGTGCATTGAAAATCACCGACAACTCCATTTCTTCCAGGGACGGGTGTCCCTCATCATCTGGCATTAAAAATTCCTTTATTCAAAGCCTCAGGTAAGATTTGACTCATACCTATAGATATTATACCCAATAGATATGAAAAACATCATACCTACAGGAAAAAGACATGTCCAACGACAATCAGATCCTTTTGCCTTCCCTGCAAGAAGGAGAGACAGAGCCATACAGCCTGGTCGGTCGTGCCAGAGCGAAACCTGAGATGGCAGATCAATTACAAACCCGACTGATTGATATGGTCGCGCCAACACGAAAAGAACCCGGCGCGTTAGAATACCATGTCCATCGCGATCGCCATGATAACAATCTCTTTGTTTTCTACGAAGTTTGGCAATCTCGAGAACATTTGGAGCGTCACTTGACAACACCTCATGTTCAGGATTTTTTAAAAGAGCGCCATCACTATTTGGAAGGAGATATGGAAATTGACTGGCTGGTTATGCAAAGCCCCTATCCAGAATAAAATGTCGAAAATGAACAGTCTAATCTGAAAGCGGATAGGCTTAGCCAAACATATCAAACCAAAACATCTCTAAAATTAAACCAGTCCCGGTAACCTTGTTCGCGTCGAGGCCTCGACCCGTTAATTCAAACGTTTTTGATCACAAAAAAAGGCCCCGGAGGGCCTTAATTTGAAGGTCTGTAGAGATCTACTTCTCAGTTACGACTTTGTCATTAATGGCATACAAAACACACTCTTCATCGGAAGATTTCGCACGACAAATTTCAAGAACGGTTTGCTTGAGTTTATTATAGGGCGCAATTTCTTTGGACCTTGATCTTGCCGTATGTCCATCTTTACTAATTGCAAAAGCCAGATTAATATCTGAATCTTTAATACTCACCAGATCAAGATAACGACCGAATGCCGTTTTTTGCCCGTCTGAGATTTCAAATTTTTTGGGATCGTAAAGATCGACTTTGATTTCTTTTTCCGGTTTAACATTCTGATCCCATACAATTTTTCCACCAATGTCATAGATTCTGCAGGGCTTTCCATTTGAATATTTTTGACACACTTTAATTGCTTTTGGCATTGATTGCAGCTTTGTTCCGCGACACTGAATGTCACGACAATAATACCACCCCCAACTTGTCCTACCATCGTTGGTTACCGCAAACGCACGCGGGTTTGATTTAAGATATTTTTCATAAGATTTCTGTGCGCTAGCGCTTAATGTAATTGGCCCTGAACCAACCAACGATGACGTCGTCGCACTTTTACATCCCACGACAAAAAGCAACAAAACCAGTACCATAATTTGTTTCACGAAAATTCCCCCAGACAGAAACTAATATCAAAATAAAACCGGACAATTCAAAGACAAAACTTCAAATCTCATATTTGTTTAATTCCCTACTCTGTACAACCTCTTCCTGCAACTAAAAAGAGAACATTTTCTAATAACCAAGAGACCGGAACATGCGCGGCGTATTAGATACAAAGTTACATTGAGATATATAATAGAACGGGAAACGGTAAACTTTCACCTGACTGCCACAAGCATGTAAGGATCCCCACAGCCCATATTCCCATTCACGTGTGTCATATCATTAAACCCGCCCGAACAGAGCGCGTCTTACATTCAATGCTGATAATGGCGGCGCTTTACGTACTTTAGACGCACCCTGACTAATACCAACACCAAACAATGGTTCCTGTTCTTCTTGGGGATAAAGCGTTTGTTCCGCACGCGCGAAGAGTGACTTGGGATTTACTGATCCGTTATCACCTTCACGGTTCGCTCTGTTCCTTGCTTCTCCGGCTACGCGTTGATCCGTCGCCTTACCGATTGTGCGAAAACCTGAAACTGATTTATGCGGGGAATAACCAAGTTTACCTGCAATTCTACTAGACCCTACCAATCCACTAACTAATGGGCTGGTTGATTTACTTATTAATTCCAATGCTTGCTCAGTGGGGGAGTAACTATCCTGAAAGCCAATATTCCCAATTTCGTCCACTGTAAGTTCAGAGTTTACACCAGCGATAAATTTAGCCCCATAACTTGCCATTGTTGAGGATAACCCACTTCGATAAGACTTGGCTAAGCTCCTTGCTTGAGCATTTCGAATACCAGTCACAGCCTCTCTAGCTTTCACCGCCTCCAAATCCGTCGGATCAACTTTCTTTGGTGATACAATTTGACTTAACGCCCTCATATCGTCGAAATCAATTTTCTCAGGTCCCAGCCCCGCATAGACACCAAGCTTATTCGCTCTACGATGAGCCTCATTTGCCGCCGCCTGAGCTTCGGGTGAATGCAATCCAGCTGCTGCCGATGCTGCGGTACTCATATCAACTTTTGTGGGGCCGGGTGAAGGCTTGAACCCGTTAAAATTACCCGTATTCCCACCGTCACGGCCTCGGTTTCCTCCACCCATACTCTTGCCACTAGCTGCGTCGGCATTACCTTTTCCACTTGGTCCTGCTGGCATATCAAAAACTCCTTATGGTTGACTCTTTGCGTTTCCGCTCCCATTTTAAGAGCAGATTACGGAGGGTTATAATGTTTGTTCGTATTGTTGTTTTAGCGCTAACTTGGGCTGTCGTATCATGCACACCGACAGATATACTGTTGAGTTTGGTTTCTCTGATTGCGCCAAAGCCTCGTCAACGCCCTTCACGCGTTCAAAAATTCCATCTGCACTAACCCCCGCCCTCTTCCTTCTTTGCCTTGACTCCCTCAACCCTAAGACGCAAACTCGCACACTTAAATGGGGAAAAAAATAATAAAATAATCTAGTATAGCTATTATTACCGTCTTACCACTGTCATTGATTCCAGAAAAATACTGAAAATGAACCGTAATATAGTATTTATACTTTCTGTCTTAGTTATTTTGAGCTTACCTCTAACTGTAGTTAAGCCAGCCACAGCTCAAACGATCAAAAAAAAATGGGTAACTTCCGATAAGCTTAATAGAAGAACTTGCCCCTCAACATCATGCGGTGTTGTTGGCAGATTGTTTTTTAGAGAAGCTGCACATGTACATGAGGTGAAAGGGGGGTGGGCTAGGGTATCAAAGTACTACAATGCTTCCTGCACTTCTGGTAGAAGCGAATTAGTAGACTCAGGAGATTCAAAGTGCGCCCCGAAAAATGGGATTGTTGATGGAAAATTCGCAGAATGGGTATCAGTATTATACCTATCTTCAAGCCGCCCAGAAGATCCGGCAAAAGATGCTTCTGGAGATGAGTTACTGATAGCTCAATCCGATGATTATAGGATATACAAAAAAGCATTCCTAAAAGCCACGCGATCATTAATAGAACAAGACCGCTGCACAAAAAAAGACTTCATAGATAATGGTGGCTGGGTAAAGTCATATACTCACCGTACAAAACCAATATATTTCACTTATTGTAATGGATACAACAAAGTTTATCTTAATACCAAAACTGGAAAGATAAATTAACCCTACCCCCCCGGCTCATAATCCGAAATAGCCACGTCCATATCTCCATAATCATCCTCTGACCACTTCACCACTGTTTCCGCAAAGGTAAGCGCCAGAGCATCCGCCACGTCAGGCGAGTGTAGCCCGCGCTTTTTCATGTCTTCTTTCCGCTCAAGTTGAAGTCTGTTCTTGGCGTCAAACCCGTATTCAATGCCTGTCAGATCAGTTTGTAACTCCTGATCATTGTCGGGGATATCACCGCCCTTGAGCCAGTCACGCATTTTGCCCCACATCTCGGCACGTTTGTTGAGATAGATCTTTTGATCTTGCGCCCGGGAACCGGCGTTTACATCTATCACATCATGGCCAAGCTGGTGCAGCCGATCCACAACACCACCGCCAACGCCGACACCGTCCACCAGCACACCATCAGGCTTCCATGCTTGCTTTGCTTCGATCACATGTCCGACGAGCTGCATGGTATCAACCCGGTATTTCTTGATCTCCAAAACCTTACGGCCTTGGCGCACAAGGATGACGGACTGATCATCACCGAACCTCGCCACATCCACGCCGATCACCAGAGGGTGTTCAGGCTGGGGGGACAGGGTACGTGCTTTGGCTTCGACGACGATTTCATTTGAGATAAACTGTGTGGACCCCGCGCGGGGGAAAACACCGCGCACCCGGACCCGAACAAAATCGCTGTCTTCGCCGTAATCTTCAACCCACTGCGCCATCAGATGAGCATTGGTGCCTTCGACCTGACGGCTATCGATCTGTTGCACCTGCCAGCGGTGACGAAGGCGGTTAAAGCATTCGAAAAAACGACCGGAATTTCGGGTTGGATTGCCAAAGACAAAGCGCATCGGTTCCCCATCAGTCAAGCCACCATCGCTGACTTCCCATATTTTATCCGGTACTGCGGATGCTTCATCGAACAGATAAAACGGCGTTGAATTTGCGGCATGAAGGCCGGCAAAACTCTCGGAATTTTCCTCTCGGCAGGTTTGGGCATCACACCGCCAACTCTCCGCGTGACGCCTGTGAACCAAAGACATATTTCCCTTACTTGTACTACAGGAAAACCAATGTCCGGTCAGACAACGTTTATGCCATTTTCCAAGCTCGGCCCAGGTCTTGGTTCGCAACTGATCCCCGGTGTTCGATGTCACCACCCCCTTGGCAAAGGGCCGTGTCGACATGATAAAGAGGATCAACCAGGCCGACATAGCTGACTTGCCAATTCCGTGACCTGATGCTGTTGCCATGTCCATTGGCGCCACGGGATGTACCCCGTCAAAACCCCGGGTTTTAATCTGTTTCCCAAGGCTCACCAGATAATCACGTTGCCAATCCCGTGGACCGGGAAAATCTTTAAGTTCTCCCTGCCCCCAGTCAAAAGCCCAAAGTACAAATCCCAAAGGATCGGCATAAAATTGCGCGCAGTCTTCCGCAATGTCCAAGTCAACAACATGGGTCATCTAACGCCTCAAATCTGATTTTGAACTAAATGTGAGTAAGAGTGCGCATCACCAAAATTCTTGATAAACCGCCTCAGTCCGAACTTATCAGTTCTGATCTTTTTGACGCTTTCGTCCGCGTGACAGACGTTCAATCAACTCTCTCTCAAGGCCCATTTCAACTTTTTCTTTAAAGGCCTGAACCGATACGTGTTTACCAATAAGTTCCAGTGCTTTACCTGCTCCACTGTGTTGGAATTTATATTCGCCCTCAGCATCTGCAACCGTGCTGCGTTGCATACAGCGTTCAAAAAGCTCAACAGCCCCGCGTAAGACATAGTCTGCGTCAATTTTAAGGCGCTCGGAACGTTCAGCCTGAGCCCGCTTTATCGCGTCCTTTACTGATATCTTGCGAAGTACCCTGCTTGCCGTTTGTTTGACAGAATTTGGACTGTATCCCGCTCTGAGTGCAGCCTGCGTGGCATTGAGATCAAGGAGATATTCTTCCACAAAGCGCCGTTGCATATCTGTAAGCATACTTTTTTGCTTTTGCTCATCCATGCCATATCCAGTTGAACAACCCAAAAATAATGAGGGAGACGCTCAAACAAATGAGAGTCCCCCTCAACACATTGTAAAACCAGCGAAGACAGCACTCAACTCATCATAGACAAAAACTAAGAAAATCCCTGTTATTGACGATTGAAATTACGTGGTGGCTTCCTTTTTATTTTAGTCGATTTTTTCGCCTTTCGTAGACGCTTACGCCTGCTCTTGAGCGGATCATTGCGATAAAACAGCAAAATGATAGAGCTGATAAAAAAGGCAAAAAGAACAATAGAAAGCTGTAACCAGTAATAATAGTTAATACGCTCAATTAACTCATTGATCTCTTTATCAAGTTTTAAGAGATCAATCTGCATAACTTCTTTGGCAAAAACGTTGAACGATATCAGACTTGAAATCAGCTCAGACAATAAAATAATAGAAGAACGATCCCCTTGCTTTTTTGCATCATCAAGAAGAGGAAAAATACCAGTAGATGTTGGTATTTTGGTATCCTCAGGAAAGACTTGATTTATCTTTTCAACAGCCTGCTTAAAACTCTTCTGTGAAGATGCCCAAAAGAGGAAAATAGTATCTCGATGATCTTTTATATCATCTGTCAGTAAGAGTTGATATCGTTGCGTTCCCAGCTCTAAAAGACTTTCGTCATACGATTTCCAAGCCTTGATCCATGCATCTTTTTGAACAGGTTTGCCCACATCCCCCCAGAGTAAGGTTTTCGTCAATCGGGACAGATTACGATACTGTTCGTTTACATTTTTGATCTTATCATCAAGGTATATCAGCTCATTCTGCATCACCATATATCCGAAAACTTCCAGAAAAATAGAAAATGCAACAGCCACAACAAAAGTTTTATTATATCGGCGCAAAAGATTCATTTAAGGATCTAACTTCATAATATCAGCCTCAATATCTTCAGGTACTTCTTCGTGTTGAATTTCCCGCCACCGAATTGCGATATTACGTTTATCCACTTTTTCAGCACGAACGGTTGTAAGCGCAGGCGTAGGCTCCCCTATTTTAGATAAAACGGCTAAACGTACCAGGGCGAGCCCTATATCAAAGGGGTGATTGGCAACAAAACCGTCAACATTCCCTCCACTCACCATGTCTTTCGACAATTCCTTGTCAAAATCTACAGTAAAAAGCTTCACTGTTTTATTATTCAACTTTTTTAAGCCCGCCAGACTGCCTTTTGCAAGGTAAACACCCGGTGTATAAATCGCCTTCACTTTGGGATGGTCATTCAATATTTTGAGTGTCTTGGCTTCAGCTTCTTTTGTTGAATTTGCGCCTTCTCGGGCAACAACCTTAACATTTGGATACCGGTGTTTTAAAACGGTCTCAAGCGCCTTCTCTCTTTGATCGCTCGCATAATAGGGTGTGTCACGATAGAGAATTGCAATTTCTCCCACCTCCGCCAAACTATTCGCTATCATTTCGGCAGTGTAGCGCCCCATCTGAAAAAGATCATCAGTCACCACCCCGGCATAATCCTTGGGGTGTTCCATCCCTTCCGGGAGGTTGTTCAATATAGCAACAGCAACCTTTTGATCTTTTGCCAGTTTGAGATGGTAGGTCAAATCATCAGGTTTTAAAGGTAAAACAATCAACAAGTCTGGTCGTTTTAACAAAGCAGAAGTTAGTTGTAGTCGTTCGATATACGGGTCGTGCCCGGCATCCGACAAATAAACAAGATCTATGCCCAGATTGGTCATTTCCTGCCTAAGTCCCCTGATTAATACACGGCTATAGTCTGTCTCAGTGTCGTGGAGGACAACCGCAGCTTTTAACCGCATATTACGAACAGAGTTGACCTGTGTATCAAGCAGGTAAAGAACATCTGAACTCACAGGCGCTTCGCCTTTAGGGCCAATAGTTGAAAGCTGAATAAGATCAGGTAAAGGTTGAGGTTCTTCTTGTGAGAGAAGAAGAAAAAAACCTGCTAATAGGCCGAGTATGGCGATAAGGCCAACAACAAACAGCGGCGTTCGTTTATTCATCACCAACACCAGTTTTATTATCTATGCATAACATCAACCACGCCTTAAAAATTAATTATCACCCTATTTTAATCAACCAGGTCTTTCTAAAAATGAGAATATTTTCCAGTAATCATAAAGACCTTGGTTCAACTCAGACAAGAGAAACTTCATTATGTTAATTGAAGATATCACACAGATATTATCTATTCCTTATCAGAGTATTAAGATTTAAAACCTTTGAAAGGGTGTGGACAAAAATATCATCATCTTCTTGGACTTCAGCTTTCCAAGGCCAAATCAAAAAAACGAGACCGATTTAAAGGTTTAGTAAAACATCCCAAACGATGATGCTTTTTCTTGCAAAAAATCCAATGAATGCATTTACTCAACTCTAATGAGTTCATGGTCTTTTTAAAATAAATCTTTCAGGGGGACTTATCCTTTCGCTATCTTTGCGCTAAAAGAAATTTAAAATAAGTACTGCAAGTAAATCCAGAGTAAGTACAGGTAAAGGGTTTAAGATTGTCGACAATTATCATCACGGAAAAAACATCTCAAAAACGAGATGTTCAAGCGGCTGTCGGCAGTAATTTTGGACGTATTTACCCCGCCGAAGGACATCTTCTAAGTCTTGTTGAACCCCAAAAAGTTCAAAGCAGTTGGGGTAAATGGTCCTTTGACCTGTTAAAACCTGATGACTTTTACCCCACCTGTCCGTCACCTGACGCATCCCCTTCTGCCAAAGGTAAGCTACAGGCTATCGCAGATGCGTTAAAAACAGCCAAAAGGGTTATTCTCGCAACTGACTGTGACCGTGAGGGACAGTTGATTGGTGAAGAGATTTTACGACATTATCAGTTTAACGGCATCGTCGAGCGGGCCATGTTTACGGCACAAGATGAAAAGACCCTCCGCCAAGCCTTTGATAATCTGGAACCCAACGAAAAATATTTTAACCTCGGCCAGGCTGCCGTCGTACGACAACAAGCAGATCAAGTGTACAACCTCTCTCTCACCCGCGCGGCAACTGTGGCCTTGAAACAACCTGGCCAATACGGCGCCATCGGCATTGGCCGGGTCAAAACGCCGACAATGGCAATCGTCTGCATGCGCGAATTGGAAATTCTGGATTTTACGCCTCAGGACTATTATCACCTTATCGCAACAGCAACGATCGACGCCCCTGGGAATATCCCAAGTGGTCCGGAAAACAGTGCCGACAAGCTCCAATTGGATCTACGCCATGCTCCAAAAGATAAAATTCTCGATCTCGACAAGGCAGAACAAATTCGTACAGCCGTCGAGGGTTTTACGGGCCCCATAAAGGCTGAGAAAAAGATCAAGAAGACCAAGCCCCCTCGCCTGCTTGATCTTCCAGAACTACAGAAAATTTGCGCCCGTCGTTGGGGGTGGAGCGCAGATAAAACGCTCAATATTGCTCAGGAACTTTACGACGGGGAAGGTAAAAAAATTCAAACCTACCCCCGTGCTGAATCTCGTTATTTGGCCGAAAACCAAATTGATGACATTGGGGAAATTATTCAGGGCCTGAGCAAGTTGACACAATATCAGAGTCCAGAATTAGCGCGAGATCTCGCAAAGCCCGAAGTTCGGAAAGGGAAAACCGGGCACTTCTCCGATGCAGGGTTAAAAGGCGTATCTCACCACGCGATTGTCCCCAACAAAAACACTATGGACAAGATTGAAGTTATTTACCCCCGCCTCACGCCAGACGAAAAACGTATGTTTGATCTGGTCGCAAGCTCCTACCTTGCCATCCTTATGCCTGATTACGTCTATGAATCCACCAATATTTCCATGGCAGTCCCCGTAACTTTACCAGAAGAAAAACCAAGAGTTCTCGACTTCAAGATCACAGGCAATATTCCAAAAGAACAAGGGTGGAAAGCCGTCTATACCGATGATATGGAAAAAAAGGACGATCACGTCGGAGAGCTGCCTCCCGTACAAGATGGCGATCTTGCCACTTTAATGCCTGTGGTCACGGATACAAAAAAAACAAAGGCCCCCCCACGGTATAATGAAGGAACGTTGATCGATGCCATGCAAAACTCTTGGCGATTTGTTGACGATAAGGATTTAAAAGAACGCCTAAAAGAAGCCAAAGGCATTGGAACACCAGCGACACGCGCGGCTGTGATAACCGGACTAAAACTTCAAAACTTCCTGACCCAAAGCGGCAAACATATCGTGCCAACAGATGCAGGATTAACGCTATACAAAACCCTGAAAGCCGCTGCGCCTGAGTTGGTTGACCCCGGTGTGACCGCCATGTGGGAAATGCACCTGGATGATGTGCTACAAGGCAAACAGAGTGCTCGACAGGTTTGGGATAATATCGGTAACGACACCGCACGCCTCATCAGTATATTGAGAACCAATGGCCCAACCGCCCCCAAAATCAATACGGGCGTTGCCATGCCCAAAAGTGCTGGTAAAGGCAAACCTACAGACAAAATGAAAGACGCTGCAAAATCCATCGCCGCCAGTAAGGGGTTAAAACTACCCAAAGGGTACACCTCGGATTTTAATGCCTGTCGTGAATTCCTTGACGAACATCTTGGGGGAAAAGGACCAAGTCCCGAACGCGTTCTTGCTAATTTGGAAAAACAACTCAGCGGTGGATTAATCAATGGTCTCGGGGCAAAGGCTGCCAAACAACTTGCCGAGGCCTATGGGCCTGAAACATTAAACATAATCCAGCACACGCCTGAAAAACTTGATACGCTTGAAGGTCTCCCCAAAGCAAAACTAAAACTGCTTCAGGAATGGTCAATTGAACGAAAGGCAACCCGTGAGATTGGCACCTTTCTCCATACCAACGGAGTTGATCCCTGTCGAGCTTTTAGGCTTTATCAAGCATATGGCGAAGCCACTATTGCAAAACTAAAAGAAGATCCCTATTGCATTGTCAGGGATGTTCGCGGACTGCCTTTTGACATACCAGACACACTGGCACATCGATTAGATTTTCCAGCCGAAAGTATTTCCCGCGCCTGCGCTGCTATTTTTCATGCTTTAAGCCTCACAGCTGACTATAAAAACAAAGACACTCTTCTGTCTATGCTCAACAAGAGATTGAGCCTGCCGCTTGATCTATTGGAAACCGCACTTGAAACTGAAATTGAAGGTAAACATCTTCATAAACTCAAACGTAAAGATGTTGAAGGACAGACACAGGAATATCTTATTGTGCGGACGCTTTGGCAGGCGGAGAGTAAAATTGTCAAGCGTCTAAAATCAATGATTGATGTA
Source organism: Kiloniella antarctica (assembly GCF_042682825.1). Taxonomy (NCBI): domain Bacteria; kingdom Pseudomonadati; phylum Pseudomonadota; class Alphaproteobacteria; order Rhodospirillales; family Kiloniellaceae; genus Kiloniella; species Kiloniella antarctica. Next base: position 201,167 of record NZ_JBHUII010000004.1, read on the forward strand.
ACACCAGCATGGGGCGGAATAGAAGCAGATAAAGCGATTTTATGGATCACAGGACGCGAAGGCATTTCCCTTTCGCCCGCACAACAACACGCTGTAAAACACCTATTATCCTCACATCTGTCCGTCCTCACGGGATCGCCTTATACGGGCAAACAACAAACCGTACGTGCTTTCCTCCGCATCCTAGATGCCAAGGGTATTAAACTGGCTCTGGCTTGCCCTGCGGCCGGTGATGTAAAGAGATTCGCCAAAAATACAGATCTAGAAGCAACGTCACTAAGTAAACTTCTGGAGTATAATACCAAGACTGATAGTTACAAACGTACAGCCCGTAAAACCTTGGATTGTCAGCTATTGGTGATTAATCAGGCACAACTTTTAGATCGCCCTCAATTACTTGCCGCTCTTGATGCATTACCTGAAAATGCAGGGTTGCTCCTGATCGATGACTTCCGACGTATGGCACTCCCTGGAACTGGGCGCACTCTTAAAGAGACCATAAATACCGTTGGCCTTACTCCTTTAACGCTAACAGAGTTGTCTCCTGAGGAAACAAACAATAGGCTCGCACACAATTGCTTGCGTATTGCTCAAAGCCAAGCTCTCGATCTATCAACTACACCAGCGAACACAAATCCGGAGGAAAAGAATAATTTCTATTTTGTTGAGGCAAAAGATCCTGAGGATAGTCAACGCAAACTAATCGAAATTGCCAAAAACCGATTACCCAAAAGCTTTAAACTTGACGCCATCCGTGACATCCAGATTATAAGCCTTGCGGGCGGAGACCTCAGCTCGCAGCGCCTTGCCCCACACTTGCAACAACTGATAAACCCGGTCAAGGACGGCCTGTTTGTTGATCGCTTTAATAGCCGTTTTCGCATCAACGACAAGATCATCCTTGGAGAAACAGATCTGGCGCGCGATTTAATCGCCGGAGAAATCGGTTGTATCAAGGATATCAATCGCGACGACCTACCTTCTGGCTCTGATACGTTAATCAACATTGATAGCGGGCAAGTCACCATCGACTTTTCAAGTAAAAGCCATGACTTCTCTTTTGATGAATTAGACCGCTTGTCTCTGGCCTTTGCTCTACCTGCAACACGTTGCAAGACGCGTCAGATGAAAGCTGTTGTTGTACTTTTACCGCAAGACACACAAAGCATAACGAACCTGAACAACATAGCCTTCTATGAAGCCATCACGTCCGCCCAAGAACTCGCCGTTGTGATTGGGCCAAAGATAACACCTGAGCTTTAAGTAAACCATTTCAACTACATACATTTGCAATTGAAAAAACAGTGATCCTCAATCGGTTGCAGCTGAGGTAACAATACGTTCCGTCGGGAACACGAGGGTGACCCGAGTACCAAGTTTGGGTTGGCTTTCTATGGTGATGGTACCGCCATGTAGTTCCATCATACGTTTAGCCAGCGGCAGCCCCAATCCCGTTCCTTTAGCATTGCTCTCATAAGCGCTTTTAACCATGCCAAATGGTGTAAAAGCAACCTCCACACCATCGTCATCCATGCCTATACCAGTGTCAGTAACCGCCAAACAAAACTGCCCCTTATGATCAAACCGTTTTGTGATGCGAATGGTCCCTTTTGCGGGCGTGAATTTAACGGCATTACTCAAAAGATTTACAATAACCTGTTTTACCAAACGCATATCCGCAAATAAAGCAGGGCCGTTATTTTCGACCTCATTCTCAATAACAACATCTGCTTCTTGTGCCTGTAAACGGATCATTTGGATGGCATCATTTAATATCTCTGGGAAATTCAGTTGCGTCTCATTAAGTTGAATTTGTCGTGCCTCAATAGAAGATACATCGAGAATATCATTAATAATATCAAGCAAATGCAACCCAGATTGAGAAATATCGCTACAATATTCATGGTATTTATCACTGCCCAGTGGCCCGAATGTCTGCAATTTCATGATATCTGAAAATCCAATTATCGCATTCAAGGGCGTGCGGAGTTCATGGCTCATGGAGGCGAGAAAATTACTCTTGGCTTCATTTGATGCTTCTGCTTGTTGTCTTAGATCAGAAAGAGTATCGACCTGCTTGGAAACGGCTTTAAATATGAACCAGATCAAGATCAGGAAAATCATTACACCGATTAAACTGATCAAGGAAACCGCTATCCAAGTTGCGGATAAACTTTCTCCGGCTTTCAGTCCAACTTCCTTTTGTCGGGCTTGCTCGATTTGAACAAACTCGATCCAATTCCGATCCAAAATCACCATAGTTTTTTCCAACTCCTCACGTATTTGTCCGTTAAGGATCTGTAATTCCAGATGATCTTTGATTAGGGTATATAATCCTCCTTGCTTTACATGAATGGTTTGATGGTGTTCATCAATTAAATAACCTTCCCCAAACAACAATGCATTCAAAGTCAAAATTTCTGATTTTAAGGCCTCTTCTTCCTGTGCGGATCCATGCTTGAGTGCGGACATTCCACGCGCGAGGCGACCCAGACTTGGTTTTAACTTATTATCTTTAATATCTGGTAAGTGATCGTAGTTCCGTTCTCCCGACAGGACCTCTACCAAACGCTGTATATCGGCCAGTTCGGTTAATAATGTGCCAATATTTTCTCGTAAAAGTTCTTTGTGTTGCTCAATTATACTCTTGGATATATTGACAACTTCACTTGGTTCAGCACCTTGATACTTCTTGATATCCAACGTCATTTTCAAACGTCCTTTACCCACAATCCCGTTGATAAGAGTGTGAATAACAGTTAATTGTCGACGCACCTTGTTCAGGGTAATATCTTTGCCAAGATCAGTTCCAATCCTATCATTTCGACCTCGCCAATCTTCTGCTTTTATCAATAGGCTTAAAAGTTGATCAGATTGAATAATCAAAGAACGTATCAGATGTTTATTGTCCTCATGGGTATTTTCCAACAAAGCCTTCAAAGACACATCTAAATTTTGAAGGGCTTTGACCCCTTTTATAGGATTGTTTTTTTCACCCTGATCAAGCAAGAGCCTAATTTCCGTGGTTCCAACCCGGATCAATAAATTTAACTTTGCCACCTCTTCAGCAAAAACCTTTTCATCAATAGCCAAAAGAGCGGACTGGTCGCGCTGTTTAATCCCCCCCCATCCCAGAGAAAGATTAACCACCAGAGATGTCAAAAGGCTGAGTCCAATCAATGCCCAAAGCATCTTTCGAATACGCCTAACTTCTTGATGGGCTTCCATCTATGCCTCTAACGCTTTAATAAAAGTGGGATATCAGCCCATTGAAAGGGAACGAACTTGCCATCTCTTAACACAGTAGGCCAGACACGGTGACTGGCTTGATGATCGTTCTTGTCAAAATGAAGTTTATGACCTGTACCAATTGAGAATTCTCCCAACCCTTCTAAAGCATCAATAATATTTTCCCGGTTCGGTGCGTTATCCAAGCGCGACAAAGCTTTAATAAAAATCTCAGCGGCTAGATAGCCTTCTAAGCTACCAAACGAAGACCTTTTACCCTCACCATACAAGAGCAAATCTTGTTGATAACGATCCACAATGGGCAAAGATGTGTCTTCTGGGTGTGGAACAACCTGAGTAACAATAACGCCATCATATTCAGTGCCCAATTCACGTGCAATGGGTTCAGCCCCAACAAAAGAGACATTAAGAAACAAAGCCTCAAGCCCTGCACCTCGAGCCAATTTGATAAAACGTGCTGATGGGGCATAGGCACCAACCATGATAACCGCACGCGGCGTTGGATCTGCAAGCAGGATATCTGCCAAAGCATTTTCTACAACCAGCGTATTCCTCTCATAACGTGTATGAATAATCGCTGTTTCAGATTTAAGACCAAATTTCTTTAGGGCACTTATCCCTCCAACATATCCCGCGTCACCATATCCATCTCTCTGCGTAAAAAATGCAATCTCTTGAGGCATTAATCCTGCATGATTAATGAGCGCATCCACCATTGCCGAGGTTTCTTCTGCGTAGCTCGCCCTATAATTAATAACATAACGATTAGGAGGTATTTTTCGTAGAACCCCGGCCCCTGTATAAGGCGCAAATAACAGAGTTTTTTCTTCACTCGCAATAGGGAGAGCGGAAATCGCGGTTGGCGTCCCCACATTGCCAATAACAGCCAATACATGTTCAATTTCGATAAGGTCGCGCATGTTAGGAACCGTTTGCTCAGGCTCATAACCATCATCCCAGGCAAGTAAGCGAATACGCCGTCCTTTAACGCCACCTTTGGCGTTTTCACTGGCAAGTCTTATTTCCACCCCCAGCCGCATGTTTTGCCCGAGTTCCTCAGCAGGTCCACTCAGGGCCGTTGACATACCTAAAAGCACCTCATCTTCGCGCGCATATACACTCGTCTCACTCAATGAAATCCAAATTGTAAAGAAAGTAACTGCGATAAGACGACAGTTTTTGCCATATCGAAGCATAGGGTTCTCACGAGTATCCGCTTTATTATCCAAATCTACATCAACCTCCAAGAGTACCAGCGTAGTATCACAAGCCTTTAAAGGTGGTTAATTCTAGCGATAAACTCATAAAATTACCCTGTTAGCTCTATACCTTCTCACCAAAAGTAATTTTCTTGGCATACCTGCAACAGAAAAACCTCATAGATCCCTCCTCATAGCTAACCCTTTGTGGTAATTAACAGCCCCCCTTACTCGCCTCATATCTTTTATAGCGGCTCACATATTATCTCTTCATTTTAAGGTATACGAACAAGGCCTCGTTACGGTTAATCTGATTTAATCACAAACAATTATACCACCATAAGATTAAACTTAAGAATTTAATAACCTTATGATTGCAATATTTACTTGTTATTTTTGTAAAACTTTACCTGCTTTCACCTAAGGAAACCAAAAATCAAAGTAAAAGCACAGGAAACAAACCTCATAACCACGTTTGTACCGTTCGAACGAATACTGAACTAAGTTCCACAATATACTTTTCGGCCGCAAGATTGTTAGGGTTACAACTTTGGAATTAAAACCGCAAACAGTTCAGCCAATATACTTAAGTCGCTATATATCCAAGCGCGCCACCGCTTATATAACCACAGCAACAATTCTAATTATTGGTTATTTTTTGACGCGGGAAACTCTATGGACAGGATCTCGCGAACTTCACACCGTTATGGAAGTCATTGCCACCTTTCTTGCTTTGATGATCGGCACCCTTTCCTTACTGCGCTTCTACAGTAAGCAGGACCATCTCTTCTTACATCTTGGTGTCGGTTTTCTGGGAACATCATTTCTCGACGGTTATCATGCCATTGTTACCTCCGCCTATTTCGGTCCCTTGATGCCATCAGATTTACCCTCCCTCGGTCCATGGAGTTGGGTGGCTTCCCGACAACTCCTGTCCGTTATGCTCTTTCTCAGCCTTGTATACGGCATGAGAGAGCAGCGTCTCGGGAAAAAGGGAAACGTCAGTGTCGCAACAGTATATTGGGTGACAAGTCTCTCCACAGTTTTTTGCTTTCTATTCTTTGCTTTTTTCCCCCTCCCCGCCGCTTACTATCCAGATATGTTCTTTCATAGGCCTGAAGAGTTTCTACCCGCACTTTTCTTCGGCTTCACCCTCCTTGGTTACCTATACAAAGGAGCGTGGAGAACAGATAGCTTTGAACATTGGCTCGTCCTTTCCCTGATTATCGGTTTTATCAGTCAAGCATGGTTTATGTCTTTTTCTAATCATTTGTTTGATTATCAATTTGATGTGGCACATGTATTAAAAAAAATCAGCTATCTTTGTGTTCTGATTGGCCTTTTGATTAGCATTCATAAAACTTTTCATAGTGAAATCAAAAACATAACTCTACTAGCAAAAGGCAACCATGAGTTAATGGTTAAACGTCTCAAAGCGGTGAAGCTCCAAAAAGCCGTTGAAGGGTTGGAACGTTCAAATAAAGAGCTCGAAAAGTTTGCATATGTAGCTTCGCATGACTTGCAAGAACCTCTTCGCAAAGTACAGGCCTTTGGCGATCGCCTACGACAAAGTTATGGCGATGTGTTGGATGATCGCGGCAATGATTATCTCAACCGTATGCAAAATGCCGGAAAAAGAATGAGTACTTTGATTAATGACCTGTTGGATTTCTCAAGAATTGCCACACATATTCGTCCTTTTATCCAGGTAGATTTGAATGACGTTATCCAGGGGGTTTTGAGTGATCTCGAAATCACCATAGAAGAAAATAATGCTGTTGTGTCTGTGTCTATCTTACCCACGATCGACGCCGATCCATTACAAATGCAACAGCTTTTCCAAAATCTTATCGGGAATGCCATTAAATACAGAAATCCGGATCGCGCTCCGGAAATTCAGATTATAGCTAATGATCTTGAAAGCGAGGAAAATCAAAGATTTTGCCAGATTAAAATCAAGGACAACGGGATCGGGTTTCAATCTGAATATACCAGTAAAATATTCGAAATATTTCAAAGGTTACATTCGCGCCAGGAATATGACGGTACGGGGATAGGTCTGGCGATTGCTCGCCGTATAGCCGAGCAACACGGCGGAAACATTACGGCAACAAGCATCCCGGGAGAAGGATCAACTTTTCTCGTAACTCTATTATATGAGTATAAACAAGATGAGTATAAACATGCCCAGAAATAAAGAAGATATTCATATCCACATGGCAGAGGACGATGAGGACGACCGTCTGATATTTCAAGAGGCCATGGCAGAAGCACGGGTAGGAAATAAAATTACTTTCTCACTTGATGGACAAGATTTAATCGACCTTCTGAGACGTCAAGGAACATTCTCCGGTAACACGGATCCTTTGCCCGACATAATTTTACTCGATTTAAATATGCCTAGAATGGATGGCCGTGAAGCATTACAAATTATCAAAGCAGACCCCCTCTTGAAACGTATTCCAGTCCTCATATTAACCACATCCAAGGCCGAGGCCGATATTTATACGACCTATAATGAAGGCGCTAATTCCTTTATCACCAAACCAGTCAGTTTTCAGGGGCTCGTCGAGGCGATTAATACGATCACAGACTATTGGGTCAATATTGTAAAACTACCGGATTAGATTTTCTGTTTAATCGCCTATCTAATCATTGACATAGGAAATCTCATGGTTGCGTATCCTAAAATTTTACTCGTAGAAGATGATGAAGACGATGTTTTTATGACCAAAGGCTACCTAGATGATTCTTTCGGCAAAAGCTATTTCTTCGAACATGCCTCAAATGTACCTGATGCCTTAAACAGAGCAAACGAATGTGCCTACGATGTATTTCTCGTCGACTATCGGCTGGGTGCAGACAACGGTATTGATTTTGTCCGTTCAATTAATCAAGATCTCAAACTAATGGTGCCCGTAATCCTTTTAACTGGGCAAAATGATCGTGAGATTGATATCCGTGCCATGGAAGCTGGTGCGACTGACTATTTGGTTAAACAGAACATCGATGCACACTCACTTGAACGCGCGATCCGCTATTCCATAAAACAGAAACAATCCGAGGAACATATTCAATTCCTCGCCTATCACGACGCCTTAACTAGCTTACCAAATCGCGCTTTACTCCTAGATCGTCTTAAGAGCACATTAGCGCGTTTTACACGAAACCAACACCACAGTGCGTTACTCTTCTTGGACCTGGATAACTTTAAAACCATCAATGACTCACTCGGGCACTCCGTTGGAGACAGTCTTCTTATCGAAGTTACCAGACGCTTGAACGGAGCAACCCGTGAAGAAGATTCTATTTTCCGTCTTGGGGGAGATGAATTCATTATCCTCCTCCCCGAAATCTCTGAAATTTCAGAGGAAACCGCCATCAGGGCTCAAAGGGTTGCGGAACGGATTATGAAATCCATCAATCACCCCATAATCGTTGGGAAAGAGCCTCTCCACATTGGAACATCTATCGGTATCACCCTCTTCGCAGGAAGTGATACGGCAACTCCAGACACTATTTTAAAGCATGCTGACACAGCGATGTATGAGGCCAAAGCTGCGGGTAAGAATACCGCTCGTTTTTTCCAACATGAAATGGAGAGTACGGTCAAAAGTAAGCTTGCTTTAGAAAATGAATTACGCAAGGCAATTTCCGAAAATCAGTTCGAACTTCTCTATCAGCCACAAGTTTGTGTTAATACGGGAAAAATGATTGGTGCAGAGGCTCTTGTTAGATGGATACACCCAGAAAACGGTATGATATCGCCCGTTTTATTTATCCCGTCAGCTGAACAAAGTGGTCTCATCCATTCTCTCGGGGAAATTGTATTCCGCACAGCTTGCAAAGAACTACCAAATTTCAAGGATATTCCCCGCATTTCGGTGAACATTAGCGCCAAACAATTCCACGCTCCAGATTTTGTAAAAAAGATAGAATGTATTCTTAACGAATGTGATGCATCACCTGAAAATTTAGAGCTAGAACTAACTGAAAGCGCCATGTTGGCAGATATAGAAGATACTGCTGTTAAAATGAAAAAATTTAGAGACATGGGCTTTACCTTTGCCCTTGATGACTTTGGAACAGGATATTCTTCACTGACCTATCTGAAAAAATTACCCTTCGATGTATTGAAGATTGATCGATCTTTCATCACAGACATCATAGAATCTCCTGAACATGCGGGCATAGCAACAGCTGTTATTGCATTAGGGAAAGCGCTCAATCTTTCAATCGTTGGTGAAGGTGTTGAAACGGCTGACCATCTTCAATTTTTAAAAAACGAAGGTGCAAACTCTGCGCAAGGGTATTATATAAGCCGCCCAATTTCTGCAACAGATCTAATTGCGTGGCACAATCAACGCGTTGCCTGCTAAACAACTTTAAAACCTACATAGCACCTAGCTATCAAAAAACGTACGAATTATTGAAAGAGATCGCAAGATTTCTTATCTTCCACAAAATAGACCACCATAAATTGCTCATTAATACATTAACAACTTTATGGTTGTAAATTTAACGCACGCAATCTTTTCTCAGCATACTTTACACAGGAGTAAGTCAACGAAGAAAACTGCCTAAAAAAAGTACGGGCCAAGATTAAGGGGGAAACAGCATGAATAAGCATACGGGGATGTCGTCCTCAAAAAAAATAGGATTACATCATGTTCTCTTTATTGTTTTCACTCTGATCTCCACTATTCCCGTTTTATTTTTCGCAGCCTGGGTTCAAAAATCCACAATCGATAACGAATATGCCGCCATTGAAGACAAACATCTGATCATCGCGAATAACGTGTCCAGCGCCCTATCACGTTATGCTTCTGACGCAGAGCTGATTTTTAGAGTTTCGGTAGAGAGCTTGTTAGGAACACAATCTTCCGCACATATCCCTGACCTACTTAAAATAGTCCGTTTTAACCATATTTGTATTACTGACAAGACGGGCCAAATTTTTAGTATTTCATCAGTACAACCTGGCAATCGGCATGAACTTAACGGTGGGCATTTACCCGTAAAAACCAGAGCCAAACTTGCAGAAACAATCATGGAAGCCAAAGAAAAACCTGGGCGGGTTATCTTTTCGAGAGCATTCCATGACATAGACGGAAAACCAACGCTTTATCTCGTTAAAGCAGAAAAAGATGGCTCGATCGCGTTTGGAAGTCTGGAAACAAATTTTATCGTCAATATTGGAAACAAGGTTGCCTTTGGCAAACAAGGACACGCCGCCATTGTTGATCAAGCTGGGCAAGTCCTCTCTCACCCAAACGCCACGTGGCGAGCACAAATAAAAGATATTTCGGCTATAAAACCGGTTAAATTAATGATGGCCAAACAAACTGGCGTTACAACATTTTATTCACCTTCGATGAAAGTTGATATGATTGCAGGTTATACCGTCCTTCCTGATGTTGGATGGGGTGTTATGATTCCACAACCTATTTCGGAATTGGATGAGCGTACCCACGGTGTAAAATTTGCCGTCTTTATTATAACCTCACTTGGCATTGCTGCAGCAGGCTTTATGAGTTGGTGGCTTGCCCGTTATCTCTCCATGCCCATGCAAGCTGTCGTCAAAGCCGCCGAAGATGTTTCTGCAGGCCGTTTGAATGCTCGCATCCCAAGCTTTAACTCCTTTGCCCTAAAAGAAGCAGGAGACCTTGTTCAGTCTTTTAATGCCATGGTCGACGAGCTTGAAAAGGTAGAACGCCGTCTAAGAACCAGCGAAGAACGCTTTCGTGAATTTGCGGCTACTGCTTCTGACTGGTTATGGGAAACCGATGCAAAAGGGCACATCATATGGGAATCAGAAAGTCGAAAACTTGGGTATCGCGGCAAAACATTCACCCAGATACAAGGCCAAACCAGAGAGCAACTCGCTGGAAACCTCATGTCTGATAAGGAGTGGCAACCCTATCGTAATGCCATAAAAAACCACCATGAAATTAAGGAGTTTGAATACAGGTACATTGGGTCCAGTGGTGAAACATACCACGCGCTGATCAATGGTACGCCTCTGTTTGATGAAGCCGGAAAATATTTAGGACATAGAGGCGCTGCAACCGACATAACAAAAAGGAAAAGCGTAGAAAAAGCGCTTGAACAATCAAAAGAGACCGCCGAAAGAGCCAACAGATCAAAATCAGAATTTTTAGCAAATATGAGCCATGATCTTCGAACGCCTCTAAATGCCATTATAGGATTCAGTGATATTATGCGACGCAAAACATTTGGGAGCCTTGGACACCCAAGGTATGATGAGTATGCTTGCGATATTCATAACAGCGGGACCCTCCTTATAAGCCTGATCAATGACATTCTTGATTTATCAAAAATAGAAGCCGGAAAATATGAACTTGCGGAAGAACCTTTGCAGTTAGAAGCCTTGGTAAATATATCTTTCCGACAACTTCAAGTCATGGCCGAAGATGCTAAACAAACTCTTACGATGGAGATGTCAAGAGATCTACCTGCTCTACGTGGGGATAAAAGAGCCCTAATTCAGATACTCAACAATCTCATATCGAATGCTATAAAATTCACTCCCGATCCTGGAAAAATTCATGTGACCGGGGCTCTTAATCAAGAAAATTGTATCACACTCACTGTAACCGATAGCGGCATAGGAATGTCAGAAAAAGATTTAAAACGCGCGCTAGAAGCTTTTGAACAAACCGAACAAATGCACCCCAGACACCACGAAGGCACGGGTCTTGGTCTATATCTTTGTACCAGTTTCATGAAATTATTTGCCGGAACATTAGAAATAGAAAGTGAGGTTGGTCTCGGAACCACAATTACGTTGAAATTCCCAAGTAGCAGAACACTAGATTATGAAGAGACACCCCACGATCCCATTAGCTTCATTTAATAAGGCGGTAATAAAAATTGATTACCAACTCGTTCAAAATACTATGGTTAATAATATTCTAACCCGACCTATCGCAAGTGAACCATCTAAAGTATTGATCTTTTGAATTTCAGGTTCACCGCAAAACAAATAATTATTCGTCAATTATTAAACTGATCATTAGTAATCTCTCAGCTAAGATTAAGGAAATCAGTTTAGCCTTCTGTGAAAAAGAAAAAGTAGGCACCTTTGAACATCCATATCCCTACGAAATGTCTTTGAGCTAAAACAGTCGGAAAACCTCAAAACCGAAAGATTTTGAATGCAAGAGGATATAAGTGACAAGCTTCTATTTGCAGACGATCTCGACGAAATAGAAACAACAGACAAACCAGAAGACGTCAGAACTGTTGGCGATCCTGAATTTTGGGAAGTTTTGATTGTTGATGACGAAGAAGATATTCACACCCTTACCAGTATGATGTTATCAGACATCACTTTTGCAGGGCGAAAATTAAAGTTTCACTCGACCTATTCAGCACAAGAAGCCAAAAACTATCTCCTAAAATATCCCGACACAGCTTTAATCCTGCTTAATGTCATGATGGAAAATGATGACGTTGGCATAGAGCTTGTTTCTACGATTAGAAATGAGTTTAATAACGACAAGGTACAGATTGTTTTACGAACAGGTCAATCTGGGCAAGCCCCGGACCGTGATATGATCTACAACTATAATATTAATGGATACTACTTCAAAACAGAGATCACCTCTCAAAAGCTATTTTCCATACTCATTTCGTCTCTTCGTACCTATAGCCTTATTGATCGTCTTGAAAAAAACAGTAACGGTTTAACCAAAATCATCAATGCGTCTGAAGATATGATGAAAAGCCCGTCGGTGAGATTATTTTGCAGTGGGGTACTCACACAATTTGCCACCATATTGAAATGTAGCGCTAACGGTATTATCTGCAGCGAAACCCCAAAACCAGCTTTCAAGCATAACAGTAAAATCAATATCATTGCTGCCGTAGGAAGCTTCGTGCATACCACGGGAGAATCTTTAGACACCGTTGATGAGAGCCTGCTCGCACAACTTGTCAGGAAGACACTTAAAGAAAAACAACACCAGTTCCAGCCCACATCGGTCTGCCTCTATGTCCGCTCACAAAATAAAAATGAAATGGCAATATATCTGGATCTCGGGCACCCATTGAACGATCATGACCGGCAACTGATCGAAATCTTTTGTTCGCGCATATCTTTACTTCATGAAAACCTTCAACTCTTTACAAACATCAGGCGCACAGTATATTACGACACCCTGACCGACCTTCCCAATAGAGCATCTTTTATCGAGAGGTTAGGCTCATTTCTTGATTTTACCCCCTCTGAAAAGACAATTAACCTTGCTCCGGTTTCCAATGGGAATGAAGGTACGTTTCTCAACAACAAAGCGTCAAAAACAGATAAGGGAGTTGCGATCCTTTTACTGGGGCTCGATAAATTCAGAGATATCAATCACAGCTTCAGTCATAAAATAGGTGATGACGTCCTAAAGGAAGTCGCCCGTCGACTACAAAAAGGAGCAACAAACTGGCCTTTAAATAATATTCAGATATCTAGGGTTGGCGGTGATACTTTTGGCGTTTTAAGTCGTATAGATGAAGGCCCTTGTGCCGCAAAAAAATTAGCCGACCTTGTTTTATCTGTTCTTGAAGCTCCCTTTAAGCTCGACGACTTAAACCTGAGAATTACCGGGAGTATCGGCACTGTCATTAGCAAGGATAGTGATCGATCTAATAAGGCCGAAGACCTTCTACACCACGCTGATATTGCTATGGCCCAGGCAAAAGAATTTGGACGTAATTCGGTAAAGTCTTACGATGAAACCTATGGTCAGGATTTAATTCGTCGTACCCAAACCTTACAGAACCTTCGTGCGGCCCTTTCGCGTAAAGAATTTTCCCTGAATTACCAACCGCAAATTGACGCCTTCACGGGACAAATTGTCGGAACCGAGGCTCTATTACGCTGGCAAAACAGAAATGGTGAATGGATACCGCCAGATCAGTTTATTCCTCTCGCCGAGCAAGCAGGACTTATTGGCCCTATTGGCCAGTGGGTTCTAGAGCAAGCTATTAGAACTCAACGCAAATGGTTAGATGCAGGAATTTCCCCAATGAGGATGGCAGTCAATATCTCTGCCGTTCAACTCGCAGACCCCGAGCTTCCCGCACACATAAAGGATTACTTAAATAACTCAGGCCTTGATCCTAGATATTTGGAAATTGAAGTTACCGAAACGGCGATTATGAGCGAACCAGCCATTGCTTTGGAAACTCTTGGCCAACTAAAGGAAATGGGTGTCGATATATCTATTGATGATTTTGGTACGGGAACCACATCCATGTCACAGCTTAAATCCATCCCGGCTCAAAAACTAAAAATTGACCGATCTTTTATTGCCAGTGCACTAACCGATGCCCGTGATGCCGCAATTACCAAATCCATCATTCAACTTGGAAACGCTTTCAATATGAAAGTCATCGCAGAAGGCGTCGAATTAAAAGAACAAGAGATCTTCTTACAAAAGGAAGGATGTCACATTCTGCAGGGATATTATTACGCTAAACCCATGCCCGAAGATCAAATGCTCGTTTTCCTTCAAGAATACTCCAGCGAGTAACTATCATTACAAAAATAAAAGCGACAGCCCTGCCCCTCGTAACTTGCCATTCCTGTCGCTCATTTTGATTACTTATTAAAAGGTTCTTCTTCCACAAAACCATCTAAGGTTTTGTAGATTTTAGCTCGAAGATAACCGGAGGCTTTAAAATTTGTCGCAACAAGCAGATAAACATCATCTTCAGCATACATTTGGAAACAACGATTATAAATGGCAGAGTTTTTTATTTGAAACAAATCTCGTTGACTTTCATTTGCCACTGTCTCTTTACGCGTGTTGCACAAGTCCAGCTATTACCTGTTTTGCTTTCACAATAGCGATAATTGGTATGACCATCGGCATAAAAAAATTCCATCCAACGCGTCGATTTGCCAGTTAATCGTGCCTGGGGAATACTCACATATTCAGTCACAGATTTTACATAATCTTTTTAGACACATATCCGTTGGTATAGTAGGATCACGCATAAATCCCTCATCTCCATTCTTTTGGCTGCCCCATGAAACCAATCCTTTTTGTGCTCAAAATGCCTTTTGATGACAACTCTGTTCCAAGCACCGACAATACTTCTTGGTTTTGTTCCCACTGTGCGTTGATAGAGGGCGCTTTGGCTGTAAATCCAGATTGGAACAAACATATTGAGGTTCGCCGCATTCCTTTTACCAAGCCTCGAGAACAAATCATTGAATTACTGGGTGAAGAAAATCAATGGCTTCCTGTATTGATTATTAATAAAACGATCACCTTTACAGACCCAATTGAAATTACATCATATTTAGCAAAGACATATGGCGGCGCAGCTCCACACCCATGAGCTAGCTAATCCATCGGAAATGATGTTGACGCTGCTTTTTCGACATGGCATAAATTCCTTGGCTCTACTTAAGCCTCCTCGTCCGCGGAAAGGGCTGCGCCCAAGTTCTCGATAAATATACGGCAACGATTTCCTGACCTGACAGGCGGACACGGGTTAAGTTTTGAGGGTAATCGTATGACTTCAACACCACCAGTGCGTCCATCTCGTCCCCAACTTTCCAGAGAATATGTTTCAAGAACCATGTTTCATGGCTCGGTTAACTTTGAGCAACAAAAAAAACGCGCCAAAGACCTTCATAAAGCTTTAATCAAGGGCAAAGATTCTGCCATCACCCGGTTGAAAAAACATCATCCCAAAGTTCTTGATTTAATCGCATCTCCTCTACTCTTAAAGCTCAACGATTGCCAACTGGTCATCGCCCGTGAGAACAATTTTTCATCTTGGCCTCAATTAAAAGCACACTGCGATCGTCTTAATTTGCGTAAAAAGCAAATCAGTGAAGGTATTACTCCTCAGCTCGATGAAGTTAAAACACTCCATATTCGCTGTGGATCTGATATTAAACACGGCCTAGACATTGCGGGTTTCAAAGGAGATTTTCATGAGTTTTCAGATCCCTTCTGCCAAGGACCTCTTCCAAATTTAGAGGGTGTGGCTTTCTACACACAACGAGCAGAGTTCATAGCAACTACTTATGGATTACCCTTTCAGGAAACTCTAACCCGGCAAAAGCAGGCCTATGATAAACTTGAGACACTTACAGCATACGACAAAGTGGTTTTGTGGTTTGAACATGACAGTTATGACCAGCTTATCCTCGCCTATCTTTTAAACCATATTGCAGGGCTTTCTTCATCATTACCGATAGAGTTAATCTGTGTTGATCATGTTCCCGGTGTTCCTGATTTCACCGGACTTGGTCAACTCGCACCGGAAATGTTGGTTTGGTTGTGGGAAAATCAGCGGGCGCCGCTTTCAAAAGCACAGATTTCTCTGGGCAAAACGGTCTGGAATGCCCTTCGACAAGGTACAGCCACCAACCTAGAAACAATAATAGCCAAGGGAACACCAGAGATCCCACCAATGGTACTGGCGCTCAGCCGTCACTTACAAGAACTACCTGACGCTGAAACTGGCCTCAGCCTCACTCAACAGATTACACTCGAAATACTTTACGAAAAAGGCACCATAAAAAGTGGAAAGCTTTTCTCTATACTTATGCGGGAAAGAGAACCCCTTCCATTTCTTGGCGATCTAATGTTCTGGTCGATACTTAATGAACTTGTAAAAGCAAAAAAACCTTTGATTACTTATGGGAAAATCGCCCCAGACACCCCTTGGCCAGAACGTAAAATTTCACTTACAAATACAGGAAGAAGCGTTCTCAAGGGCGACCTTAATTATTTGCACTTAACGCAAACCAAACGTTGGGTTGGTGGTATAAAGATCATTTAAATCCAACCTAAAAGCCCGTTAGCAAACTGTTCAAAAAATAGTTGTCCAGCCTTCTCGAGCAGCTTCGTGCTTTTTGTATCCTATAGCATGGGCGATAACCCCATCAGGCGTAACCAATTTAATCACGCCCCCTTTGTTACGAAGATGAGGGTTATCTGGCCCTGCTGATAAATGAATTCGAATTGTATCGCCGGCCCCGACCCGTCCATGCAAGGGTTGTATGCGTTCATCACGGTCCATTAATCGCCACCCCTTTAAGTTTTGCTCAACATCGGTCCGGTTCAAAAGCGTCACGCTTTCTTGGCCATCATCCTCACCAGCCGGATTAATCAAAGCAGCGACAATCGCGATACCGGGTTTGAGTGGATCAATGTTACGAGGTTCAATTACCCGCGTTTTCATAGGATGTCCGGTATGAATATCCGTGTGCCAATCCTGACTTTGAAAAGCCAGAAAGATGGCTGCCCAACGATCTGCCGCACCAAAATGGATGAAAAGAGCCCCATCCTGATTAGGACTATTGGTTACCTTAAACCGCCCGGGAGATCCTTGGTTCATATGAATATCATGAATACCATTGGCCGGCACAAACCCAAAGTACTTATCAACCTCTCCCTCTTCTGGCCCCCACGCTTCACCAAAGGCATAAAAAGTGGTACGTTGATCGGCCATACCTTGCCTAATAATTGGTTCTAGATAATCCCGCAGATCATTATCTGGTCCTAACCGTTGAAAAGGTGCAATTTTCATCGCTTCACGTTGCACAAAATTACCCCTGACATAATCAAGAGCCAACTTTGAAAAGCTTTGGCCTATATTCAATTTTCCTTCCGGAAGGGCCGAAAATTCATCTAAAAGAGGATGAAAGAAGGGATCTTGTTTACGGTAGAGCAAGTCATTCGGAGGAACACTAGAACGCACATTAAGCGCGACACGATAACTAACACCGGCAGCCTCTATCCTGATTTCCAAATGAGGACTGTCATCCTCATCGATCGCAAGATTAGAAGCTTTTCCTTTGATCAATGAGTAGTTCTTTAACGGCACAAAAAATTCCTCTATTTGGCATATCCGCTTTTGATACATCAAAAAAGAATAAAAACCCATCGTCAACAGGAATAAAATACCGTTTTAACCCGACAGTAGGACTTTCTGCTATATAATAACCTAAACCACTCGCCCTAGAGAGGCGATGGACTAAAAGGCATTTCAGTGTCTTAATTGGGGAAACAGTTTAACTGGTTGTATTATGAGGAAAGCACTAAGTATCCTTGTAACTGTTATCATAAATGTAACCGTTATGATAAATTTAGGTCTTGTGATCATCTCGGCTATTTTTACGAACGCCCTCGCCCAGGTGACTGAAATCATTCCTCTTATTACCTATCATTCGCACGTGCCGTTTGTGACCAGTACAAATCATGGTCTGACTTACGATCTTGCAACCTACCTCACTGAAAAATCAAATGGTCGATACAAATTTCAAGTAAGAACAATGTCTCGTCCTCGAGTAGATACCTTAATTACAAGCGCCAGAACCTTCGTCGTACCTTGGGTCGACCCCATTTGGCTTAACGATTTGAAGGAAACAAAATACCTTTGGACCGAGAAGACTTTAATTCCCGGAGAAAATGTTGTGATCTCCCGCCAGAACAATAAAATAAATTATGATGGACCGAAATCCTTTACTGGCCTCAAATTTGGGGGTGTGCGTGGCCATCATTACGTAGAAATAGATGATTTTATATCTCAGACAGAAAACACAGTACGTATTGATTCGGACAGGCACCTTTCAAACATTCAAAAGCTGATAAATGGTTTGATCGATGTCACCGTTATGCCCACATCAGCAGCCAATTATTTTTTTTCTGAACTAGATCTCTCAGATAGCCTATTCATCGCCACAACACCTCACAGTACCTACAATCGTAAAATCCTAATCACTAATGAGCGTAAAGACATCCGTGATTTTCTCGATCAAATAACTCTAAAAATGACAGAGGATACTAACTGGAAAACGACGATTAGGTATTACAAAAATGGTGAGTAATCCGTATAGATGTTGAAACAGTTGATCTCCAGATACGGCTTGTCGCGCCTGCAGATGAAGTTGTTAACCATCACGGTTCCTGCTTTTTTACTTCTGGGGACCATTTTTGTGACCGCTATTGAAGTATCACTCTTTGTCGATGAAAAAGGTAGCCTTGAGAAAAAATTAGAGCGAGTAACAAAAACGTTTATCGTTATTGTTGCAGAGCCCTTATGGAATGTTGACATAGAGCGAACCGCCTCAATTCTTGGTGCAATGAGCATTGATGAGGATTTTGTCAGTGCTATTGTTTATGATGACGAAGGTATCCCCTTCGCAACAATCGGCAAAACTAATCAGGAAAGAACTCCTGCTTTAACAACGCAACAACAAATAATTTACACCCCTGAAATGGAGCAACAGCCCAGAGTTATCGGTACACTGGTCATCAATTTCACAGACGAAAACCTACTCGCCACCACCTATCACCGGGTTGCGACCGTGATATCTTTAGCCACGCTTTTTGCCTTTGTTCTGATTTTTACAAATATATATGTACATCGCAAATTTGTCGGCACCCCCTTACAACGCATGTTGGCTCTTATCCGCCAATCATCAGAAAAACCCGCTGGGCAAAGAGTGGAGTGGTCTAGTGACGACGAAATCGGGGTTGTCACTACCGCCTTCAACAAGATGCTGGATATTCAGGAACGTTATTATGAAGAGCTTGAAGTTCAGGTTAAAAATAGAACCCAAGAATTATCTGAAAAATCGGAACTATTAGAACTTACGCTCTCAAACTTAAGAGGCGGTCTTGTGGTCTATGATGCTCAAGGACAAATGCTGATCTGGAATGACCGATACTTTGAAATTTTTAATCTGCCCGACCGCTTCCGACGTGTTGGTCAAGATTATGCTGAAATAATAAGATATGATGTTGAACTATGCTTAGTTAACCGAGACCTTGATAATGATTTTGATGTCGATAACCTCATCCAAAATCGTCTGGACAGCTTTGTAGAAGGCCGTAAAGAAACAGTCGAATTGTGCTTTACCGACGGTCGCATCATAGAGGCAAGACGCAATCCCATGCCTGGCGGTGGCCAAATCTGTAGTTATATAGATATTACGACGAGAAAACGTGCCGAAGAACATATGATTGAAAAAGAGGCTCAACTCAGGGCCGTCCTCGACAACATACCCGGCGGAATAAGATATGTCGATGTGAACAGGAACAATGTCTTTTTCAATGCCCAATATTCCGAGCTATATGGTCTTCCAGATGACCTGTTAAAAATCGGAGACTCTATCCAAACGGAAAACCTGTATCAGGCCAAACGTGGAGACTTTGGACCTGGAGACCCTGAAGAATTATCGAAAGCCTGGCTTAAGAAGCTACCGGTATTGGTTGAACCCCAAAGCTGGGAGCGCATAACGACTCATGGCAAAGTTTTGGAGGTCCACACAACGCCAACCCCTAACGGCGGAGTCATTAATGTCGTCACAGATATCACCAAACGGAAACAATCTGTGGAAGAACTCCGCAAAGCCAAGGAAGTCGCAGAATTAGCCAATAGATCAAAATCTGATTTCCTTGCCGCGATGAGCCATGAACTCCGAACTCCGCTCAATGCAATTATCGGTTTTTCAACCATGATCAAAGATCAGATGCTCGGCCCCAACAAAGCAGCTGTGTATGCAGAATACGGCGCCGACATTCTTAACAGCGGCCTGCACCTTCTTGGGTTGATCAATGATTTATTGGATCTCTCTAAAATAGAAGCCGGAAAGCTGGAGCTCAACTTTGACCAACTGGATACCCAAAAAGCAATTTTGGATAATATTCGAACCGTTGATCCTCTTGCAGAAAAATCAGAGGTGAAACTAACGATCAATTTACAAGATAACTTACCATCAATTATCGCAGACCAACGCGCCTTTGATCAGATTATTTTAAACGTTATGTCCAATGCTATTAAGTTCACCCCACCAGGCGGTCAGGTAACAGTTAGCGTATCTGCTGTACGCGATAATACTCAGATAATTATTTCAGATACGGGCGTAGGTATTGAGCCGAAGGATCTGGATAAAGTGATGAAACCCTGGGGACAGATTATTGATCCTCTAAAGGCTGACCATAAAGGGTCTGGTCTGGGACTGCCCATCGTCAAATCTCTAATTGATTTACATGGCGGCAAACTCTCACTCGAAAGTAAAGTCGGTATGGGAACAAGCATTACAATAACCTTGTCGAATTCAGGACCAGATCCAAAATAGAGTTCGGGTATAGTGTGCCTATTAACACACCGGATGCAATCAAGCTCTAAGTTTCAAATACTTTAAAGCGCAAAATAAAAAATTCTATCTTTAGCTGTACGACCCTGATACGGTTCGACAAAATATATAAACAAGAGTCAGGCGGGGAGGCTCAATCTTGTACCTATTATGGCGGAATTGGTGCGCATTTGTAGCGCTCTTGATGATCGTGTTATCCGTGTTGGCGATATTATCAGTCTTACAGCACAATGCAGTATTATCTGATCTCGTTCGGCAACGCCTATCCGTCGTTGTCCAATCGGTAGAAGTTTCCTTTTCAACAACTCCCGACCTTGAAAAGCCTTTATCAGAAATACCTAATGCCAATAATATTCTTGATCGGGCAAAAGCGCTTGATCCCGACATAGAAACAATTCATGTTTTTAATGCTCGTGGAATTGTGGTTCACAGCACCGATAAAACCCTCCCCTCACGCCATTCTAAAGAAGAAATCCCCCAGCAAGACATGGGCCCAAATGGAACATGGGACACCGAAACTGATACTCACTTTTACAGTTATGTCAGCCTCTTAAATACTAAAAATAAACCTGTCGGAGGCATTGTTGCCATTTATAGGAAAAATGGCTTTAATACGACAGTTAATAACATCATTGAAACCGTTGCTATTTCTACTCTTAGTTTGCTCGTGTTATTTTCCTTAATCGGTTTTGTTGTTATCCGCATTCGGCTTTCCGAGGCGATTAAAGCCGGAGAGCTATTGAAAATATGGTATGAGAACCGAAGCCAAAATCCCAATGTATATCAAGTCCCCGATACTGCGGCGGACCAAAATATTCACCCGCGTTTTCTTGAATTATTTGATTATCTCAATACCGCAGATCAAAACTTTGACCAGATTAATAACCGACTCAAAGAATGGGAAACCACTTGTTCTCAGGACCAGGAGAATACGCTTTCATTCCCAACGCAAATTGTTATGAGTCCCTTACTGGATATCAGACTGGGAACCCTGTACGAACGCAAAATTTACCCGTGGATTATTGGCATAATTATCGTCGCCACACTCTCTCTTGGTATGATCACCTATACCTCCATAAATAGTTCATTTGACCCAGAAATGGCAAAACGTACAGATCTTATTGCCCAAATTGCGACAGAAAACATACAACGAGACGTATCTGCGGGAATTCCGCTCGAAGACATGGTTGGACATCAGAGCTATTTTAACGACATTCTTTCGCATTTCCCTGAAATATCCTTCTTTGGCGTAGCAACAGGTAAGTTTATCTTCACAGCCGGAGATTGGCAGCATTCGCTCTCAACAAGCTTTCAAGGGGCGAGAAAAGTCCCGTTCTATCCTGTTTCACTGAACAACGAAGAAGTTGGCTACATTATCATTCGGCCAGATTTAAATTACATTGCCAAACAATTCAGAGAGGTCGCCCTTGATCTCGCAGTTGTGATTATGGTGGTTTTATTATTTGCATACGAAGTCATAATTTTGGTTATGACAATGTCACTCAACTCGCCTCTCAACCGACTGAAACAACTGTCTCAAATGCAGGCAAAAGGTAATTTTTCAAGCGGTATTATTCCTCGCAAGGGTAACTTTACCGAATTTTTGATCACCCGCTTATCTAACAGAGTTCATGATCTTCACAAAAGATACGTCCGTCTATCAGATTATTTGGAAAGGACAAAAGATAAATTCTCCCTCAAACAAGACCTCGCCAATTTCGCAGAAAAGTACAACCTAAGTACTAAGGGCCCCTTCACCCTGACTTATCCCTACAAAAACGACCTTAGATTAGCTCTTTTTATGTTCGCTGCAGCTGATGAACTTGCGCTTTCTTTTTTCCCGCTTTTCACACGCGCGGCTGAAAATCCGCTGACCTGGATTGATCCATCTATCGTGATTTCCTTACCAATCGCGGGCTATCTCATCGCTTATCTCTGTGCTGCTCCCTTTGCACGGTCCTTAACGGGAAAGTGGGGACACAAAAAGATGATCCTCGGGGCTTTAGTCTTTATTTTCCTGTCAAACTTTGGAATGTTTTATGCGACCAACGTTTTGGAAATTATCTTCTGGCGCTCCCTCGGCGGTGTTGGCTATGCCTTTGCGGTCCTCGCTTGTCAGGACTATGTGATTGATTTTGAACCACGGGGCGAACGAACAAAATCTCTTGGCCAGTTCTCGGTTGCCCTTTTTGCAGGAATTTTTGCAGGAACCGCTCTCGGGGGTGTTCTCGCTGACCGCTTTGGAACCTCTATAGCCTTTTTGTTTAGTGCCTTTCTCGTTGTTATCTCTGCCATTTTACTTGCACGTATGATCCCACCAGGTTTAAACGTCGGTACCAAAGATGAAGCACCACTCAGACTTAAATCCATAATCTCTGCCGTAAAGAACCCTAAGTTTTTTGCCGTGTGTATGGGGCTTGCCGTCCCGCAAAGCCTGATGGATCAGGTATTTATATCTTACCTCTTTTCCTTGCAGCTTGATGCCCTCAATGCTTCTGCGGCTGATATTGGGCGTATGCTAATGGTATATTTTCTGATGATTATGTTATCGGGAACCCTGCTTGGTTGGCTTTCTAAACGAAACGTCGGGGAAAGTTCCATTGCCGTTGTTGGATCGCTCATCACCGCAGTAGGACTTTTGGTTGCGGCAGTTCTCCCCGCGCAGTTAACAATGTTATTGGCAGCAGCAAGTACCGGGTTTGGCCATGGCCTGCTCCGTGGTCCTCAGGTAGAACTTACGATGAAACTCGCCGAAGATGAACTTAAACACCTGGGGTCAAATTCTGTCCTGGGCGCACTTCGTTTGTTTGAACGGGGTGGCAGTATTCTCGGCCTTTTGATCATTGCCGCTATTGCCGGATATTGGGGACTTCCTGCGGCCATTGGTTCTATAGGTGTATTGATCCTCGGGGGTTTGGTTATTTTTATTATCTATTACATTGGTGCAAACTTGATAGAGTTCCTCAACAAAAGAAAAGCGATCTCTGAACCCAAAACATAAAGCTTCTGGTATCAGTTTATCAAAAACAGCATCCATGGCTGAAACAAACAAAATCTGGGATGTTCAAATTACACACAGATCTGAATTCAAGCAGTTCCAAACATGACCAAAGGAGCGATTTGCCATAACTCGAAATAAAAAAACTATTAACGTTCCCATTTTTGTCACAACAATTATCTTATTTTTAACGAACACCCCATTATTATCCTGTTGTTGCTCGCCCGATACCGTTCATCCCTAAGTAAAATTTTTATATCGTTTGATTAAGCGTTTCTATTTTGCCGTTACAGGAGGTTACCTTGCCAAGTTCACCTAAAGTCTCCCATAAAATTTCCGGTGGGACCCTCTGGTTTATTAAATCCATAATTACCCTCTATATCGTCTTGGCAGGCATCCTTGCATTAAGCATTATCGGCTAAACTGCCCTAAGCTATTGCCTTCCTCCAGTTATCGAAATGCTCATCCCACCCGGCATCGAGCGCTGTTAGCATGCCCATGGCGGCTTCTCCTGCGGCGGCTTCAATACCTTCGTGTTTGAGAGTAAGTCTTGTACCACACAGAACTTCTTCCAATGTCCATGTCACAGTTGTTAAAGATCCATTGAGCGGGCTTACGGTAAAGGTCCACACCATTTTTTCATGTGGGTTCATTTCCAACACCGTGCCCCAACACACCTTTTTCTTCTGTCCATCATCGTATGTGCGCATCAACTCATAGGCTTCGCCTTCGGTTAAATTCTTTTTTGGAGGGTGAAACCACATCCCGAGTTTGTCTTTTTCGGTCAAATAAGCCCAAACAGTCTCGCGTGTTGCATTGAAAAAAACAGTTTTGTTGATCGTTGATTTACTCATGTGATGAACTCTTTCCCTTAAGTAATTTATCTATGTTTGCCTGATCCCCTTCAACAGCCGCCTTCAAGGCGCCCAGACGATCATCCCAGAATTGGTCGAAGAACCCGATCCATTCACAAACGGTTTGCATCCCTTCAGGCTTTAATCGATTAACCCGTTCACGACCTTGGGTCTGAACGGTTATCAACTGCCCTTCTTCGAGAATGGTTAGGTGTTTTTTTATCGCAGCACGGGTCATATCAAAACGATCCGTTACCTCCCCAATGGTCATGTCTCCTTTACTTAAGTGGGTCAGGATCATCCGCCGTGTTGGATCTGCTAAAGCTTTAAATGATTCTTGTACATACGATGTCATAGTGAACCTTAAACATAATACCATTTGGTATCATTTAAAATAGTACCTTTTGGTATCATGTCAAGTTATTTTGTTTATTTACCTAAAAGCGAGCTTGTAATCGTAATTTTACATTGCCCTTTTTCGCTACCCACTGCACCCTCCTTATAAATTTGAGTATTTATAAATTATCTCGATTAAGCTTATCGATATTTCACAGAGTTAAAGGCCTAGACATGACCCAAAGTGGGGAAAAGGTAATTTATTTCAGCAAGGTAACGGCAATACTCTTAATCGTTGGGGCCGTTGTCTTTACGACATTGGGACTTAAGCTCTTTGAACGTTCTTTGAGTGAACTAACCAATCCTCAACAATACTTTGCTCTTGCCATTGCACTGGCTTGCTTGACCTCGGCAATCGGATGCGGATTTGTCGGGTTTAAGATGTTGCTGACCTCCATTCCCGGCTTAATTATTAACGATGATGGGCTGATCGTAAATTCAAACGGGGTAAACTTTGGCTTTATACCCTGGTGCGAAATTACAGCGATCCAGAAAACATCACTTCGTATGTCAAAAATCATACTGATCGACGTCAAAAACCCTCAATATTATGCACAGAAATGCACGATCTTGATACGATTGTTAAACTGGCTTAAC
The DNA here is from genome assembly GCF_042682825.1 of Kiloniella antarctica. Classification (NCBI taxonomy): domain Bacteria; kingdom Pseudomonadati; phylum Pseudomonadota; class Alphaproteobacteria; order Rhodospirillales; family Kiloniellaceae; genus Kiloniella; species Kiloniella antarctica. The sequence continues at coordinate 226,604 of NZ_JBHUII010000004.1, forward strand.
CCCAGTCCACAAAGCACGCCCATAAAAATTTCAGCGCACGCCTTAAACATCACTCACCAAGATTTACTGCCACTCCTACAAGATTACCATCTCAAAAATCAGCCTTAACCGTAATCCAGACCACACGGGCTATAAAAATATTTCAATTCCAGATTGTATTTAGGCTGTAAACACGACACTATCCTTCCCCTTACAAGTGAGTAAAAAGCAATTTAAAACATATGGCTAGCGGGAAACTGCTATGTTTTTTTGAGTATTATGGGGAAGATATGACACAACCTGAAATCATTAAAATTCCGCGCAGTAAAATAAGCCTCTTCTTAATGTTACTTGGGTCTGTGATCTTTGTCGTTATAGGCATCTTCATGCAACACGAGCAAGTTTCCAGCGACAGAAGCGCTCAGGAACTCTTGGTCCTTCAAGGAATAGGGTTCTTTGGGATGATGTTCTTTGGCCTTTGCGGTCTGGTAGCTCTTGCGCGATTATTTTCGAACAAGCCGGGTCTTATCATAACGGATGAAGGTATTAATTATAATGCGAACGTTATCCTTTGGTCCGAAATCACAGAATTTGGAGAATATGAAAAAAAGGGCACCAAGTGCATCCTCATCCACATAAATGATCCCAAAAGTTACATCGACAAGGGTAACTTTTTACAGCGAAGTATATCAGGAGTGAATTACAAAATGACCGGTACTCCGTTGTCGATTTCAAGTACGGACTTAAAAATTGAATACGACGACCTAAAAGTTATGTTGAATGAATACCTTTCCCAAAGCCGCTTAAAATCTGCGGCTTGATTTTACAGATAAATAATTATCCATAAACGCAGTTGGAAGTTTGCGACATTATGTCATAGCAGTCATAAGCACTTGCAAGTAAAAAAGATGTCCTTAATATCACCCTCAATTCCTGACGGGATTTATAAACAACATATAGATTGCCATTCAAATGGCGGTGATGGAATACTAAACCTGTGTTTAAACCATTGAGTACATATAGTGATCTAAGATTGATGCCGGTATTATTCTGGTTGATCGCTCAGCTACTTATGACAGGTATTGTTACCCCCGTCAGCGCATTGAACATAGACAGCCAGGTTCAAAGCTCTCAAATTACACAGGTTATTATCTGTACACCAACTGGGCTGAAGCTGGTAAACCTTACACAGGATAGCTCACCAAACGATCCCTCGTCGGAGACAGATGTACCATGCAAGTGGTGTGTTGGGTTTGCAAAAACAGTCCTTCCAACATCACCACAGATCAATAGTCTTTACCGACAACAAGTGGCTTCGCCGCTCAAATGGTACATCAGTTCAGATACTGCAACCATTCCAGATCTTCAACGGTTCTCCCATATTCGCGCGCCTCCTTTCAACAGCAAAATGTCATAAATAAATCAACTCTGAATATCAGAGCTTATGCTGTTCAAAGGATATAAATATGTACCGTAAATTGATTACTGGTTTTATGGCATTTGCCATGAGCCTTTCGCTTTCCGTGGGCCTCGCACATGCTAAAGCTGAGATGATAACAATAACAGATACCGAAGGGCGCACCGTCGAAGTTCCCAAGGGAGCAAAAAGAATACTCCTTGGATTTTATTTTGAAGATTTTTATGCCATTAGTGGGAAAGTTGGTTACGAAAATGTTGTTGCCATTTCTAGAGCGACTTGGGAAGGATGGCGTAATTCACAGTGGAAAAAATATTTAAAAATCGATCCAAAACTTGAAACCCTTATTGATGTCGGCGAAGTTGATTCTGGAACCTTTTCTGTAGAAACCGCCATTGCTGTAAGACCTGATGTTGCGATTTTAGCAGCCTGGCAATATCGTTCACTTGGAAACAGTATTGATAAGTTACAAGAAGCTGGCATTCCTGTTGTTGTTGTCGATTACAATGCACAAACTGTCGAAAAACATGTAGCCTCTACCCGTATTCTTGGTACAATTATTGGCCAAGAAGAACGTGCAGAGCGACTTGCGACCGAATATGCAACCGCCGTTCAAGATGTTCTTGATCGTGTAAAAAAGGCTGGCGGAGATCCTAAGCGGGTTTATGTTGAGCTTGGTAGCAAGGGGCCTCAAGAATACGGCAATACATACTCCAAAACCATGTGGGCAAGTGTTATCGGCCTTGCTGGTGGAAACAATATCGGCGACGGGAAAATTGAAAGTTGGGGCCCCCTAAATCCTGAGTTTGTGGTTGCCTCAAATCCCCAAGCGATCTTCATTGCAGGTTCTGACTGGGTTGGCAGAGACAAAGCTGTTCTTATGGGTTTTGATGCTAAACCAGAACTCACACGATCTCGTTTACAGCCGTATGTTGAACGCGCAGGTTGGAATGGTTTTGAAGGTGTTAAAAAAGGTGACGTCCATGCCCTCTATCACGGCGGGGCACGTACTCTCTATGACTTTACCTTCTTGCAATACATCGCCAAGGTGCTTCACCCTGAAGCATTTTTGGATATTGATCCAGTAGAAAATCATCGTAAGTTTTACGAAAAATACCTCCCGATCGAAGCTGATGGTGTCTTCATGATCAAACTAGAAAAATAAATCTGTTCCCCCCGGAAAATAAAATTCAGACCGTAATGTCTGGAAGATAAATCATTGCAATAACCTTGCCTTAATAATGATTTCTGGGGGGATTTGATCTGGCAATTCCATTTAGCTGGATAAGGAGAACCGCCGTGTCGTCAAACATATCTGAACAGCAAACCCAAAACTCTTTTGACACAACCTATACCCGCTTAGTTAACAAACGTTTGTTTTGCTTATTAATCGCTATCTTTGCTTTGTTCGCTCTTTTAGTTACCGATATTCTTGTCGGTCCCGCCTTTTTAAATGCTTTTGACGTTTTAAGTGCTCTGGTTTCCCCACAATCTCAAGCTGATCCTACCGTTTACGTCATTGTACACTCCATCCGCCTTCCCATGACCTTGATGGCATTGGTGGTTGGCGCATCACTGGGTATCGCCGGTGTTCAAATGCAAACAATACTGGGTAATCCTCTCGCCTCTCCTTATACGTTGGGCTTTTCAGCAGCTGCCGGTTTTGGTGCTGCAGTAACCATTTTAATAGGGTTCGAGCTTCCCTTTATACCTGGTTTCACTGTCCCCTTAGCCGCTTTTATCATGGCAGGCCTAGCTTGTGGGCTGGTATATGGTTTCGCACATGTTCGGGGAGTAACCGCCGAAATTATGATATTGGCAGGCATTGCCACTCTTTTTCTATTTCAATCCCTGCAATCCCTTGTTCAATATATGGCTTCTCCAGAAGTTCTGCAGGAAATTGTTTTTTGGCTTTTTGGAAGCATGCTCAAAGCTTCCTGGTTCTCCGTTTCAGTATCATCCAGCATCCTTATTCTATCGATGGTTATACTTGCCCGAAACAGTTGGCAGCTCACAGCGTTACGGATGGGCGACGAACGCGCTAGAAGTATTGGGGTAAATGTACAACGCCTCCGAATTAAAATCTTTCTGCTTGTTTCCCTCCTTACAGCTGGTGCAGTTGCCTTTGTCGGGACTATCGGCTTCATTGGATTAGTTGCACCACACATTGCACGTATGATAGTTGGCGAAGACCACCGTATTTTAATGCCGCTCTCTGGTCTTGTTGGGGGACTTCTCATGATTGGAGCCTCAATTGTATCAAAAATAATATCCCCCGGTTATGTCGTCCCCATTGGTATTGTCACTGCTGTTATCGGCGTTCCATTTCTATTCGGCCTTATTCTTACTCACAAAAAGAGTCACTGGTGATGCTTACAATTTCAAACATGACCGTAAGTTATCGAACGGTGAAAGTTTTAGAAGATATAAAATTTTCACTGTACCCATGCGAATTCACAGCATTACTTGGATCAAACGGCACAGGAAAATCCAGCTTACTTAAAGCTGTTTCAGGCTTAATCCCCTCTGAAGGGCAAATTAATTTTCAAAATCGACTTAATCTTTCCCCCAAAGAATGTGGAGAAGTCATAGCTTACATGCCCCAAGACACGGGCGGTACGTCGTCCCTGACTGTCTTAGAGGTGATATTGCTTGGCCGGCTAACTTCTCTTGGAATGCGCGTTCCTGAAGATCTACAAGCAGAGGCTTATCAAAGCTTAATTGCTTTTGGACTGGAAAGCCTGGCAACCAGAACGCTGGATGAACTAAGTGGCGGGCAGCGACAGCTGGTTTACCTTGCACAATCCCTTTTTCGTAACCCTGATGTACTATTTCTTGACGAGCCTACTGCCGCTTTGGATCTCAGGCATCAATTGATCGTTCTCGACAAAGTATCATCACATTGCAAAAACAACGGGACCACAGCCATGGCAGCCATGCATGACATTTCACTTGCGGGTAGATACGCAGATCGATTGATATGCCTATCCAAAGGACGAATTATTGCCGACGGGCGACCTCAAGATGTTTTATCAGAATCTTTGATCCGAAACCTCTATGGGGTTGAAGCTGATATCGTCAACGGAGAGAATGGGACACTTCACATTACCCCTCTAAGGGCCGTTGGCTAATACAACGGCCTCATACCTACACTTAAAAATTACTTATGACTTCGACATTACAGCACCTTTGTAGAGGGCTTTGACGTCGATGATTTTCTCAGGGACCTCGTTGCCATCAATAGTTAGAACTGTGTTCTCTTGTCTGATCCAGTTATTGTTTCCCCCTTTAGGAGATTTTCCAGCCCAATCAAGGCTATGGGCATTGAGGGTAGGATAACTGTACGACGATTTTTTTACGTAGGTCATCAGTCCAAAAAGCGCGACATCCTCAATCCGGGTGCCCACAATTTCAAGGACACTGCCATCTTTTGCCGCGGCTGCAACACCAACGGATTTAACATAACCACCGATCACGTTGACCGTCGAATTCTCCCCCGCAGAAATCGCTTTATCGTGAACATTATAAATATAGGGATTCCGAACCCAGCTCTTGGTTTCTGAAAGATCAATGGCATCACCACCGATAGCATTAAACTTACTTCCTTTGATGTCCCCTTGGGAATAATCACTATCCAATGCATCGGAATGCATATCATCAAAATGCGTATCGTTTAAGGTAAAGTTTGAATTGATAATATTCAGACCATCCTCAGCCTCTGAATGATTAAAGGCTGTATCCTCCATCGTCACATCTGACTTGTAGAAGGTCGTTCCACCTGTCAGCTGTAAGTACCCATCAACAAGCGCATTGGTGTTCGTAATGACAACATTTTTAAGTTGGGAAACATCTTTCGCTTCGTAGACATAGATCCCTTTCCAGAGTTGACCTGTTTTACCTTGTAATATTATAGGGCTAGTATCCGTACCAATGGCCGTTAAAGCACCACGCACAATAATGTAGCTGTTTGGGGCAAGATTAAGGGTTGTTCCCGCTGATATCGTCAAAGGACCATCAATGATAAGCGGTTGATCAATATCCCAAACTCCCTCATTAATATGTAAAGTCCCCGCGCCTTCTTTAAAGATCGAAGCATTTTGCTGCGCAAAGCTCTCTGGTGATTGTGATAATGCCCCCACCAGAATTGGCTTTTTAATCAGAGCCAGATAACTGAGAGCACTAAAACTTCTCACGGCTTCAAAGTTGGCAAGCCCAAGTAGAGCGACGGGAATTACGGACAGAGACAAAAGTGTTCTGAATTTTCTTTTTTTGATCATAAGCGCTTTCAACCCTCTAAGATGTAAAAAGAACCAAAGAGAGAGAGCAGCGAGCGCGAGAGAGAGGAGATCGTTTCAAATTCCCACATATATTTCATGGGTATCTAGTAGGTATCTCACAAGTAACTCACAGATAAACTCACAGATAAACTCACAGATAAACTCAGTGGCTTTCTTTACTGATAGAGGCAACTTAAGTCACCCGACATAAACTCACAGTGGCTGAATTCTAAATTTTTATTCATGTTGTTTATTTCCCCTTTCTCCGTGCTAATATCTGCTTAGAACCATCAGCTCATCGCCTTAAGACAGGACTTGAGGGTGACGGCAAAGTTGAACCAGAATAGATTGATAGTCGTAAATGCGGGCGCTGATTATAGAAGATGACCACGAAGTCGCTGATTTCGTCTCCCAGGCTTTAAAAGAAGCAGGCTTCATCACCGATACAGTGCACGACGGCCGCGAAGGTCTCTACATGGCGGCCAACGAAGACTACGACATCATTATCCTCGACCGGATGCTTCCGGGTAAGGACGGCCTGTCTATCTTGAAAACATTGCGCTCGACAGATGTGATGACACCCGTTCTTGTTCTCTCCGCACTGGGGGAAGTTCGCCATAGGATTGACGGCCTGCGTTCGGGCGGGGATGACTATATGGTCAAGCCCTTCTCTGTCGCGGAACTCGTGGCACGGGTTCAAGTTCTCCTGAAACGAACGCTCCCCGCTGGTGGAGAAACCGAACTGAATGTTGGGGCATTAAAAATTGATCTTCTCTCTCGTAAAGCCACCCGTGCAGGTCAGGAAATAGATCTCAAACCCAAGGAGTACAAGCTTCTTGAGTTCATGATGCGCCATGCTGGTCAGGTGGTGACACGAACCATATTACTTGAACAGGTATGGGATTATAACTTTGCCCCACAGACCAATGTCATTGATGTCCATATGAGCAGGTTGCGCAACAAAATCGATAAGGGCTTTACCACAGAACTGTTACACACCATTCGTGGAGCGGGGTATTGTATCCGTGAAGATTAAACTCCCCCACCTTTCCCTCTCCCTTAAATTCGCACTTAGTATTGGGGGCGTTTTTTTTCTGATCAATTTTGTTTTTGAAGGGATCGTTTCCGAGACTTCCGAACATTTTATGGAAAGGGAAATCGACAACCGCTTGCAAACAAAAAGTAATGACATGAACGAAGTCTATGAGCTTGGGGGAATCAAATTGCTCCAAGCCCTAATTGATCGTCGAGCAAAACAAGAACTTGCGGATACGAAAATTTACCTTCTCACAGATGGTTCTTACAACAAACTCTCTGGAAATATTTCTGTCTGGCCGATAGAAGTCCCGAAAACCAAAGGTTTTACTGAAGTAGAAGACGACGCATCGCACCCGATAGAATATCGTTTTTTAAGTATGCCCCTTGGCGACCAGTATCACCTGTTACTTGGATTAGATACCTCCAAGGAAGAAGAGCTGGAAGATCAGGTATTCCTTGTTTTTTTGGGCGCCCTTCTCTTAAGCATCTTGGGGGGTGCCATTGCTGGTGTTATCCTGCACAAAGGCTTAAAAAAACGCCTCGCCCTCATCAACACCACTTGTTCAGAGATTATGCTGGGAAGGTTTTCCAAACGCATTCCCATATCCAGAACCAGTGATGAAATCGATGTTATGGCCCATACTCTCAACTCCATGCTTGATCGTATTGAAACCCTGATGGACGGTATCAGGCACGTTACAGACAACATCGCTCATGACTTGCGCACTCCCTTAACCAGACTACACGGACGTCTGGAAAGACTGGTACCGCTGGCAGAAAATGATAATAACCGTAAACTTGTCGAAGCCGCGATATCAGAAGTTGATCAACTCCTCATTACCTTTGCCGCACTTTTGAGCATCACGCGCTTAGAAACTGGGGAACTCGAAACCAACTTCGACCCGATATCGCTTGGGTCATTACTCGAAGACGCCATAGAAATTTACGAACCTCTTGCCGAAGATAAAGGTCAGAGAATTGTCTTGCAGGACAAGTTGAATGAAAGTTCTCGCCCTGAAAGAGTTTTGGGAGATCGGGACTTAATCATCCAATGTTTTTCCAACCTGATTGACAACGCAATTAAATATGGCCCCAAAAACAGTACAATCACAATCGATCTGTCATCCAACGATACCGAAGCCAAGATTATTATTCATGATGAAGGCACAGGTATTCCCGAAGATGAACACACCAATGTGCTGGAGCGTTTTTACCGTGTAGAATCAAGCAGAAATTTACCCGGAAACGGATTAGGACTTTCACTGGTTGCCGCTGTCGTTCGCATTCATAATGGAAAGCTGACCCTTGCAAATAACAACGGATTTCAAGCCGTTATTATTTTGCCAATGCAATAAGCCTTTAAGTTCCTGTTCTAATCTGCGTGAGGAATTTTGCGACTTCTTCTTTCAGGCGATCTGAATTTATACCAAGCTCACTGGCTGCGTGAAGAACTTGATTGGAAACTTTCCCCACTTCGCCCGATGCCTCGGTTACGCCACTGATGTTAGAAGATACTTCCCGGGTCCCGGCTGCTGCTTGATCCACGTTGCGTGCAATTTCCTGTGTCGCCGCAGTTTGCTCTTCGACTGCTGCCGCAACAGAAGAGGCGATTTGATCAATTTGCTGGATTGTTACACTGATGCCGTCAATAGAATCAGCCGCGAGCTGCGTAGAGGACTGAATACCTTCGACCTGACCGCGGATTTCATCCGTTGCTTTCGCGGTTTGGTTAGCCAGATTTTTAACTTCACTTGCCACAACAGCAAAACCTTTACCCGCATCTCCGGCACGCGCCGCTTCAATCGTGGCATTTAAGGCCAAAAGATTAGTTTGTTCAGCAATATCAGTAATCAGGCTGATCACTTCGCCAATTTTTTCCGCCGCCTTGATAAGCTCGCTAATATTATCTTTTGAATGAGTAGCTTGGTCCACCGCCTCTCTGGCCACGGTGGCAGACTGCGAAACCTGTTGGCTAATCTCGTTGCTTGAGGCCGTGAGCTCTTCGGTTGCGGCAGCCACGGTTTGTACATTTGCTGAAGCCTCAGTCGAAGCCGAGGCAACTGTTGCTGCTTGCGCGCGGGTTTCTTCTGATATCGCCGACATAGATTGCGCGGTCTGACTAAGATCGGATGAAGCCTTCGACACAAACTCTACCACCGAGCCAACACTGCTTTCAAAATCCTCGGCCATCTCTGCCATCAGTCTGCGTTTTTCAGTTTCATTGCGCTCTGCAGCACCCTTTTGTTCTTCTTCAAGCTTTGTGTTCTGAATGATACCAAGCCTGAAAACTTCAACTGCTCTGGCGATCGCACCAATCTCGTCTTTGCCTTCTTGCGCAGGGACTTCCACATTCGTATTACCTTGGGTTAGCTCACCCACCACCGCCGTAATCTTGTTAATCGGTGAAGATATCTGGCGGGCAATCAGAAAGACCACAAAAACAGCTCCAATCAGGATAACCAGAACAATCAAGGCGATTTCGGTCATGGATTGCGTGATTTCGCCAAAAATTTCAATCGCGGGCACCTCAACAATAACAAAGGACTGGATAGAAGGTATCCAGGATGCACCAACAATCATCTCACCATTGACACCAGTATAATTGGCAAGATTAACCCCACTTTCACCCTCGGTTGATGATACCGCCAAAAGCTTTCCAGCAACGTCTGATATCCCAACAGCCTTGGTGATATTCTCCTTACCGATAAGCTCTGCATCTCTATGAAGTTTGATGGTGCCATCTGCCGTAGTCAGATAAACATAGCCGGATTTACCCACCTTGATATTGGCGATGTCTTTGGCAAGTTCTTCCGCTCCAACCCCAAGCCCAACAGAGGCAAGTTTACCACCAACATCAACCCTGACATTGGTAAACATCTTCCATTTATCACCCGTGGTTTCGTTTTTATCGAGTACCATTTCATAAGATTGATTGCTCTCTAAAAAAGCGTCGAACCAAAACTTGATGGCTCCGCTCGCCCCTTCGTTATAACCATCTTGATCATAATATTTTCGCGTAGCGTTAGATACCAGAGATACGTTAAAAGCCTTTGTTCTCTGCTGAACCCGTGCGGCATAAGCCTGCCATCCAGCGATACCTTCTGCTGGTTCCCCTTGGTCAAACCAATCGAGTACAAAGGTATTATCCGCAACAGCAAAAGAAGTCGTCAGATAAACGTTTAGTTTTTTCTCAATATCGTTTCGGATCGAAGAAACGGTCGCAGGAAGCTCATTGTTATAAAGTCGCTTTGACACCAACTCGGTGGTCTGGAGATAGCTGATTGTGCCCGCGATTAAAATCGTGACGCTTAACAACACTGAAATTAACAACATAAGCTTGTTACGTATCGTCATCTATTGATCCCCAGAATTATCTTTTTATGGTGACCTCGTTTCCAACGCCTCATCAATTACACACCCGCATCATCAGACATTATATCATGAGGTATTTTGTCACGAGGCCTACAGTTTCCAACGTCCTAAATGCGCACATAAAAACTGATCCCTCTTTTACAAGGAATGATCCTAACACGACAAAGTTGAAGAGTTTATTTACAACAAAGCGGCGAAAACGCTCAAAGAATACACTCTTCAAGCGTAAATACGTCCAATGGGCGGCTTTGCCCCCGAACCGTTGTATTCCCCATCAATCTCAAAAGGGACGGATCAGTTAATTTGGATCTTGTATATTCAGACACAAGTAACGATACATTTTTTTCTTTTCGAGCAGCAAGATTCACCGCATCACCATAAACGGTATAGCTTTGACGCCCCCCCCCACCGACATTTCCAGCAATCACAGAGCCGCTGTTCAACCCAATGCGAATAGAGATTTCTTCCCCCGCAAAGCTTTTGTTTTGAACTCTACTCAGCATTTCCTCTGCGGCTTTTAGCGCATGCCTTGTGTGATCTGTGTTTTCCAAGGGTACGTTAAAAATCGCCAAAATAGCATCACCGTGAAAGGTGGCAACGATGCCATTTTGGTCGGTCACAATACCCGTCATCTCATCAAAATAACTGTTGAGGACTTCAACGGTTTTCTTTGGCCCTAGACGTTCCGTCAGGCTTGTAAAACCAACGACATCAGCAAAGAGAATGGTGGCTTCACGCTCTATTGGTTCTAAAAGCCCTTCGTCCTCTATCATGGCGGTTACAATTGGTTCCGGTACAAAACGACCAAAGATCCCGGTAATGGACTGACGGTCGCGCTCGGCAGAGATTTTATCACGCAAAGTAATCTGCGCCCGATACATCACAATCGCGATCAACAACGCCACAACGATCAGGATCACGCCTTCCTGAAACCGACTGCCCGTACCGCCAAACCTTGGGTTGAGAATAACATCAACCACCTGTTGCGCTGTCGGGTTGAGGGGAATATCTGACCAATCCAGAACCAGAACGTCGCGTTTCGCAGCTGCCAGATAGGCCCCAAGCCATCCCAGCGCCCCGACCACACCGGACCACAGAACAAGGCGGGGTGAAAAACTAAAGGCCGCCACCCCCAGAATGACAAAATAAAGCGGAAACAAGGAACTGCGAAAAATGATCACCGCAGGAAGGTCCATCTCCGGATAGAGCGGTTGGGTCCCGATCAGAGCGGAAATTATGGCAATATCCAATGTGATAAAGAGATACTTTATCCAAAAAAAATCAAAGCGTGTTGCAATCAGTCTGTAATGGAGAAGCCCCAAAACCAGAAAGCCCCCAACCAAAAACGCGAAGCTGATCGCGATATCCGGGTTGTTCGACACCCGGGAAAGCACCAGCCACACCCCGAGTAAAACCAGTGAAACAGATCGCCCAATAATCGCCAGCTTTAGCCCCGCATGCTCAGCCCGCTTAATCGTAAGCCCCACATCAGCAGAGAGATCCGGATTGTAATCACTTTTTTTTCGCGCCAATCTTTAACTCCAAAATTGTTAATATCCGGTATTCTCTATAATTAACATAACAATCACTTTAAGTTGTATTTCCTTAATGTTATCACTAAATTCATGATGAACTTGATGATACGCTTTAATCGGGAAAACTTAAATAATGCTACAGGTATTTTTTGCCTTTGAGTGAAATTAACCGTCACGATTGGCGTAAACTTGAAACGGTACCCAGCTCAAATTCGAACATCTCAACTGCTCTTCTGGACCTTTCTCGTGCAATAACAAAAAATCAGGCACACGATGCTTATTGGCGTATTGATAATCATGTCATCGTGCAAGGGGACTTGTATCAAGCTGCTGTAGCAGTAGTGCCTTGTGTCCTTGAAATATTACAAAACTGTCCTAAAGAGGCACGCCCCTTTTGTCTCGACTTACTTGCAGAGATAGGCTTCGGAACAGTAGATTCTTTACAACAAACCATAATGGATGACTGCCACCGTGAAGTCTCTAGAGGTGCATCAATTTACTTTCACATCCTACAAGTTGGATCAGATAAGAAAAAAGAAATAGCAGCCATATTGTTAATAGGTGTCTGCTTAAAATACGATCCGACACTACATGATAGAGTTATTTGGCATTTAGAAAAGTTAAAGGCTGAAACGCTTAATATCGGACTGAGAGATACTCTCCTTCAAGAACTAACCGATCTAAAGAATAAATCAGTGATCGATTAATATATAGCCTTTCAAGATTTCGAACAAAGACCAAGGGCCCAGATTCTACTTTTTTATCAATTTAGATTTCACGACAAGAATTGTATTATTCAGCGCAAAAAAAAGCTTGATCTGGCAAACTATACCCGTGTCCCCATTTTCCATTTGTCGCAAGAGGGTACAGTGCCTACCTTAAGGATCACATTCAAACCAAAGCTCGGTATCCCTTATGAAAATCCCCTTTGATAACAGCTACGCACGCCTCCCGGAACAATTCTATACCCGACAGGATCCAAAACCTGTGGCAGCGCCAAAGCTGATCAAAATGAACACTGCCCTTGCCGAGCTTATAGGGATTACCCCTGAAGACCTAAATACAGCCAAAGCCGCTGAAATCTTTGCAGGCAACACCATCCCGGAAGGCGCAAGCCCTCTGGCGATGGTTTATGCCGGGCATCAGTTCGGTGGTTGGTCGCCACGGCTTGGCGATGGCCGGGCTATCTTGCTTGGAGAAACAGTGGGAACAGATGGTATCCGCAGAGACATTCATCTCAAGGGATCTGGTCGTACCCCCTATTCCCGCGGTGGTGATGGCCGTGCGTGGCTTGGCCCGGTATTGCGTGAATACGTGGTCAGTGAAGCCATGGCGGCACTTGGCATCCCAACCACCCGCGCCCTCGCGGCCGTTGAAACAGGTGAACGCATCCTGCGTGAAGAAGGTCCCCTACCCGGTGCTGTCTTTACTCGCGTCGCTCAAAGCCATGTCCGTGTTGGCACCTTTCAATATCATTACGCCCGCAAAGATACCGAAGCGACCAAAATCCTCGCCGATTATATCATTGCCCGTCAATATCCAGAGGCAGCAAAGGCTGATCAGCCCTACCGCGCCCTGATAGAGGCAGTGATGGACAAACAAGCGTACCTCATTGCGCGCTGGATGCAGGTCGGTTTTATCCACGGCGTCATGAACACCGATAACATGTCAATCGCAGGAGAGACCATCGACTTTGGCCCCTGTGCTTTCATGGATACCTACCACCCCGGCACGGTATTTAGTTCCATCGACCACGCCGGGCGTTACGCCTGGGGTAAACAGCCCTCTATCGCCCATTGGAACCTGTCCCAGTTCGCCCAATCCCTGCTGCCGATCTTACACGAAGACCCGGATATCGCCGTCGGCATCGGCCAAGAAACTATCGACGGTTTCCAGGATATCTTTAGCGATTATTACTTCAATGGCTTTGGTGAAAAATTAGGCCTGCTCACCCTCACAGAAAGCGACCCCGACTTTATCGGCGACAGCCTGAAACTGCTCTCCGACAACGAAGTCGACTTCACCCTCTTCTTCCGCCACCTCACGGGCGTTGCTCGCTCTCTGTTAGAGGACGGAGATGATAAAGGAGGCAGTGTTGAAAACCTCAGAGATTTGTTTAAGGAACCCGAGGCACTGGACAACTGGCTCGTGAGTTGGAGAAAACGTCTCTCCCAAGGCGAAAACACACCTGCTGAACGTCATGAAAAAATGAAATCCGTCAACCCAATCTTCATCCCCCGCAATCACCAGATCGAGGCCATGATCCAAGCCGCGATCACCGGAGACTACGCCCCCTTCGAACGCCTGCTGGCGGTGCTATCTGATCCCTATAACGAGCAACCCGAACGCGCAGATATCGAACTGCCGCCAAAACCCGAGGAGATCGTCCATGCAACGTTTTGTGGGACTTAAACTTTAACTTTGATGACGCTTAAGAGTATTCCTTGTCTTCATGTTCTCACCCGATAAAATCCCCAAATTGAACACCTATAGGGCCAATGTTATATGACAAAAAAGCCAAAAGAATTTTCCGGGGGATGTCTGTGTGGGCATATTCGATTTCAGGCCACAGGCAAACCGACATTTCCACATCTATGTTCTTGCCGAATGTGCCAAACATGGTCGGGTGCACCAACTGTTGCTTGGGTTGAATTTCCACTTAAGAATTTTTCCTGGACAGGCCCAGGTGGTGAGCCTGCAAAATTCAAATCTTCTGAAAAAACCCAACGTGGATTTTGCCCAAACTGCGGCGGTTCCATTTGTGCGATAGATGAAGGTTACGATAAAATTTCTCTAACGATCACGACTTTTGATGAACCATCAGTACTCGTTCCAGGCAAACAATTCAGCTATCGAAAATCTGCTCCAAAATGGTTCATTGCGGACATCAATAGGTCTTCCTAATAAGAGATTTCTACTGTTTCCGCAAAACTTAAAATTGTGGGCGAGGAGCACCTTTTCGATTAAGATTAGGAGTAAATTTCGGATGATTGGTGACCCAATCAGACACATCTTCTTCGACTTGCTTTATTTGGCTTGAGTCTAGTTGAAAATCAATAATTTCGATTAGCTCAGAAGCCTCAACATCTTGATAGGCATTGGCTATACTTAACCATGTATACGCTTGTACAAAATCTTGTTTAACCCCATTTCCAATAGCATAGCGCAAACCTAACGCAGATTGTGCTTGAGGAAAGCCTCTTAAAGCCGCTTTTTCATACCACTGAAAAGCGATCTGTTCATCATGTGGCGCATCCTCTCCCTTTTCATACATAAGGGCAATTTGGTATTGTGCTTCTTGATATCCATCAAGAGCCAAGGGATAAATAATTGCAAAGGCAGTATTCATATCCTCTTTTTTATAAGCATCTATGCCGCTTTTAAAATCCCATCTTAATAAACTTGCGGGTTTAGATGTTATTGAATCTGGGCGCAGTAACATATCTGCTAGCTTTTCTGCTTCTGATATTTGATGCGGTGCCATGTGGTTAGAAAGAACCTTCAACTTACGCCCAGCAGTCGCGTGCCCATTCGAAGCGGCATTTAAGAGCCAAGCATAAGAATGAACATAATTACGAGTAAAGTACTTTACATAAAACAGACCAAGATCGTGTTGTGCTTCGACCAAACCCTGTTTTGCTGCCTTATCATACCATTTAATAGCAACCTCAGTACTCTTCAGCCCAAACATTCCAACTGAAGCAATTAAACCAAGTTTGTGTTGCGCTTTAGCGTGACCTTTTTCTGCTGCTAATCTATACCAGTGATAGGCTTCTTTTCCTTTCCCCTTTGGTCCACCACGTTCATTGAAAAAGATGGTTGCAAGTTCATATTGAGACTCTACATGGTCTTGTTCAGCAAGCTCTGTAAAAATAGATACAGACAAATCTCTATCACCCGCTTTTAAAGCAGAAACAGCTTTTTGAAATTCAACTTCGCTTTGTGACTGTTCTGATGATGTATCTGCAATCGCCAAGTTTGGAGTAAATTCTAGAACAAACAGCGACATAAAAACAAAAAAGATAAAGTGCTTCATACTATTAGCCAGTTTAAAATCACAATTATAGGGATGAATTTATTCATAATAATCAGGAGAAATAATGTAAAGATGATTACTCAATCTCTCTCCTCACTCATCAACAAACTGCCAGCTATCTGCGCCGTCGAACTTGCGGATTTTGATATCTGCGGCTTCGGTACGGTCGAAAAGGCGGGCGTTGATTGCTATCCGGGGGTTTTCGTGTCCTTCGACGTTGCTCCAGTGGGTCACGCAGCCACAGGAAGCACAGTGATGGAAGTCGATGGTTTCTTTACCCCATTTATAGGCTTTGGTTGCACTCTCTTCGCATTCCACGGTTACTTTTTCTGACGGGAAATGGCACCAAAGTGTGCCGTAACGATGGCACAGGGAACAGTTACAGCTCACCAGAAACTCAGGCTTTTGAGCAATGCTAATACGAACGGCTTTACAATGACATGTGGCTTCCAACGCCTTCTCCTGTAAGATTATTTATGATTGTAAAAAAGAGATCCAACACAGCCTAGCCAATCTCTTTATATAAAGAAAGCGTTAGGGATCTATCTGTTAGCTTTACATCCAAGCCATCCCGACGTACAACAGCGCCAGTATTGCCTAAACGAGATCACAACACAAAGACACACTGCCGCCCTATAGTGCATTGCGGCCTATAACTTTACTTATTATTGCAGCGCCTTAAAATGATGCCGTCAAACTGATGGCCCTTGCCGCGCAGCCAGAACCCCCTCCGGAACGACAAAAGCCGGAAAGTTCTGTTTCATACTCAGAGAGAAAAACACATGTCTAATTCGGAAACCCCGGTAAATGACGAAAAAGCAAATGACGAAACTAATGTTGCTAAGGCTGAAAAAAAAGTAGCCGCTAAGCCCAAAAAAGTGACAAAGGCGAAAGCGCCTGCGAAAGCCCCCGCCAAAGCTAAGGCCGAAACGAAAACAAAGCCTAAAGCAAAAGCGACGACGAAGGCTGAAACGGCAAAAAAATCTGTAGCTGCCGAGAAAGACGTTGTAGAAAAAGCTGACAAGCCAAAGAAAGTTGCCAAACCTAAAAAGGCACCAAAGGTTTCAGATAACACCCAGGTTTCAGATAACATTGAGTCTTCTGATAGCACTGAGACAAAAGAAAAAGCTGTAAAAGTCAAAAAAGAAGCAAAACCTAAAGCAGCTCCGAAAACCACAAAAGCCAAAAAAACTGTTGAAGCTCCAGAAGCGGAAGCAGAAGTCGTAGAAGCCCCAAAAGCAAAAGCTAAAAAAGCAGTGAAAGCTGTTGAGCCCGTTCAGACTGTCGAAGCAGAGACTGCTCCAGCGGACGCGCCCTCAGAAGCGTCTGTAGAAGAAGTCCATGAAGCAGAGCCTGTAATTGAGGTCGATCCCTTTGAAGGTGTCCACCCTGCTCTTGCAAAAGCCCTTGGCAAAAAAGGCTATAAAGCTCTGACCCCTGTGCAGAAGGCTGTACTTGCACCAGAACTTCGCGATGCCGACGCCTTGGTTTCCGCTCAAACGGGGTCAGGTAAGACCGTTGCTTTTGGTATTTCACTCGCGCCAACACTACTTGGCGACGATGAGCGTTTCAAACGTGCTGCTGCGCCTCTTGCCCTGATTATTACACCAACACGCGAACTTGCCCTTCAGGTGATGCGCGAGTTGGAATGGCTCTATGCAAATACGGGCGCTCACACAGCGACCTGTGTTGGCGGCATGGATATGCGTACAGAACGTAGTGCGCTTAATCGCGGTGCTCATATCGTTGTTGGTACCCCGGGCCGTCTACGCGATCATATCGAACGTGGCTCTTTGAACATCAGCGCCCTTCGCGCGGTTGTTCTGGATGAAGCCGATGAGATGCTTGATCTTGGTTTCCGTGATGATCTTGAGTACATGCTCGACACCACACCAAAAGAACGTCGTACCCTGATGTTCTCGGCAACGGTTCCGCGCTCTATCGGTATGCTTGCCAAACGCTATCAGCGTAATGCCGTGCGTGTCAGCACAAAAGCCGAAGAAAAGCAGCATAGCGACATTGAATATCGCGCCTTAACTGTGGCCCCTAACGACAAAGAAAATGCGATCCTTAACCTGATCCGTTTTTACGAACCTAAAAATGCTATCGTGTTCTGTGCGACCCGTGCCACGGTGAACCATATGGTAAGCCGTTTTGCCAATCGTGGGTTCGATGTCGTGGCGCTATCTGGTGAATTGAGCCAGAACTTACGTAGCCACGCAATCCAGTCTTTGCGTGATGGTCGTGCACAAGTTTGTATCGCAACTGATGTTGCGGCACGTGGCCTGGATCTTCCTGATCTGGAATTGGTGGTTCACGCGGATATACCAAAAAGTCGTGAGCCCCTGTTACACAGATCAGGTCGTACTGGCCGTGCGGGCCGTAAGGGTATTTCCGCGTTAATCGTGCCTTACAACTGGCGCAAACGTACCGAACGCCTGCTTGATAGCGCCAAAGTACAGGCCACTTGGGCTAATCCACCGTCAGTCGAAGAGATCATCCAACGTGACCGTGAACGTTTCCTCGCGACACCGACGCTTATTGAGCCGGTAAAAGATGACGAACAAGCTTTTGTAAAAGAGCTTTTGGAAAAACACGGCGCAGAACAGATCGCTGCAGCCCTGATCCGTACCCAAAATGCTGGGCGTCCGGCACCGGAAGAGCTTATCAGCCGCTCTGATAAAGGTGGTCGAGATCGTGACGAGCGTGGCGGCAGAGATAGAGATCGCGGAAGAGACAGAGACGACAGAGGTGGTGATCGCGGCGGAGAACGTGGCGGTAGAGGTGGCCGTAATGATAACTTCGGTGCTACGCGCAAAGAACGTGTAGATTTCGAAGACGGCGTTTGGATTTCCATGACAGTCGGCCGCAAACACACTGCCGATCCGAAATGGCTTCTGCCTATGGTATGTCGCGCAGGTTGCATCACTAAAAATGAAATCGGTGCCATCCGCATTCACATGGCGGAAACCCATGTAGAGCTGACACCAAAAGGTGCTGAAAAGTTCTTTGAAACCATCGGCAACAACGACCGGATTGAAAAAACGATTACCGTCAAACGTCTCGAAGGTATTCCCGAAGAGCCCGATGATGTGATGGACGACAAAAATGCGAAAGGCTTTCACCGTCAACCACGTGACAGCAAAAAGCAAAAGCCGTTCCGCGATAACTTCAACAGAAGTGATCGTAGTAAAGAATATAGTAACCGAGCCGCCGAAGGTAACAATTCAGGTACTCAGGATGAAAAGTCTGGTGACAAAAAATTCGGCGACAGAAAGTTCGGTGATAAGAAGTTTGGCGATAAGCCTTTTGCCAAAAAGAAATTTGGAGACCGTAAAGCTGGCGAACGTGATTACGCCAACAAAAGCGGAAAACCAAAATCAAGAGGCAAATTTGGTTCAGACGGAAAATTCAATGACCCACAAGCCGATGGTGCTAAAAAGACCTGGATTGACGATGGCATTGATAGTCCTGATACAAAAGGTGAATACGCTGATAAGCCAAGAAGTTATAAAGGCCCCAAAGGCGGTAGAAAATCTTACGATAACAAATCGGCAAACAAATCAGGTAATAATGGCGCCTTTGGCAAACCTTTCAAAAGTAAGGGTGATAAACCTACTGGTGATAAAACCCGGGATAAATCAGGTTCTTCTTCGCTAAAGCGTAAGGGTTATCCTAAAAAAGACTAACGAGAGAATTCATCTCGGCTAAATTAAGAGGAGCAGCAGAAAATTATTATCTGCTGTTCCTCTTTTTACATTTGACGTGTATTAGCTGAATAAGTTTACAACCCACATGAATAAGTTATAACTATCCAATGACTTATACCACTACGCTTAATACGATACAGGTTATAGGATAATTTACTTTGACAGAAAAAACTGGCCGTACAGCCACACTTGTCCCCATGTCTCAATCAGACTATGCGGCATGGAAAGCACACGGTATAAAAGCCTATGCCGAAGACAAACAACAATCAGGCTATAGCGCCAAGCAGGCCCTAAAGCTCTCTAAAGTGTCATATGAAGACGGCCTACCTCAAGGATTACAAACCCCAAACAACTATATCTTCACCATACTCAATGCGGCTGAACAACCCGTCGGTACCACATGGTTTGCGATCAAAGAACATTACGGTAAAAAATCTGCCTTTATTTATGATATTGAAATCAATCAAGCAGTGAGAGGCCAAGGTCTCGGCAAAGCGACCATGATGGCGTTGGAAGCCGAAGTTCGTAAACACGGCATTGATAAAATCGGCCTCCACGTCTTTGCCTTCAACAAAACCGCCCACGCCCTTTATGCTTCACTCGGTTACAAAACCACCGATATTACTATGGAGAAAGTTGTTTAAAGCTCTCACCAAACACTAAAAGCATAAAGGCTAAGGACACGCTTACCAGATCAAGACCCTGTTTTCTGTATACTCCGGTAAAGCTCAATCCCTTCCCGAGCAAAGGTATTCGCATCGTTCACAGCGCTGGAAATTGTATCAAGGCCTGTATTCACTTCGCCAACAGCAGCCACAGCTGATTGCATATTCAGAGTAATTTCACGTGTTGTCGCTGTTTGTTCTTCAACAGCCCCCGCAACAGCTGTAACACTTGATTCAACTGCACCGACAGCACTTCGAATACTTTGTAACCCACCGACAACATCATTACATACATTCTGCATGCTGCTAATTTCTGAAGATATTTGCTCTGTAGCGGTCGCAACTTGATTGGCAAGCGCCTTAACTTCAGAAGCAACAACAGCAAAGCCTTTTCCTGCCTCACCGGCACGTGCAGATTCAATTGTCGCATTCAGTGCTAATAAATTAATTTGGCCTGCAATATCTTGAATTACAGTAACCACATTATTCATGGCTTGGGCGGCTGTTGTCAGTTTTTGTGTGGACTCATCTGCAACTGTTGCCTCTTTAATCGCGGTATCTACTTCCCTTTTTGATGCCATCATACTTTTGGCAATTTCATTAGTAGAAGATTCAAACTCCTCTGCCGCAGCAGTAACCGACTGTACAGTTTGCAAGGTTTGATTAGATGCCGTTGAGGCCGTTCCGGTTTGCCCATTTGCCTTTTCAACAGAGGCCAAAATTTTATCCAGGTTGGTATCTACAAGTTTCCCAACACGTTCAGCCTCTTGTCTTGCAAGAACTTGTCCTGTGATATCAGTGGCATACTTGACGATTTTAAAAGGTTTCCCGCTCGGGTCAAAGATAGGGTTATAAGAAGCTTGTATCCACACTTCCTTCCCGCCTTTTCCAATTCGTTTGTATTCAGCAGCCTGATATTTCCCTTGTCTGAGGTTATCCCAAAACAGCTGGTACTCAGAGGTTTTTGCATAATCTGGTTCAACAAAGATCCTGTGGTGTTTGCCTTGCACTTCGGCCAGTTCATACCCGACTGCCCCAAGAAAATTCTCATTAGCTTCAATAATAGTGCCATCAAGCTTAAAAGAGATTACAGCTTGAGATTTGTTAACAGCATCAATCTGGCCACGATAGTCAGCGTTCTGCAAAGTTTCTGCGGTGATATCAGTGGCATACTTAACCACCATCGTTACTTTACCTGCTTTGTTTACAATAGGATTATAAGAGGCTTGTATCCATACTTCATTCCCCTCTTTTCCTATGCGTTTGTATTCAGCAGCCTGATATTTTCCTTGCCCAAGACTTTTCCAAAACCTTTGATATTCAGGTGTTTTTGCATATTCTGGTCCAACAAATAAACTATGATGTTTGCCTTTAATCTCATCTAGACGATAGCCAAGTGCGCTCAGAAAATTTTCATTTGCGTTGATAATCGTCCCATCAGGCTTGAATTGAATTACAGCTTGAGACTTATCAAGAGCAAAAAGCATTGATCTCATCTCATTAGAACTGAACCTATTATTATCATTATTAGAGAGCTTATTCGTACTCTTAGCTTTAAAACCTAACATCATGTATCCTACACCAATAGCCAAATAAAATAAGACTATTTTCCTATAAATAACAACAGATTGAGCTCTTAAAGGATGAGTAGTTTAAATTTTATGAATCAGTAAAAGTTATATTTTTTATTAATAAACAAATCAAAAACACAATCTTACAAAGAATAATAAATATTTTCTACATCAACCAAAACATACAATAGTATGCAATTATCGTTGAAAATACATAGCTAAACCTTAATTTTTCCTAAACAAAAAAAATAAGATTAAAAAAATAATAGGTTATCTATTCCAAGATAAATATACCAACCACTGCTGCAATGATGATCTTCTTATAACAGCTCTGCTAAAGTCTGAAAAATTCTGACATCTTGAGCTTGAGCTGCATTAAATCGCATAAATCTGTTCGCAGATTTGCACAGACTAAACACGCTCCCCGGCGCAAGGACGACATTTTGAGCCAGAGCCCGTTGCGCAAGATCAGTTGCGTCCACTCCTTCTGGAAGTTCACACCACAAAAACATGCCCCCACGCGGTTCTATCCACGGTTTGAAACCCAAGTTAGTTAATTGGGTGGTTGTTGTGCTCATTACCCCAGCTAAGCGTGTACGCAACGCTTCAATGTGTTTACGGTATCCGCCATCTTTTAAAACGGACAACACCAGTTCTGCCGAAAAATGCCCGGCACCAAATGAGGTCGCAATACGCAGATCAACCAATCCATCAATCCATTCTGGACGTGCAATGATATAACCGCAGCGTATTGAAGCAGAAAGAGTTTTAGAGAAAGACCCAATATGCACCACACGATCCAAACCATCAAAGGCTGCATACCTTGGGGCAGGTTCAGGTTCCAGATCAGCAAAAATATCGTCTTCGATGATGGTGAGGTCATATTGTTCTGATAGCTTAAGTACTCTGTGGGCTACCACTGGTGACAAGGTTGCCCCGGTCGGGTTATGAAGGGCAGAATTGGTAATATACAATCGCGGCCGATGTTCTTTTAACGCTTGCTCAAACTGGACCAAATCCGGCCCGTTTGGAGTAAAGGGAACCGACACCACCTTTACCCGGTGCGCACGTAAAAGAGCGTGAAAATTAAAATAACAGGGATCATCGACGATCACACAATCCCCTGGCTCCAACAAATAACGACAGAGCTGATCAATCGCCTGCGTGCCCGACCCGGCAAGCATAATTTGATCTGGGCTGGCCTCAATTCCATAAGTTGCAGCTCGACGTGCCAAAAATTGACGTAACTCTGAAAGCCCTAGAGGTGATCCGTATTCAGTTAAAATTGCATCATTGGCACGTGAGAGGTTCCGTAAAGCCTTTCGAATGGGCACCTCTGGCATCCAAGACGCTGGCATCCAGCCACACCCCGGTTTAAGATATTGCTCGCCCGCTTCCAAGGATTGTCGCGAGACCCAAAGCGGGTCCACTTCTCGGTCCAGCTTCGGACCAATTTCTGCCAGAGATAAAGGCGTATAGTGCCCTGAATTTTGACCTGTAACAAAAAAACCAGCCCCGCGTCGGGAGAGGATAACCCCCTCTGCAGATAAACGATCATAGGCTTCGACCACCGTGGATTTGGAAACCTGCATTACCTCTGCAAAACTCCGAATAGAAGGAAGCTTTGCCCCTGGAGCCAAAGTTCGGGCCGAAATACGTTGTTTTATGGCCTGCATGACCTGCTCGACCAAGGTCCGCGCCAAAGGATGGTTTCCCATATCATCCCTTAATTTATCACCCAATATCTTTCACCTCACCTCTGATCATGCACCATCTGTACCTATCCTATAGCCAGTACAGTTTTAAAATATTGTACTGAACTGTATCTGGTTAAAATTCTTACCGCAACCTACATAGAAACGGTGCCAGAAAATATAATTGCAATGGAATTGAAATCGAATGCGATTGGTGAGCTGGCCATTTTACAGGCTCAAATGGGTGATAACGATATGAACAAGACAACGAGCGGATGGATCTGTGGCTTTTTAGGTATGCTGATTTTCAGCGGCTCTCTCCCTGCAACGAGGGCCGCCGTGGCCTCGTTTGACCCGTTGTTTCTTACTCTCGCGCGGGCAAGCATTGCTTCAATTTTGGCACTTGCTCTGCTTTTGGCCTTTAAAGAAAAACGCCCTGCCAAGGAAGATATTCTCTCTCTTGTGATTGTGGCCAGCGGGGTCGTAATTGGCTTCCCTCTGCTCACTGCTTTCGCCTTACAAACAGTCACCTCGGCCCACTCGACCGTGTTCATTGGCCTGCTGCCTCTGGCTACGGCGATATTTGGGGTGTTACGCGGGGGCGAAAGCCCCCGCCCTGTTTTTTGGATATTCTCAGGGCTTGGTTCAGCACTTGTTGCGGGTTATGCTTTAACCCAAGGGGGCGGTGGATCCGGCTTTGCCGATATCCTCATGTTTATTGCCATTATCTTATGTGGTCTTGCATATGCAGAAGGCGCGAAACTATCCCGCAAGCTCGGCGGTTGGCAGGTTATATCATGGGCGCTCGTACTCTCACTTCCCCTTATGGCCCCTCTGACAATCTATACCATGCCCGCTTCTTTTGTTGGTATTGAACAATCCGCCTGGATTGGTTTGGCTTACATATCTCTCTTTAGCATGTTGATCGGTTTTATCTTTTGGTACCGCGGCCTTGCACAAGGTGGTATTGCAGCTGTTGGACAGTTGCAATTATTACAACCTTTTTTCGGTCTCGTCCTAGCCGCAAGCCTTTTGGAAGAAACCGTAAGTTGGTCTATGGTTACCGTGACAGGTGCAGTGGTATTATGTGTCGCAGGCGCTAAACGTTTTGCAAAAAGACAAGACGCCAAATCAACATCAAAGACTGACCTATTGTCCCCGACCTCTCTATCGAACAACCTTGCCCCGACCCAACCTGATAAATAAGGCCGAGATCATGAACTCAATAAACGATATTCTTCCCTATCTACCCGCAATATCCATTTCCTATATCGCTTATCTGGTTGCAACTATCAGCCCCGGCCCCGCCAATCTTGCGATCATGGCAACATCGATGAGTGAGGGACGAAAACCCGGTGTCCTTCTTGCTTCAGGCGTGGTGATCGGATCCTTAACATGGGGCATCTTGGCTGCAATTGGGCTCTCCAGCTTTTTGTTTTCCTATGCCTGGCTTATGACCACAATGCGGATTGTGGGGGGGCTCTATTTATTTTGGCTTTCTTATAAATCATTCAGATCCTGTCTGCGCTCAGAAGAACCCAAAGCACTCGATACTGGCAAGAATAGAACTGGATTACAGTATTTCTTGTTGGGCCTTGGCATCCATCTGACCAACCCAAAATCCATCTTTGCCTGGCTCTCCATTATTGCCGTCGGTGTCAGCCCTCAGGCCCCAGTCGAAATTTCATATGTGATCGTTGGTGGCTGCTGGCTTATGGGAATTGTTGTCTTCGGGGGGTATGCTCTCGCCTTTTCCACAAAAAAAATGATCGCGCTCTACGGCTCTTTCCGGCGTTGGATAGAAGGTACCGCATCAATCATATTTGGACTCGCTGGATTTAAGCTACTAACAATGCGCTGATTTTACACTGATTTTTAAAGCCGCCTCATTGATAAGTACGAGGCGGCAGTTAAAGATAACCGCATAAGAGGTAATCAAAAATATTCCGAAATTAATCTTATAAAATAGAATAAGATAATTCTATCAATTGGATGTTTTTTAGTTAACAATCCTTTCAGTGTTAACCAGATTAAATTCTCTGACTGTGTGAGCCTCCTATTGCAATTGTTAAACCGCTTCCGTCCTATTCTAACAGCTATCGGCCTACAATTAATTGTTTTGATAGGGTTATTCCTTGTTATCCAAACCTTGTGGCAAGGGTTTTCCATAACACTTTCCCTGTGGACTAAAGTCGGAATTCAAGCTGGCGGTGCCCTTTTACTAAGCTATATCTTTCGCTTGCCGATGTGGTGGATTATCATTCAGTTTACGGCACCTTTTGCCATTATGCTTGCCATTATCTTTAATCTCCCAACATGGCTCTATCCGTTGGCTTTTTTCGCGTTGTTACTCTTTTATTGGAATAGCGCTGATGAACGGGTTCCTTTGTACCTCAGCAACAAAATAACTTGGAAAGCACTCGGCGATATTCTGGATACAGGATCATCAACAAAAAGCACCAAGCCGATCCACTTTATGGATCTCGGCTGTGGTTTTTCAGGCACTTTGGTTGCCTTGGCCAAACGCTTTCCCCAACACCACTTTACAGGCGTTGAGACCGCACCTCTCCCCTATCTTGTATCCCTTATTCGATGCCTATTGTCTGGCCATGACAATATAAAAATTCAACGTAAAAGCCTCTGGGATGTGGACCTGTCAAAATACAATTACGTCTATGCATTTCTTTCCCCGGAGCCAATGTCACGGCTTTATAAAAAAATTACCGCCGAGATGCCCAAGGATGGAAGGTTTATCAGTAATTCTTTTGTCGTGCCGGACTTCCCCTCAAATGACACACGCATATTGGATGACAGGCGACAAACCGAGCTGCACATCTGGGAGATCAGTTGATAACAGTTGATCTCTGGCCAAGAGGCGACGCCTATTCACTCTTAACAAACGAAAACCAACATATTTAAAAAAGTGAGAACATCATGGCTTGGATCTATCTGATTTTAGCGGGCATCTTTGAATGCGGTTGGGCGATCGGCCTTAAATATGCCGACGGCTGGACAAAGGTCGTGCCCTCTGTCCTCACCGTAATTGCGATGGCCGCAAGCTTTTGGCTATTATCCACGGCGATGAAAACAATTCCAGTAGGGACCGCCTATGCCGTCTGGACAGGAATAGGCACCGTTGGCGTTGCCATACTTGGCATGATCCTGTTTGGTGAAAGCCACGATATTATGCGTATATTATGCCTACTTTTGATCGTAACCGGCATTGTAGGATTAAAAGTTTTTTCTCAGGCTTAATATTAAGTGCCACCTGCTTACAAACTTAACATCAATAACAAGACCGCAACAAAAAAGGCCTGAAAGTTTCAGGCCTTTATTCTTTACGCTGATACAGATCTTAGTCCTGTAATACTCTAATTTTCATCATCAGGAGTCTCAATTTCACCGCCACCATTGATCCAGTCTTTAATAGATCCCAGATTACGTACATCTTTATAGCCCATATCCATCAAAACCTTACCGCTCAAAGCAGCACGGCCGCCAGAGGCACAGTAGAGCACGATCATCTTGTCTTTTGATAAATTCTTGTCATGCATTGGCGTCGTTGGGTCAGCCCTAAATTCCAGCATGCCACGAGAAATATTCAAGGCACCAGGAATGATCCCCGTCGAAGCGAGTTCCGTTGCGTCTCGCACATCAACGACGACAACATTACTCTGCCCCAAAACTTCCATTAAACCAGCAGAACTTATTGTTGGTACTGCTTTTTTAGCATTTGCAACAATCTCCACTACGGACTTAATCATAACGAAACATCTCCCTCAAACCTCATTTATCTTTAGGAATAACGACATTAAACGATGGCAATGAAACATATCTTTTTGATATATTTCCAAGTGTGATACCTAGTATAAAATCACTGATAAAAAATTAAAGTTTAAAAATTCAAAACCAACTCATTTTTAAAAATCAATCAACCATAACGAAACCATATGAAGAAACAATAAACCCTCAAAATTCGCCTCACTTTTATCGCAAAAATACTCATATCTTATTATGTTAGTGGGCTAATCAAAACGACGACACATTAAAAAATCGAAATAGGCGTTACGGCTCGTTTGACGCATAAATTATGGGGATTTTGGTAAATCCGTAACCTTGGACATCAAACCTAGACTGATATTGTCATTTTATGGCTATATTCGCTTTTTATAACTTTCCCTTAAAGGTCATAACCAGCTCAAAAGTGAGACTTAGAGCCACTTCCCCTTAATTGATCTTAAATAAATACTAACGAAACATGCGCTATCATATCTTGTTACCCAAATTTATTATAAATGCTCAACTGTTATAGGCTGCATAAAGTCATAGGAGCATTTCCATTTAAAGAGGGCAAAAATTGGCGTTACTGTCTTGGCTTAATTTAAGTCCCGGCTGCCAATACAAATTCCTGTATAGGCATCTGTATTATAACGTATATCTTTGGGGCTGTCTCCGCCATGCCTTCGGCATTATGCGCAAAATTCTTGTCTTATCCATCATCCTGTTTTTATTACCAATCAAACCCGGAATAGCCACAGAAAAAATAGTCACAAAAACGCCTCTAAAAACAATAGAACAAACAGCAGAAATAACCTCAATTCCTCTTACCTTGGTCGCGGCTGAAGGGACCGTCGACACGATAATAAGTGAAGTTATTTTACGTAAAGCATACCGACAAATCGGACTAGAAATCATTATAGAAAAACACCCCGGAGAACGAGCATTGAGACTAGCCAATAGCGGCGAAGTCGCCGGTGATGTACAACGCATTGATGGATTATCTGCTAAATATGGTAATCTGATTCAAATCTATCCCGCTATTAATTTCATTGAAGGGGTAGCTTTTAGCCGGAACCAAACTATTGCCATAGATGGGTGGCAGAGCTTAAAAAAGCATCGAATTGGTTTAATCCGCGGCATTAAATTTGCTGAAAACAATACAACAGATATGGACACATATCTGGCCAGAGATTACGCGAGTCTGTTTCGAATGTTAAACAAAGACAGAATTGATGTCGCTATCTCCCCAAGATTAAACGGTCTTTATCAAATCAAAAAGAATGATATCGATAATGTCACTCCACTCTCCCCAGCAATTGCCAAATTTGATCTGTACCATTACCTCCACAAAAAACATGCAGCCTTAATCCCCAAGTTATCCGCGGTCTTTACCGAAATGGCCACCTCAGGAGAACTGATCCGTATTCGTGAACATGTCATCAAAGTCTTAATGAACTTAGCTGAACATAATCTTCCCCTTTGCGATGATACTTATGAGTGTTTTGAGATTAATCATGGCAGTTAAAACCCACCATAAAATTGCCTCCAACATTGGTTCATCTGAAGGCCTACATACGTGGTAAATAGTAAAAACAATAGCCCTCCCTTCAAGTCGATTTCCCGACGCTTGATTATGTACATTGTCTTATGTAGCTCTTTGGTCACCCTTTTCCTTACAATTTTTCAACTTCAAAGAGACTATGAAACCGATATAGCTGAACAGGATAAGGCTCTTGAGCAAATCAGACAGGTTCACTTAAAAACGATAACCCAAGGCCTTTGGGCGACAGATACGGTATTATTGCAAACCATCATTGAAGGACTGATCAATATCCGGGATGTGAATTATGCCGCAATCATTGATGATAAAGAAATTTTACTCTCGATCGGTGACAAACCGATTAAAGATACTGGAACCAAAAGCTTTCCTCTGCAGTATAGATATTCAGGAGTAGTTGATGAGATCGGCACGTTAGTTATTGCAATTGACGGCGACGCAGCCTTTCGGCGGGTTCTTGATCGTGCCCTTATCATCCTCATCAGCAATACATTTAAAACGGCTCTGGTTATAACCTTTACCATCATAATTTTTCATCTGATGGTCAGTCGTCACCTGACAAACATCATAGACTACTTAGCTGCGTTAAATATTCCTCAATCGTACGCCCCGCTTGACCTCAAGCGTAACCGCGAAAAGATAAAGTCTTTTGATGAATTGGATTTGGTCGTTAATTCAATTAATGAGTCTTCTGACCGGATTAGTAAAACCTTTGCCATGGAACAAGAAATAAAGGAACGCGAATATGCTGAGGCTTTGCTCCGAAAAAGTGAAGCTCGCCTCGTACAAATCCTTGATTACAGCCCTTTTGGCGTATCCATTGTTTCTCTCAAAGATAGGAAACAGCTTTATTACAACCGTCGTTTCACAGAAATGTTTGCTATCCCTGATGACGTTACAGAAATAGAGACCGTAATATCAGAAAGCTACCTTGCGCCTGCGGACCGAGACGAGATCTGGGCTTTATTTCAAAAAAATGGTGCCATAGATGGATTTGAGCAACAACGTATACGTACAGATAAAACGATTTGGTGGGCCTATGCAGATTGGACCCCTTATGTATTTGCTGGGGAAGATGCTGTTATGGTGTGGCTTTCCGATGTAACAAAACACAGGCAGGCTGAAGAGGAACTTAAACAGCTCAACGAGCAAAAGAACAAGTTCTTCTCCATCATTGCTCATGACCTCAAAGGGCCTTTCAATTCTCTACTTGGTTTTTCAAGTCTTCTTTCGGTCAAAGGTTCGAATATAGACCCGGAGAAAACGGTGCAATATGGTATTGCAGTTCACAACTCTGCCACACAGGTATTCAAGCTGTTAGAAAACCTTCTTGATTGGTCTCTCTTACAAATGGATCGTATGGAGTTTGAAATTTCCCCAGTCTCTGTAGAAGATATCATCACCGAAAATCTAGACCTATTTCAGCCGACCGCAGAAGAAAAATCCATCCGTTTAAAAGCAGATTGTCAAAAAGACATCATCGTTATGGCCGATAACTATATGCTTGATACCATTATTAGAAATCTGATCCTCAACGCGATAAAATTCACCCCTCTCAATGGAGAAGTTACCATAACCAGTCGAGAAAACGGAAATTGGGCCGAAATTGAAGTGTCTGACACCGGGGTTGGTATTCCCTCTTCAAAGGCCACACGGTTGTTCCTGTTAAGCGAGAAAACTTCAACATTAGGAACCAGTGGAGAAACGGGTACTGGTCTGGGTCTGCCGCTTTGTAAAGATCTCGTAGAAAGACAGGGCGGTCAAATCACAGTAAAGAGCGTCAAGGGGAAAGGTTCGAGTTTTCAGATAAAATTACCCCTTAAACCCTTATAATTTTCAGGTTTGTATAATTGACCGTAAAATACGTCTGAACGTCGGTAATAATTTCGTCCGTCCCCCTTAGAATATGATATCCGGACAAGTGAAATACAGACGCAAAAAATGGCAAAACAGCATTTAACAAAAATTCCTTGCCTTAAAAACCGGGATACTCCTTCGCCCAATGGGCGAGCCCATCACCCACAAACATTTCTTCGATGAGATCATTGCGCGGGTTAACAGGCATATTTTTATGTTACCCTAGTACTATAGGGCTCGCGCTTAAGTTACCTGAAACACAAAGAACATGGCATTTGACGAAGGAAGAAAGGCGCACTTAACCAAGAGAACTTTATCGTACCTTTAAAAGTACTCAGGCAGAATTTTAGCCAAATTTTCCCGAATACGATCACGCAGTGGCTGGTCAAAGCTTTCGCGTTTAAAAGTTTCCCCAGTTACGCGCTCAAACAAGTTAATGTACTTCTCGCTAAATATCTCAAGGGTTTCGTCAGGGATATCGGGAATATCGTCTTTATAAGGATCGCACCGTTCACTCACCCAAAGACGTAAAAACTCCTTGTCCAAGCTTTCCGGCTCAAGTCCCTGCGCCATACGATCTTGATAGGTTTCAGCAATCCAGTAACGACTGGAATCTGGCGTATGAATTTCATCTGCAAGAGTAATACGCCCTTGATCATCAACGCCAAATTCATACTTGGTATCAACCAAAATCAAACCGTGTTGTGCAGCAATCTCACGGCCCCGGGCAAAAAGTGCCAAGGAAAGCCTTGCCAATTCATCCCAAACATCCTTTGTCAAAATACCTTGCTCGACGATCTCTGCAGCCGTAATAGGAGCGTCGTGATCGCCTTGGGCAGCCTTTGTCGTTGGAGTAAGAATGGTTTCACGCAGTTTGTGATTCTTGGAGAGACCTTCTGGAAAATCATGACCGTAAAGCGTGCGTTCACCGCGTTTGTACATCGGCCAAATCGAGGTTTCGGTCGATCCCGTCATGTAATCGCGTACTACCATTTCAATCGGCAGCATCGTCAGCTTACGTCCGATTACCACATTCGGATCGGGAAAACTCAAAACATGATTGGGGCAGATATCAGCGGTTTTTTCAAACCAAAACCGGGCCGTTTGATTTAAAACCTGGCCCTTGTGAGGTACAGCAGCCAATATTCTGTCAAATGCGGATTGGCGATCAGTCGCAACCATGATCCGGCGCCCGTCTGGCAAGTCATAGGCATCGCGGACTTTACCCTGATAATGCTCTGGCAACTCTGGGTATGCAGCATCGGTTAAACGGTTGGCGAGTGCCTGTTGAAAGTCCTGATTTTTCTCGCTCATGCGATCCTGCCCCTGACGGATGTCGTGTCAACTAGACGACTATTTAGATTCTGGAACCTAGATATCACTCACAAGGCCAGAGAACAAGAATGAACAAGATCAAACGAAGTTTCTAAGGCTTTTGAGCTTACCGCCTCCAAATACTTTAAGACGAGAGATATTTAAAACAACTTTTCAAACCTGATCAAAATAAAATCAACGCCACCCAAAGAAGTTTGAGAAATTCAAACCGGAATTCGCCACCAACGAGTTATCTGATTGCAGCCAAGAAGAACTAGATAATGTTTGTGTTAATGCCATTTTGTATACTGATAACGTTCTCTCCAAGGTCATTAAAGTTTTAAAAGAGAGTGAGGCCCCCTTTGAAACCTTCATTCTGTAAAGCGTTATTAGGCGTTTATATTTAAAGCCATAAAAAGCTTGGTTTGATATAACTGAAAATCAATTTCTTTGCTTTTGAGTATCCAGGTATTCGATCAATACCTTGTATGATCCAAGAATATGATCCCGTGTTAGACGCGCCGCACGTTTTCCATCTTTTTCTATACATGCGTTAAGAATACCGAGGTGTTCATGACGTGCTTTATCCATACCGTTGGTCAAAATCAATTGAGCGCGTAAATAAGAATCAACTCTGTCTATTGCTTCTGCCACCAGCTTTAAGTGATAAGGTCGTTGTGCGTCGCGATAAAGAGTTTCATGAAACAGGCGGTTCCACTCCCCCCATTTGGTCGCTTCAGTTTCAGAGCTAAACAAATCGCAATACTCACGGGCTTCTTCTAGAGTTTCCTCGCTCATACCCGCAACAGATCGTTCAATCACAATCGGTTCCAGATTAGCACGTATCTCATAAATTTCTTCCATCTCAGCATGAGAAAGAGGAGAAACAATGTAACCTTTATAACGAAGACTCAGGACCAGCCCTTGAGCTTCCAATCGTTTAAGGGCTTCGCGCACTGGAATTCTCGATACATTAAAGAGATTGGCTATATATTCCTGACGTATCGATTCCCCAGCCTGAACTTGCCCGCTAATGATTGATCCGCGTAGAGCATCATAGATTATATCGGACGAAGAAGCCGTTTTCCCGAGATCTGTTGCAAAAATTTTCATTTTTTTTTCCTACTAAATATTTTCTTTTTTTTCAAACACATCAGCAAAAACTGATGTGCTTTTTCCCACGTCCGAAACCATAAATATTAAATAAGCTTAATTATTATATTGAATATTGTATACAATCTGCAGTATACAATATTCCACGTTAATTGAAAGCAAGCAAAAAGACTTGTTGAATTCAGCCACGTACCAATTCCGTAAGAGATTAAAAAAAAGCAACCCAACAGTTGGAGGAATACATGTTAAACGGTTTTATGAAGACCCTTGCACTTGGCGGATGCCTTGCTGCTTTTGTTGCACAACCCGCCGCTTATGCGGATAAGCTTGATGACGTTATCGACGAAGGCGTGCTGCGCTGCGGTGTCGTTCTCGACTTCCCACCAATCGGTTATCGCGATGCCAACAACGAGCCTGCTGGTTTTGATGTTGAGTATTGTAAAGATCTCGCGGCGGCTCTCGAAGTTGACCATGAAATTATTCCAGTTACTTGGGCAGAACGCCTTCCGGTGATCGTAACCAATTCTGCTGATGTTGTTTTTGGCGGCACATCTGACTCCCTCGCCCGGGCAAAAACTGTTGGGTTCTCTATCCCTTACGCAATTTATTATGCCCAAGCAGTGATTGGTAAAGATACAGGAATCAAGTCTTTCGAAGACATGAAGGGCAAACGTGTCGCCGCTGCTGTGGGAACTGTTCCTGAGCAAGAATTCCTTAAAATTGCCAAGGAATGGGGCACTGAAGATCTTTATCAAGGATATCAAAGCGAAAACGAAGTTTTCTTAGCGGTTGCTCAGGGAAAAGCTGACGTTGGAATCACAACAAATACTGCCGTTAAACCGATCGTAGAAAAATATGATACCATCGTTGCAGGCCCCCGTATGCCATGGACCACGGATTACACATCCGTTGTTGGTCCACGTAAAGACACTACCTGGCTCAACTACCTGAACTTATTTGTCACTCATCAGGTTCGCTCTGGTCGTTACCAGGAACTTTGGGACAATTATGTTGGTGGTGAAGCACCAGAGCTTCGTATTCCCGGCGTACTTTATTAAGAGTGTACTCTACGAAAAGTATTTATTCAAAATAACGTTCTCGACTTAGGCCTCTCAGGCCTGAGAGAAAGACCCTTACTCCCCTCAAAGCACAGTTTGACTTTGAGGGGAATAATCGGAGTGTTAACGCGTGGATTATAATTTTCACTGGCGACCGGTTTTTCGGAAAATACCCGAACTTCTTGAAGCAGGATTACTGACACTTGAAGTTGCCGTGATATCAATGATACTTGGTATTGTTCTTGGTTTAGGCCTTGCCTTATTGCGCATGAACGGACCATCTCCTTTTAGGCAAGTCGCGACAACCTGGGTTGAGGTTGCCAGAAATACCCCTGCCCTGTTTCAGTTATTTTTCTTTGGTTTCGGTCTCGGCGCGTTTGGCCTTCATCTCTCGCCCTACCTAATCGTTCTGGCAGGGCTAACTTTTAACAACGCAGGTTATCTCGCAGAAAACTTCAGGGGCGGCTTCCTTGCGGTACCTGATACACAAATTCGCGCAGCCCGATCACTCGGTATGACCGCAACGCAGACTTACATCCGGATTATCATTCCGCAGGTATTGCGTATCGTCTATCACCCCATGACTAATCAAATGGTTTGGGCTGTTTTGATGAGTTCTCTTGGCATGCTGGTTGGATTTCGTGAACTCTCTGGCGAAACTCAATTCTTTGCCTCCAAAACCTATCGCATTTTTGAATATTTCGCCGTCACAGCAATCATTTACTACGTCATCGTCAAAATAATTCTTCTCGCCTCAAATTTCGCCGCCCGTCGGCTCTTTAGATACTAAGAAAGGAATATGATCTATGAGTAATTCAGCTTCCTTTTTTACCGATTTTCAGGCCACAGATCTTTTGTTTTTGGGCGAAGCAGCCGGGCGTACTTTGGGTATATCGCTTGTTTCAATTTCAATCGGTACCGCGCTCGGTATTTTCTTTGGCTGGTCACTTCAGGCATCAAAATGGTTTGCCCAGGCCACCATTGGTACAATTTTAGATGCCTTCCGATCGATCCCTCTGATTATTCAGCTCATCTTGTTTTACAACTTCTTTCCGATCATCGGATGGAAAATGGGTCCCTTTGCCGCTGGGGCTTTTGTTCTCAGCATCTACACTGCGGCACTGGTCGCCAATGTGGTGCGCGGTGGCATCGAAGCCGTTGGTGATCCCATGCGCCGCGCCGCGAGATCTTTGGGCATGTCCTATTGGCAGGACCTGCGCTATGTGGTCTGGCCAATAGGATTACGGGCTGTATTCCCTTCCTGGGTGGGTGTGGCTCTGAGTGTTATCAAAGACAGTGCCCTCGTTTCTGTTCTTGGTTATATGGAACTACTACGGGCTTCCCAAATATTAATCACGCGGACCCAGGAACCCTTTATCATTTTGGCCTGCGCAGGTGCCTTTTACTTTGCGCTGTCCTATCCCCTCTCAAAATACTCTCAAAAGCTGGAAGAAAGTTGGGCCTCATGATTGAGATCAAGCAACTCCACAAATACTTTGGTGACCTACATGTGCTCCAGGGTATTGACCTCAACGTCAGTAAAGGTGAAGTCCTAAGCATCATCGGATCATCCGGTTCTGGAAAATCAACATTACTTTACTGTATCAATGGCCTGGAAGTTATTGAAAAAGGTGAAGTCCTCGTCGATGGCACGACCGTTCATGCGAAAAAAACCGACATTAACAAGTTGCGCCAAAAACTCGGCATGGTGTTTCAACAGTGGAACTCCTTCCCCCATTTGACCGCTCTGGAAAATGTTGCTCTCGCGCCCAAGATTGTCAAAAAAATGTCCAAGGATCAAGCAACGTCAATTGCCGAAAAGCAACTCAAACACGTTGGTCTTGGAGATAAACTTGATGCCTATCCATCTGCCCTATCAGGAGGACAGCAACAACGACTTGCCATCGCACGGGCCTTAGCGATGGAGCCGACATATATGTTGTTTGATGAAGCAACTTCGGCCCTCGATCCGGAATTGGTCGGCGAAGTTCTAGACACCATGCGTCTGCTCGCAGATGAAGGAATGACCATGATCTGTGTTACGCATGAAATGGGCTTTGCCCGTGATGTTTCAGACCGCGTTGCCTACTTCCATCAAGGCGTTATGGAAGAAGTTGGGCCACCTGAACAAATTTTCACCACCCCTCAGTCAGTTCACACGCAAAAATTCTTAGCAAACGTTCGATAGAACACACACGAAGAAACATCTCGGAGAAACATCTCGAAAAACCACCCCGAAAAAATCAATTGAGAACAACGATACACTCTTTTTAATAACTTAAATCAGTACAGGAATAAGACCATGTGGAAAGGCGTAATCCCAGCCGTCACAACCAAATTTGATGCCAACGACAACCTTGATCATGTAGAAATGAAACGTTGCTTTGATTACCTCATGGATGCAGGCTGCGATGGTTTGATCGTTTGTGGATCTCTTGGTGAAGGCTCCATGCTTTCAAAAGCAGAAAAGATCGCCCAGTTGAAGACAGCCAAAGCCTCAACTGGTGACAAGCCGACCCTTATGACCATCAACGAAGCCGCAACCCGCGACGCTTGTGATATGGCCCAGGCATCTCAGGAAGCTGGTGCTGATGGCATCATGCTTGTGCCAAGTCCAATCTACCACACAGATCATCGTGAAACCGTTGCGACCTTGCGTGCGGTTGCAGAAGCAAGTGAACTTCCAGTCATGATCTATTCCAACCGGGTTGCTTATCGCGTTGATGTAACACCGGAAGTCATGCTGGAATTGGCCGACGAAAAACGTTTTGTAGCCATCAAAGAAAGTTCTGATGACATTCGTCGTACAACAGAAATTATCAACAAGCTCGGTGATCGTTATGACATATTCACTGGTGTCGATAATCTTGGCTTTGAAGCATTAAGTGTTGGCGCCGTTGGTTGGGTTGCCGGTCTTGTTGTGGCTTTTCCGAAAGAGACCGTTGCGATTTATCGTTTAATGCAGGCTGGCCGTAAT
Organism: Kiloniella antarctica; assembly: GCF_042682825.1. NCBI lineage: Bacteria > Pseudomonadati > Pseudomonadota > Alphaproteobacteria > Rhodospirillales > Kiloniellaceae > Kiloniella > Kiloniella antarctica. Next base: position 263,555 of record NZ_JBHUII010000004.1, read on the forward strand.
CAAGAAGCCCTTGAAATTTATCGCTGGTTCCGTCCCCTTCTCGATCTCGATGTATCCACCTACCTTGTTCAGAATATCAAACTCGCTGAACAGATCGAAATTGGATCGAACGATCGCTGCCGTATGCCACGCATGCCTTTGGTTGGTATTCAACGTGAAAAAGTCGAAAAGATTATTCGTGATGCAATCGCCTGTCGACCAGCGCTTCCAGCACTTTAGGATTTAATTTGTTATAAGTTAACGACATAACTTTCGGGCCCTTACGCTGTTGCCCGTATATACTGGGCGAAGTTTCCTGCTCGATCTTCGCCCAGTACTTTTTTGTTATCCCTCTCGGTCTTTCCTAAGGCGCGTCCCATGAACACTTATTTCCCAAGCATTCTAAACGATGCAATCGGCCCCGTAATGCGCGGCGCTTCAAGCTCACACGTCGCTGCTGCTTATCGCATTGGCAAGCTTGGGCGAGATTATATGGACGGAGAACTTACCCGTGTCCTCATTGAATACGATCCCAATGGATCGCTGGAGCCCACCCACGATAGCCAAGGCTCTGATATGGGGTTGTTCACGGGCTTGATGGGCTGGAATATCACTGACGATAGAATGGTTGATGCCGCCAAACATCTCGAAGCAGACGGTATTGATGTTAAAATTGCGATTACCAGTTACGGGGCCGTCCACCCCAACACCTACAAACTTACCCTTACCAACGATCATGAAAGCTGTTGTATCCTTGCAATCTCTATCGGCGGCGGCATTATCGAAGTCATCGCCATTGATGATTTAAAGCTATCTATGTACGGCGATTATTTCGAGACTTTGATTTGGAGTGATGCTCCTGACCTTAAAGAGCATTTACTCGCATCAGACGGCGTGGATAATGTTCTCGTTCACAAAGGCATCCAAGGGCAGGTCCTACAGATCAAAGGGCAGCGCTTTATTAGCCGGGATAAGCTACCCGTAAATATCGACATTAAAGCGATAAAAACGCTCGCACCAATTCTCCCGGTCGGGAGTTCCTCCAATACGGTTCTTCCCTTTACTATCAGTGAAGAAATGATTGTTTATAACCGGGATAAAAACCTCCCGCTTTGGCAACTGGCGCTCTGTTATGAAAGCGCGCGTGGCAATATATCTGAAGACATCGTTTTTGAAAAAATGCGCGAAATCGTACAAATCCTGGACAAATCCATTGCTGCAGGTATTCAAGGCACCCAGTACATGGACCGGATCTATCCAGCGCAAGCTCCCGCGTTCCAAGACAAAATGTCTGGTAACAACTTTCTCAATATGGGTCTTTATAACGATGCCATTTTAGCGGTAACCGCTCTCATGGACGTCAAAAGCTCCATGGGTGTGATTGTTGCCGCACCAACAGCTGGGTCGTGTGGCACCCTGCCCGGCACCTGTCTTGGGGTCGCTAACGCCTTAAATATGCCTGAAGATCAAAAGGTCAAAGCGATGTTATCAGCGGGCCTGATCGGTGTTTTCATTGCACGTATGGCGACTTTCTCTGCAGAACTCGGCGGCTGTCAGGCCGAAACAGGGTCTGGTTCAGGAATGGCTGCGGCAGGTTTGGTAACCTTGATGGATGGCACCTTTGAACAGTGTGTATCGGCCGCATCAATGGCGTTGCAAAATACCTTTGGCCTTATATGTGATCCTGTCGCGAACCGGGTCGAAGCACCTTGCCTAGGTAAAAATGTCATGATGGCCGGAAATGCCTTATCTGCAGCAAACATGGCTCTTGCAGGTTTTGACCATCTTATCCCGCTGGATGAAGTCATTATTGCCATGCACAAAGTAGGACAGGCGCTCCCCTGTGAGCTCCGTTGCACCGGCAAAGGAGGTCTGGCTATGACACCGACTGCCAAAGCTATCGAACGTGAGCTTGCTCAAAAACTAAAGGCTTAACCCTATAACCATTTTCATCACAACGTTTTCTGATGCCAATTGGCATCGTCAAAGTTTTGAATTTCAATACGATAGCCGTGCGGGGAAACAAAGAGCGAGCTGTAAACTGAAAATTGTTCTGAATGCGTAGGTTCTTTGATGTACTTCACGCCCTTCGAAGTCAAAAATTTATGCCAACCATCAACATCACTTGAAACGATGGTGATCATAACCCCCACTTGAGATCTAGGACGATCAGGCAAACAACAAACCCCAAGATAGCTTAGCTCCGTCAAGCGATAGATATGACACGCCCCTTGATCGACGACAAATTCAAGCTCCATGGTTTCCTTAAAAAACCGTGAGGCAATCTCCAGATCATCACAGTAAGTAAAAACAATTGATTGATTTATTTCAGGGCGCAAGACATCCCCTCCCGATTAAATTTCTGATAGGGATTTTTGAATCTTCTTAAAACTCAGTCCAAAGTTATTTTTTCTACCTGATTAACTTCCCAATGGCTGGCAACAAAGTCACTTTCAGTGTCCGGAAGCCCCGAAAGTTTGGACACAGCACCCAGTATATATTTCACCATACCCTGTTCGTCGATCAAGGGGAGGTGGATCGCCTCAACAAACATACTCGTATTATCACTGGATGAGATTTCTTCACGTGAAATATAAGGTGTACGACGTTCAGCGGATTGCTCATAAAGCGCTAAGATTTCTAACGCATAGTCACCAAAAGTGGTTTTATCAATTAGTTTACCAGTATAGTGCTGCCCCAAAGAACTGTTCAAATAAGTTCCTTGTAAACGAATACAGGCGGAAAATGGATTATAATTTAACTCAACCAAAAAAATATGAGGCAGAATATTGGTAGGAATGTCCAACGGATCCAGGGAGGATTTAAAAGGAAGGTCCTGTTCAAATGGCAAGGATTTCCAGTAATTCAAAATCCCTTCAACAGGCTGAGTTAAACCTTTTATATCAGAAGACAGTTCCACGTTTAATATCCCAAATATTACATAACACACTCAGACGAGGAATCTGAAATGAAAGCTTGGCGATCAGAAAGACAACATCCTCTGCTAGTTTATCTAAAAACACACTTACAATGAAGAGTTTTCTTTTAAGCAATAAAAATGTCATATAGGTTGCACGCCTATATGACATTTACCAGACCCAATTGAATGACAATCTTCTTGCGTGCTAGATCATGTTATTCATCAGGTTTTTATGAAGTTCGTCTTTATTCTCAGAAGTTTGGATCTGAGTCTCATATCCTTTTACACTTGATCTTTGTGCCACCAAGGCTTGTTCAAATCCTGAGCCATCTTTTTGTTTAGAAGCAGTATCCCCACCCGCTTCTTGCTCTGCAATCCCCTCAGCGACAGAACTCTTAACTTTTTCATCAATTAGTTGAGAAATCTGTTCTTCAACTTTTTTACGTTCATCAGGAGGCAACTGCTCAAGCTGTTCTTCGGTTAAGCCCAATGACCTCAGAACTTGCGCTCTCATTCTCTCTCCAGGCGTCTTACCCACGATATCGCGGTAAGCTTCGACGGCATCTTTATGAGAGTTTGTTTTTGTGGGCTCAGTCTTGGCACCAAGGTTTGCTTCAGGAACGGCAGAAGCGATTTGCTGAGCAAAAAATAATGTTTGAGATGTCTGGCTGGAGGCAAGCATTGCCTGCGCCCCTTCGGAGGGGATGCCGTTACTTGGGCCGGTAAAATCTGCCTTGTACGCCCCACCCGAAAATAAAGTTGTAGCTTTATTTTCCGCGTACCTTGCTTCTGACTGGGCAAATTTTTCCCGTTCAACCTTCTGAACAGGTCCAAGTTCTGCTAGCCTATGGGCCTCTTTACCTCTCTCGCCCCCCCTATCAATCAAGGGAAAGCTGCCAGCTCCACCAATTTGCATCGTTACATCCATCTGAAATCAACAGAAAACACTCAGATATATCAAGCAAATTACATGCCACTCTTTAACTGTAAGCGGCGACACTTAAATGATTAACGTTTAAGCTCAGAAGGACGATTAAGAAAAAGTTCTATTTGATTACTTGCGCCGGGCCTTATTGTAAAAATTGGCCATTCGTCCTCCTCCAAATTATCTCTCGCATCATATGGCGGCGTTACAATCGACAAGCCTCCAAGAGCATAATCGTGGGAACATAGGTCTATTTCGAGCGATTTTCCACTTTCAACCTCGACTACGATTGAATCAGCATTAATCTGTTCTCGTTTTCCATTTTTAAAAACAGCATATGCTTTAAATTTTTTGTTATTATTCATACTTCAATTCCACAGGGCTTATAATAGCTAAACGAACTGCAAGCATCCAAAGCTCAGGTTGCTCTTATCCGGCTTTTAAAACCACATTAAGTGCATTTACCTGCAGAGCACAGAACCGAATTAGCTACGCATATAAAAAGGGTTATGACTTTAACTGTAAAGTGTGGTCGTCTCAATAGATCAAGAATGAGATCACGTCAGTGACGTGATAATAAGACGTACCTGGAATAAAAAAATAGTTTGTAAGGATCAAAGAGACCGGACGCTTACCTTTAACCAGACTGGGACAGTCTTATTGGCGGGATTAGTTTTATAGATTATTCCAAATCATAGGCACTTAAAATCTCCTGATATCGTCCACTCTCTTTTAGACGGTTGAGCCCATGGTTAAAATCGAGACACACCAATGGATCACGAAAAACCAAATGTTTAGGACTTGGATTAAATATCGGATGTATTGCAATGGATACCATTTCATGGCGTTGTTCCAAGATTAACCTATTGTCGACCAACCAATTGAAGATATTCACTTCCCCGACGACAAAATCAGAAATCCCATCGAAAAGTAGAACACTCTGTTCTTGATGCCCTCGCACCTCTCCAAACCCACTGACGTCTGACAATAAATTTGCAAAATTTGCCCCCATGAGGTCGACAGCTGATTGTATGCCTGTCACCCGACGTCCTTCTAAATCATCAATACCATCGACGATCAAACGACGAGATGACAGAGACATCGCAGCATTCCGGTAATAAATATAGGGTTTAGAATAACAAACGCCCAATTCATTTCCCACGGGCATACTCATTTCGATATCATTTAGGCCAAGGTTGATTTCAGTCTTATCTCCGAATGCCTTTTGATCTTTATCAACAATGGTAATACGGTAATCTTCAAAGGCCAGAGCTTCCGTTATAATATCGATTTCAGCACCACGCTGTCCTCTTCCATTTAAATTTTTAGCCATAAAATACGGCGGAAAAATAACTCCAATCCGAAGCCTCAATTCTTTAGTCGTCTCTTTATTGTGCGCGACGTCCTCAGCGGTCGCAGTATGAATAAAAAACAAAAGCGCCCCACAGCCCAAACACATCAAGACTTTCAAGATTATTTTGTTAATATTCAGCACGTTGCCGCTCTATACCTCGTGGAAAAGACAAGAGACTATCCCAAGAGGATAAACTTCCCCTTAACAAGATAAAATCCTTACAACAATTTCCTTGCATCCTTGGCGTGGCGACTTACATTAAGTCTTGAATTTTCAAACAAAATAATAATTTCAGTAACGGACTCTCCATGAAAAGATCTAAGACCCTGAAACTAGCGCTGATGGGCGCAAGCGCCCTCGCCTTGACCGCCTGCGAAGAACCTCAGGATGTTGCGATCTTTGAAAACGCGGATCAATGCTCCCAGCAAGAGGGGTTTGACCGTTCCAGTTGTGAAGAGAATATGAAACTCGCCGAAGCTGAACACATCAGAGCATCCCCGAAATACACATCAGTCGAAGATTGCGAAGTGGATTTTGGGGCTACGCAATGTGAAATTGCACCCATGCAGACCTCCAGCGGCGGTTCCGTCTTTATGCCCTTAATGATGGGTTACATGATGGGTAACATGCTCAGTGGCAACTCAAGAGTAGCAACGCAGCCACTCTATCGCTCAGCAGACGATGCCAAGAACTTTCGTACTGGCGATAATCAAAAAGTGGCCGGAAAGACCGGCGTTTCAAAAGTTCCAGCAAACGTTGCCAAAGCCCCTACCACCAAAACCAGCACACTAAAACGTGGCGGTTTTGGTGCCAGCGCGCCTCGAACAACAAGCAGGTCTCGTAGTTTTGGTGGTTAAAACATTCCGCCAATCTTAATAATATTTTGTCTTTTAGAAGCAGAACTCTAGCCAACTTTCGGCTAAAGTTCTGCTTTAAATTTTTCATGTGTCTGATTTTACAAGAGTATAGCAATGCAACGGATCTCTCTCGAAGAACGTGATGACTGGAAAGCTCAGGCCGAAGAACTCGGCTTTCATTTCCACACCATTGACGGCGAACCCTATTGGGATGAGACCGCCTGCTATCGCTTTAGTCTTGAGCAGATAGAAAATGACATTGAAGACCCTAGTGAGGCCCTTGAAGGACTTTGCTTTGAAGTCGTCGAACGCGCCATTCATTCTGAAGAGGTTATGTCCAAGCTGGCAATCCCTGAAGATTTCTGGGATTACATCCGCGCAAGCTGGCTGAACAAAGAAAAGAACCTCTATGGCCGCTTGGACTTTTCCTACAACGGCAATGGCCCTGCCAAGCTTTTGGAATACAACGCGGATACACCAACTTCCTTGTATGAAAGCGGGGCTTTTCAATGGCTATGGCTTGAGCAAGCCATGGAGCGTGATATCATACCCAAAGGCTGTGATCAGTTTAATTCGGTGCATGAGCGCCTGGTTGAAGCCTTTCAGAACTTGGACATAGATGGGCGTCTGCACCTGGCTTCTTGTCAAGACAGTCCCGAAGATGAAGGTACAGTACGCTACCTTCAAGATTGCGCTATTCAAGCAGGTCTCGACACCAATTATCTTCACATTGAAGAAATCGGCATCGACGATAACGGTCACTTCACTGACCTTGATGACATGGGTATCCGCACTTTTTTCAAGCTTTACCCTTGGGAATGGATCATGTCCGACGAGTTCGGAAAATCGGTACCGAACAGCGGCGTGACCTTCATTGAACCTGCTTGGAAAGCCATCTTATCCAACAAAGGATTATTACCTTTGTTGTGGGAAATGTTCGAAGGACACCCTAACCTTTTACCCGCATATTTTGCCAACGACCCCCGAATTTCTAATCTGGAAGGCGGCTATGTCAAAAAGCCGCTGCTTTCACGCGAAGGTGCCAACATAGAAATCATTCGTCCCGACCAAGCACCGGTTAGCGTCGATGGTCCCTATGGCAGTGAAGGTTTTGTTGTACAAGCGCTTCACGCACTGCCGGTCTTTGAAGGCAATCACACTGTAATCGGTTCCTGGCTTGTCGCCAGCCAGCCTTGCGGCATGGGCATCAGAGAAGACATCTCCCCAATCACCAAGGACAGCTCGCGCTTTGTCCCCCATGTAATATACTAAGTATGTAATATACTAAATCCTTACGGGATATATCTGACACGGGTAATTGATCAAGCCTCCTATTAGCCCGCCTCAATCAAAAATTCAGCGCCCGCGATCATCAAGCCCAAGAACTCAACCCAGCCGACCGTAAAAGGTCATTCGGGCAGATTCTGAAAGCGCGATATCCGGCTTTGAGTTGTATGCCAATACGACAAGCATCCGTGTTCTGGTTCCTTCAACCGGGGCCACTCTGTGGATCGCGTTTCGCCCGCGAAAAAGCACCAACGCCCCTGCTCCCATGGAAAGACTTTTAACCGGGACGTCTCCTTTTAATACGTTTCCCACGCCCTCAAAATTCATTTCATTCTGATCTGCGTCACGTAATTTTTCGACATACTCAAATGCGCCACCCGCTTCGGGCTCCTGTATCATCAGAGTTGTAGCAAATGAAGAATTATCAAAATGCCAGCCAAGCTCCTGTCCGGGTTTTGCGTAATGCAAATTGATAGACGAGAGCGGGTCCGCATAATTATGAAGCGCTTCTTCGCCTAAAACAGTGCATAAAAAAGACCGAAAATTCTCTGCATCATATAAAACCCGTAACGGGGAGTTCATAGGGATAAGATCATCAGTGATACAGCCCTTAGAAGAAATCACCTTTTGGTTTCTCGGATGTTCCTCTGAATATTGGGGGTCAGACGGCGCCAAATATACATTGTGTTCTTGGGTGCAAAAATAAGCCTGTTCTTTATGATCCTCGCCCTCCTTTTGAACAAGTGCCACCGCATACGCGGACAGAAAGTTATCAAGAACAAGAACGCCTGTTTCATCCACAGTCTGCCGACACCGACCCTGAAAGTCTAAATCTGTTAAAGGGTATCTATCTAAATCTATAATATCAGCCAATGCCATCGAAAGTTGCTCCCAATTTAATTCCAGATAAGAAGTATACAAGACTTCTATCCTTGAGAAAAACTTGTATTATGTTAGTAAAGGATAAGAAAAATATGGTTAAATTTACACTAAAACAATGTAGCTACTTTATTGCGGTTGCCGAAAACGGCGGCATAGCACAAGCCGCGCGGGTTATGAACATCTCCCAGCCAGCCATCGCCCAAGCCATCGACAAACTTGAAAGCATAACAAGCTTACAGCTCTTTGATCGTCAGCATGCGCGTGGCATGGATCTCACGGTTCAAGGGCGTGCTTTCTATAAAGAAGCACGAAAACTCATCCTCACAGCCCAAACAGTTGAGAGAAATGTCGTGGATATTTCTGCTAATCTTAAGGGAACACTTAGACTTGGTTGTTTTCAATCTATAGCCCCCTTCCATGTAGCAAGGTTATCCAGTACCTACCAAACGCTTTACCCAAACATTAATATCGAAGTGCACGAACGCCTTCAAAACGAGTTGGTTACAGAGTTATTGAATGGAAAAATTGACTTGGCAATTCTGTACGATCTGGGGTTAGATCCCTCTTTACTTAGCTGGAATCTTCTCTCTCAACCTAAACCCTACGTAATTGTACCAAAGAACCACAGCAAGAGCGCTCAAACATCCATAAGTTTAAAAGATCTGGCCGATGAGCCTTATGTGTTATTTGATGCGCCCGGCAGTCGAGAATATTTTTATTCAATATTTGCTCGTTACCAAATCACACCCCATATCGCTTTTCGCTCAACGTCGTTTGAATCGGTCAGAAGTGCAGTAGGCCATGGGCTTGGTTTTTCTCTCCTGACCATGCGCCGCAATGACGCAAACACCTATGACGGCCATCAAGTCGTTACGTTGGAAATAAAAGAAGATATCGATCCAACACAAATCGTTCTCGCCCATAAACAGGGTCTAGAACTGCCACCGCTTTTGAGCAACTTCATAAATTACTGTGTTACTGATTTTGTTTCACAGTAAGCAAATTTTCACAAAAAAATCTCATTACCATTTAAAGTACTACAATATTTACAGTATCTTGATGGAGAAAATTGAAGAAATCACCTTCCTTCAAAAAAAATTCCAAAATAACCAACCCTATTATTGATACGAGGTTGCCTTAAAATCTCAACACGGTCTTTTTGGGGAATATAACTGTCACAGTGGTGCCCTTACCAACGGTGCTTTCCAATAAAAACTCAGCATCGTGATTGGTAGCTAAAGCTTTTACAATAGGCAAACCTAACCCTGTTCCCTCGTGTTTTCGAACCATACTCCCCGCGACTTGTCCAAATGGTTCCATCACCATACTTTGGTAATCTTCAGCAATTCCAATACCTGTGTCGGATATTGTGACTGAAAAACCACCATCCGATACCATCCCAAGCCTCACAGAAACACTCCCGCCGGGATTTGAAAATTTTATCGAATTTGTTAAAAGATTAAGTATTATCTGCTTGAACTGACGCTTATCAACAAAGGCATGAAGGTCTTCAACTCTGTACTCGGTATTAATTGTTACCCTATTGGATTTTGCTCGCTCTTTTACGAAAAATAATACCGCTTCAGTCGCCTCCTTGATATCGACCTCTTCAAAGTCAGCTTCCATTTCTCCCGCTTCAATCCTAGATATATCCAGAATGTCATTTATAAGCTCTAAAAGAAATTCACCAGATCTTCGAATATCAGAAATATACTCAGCATTTTTATCACTGCCCAAAGGACCAAACATTTCCTGCTGCAAGGCTTCAGAAAACCCAATAATGGCATTTAGGGGTGTGCGAATTTCGTGGCTCATATTAGCAAGAAATTCAGACTTCGTCCGGCTGGCTAACTCAACCCGTTCTTTTTCAAGATTTAGTTCCAGGGTCCGTTCTAAAACTCTTTTTTCAAGATTACTGTTCGCCTCGACCAAAGCAGTATCTGCGATATCCCTTTCGATACTAACCACTACTGCTGAACGCAGCGTCCAAAGAACAAGAAATAAAAGCCCTATAGCGACCGCACTTAAAATATAAAAAGTAATGTTCAGCAAATGATCCACTTTTGTCATCCGCTCGGTAACATCGTAGTAAATTTCAATTGCGCCTTGAAATGCCTGCTCTCCCTCGCCTCCCCCGATAGGGACATAAGTTTCGACGACGTCCTGACCAACAAGTTCCCCTTCTAGACTCAGCGTGTCCTTACGCACGAGCTTGGTAAAAACATGTCCCTTGGCAACAATATCAAAAAAATAATCATTTTTATTCAATTTTCCAACGTCGACTTCATCAGTTGAAATAATCGTTTCTCCCGTGGGGGCGAAAACCTTGAATTTCATTAAACCAAGGGCTTTAATCATGTCTTCTGGGTCGTGTAAAAAATGATCTGAGGACGAATGAGAGTCCCCTCTTTCAGGCCCGACCTCGAGCTCCAAAACCAATAGGCGCGCTGACCGAATTGCTTCTTCCTCAGTATTTTCGATGATCAAATCAAAAAAAAGTGGATAAATGACATATCGATCGACAAGAGGAAAAATGATTGCAATAAAAAAGGATACAAACAAAATATTCCGCAGGTATCTTTTTTTGAAGACGGCTTTGATCTGTCTACTAAAACCAATATTTTTTTTCTCAAGTATGAGAACAGCCTCATTATCAGGCTCAAAATTTGATGGCGTCTGCTTAAACTCTGTCATGTGTAATTAATCGTTTAACCTCAAGACTTGTTCCTCAAATCGACCATAACCCACGAGCAAAAGAAGCTTAGCAGCTAAAACTTTAAACTTTGTGAATTGATTTCTTCTTATCCATTCGTGCTTTTAAAAGTCAAAAACGCTCCAGTACACTCTGGTATTAGGTTAAGACCCCATTGACATCAAATTCATTCACCACAGAAAGTTACTTGAAGAATTGTTCTCTATATGTTCTCATGAACAGTAAACTATAAACTAAAATAGAGGACAATAAAAAAACATGGCAAAGCTGACGAAACTGAGCGAGACTCATTGCGAATTTATCAAACGTCAGCCAATGTTTTTTGTTGCGACTGCGGGCAAAGACGGATGTGTAAACGTTTCACCCAAGGGTTTGGATAGCTTGCGCATTATTGATGAAAGTCGAATCATTTGGCTAAATGTGAGTGGGAGCGGTAATGAAACTGCTGCACATCTGCTCGATGTTAACCGAATGACCTTAATGTTCTGTGCCTTTGAAGGCGCAGCCTTGATCCTCCGCGTTTATGGGCAAGCCAAAGTTATTCATCCCCATGATCTTGAATGGGAAACATCCCTCGCTGATTTCCCAAAGGTCGCTGGTAGCCGCCAGATATTTGATATGACCATTGATCTTATCCAGACATCTTGCGGCACCGGAGTACCAAACATGAAATTTATTAAAAGTCGCGCAGAAGAAGAACTCTTGCCCTACTACGCTGACATGGGCCCCGAAGGTGTTAAAAAATACTGGGGTCGGAAAAATGTCAAAAGTATCGACGGCAAAACAACTGGCATATTTGGGCCAACTGAGACAATTGTAAAATAATTTTCTTAAAGCCTTAAGGCCATTCAATAAGGTTCCTTAAAAGCCCTACGCCTTCAATCTCAACAGAGACTTCATCACCATGGTTGAGTGCTGATGTGCGCCCTGGCGTGCCCATAAAAATCATATCACCGGGCTCAAGCGTGAAATACTGACTTAAATAACTCACTACTTTTTCCGGTTTGTGAATCATGTGGTTGGTATTTTCCTGTTGTACGATCTCTCCATTCAAACGCGTGGTTAAAAGCAAATTGTTCCAATCAAGTCCCGTAACGACACTCGGGCCAACAGGACCAAATCCATCACTGGCCTTGGATCGCATCCACTGAAGATCACTGCCCTGCCAAGAACGTTCGGTGAGATCATTGCCAGCACTAACGCCAAAGATATGCTCCCCAGCCTCTTGCTCTGAAATGTTCTTGGCTTGCTTACCAATCATCAGAACGAGCTCGCCCTCAAAATGTACATTTCCAGCATCCTTTGGCACCGTGATGACCTGTTCGTGTCCAGTCAGGGAACTCGGCAGCTTCAAAAACATCGGTGGTGGCGCTTTTGAGGCCGAAGCTATATGAGAGGCAAAATTCATCCCCACCGCAAAGACTTTCCCAGCATCGCTTGGTGGAAGCAGCTTGATATCATCAAGGGCCAGTTTTTTATCCGTCATTTCAGATAAGGGAAATATACCCGCACGTAGTTGCCTTACTTCCTCACCCAACAACACCCCATAGTGCGTTTCACCTAAATATTCATACCGTACATAATGACTGCTTTTTTCAGATGATTGCGCCAGGGTCTGAAAAGGCAGAGCCATAAGGACAATAACAACCGTCGCAAACTTAAAGAACATTGGAGCGTACCTATGAAAGTCTTATTGAGTTAGTTTTACGACAGCTTAGTCAGGCATTTTTTAAGATGTAAACAAGATTTTGCTTCAAAATTTTTCCAAATCCATCAATGAATTTCAAATTTCATACTTTATAATATGTCAAATAAATTCAATCTATCCATTTGATTTAATTGAAAATATTTAGTGACTTAAAAATTACCAACACTAAAATATAACGATTGGTATATTTTAGTGTTGACTAAGAAATAACTGTAACTATATTTAAAAATATAACGATCGATATATTGCAAACATTAACTACTCAACACATCGAACAAGAGTTCGTTAAACAAAAGGAATTTTGACATGGCTAAGATCTTCAATAATTTCCATACTATTACCTTAAGTACCGTTCTTGTAGCCTCACTTTCAGCAAGCATTGCCTTTATCGAGCTTGCTAAAGCAGGAGAAACCTCCAGTTCGACTAAACTACTAACCGCTCAGTTTGAACCTCGCCATGTTGTTCAGGTTGAAGTCGGTGATTTCCACTTTAAACCCGGCCAAACTGCTCCTCTTCATACCCACACTGCTCCAGCCGTTGGTTATGTTGCCAAAGGTGAGATTATCTACCAGATCGAAGGGGGAAAGCCTCAGTTCCTAAGTGCAGGTGATGCATTTTATGAACCCGTAGGCCCTAAGATCGTTCGCTTTGACAATGCATCTGCAACTGAAGAAGCCGTTTTCCTGGACTTTAATTTGGAACAAGAAGGAGAACCTTTTATTGTCTTTTTGGATCAACCGACAGAAACAATTGACCGTCGGACACTGCCTACCATCGATATCGTAGATAAAGTGGTGAGCAAGGTTGATGTTTTTGAAAACAACTTACTGCCAGCTGGCTCTATTAACCCGACCGAAGGTGAACTTATTTTGGGGATCGTGGCAGAAGGTATTATTGAGTTCACTACCAAGGGCGGCAAAACCAAACGCATTATCGCCGGCAAGTCTTTCGCCATACCGGCCAAAGCATCAGGTGCTAGCATCATTAACGCATCTACAGAAGTTCCAGCCAAGGTAATTACCTACACTCTCAAATAATTACCAAAAAGAGCATTGGCAAATAATTACCAAAAAGAACATGCGTTCTTTGTCGCCCCTTCAGTGGGATCGATCCTCCCCTCATCGTAATAACTGACATCCTTTAAGGAATACTTATATGTTCAAAACTTTGACTCTTGGACTAGTTCTGTCATCTTTCTCGGCATTTACAGGCCTTGTTTCAGCTCCGGTCTATGCTGCAACAACAAATAAAGAAGCTTGCATAGTTATCGGTGGTGTTGGTATGCCCAACTTTGTCCCTCAAGAGGACGGCACCATCACCATTATTGCGCCACTGACCGGGTCCGTTTCTAGTGCTGCAGGTAAAGTTACTGGACAGCGAGAAACAGAAACAGGCCTTGAAATGGACATGGAACACTACTTCATGACCGAAGACGGCGGTTTTATGCACACCAAAGATCTTGGCATCCTGACAAATGTTGTTGGTAAGCAAGGTCAGTACATGATCGAAATCACCTACCACGTACAAGAGGCCAGCACATCCGGTTCTCTTAAAGATTACAAAGGTAATTTCAGCAGTTACGGATTAGTCGACCTTCCAAAGCTTCAAGGCCTCATCCGCTACAGTGGTAAAGTTTGTAAATAAACCTCCTTTGAGCGTTTAATTTAATGACATATTTGGGAATTGGTGGACGTCCTTAAATCCACCAATCTCATCACCCAAATATCCAAGTACAGGAAAATTAATAATGAGAAATACAGACGCCCCGGCCGTTGTGCCATCACGTATTCTCTACACCATGGTTCGGGTCACTGACCTTAACCGTTCCATAGCCTTCTACCGCGATACGCTTGGGATGCACGAACTGCGCCGAGAAACCTTTAGTGACGCTCGCTTTACCCTTGTTTTTATTGGTTATGGTGACGAAACCTCAAATGCAGTGCTGGAACTCACATACAATTGGGATCAAGGAGCGTACTCACACGGTACGGGTTACGGGCATGTCGCGCTTGAAGTTATAGATATTTATGGTGCATGCGAACGTCTCACAAGCCTGGGTGTCAAGGTCACCCGCGCGCCCGGCCCTATGAAAGTCGCGCCGGATGAAACCGGTGAACGTGAAACCATTGCCTTCATCGAAGATCCCGATGGTTATCGTATTGAGCTAATTGAAAATAACCGGGCTTGATTATCTAATCAGTGACGTTCTCAACACTAAATTGAATAGAATCAAATAAAACAGTTTCACCAACGATTTTATTATCACCTTACCGGATTATTACCTTACAGGGCTTGGTCCGTAGCGGTTGTCTTTGGGGTGGCTTTTCAAGAAACCTGCGGATAGGAAATAAATTGCAAAGCCAACCAAAGGGATCATGGTTATGCCATAGGCCCAACCGCCGATATTCAAATCGTGGATACGGCGAATACCAACAAGTATTTGGCTCGCAACACATATGCAAAACAAAGCGACAAACAGGCCAAGCGCAAGATTTGGATTAATCATGTACAATGGTATTTTTATCTGTGGAGCGCTCAGGAATGCGATACCTGCAATCAATACAAGATAAGAGAATAGGTGAATCATCCAAAACTCAGTACGCGTTGCACGACCATCCATGGTCATAATCCGCTTTACCACTACTTCCCCCCAAAAACTTCTGTTTTCTGTATTCTGTATTGCCTAAGGTCACATAAGGCAAAAACAGCACCCCACAAACACACTGATATAAAGCTCAGTACTCTGCGAAAAAAGATATCAGGCCGCTCAAAGGAACGGTCTTATTTTCACACGGACCAAACATTAACCAAAGGTTAACGAAAAGATCAAGCTAAATAAAAATTAAGAATAATAAATATAAAATACAATGCTTTAAGTATAAAATTTGTGACTAATTAGATATTAATTACGAAAATATTTCTCATAAATCCATAACACTTCAAAAGACTTTTTGATTGCCCACTTTTGAAACCTCTTTAAAGTGATAATGGTGGCAGATATCATAATTTTTTGTTTTTTTGAGATCGAGACAATTTTGAAGAGGTTTTTATGAACGCTGTTGTCGTTGAGAGCTTTACATGGCTGGGTATTTTATTTTGTCTTAGTCAGTCTGCAATGTTCTCAGGCCTCAATCTCGCCTATTTCAGCGTGAGCAGGCTTCGCCTGGAAGTTGAGGCCGAGACTGGTAATGCCGCAGCACAAAGGGTCTTGGATTTACGGTCTGATTCTAATTTTCTACTCACGACAATCCTGTGGGGGAATGTCAGTATCAACGTCCTACTGACTCTGCTTTCGAATTCAGTTATGACCGGTTTTGGCGCTTTTCTTTTTTCAACGATCATAATTACATTATTTGGTGAGATCTTCCCTCAAGCTTTTTTCTCTCGAAAGGCCCTGATTATCGGGGCACGTCTTGCGCCAGTGTTGAGAGCATACCAACTGCTCCTTTATCCTTTGGCAAAACCCGTTGCTATGTTTTTAGACAAATGGCTCGGGAAAGAAGGCGTGGACTTTCTACGTGAACGAGGGGTCAGGGAAATGATCCGCCAGCACATGGAAGCAGATGAAACGGACTTGGGTCGTATTGAAGGTCTTGGAGCGCTTAATTTTTTACGACTGGATGATATTAGTGCCTCGCAAGAGGGCGAACCCGTTGATCAACGGAGTATCATCCAGATGCCATTCCGTGGCCAAGAAGTCATCTTTCCCCCTGATGCAGGAGAGAAGAATGGTGTCTTCTTGGGGCAACTCCGTTCTTCCGGTAAAAAATGGGCAGTTCTAACGAACGAAAAAGATCAACCGTTTATGGTGGTTGATACTGATGCTTATCTGCGTAGCGCCCTTTTGGACGAGAATAGTTTTCAGCCAGAGCAACACTGTCATCGCCCAATTGTCATACGTGATTCGTCAAAAAGACTTGGTCACATTTTACAACAATTCGAGGTACAAGCGACTTACAAAGGCGATGATGTTGTCGACCGAGATGTCGTCCTTATCTGGGGCGAAGACAGACGAATTATCACGGGCGCCGATATTCTGGGCCGGCTTTTGAGTGGGATAACCAAGCTCAAGTAAAATATTACATAATTATGGAAACAACCGAATTTTACTATTCAGACTTGCTGCTCTTTGGATTTGCGATCTAAAAGTACGTACTCTCGCCTTTATCAGATAAGTTATTCCCTTAACCTATGATATTCGCTATGGTCACCATCACTTTGGCAGATCCGTTCTGAAAATTGACTCCGCAAGATTTTGCGTGACTATTACCCCAAAAAATAACCGGTACTCCCAACCTCACAAAACAACAGAAACACGACGGCATGGCCAAAAGAACCAAATCGCTCTCTAAATCCCGTAAGGGGCAAAAACCTGCAGGAAAGAGCCCCAGTAACAAGGATAGTCCCAGCCTTGGCTCCCAATCACGTCGTATAACCGATGACCCAACATACGAAGAAGCATGTCGATTTATTATTAGGCTTGGAACTGCCGTGCATGGTTATGGTCCATCGGCAGCACGGCTTGAATCTTTTCTTAATCGTGTAACCGATGCCTTGGGCTACAATGGAGTTTTTCGCTCAACCCCCTCAGAAATAACCTTTGCCTTTTCACAGCGCGACCAATTATGGCAGCGCACTCATATCGCACCGGTTCCTGTTGGCGGCTATAACATGGCCAAGCTCGCCTATGTCGGAGATTTGGTGGATAAGGTGGTTTCAGGCAGCCTTACGCTCAATCAAGCAACACTCCGACTGGATGAAATCGATCGTATGCCCAGCCCCTGGGGTGTTTTGACTTACGCCCTCAGTTTTTTCTTAGTCGGTATCGGTTTCTCTGGACTTATTCAGGGCAACCTATGGGATATTGGCCTCTCTGGTCTACTCAGCCTGGCGGTATATCTTCTCGTGGTCCTGGCTGATAGACGAGGTGAACGGTTTTCTGATGCTTTGCCCTTTGTATCTGCCTATTTTGCAGGGTTCTGCGCCGCTGGGATCAAGTTGTTCCTGCCCGAGGTCAACGACAGCGTGATCACTCTTTCTGCTATCGTCATTCTCATTCCTGGCTTTGCCGTTTCCGCCGGGATCATTGAAATCGTGGAAAATCATGTTGTCGCAGGCTCTGCCCGCTTGATGGGCGGGCTGGTTTATTTGATCAAACAATTTACCGGAGCCTGGCTTGGCATGGCCACTATTGGTCTGCTCTGGACAACCGAGACAACGGTTATTGATACGGGTTCTTCTGAAATTGATACGTGGGTATTTATTGCACTGTTATTTCTCGGCCTTTGCTTTGCCTACCAAACCTTGTTGCGGGATTTTATCTGGGTGATTATCAGCTGCGCCCTTTCTTATGGCGGCGTTATTATTAGCAGTACTTTACTTTCGGCGGACCTTGGTACTCTTTTTGGCGCTGTAATAGCAGGCATGTTTGCCAACACTTGGGTTCGGCTGACCGGGCGGCCAACTTCAATCGTCCTCATCCCCGCGATTACTGTATTGGTCAGTGGCTCTATCGGCTTTAGGGGACTTATTGACGCCGCTTCCGGGCAAACAGATCAAGGTATGGATCAGTTTATGCAAATGTTCATCGTTGCCCTTGCAATCTCAGCAGGATTATTGATATCCAATACCATTCTGCGCCCCAAAGCGACGCTGTGAAAACTTTGAAAATGCTCTAGAAAAAGTTCAACAAACTAATACTAACACCGAATAAAAAACTAAAGACTGATACACAAAAAGGGCAGATATCTTATTAGATACCTGCCCTTTTTTTATTCTTCTTAACGAAACTGAATGGAAAAGATTAAACCGCCAAGCTTGGTATAATCTGTTTTTTACGCGAAACCACACCCGGCAATACAACACTGTCACCAGTAACCGTAACGCCAAAAGATTTCTCGGCAACCGCTTTCACGACATCATTGGCAATCAACAAGGTTGCTTCTTTTTCAAGAATATTAACGACAAAGAGAAGAACCTGATCAACGCTGTCTTCACTGGCAACCGTGCTCATCGAAGAAATCAGGCTTTCTTTGCGCGCAAAGATCGTCTCTGGGCTCGTAGTTTCCAGAACTGATACCCGGAATTTCACATCACCAACGTCGTACTTCTTGCTGTCAAGACGCAGGAGCTCAACATCAGAGAGATGTGATACATCTGATTTAGCCGCGAACATTTCTTCGGAGTAATTTTTTATATTTACCCCTAAGCTGCTTGCAAGTTCTTTGGCTTTTTTGATGTCAGTCTTCGTTGTTGTTGGGCTGCTAAACGCCAAAGTATCCGATAGAATACATGACAGCATCAATCCCTTGATCGGTGCAGGCGCTTTTCTCATCGCATGATTGATAAGATCAATCATGATTGTGGCAGTTGATGCAACAGGCTTGATCGTAATGTTAATTGGCTGTTTTGTTTTGATCCCGCCAACCAGTAAATGATGATCAATAATCTCTATGATATTGGCTTCATTTACATTGCTTGGCAGTTCGTCTGGGTTATTGGTGTCGACGATAACAACATCATCACCAGCTTCCAATTTACCAAGCGTCGCAGGCATATCAAAACCCCAACGTTTAAGAACAAATTGTGCTTCGGTGTTTGGGGTTTCCAAAACGAAGGCCTCGGCATTCTGGCCTTTGATTTCCTTTAGATACCATGCCCAAATCAGAGCAGAGCACGTCGCGTCAGTGTCAGGAGCCAGATGGCCAAAAATTTTGATCATGTTCGAACATTCATATGTTTGTCTGTGGGTGGATTGAATTTTATTGTTGTTATAATCAAGCCGAAGCCATAAGTCACCCCTCTCTTCACTGAGAAGAGCCCCACTTTTGCAACGCAGCCCTGCAGCAACACCATGGCAAGACCCGACGCGTCACAAAATTATTCAAAACTGAGAATATCCCCCGGCTGACAATCAAGAACTTCACAGATTTTCTGCAAGGTACTAAAGCGGATGCCTTTAACCTTGCCTGATTTAAGTAATGAAACGTTCTGGACTGTTATTCCCACCTGGCTGGCCAATTCATTAGATCGCATTTTACGCTTCGCCAGCATTACATCCAAGGTTACAACTATTTCTTTTTCAATGATTTTGTCACCATTACCGGGGTTTACATCATTCACGGTTTTTACAAATTCCATAATCAAACAATCTTCTCGTATTCTTCAGCAACTTCCCGCGCCCGCACCAGAACACTGGCCATAAGCGAAAGTAAAACCCCGATCAGGAGAAGAACAAAACTGATGGGCGCAGTAGAGGCATCCACATCCAACATAATCATACGTTTTCCAATCTCATTGTCATAGGTCAACGCCAAGCTCATAAGTGCCTGTACCACAGGAATCATCAACGTAAACACAACAAGCGACAGACCAAACCGACGAAGGCATTGGCTAAATTCAGGAACATACCATTTCCCTTCATTCAACCTGCTGAAAATTTTCGCAACTGCCCAAAGTCCGTAAGCAAGGACACCGAGATGAACTGAAGATATAAGTGCGCCAAATATCCGGTTATTTAACCCCAAATTAAAATCTGTTTCGACCATGCCCGAATAGGCGCGAGCAGGAAATTCAGCATACTCTACCCCAAACCACAAAGCGCCATTTAACAAAATAAACCCAATCGCGAGCAATCGGGAAAAGGGCGCAAGAAAGGGAGACAACAACTTGAACATTATAATTTATCCTAAACAATAATTCACATTTACTGAATATTAATTATTGTTTTACGATAATTTTGTCAAGCCTAAGATTTATTTAAAATAATTATCAACAATCATATAAGATCATCAATATCAAGGATCTCATATAGGAATTTAAATAAGAAAGGTTCAGGCGCAATATCATTAGAAAAATCAATAATTGATCTCTGATTAAGATATAGGCATGATTTCCCACACCACGCCTAATCTGATTAGGAAGCCAAGCCTTAAATAACTTATTTCATATAGCATGCCTAACGAACTCAGCGCGCGTAACATGCCCAAGCAAAATCATCATAATCCGGAGAATTGAAGTGTATAAACTTCTCGCGACCTTACTGTTAACATTTACTTTCATGGCCCCCGCATTTTCGGATGACCTAAAGGATGCGAAACAGGCCGTTAAACACCAGAATTACCAAACAGCTTATGCCCTTTACAAACCCCTTGCTGAGCAAGGAGAAGTAGAGGCTCAGTATGCTTTGGGGGAAATGTATAGTAAGGGGTTGGGGGCAGAGCAGGATCTAAAGGCTGCAACACAGTGGTATGAATTGGCAGCCGAACAAGGTCATTTGTTGGCCCAGCTTCAAGCTGGACGCATATATTTCCTCATAACCGAGGATCTGGTCAATGCCCATAAATGGTTAAACATCATTTCAGAACGAAAAATCGACGACGCAAAAAAACTACAGCTCATGGCCGCAGAAATGCGTAATGACATTGCCAAGGAAATGACACAAGAACAGCTTCAAGAAGCACAAAAGTTAGCTAAAATCTGGTTAGCCAAGCAATAGATCAAAAAAGCGAACAAAGGCCGAGGATCAGGCCCCTTATATCTAACGACATGCTTCCATATAGAACGCGGCCTTGTGAGAGCGTTCAGTATAGTAGCGTGTGGAGAGGTTTTGCGTCATATTCTTGTTACTGGTTTTGAGATTGGTTTCGGCAATGTCATTGAGATCGTGCGCATCACTCGCCCAAGAGAAGGCATGCAAGCCGCCAATGTAAGTCGGCACTGCGGCATGGTAGAAGCCACCAAAGGTAAAGTGCGCGTGCATACGCTCATTCATGTGGGTACGTATAGACGGCTGATAGGCCGGACAACCAGCCTGGGCAACGATAATGCCGCCTTTCGCTAAACGCGCCTTGGCATATCCATAAAATGCATTGGTAAAAAGCGCTGTGGAATTATCATCAGGATCAGTCGAATCAATAATAATGACATCAAATTCTTGATCACTCTCCCGTAAATATTTGGCCCCATCACCAATAATCAGATTAAGGCGCGGATCATCAAAAGCACCGTGCAGGATATCGCTTAAATGTTCGTGACATATCTTAACCAAAGCACCATCGATTTCAACCATCGTAACCTGGGTTAATGCTTCGTGCTTGAGGACCTCGCGCAGGACGGTACCGTCGCCAGCCCCGATGATCAAAACGCGCTTGGGTGCAGGGTGGGAAACCATGGGAACATGCACCATACTTTCGCTATAGATGTGCTCATCAAATTCAGTGATTTGCACCGCATCATCAAGAACCAACACGCGGCCCAGTAGATTATTGTCAAAGATTGATACGTTCTGAAAGTCTGTTTGGCCTTCAAAAATAACCCGATCAATACGGATAGACTGGCGAATTTCAGGATGGATAGCTTCCTCGAACCAGGACATATTTATAAATCTTTCAATATCTTATTGGATTATTTTAAGTTTTAATCTGGACTGTAACGAATGTCTGTGTCTGTGTTGCGCCTTTCACCTACACGCTGAGCCTCAAGAAGAGGATAATCCTTGCGCACTCAGGACTTCCTCTGCGGCCTGTTGCCCGGTTAAATATGCCCCGGGAGCCATTGACGCCCACTTGCCATGTAAAGCTTCCCCGGCAAAGAACAAACGCCCCTCAACAGGCCGTCGCGCCACTTCGCGTTTATGATTATGACCAATATTAGAATAGGCATACCCACCTCGTGCCCAAGGGTCCGCGTGCCATTTGGTAAAATGTCCCTTCACAAAAAGTTTTTTGATATCGTTTCCCATAATTCCGGCCAGTGAGTTCAATGCCATATCAAACGCAAGACGATCGGCATCTTTTTCAGCAGTAAGATCACGGGCCAGTTGTCCACCAATGAACATGGTATCCAGCGCTTGACCAAAGGGGCGGATAAAGTGGTCCTGCCACCCACCCTGACCGTAACCACGGTTACTACCATTACTGCTGTTACTGCCTGCCTCTTGAACATAAGCTGTGATGGTATTCAAATCCGAATAGAGGCTATTAAACTCTTCTTTAAACTGCAGGGTGATTTTGTCCAACACCCCCATGGGTAATTGCGAAAAAGCTTCTCTCTTCTCAGCGGGGAGCTGTGGCTCAAATTTCAAGGTTTCATCGGCAATAATCTCTGTGGGTACAGTAACAACAACAGCTTTGGTTTCCACCACCCCTTGACTGGTTTCCAAAGAAACACCTTTGCGCCCCCACCTGATTTTATTCACTTGGGTGTTTAGCCTGACTGGCACGTTCCCCAAGGCCGCAAAAATCCCCGCAGACAAACCTTGAGGCACCAACCATTCTGTTCCAGTTTCATATTGGGTTTGATAATCAACAACCGATAGATCGTTGGTTTTTTGACCTGCTTCAAACTCTCCCTTACGCAAATGCGCCAAGCAATCCCACTGGTTTTGCGGCGGCCTCAAGTCATAAATGGAGATATCTCCTCTGGTCTTCGCGTCGTATGCCCAGAGATCATCATACAGCGCGTCCTCTGCCTGTTCGATCCTCGTCTGTTCATCAGCCGTTGCGAGACGGCCCGTACAATAAAATTTTTCATCGAGTGCGCCATGATCAAAAATATCAAACCCCGGCGTTTGTTCTATCAGAGGCGACAACGGGTTCACATCAGCTGAATGCAACCAGGTACAACCGTGATCATAAGGCATGCCAAAGGTTTCGCTCTCGGTATAAGCCCGACCGCCAATACGATTACGTGCCTCCAGAACAAGAACATTTAAACCATTATCCATAAGTTTACGCGCCGCGGAAACACCCGCAATCCCAGCACCCATAATGATCACATCTGGATTAGTTGGTAGCGGTTTTTCGACCTTATTGGCCTGATTGTTCATATCTGTTTTCTTTAGTCATTGACCCAAATTTTAATGTGGATTTTCATGTGACTTTTCGTGCGTCACTTCAGAGAGAATAAAAAACGTTGTTAAAATTTAACATAGCCTGAAAAACCGAAAGTACTCGCCTAAACAGGTTTCTTTAATCCAATAATTAAGTGCTTACCCCATTCTGTTCCATAAGAACAGGGCCATAAATCACCTACAAATTAGAGTTTCTTTGGTTGTACCATAAAATCACTGGTTTCTTTGTGCGACAAGGCATCTGAAGCATAATCAAAAGTTCCGTGCTCTTTCACTTCTCTGGCTGCGGCCATAAAAGCCCCCAAGGCTGCACGGGCAAAAGATCCCCCCACGGATATACGTTTTACACCTACAGCACGCAGATCATCGACGGTGTAGGTTGCCCCTCCACGTCCCATAACAACATTCACGGGCTTGCCAACGGCTTCACATACGGCCCTCATCGCATCCAGATCTGGCAACCCCGGCGCAAAGAGTACGTCTGCCCCGGCATCTTCAAAAGCCTTCAGACGGCGAATGGTATCGTCGAGATCAGGTTTGCCATGCAGATAATTTTCCGCTCTCGCTGTCAAAAGGAACGGAAGATCCCGACTGGCTTCACTGGCAGCACGCACACGATCAACCGACTGCTCAAACTCAAAAATCGGGTTGAGAGGGTTACCAGTGGCATCTTCTATAGATCCACCAACAAGCCCAACACCCGCTGCAAGGCGAATGGTCTCTGCGCAGTCATCCGGAGAAGCACCAAATCCTTCTTCCAGATCAGCAGAAACCGGCAGATCCGTCGCATTCACAATTTCCCGGCAATTATCCAAGGTCTCACCTTGCGTCAAGGCTGCAACGCCATCACAACGCCCAAGGGCAAAAGCCAATCCAGCAGAGGTCGTAGCCAATGCATCAAATCCCAATGACGACAACATCATTGCTGTTCCAGCGTTCCAGGCATTCGGGATCAAAAAGGTGCCTTCTCTTTCATGAAGAGATTTAAATATTTCAAATTTCTGTTGTTGTGTTTTTTTCATCCCGTTTTCCTTTTGAATCACTTTATTCAATAAACTTGTATCCTAAAAATACTATAAACCTTACGAACAGGAATTATGATCAAAAACGACACTTCAACAGCATAACGTCCAGTGATTGTATTTTTAAGTACCTATTCACATCTTTGAGATAACATTAAGAAACAAATAGGAATTTCTCTATATTATCTTGTAAAAGGCCATGGTGTAACTTTTTATTCGACCAGTTGCTTAAGACAACGGGCCTCTTGCCTAGATGGCAATAAATGGAGCTAAACATGAAAGGCACGCCTAAAATTTTTATCAGCGCCGGGGGCGGGTTCCTTGCCCTTGTTATGGCAGCCTTATTGCTTTTCTTTTACCTTGAATCAACAAAGCCCACCAAAGATAAGAAAAAATCAATTGAAGTCGAAATAAGCATCGGCGAAGAAAACAGACCAGAACACCTTCGCCAAATAGATCAGCTTATGAGCACCATGGAACTCGACAAAGTCAACGTCCAGGTTCCACCCAAACAAAAAACCAATGACACTGCACAGGTAAAAGTGTCTTTGCGTTTGGCTGGTACGATAGAACTTCTAAAACTATCTATAGCGAATGAAGCCCTAAAGACCGGATCAAAAGTGAAAATCAACGATACAATGGCCGTACTTCTTTCTGGTGATGCTTTTAAAATCACCCCTCGTGGCCCAGCAGAACAACCCGTTTTTAAAAACCAGAATACTGAATGGAAATGGGAGATCAGACCTAAACAGGCTGGCCAACAAGAATTACATTTCACTGTAATCGCCTTTTTTAGTGTCGATGGGAAACGTACGTCTCATGCCATCAAAAATTTTGATAAAGTCATAAAGATTGAAGGTAAACCCAAGAGTTAACTACCCGGCGTCTCTCTAATCTCCTCTTAAGTCGCTTTAAATAAAGCACCTGTCGCCTTGTGCGCTCCGCTGAAAGGCTTAATTTATTATTCCCTTAACCTCAATAATGTACAGTACAAGGAAACCTGCCAGTTAAGGAGAAGCAGATGCTAGGCGTTATCGGCGCAATGAGCGAAGAAGTTCAGCTTTTGCTAGGAGAGTTAACAGACACTACCGAAAGTACCCACGCGGGCATCATAGTAACCCAAGGGAACTATAAGGGCGCAAAAATCGCACTTGCTCAATCTGGTATCGGTAAGGTCAATGCCACCATCTGCACTCAAATGCTGATTGATCTTTTCAAACCTCAAAAAATGGTTTTCAGCGGTGTCGCCGGGGGATTGCTGCCCAATATGCAGGCCGGAGACATCATCGTTGCCAGCCATGTGGTCGAATACGATATGGACCTCACCGCCTTTGGCCGCCGCCACGGCGAAACCCCCGGCCGGGATCGCTTGATAGAATGCGAACCCGACCTGGTAGGCAAAGCCACCACTGCTTTTGACCAAGCCTTTGAAGGCGTAGAAGGTGCGCCCAACCTGATGCTCGGTACCATTGCCTCGGGCGATACCTTTGTACAGGACAAGGAAAAACTCCGCTGGTTGCAGCGCGAGTTTGCCGCCCTCGCCACCGAGATGGAAGGCGCCGCCTTTGGCCACACCTGTCATCTCAACGATGTCCCCTTTGTCGTAATCCGCGCCCTGTCCGACTCATCCTCTGACAGCGCCAGCGAAGACTTCGAAGCCAACCTGCACCGTGCCTGTCAAAACTCTTTCCAACTTATGGACCTGATGATCCCGAGCGCTCTTTCCGGCTGGGATCAGGTCGATCGACGCAACCGGGATTAACTTAATGTCACTCCGGCAGGAATTAACCCTGTCAAGGACTTGGTATCCCCCCACCCCTCAACTTCGTTAGCTTAATAATTATCCTTCACAACCTTTTTATTAGTAAGATCTCCGCGTTCCTGCATAATTTACCCTGAGAGTATATTGGGGTTTGATATTGCTAGCCGTTTTGAAATTTTTCATAAAAAAACGTCGTAAAATGTTTCTCAATCAAGCTTTCTCTAACAATAATAACTAACTTAGCTTCATAGGCTGTTCTATAACTTTGGGTGATACATGCAACTTTCTTATATTCGAATTCTTTGCAAAAAAGATCTGGTGCATCGTGCCCTCCTCGTGGCTTTGACCGCAGGATCAATATTAACCGTGATCAATCAATGGGAAGCTCTGTTTGGTGAAAACCTTTTAGATATTCCAAAAGTCATTCTCACCTATTGCGTCCCCTATATTGTTTCCAGTGTATCCAGTTTGATAACGACTGTGGCTCATACAAAACATCACCAGGCCACCTTGGATGAGTTACAAGCTCAGACGGTTGAAATCGAGCGCTCAATGACGACTATCAACTCTGGCCATGATGACCAGCTGGACAGCATCAAGAACACGACCATCCTGAGTAATGCAATTGATCAAGGTAATGGTTTAACCACTCCCCTGTCTTCTGCAATCACCAAAGGTACAAATATCAAAAGTAACGCCGAAAAGGTAAATATCACATCTATAGAACGAACCCAATTTATCGGAGAGCTTATTGGAAAAGCTGAAGATTTCGCAGGCAACATTGACGGTCTGATCCAGCAAATGCAAAGCAGCGAGGCTAGCCTCGAGAGTATGGGTGAAACTATTGCCGCCATGAGCAATACTTTCTCCACCATCCATCATGAAATGACTGTTGGTCGTGAAAACAGCTCACAACTGGCAGACAACATCGCTACATTCAATGCAAGTTTTAATGAAATCAATGCCATTGCAGATGATATTGCTACAGTTGCCAGACAAACAAATCTGCTTGCCCTTAACGCAACAATCGAAGCCGCTCGGGCTGGTGAATCCGGTAAAGGTTTTGCCGTTGTAGCTAACGAAGTCAAGGATTTGGCAACAAATGTTTCAAAGTCAGCTACGCAAGTAAATGCGTTGGTCGAAAATTTAAACGAAGGCCTCAAGGATTTAACGCAAGGGATCCGGTCTCTTGAAACAACCATGACAAATACTGAGCAAGAAACCCAGAAAGACGCCCAAAGATCACAACAAACCAGTGGGCAGATGTCATCTCTTGTGAGCGGGACCCGTGCTCAACTTTCCGACTTTAATACTGAGTTGCAAAAATTTAACAGTCTTACGGATGATATTCGTGAAATCAAAGCCAACACAGAAGCTGCCATCTCCGGGTCAGCGCAAAATATCTCTTTAGCATCAGGCCTTCTTGATGAGCTATCGATAATAAGCCATGCCATAGATCAAAAGTAACATCAGAAATCTTGCTATCGAGTACTAAGAGGTCCTGTCACATATATATATATGTTTTAACCTATATCTTTGTATGACAGGACCTTATTAGCAGAATATCAAAGGGAAACCCAAGATCCACCAGAGCTTAACCTACATCTTGGCTATACTTACTCTGGGCCTGATTTACTCTGGAAGCATTGTCGCCACATTTTTCTCCAGTGCTTTCACATCACTGAAATAATTCGCAGAAAACTCAACAGACATAGGATCCGGGTTCACATCTTCTAGGCCTAGTTCAACAGCGTTCAGAACCTCTTTGGCGACAACGTTGGGTGACGTCTTGTCGAGTGGGATATTGGCCGTCATATCTGTATCAATCGGGCCGGGATAAACACCGACAACGTGAGTACCTTGTGCTGCAAGCTCAGCGCGCACCCCTTGCGTGAGGGAATGTACAGCAGCTTTAGAGGCCGAATAAGATCCCAACATCGGGAAATTAACATACGCTGCCACCGAAGAGATATTTACAATCGCACCGCCCCCGTTTTCTTTCAAAGTCGGGGCAAAAGCACGGATAATATTTAGTGGCGCGAAATAGTTGGTTTCCATTTCATCACGCGCATCCTGAACAGACTTTGCTGAAATTAAACCAGCAAACCGAGCTATACCAGCATTGTTGATCAAAAGCGCAATGTCTTTAAATTCAACGGCCAAGGCTTCGATCGCTTCCAATTTGTTAACATCCAGCGCAACAGGAATAACTTTGTCTTCATTCCCTTCAACCAAAGCCGCCAGGTTTTCTGTGTTCCGGGCCGTAGCATAAATTTTTGCAGCCCCCGCAGCCAACAGTTCTTCGACAAATGCACGACCAATTCCACGATTTGCACCCGTAACCAAAGCAACTTTACCTTTAATTCTGCTCATTATCTTTTCCTCAAAATTACATTAAAATACCGATAGGTATTAAAATAAGAAGAACAACATTATTGTCAATATTAAAATACCGTATGGTATTTTAATATTCAAATGCTTCTCCTCTCGACCCACCCACAACTTGATGCTTGTGGGATTACAGGAAGTTGTTAAAATACCGATCGGTAAAAATAAAATACGTTGGTGAAACCATGGGACGCGGTCGCCCTCGGAAAATGGACCCGGAAACAGTTCTTGAAACTGCGATGAAAGTCTTTTGGAACAAAGGCTTTGATGGCACCTCCATGACTGATCTTGTCAATGAAACAGGGATGGCCAAACCGGGATTATACGCCTGTTTTGGCGATAAGGAATCTCTCTATAAGAAAGCCTTATCCCATTACAATAATAGCTTTGGCTCACCGGCTATCGATGAATTACGCAACTCAAACGACCCCTTAAAAGTCCGTGTCCGGAACTTTCTAAATAATGTCGCCCACTCTATGCTTGATAAAAATAACCCAAGCGGTTGTTTTGTGGTCAACAGCTTGGTTCAAGGCGCTTCACAGCACACGGAAATGGAAGCAATCGGCCAAAAGTATGATCAAAATCGCCGATCTGCCTTTATTGAAATTTTTGAAAAATCCCAGCAAAAAGGGGAACTTCCCCCTGAGGTCGATGCAAAGGCACTTGCTGAGTTTTTCTCGGCTCAATCCCTCGCCCTCGGCGTTCTTGGTCGCGCAAACGCCAGCAGAGAAACCATAACGTCTATTGTTGATATCGCGTTGACCGTTCTGCCTGAATAGCATCCTAAAGAAAGAACAAAGGCCTTAGCCTTTACGCCCCGGTTTGTTGCTTGTGGGAAATTAAAAAATTCAGCGAACCAGATGTATTTAGCTGGTATCACTGCTTGAAACGATCTGTAGGCATCCCCAAAAACCTCACAAAACGATTGCAAATCAAACAGGTCCTTAATTGACCTCGAGATATTGAGCTTCAAGTTGTTCGATAAATTTTTCTTTGTGGAGATCACGGATAACTCTATTAATATCATCCAGAAGGTAATAGCAGGGGGAGAGCCTGCTCATCATAAAATGAACATTATTCGAAGCCACCGGCCAGGGAAGGTCTGTTATACGTTCCAAACTCCCCATTTCTCGTAGGTCTGCAATTCCATCGTATCGCCCTAAGACAGCATAATTTGCCCGCCCAGAAAGTAATAACTCAAGAGTACCGTCCTCTTTGACGCCGTGAATAACCAAGGATTTTTTAGCGAAGAGATCAAATTCTTCACCATAAGATCCCCCCATAGGACGAAGCCCTACAAACCCAATGAGATCTTCGAGCTTATTCAATGAAAACTCTTCACCTTTTCGCACAAAAACGGCGACCTCATCTTTAATCAGTGGTTCTGTGTAGCCATAAATAGAGGAACGTTTCTGTGTCCAATACGCACCAAGCAAAATATCGAGTTCCCCTTTATTCAATTGGCGTATCATACGCTTCCAAGGAACAAGGGGTTCATCTGATATCGGGACATCCAGACGCCTAAAGACTTCACGGGCAACATCCATTGCAATTCCATGATGTTTATTTGTATCTTTTGAGTGCATCAAAACAGGATACCAGTCTGACGCCCCATTGATCCGTATCGAAGTGCAAGCTTTATCATCAGATAAAGCAATTGATTCCATCATGCATAGAGAAACAAAATAAACGAACAAAACCAATACTGTGCATTTGGATATACGTTTTCTAACCATAACGGTCTCCACGGCAACAAAAAATCGCAACCTATGGTTAGTATACACAAATTAAATTATATGATCATATTTTTTTTAATACGCAATTTTATTGCCGATATATCGTAGAAACTCTACCATCGAAATCTTGATATTTTATGGTGATGTGGCAATAACAGCTTTGCCAAAACAAGGTTACTATTTCCAAGAGTTGCATCTGTTTTTTTAAGCACTTTAATCGCGAATATTAATCATACCGATATAAATAGCTGCCTTATAAAAGGCAGCCCCTCTTCAAAACAAAGTGACAAAACTAAAACCAGTTGTAAAACCACGACACAATGAAGATAGAACTTAAAAGGCTGTTTGCAGGTTTTATGACGCAGTACATATTGACCAATGACTGAACCTATAGATCCCCCTGCAAGCGCGATTAAAAGTAATGTGCTTTCAGAAATACGCCATTCCCCCCGAATGGAACAACGTTTATCCCACGCAAAACACAAATAACTAAAAACACTCACACAACAGATATAAGCAGTGGCGATAAAGGCAATGTCATAATTACCAAACAGCATTATATTAATCTCTTACCGTTTCAAAATAAGTCATTCTGAACTTAAAAAAAGTACATATTCCAATAAAATTCTACCATTATCAGCTTGGTATTTCTCTATTGGTTTCAAACGAAAATCAAATCCATTTAACAACGACGACTTAACAATATGCAATCACGATCTTAACAAGAAAAATGCCCTCATAGTTTGAACAAACGACATACCTATATCCCTGTCCGAAATCTTCAAGACAGGTTTTTGGATGTCGCTTAGGGTGCAGATCATCATTTGAAACCTCGGAAATAAAACCTACAGGAAAAGAAACACACCATGCAGCTGGCTTACACTATTCTTTACGTTGAGAACGTCATGAAAACTTTGGAATTTTATCAGGTCGCATTTGGGTTTGAGCAAAAGATGTTACACGAAAGTGGAGATTATGGTGAACTTGATACGGGGGCGACAACGTTGTCATTTTCGTCCCACACTCTAATGGAACAGATTGGCAAAAACCCCGGTCGACCAACCGATGGTAAACCTTGTTTTGAAATTGCCTTTACCACCGATGACGTGCCCGTGGCCCTAAGCACAGCAGTCCGCGCGGGGGCGACGCTGGTTCAAGAGGCGCAGGACATGCCGTGGGGGCAGACAACCGCATATGTTACAGATCTTAATGGATTTTTGGTGGAGCTCTGCTCACCGATTTGAACCTAAAACCTGCCAATAGATTAAGTAACCGCTAAAATACTTATGCAGCCAAAACGAATTATTAGGGTTTTCCATCTATTTATGATGGATGGAAGGACCCTATGATTTTGTTATCGAATATATACGATACACTTAGACCTACTCTTTGTTCTTTATCCATCCTTGCTGGGATGATGCAATTTGTCTGGCCCGTTGCTGCTGATGAAACAGAACTGGTCATTCACGCCGTAAATTACCCTCCTTACGAGATAGAAAATCCCGGCGAAGACGGACTTCACGGATTTGACGTTGAGGTCGTGGTCGAAGCTTTTAAAAGGGTCGATCTATCGGCACGTGTGGTATTCCTTCCATGGAACAGGGTGTTATCCATGGCAGAGCGTGGAACCACAGTTGCCGCACTTTCCTGTGCCAAAGCAGAAAGCCGAGATCATTATTTTCATTACTCAGACCCCATAAGTTCATCCACCAATGTCTATGTCGCCAGAAAGGATTTCAAAGGCAGAATTCCCCTAATATTGGCTGATGGTAAAAATCACAAAGTCGTTGTCGTCGGAGGTTATATTAACGAACTCGAACTCAAAGAAGCCGGTATCCCTTATCTCACTGCCACGAATGACAAGGCCGCTTTAAATATTTTGTTCAAACGGAAATTTGATTTTTTCTATTCCACCCGCGAGTTCATACAACATATCGCTGTTGGTTTGAAAATTTCGGACAAGCTCCAGTATTTCAACACAAATCATCAAGTAGATTACCACCTGTGTTTCAGTCGGGCGTGGCCAAACTCAGAAGTACTACATGAAAAATTCAACAATGGCCTCGCTCAAATCAAAGCCGACGGCACCTTAGAGGCAATCCATGCCCAATACCAGTAGCTCGATTGCCCTTTAAAGTTCAAGAAACACCTTGAAATCAGTCATATCCCAGTTCGAGCAACTGTTTGCCTTGCACACCACCAAGTCGCAACGCCGAAGGAGAAATCGACAACCATTTTTGAAACTCTCGGCTCATATGAGCTTGATCAGAAAACCCATAATCATAAGAAATTTCAGCCAATGAACGAGAACACTTTAAAGCCCGCCCTGTCTTTCTGATTCTTGCCAATCGGATCCAAAACAAAGGCGGTTTCCCTGTTTCTTTCCTGATATGCCTATGTAAAGTTCTCACGCTGACGCCCAACAGTTTTGCGGCCTGATCAACATTTAAAACCCCGGAAGCCAGACAGCTCAAAGCCTGATCCAATTCCCTTTTCAAACCTGTAAAAGCTTCCAGCCGGGACGAGATATCATCTCCTGACAATGCAGGCATCGCCTTACTGTCGTCCCACAGCCCGTTCAAACTTTGGAGTAACTGTTGATCCTGTACGTTTGTCCCCGGCTTCAATCGATAACCACGAAAGCGATCCCCCTTGGCGATAGGAACCTGATAGGTACTATCTTCGAGATCAGACAGGAACCATATCGGGCGCTTTCCCGGACAGATTTTGAAAATCAGGTCACGGCAGCCATCCGGGATCACGAGTGATTTTTCATCACGTTCCGCATCCAATTTCCAATAGGACAGAAGGCTTTCAACGATCCCTTTATCACCGACACCCATATTATCTAAGCTCATACTTAACGTACCTCAGAATGGGTCGATTGGAATACAGGGCGAAACTCTGGCCCACGGGTTAAGCCTTCCCGCTGCAAAGCCCCGATATCCTGGCCTCCCGGAAGTATCCAGTCATCGCCAATCGGCATGATGACTTTCTTAGCCATACCTTTGGCATAACAAGGCGAACGCGTTCCCAACTCAAAATCTCCTTCGAGGACATCATGAAACCTGGGGTCTTCCGCATAGGACTTGGTAACACCGTCATATCCCGCGGCAAGGAGTTCCTCCGGCCAGGACGGATCATAAATTACATCATTTTCAAACCGGATATTATAAAGCCCCCAATTGGTAATAAAGCGCTTTTTTAGATATCCCGGTTCTGATGTCGGTATGCTTAACTCCCCGAAAAAGTCGGCCTCATCAAGAATGAACCGGTCATAACTCTCCCCCTTGTGGGCAACCCAGATCGCATTATTAAAATGCTGAAGCCCTGAAAATTGTCCCTTTCGGGCATAGTCGCTCCGGGTGGCGATACTATTGTGGAAGACATAATTCGGGGCCAGCTGGTCCTGTTTGTTATTGCTATGGAATTTAAACATCCCGCCGCCCCGACTTTCTGTTGGACAGTCAGGTCCCTGAATAGAATCAAACCACCACCGATTGGAAAAGATATAAAAGGCCCCGCCCTTAACAATGTTTAAGGAAAAAGGTTTGTGTGCGTTCTTGATGGTGTTGTTCCAAAACCACCAGTTATAAGCACAGCTCTCAGGTTCAAGGACATTGTCGCGGATTTCAAAAAAATGACAGTCGTGGACATTGATATCCACACAGCGATCCAATTTTTTTTTGGGATTATAAAGGTGTATAGCGTTAAAAGCCTGACCGATTTCACAGTGTTCGAGAGTTAGACCACCAGCGATATCTTCGCCGCGAATAAAATCACCATCGAATAGACGCCAATCTTCTTTAACGTCCACCTTGCCGTATTTTTGGGGATCATCGCGATAATCACCGTGGATACGACCCCACGGAATTTCTTTCCATATCCGTCCTGCAACCCGATCCTGTATCCAACGACAACGTTCAAAGCGCAAACCATATGTACTTTTCCCCGTCGCCGCGATAGCAAAGGTTGCATCGCGAAAATCACAATCCCGAAATGTTAGGTTCTGACACTTTTTGATCGCGATATGAGTGGGCCAGCTTTCTTCAAAGGTTAGTCCCTGAATTAGAATATTAGCTGACTTCTTAATTTTAAGACGCCCATCCATCTTCAGGGGATAAAGACCGGGATACCTGTTCGCCGTGTCAATTTCTCCATCTTGAACCTGTCGGGCTATTTCATTGCCTTGTTCCCGGTAATCATCAGCGCTCAAGTTCATAGTAATGATCGCGCCCGGCTCGCCCCGTAAAATCGTCATGGGACTATCTTGGCCATTTCTGAGCTTGATCTTCAAGACATCCAGATAACGACCGGCTTTGAAAATCACTTCTTTTCCAGGTGTCAGCTCTCTGAGTATCTTTTTAACCGTTTTAGGTGTGACGATG
This sequence comes from Kiloniella antarctica, assembly GCF_042682825.1. Taxonomy (NCBI): domain Bacteria; kingdom Pseudomonadati; phylum Pseudomonadota; class Alphaproteobacteria; order Rhodospirillales; family Kiloniellaceae; genus Kiloniella; species Kiloniella antarctica. Next base: position 298,329 of record NZ_JBHUII010000004.1, read on the forward strand.
ATTTGTTGCATGACACTCCACCTTGCGCCCATTACCTATTAATTTGGACCTATCAATTTGGACCTATCAATTTAGGCTCACCCTAATTGATCTCTTTAGGTAAGCGATTTAAACAAAGAAATTTTGGCCTAACGATCTGGTACAGCACTTTTCTCAACCAACTGATCGACTGGTACAGCTGCCGCCATTGCACTATCGACCTTCTCACCATCAGGACCAACCACTTCAACCTTACGGCGGGCAAACTCGATACCTTCTGCTGCAAACACAGCGCGTATCTTGTGGTAGATCTCACGTCTTAAAACAAACTGTGCACGCGGTTTACACTTGAACTTTACCCGCATGATCAAAGCGGAATCATCATCAATACTCAAAATACCCTGCGACTTTAATGGTTCAAGAAACTTTGGTCCGTGTTCAGGATCTTTCAGGAACTCTTTCCCCACAAGTTTGACCACTTTTTTCACATGCTTTGGATCCGTATCCGGCTCCAGACGGAAAGGCATTTTGTAAATCACCCAATCACGGTTGTGATTAGTAATCTTCTTCAATTCGCCAAAAGGAACTGTAATGACTGATCCACGGTGATGTCGTAGTTGTAACGAGCGGATCGAAATTGATTCGACTTCCCCTCGGGTTTCGTTATCGAGTTCAATATATTCACCAATGCGAAAGGCATCATCGACCAGAAAAAAGATCCCGGAGAAAATATCCTTCACAAGCGTTTGTGCTCCAAAACCAACCGCGATACCGACAACCCCTGCAGAGGCAATAAGTGGTGCAATATCAACCCCAACAGAGGAAAGTACCGTCATAATCACAATGATGCCAAGAAAACCCAATAAAGTGTTACGAAACAAAGGTGTCAAAGTATCGAGACGAGAAGCTGCTGGTATGTCCAAAGGATCAACGTCTTCAGACGCACCACTGACACGCTTTTCAAGATGAAGAGCCGCACCGATCATATTCCAAATCAAAACGCCGATCAGTAAAGTTATAAGAATATCGAACCCTGTACTGGCCCAAATTGGCGCGCCCTCGCCTTTGGCAAAGGACAAGAGGTCCAGTCCCCAAAGATTGGTAATCATCAAAAATCCAACAATTGAAATTACCACACGCCAGGCACTATTAAACACACGGCGGAAACGTTCAGCCATTTCACTTTCATTGTGTAGTAGAGATCTAACCACCTCACGACCAAGACGGTCAAAAATTGGCATCGAGAAAAAGACAATCAACGTGCCAACGGGTCCTTCAAGGTAATGTTGACCACGTTCTAACCAGTGCGCGAGCCAAAAAAGCCAGGCGAAAAGAACATATCCACCCAACAGAAGGGGAGCAGCACTTGATACAATTCGGGCAAAAGGTGTAATCTCATTTTTAGAAACACTCAGCTCCAAATCATCATCATCATCATCATCAAAGTTAAAATCTTCCCGGCGCTGATTCTCCAGAACAAGAACGCTAATTTCCTGAATACGTTCAAAGTTTTTAAATAAGGCAATCAATAAAAGTCCCGCGACAATTGTCCCGGCCAGGGCAACAGTAATCAAAGCAGGTGGAAACCCCAGACCGAGGGTTGGGAAAAATCCCGCAAACAACCATCCCGCGGCGCCAACACAAACAACGCGTTGTAACAATTGATGTGTTCCCTGTGCCGCTTTATCTTGAAGAGAGGCTATCCTGATTTGAGGTGCATCCGGAGCAAAGGCACGTCTGGATACCACAATGAAAAGCCAACTATAACCAACACCCGCATAATAGATCCAAACCATCCCCGTAAGAGGCCCAAGGGCATTCTCGATAGCAGGCACCAGCGCAATAATCCGGGTAGCAGCAACAAAGCCGAGGATAGGTAAAACTTCAAGAACGCCAAGAGCAAGAGTACGAAGAACCTTTTCCCAATATCCACAGTGCGCTGTTGTCGAGAGCCAGCTTCGCCATTTTCGACTTAGCCGCTTGACCACCAAAGAGACAAAAATACCCAAGACAACTAAAAATCCTCCGGAAAGGATCATGCCGAAAAGGCCATCTTTGGCCAATGCAAACCGTTCTTGGACTTGAGCACCTCTCGAACTCAGGTTGGCTATGTCTCCCAACCATCGGCTGACACGGGTTTCAATACGTTCGGCCATTTCGCTCAAACGGAGTTCAATCGCGGCAAGGACAGTGCCATCAAAGACTTCGTCTGCAACTTTCTCATTTGATTGACGAACCAGTTCTTCACGAAAGAGTTCACGTAACTCTTCATCGCTCAAGCGTGCAAGCAAGCTGTCGATCAATTCCGGTGTCAGATTTTCCGGGATCTCTTTTCCGTCCACTCCGTCATCATCACTTGAGAAGATGGTTTGGGCTTGGGCCGAATGTTTATTAGACATAAGTGGGCCAAACATTAAGGCCACAAGGGTTAAGCTAAGAATGAGAAACTTTGGAAAACGATAGATCATGTGCCCACTTTTAAAAGTCTTCAGAGTTTGTGCTATCGGGAATTAGCCGTTCTTTTCAACAGATAAAATGCGATAAATCATACTGTTTTATTTATTTTTATAATTAAAGAGAACTCTAATACTGCTTTCCTGCGAAAGCAAAGACACGTTTCAGTTATAACGCTCTGGCGCGCTTCACAACGCCTCATTATTTCTCAAATGGTCTGCATATCACAAGCTTGTGAGTGCTTCGATCATATAAGTTGATAAATTTTTCTTGAATTTAGGACCATTTGGTCCATATTTGTTTAAGACCACCTAGTCCCCATAAACAAATCGTATGCGCTTTGATTTAAAAAATAGGAAAATACTATGGATTTTAAATTACACACTCAAGAGACCGCTCCTGCAGATAGCCAACCTCTTTTGGAAAATTCTCTTAAAGCCTTTGGCATGATTCCCAATTTGCATGCTGTAATGGCTGAAGCTCCGACAGCGCTGGAAGCATATCAAAACCTTCATACTCTTTTCCAGAATACGAGTTTTAATGCTGATGAACTAACGGTTGTCTGGCAGAGCATTAATGTCGAGCACGACTGCCATTATTGCATCCCCGCACACACGGGTATTGCACATATGATGAAGGTAGATAACAGCATAATAGAAGCTCTTCGTAACAAAACAGAGCTTCCTTCTGAGAAACTAGAAGTACTACGCAATACAACATTGGCTATTGTTCGGAACCGTGGCCACGTTGATGCCGAGGATTTAAAAGCTTTTGTTGCAGTTGGTTACGGTAACCAACAAATTTTGGAAATCATCTTGGGTCTCGCCCAAAAGGTTATGAGCAACTATGTCAACCACTTGGCAGATACCCCTGTGGATGATGCCTTTAAAAAATTCATCTAGTTAAGACAAAAGAAAAGGCTTGGGTGTATCTCATCCAAGCCTTTTCTTATTTACAGATTCATCAGCCTAGGATTACTTGAAAGTCACATAGGTCAAGGTTTCGCCGATATTTCCGTCTCGTGAAAGAGGCTGTATTACTTCATTCCACTGTTTATGGCTTTTATCTCCCCAATCAATCGCGCCCCCAAGAAAAACCTTTTTCTGATCTTTCATGGCTTCATAGTGTGCCATAATAAGATAGCGTTCATCTTCGACGTGTTCCCCAATAGCAAGAAAACGTCCCGTCAAATCCAGACCAAAAACCTCCGTTATATGAGATCCCCAATATTTGATGAGAAAATCCTGCTTCTCTTCCTGCCATTGCAAAATCATAAAAGAAGCCGAGTAGCGAATGAGCGGCGTTTGCTGAAGGAAAGAAAAATCCAGCACCTTGTCTTTAGAAACATCATCACAATCAGACAAGAATTGCAGAATATCTCTGTGATTGGTTGTTCTATCTGCGTCTCGGAAAAAATCCATTGATAGTCCTTATCCGTACCCTAACAGCAATGCCCTATGGTAAAGGTATAAACTCCTGATTATCATCAAGTGGCAGCTGAAAACGCCCGTGCTGCCAATCTCCTTCACGCCATGCTTGCTTGGCGGATTCAATCTTTTCTCGTGATGAAGCCACAAAGTTCCACCACACATAACGTTTGCCTAGGGATGTCCCTCCAAGAAGCATTAATCGTGTATCAGTTTTAGCTTCGATGGTAATCTCATCGCCAATCCGGAAGGTCATCATATGCCCTTGTTTAAAGCTCTGTCCCGAAATGATGATTTCACCTTGTACCACATATAATCCACGTTCTTCATGATCCGGCCTTAAGGGAATTTTTGCCCCTGCGGTCAAAGCAGCGTCGGCATAAAACATTTCTGAATGCACTTTAACGGGGGAACGTTCTCCATAGAGAGACCCAAGGATAAGTTTTACTTTCTTGCCCTCGCCCTCAATAACAGGAAGCGCTTGCTCGTTCTGATTTTCAAAGGTCGGCGCTATTTCTTCCTTATTTTCCGGCAAGGCAAGCCATGTCTGTATCCCAAAGAGAGAATGGGTCTTTTCACGCACGTCAGGAGCAGTTCGTTCGGAATGCGTGATCCCACTACCCGCTGTCATGAGATTGACTTCTCCAGCAGCAACCAATGCCGACGTCCCAAGACTATCCTTGTGCCACATGGATCCTTGATACAGATAAGTCACGGTGGATAAACCGATGTGAGGGTGGGGACGCACATCAACCCCGGTTCCTTTGATAAATTCTGCCGGACCAAGATGGTCAAAGAAAACAAACGGCCCTACCATTTTTCGCTTTGCCGACGGCAGAGCACGCATCACTTCAAATCCTCCCAGATCATGTGCTGTGGGAACGATAAGTGTTTCTATTTGGTCAACCTGGTTTCCGGTAGGGAAGTCTATGTCGAGTTCGGGGTTCCAACTCATGTATTCCTCCTCAGTAAAAGTTCAAGCTATAGACTAAAACACGTCATGTTCTTTGTTTACAACTGCCATGATCGTGAAGCGGCTCACAGCCCATAAAAAAACTCTCTGATTTGGGCCTACTCTAACAAAATTAGAACAAAATATTGGCTCTAATAACATTCCTTTGATAAAAATGCCTTTGATAAAATGATTGCAGACATACATCACACACACCTGCCTTCCACAATAGCCCGATCAATCCCCTTTGTGATGCTATTGGAATAAGGATTTTTGAGATACAATTCTGAGTAATCCTAGAGATGAAACCGAAATAAAAGTCAATTCAACTGCTCTATAATTCCAGCATTTTTAATTATAAACTCTTCTTTTAAAATTGCGATTTCTTTTCTATTTTTCAAACCTCTTAGAGTCTGATTAAATTGTGAAACCAACATTTCTGATCTGAATGAATTTCGGGGAAAAATAATATATCCGGAATCAATACTTACTGTTTTACTCAACTCGATAATCTCCCCAAATCGATCATCTAGGATTTCTCTGCGATAAATTTCCGCAACAAAAACATCTTCGATAAAAAAATCTGCACGTCCGTTCAAGACCATTAACCAGCAACTCTTTATATACGGTGGCCTAACTCGTTTGATTGATCCTGCCGCATGCATTTTGCTAAAGATCTCTAAACTACCAAAGTGGTGGGGTATGCACTCTGTCAATCCGGCTAAATCCAAGGGGCTCTTGTAATCGATCCCGGAATCTTCTCGGACATAAACCTTGCTCTCCCATTCAACAATTGGTTCACTATAAAGAAATTCTAAAGACCGTTCTTCCGTTTTCAAATAAGGGTAACTGGCCACATATTCCTTCTGCTTTGTGAGAACATAACCTCGCTTCCAGGGAAGGTAATCAAGTGTCAGGTCATATTCCATTATGGAAAACACCTTCTTTATAATCTCTGATACATACCCCCCACCCGGTATTTCATTTGAGGTATAGGGAGGGTATTCTCCTGTTACAAGCCTGAGCTCTTTTGCGTTTACTTTGGATAAGACTGAGACCGAAGGAAGCAGAGTTAGTAATACGATAAAAACGATTTGATTTAAATATCGCATACCTCTGATACCCATTCACCTAATTTAAAAACTCCATGGATGAAGCTAACATTTCCTCATTAAAGATTGGTTTACAGAGATTGTTGCCCTTTCATCTGACAATCAAATAATACGTAGCTGGATCTAACATTAATCTCAGAGTTCTCGGGCTATATTGCCTTTGGACAAACTGGGTTACTTGCTGGACGGGCAATTTCGGGGCAATTTCGGGAGTAATTCTGGTTTCAACTAAGCCTTTGCTGATCGTTGGCTCTATGCCCGCCCCCTGTGTTTACCAACGGTGTTTATCCAGCCAGTTAAATAATTCAAAAGCCATAATTCCATTCGGTCGCCTGAGAAAGAATTTCCATTATCATTGACCAAGGTTTCCGTAAAACCTAAAACTGCATTCAGAGATGTTCGCAATTCAAAGCTCATGAACAAATAGCCCCAATGCGCTTGCATCGGGGCTATTGGATAAAAAATACGAACGATAACAGGACACTTCACTCACACTTCGTCATACGTAAATGTAAGTGTAAAATTGTCAGCATTAAACCCGCCTTGTGAAGGCTAACGCAACGCCTGTGAAGATTAACAACAAACCTGTCACCTTATTACGAATGCGCCCACGGCGTTCGCCAAGCAGATAGGGACGGAGCTTTCCAGCCAGGATCGCATAACTGAGATCGAGAAGGCTCGCCACTACCAAAAATGTCAAACTGAGAACAAAAAGCTGCCCTCCGGTAGAAAGGTTCGGGTCCATAAACTGTGGGAAGAAGGCTGCATAAAAGATAATGGTTTTTGGATTGGTAACCGCAACCACAGCGCCTTGAAGAAACAACGACTTCCCCGGCTTACTTGCTTTTTGACTTTCCAATCCCTCTCCCTTGGCAAACCAAGACTTCAATCCGAGGTAAACCAGATAAAGCGCCCCCGCCAACCGCAGAACATCAAACCAGTCTGAAAGCGCCGTCAGCACCCAGGCCATGCCCAGCCCACCGATCATAAATAATAAAATGTTACCGCAAACAGTTCCCAAAACATTTGCGGCACCAGCACGAGCGCCTTGATTGAGACTGTTTGCGATCACCAAAGTTACAATTGGTCCCGGTATAATCGCCAGCACGGCAGTCGCCGCCACGAATGCCAGCCAGAGATTAAAGTTTATCGCAAGGTCCATCATCATCACTACTCTCGTTTCATAAAATTTGTCAGCCCGCCCCGCAAGATACTGCATAAAATGTCGTCCATTGGACTTACACCACCAAACTTAACGTGACTTACTCTCTATTATTCGTTTTAAAACCAAAGCTCTCAAAAGTGATGGGAGTCAAGCCAGGGCACTCTTTAAATTACCAACTGCCAATATTTTCCATAGAGGCCCATGGTTCTTGAACAGGAAGTGAACCCTCTGCTTGCAACAGTTCAATAGAAATACCGTCGGGTGATTTCAAGAAAGCCATGCGTCCGTCACGGGGTGGACGGTTGATTGTGATACCTTGATCCATCAGTCTTTGGCAAAAATCATAAATATTATCCACGGCATAAGCGAGGTGACCAAAATTACGCCCCCCATTCATTTCTTCAGGATCATAATTGTACGTCAGCTCCAGCTCCACTTCGGACTGACCCGGTGCGGCAAGCATCACGAGGGTAAAACGGCCTTCAGGGTTGTCATAACGTTTGCTCTCAACAAGGCCGAGTTTGTTACAATAAAAATCCATAGAGGCGTCTAGATCGGTCACCCGAACCATGGTGTGTAGATACTTCATGTCTGCTGCTTTCTGTTGGTAAATAGATATTGTGTTGCGTTAAGTGATCCTAGCCAAGTTTCCCTCACATGGAAATCTATTGCAGAACGAAAAATTGTTATTACACAAGCTTAGTCCCGCCGGAATCACTCCGGATGAAACGATCTCAAAGGGCGTCGTCCTTGATTTCCAAACTCTAAAACGATAAACTTTCATACTTATTCAGACCCAGAATTGGTCTTCGTAATACTTTGTTCCTATTTGCTCCAGATCTGTTCCATCATGAGATCACCCCTTGTCTAGGAATTAGGTGAATAACAATTTCCTGTATTAATAAGGTCAAACAAATGTCTCCTAATTCCAAAACAGATCAAAATTCGACGATTACAGAAGAAACACTCGATCCTGAAAATTGGGAAACTGTTCGTGATCTCGCCCATGAAATCATCGATGACAGCCTATCCTATACACGAGATGTAAGAGAGCGTCCTGTCTGGCAGCAAATGCCAAAAGACACACAAGCTGCATTTGAGACACCCCTGCCGAAATCTCCTACCTCCCTCAAGAAAATATATAAATCCATCACCAAAAATGTCCTGCCGTTTCCAATGGGCAATATCCATCCCCGATTTTGGATGTGGTATATGGGCTCAAGTAATTTCACGGGAGCTTTGGGCGATTTTTTGGCCGCGATCATAGGATCAAACCTCGGCGGAGGGAACCATTCCGCGGCACACATCGACAATCAAGTCATCAATTGGTTTAAAGAAATGATAGGCTTCCCGCCAGAGGCCAGTGGAAGCCTTGTTAGCGGCGGATCCATGGCTAACCTCTTAGGCCTGACGGTTGCACGTAATACGATGGCGAGCGTGGCGGGAGTTGATCTACGCGAACATGGTTTGGCAGCTCTAAAGAAGCCAATGCGTTATTACACTTCAGATCAGGTTCACAGCTGTCACCAACTCGCCCTCGAAACCTTGGGGCTCGGTAATTCATCATTGCGCCGTATTTCAACAAATGATGATTTAACCATAGATATTGAAGCTTTGAACAAAGCAATCCAAGAAGATCGCGAAGCAGGTTTTCAACCAGCCTGCGTCATTGCCACAGCCGGCACGGTGAATACAGGTGCTATTGACGATTTACAAAAAATATCAGCCCTCTGCCACGCCGAAGGATTATGGTTCCATGTGGATGGTTGTATTGGCGCTCTGATAGCCATTGCCCCAAATAACAAAGACAGAGTTGCAGGCATAGAAAAGGCTGATTCCATAGCAATGGACCCACATAAGTGGCTGCATACTCCCTTTGAAGTCGGCTGTGTTCTAATCAAAAGCGAACAAAAACATCTCAAAACATTTTCTCTAACGCCCGAATATCTAGAGATGACGAAACGTGGCATCGCCGCAGCAAGATGGTTACACGACTTTGGTTTGCAGACCTCACGCGGGTTCAGAGCTTTAAAAGTCTGGATGTCGTTGCAAGAACACGGGGTAGAAAAATTTGGACGGTTAATTGATCAAAACATCGCTCAAGGCCAATATTTAAACGATCTGATAAAGCAAGAAACTGATTTGGAACTCATTGCCCCAACAAATATCAACATTGTTTGTTATCGGTATAATCCGGGTGGGTTAAATCACGACAAACTAAAAGAAATCAACATAGAGATCATGCTCCGCCTACAAGAAGAAGGTAGTGCAGCACTTTCTGATACCACGGTTCATGGCGCGCACTGTCTTCGTGTTGCCATTACAAACCACCGTACCCGTCAAAGCGATCTTGATTTTCTTGTCGATGAAACCCTTAGAATAGGGACAGAAATTCTTGACAAGGGATTGAATAAATAAGTTTTGTGTTCTCAACCTTTATCAAATAAAACCGACAGGACTTGTTATATTAACACCTTTTTAAACCGATAGTTTTTAATAGGAAAAAATGCTACCATCCCTTTCGAATGAGATACTGTCTTACAACGACCCTTTTCACTTGGTAAGACGGCAAGCTATATATGCTCTTGGCTAATCCAAGAGTGAGCATATTGTGGGGGATGATTAAATATGAGCGTTAATGGTGAGATACTCGGTAGTTTATTGTGGGTTGCCCTTATTCTGATTAATTTGCTTGGTGGCCTAATGTTGGCTCAGGCGCGTCTGGTCCCCATAAAACAAGTTCATAATCTGATCGAGAGACTGTCTCCTCACAAAAATGCTATTGGTTTAACAGCCGCCGCAATCGGTATTATCAGCTTTATTCTTACGTCGTTGAGCCTCAACCTCTTTGCTGGCATTATCCCACAAGTCACAGCACTATTGGTTGGGATTATCCTTGCCCAAAAAAGTATAAATGAGAAAAAAGACGATGTTCTGAAAAAAGCATCATGGAGTAAATCATTATCTGACACGCTTGATCGACTAGCCCCTCTTGCTGAAGTCATCGGCCTTTCAGCACTTGCCGCCGGGATCATCCACTTTATCTTTCAGGGCAGTTTCTATTTTATATAATCACTGCAAAAATATTAGAAGTACCTTATAATTCTGATACTTAAAGTTTTTGCTTAATACAAAACCTCTACAATCTTTTGAGGTAATCCCTGAATTCTTTACCGGGTTCGCGGCGGAAGGTTTGTCCCGTGCGCTCGACGGCCTTGAGGCGATCGACCCGAAAGCTTCTGAAGTCGTTGCTTTTTTCGCACCAGGAGGTCAAGAGCCATACCTTGTCAAAAGCAGTTAACCCCAAAGGCCGAATATCGCGTTTACTCAATTGATCCTTCAAATCCAGATACTCAATATGCAACAGAGCGCGATCACGCAGGGCTGTACGCAAGGGGCTGAGAAAATCGATGGTTTCCTCTTCTGATTTTGGCTGGACCGAATAGGCCAATAAAGGCGTATCGTAATAGCTGTCTTCCATATCTTCAGGTAAAACGGCAGAAATCTTTGCTGAAGCCCGGGTTGCCGCATCCGCCAGAGGCTTGTCTCCCCGTGCAGCCACCAGACGCATGCCGATGATAATCGCATCCAGTTCATCTGCGTCAAAATGTAAAGGTGGTAGAAAGTACCCTTTTTCAATCTGATATCCAACACCCCCTTCTCCACGGATCGGCGCGCCCATGGATTGCAGGGTCACCATATCCCGGTAAATCGTGCGTAAGGACACCCCAAGATCCTCGGCCAAGGTTTCAGCCGATACTGGGTGTCTGAGCGCGCGTAGGCGATCCAAAATTGAAAAGAGTCTCTGTATTCGCATGATTTTTCCAAGTTAACAAAATCACCCTGACACAAACTGTCAGGGGTATCCAGTATAACCCTGCGCATCGGGAAAGATCGTGAATTTAAAAGCCCCACGATTATCCCTTTAAATACTGTAATACATACAAAACGGAGACACCTGTTATGCTAAAAAAAAATTTAGGTCCGCTCAAAATGTTAGGGTTTGCGCGTTATGAAAAACGTACCGATGTCGCAACAGAAGACCTAATCGAAGCAGCCCTGAAGTGGCAGAGAGATTTTCTCAACACACAAAATGGCATCGCCATGCACTGCTTTCTAGGCAATAACAAAGGCCAGTTTGCCGACGCAATTATGGCGGTAGACGAAGCATCATTTATGGCAATGTCAGAAAATCATCCCACTGCTGAAAGCTCTCAGGAATTTATGGCCCTGCTCAAGCCGGAAACGATCCGGTTGACGCCCAATAGAATTCTCAAAGAAGATGTTCGTATACCTGAAGATTTCTCCTGCATCGAATTTGGTACCTTTAGCCCCAACACCCATTTCACTCGAAGAACCATGCTCGATATCTCAACAAAGATTGAAGAGAAGTACCTTTCAAGATTTTCTGAATCCAAAGCACATTTTATGGGGCAGATAGACGACACTACCTATTCGGAGATTGCCTTTGTCGAAAACCTTGGCATGGCACGAAGGATCTGTAACGGTTACATTCAAGACGACACGTGCTTGGAACTCCTAGGTATGTTTGCCCCGGAAAGTGTCGATCTCGATTTTTGGTACAAATTGGCATAACTTCCACGCTTATACCCCTTAGTTCCGAATAAACCGACGCCCAGAATAACGTCTTGAGCTGACATCCTCATATGGATTTTCATCAACGCCAAAAGCCTGCATTTTGTACTGAGAATATTTTCTGGGCGTTATTCTTTGGTGATACATTCCTTATAGCAACGCTTGATTACCAAAAAAAATCAACCACTTCTGCCCCTATCTTCTTAATCGAGCGACTTTGTTGCTGCTTGAATTTACCTCGGTTTCTTCGATTTGATCAATTTCCAGTAACAGATTTTCAAGATCATCGAGAACGCCTTGGCCATACTGCTCCGCATTATGCCCCTCCCCTTTACGAATTCTATTCTCCCCATCTATCACATCCGTAATCTCTGTCTCTGGTTTTTTATGTAACAAGACCGGTTCTTCTGTTTCTGCAAGAGATATGTGAATTTTTTCTCCGAGGACTTTGTCAATCGTAAAAAGGAAAACGTCGCGATCAATGGGTTTGGTCACCACATCATTCATACCCGCCTCATAGTATCCCTTTTTACTTTCCTCCATAGCATCTGCAGTCAGAGCAATAATAGGGATTAGTGCCTTCTCACCCTTCATTTGACGAATAACCTGTGTAGCCTCTGGGCCGGACATCAAAGGCATACGTACATCCATCAAAATCAGGTCATAGTCATGCTCCATATGCTTTTCTGTTGCTTCCGCTCCATTTTCAGCCACATCCGTTTTATGTCCTAAGCTATCCATCATCGATGTAATGATTTGCTGATTAATACTATTATCTTCGACCAACAAAATGGATAAAGTCCTTAAAACTTTAAACCCCAGTCCCTGTGAATGGCTCACTTTGTTATTATCATGCACCTCTGTCGTTGCAGGAATATAAGGTAACGTAAACCAAAAGACAGAGCCTTTACCAAACTTACTTTCAACACCTATTTCCCCCCCCCATAAGTTCAACCAGCCGCTTACAAATCGCAAGACCAAGACCTGTACCTTCAAAACGCCGGGTAATTGAAGCATCTGCCTGGGTAAATTCGGTAAACAGTTTTGGAATAGCTCCTGGACGAATACCAAGTCCTGTATCTCATACGGCAATACGTAATAAAGGGTTCCCATCAAGAGTACGGATTACCTCACATTCAACAGTAATACCTCCCTCTCGGGTAAATTTTATCGCATTACCAATCAGGTTGACCAATATTTGGCGAATTCGGATCGGATCACACTTGATACCAACCGGAAATTTGTCATCAAAATTTGTCTTGAAATATAAAGTTTTTATCTGTTGCCTGTTTTTTTCATCGGCAAAAAGATCTAACGTTTCCTGTATCAAAGATGGGAGATGGAAATCAATATTTTCCAATTCCATTTTGCCAGCTTCCATCTTTGACATGTCAAGAATATCATTAATGATTCGCATCAAAGACCGGGTTGAATCTTTGATCTTGAAAACCATATCCTTACTTTTTTCGTCCAGATTTTGGTCTAGCAACATATCAGCAAGCCCCATTACCCCAGTCATGGGCGTTCTGATCTCATGGCTCATAGAAGTCAAAAACTCCGACTTAGCATTATTTGCCATTTCTGCTTCGTCTCGGGCAAGAGACAGAGCTTCCGATACTGAAATATGCCGCCGAGCTTTTGCCTCTATGCTATGCCGGGCATCGTCAAGTTTTTGCGCCATTCTTTGCGCTTCATCGCGTGAACTGGTGGTTTTATTGAATTCCTTTGCCATTTCCAAAAAGGATTGTGACAGAGAATAGAAATCGCCATTTTTATGGAGCAGAAAGTCAGGAACTTCCACGGAGAAATTTCCTTGAGCATAACTATTTGCCATGTTTTTCAAAGCATTTATCGGCTCTAATACAATCCGCCTATAGAGATGAAAAAATAGTAATATCAATGTTATACCAACAAAAAACAATCCAATAACAACGTTAAAAAAAGTATCTCGAGAGGCAGAAAATTCTTTTAAGGTTAATTCCATCTGGTTAATGTTATAAGCCACGATCTGATCAAGTACGGTGTGCATTTCATCGCGCTTATTAGACCAACGGATAAAAGAGGTATTAATAGCTTCACGATCTTTTAATTTGATCACACCTAAAAATTCAGCACGAATAATCTTAATGCCATATCGTTGTTCAATATAATCACTTAATAACCGACGCCCTTTGAGGGAAGGTAGAATTTCTCTAAGATCAACAAGGGATTTTTCAATTTCCTTTTCCGCTTTAGCGAGCTTTTTTAAATACCCTTCTCCCGGATACCCTTTATAGGATAAAATTGCCACTTCGATGGTATGTTGCGCTTTGATAAGAGTATTGAGCTTGCCTTCCGTATCTTTCAAACGTGTTAAAGAAGCATCCAGAATTACTCCTTCATTATAAAAAAACCGTCCAGCATAAATCATGATGCTAAAAAATATCAGTAAGAAAAATATGCCTGATATCAATATCTTATAAAACACTCGCATCGGATTACAAATCCCTCAAGAATCAATAAGATTCAACCTGATTATTAAACCGCTTCTTCCTGGTTCTTTAGCCTCAAGCTCAATCCGATATACATTCCTACGATCAAAGGACTTGTAAGAACCTTAGCATACCTGACCTTTACATCCCTTAAGACAGTTTCTTATGCGCTTTACAGCCAACATTCCTTAACTTATCAGCGGCATCATTTAGCAACCATAGGTATTATTATTTAAAATTACATTAAATTTAATATTTGAAAAACCAACCCAGCTTTGTAATATTTAGTGTTAAAACTTGTGAATAAATAAGATCAATACTATAGCTGGGGGTATCATCCATCATCGTCAGAACACTTCAAAAATCAGGTTAACAATGCAAGCTTGGTATTATTGGTCTAACAATACTGAATTCGGTCCCATTACAAAATTACAGCTCTTTACCCTGTACCAAAAAAAACAAATTGCGGGCTATAATTTCGTTAGACCCGAAGGATCAGAAGAGTGGACCTCATATAAAGACCTGGATATCCGCCAAGATGATTTTTCACAAAAAGAGTTGGAACACATCCCCCCAATTAAAGAAAAAACGATTACCGGCCAGCAAGAAGCAAGTAATTGGCGTGACGAAACTGTTCATCCCTGGAGACGATATTTTGCGAGTTGGGTTGATATTTTTATTTATTCAAATCTAATTATTTATTCTTCGGCTTTAGTTGTAAGCCCAGACTTTTTCTATGGTTTCCTTGATCAATCTTCACACTTGGAATTTGCCACAGCCCTTTTCCTCGGCCAAATAAGCCTTATTGCACTTGTCTTAACTCTTAATACGATATGTATGGCTATCGCTGGTAATACGGTTGGCAAATTCTTATTCGGGATAAAAGTTCTTGATCATAAGTATAAAGCACTAAACCTATCCATAGCTTTCAAACGTGAGTGGCTTATTTTACTAAAGGGCTTAGCCTTTGGAATTCCTATAATATCTCTGATCACTCAAATTTATGGTTATCTTGATTTAACGATGCAGCAAACAACATACTGGGATCAGCATTTAAATACAGTGGTGGTACATAGAAAGAGTAATACCAAGCAATTAATACTCTGTTTATTCGGAATTACAGTATATTTCTACCTTGGGTACAGCTTTTATCTGCCTTACGTAATACCTATTTAAATCAAATCCTACTCGGAAACGACCACCGCTTGCGTACGTTCTACATCATCCAAAGGTTCAAAAATAGTCTCGCAGAACTCAAAATTCTCGCGAGAGACTTCAAATTGATAGGTTTCCGTTTGGGCTTGGTTGCGGTGATTGACGCGTTCCCAACGGGTGGCTTTATTAACGTCGAGAAAATGGGTTTCAAACACCACACCCTGATCGGTTAAAAAATCCTGCACCCGTGCGCGCTGACTTTTCGCAAAAAAACCGATATCGAGGATAACCGAAATCCCCTTGTCCAGTATTTTAAGGCTCTCGCTCAATTGCTGAATTTCACAACGTTGCGTGCGCTCTAGCGCCCAGGAATAGGACGGCGGATCGGGCATATCCATAAAAAACAACGTCTTCATCCACGCATCAACAGAAAAGATGATCGCATTTTCACGCTCAGACAACTGCGTTGAATAGGTGCTTTTACCAGCCCCGGTATTGCCCACGATTAAAAAGACTTTAGCCAATTTGATTCCCTTATTAATATTTTTAACCTGATATAAAAATACGACAAGCTAAAGCTTAGTGTTCACGCCGATACCATTGATACAAAAAGAAAATTGACCTATCATCTGCAACCGCAGATGATATAAACCTTCTTTCATACGTGCTTATAAAAAACAACCGAACTGTTCTCGGATCAGAAGTACGCAACCAAATGATATTAAGCTGGTATAATTAATGACAGCGTTGAATTCAAACAAAAAAAACACTTTGGGCCTCGACCATATTCCTGCAAACAGGGCTTTGATAGATCAACTTTTCAGCCACGGTCAAATCACCCGACAGGCCAGAGACGAAGCTTTGAAAATCTTGATCCCACATAATCACTGGGGACTTTGGGTTGCACGGTTATTACTTGGACTGGGCGTTTGCTTTGTGCTTTCCGGTATTGTTTATTTCTTTGCCTTTAACTGGGCAAAAATGCCACCGCATTTCAAGCTGGGCCTTATCGAATTTGGCCTCATCACCAGTTTGATATCAGCTTACTTTTGCTCTTTGAGCAAACTATCGGGACAGTTATCTCTGCTATCGGCCAGTGTCCTTGTCGGGGTTTTTCTGGCGGTTTTTGGGCAAATTTATCAAACCGGAGCCGATGCCTATCAACTTTTCATGATGTGGGCCTTACTCACATTGGGCTGGACCATAATATCTAATTTTGCGACTCATTGGATATTTTGGCTCAGTATTACCAATATCTTTATCGTTCTTTGGTGGGATCAAGCCGTATTACCAGAGCGAGAAAACGAGCCTTTCATTCTTGTTTTGATGATCTTGTTTAACACCACCGCCCTTGTGGGCCGAGAGTATTGCGCGCCTAAGCCTAAGTTCCACTGGTTAAATTTTGGATGGACCCGCTGGGTTCTTTTGGTTGCCAGCCTTATCCTAATGCTTGCCCCTATGCTCATCCTGATCGTTGAGCCTGACGAAGCCAACACCTCTCTTCTATTGGGAGCTCTTCTGGGAGCTATTGGACATGTTGCGATCTATTTTTATTATCGCACCCGTATCAAAGATATGTGGTCGCTGGCTGCGGTTGTGATTTCAACCAGTATCCTTATCGAAGTCGTTGTTATCAAATCCATTTCAGAGATCCTAAACAGAGAAGAAGCTGCCATGTTCCTTATGATGGGGTTGATGACAATTGGTGTGGTAACAGGCCTGACCTTGTTCTTACGACGATTAACCGAGCAGTTGGAGATTGAAAATGCCTGATCTCCACAACCATGCTCAACGACAGGATTATACTGCAAATGACCTTCTCCAGATTCTTAGAGAAAAAGGACTTCTTAAACCAGAGACATCCCCAAAGAATTTTATTTTGAAACAACACCAAGATCCTGACCTTCCCTTTTACCAAAAGATTTTGGCTGGGATCGGGGCCTTCATAGCTTCTATCTGTTTCATCGGGTTTTTGGTTGTGACAGATATCATCAGCTTTAATAATGAAATAGAAGCCATGGTTTGGGGCGCAGTCTTTATCGGTGCTGCCATGAGCATATACCGGGTAATGGGGACCAACCACTCTCTGAAACAGAGTTTTTTCCTTCAGGCATCCTTTGCTTTGATAGCAACAGGAAAATTGCTCTTTCTATTTGGTGCGACAGAATGGCTCGGTGGAGATAGCTGGGGCATCAATTTTGCTGCATTCGTAATCACAGCTGTAACTTATCCCATATACCGCCTATCAATTGAGCGCTTCCTGTCTTCTTGCTTCGTTTTGATCTCTATTTTACTGAACATTCTCTGGAATGATCATCATGGTCTCTCCAAAGATATTCTCTACAATAGCTTTTTCGCCCTTCAGTTAGGGGCCGCAGCCTTTTTACTAATCAATCCGAAAGTTCGACCCGGCTTTATACCGATTGCACAAGCACTTGTTATTTCTCTGTGCGCATCAGTGATTTTTCTTAGTTCTCATGCGGAATTTGGCTATCTGGACGACCGGATTATCATTATGCCATTTGTTGTGAATGTTCTCTTGGGGCTTGCTTTAATTGCTCTCATCGCCTGGGCGGCTGGCGGAAGAGAGAACCTTAAACGTGAACCCGTTCTACTCAGTATTACTGGCGCCGTACTCTTGGGGTTGCTCTCCGCCCCTGGTGCAATCTTGGCCATTTGCTTGATGATCTTTGGTTATGCCCGTCACGAGCGATTATACACGCTCTTGGGGACCTTGTTGCTTCCAGTGTTCTTATGTCTCTATTACTACAACCTCGATATCACATTGTTGCAAAAATCGATCGTTCTAATCAGCAGTGGCTTGGTCCTACTGGCAGGTAAATTCTATCTGACACTCAAAGGTTGGGACCAAGATCCCAAACGATTAATTGAGCGTCAGCAAGGAGATGCAAAATGCGTGTAAAGATCATGATTGCCCTCTCCGTAATCGTTCTCGTCATCCTGAACTATGCCGTTTATGACAAAGAACAGATCATTGAAAACGGTGAAACCGTTCTGCTTGAACTCGCCCCGGCTGATCCCCGATCCCTGATCCAGGGCGATTACATGCGCCTGCGTTATGAGATTGAAAGAATATTTACAGGCAATACAACTATTCCTGAGGCAAAAAGCAGTCATTTGATCATCAAGCCCAATACGCAAAGGATCGCCGTCTTCCAACGTTTTGATGATGGTACGCCTTTGAGTGATGATGAAAAACGGCTCTACTACCACCTCAAATATGGTCGTATCCGTATTGTCCCAGACTCTTTCTTTTTCCAAGAAGGTCACGCCGACAAATACAACAATGCCAAATACGGTGTCTTTAAGTTCGACGATAAAGGCAATCACATTCTGGTTGGGTTGGTTGATCAGCCGTAGAAAACAGCCACCTATTCAATCGCTTTCCTATAACCAAAGAATATTCAAACCATTCTTGGGTCATGGTTTTTTGTGCCTGTCGACATTTCTGTTTTTAATTTTGAACTTTGTTTCACGTCGGCCCACTCAATGAATATCCAACATTCCATTTCATCAAGGCCACAGCGAATGAAACATTCTAAAATATTTACGAGAAACGTTCTGCGTACCTGCCTTATCGGATTTACCCTTATGACAACCTCCCCCGTTTTTGCAGACACGTCAAAGCTAGAACAGATATATCAGCAAGGCATTCAGGCATATGACGACGAAGACTATGAAACCGCCTTCGAATTGTTACTTCCTCTCGCCGAACAGGGGGATCCACGCGCCCAGCACCAAATTGGTCTCATGTATTATTTTAGTGAAGGCATTAACTTGAATAACGGCGAAGCCTCTATTGCACATAAAGAAAAAGCAAAAGACTGGTTTACTGCCGCAGCCAAACAAGGCAACCCTGATGCGCAGGTCCAGTTGGCTGATTATATTCTTTTGTTTTTTGAAAACCCAATAAAGGCAACAGAAGCAGTAGCATGGCTGGAAAAGGCTGTTGCCCAAGACCATGCCTTTGCAAAATGCCAACTGGCTGACATCTACTTTGAAGGGATAAAAGATGATGTCGACTCAGGAACGCCCGTCGATAAGGTCATTGAACCAGATAACGTCAAGGCACTCGAGCTGCTATTCTCGGCTGCAGAGCAAGACAACATATGCGCAATAAGTAAACTGGTTCGGATTTACAAAAAAGGGGAGAACGGTATTTCCATTGATTTGGCTCAATCACATAAATGGCTTTTAAAAACTGCTGTACTTGGTAATACAGACTCAATGACGATGGTCGGTGATAACTATCTCAACGGGTATGGCGTAGAACAAAGCGATTTACATGCTTACATGTGGTATCACACAGCATCGGAAGTCGCAGGTGATACTTACAAACCTACGCCCGAAATGATTACACAGGGCTTCGTATACATTGACCATAATGCAGAGCGTCTCAGACCACTGATCGAAAAAATGGCTCCAGAAGACATAACCGAAGCCAAAAATTTATCTCTGATCTGGATCAAAGAACATAAACCGACCTAGAGAACAAACCTGTTTCAAATTCCATTACTTTACCGACAAAGGGTTATGTCTAGAGCATAACCCTTTATTTTTTTACACATATCAAAAATCGTTTTTCTCCATCAATTATCTTAAGATGGATCGATCCACGTCTTTGATATCACGCTTTCCGCACAGGGCCATGGTAATGTCCATTTCATTACGGATGATATCGATTGACTTGGCAACACCAGCTTTGCCCATTGCCCCCAACCCATAAAGGAACGGGCGTCCAATATAAGTCCCCTTGGCCCCCAGAGCTAAGGCTTTGAGTACATCTTGGCCTGAACGAATACCGCCATCCATATGAACTTCTATCTTATCACCGACCGCCTCGACAATTTCAGGCAGCGCTTCAATGGAAGAAATAGCACCATCAAGTTGTCGACCGCCATGGTTGGAAACAATAATCGCATCAGCTCCGGTTTTGAGCGACATAACTGCATCTTCAGGATCAAGAATACCCTTGAGAATGAGCTTGCCTCCCCAACGCTCTTTAATCCACGCAACATCATCCCATGATAGTTTTGGGTCAAATTGTTCTGCAGTCCATGAAGACAAAGAACTTAGATCTTTTACCCCTTTGGCATGACCGACAATATTACCAAAGCTTCGGTTCTTGGTACCGAGCATACCAAGACACCAACGCGGACGTGTTGCCATCTGCCAAATGTGGTGCGGCGTAAATTTTGGCGGTGTTGAGAGACCATTGCGTAAATCTTTGTGCCGTTGACCTAAAATTTGAAGATCAAGGGTAAGTACCAACGCAGAACACCCCGCCGCCTTGGCCCGGTCGATCAAACGTCCGGCAAAATCCTTGTCTTGCATCACATAAAGCTGAAACCAGAAAGGCTTGGTGGTCTTTTCTACCACAGCCTCGATAGAACATACCGACATAGTCGAAAGCGTGAAGGGCACCCCCGCTTCTTCACAGGCCTGAGCCGCGAGAATTTCACCATCAGCGTGCTGCATACCCGTCAATCCCGTTGGTGCGATAGCAACTGGCATGGAAATGTCTTGGCCAACCATCTGACTGGCCAGTGTTCTGTTCGTCATATCTACGGCGACACGCTGGCGGAACTTTATTTTCTCAAAATCACTTTCATTGGCGCGGTACGTCCCTTCGGTCCAGGAGCCGGAATCAGCATAGTCAAAAAACATTTTTGGCACCCGACGTCGGGCCAACTTTTTTAAATCTGCAATTTCCAGTACCTGCGCCATAACAA
The DNA here is from genome assembly GCF_042682825.1 of Kiloniella antarctica. Taxonomy (NCBI): domain Bacteria; kingdom Pseudomonadati; phylum Pseudomonadota; class Alphaproteobacteria; order Rhodospirillales; family Kiloniellaceae; genus Kiloniella; species Kiloniella antarctica. The sequence continues at coordinate 319,393 of NZ_JBHUII010000004.1, forward strand.
GCGATCCCTCTTAATTCACATCAGATGAAACATTGACATATTGGATAAATAATTTTACCAATAATGTAAAGTGGTAAAAAATTATTACCAAAATTCGAATTACATAAGAAACCAGAGATGGCACTCAAAAAAATCCGATCCGAAAAACTATCCGATACCGTCGCCAAACAACTTGAAAGCTACATCCTTGAGGGCGTGTTACCTCCCGGTGAATATCTTCCAGCAGAACGCGATTTAGCTCTACAACTGGATGTCTCAAGACCCTCTCTACGTGAAGCTTTGCAGAAACTCGAGGCCCAAGGCTTGCTAGAAACCCAAAAGGGTGGAGGGACTTTGGTTAAAAATTTCCTCGGACCGTCTCTTACGACCCCCCTCACCGCGATCTTTCAAAATCATCCCGATACTGTCGATGATTTTATGGAATTTCGTTCCATCTCCGAAGGCAACGCCGCCTACTTCGCAGCTGAGCGTGCCACCGATGCCGATCGTGCCATCCTTACTGCCTGTATAGAGGCCATGGATGCAGCTCATGAAAAAGGAGATTTGGAACTGGAAGCCAGTATTGACGCCGACTTCCACATGAACATCGCCGAAGCCGCCCACAACGTGGTTTTACTCCACGTCATCCGATCCATGGTCGAAGTTCTCAAACAAGGCGTATTCCTGAGTAGAAAACAACTCTACACCCATCAAGGATCACGCGACCTTCTGCTTGCTCAGCATCACACCATTTACGACGCGATTATGGCGGGTAACCCTGACCAAGCTCACGATGCGGCCTGTGACCATCTCGCCTACGTACAAAAAGCCATCCGTGATCTGGAGCGTGAAGACCACCGCATCGAAGTCTCCAAACGGCGTTTAGAACGCTACATGGATAAACAGCGTAAAGATGCGAAAGTCAGTAAGAAGGCCTAAGACAGAAACTCTTCAAAAGATATCCCACCAAAACAGAAAGATTGCTAAAGGGCTAGCCAAAATCATTCCGCTGCTTTTTCTGGTATATTCACTGACACTTTCTCGAAATTTTCTTTTTCCTCAGGGTTATCTTTTTCCTCAAGGTTAACTTTTTCCTCAGGGCTTTCTATTTTCTTTTGCTCTCCTGAATTTCTGGCTTTGAATATTGGTTTCAGCAGATAATCAATGATGGTTTTCTTACCTGTCATAATTTCAACAGTCGCAGTCATCCCAGGAATAATTTCAAGATCTTTCCCCTTACTGACAATTTTATTATCGTCAGTACGCAGATAGATCCGATAAAAATTTTCACCTTCTTCATCTTTGATAGTACTTGCCGATATTCTCTCCAGCTTTGCTTTTAATCCGCCATATTTAGAGAAATCATAAGCTGACACCTTGATTGTCGCTTCTTGCCCCGGAAGCAGAAATGCTCTGTCAGAGGGGCGGATCTTTGCTTCGACAACCAGCGTATCATCAAGGGGAACAATCTCGACAATATCTTCACCACCACGAATCACACCACCAACTGTGTTTCGCTTAAGTTCTTTGACAGTACCGTATACAGGTGATTTAACATCTGTACGCCTCACAGTATCAGCCCCGGCCTCCATACTTTCAGTTATGGATTTCAGTTCGGAGCGCGCCCGGTTCAATTCGTCAGAAAGCTCAGCTTTGGTTGTCAGAATCATTTCTTCAATGCGTAGTTTTGATTCAAGTACCGCGTTTTGTAATCGGGGTAATCCAACACCAAGTGTTTTAATTTCCCCTTGAAGATCAACAATTTCACGATTGATACGGATAAGCTGTAGACGTGGTAAAACCCCCTTATCAACCAAAGGTTTCGTGATGTTATATTCTTGTTTGGCGAGCCCCAGGGAGTTTTTAAGTTGTCCAATACGACTGTTGACCTCTGATATTTCCTGCTGGCGTTGCCCGGTCTGATTTTCAATTACTTGAATTTGAGAAGCCTGTTGATTCTTTCGGGCTGTATAGAGTGCCGTTTGGTCCCCGACTTCATCTGGAGATCTTTCAATTTCATCCTGAGAATACTCCAGCGGTGTGTCATATAATTCTGCGGTCATTCGTATAACAGAAATTGAGAGTATTTTACGCTGGCTTTCCAATTCGTCTGCACTGGCCTTTGCAGATGAATTGTTAATCCGTACTAGGATATCGCCTTTGTTAACAATATCTCCTTCATTAACCAGGATTTCGGAAATAATTCCTCCCTCAAGATTTTGAATAATCTGAGTTTTCTGGGCCGGTGTAAATGTACCCTCTCCACGCGTGACCTCATCAAGTTCAGTCAACGATGCCCAAATTCCAAAGACGACAAAAAACATAAAGGTCATAAACGTCAGAATGTAGGCAATATTACGCCCTTTACGATACTCGGCAGCGAGTAAATCTGGCATAAAAAGCAGATCTTCCTCTTTTCTCGACATGGAAGACATAAGAGCCTTTTCCTTCAGTCATCTAACGATATTAGAGAAGATCTGCTACGACTTTTAAATAATGTATTTTAAAATACGCAGTGGATATATTTAAAGTCATCTTAAATATATTACGAGCGTATACCCCTTATATTAGAATAGCGAGGTATTTTAATATATTAGGGTTGTTATGATCAATAAATGAAAGGCTAACTTTTTCACTGACAACCAAACATTAACTATAGATCCTGCCGCGAAGTAGAATAAAACCACGTCACACTAATTTTAATCGTTGAAAAGCGCCTTTATTTTATCCAAATCGATGGGTTGTTCGGCGAGGGTTTCTGGCTCCCATTCACTACGTTCTTCTTCAAAAAAATCTCCACCATAAACGTGAATTGAGCCAGTCAACTTAGGTATCGGGTTGGAAACAGAATGGATAATATCACTGCCAAGAGGGGCATAATCTCCCGTTCCCAATGCCTTAGCTCCAGCAGCTTCGATCCGGCCATCCGGATCATCTTTGATACGACGCCAGAAAATATTGTCTTCACGTCCTCCATAAACGCCGATCATTGCCCACATATTATGGTTATGAGGTGGAATAATCATAGATGGCTTCCAGACCAAATTGAGAATTGTGACATCCGGGGAACAATAAATCGGCGTTAAGCCCGCTTTTTCGGGTTCCCCCAAAGCAGCAGCAATGGATACAGGATCTCGAAAAGCCCGTTCAAATATTTCAGATACGTATTGATGTGTACGGTCCTTACGCACAGCCGTACAACAATCTTCAACAAATTTTTCTAATTTAAACATGACGGCTCCTTTACAGTTTTGGGCGCGAGGCTATCCCGTTTGATTGTCGGCTGACAGGAACAATAGATGCTCATTATGACAAAACACGGTGTAGAAATCCAGACCACAGCTTTATCCTGCCCCTTTGTTCCCGCACATCACAAGATTTAGACTTTCCTTTTTAAAGGACTAAAATAAAGTGAGATCTAAAATTTCTCCTGTCTTCATCTAAATCTCCTAATGGCTCTATTCCAGAAAATTTAATGGCTCTATACCAATTAAAAAAAAGAACGTACTACAAAGTACGCAATACAAGAGGACATTATTTAGGCCAAAGAGGTTCCAGCCTCTCCTCCATCACGAAACTAGGAAATTACCATGACATTGTTCCACGGGCTCTCTGCCTTCCCAATCACCCCGACCGACACACAGGGGCGAGTTGATACAACAACTCTTTGCCATCTACTGGATCGCCTGGCTAAAGCTAAGGTTAACTCAATTGGTCTTCTGGGGAGCACAGGCGGTTATGTTTATCTGACACGGACAGAGAGACAGCGTGCCATTAAAGCAGCTGTTGATTTCCTAGGCGGACACACACCAATAATCGTAGGTATCGGTGCACTAAGAACCGATGAAGCACAGAATTTAGCCCGAGACGCCCGCGATGGCGGTGCAGATGGTTTGTTGTTGGCCCCGGTCTCTTATGCTCCCTTAACTCAAGAAGAAGTCTATCAGCATTTTGTAGCGGTTGCCGGAGCAACAGACTTGCCGCTTTGTATCTATAATAATCCAGGCGCGACCCACTTCACATTTTCTTTAGCTCTATTGGAACGCCTCTCAAAAATAACCAACATCGCCGCCGCCAAGATGCCGTTACCCAAAGATGATGCTTTTGAATCTGATTTGGCACGGCTGCATCAAAATACACAAGATGGCTTTACCATTGGGTACAGTGGCGACTGGGGCTGTGCGGCAGGTCTTCTTGCAGGAGCAAGCACTTGGTACAGCGTGGTCGGCGGCCTTTTCCCTGTTCCGACTATGAAACTGGCTAAGGCCGCACAAGCTGGCAACGTTGATGAAGCTCAACGAATTGACAGCTTTTTTCAACCGTTATGGACTCTTTTCAAAGAATTTGGAAGCGTGAGGGTTGTTTATGCCGCGGTCAATATTCTGTCGCTATCAGATGCGTCACCACACCTGCCAATTTTACCTTTGCGTCCCGCAGACCAACAGCGTGTTGCAATGGCGATCCAAGCCCTAGACAGATTGGGTCCTGACGAATAACACACCATGTAATGATTTGATTTGGTCAGCTACTTTAATCTGAAATCTTAGAATGATGAATCTCACAACTGCCTGGCGCCAAAAAGTGTTGGGCAGTTACTTTTATTAATAACCTCCGACTTTTTTGTCTTTTTTATTTAGTCTTAAAACAGCTTAACGTTCTGACCTACTTTGTTGCCAAACTCTGACCAGCTTTGCCCCAGCAAGTCTTTATAGAGTTGATCCAAACGTCCGTCTTCCGCTCTTTCTTTAAGACCATTTTCGAACTTTCTGTACAGTTCTTCTCGCCCCAATGCATACCCGATATAGTGATTTTCAAAAGCAACGGCAGGCTTTAATACTTTGAGTTTCAGTTTATTGTCAGTAATTATTTTTTGAGAATAAACGATATCTTCAAAAAAAACCGTTGCTTGCCCATTCTCAATCATTGTAAACGGATGCGGGATACTATCCAAATCATCCGAGTTGAAATACCCAACGTCAGATATGATCCAATTAGGTGCAAATTTTCTGATTATTTCGGGATAAACATATTCCTGAATTAGCAAAACTTTCTCACCCGAAAAATCTTCGAGACCAAAAAACTGTTCTTGTGAATAGTTTTGATGAACAATTGCACCAACTTGCCATGTCGCGAGTGATGTCCGTCCCATTAATACATTATCGCCATCATTACTCGTCGCCATGATGAAGTCTATTTCCCCCTCCTCTACCTGTTTTAGGCATCGTTTAAATGGTAAAAGGCGGTATTGAATTTCATAGCCCGTCTCAGCTGCAATTTCGTTTAACAACGAAACGACAACACCCCCTGCTTCATATTCTGATGTCGCGTAATAAAATGGCGGCCACCCATCGTGGCAAGCTTTGATCAATTTTTCTTTTGCATTTGATATCTGAGGATAAAAAACTGAGAGGAAAACAAAACTGACACCGAAAACAAATTTAATATTTCTCAAGAACACCATACGAAAAGGACCAGCACTTACAAAAAAATTACGATAGCGAGGATTTATTAATACTTCCCTACCGCTTATAACAGCATTGTACAATTAATCTATAACCATCAAATCAATATCTTAGCTATAGAAATTATCCCTACTCACGCCCTGCGCACCATTCTTTCCAACGCAGAAAAACATTTGCACCAATCGTAGAAAGCGACCGTGGCGGAAGTTTTTGAGGCGCTGCCTCGCTCACAAAAGCTTGCGTAATTTCGCTACGATGGCCACTGGCCAGTTCTGTAGCACCCATGCCTGTCATGGTCCCCCGCGCGGTGCCGAGGCCGTTTTGGCAGCAGGCGGAAAAGACGTTCTGATCAATTTCGCGCATGACCGACACATTGTTTTTACTCAGGCAAAGATGCCCTGCCCAACTATATTCCATTTTCATTCCGGCAAGCACAGGAAAGCGGGCATTAAATTTTTGCTCCTGCACCCCTACAGCCCTGGCAAGGCCTGCTTTTGATGCTTTCATGTCGGGCAGGAAACTCGCACAGGTTCGCGTAACAATTCGGTTTCCACCGAGTGGTGAATCAATCCGACGAACAGTTGTGCCCATAGGATCAGCAGGTGTTATGCCCAAGCGGGATTGCCCGCCCAGTAATGTAACGGCATTGGCATCCAGCTCAGGCGTCATGGAAGCGTAGAGAAAGATATGCATCAAGCGACCGCGCGCAAAACCAAAACTCTCCAAATGCCCGTTGTTGGCGACAACAATCTTAGGCGATGTCACCGTTCCTTTTGGTGTCGTAAGGTGCCAGTCAGAAACTAATTAATCCATGACGGAACAGTTATGATAAATAAGCTTACATAATGGGCATTACGTAACTATTCACTGAAATCATAATACTTTAACAGTTTTGTTTTCAAATTGTCTGGTGCAAAAAACAACCTTATGATGCCTTAACATTCGTTCTTACAGGGGAAAAACAGATGATTATTCCAAACCTTATGGTACGTGACATTCAACAGTCTCTCGGCTTCTACCGGGACCTGCTCGGCATGAAAATCGTTGTATTTGTTTCCCCTGCCAACAACGTATCATTCGAAGGAAGCGGTCAAGGTGTCGCCTTTGCCACCCTTGAATGGAAAGGAGTTGAGGGCGATCCTGCGTCCGGGGGACAGTTAATGTTACAAACCCCTGATAGCCTCGCAAGCGAGCTTGACTGCTACGCGCCAAGCTCAAGCCCCACGGCGTCTGGCACCATCTATTTTCGTGGATTTTCACCTGATGAATTAGCCGACAAAATCTCACCAGACCTGATAATCAAAGGCCCATTGGTACAGTGGTACGGCATGAAAGAACTCTATCTCAGAGATCCCGATGGTTATGTTATCTGCCTCGGCATACCGGACGGTTCAGCGCCGCAATAACATTCCTCAACCAACTCGTTTCCTATTCCAAAGAAAAGCTATCCACCACTTTGACAAAGCCTTCTGCAACCATGTCCCTGTCTTCGTCCGCAACCTGGGTGAAAATGAATACCAGTTTCATCGCGGAGTTCATTTCAAAAAAATCAGCGGTATGGGGAACTTCGATGCTCGCGACCTTGATAGAAAATTGATTTCGTATCCCTTGAGCCGCGTTGCTATTGGCGTTTTGTGAAAGTTCAAAAACTTCCCCACGGTTTCGGGATCCCACCGGGAGTTCATCGTTAAAATTATTAATGATCAGATCGACATATTCCTCTAGAGAAATTGTGACATCTTTTTCCAAAATTGAGATCCCGGTAACAGCGTCCCCCGGTGTTTCAATTCCGATATAACGAAATCCGTCACTTTCACTATCCTCAGTCACGGTCCAGTTGCCGGGTAAAACAAATTCTACACCCTTGTATGAATATTGTTCACTATGGGAAAGGTCGGCTTTTTCTTCACAAGCCCATAGAACCAAGGCAACTAAAAGGACAACAAAGTGTTTCGATAATTTCATATGTATGGCTTTCAACGATACTAATTCGAGATAATTCCAACGGCTAGGATTACGAAAAATACTGCTACTCTCAGTTAGTTATAATCTTATTCGCTTACAGATGCTGCAAAGAAGGTTTCGGAGTCTTCGACTTCAATCAGGCGTTTGCCCTCGATCATCCAGAACCGGGTCCCGGTATTGCGCACGAATGTCCTGTCGTGGCTGACCAACAGACAACTGGCATTATGCGCTTGCAGTTCTGCTTCTAGATCTTCCTGCCCCTCAATGTCCAGATGGTTGGTCGGCTCATCCAGCAGATAGAAATTCGGGTTGGATAGTCTCAGATCCAACATCGCCAAACGTGATTTTTGCCCGCCCGACAAAGCTGATATCGGCTTGCTTTGCAGGTCAATCCCAATGCCCGCGCTGGCCAACAGGCCAATGGCGCGCTGATCTCCGACGTCAAACTTATCTGTAATGATTTCGCTGGGCGTGCTTTTTTCGTCCAGTTGAGAAAGATTTTGATCCGAATAGCCCAGCACCACAGTGGGCGCAGCTTTTATTTCCGGGTGTCCCTCTGTCAAGGCTTGCAACACCATGCGAATTAATCGGGTTTTCCCGGTACCGTTTGGCCCCAGTAAGACCACACGATCCCCCTTTTTGATCCAGAGCTTACCCGTCTTGAACAATAGCTTTCCATCCGGTGTGGTAACCTGAACATCATTCAAAGTAATCAAGGCCTTGGCGTGGGTGTCCGAGTTAACCAGACGAATTGCCCCGGCGGATTTATCTTTATAGGCAGACTGGGACTGTTGTTCTATTTTGTCCGCGCGTTCTTTCAATTGCTTGGTCTTGGTGATCAAGAGATCACTGCCGGAGTTAATCCCAATGTTCTTGAGCTTTGCCGCCTGACGACGCAATTGTTGTGCTTTGCGGCTGTCATTTTCAAACTGCCGCTCCTTGGCTGCATCGCTTTCATCCAATGCCGCACGCGCTTGGCTATAGGGCAATGCAAAATCCTGGGAATGATCTTCACGCAAGAACAGCGTGCGATTGGTCACTGCGTCCAAAAAAGCACGGTCATGGCTGGCGACCAGTACAGGCACGTCGCGGGCAACGGTCTTGAGCCAGTTTTGCAAAAATACGATCCGCGTCAGATCCAGATGGTTGGTCGGCTCATCCATCAACAATAGATCAGGCTCAACCACCCAAACCCGCGCCAGTAAAGTCACCCGCTGCCAACCGCCAGACAGTTCGTTGAGCCGTTTTTCATATAACTCTATGGGAACAGCAAGATCATTGAGGACCACATCAACACGCCAGCTTTCATACTCGGCCTGTTCGGTTGGTAAAGCCGAAAGCACCGCATCGTAGAGCGACAGGCTTAAAAGCTCTTCCGGCACGTTCTGTTCCACGTACCCAACCTGCAATCCACGCGCCCGGGTCACATCCCCTTCTGTTGGCTCCACCGTCCCGGCCAGACAGTTCAAAAGCGTTGACTTACCCCGCCCATTGGCCGCAATCAGACCGATATGATCACCCTTGTTCATACTGAAGTTCAGCTTGCGAAAGAGCGGTGCCCCAAGGGTAATGCCGAGGTCCTTGGTATTTAAAACTGTCATGATTTTCTCTTGGTACGGAACGATAATAGATCAGCTTTTCCACGCCGCCACATACAGGCATCGTAGAAGAGAATAATGTGCACAGACTGCAACCTGCGCCCAATATTATCAAGTAATTAAGCGCATGATCATCGCGTGTCTTTAACGGCAATGTGAAACACTGTGACTTTTAAATAATAACAAAGCTACAAAACAAAATTAAGAACAAATAAGGAACAAAAATTAATTGCATCAACTTTATCTAGGGACTATAACAAACAATAAGTCAAAATTTTTCCCAGAGAGACCAATCATGAGCGATCTTAACTTTCAAGAACTAAGAGAAAAGAACGGTTTGTCCATAGAAGAGGCTGCTAATGTAGTTGGAGTATGTTCAAAAACTGTTCGTCGCTGGGAAAATGGAGAAACTACTCCTCGCCCTTCAGACCTATTTATTTTGGAAGTTATGATTGACAGGAAAAAAGAGAAAACCAAAACAAAAAACGTCGACTTTACCTTTATTGATTTATTCGCAGGAATAGGGGGTATTCGAAAGGGATTTGAATCTGTTGGCGGCAAATGTATTTTTACATCTGAATGGAATGAGTACGCACAAAAAACCTATAAAGCCAACTTTCCTGATGATCATAATATTGTCGGCGACATTACTCAATTAGAACCCTCGGATATTCCCGTCCACGACGTACTGCTTGCAGGTTTTCCCTGCCAACCATTTTCTCTTGCCGGAGTTTCTAAAAAAAATTCCTTGGGAAGAGAACACGGATTTATGGATAAAGCCCAAGGTACACTTTTTTTCGATGTTCTCAGAATTTTGAAATATCACCGACCTGCCGCATTTTTACTTGAGAATGTAAAAAATCTTAAAAGTCACAATAAGGGCGATACCTTTGAAACAATCATCGGTGCGCTTGAAAATGAACTTGGTTACAAAATCAGCCACCAAATAATTGATGGAAAAGGGTATGTACCTCAGCACAGAGAGCGTATATTCATCGCCGGGTTTAGAGAAGATACCAACTTCGAATTTAAAGATTTATCTTTTGCAGCACCGAATAAAGGCCCTGTTCTTGAAACAATCCTTCACCAGGTGTCCGAAGCAACAGATGCTCATTACACTATTAGCCCTTCCAATTCCGGTTCAAACGTTAACTCGGTCGTTAACAGTAAATACACTCTCTCAGACAAACTTTGGAATTATCTAAAAGCATACAGGGCCAAACACGAAGCCAAGGGTAACGGTTTTGGGTACAGCCTTAATACTCCAAATCAAAAAGCCAGAACCCTCTCTGCCCGTTACCATAAGGATGGAAGTGAAATCCTGATTGCTCAGGAAGGAAAAAACCCCCGAAGGTTAACCCCTCGTGAATGTGCACGTTTGATGGGATTCGATAAAAAAAATCAAAAGCCAATGGAAATTCCTGTTTCCGATACACGGGCCTATCAGCAGTTTGGAAACTCGGTTGTCGTACCCGTTATTGAAGATATTGCCCGCTACATGAAGCCTCATATAATGAGCCTACTATCGATAGAAAGAAAAAAAGCAGCTGAATAAAAGAAATAATCCATAATTATGTCAGATACCGTTTGTCACGTCCCACACTGGAAATACGAGGAAAATAGATGAGCCAAGGCTTACTTGCCAACTACTTTACCGGCATTTGCGCCAAACGTTTGAGCCGCGTAGAAATAGAATCATCCAGCTCCAACCAGCATGAATTCAATGTCACTCGTGATCTGAAAAAGCTATTGGGTAAGGCCGAACCTGTTAAGTTTCAAACCAGTTTTCTCTATCTTGACGATGAAAATGATCCGATTAAAGCATCCGAGATTATGACTTGGTATGACTCTCGACGTAATAACTTAACCCGTTCAGAGTATCGCCTTTACTACCGCTCAACAATTGCGACAAAATCAGCAAGTGCAGGTGACACTCTAATTCTTGCCAGAGAAAAGAATGGAGAAATTTTCGCGATTATTGCCGCCTCGGGGTCAACTATTGAACGACAGCTATTATGGCTTTTTGGATTACCTCCAGACTTGGGTACGCAATTCTCTTTTGAAGAGACCAAACAGCTTCAAAGAAGTGACTTTATTACCCGACTTATTTTTGACGCACTCGGAATAGTAATCGCTGAAGATCCTAATGATATAGAATTGATATTATCCCGATTTGGCGACAAGTTCCCCACAACCCGCCAATTTTCTGAATTTGCACGAGAAAATACGCCCTCTATTACTGACTACCCAGATTCTGATTCTGCCTTAATATCATGGATGAACAGAGAAGAACTTCTATTTCGCCAACTTGAAAAATACATTGTATCTGAAAGGCTAAAAGAAGGTTTTGTATCTGAAACAGATATCGATGTTGACGGTTTCATTTCCTTTTCTCTCAGCGTACAAAATCGAAGAAAATCTCGTGTTGGCCTTGCCTTTGAAAATCATTTGGAAGAAATATTCATTCAATCGAATATCAAATATACTCGTGGTGCCATTACTGAAAACAGAGAAAAACCAGATTTCATTTTCCCCGGAATTGAAGAATATCGATCATCAACATTCCCTTCTGAATCATTATCCATGCTTGGCGTAAAAACCACCTGTAAAGACCGATGGAGGCAAGTGTTAACAGAAGCAAAGAAAGTGAATTTTAAACATCTTGTTACACTTGAGCCTGCAATATCAGAACATCAGACCAACCAAATGGAAATGGCAAATCTCCAGCTCGTTTTACCCCAAGAGATTCATCAAAGTTACAATCAAACACAACAAAGCTGGTTGATAAATCTTGAGAGTTTTATTCAATACATTCACTCAAAGAAACAATCACCCTGATCCTATTACAACGACCTAACCAAATTAGTTATCGCGTTGAAATAATAGGGAAACCCCATAACTTCCCTATCATAATCTACGATCAGATGCTGTAGCTCCATCCCCGCTTACACATAATAAGTCGATCCGCTGATGATAGCGCGGTAAGCCGACATAAGGTTTTTGCGGTCAGAGGCTGGCAGATTGTTTTCAGACGTGGCGCGGTCGACCAATTGGCGGAAAGCATCGATACAGTCGCGCGGATCGTATTCAACATAGGACAGCACTTCGCCGACGGAATCCCCCTCTTGTTCATGCAAGAGATCAAAGCCGCCATCCTTGCGCAGTTCGATGGTCGCAATATTGGTATCACCGAACAGATTATGCAGATCACCAAGGGTTTCCTGATAGGCACCAATAAAAAACACCCCGACGTAATAAGGCGTTTCTTCATCAAGAGAATGAACAGGTAAGGCAGACGAAACCCCGTTTGCCAGAATGAACTTATCAATCTTACCATCTGAATCGCAGGTGATATCCGACAACACAGCCCGACGATCCGGTTGCTCGTTCAAACGCTGCAAAGGCGCCACCGGGTGAAGCTGATCAATGGCCCAAGTATCCGGCAAGGATTGGAATAATGAGAAGTTACAGTGATAAATATCAACCAGCTTTTCCATCTGCTCATCAATGACCGGATCTTCCCCAAAGGCCGGGGCCAGCTGTTTGATCTTTGACATCACATGTAGATAAATGCGCTCAGCCCGGGCCATTTCGCGCAGGCCGATATACCCCCGACGGAAAAGCGCACGTAACTCTGTCCGATAAAACGACGCATCATTGAGGGATTCCTGCAAGCGATCCAAATTGAGATAATCTGCAATTTTTGCCAAATCAGACACCAGGTGATGATCCTCGGCCTCTGGTTCTGGTGCGGACTGGGCATCATACAATGTGGCCTCAAGGACATTAAAGACCAGCATGGACGAAGATCCAGTCACCGCGCGACCACTTTCGGTCACCAGGATCGGATGATCAATCCCCGCCTCATCCATCACGTAGGACACTGTCTCCACCACGTTGGAACAGTATTCAGCCATGGAATAATTCATGGAGTTCTCATTAACGGCCTTTTCGCCCGTATAGTCGATACCCAGACCGCCCCCGAGATCCAAATGGCTCAACGGTACACCTTCGCGGATGAGTTCAACAAAATAGCGTGAAGCCTCGCCCACAGCACGGCGCACATCATTAACATCTGGAATTTGCGATCCCAAATGTGAGTGCTGCAACTTCAGACAATGTAAAAGCCCCTCGCCCTTTAATCGATCAATCACAGATACAAGCTGATCCGTGTGCATGCCAAAGGTCGAACGATCACCAGAACTTTTGGCCCAGTTACCACTGATTTCATTGGTGAGTTTAACGCGAACCCCCAACAAAGGCTCTTGCCCGGTTTCCTTCACAACTTGTAAAACGGTTTCCAGTTCTTTCGGGCTCTCAAGAACGATAACAGTGTTGAAGCCCAATTTGCGTGACAAGACAGCCAAACGGACAAAATCAGCATCTTTGACCCCGTTGCAGATAATCATCGCATCCTTGGCGAGATCGTGCGCCAAAGCAATCGCCAACTCAGGCTTTGATCCAGCTTCCAACCCGTGAGAGAACGGCCGTCCAAACTCAACAATACGTTGGATCACCTGTGCTTGCTGATTGACCTTGATCGGAAACACGCCGCGATAGACGCCACGATATTTGTAACGTTCAATCGCTTCTGCGAAACTCTGATTGATCCCAATAATAGATTGCTCAAGAAATGAACTCACCCGAACTAACAACGGCGTCTGAATGCCACGCTCGCTTAAATTGCTGATAATATCGGGCAAACTGGTTACCACAGCGTCAGGTTTCAACGGATTTTTCAAGCCCAGATCACCATTAGGTAAAACGGAAACCAAACCCATTCCCCATTTATCGACCCCATAGACAGAATCAACACTATTATCGGCTTCAACCATGTCATCAATCCACTTTATCAATTCAGTTTTTTTTGCGCAGCTTTAGGGCTGTTAGCTTACTGTGTTAAATCGTTCTTTATTAAGTATTACGGCCTTGAGAAAAGTTATTTTTCCATTCCACGAAGAGGCTATTATTACAAAATTTTAAAGAACACCAACTTTATTATGATCTCTAATATTTATCACTCATTTATCGCAAGAGAAATAAAGAAACTTCCCAGCAACCTAAAGATTCTACTTAAAAAAAACACTGGAAAATTTCTGTCGGCAAGGCCTATTAATTATACCCTTCGACAGATTTCTACGTGAACATTGTGGCAGTCATTTTACAGCCATAACCAAACAAGGAAAATGCATCTCGTTAATCTCAATCTTAGAACGTGTGTTCCATTTCTTTGGAAAGACAGGCCGGACGGGGGTTGAATCGGAACCGCGTTTGCTCTTGAACAGATGAATTCAAAGCTCCGCTCGAATAAACACGTCATTTTTCTACAAACTTCCACACACTCCCAAAGGCTTGAATATCCACAAAATATAGCCCCATTTATCATCAAACCACACAACCCCTATGACATACTGGTGAATTAAGCCTTCGCTAAAATAACGTTTATGGGGTAACGTTGTCATGAAAATGCAATCAGTCCGTAACAACTGAGATGTCATTTGAGCGTGAGGTGCCCGTAGAATTCCGATTAATTAATGAACGAAATTGTTTATTAAACAAACGTAAATTCAACAACTGGGGGGGCTAAACAGATGTCTGATGAGACAGAAACCGAATATGAAGTCGGTCAAGATAACATTTCCGCCAACATAGGCCCCTTTGGGCTAGATATCCACAATCCCGTTTTTCTTATTTCCGGTCTTGCGATCTTCGTCTTTGTTATGGGTACATTGATGGTGCCGGAACTGGCAACAGATACCTTTAAGGCCATGCGCAACTGGGTGACAGTTAACTTTGATTGGTTCTTTATACTCAGTGGTAATATTTTCGTACTCTTTTGTTTTTTATTAATCCTCACCCCCTTAGGAAAAATAAGACTTGGCGGCGTAGATGCCACGCCGGACTATGGGTATGCGGGCTGGTTTGCCATGCTTTTTGCCGCTGGTATGGGCATTGGACTGATGTTCTTCGGGGTATCAGAACCAATTTCTCATTTCGGAAGCTCCATCGCAGAAAATGCGGGGTCACCCGAAAGCTGGGCTCCGCTTGCTGGCGCACCGGGCGATCCACAAGCCGCAGCGAAGCTTGGTATGGCTGCCACCATTTATCACTGGGGATTACACCCTTGGGCAATGTATGCAATTGTTGGCCTAGCTCTGGCATTTTTCAGCTACAACAAAGGCCTACCACTTTCCCTCAGATCTGCCTTTTACCCTCTGGTCGGTGAAGCCGTCTGGGGCTGGTTTGGTCACTTTATCGATGTGGTCGCTGTGCTTGCGACACTCTTTGGATTGGCAACTTCTCTCGGGTTTGGGGCATCACAGGCCAATGCCGGCCTCAATTTCCTGTTCGGGGTTAGCGATAGTGATGGCACAAAAATTATTCTGATTGTCTCAATCACCGCTGTGGCCTTGGTTTCAGTTATGCGCGGACTTGATGGTGGCGTTAAACGCGCCTCTGAGATCAATATGGTGCTGGCGTTTTTATTATTGATGTTTGTTCTTTTTGTCGGGCCAACATCAGACCTTCTTATGGGATTTTTCTCAGGACTTGGTGCCTATATCACCAACCTTCCCGCCCTCTCAAACCCTTTTGGTCGCACAGACGCAAACTTCAGTCAGGGATGGACATCGTTTTATTGGGCTTGGTGGATTTCCTGGTCACCCTTTGTCGGTATGTTCATCGCACGGGTCTCTCGTGGGCGGACAGTGCGCGAATTTATCATATGCGTCTTGCTGATTCCCTCACTCGTTTGCGTGCTCTGGATGACAGTCTTTGGTGGCACCGCACTGAACCAAATCATCAACGATGGATATACTGGTGCCCAAGAGGCCGCTACAGAGTTGCGTCTCTTTGCCATGCTGGCTGAGCTCCCTCTTACACAGATTACATCTGGAATTGGGATTATACTGGTTGTGGTTTTCTTTGTGACCTCTTCTGATTCAGGGTCACTGGTCATCGACACGATCACAGCCGGGGGTAAAACAGACGGCCCCATGCCTCAACGTGTATTTTGGTGTGCATTCGAAGGGCTTGTTGCCATCGCTCTGCTCTTGGGTGGCGGACTGGCCGCTCTTCAGGCTATGGCTGTAACAACGGGTTTCCCCTTTGCTGCCGTCCTTCTTTTGATGTGCGTGAGTATTTGGAAAGGCCTGAGTGCTGAAAGCAAAGGATTAAAATGATTTCAGAAGCTAACGATTTTATTGTGGTACCTCCCTGAGCAAGTTTACCCGCTTGTCAACTTGCTAACTGCCCCTGATGCCTCCCCCTTATATTGGCATCAGGGGCTTTTTTATGTGCAATGCTGTTTTCACTTTTGATTTTAAAAATTGCATTGTCCTGTCATATTTTTCGCGTAATATTTGTGTTCACATTTAACTGATCTTTAGAAGTCACAAAGGAAACCATGATGGTTGAAGTTCCGCTAAAATGTTCTTGTGGAAAGGTCAAAGGAACCGCCTATAATGTTTCCCCAGACAACGGAACCCGTGTGGTGTGTTATTGCAAAAGTTGTCAGGATTTTGCCAACAGCCTTGAGAACAACAAAACCACCCTCAACGATCACGGTGGAACAGATATTTTTCAAATTACCCCAGCTCAGGTCGAAATTACACATGGACGGGCTCAATTGCGTTGCCTACGCCTTTCTGAAAAAGGAACCTATCGCTGGTATACGGATTGTTGCAAAACACCTGTTGGCAATATGGCCGGACCTGGCCTGCCCTTTATCGGTGTAGTTCATACCTTTATGGATGATGGGGACAATCGTGATAAGTATTTAGGGCCTGTCAAATATTCCGTAATGGAAAAAGACGCTTCTCCAAAATCGAACTTGCCAAAAGCAAAAATATCTTCGAATAAATTCCCCCCTGGACTGCTCTTGACCATCATCCCGCGTATGATCCTCAATAAGATCCGTGGTAGAAACCAACCCAATGCCTTTTTTCAACCTGATGGCACACCCGTTTCTCCCCCCTTTATACAACCCGTGCAATCTTAATTTAAAAGGAAATCGTAGTAGATAAGACTTATTCCAGACGGTATTCGCTAAGCGCAAGATCCGTATCAAGACCAAAGGTTATCCCAGCAAGTATTCTGCCTGTATCTGGATCATGCAAAGGAACCGTGATCGAAACTTGAAACTTTCGGGTCGAATGGTCAAATATGATGTTAGAAAAATTCATCGGCAATTTTTCGACAAAAATGCGACTGTATTTTTCTTCATCTCCCTGCCAGTAATCAGATGTAATCTGGCTGAGACCAAGTATAAAACCTTGTGGGTCAAATACAAAAATTTCAGATATATTTCCCTCTGAAAAATCACGTCGTTCGGCCAATTTTTTTGATATTTCGTTACTCAAAATCCCTTCCATTAAAACGGTCTTGCCTCTTTGTTTTTGAGCTTTCACCCACAAGACATCCTGTTTCCGTTTCTCCATTTCATTTGTTGGCGCCGCGGCTAGGTTTTTGATCAATTTAATTAGCTTTACCTTCCATCCCCCTTCATCAAGATAGGATTGTACCATTATCTGTAATTTTTCCTTCTCTTGGATTGTCGGATGCTTTGAATCAGCAAGGCAGAAATCTATTTGTCGATTAAACTGTGGAATAAACTCAGGATTGCGCGCAACAAATTCATTAGAAAAATAGGCAACCAAAGGAACATAACGAACAAAAGAAGAATGGAAAGCATCGGGTAAAATATCTGCTTTTCGGGAGGCTATATGAAAAGCATTTTCATCCGCCAAGGCATAATCAACCCGTCTGTTAGAAAGAACCCTCACCAGGTTTTCCATACTTGTCGAAGACCCAACCTTGGTAAAATCGTGCCGGGTAAGCCACACCCTTTCACTCGATCCCAACACAGCGCCGATATTATCCTTATAACGCTTGGGATGAAGGGGGCGATCCTCAAAACTAAAGAACTTCCAGCGTTCAATTGCAAGAGGTTGTGTGGCAACTGCGATACTGTTCAATTCACTGTCAGGAAGGCTTAAGAAAATACCGTCGGCCTGCTCATTGTCCAATAGATAACGATTTCTATTTGGGGGAGACAGGTCGATTTTATATTTTCGGTTAAGTTTGGAAAACACACACTTTAAAGCTTTTATTCCAGAGCCCTGTAATTCTCTTCCTTCTAGAACCTGATAGGGTGGATGAAGATGCGTACGTAAACGCACGACATCATCATGCTCCCCTGAAAACGCATAAGAGGGCCCAAGACTTAAACCAATAGCCAGTAAAGAGAGGAGGCAGAGTTCCTTGTTCGCCATCTATTTCCTTTCAGTCTTTTTACAGGCAGAACTTCCTCATAAAGCTTTTACTTCATTTAAGAACACAGAAATATCCTTCTTCAAACTATCGTTGTTACGTCCCATTTCACCAACCACAGTTTGCTGAGTTTCAGCCAGTTTTCCGGTATCATCAGCGGCCTTAGCAACCTGAAGAACAACCCCAGCTACCTGATTGGCCCCTTGTGCGGCTTCTTCTACATTCCGGGCAATCTCACTGGTTGCCGCGCCCTGTTCTTCAACAGCACCTGCGACAGCGGCCGTGAGCTCATCAATTTTTCGAATGGTGTCCCCAATCCCCAATACAGCTGCGGCGGCAGACTCAGTTTCGTTCTGGATTTCACTGACTTTAACACCGATTTCTTCTGTGGCTTTCCCTGTTTGTGTTGCCAGATGCTTAACTTCACTGGCCACAACCGCAAACCCCTTACCAGCATCGCCAGCGCGTGCTGCTTCAATGGTGGCATTAAGCGCCAACAGGTTCGTTTGTTCAGCAATATCGCTGATAATCTGAACAACCTGTCCAATACTTTTCGCTGCTTCGTTCAGGGCAACAACTCTGGAATTAGCGTGTGCAATTTCATCAACAGCGGCTTGAGACACCTCTGAAGTTTGGTTCATCTGACGAGAAATTTCACTGATGGAAGACGTCAATTCCGTAGTCGCAGCCGATACTGTTTGAATGTTTGCAGAAGCTTCCTCAATCGCGGCAGAAGCATCTTGCGAAAGAGCACCAGTTTCCGTTGCATTACCAACCATCGTTTTCGCAGATTCAGACACCTCAAAGACCGAGTTTGAAACAACCTTTAAACCTTCCGTCATGGTTTTATCGAAGTCTCTTGTTAAACGCTCCATACCTTCGTGACGTTGTCTTTCTACTTCTTGTTTTTCAGCCTCTTGCGCCCTCATCGCACGTTGTTCAAGAGCGTTTTGTTTGAAAACTTCAACAGCGCGGACCATGCCACCGATTTCATCCCGGCGCTCACTGCCCTGAATATCAATATCCAACTCACCATTAGCCAAGTCACTCATTTTACTTGTAATACGGCTAAGTGGCGTCGCCAGGGCACGCGTTAATGCAATGGCAAGAAAGATCGCTGCGAAGGCCAACAGGGAAATCGATGCGATAATCGTAATTGTAAAGCGATTGCTCGCACTTTCCTTCACTTCGACAGACTGTTGCAATATCATGTTTAATTCGGCGCTAAGATCAGCTGCGGCCATATCAAACTGTGCAATAGCGGCTTGAGGCTGGCCCGAAACTTCAATAGCACGAGCCTGATTTACGGTAAGATAATTTCTCATCAAGTTGATTTGTGTGCTCGCAAAATCCGTCATCCAAACCTGATAATGTCCCGACAACGCACCGATCAACTGAGAGAGTTTTTTCTGTCCTTGAGAAAGTTCTTCTAATTTTTTGTAATGTTCTGCGGTTGTTACCGAATAATCATTATATTGGTTTAGTCCGGTTCTGTCGCCAGTTAGTAAGTAATACAACAAACCTTGGCGTTGACTGGCAAACGACTGTTTGTAAAGTTGATAAGCGCCCTCTAAATTACGGGCGGTTTCGCTTTCTTGATCAGCCGATTTAATATCGTTAATCGCAGAAAAAGAAACGATGGCCATCAGTAAAGTCACCGCGACGAGAAGTGTAAAACTAGCAACCAATTTATGGGCTATTTTTAGATGCCGAAAAAATTGCATAACGATTGTCCTTTAATTCGAATTGAAATTGAAACTACTCGGGTTCAATTTCATTCCCGGCGACGGGCCAACTCGGTTAGATTGTATTCAACTGTAACTGCACCAATAGGAAGATTATCCGTATTTGATACTGTTAGATTGACCTGAGTACGCCAAGTCTTCGTTGCCTCATGAAATTCAGGATCATCAACAAAAAAAGCGCCAGCCCCATTGGGGAAAGTTTGTTGAAACTTTGCTTCATCCCCTTGCCAAAAATCGGACGTAATAGCCGATTGCCCAACATTCAAACCCTTCGCATCCATTATAAAAATTTCAGTGAAAAGGCCACCAGAAGCGGCTTGGATCTGAGTAAGGTAATTAGAAAGCGGGCTACTGAGAGTGGTTGCGATCAAAGGTTGATCTTCCTTGTCTCGCTCTGCCCGCCACTGCTTATCAAGCGTATCGACCTCACTCTGGGCTATAGATCCATATTTTTTGTTTTGAGCTACAATTGAGATTTCAACAACAGCATTTTTCAACCAATCCCGTATGGTATCGATTGCAGCTTCATCCACCAAAGTCTTTGGAGGAGAAGAGGTTTCTGCCTGTACGGCACCGCCAAGCCCAAGGCAAAACGCACTCAAAATAAAGACACCAGCCAAATGAGTTTTGGTCTTTTCAAATAAAATTCGCATGACACTATTACCTCGAGTGAGAACCCTTGAATTAATCGTTTGTAACTTTTGATATAAACGACACGGCACTATTATGTTGCCAATCTTATGAGCGATCCCATTAAAGATCACTTAAGAGTTCCTCTGAGTATTCTCTCTTCCAAGAAAAGATCCGGAAATAGAAGGTATCTTTAGGTACCCAACGCAACCAACCACGCGCGAATACGCTGCTCGTTAACCCCAAAATCACTTTTTCCATAGTGGGAACGGCTATAAATTGCCAAAGTAGAACTGGTTTCACTCAAGGAAATAAAGCGCACCGTGATGCTATCGGGATATCCAATCCACTTTGTGCGTTGTATAAACTCATATTGCAAAGCTGTATCATCAACCGCTCCCCTTTCAATACGGGGTTCCGCAGCGATTATTGCCATCCAACTATTTTTGAGATCTGTTGCTGATTGAGCAAAACGAGGACTGACGAAATCGGGTGGTGAAATACAATATCCCTTTGGACATACCAAAAACTGGTTCGGCTTGGGCCCAAGAACGAGACTGGGGAAGTCAATTTTTTCCACGACAACAGGGCCAAAAACGATTTCCAAAACACGATCACGACCGATATAGGCAACATACAAGGCGATGCCGACAACCAGCAAAAGTAAAAGTTTGGCGATCATACTTAGAAATGTTCCCATCAACCATCTTTCTGCCAAAGCAGTGATTTCTCGTTTAGTCAGATTTCATAATCCAATTACCAGATTTGATAATCCAATTAAAAGAACTAAACCCCAATTACGCAATAATATCAAGCCACTGATCCACTATATACATTTGCGAGTAAGGGCATAGATCCGGGTTCAGGTCCGAAGGCTCCGTGCAAGGCATCTAAAATTGATTGCATGATCACATCAGGATCAACCCCACCGCGGGACTTAATTTCATCGATTAATGGATTGCCATACACAAGGCCTCGTGCGAATAAGGCCCAATCAGACACGTGTTTATCTAAACGGATGGTTTCGCATTTGATATCCTTAAAACCACCCGCTTCTAACTCAAACATCACCTGACCCTGATTGGTATAGCTGAACGGTACTTTATAAAACCCCGGCGGATCATTTCGAAAATAATTCTCGACAGCAGCATGTGTAAGTGCCGAGAAGGGATTATCCTCCATCGTGCCCCAAACATTAAAAATATAGCGACCATCCGATTTTAAAACTCGCGCAGCCTCACGAAAAGCTTGGATTTTATCTGGGAAAAACATAACCCCAAATTGACAAAGCAACAAATCAAACTCAGCATCACCAAAGGGAAGCGCCATTGCATCTGCGGGCTTGAAAGTGACTTTTTCATCAGCCGAAAATTTACTTTGCGCAACCTTCAACATCGGAGGGTTTAAATCACTGGCCACCATATTAATATCAGGAGGCAACGCATTTCTGAGCTTGCGGGTCACGATCCCCGTACCTGATGCTATTTCAAGAACACTACCCGTTGTGAGATGAGAGCAAGCTTTTGTTGCTCTATCAACCAAATTTTGCGCGTAGTCATGAAAAATATGAGGACCTAGCCCCTGATCATAATTTTCAGGAATTGTTCCAACAAACTGGCTTGCTTGTGATATCATACCTGCTGCTCCTAAAGTTTTATCTCCTTAGTATGAACCTTATGAAAAGTCATAAATGTTCCCAATTTGGGAGATAACAAAGAGGTACGCGCACCACACAAAATCACGCGTCGTAGAATTTCCTTTTAACAAATCAGTAAAAAAATGTTTTACTAGTATATTCCCGACCGTCAGAAGATGGGAAAACCTTAAAAAAGTATTGTCAATAAAGTTTAAGAAAGTAATGCAAAAAACTTAAGAGAGTAAAGCAATGACCAAAGAAACCTCTTCTTCTGGTACCCGCGATGCAGCTATTTTTAGCCGTGGCAGTTTGAACTTTACCTATGAACTCTTGCGTGAAACGAACGCAGAGCTCGCCAGCATCATCGAAAATATTATACAAAGCTCCCCTCTGCCCACACTCGATACTGCTCCGAACAAAAGTACGGAAAATGGCACCCCTGAAGATTTCAGTAAGAAAAAAAACGAAGCACTGGGTTCTGACCACTTTAGGATTGAGCTTAGACCTTTGCAAATCCGCGCTATTCTTGAAGCCTTGCTTTTACACGAACAACAAAATCAGGATACGCAAAATATATGTCAGGAAATTATGGGGCAGGCATTGATTGAAGACTGGATGAACCTGGCGTACCAAATAATCGCAGAGCTACCCGAAGAGCCAGAATCTTCCACCGTTCATTAACATTCTAGGCAAGAGGGCCTAAGTGTTCATATTCTAGATTCCAGTATTACGGGCGCAGTATTATAAGGGCATTATTATAAGGGCATTATAATAAGGGCTGTATTATGGGCGCCAATAACTTGTGCGTCCCACCCAGTATTGGTTACCTTCCCACAACCAAGTCTTGCCTGCATTTTTCTCTCACCCCAATTTATCAAGCAGAGCTTTAATTGCACTGTGAGGCAGCGCCGGAACAAAATTACCGTCGCGGCCTGTCATATCTTCGTTAGCCGTCATACTATTGAGAATTGCCTCTTCTGTGGACTGCACCACAGCTTCGAAAAAAGGGTCAAGATCGGGATCAGGAATAAAGTGCGCCGTGTGTACCCCTGATATTTTAGAAGACAACACGTCAAGGTTTGCAGTAGAAAAAGCCAAAAAAATATCTCCTGATCCATGAGCGCCGATGCCTCCGGTTTGCCCCATACCCAGTGCGACCCGTCTAGCAAGGCGCTTAAGTTGATGGGGCAATAGAGGCGCATCAGTTGCGATAATACCAATAATAGAGCTTAATTCTGTGTTAGGTGTATTCTGTATGATG
The DNA here is from genome assembly GCF_042682825.1 of Kiloniella antarctica. NCBI lineage: Bacteria > Pseudomonadati > Pseudomonadota > Alphaproteobacteria > Rhodospirillales > Kiloniellaceae > Kiloniella > Kiloniella antarctica. Next base: position 342,939 of record NZ_JBHUII010000004.1, read on the forward strand.
GCAGGTTCAAGAAGGTCCCGCCCCAGTCGGTGGCCAAGTATAGTAAGATCAGCACGTTTGCCAAAGTTAGACTGCACAAAAGCCCCGACGGTATAACGGGCTCCATCGTAGATCACTTCCCTTGAGGCAGTGCCAGATCCAGCTTTAAAATCAAAAGACTTCATCCCGGTCCCACCCCCAACACTGCCCTCTTCGATCGGGCCAAATTTCGCGTTATCGATGGCGTCAAAAACATGAGCATCAGTGATATGGAAACCATTGATGTCATTTAAAAATCCGTCATAGGTTTCCGCGGCAACAGGCAAGCCAAAACTATCATTAAACTCATGGGGAAATTTCTTGACGATCCAGCGTAGGGTGGCATCCCGGCTCAAGCCACAAGCATGAGTGTTGGTTATTGTAATCGGCAGCGTAAGCTGGCCGACTTCTTCTAAATAGTGCGACGAGGTCAACTCGCCATTACCATTCAAGCTGAAACACCCCGCAAAGACCGGGCGACAGATATCAGTTCTCGGACGTGGTAGAATTGCCGTAACCCCCGTTCGCACAGGCCCCGCACCAACTCTTAAGGGCCCCTCACCTTCGATCAAGGTCGTGTAACCTACCGACACCCCCGCCACATCAGTAATACTATTGTTTTCCCCTTTTACGCCGGGAAACTTTAGCCCAAGTCCTGCCGCCCTTGTTTTACCAGACGGGGTAAAAAGCTTGCTAACTGTCATAAAAAAATCCCGACTTTCTCTTATACCCCCATACACTAGAGGGCCTACATCTTATAAATTACGCATCTCTTCCATAACATTTTGCCCTCGTTTATGCCTACTTATTTTATATATCCGATTTACAAAGTTTAGAGGACCGGATTTCTATAGATGACAGGAAACCAGTCTTCGCGAAGTCGCTCTCCCGGTTTCATGGCGTGTCCGGGATAAGGCGGTGAAGTTGGACCAGGGCGCTCAACGTACCGGGCGTCGTCGCCAAGTAAACGTATGGAAAAAGCCCGCCGCCGTGAAAGAGCCTGATTGCCACGTGCCCCGTGCAAGGTTTTATAATGAAACGCGACCGCGTCACCCGGCTCCATCTCCCATTCTAAAATACGCATCTCTTCCGCATCGGGATCAGGAACTGGCATGTAGATGTCTTCACCCGCATAAAAATCTTCTTCGGAAAGCCAGCGGGTCGGCAGCACGGGTTTTTCCCAAAGATGGGACCCAGCAACACACCGCAAAGAGGCCTCTTTCACCGGATCCATTGGAATCCAAAAACTCACGTTTTGGTGTCCTTCGACAAAATAATAAGGTTCATCCTGGTGCCAAGGTGTCGCTTTCGATGTTCCAGGTTCTTTAACCAACACATGATCGTGAAAAACCTGCACACTTTGAGACAGCATAAGGCCTGCTGCCACCTCTGCCATTGGTGACTTCCGGATCACCTCTTCAAAATCAGGAATTCGGTTCCAGTTACAATAGTCGTCAAAAAAGCGCCCCGTATCTCCTGTCTTCAAATTCTCTGCGGCATAAGGGCCGGGTTCCGTCATATTGATATCAATTCCCCGACGCACAGAACTGATGTAATCTTTCAACAGGCCCTTGATCAAAACAGCACCGTTCTTTTGATAGGCTTCGACGTGATCCTGCGTCAGTAATGAGTGCAACATTATGTGTGTCCTTGATGAATAAGGTTTTATTTTTTTGTTCCGTAATGAGTGTGAACAATCACAAAATTAGTTTCAAATAATGTTTGGTTAAGTTAGTTATAACTTCATGTTATATACAACACTTCGACAGCTCGAATACGTAGTAGCCATCGCCAATGCACAAAGCCTGACCGATGCAGCACAATCCCTCAACGTGTCGCAGCCTGCCCTGTCTGTAGCCCTGACACAGGTAGAACAGCGGCAGGGACAAAAGATCTTTATACGTCGCAAGGGGACCCCGATCTCCCTGACATCTTTTGGACGAACCTTTGTTGCTGACGCTGAAGCTCTTCTTGTCGACGCAGAACGGTTGGAAAACCCGGAAGCTCAGGCCAATCGGGGTTTGCACAACATAACCCTTGGCTGTTTTGAGGATCTGGCCCCAACCTATCTGGCACCCGTATTGCTGCACCTACGCAGGACCTTTCCCCAAATAACGTTTACAGCACACGTCTGCGGGTTTGAAGATCTTGCCAATAATATGCAAAATGGTCAGATTGATCTGGCAATCACTTACGATCTCGGTCTGGATGCCTCTTTTAATAAACATCTCCTGCGCACGATTTCTCCGCATGCCTTTTTAGCACCGGACGACCCTTTATCCAAACGGGCCGAAATCAGCTTACAAGACCTAGCGGACCGTCCCCTTATACTCTCGGAACAAGGGCTTTCCATTCGCCATATGATCAACCTGTTCCGTGCTCAGGGATTGCTTCCCCGCATTGTTCATCGTGCTGCTTCTTTGGAAGTAATGCGTTCCCTCGCTGCTAATAACGAAGGCATCGGCATCAGCTATACTATTCCCCCCACTGACATCAGCTATGACGGCAAATCTTTGGAAACGGTTCCCATCAGTAACATAGAGGCAAAAGAACCTATCGTGCTCGTCCGCCCTGCTTTTAATCCACAAACTCCTCCAATTCCTGATATAATTATGAGTATTCAAGAAAACATCGGAGTTCCTGAAAAGTAGGATAAAATTACTTAGGGAATGAGTAAGCAGGTTTAGAAGTAAAGGGTAGTAAAGTGGGATTGGAAAAAGCCCATTCCCATATAGCTTATCACAGAAATATGATTGGGTTCTTCAATCAAAACCTCTCAACATGAGACTCTTTCACGGCGCTGATAACAACAAATGAACCATCGACAAGATCAAACAACCGATTAAGGGAGTTCGACATGATTATTTCTAAATCTATTGTAAAGACAGGCGTAAAAGCAGGTGCTACGGCAGGTATGATATTGCTTTTAGGAACCCCGGCTTTATCCACAGCCATCGCTGCCGAGGATCATCCTATGGGATTTTTTGTGACCTCTGTTGGCTTGGGACAAGGAGGAAATCTTGGGGGACTGGAAGGTGCCGACGCACACTGCGCCAAGCTTGCCGAAACAGCGGGATCAACCGGGCGTACGTGGCATGCTTATCTGAGTACCCAGGAAGACGGCAAGCGCGGCGTATCCGCCCGCGACCGCATTGGTCTGGGCCCATGGTACAATGCGCATGGTGAACTTATTGCCAGTGATGTTGACCAACTTCATCTCAACCCGAACATCGTCATGCGTACCGCCGTTGATGAAAATGGGAACCGTGTGAAGGGGCGTGGAGACAAACCCAACCAGCACGACATCCTAACGGGCTCCATGGCCGATGGCACCGCCTATTTCCCACGAGAAAAAGCAGATCACACCTGTAGCAACTGGACCAGTTCCGGCGAAGGCAATGCCACCGTCGGCCATCATGACCGTCACGGCGGTGGTAATACATCGTGGAATGCTGCCCATGATTCACGCGGCTGTGGTGAAGCAGACCTCCCCAAATCCGGCGGTGCAGGTCTGTTCTATTGTTTTGCCGCAGATTAAAAGCCCCTAAGGGCTCGTCAAACGTTCCAAATTGCCAACACAGCTGAACAGGCCCGAAAGTGGGCCTGTTCATTTACGACCCGTTTAAAACATCACCAAGCCCGGCAAGTCCTTATTCAAAGTGGCAAGCCACCCGGTGTGTACTCCCCGGTTCTGTAGCTTGTCCTTCGCCCTCTTTCGCTTCTGGCACTTTTAATTCTGGTGCTATTTCACCGCATATCGCCTGCGCCTTGGCACAACGGGTTCGAAACACACAGCCAGTCGGTGGAGCTAAAGGACTTGGCAAATCACCCTCTAGCAGGATGATATCCTTTGCTCGTTCGATCTTAGGATCAGGAATGGGAACGGCAGATATCAAAGCCTGAGTATAGGGATGACGCGGATTATCATAAAGGTCATCCCGATCCGCAACTTCCATTACCTTGCCCAGATACAGAACCATCACACGGTTAGAGATGTGTTTTACAACGCTTAAATCGTGAGCGATAAAGACCAGCGACAGCCCCATTTCCTCTTGTAATTCCATCAACAAATTAATCACCTGCGCCTGAATGGAAACATCCAAAGCCGATACAGGTTCATCACAGATAATTAATTTTGGTTTGACGATAAGCGCGCGGGCAATCCCGATCCGCTGGCACTGTCCACCTGAAAACTCATGGGGGTAACGGTTGATCTGATTGGGGAGCAAGCTGACCTTTTTCATCATGGCTTTAACTTGTGCAATGATCTCATCGTTGGAAAGCTTTGGGTTATGAGTACGCAGCGGTTCAGCAATAATCTGCCCCACGGTTTTACGCGGGTTAAGCGACGCCAATGGATCTTGAAACACCATCTGAATTTCAGAGCGATACTTCATCATCTGAGACTTACTCAGTCCCAGAAGTTCCTCATCCCCCATCCAGACCACACGTCCTGTTGCTTTGACCATGCGGATCAGCGCACGGGCAAGGGTTGATTTTCCACACCCGGACTCACCAACGATACCAAGGGTCTCGCCTTGTTTTAATTCAAAGTTCACCCCGCCGACAGCTTGAAGAGTGCGTGACTTGGTCCAAGGCATATCACCTTGGGATTTCAGGCTAAAAGAAACCCTGAGGTTCTCGACCTTTAAAAGCGGCGTGCTCATGCGACATCCTCCAATACCCGGTTACAGGATCGCAAACGCCCTTTGGAAAATTCCGTCAAAGGCGAAAGACGTTGGGCACAGTCTTCTATCGCAAACTGGCACCGTGGTTCAAAAGGGCATCCCACAGAGGGTTGCATCATATTGGGCGGAGATCCCGGAATGGTGTCCAGCGTTTTTGTGCCCTTATCAATGCGCGGAATGGCTTTGAGTAGACCACGGGTATAGGGATGCGAAGGTGTTTCAAAGATCGGATCAACAGGTCCCTGTTCCATCACCCGACCGCCATAAAGCACCAGGACCTCTTCACAAAACCCTGCAACAACGCCCAAATCATGAGTAATTAAAAGAACCCCCATACCGAACTCCTTTTGAATTTCGGAAAACAGCGCCATGATTTGCGCCTGAACAGTGACATCGAGCGCCGTTGTCGGCTCATCCGCAATCAGCAATTTTGGACGACACAACAAGGACATGGCGATCATAACACGCTGACGCATACCGCCGGAAAATTCGTGCGGAAACTGTTGCGCACGTCCTTTTGCTCCCGGAATTTTCACAGCATCCAGCATATGAACGGCTTCCTTGATCGCCGCGGATTTTGACATCCCCTTGTGGTGAATTAAGACTTCCGCCATCTGATCGGCAACCCTCATATAGGGGTTGAGTGACGTCATGGGGTCTTGGAAAACAATGGCAATTTCAGCCGCGCGGACCCGGTTTAATTCAGCCAAGGGAACGTTTAAGATCTCGTTGCCCTTGAACTTTACAGATCCGGTGGCAAAGCCGTTTTGCGCGAGCAACCCGAGGATGGAAAAGGCAGTCTGACTTTTGCCAGATCCACTTTCTCCAACAATAGCCAGGGTTTGCCCTGGGTCCATGGAAAAGCTGACATCATTGACCGCGTTGACGATGCCATCGTTGGTGCGAAATTTGACCGAAAGGTTTTGAACATCAAGTAACGCCATTTTATCTGTCCTTTGGATCAAGAGCATCGCGTAATCCGTCGCCCACAAAAAAGAAGGCAAACAGCGTAATCACGAAGAAAAACAAGGGAAATGCCAATTGCCAGAGCGTGCCATATTGCATGGTCCCCGCCCCTTCAAAAATCAATGCTCCCCAAGAAGTATCAGGTTCTTGAACACCAAGCCCCAAGAAGGAAATAAAGCTTTCGGTCAGGATCATCAGCGGCACCAGAAGTGTCGCATAAACCGCGACGATCCCTGTCAGATTGGGGACAATGTGCTCAAGAATAATTTTGAAGCTGGAAACCCCTGTTGCTTGCGCAGCTTCAATAAATTCCTTGTTTTTAATACTCAGGGTTTGTCCGCGTACGATCCGTGACATCTCCAGCCAGGACAAAAGACCAATGCCGACAAACAGCATGGAAATCGACCGCCCAAAGATCACCAACAGCAGTATAATGACAAACATATAAGGTACTGCCATCAGGATATCGACGGTGCGCATCATTGCATTATCAATCCGACCACCAATATAGCCTGCGGTCGCGCCATAAAGTGTCCCGGCAATAACGGCAATGGCCGCGCCGACAACACCCACCATCAACGATATTTGCGTGCCTTGAACCACACGGGCAAAGAGATCCCTGCCGAGATCATCGGTGCCAAAATAATGGCCGGAAGAAAAAGACGGCCCACCGAGTTCGGCAACCTGACCGATTACCATGAAGTCGATTTCATCGTTGGTAAACTGGGAAACCTGCGCCCCCAAAAGAGCAAATAATCCCACAAGGATAAGAACGACCAACCCCGCAACAGCGGCTTTATTTTGAAAGAACCGTTTGCGGGCATCAGCCCAAAGAGAACGGCCTTTGACATCTTGCTCTGCCACAGCGAGCGCAAGATTTTTTATATTTTCCTGTTTAAACACCATTGTCTTAAAGCCGGATTTTCGGGTCTATCCACGCATAGAGGATATCGACCACCAGATTGAAAAATATTGTTAACACGCCGACCAAAATCGTTATCCCCATCATCACAGAATAGTCCCGGTTCAAGGCGGCGTTTACAAAGAACAAGCCCATGCCCCCGGTAGAGAAGAAAAGATCAACCACCACAGACCCGGTCACCATGGTCACAAAGGTTGGACCCAAATAAGAAATGACGGGCAACATCGCTGGCTTTAAAGCATGGCGCAGGATGATCTGACGTGTGGGCAACCCCTTTGAACGGGCGGTGCGAATATGATTGGCATTCATGACTTCCAGCATGGAAGAGCGGGTAATACGTGCAATGGACGCCATAAAGCTGGTCGCAAGCGCGATAACAGGCATGATGATAAACTTGGGATCACCATATTCCCAACCACCCCCCGGTAACCATCCGAGTAATAGTGTAAAGACCAAAACCAGGATCGGTGCCATAACAAAGTTCGGTAATACCTGTGCCCCGATGGAAATCCCCACAGCAACATAGTCCAGCCAGCTATTGTGATAAATCGCTGCCATCACCCCCAGAGAAACCCCGGTGCCAACCGCCAATACAAAAGCGATAGAGCCATAGGTCAAGGTAATGGGAAAACCCTGCGCGATGATTTCGTTTACGCTGCGGTCCTTGTAAATAAAGGACGGTCCAAAATCGAAATGGAACACAACGTTATTAATATAAATCAGAATTTGTTTATAGAGCGGCTGATCCAATCCGTATTTTGCTTCCAGGTTCGCTAGAATTTCGGGAGAAAGGGCGCGTTCTGCTGTAAAGGGACCGCCGGGTGCTGCGTGCATAAGTAAAAACGAAAATACAATGAGCACAAGTACAGTCGGCACTGCCAACGCAAGCCGTTTGAGGATAAGATTTAACATTATTCATTACCTGAGCGCAGGACCTGATCACAGGTCTAAAAAAGGGGGCGCCCGCCTAAGAGCACCCCACCTTGATTTATTTCTCGACGATATAAAGATCGCGGGAATAGTAAGTCTGCATCAGGTTATCAACAGGCCAGCCCCGAAGTGTCGGCTGGATCATGATATTTCCTGTGTACTGATAAATTGGTGCGAACGGCATATCGGCAGCAAGCATTGCTTCAGCCTTGGCATAATTTGCGTTCGGATTTTCCATGGTTTTTGATTCAGCCATCAAACGATCGTATTCCGCGTTGGAATAACCGGAAACGTTATGCCCTGAATAGGACGTCAATAGATCGAGATAGGTCGAAGCTTCGTTATAGTCGCCACACCAGGCGTAACGGCTGACTTCGAAGTCTCCAGCCTGTTGTTTGGTGGTGTGGATCTTCCACTCACTATTGGCCAGTGTCAGCTTCACGCCAAGGGTTTGCTTCCAGAACTGTTGCACACCAATCGCAACCTTTTTATGGGTCTCGGACGTGTTGTAGTTCAGGGTTAGCTCCAACGGATTATCAGCGTTATATCCGGCCTCAGCGAGCAATGCGACCGCCTTTGCATCCCGTTCTTTTTGCGTCCAACCCGCATAATCGATTTCAGGCAGCTCAAAGCCTGCAGTCTTTTGGTGGGCAAAGTTATAGGACTGATACTGTCCGCCCTGCAGAATACGATCGGTAATCACTTCACGGTTAACAGCATAGGACAAGGCTTTACGAACACGAACGTCCTTGAGAGATTCAGGCCCTTTTTCCCCGATATTAAACCAGTAGATATAAGAACAGGAATAAGGGTTTGAAATCGCTTGTTTTGGATATTCTTTGGACAATCGTGGATACTGACCGGAAGGAATATTTGTTTTATCGACTTCCCCTGCCAGATATCGGGTCAATGCCTGATTTTCATCGTTGATCACAAGCCCAACGGTTTTATCAATGATGGTATGTTCGTTATCCCAATACATTGGGTTGCGTTCACGGACAACCTTCTCACCGGAACGGTATTCGGAAAGCACATACGCGCCGTTACCAACGATATTTTCAGGCTTGGTCCAATCTGTACCGTGTTTTTCAACAACCGATTTTAAAACCGGGAAAGTCGATGTATGTACCGTCATGGACGCAAAGTAAGGAACCGCTTTTTCCAGAGTGACTTCAAAGGTATGATCATCAACCGCGCGCACGCCCAGATCATCAGTACTCATTTCGCCTTTGACAACCTTGCTGGCGTTTTTCACGCCCATCAATTCCATATACCACGCATATTCAGACGCGGTCTTAGGATCAACAAGGCGTTTCCAGGCATAGACAAAATCTTGCGCGGTTACTGCGTCGCCGTTGGACCACTTGGCATCACGCAGATTGAAGGTATAGGTCAGCTTGTCGTCACTGACAGTGTACCCCTTGGCAACGCCGGGGATCAGCCCACCTGTTTGATCTTCGTTCATCAAACCTTCGAAAAGATCACGCGCAACACCTGAGCCTTCTATGTCCGTGTTGATTTGCGGATCAAAGGATTTGATATCATCGAGCAAACGATAGGTAAAAACCTGATCCGTGGCCAATGTCTCGCCATTGATGACTTCTGCACTCGAAAGTGCAGGAAATACCAGCATTGCCCCAAGCGCCGCAGATAGTAATAGTTTTGTTCTCATGGTTCTCTTTCCCTGTTCTCAACAAAATTTAATGATTTGCTTTAAATTTCCACGATTATTTTTTGTGGTTTTTGGGATCACGGCTCCACTGTCGGCAAAGTTTTCCCCAACAGAAACACAACCATTTGATGATCCAGAAGTCTCAAAAGATTTAAAAAACTTTGAAAGCCATTAAGCCCCAAAACTTCATAAAACCCCAAAAGACCAAGAAGACGGTGACAGCCGGATTGAAGACGACTGTCATACTTGAATTTCATGCCAATTGCCCTCCCATTCCAATCTATCTTTAATCAAATCAGCATCATTTGTATTGCATTACAATACTTAGTACCGTATATCGCTATTAGGTGTAACAACTTCGATAAATTTTGCAAAGAGAATATTTCCTGAAAGAAAAAGTTCTCTAAAAGAAACAGAAAGAAAAACGAAGAAACTGGTAAAAATTTTACTGTGGACCTATGATTTAATGGAACACAAAAATCGATACTCAGTTCTGTGTGAACTACAAAAAGACGATGAAAGTCCCAAAACAAAAGGGCCAGACTTTCTTTACCTAAAAATTTGATTGCTTTTGCAGTTTCGTTGGACGGGTTATATAGAAATTATTGGCGAATAAAAAAAGAACCGTAAATGACAAATGCCAGCAGCCGCTTACCTCTAAAGTCAAAGCCTGATCCTCATAAACCGACATCTCCAGCAAGCAATGCTGAGGACACGTCTACCACTAAATCCGATAACTCTCTGTTTGTTGGCTCTGTAGAAAAAGGCTTTTCTGTACTCCAAGCTTTCAGTCGGTCGCGAAAACCTTTAAGCCTTACAGAAATTGCCACAGCAACTGGCATGGGAAAAAGTGCCGCGCAACGGTTTTGTTATACGCTTGTACAACTTGGCTTTTTAGAACGCGATCCCAGCAGCAGACGTATGCGTCCCTCGGCCAAGTTGTTAGAATTTTCACACACCTATCTGGCTTCCAACCCAATCAGTTCCATCGCTGCGCCCTACCTTCTCCAGGCACGGGAAAATAGTGGCGAAGCCGTTAACCTCGCGCTTCCCATGGAACAGGATGTCATTTACATCGCGCGTCTCTCCAGCAGTAACTCGCACATTCTGCATCCCATTGTAGGTGGTCGCGCCCCGATGTTTTGTACTTCGAGCGGTCGCGCTTATCTTTCCACACAAACACCTAAAGACATTGAAAGCATCCTTGATGCCTCTGATCTCACCCAGATAACACGCCATACCATTACCGATCGTTCTGAAATTCTGAAGAGGATTGATGATGTTACCCTCAATGGTTACACCACGGCCTGTCAGGAATGTATTATTGGTGAGCTGACCATCGCTGCACCGATATGGGGCGCTGATGGGTTTGGTGTCGGATCGGTTAATATCTGCGTCACCCGCCCGGCATGGACAGAAGAGCGCGTGATAGATGAACTGGCTCCCATTGTTTGCCAAACCGCGCACAATATATCCCTCGCCCTCTCAAACTAACCAAAGGGATGATCTGTCCAATTCTGGTCTGCTCCCCCCCCCCCAAGCTTTTAACACTTCGGATATTATCAGCCTCTTATCCGCCACTTTGGAAAAAGAATGAACTGCCTCATCGTTGTTGCGCATCCACTCGAAAGTAGCCTCTGCCAGCATCTTGCACGTGAAACCACGGTCCATATGAGAGAAAAAGGCCACATAGTCACGGTCAAAGACCTTTACGACGAAGCTTTTGACCCCAGACTAAGCCAACAAGAACGCAGTAGTTATTACCAAGCCGAGTTTCAAAGTAGTAATTTAGGCAGTAATCTGGACCGAGATCTCTCTCAACTCAAAGAAGCCGAAATATTGGTCATGGTTTTTCCAACCTGGTGGTTTGGTTTCCCCGCTATTTTAAAGGGCTGGTTTGATCGTGTTTGGGCACCTGGGCATGCCTATGATCACTCCCCGGATTTAAAAGGGATTATCCCGCGCCTTGATCAGTTAAAAGAAGTGAACGTTATTACCACACTTGGCTCGCCGGGTTGGGTGGATTGGTTGATCCTGCGTCGCCCGGTGCGCCGTATTCTAAAGATCGCCATTTTGGGAACTTGCGCCAAGAATTGTAACTTCAAAATGCTCTCCCTCTATTCAAGTGAAAGCCTGACACCAGCCAAAATTGATAAATTTATTAAACGAATAAAACGTGCCTTTTAATTTTAAAACCCTATGAAGCATAAATAAAACCCACATTTTTTTTTCTATAATAAAGATTCATCTACAATCTTTTCTCTATATTTACTTCTCTGTGATAGGTTCATATACGGCTTACTTTATTGACTCTGGCGCTGCTTGGGGATAGGTAACCGGAACCTTTAACTTACTATATGGCTATAATGAGCAAATTTTCGGACCTCGGGCTACGTGCTCCCATCCTTCGTGCGATTGAAGAGGGTGGTTATGAGACAATGACCCCGATCCAATCTCAGGCTATTCCACAAATTCTGGAAGGCAAAGACCTCATAGGTGTTGCCCAGACCGGAACAGGTAAAACCGCAGCTTTCTCGCTGCCGATTATCCAGTTGCTGCTCAAGGCCGAAGGCCAGCGCACGGCGAAAGCGGCCCGGACTTTGATCCTGGCCCCGACCCGCGAACTTGCGGTTCAGATTTCTGACAATGTGCGTGCTTATTCCAAGCACCTGCACTTGCGGAGCACTTTGGTTTATGGTGGTGCGTCAGAAAAGCCACAAATTAAATCCATGCAGCCCGGTGTTGATATTCTAATCGCCACGCCTGGCCGTCTGCTCGACCTGGTTGATCGCGGACTGATTAATTTGCGCATGGTTGAGTTTCTTGTCCTTGATGAAGCTGACCGTATGCTGGATATGGGCTTTATCCGCGACATCAAAAAAATCGTGGCTCAGTTGCCTAAAAAACGCCAAACGGTGCTTTTTTCAGCCACCATGCCAAAATCTGTTGAGACCCTTGCCAATTCCATTTTGATCAACCCTGTTCGTGTCGAAGTTGCCCCAGCAGCAACCACAGCGGAAAAGGTTGACCAGCATGTTCTTATGGTCCCCAAACACCGTAAACGTGACCTGCTGGCACACGTTCTTAAAGATGATGCGATCAAAAGGGTTTTGATTTTCACCAAAACCAAGCATGGCGCAAACCGTGTTTCCGATTTTCTTGAGAAGCTTGGTATAACATCCGGTGCCATTCACGGTAACAAATCTCAAAACGCGCGCCAAAAAGCCCTCAACGAGTTCCGTGCTGGCGACATCCGCGCTTTGGTTGCCACTGATGTTGCAGCCCGTGGCATCGATGTTGATGGCGTGACCCACGTGATTAACTTTGAATTGCCGAACGAGCCAGACAGTTACGTTCACCGGATTGGCCGTACAGCCCGCGCTGGCGCCACCGGGGTTTCATTGTCGTTCTGTGACATCGAAGAACGGGCATTCCTCAAAGACATCGAAAAAAACATTCGCCAACCCGTACCTCTGTTCGAAGACCATCCCTTCCACGACGAAGGCATGGCTGAGAAACCGGGAACGGGTAAAAAAGGTGCCAAGCCTAACGACCGTAAACCACGTCAAAATGCAGGCAAGCACAAGCCAAACCGTCGGATCAATCAGCCAAAGGCTCATGGATCTGAAGGTGGTGGTGCCAATACTAGCGCGAATGCGGGTGGAGAAAACGCATCTGGTGCAAAACCCAATGCCCGGCCGGGCAAACACAGCCAACGCAAAGGCCGCCCGTCACAAAAAACCGGCAACAAACCCGGTGGTGGTAACAGATCAGGCAACCGTAACGCCCGCTCTGCATAAAGGACTATTGTCCTTAAGGTTACAAAACACAAAAGGCCTCTATCGTTT
>NZ_JBHUII010000004.1:356021-1031310 GCF_042682825.1 Kiloniella antarctica
AACGATAGAGGCCTTTTGCTATAGAGATAGCGCAAGTTCGTAACTATTCCACCCTCCAAACCAACCATGAGAAGACCATCATAGATCCTGATCTCCCCATGGTCTGAAAGGCCTTAAGTATTACCTTTGGTTAAGTGCTGAGCTGGCTTTCGTTGAGGGTTAGCTTTAAAACCGTTTCACCGACATCTTCAAACACATACTGATCCCTATACTCAAAACCGTAAGTTTTATAAAACTTGCGACCGATCATATTAAGTTCAAAAACTTCGACAGTTATCTTGCCTTCGCGTATGGCGCAAGCTTTGTCAACAAGTGCACGGCCGTTGCCTTGGCCATGTTTTTTTGGGTCGACAAAAAGTGCGGCAATTTCATTGCCCATCAGGGAAATAAAACCAACGACGAGATCCCGTTCTTCGCAGACCCAGGTTTCTGCGTTGGGAATATAGAGTGCAGGAATATCCACCCGAACTTTGGCGACAAAAGCCTCTTCAATAAAAGGGTGCGCCAAACGAAAAGCACTTTCCCAACACTTAAGAACTGCGTCGAGATCTGAGTTTTTATATTTACGGATAAGGCGGGATGTTGAAATGGAATGATCCACTGTATTTCTTTCAGATAGTATGGCGTCACTATATATGAATCATATAGGAAATGAGCCATGCAATAGTATTCCCGAAAACGTCAACACCGAATGATCTAGGATGTCTTGTTTTTGGGCCGTGTCGTCTGAAATACCGCTTTGCCTTTTCTTAACACTTGGACGAATAACGCGCTACCAAAAAGTTAACTAATCCAAGATATTATTTTTCATTCTAAAGATTTTTATCCCGAAGACAGACCAGTTATCAAAGGCAGGTGACAAGAATTCCAGTTTCATAAATTCATCATTTAGAGGTAAGCTGACTTTATATGTTCGCTGCCGAAGAATAAAATTTCAGAGTTCCCTGTCGATCGCCACCGTATAGGAATTCTCTTGATAGGAAACTCCTTGAAATTTGGTTATTTGGAGAATTATTTTTGAATAAGGCGTCAAGCGAAGAACATATTCTTCGACAAACGGTCTCCTCTCTGGAGAACAAAATTGAGGAATTGAAATTAGTTCAGGCAGGTCATATCCGCATTTTTCGTGCTTTGGATGATATAAATAAAATCATTTTAAACAGCACCGACCAAGATGAATTACTTGAAAAAGTTCTCCAGACGTTCCTACCATTATTTTCCTGTGATCGTGCCTGGCTCTTATTTCCCTGTAATATTAAATCAGCCATTACGACTATTCCCATGGAATGCACTGTCCCAGAATGGCCCGGTGCAGAAGTTGATGGTATAGAAATTCCAGTTGATGACGTTACCCGTGAGGTTTTCAAAAAAACCCTTAAAAGTTGCGGCCCTGTCAGATTTGATAGCGAGGAAAACCCGCTCGATCCCAATTATATTGTCAATCAACATTTCCATATCCAATCCCAGCTCGTTATGGCAATTCGGCCGAAGATTGGCGACCCCTGGTTGCTGGGTATTCACCACTGTTCTGCTCCAGTTATTTACAACGAGAATGACTGCGCGCTCTTTGAAGCACTCGGTAACCGTTTATCCGACGCTCTAACCAGTTTGGTTTCTCAACAAGGAACCCAAAAACTTTTTAATAGTGCAGAAGTTTCGATCTGGAATGAAGATTTATCTGAAATTTACCACGCCCTAGAAAATTTTCGTAAAGAGGGAATAACAGACCTACGCAGTTATCTAAAAAACAATACACAAATTGCTTGGGATCTCGCCAACTCAATCAAACTTTTACAGGTCAATGAAGCTACTCTAAAATTATTTGATGCTCAAAGCGAAGATGATTTTTTTCAACATATCGCTGAAACCTTTGGCCCTCAAATGATCCATGTCTTTATTGATGAGCTCTGCGCCATGTGGGACAAACAAGATTTGTTTCGCGCAGAGGCGACCTACAGATCTCTCAAAGGCAAACATATCGATGCTATCATAACCTTTCGACTTCCTAAATCTGCAAAGGATTATAAAGCCGTTGCCGTGAGTATTATTGACATTACAGATCGTAAAAAGGCTGAAAAAGCAATGCATAACGCCTTGCAGGAGGCCGATAGATCCAATCAGGTAAAATCTCAGTTTTTAGAAAGTATGAGCCACGAATTACGTACGCCGCTGAATGCTATTTTGGGCTTTGCCCAGATCATGCAAATCAACAAAAAATCCCCCCTCACCCCAGAACAGCATGAACATGTGGAGTGCATATTAACTGGTGGCAATCACCTGCTTGATTTGGTCAATGAAATTCTGGACTTGGCAAAAATTGAAGCAAATCAATTGGAGTTAACAGTCGAAAACGTTGATGCCTATGACACAGTAAGCGAATGCCTAAGTCTAATAGCTCCGCTTGGTGAACAACGCGGCATTCGCATTTTTAACGAATTCGACCCCCAGCAGGATATTTATCTCTCAACAGACCGGCGGCGCTTCAAACAAATTTTCATCAACCTGTTGTCCAATGCAATTAAATACAACAAGCCCGACGGCACCGTTCATGTCCAAAGCAAGATAACTGAAAAGGGTTTCTTACGTATAACTGTGATCGATACAGGCGTTGGCATTCATAAAAAAGATCGCGACAAGGTCTTTCAAATGTTTCATCGCATAGGTGCAGAAGCTATGAAAACCCGTGAAGGCACAGGTATTGGCCTCACCGTCGCAAAGCTTTTGATTGAAAGCATGTCAGGGTTGATTGATTTTGATAGCACACCTGACCTAGGAACCCGTTTCTGGATCGAGCTCCCCTTGGCCTCAAATAAAAAAGTTTTGATCTGGAATAACAATATGCGCGTTGGTGTTGATAGAATTGATCGAGACCAACAACACCTTATTTTTCTTTTAAATCAAGTATCTCGCGAAAACTTTAATTTAGAAAAATTTGATAATTTTTTTAAAAAATTAACCGCCCATACACAACAGCACTTTCCACAAGAAGAACGGGTCATGGAAATTTGTGGGTATCCTGATTTAGAATCTCATCGTAATCGCCATCATGGTTTCATCACTCAGCTCAAAGGCTTCGAAAAAGATTGGCTATACCTCAAAAAACAATCTTCGGATTTGCACCCAAGCTTTCAGGAAAAAATCAGAGAATGGTTATATGCGGAGATACTTACCTACGATAAGGGACTATGCCATTACATCAAAGGGAAAGAACTTGAAATCCGCCAAGCTCTTGAGGCTCTGGATTAATTAACAGGCCCAGTACCAATATCCATACACGTAAATAACATAAAAATGCCCAACAAGACGTGCTCAGATATTATAATCAAAATTTAAGGAAAGAGCGGTTACGCTGGTTTACTGTATTTTTGGAACCTCAATCTCTTGAAATCACAACTTATGGAGAATTTAACCAACGAGCTTACAAAACTTGCGATAGTTTATCCATAAACCAATCTTACTTTCCATGGATAAAATCGTCTTATATCGCTAAAGACCGGTTGCCAGAAATTTGAAGAGGTGCAATCGTGTAATTAATTATGAAAACAGTGGCTTATCACAAGGTTTTACAAGGCAAATCTATGAGTGTAAAGAACAATAAAATGGATAGACGTTACGCCCAAACACGTGTCGGCATCCACGTTAAAACGCTCCTTATGCTTCTGGCTTTTAGCTTAATTTCTGCTGCCCAAATCACCTCTGCCCAAACAGTTTCCTCTACAGCTATTGTCTCTCAAGAAGATTATCTCAAAAGAATCAAAATATTTCGAATTGGGACCGGGGGAACTTCTGGAACTTACTACCCCATTGGCGGCATGGTGGCCCAGGCCATAAGCAACCCACCGGGATCACGCCCCTGTTCTGAAGGCGGCAGCTGTGGCGTACCCGGACTTGTTGCTATTGCACAGTCTTCTAACGGATCAGTTTCTAATATCCACTCCATTGCCAAGGGTGAATTGGAATCAGGTTTTGCTCAATCCGATGTTGTCTATTGGGCTTACACCGGCAAAGGCGTATTTAAAAACGAGAAGGCAATTCCGGAAATTAGGGCCATTGCCAACCTTTACCCTGAAACCCTCCATCTTGTCGCGCGCAAAGGATCCGGCATCAAATCGGTACATGATTTACGTGGAAAAAAAGTCTCTTTGGATGAGTCCGGATCAGGTACACTCATTGACGCCCGATTAATTTTAAATGCCTATGATCTGAAAGAAAGCGATCTGAAGGCTGAATACATCAAACCCGAACACGCCATCGGAAAAATTGAACGCGGAGAACTCGATGCCTTTTTTATTGTAACGGGTTATCCTACCCCATCAGTCAGTAAGTTGGCATCAGGGGTCGGGGCCCAACTCATTGCCATCGGTGGTAAAGAAACAACTGGCCTCTTAAAGCGATGGAGTTTTTTCTCACCAGATACCATTCCCGAAAACACCTACCCTGGCATTCCCAGCACCCCGACCATCAGTGTCGGTGCACAGTGGATTGTCAGTGCCAAGGTTGATGAAAATTTGGTTTATCAAATCACCAAAGCACTTTGGAATGCCACCACACGTCAAATTTTGAACCACGGGCACACTAAAGGCAAAGTTATCGAAATCGAGCGTGCTCTTGAGGGTATTGCGATCCCTCTTCATCCCGGCGCCGAGCGTTTTTATCGTGAAATGGGGATGCTCCCTTAATGCCCTCAAACTCTACGCAACATAATGACACTAAATCATCTTTAACTGACGAAGAACCTCACGACAAACCTGCCCCTCGTGCCAAGCGTCTCGACTTTAAAATTGCCCGCCAATACATCACCCGACCCATTATCCTCATTTTTTGTGTGATTGTAGGGTGCCTTGGTATTATCTATTTCGCGTGGTCCAGTCTGCAAGACATTGAAAAAGCGTTACCGATTACCATCGTCCAACAACAACGTGACATCGCATTACTTGTACAAGACGCATCAGATTTGGCCTGGCAAGCGAGGCTTGCCAACAGTGCGCCTTCTCCGGAAAACAACCAAAAAATATTGGACCAAGTATCCCGGGTAGAAAAAAGAATGAAACACATGCGCACCACCTACAATTTCGATAACCTTGTCGGTGCGTCAGCCATGCATTCTGTAATTTCCCCTGCCCTTGCCGATATCAGACGTTGGCTAACTTCTGGAGTTTACAATCAACCCGCTGATTCACCTGTGGTCATCGCTTTGGTTGAAACCCGTACCAATGACGCCATAAATACCATGCGTCCGATGTTTGCGATGACCCAGCAAAACACCTTTAACATCCTTAGAAAACAATCCAGCCAAATCTTAACGTTTCGAAATTCCATCGTTTTCTTCCTTGTCGGCGTACTCTTGATCACTTTGGTTGTTGTGTTTCAGATGTACAAATTGAAGAAAATTGACCAGGCTCTTTTTGAAGCCAGAGAAGCGGCCGAAAAAGCCAGTCGGGCCAAATCGGAATTCCTCGCCACAATGAGCCATGAATTCCGGACCCCGCTCAACGCCATCCTTGGGTTTAGCGAAATGATGCAAGAACAATTTTTTGGCCCTCTGGGGGTTAATGCTATCGGATCAGAGAAATATACCGAATACACCCACGACATTCATCATAGCGGCAAGCACTTGCTCTCCCTTGTAAATGACGTTCTGGATATTGCAGCTATTGAAGCAGGAAAACGCTCGCTCAAAAGGACGCAAATAGATACTTTGAGCTTGATTGAAGACTGTACCAAGTCCATCGAAAAGAGAGCCCGCGACAATAACATCGACCTGATAATAGATGTCCCAAAAAGCATTCCCATGCTCTATGCCGACAAACGAGCGGTCACACAGATCCTCCTCAATCTATTGTCAAACGCCATTAAGTTCACCGATAAAGATGGCCAAGTCTTGATCAAAGCGACCTCGGAAAATAAACAAGTCAAAATAATGGTTAAAGACAGTGGTATCGGTATTTCACCTGAACGGCTCCCCACCATCACCGATGCCTTTACTCAAGGGGACGCAGACCCGCACCGTGCGCAAGAAGGAACCGGGCTTGGCCTTACAATTGCCAAAGCTCTGATCGAAGAACATGAAGGTTTTCTTGAACTTAAAAGTGAACTCGGGAAAGGAACCCAAGTTTCCATGAATTTACCCTGTTGGGGAAACTCCAAAACCTAAGCTTTCGGATAATGAGCAGATGACAGCTAAAACGGCCCCCACAAACGATCCCGCAAAGAATACAGCACCAAGATAATCACGAGCGGATGAGTTAAAAGCGACGAGACAATTCCCAGAACCCGCGCCCAAATTGGATTAAGGGGCAATTTACTGTCATAAAATTTTGTCCATAAATTTGACCACCAACCAAAGATAAACTTAATGGTTGATATCAATGAATCAATAAGAGAAATCACACCATAAAAAAGACCCATAATGTTTTTTAACTCATCCATTTAATGGATATTCTCCATGTCTGCGCCGGCGACAATGGTCACGATATCAGGCCAAAAACCGATCACCAGACAAAGAGTTATTGGATTGACAAGCAAGGCAGAAATAATCCCCAAAGTCTTTGTGAGTTCAGGCTTGTGGAACAAAAATAAATTATAAAAACTAATCCAAATATACGTCCACCCCTTTGCCAGAAGACAAACAATCTTCCAAAGCCCCTCAAACACAAACTCCAATATTACATGTTTTAAAATGGAACCTATTATTTCTCCAACCATCCCCCCACCCTTACTCTTACCTTCTTCTTTGGTATATATAAACTTTCGTACATGACACCTATAAGTTGTCATGTAGATTTAATATATTCTTGGACAATTACAACCATTTACACTTGTACTCTAATGCTCGACGTAGTTTCATACACATCCTCGTCTCATAGAAAACTCACGACAGATTTACCTGATCTGCGAGAGGAATTAATCCGAAAGTACAAATCCATGATCATCAAGGCAGCCGTTGTTGGCCTCGGCAGTGTGAGTAAAAATTTACTAAACATTCTTGTAAACAAGCACACACGCGTTTTGACTGACCATGGTATAGAGTTCAAAATTGTCTGCGTATCGGATAGCTCTGGCGTTGCGGTAAACGAACAAGGTTTTGATGCGCGCAATCTTATAACCCGTAAAGATGCCGGAGAGCGCGCCTCAAGTTTTGAGGGTTATCGCCCTGATACCACCATCGAAGACGTGCTCGGTGATACCTCAATAGATCTGGTCTTTGAGGCCTCACCTGTTAACCTTGATACTGGCGCTCCCGGTTTGGGTATCACCCGTACTGCTTTGAGTAAGGGAATTTCCGTTGTCCTTGCTAACAAAGGCCCGGTTGTCCTCGCATTTAAAGAACTTCATGATCTTGCCGCGAAAACAGACGCAGGGCTGGCCTATAGCGCAACCGTTTGCGGTGGCCTGCCGATCCTCAACATGGGTAAACGCGATTTAATCGCCGGGGATGTGCACAAGCTTCAGGGGATATTCAACGCAACAAGCAACTTCATTCTGGATGAAATGGCCACCGGGCGTTCCTATGATGACGCTCTAAAAGAAGCCCAGGACCGCGGCATCGCCGAAGCAGACCCGACCCTCGACGTCGGTGGCTGGGATACCGCCAACAAACTGATCATCATCGCGAATGCCATATTACGCATGGATGTCACCCTGAAAGACGTTAACGTCACAGGCATAGAAAACATCACAGAAAGCCAACTCAAAGCAGCACGAGATCGCGGGGAACAAATCAAGCTGGTTGCGAGCGCTGAAAACGGCAAACTCTCCGTCGCCCCCGTCGCCCTGCCCGGCGACAATTTTCTCGCCCACTGCACCGGATGGGAAATGGCCGTGGAAATGCACACCGACATCTACGGTATCATGTCCCACAAACTCTGGGAACGCGAACCCACCCCCACCGCCGCCGCCATGCTCCGCGACGCGGTGAATATATTTGAGAAAAGATAGAAATATAGAACCATAATCCTGACTAACGTTCTAAAGGGGCCTTTCGGCAAGTTATCCCTTGCTGCAAATCGCCCTTGATCCACATGTTTAAGTTGTTATTGTCAGGAGAACATCTCTCGTATTCAAAGGTGATAACAAATGAAAAAATTAATTCTTTTATCTGCATTTTTAGGATCAAGTCTCACATTTAGCACGTCGCTCAAAGCAGATGATTTTGACATCTCCTTTGATCAATGGGGGGATTTCAGAAAATGTACCTCTGGCAAACCAACTCGCGTTGCGAACCCCGTGTTCCAATTATCCGACGTTCCAACTGGAACAGTAAAGATCAAATTTTCCCTGCAAGATCTTGATGCCAAAAGCTATCACCACGGCGGCGGCAGCGTTAAGTACACGGACCAATCCGTTATAGAAACAGGTGCCTTTAAGTACAAAAGTCCCTGCCCTCCCAGAGGTATCCATACTTACGAGTGGACTGCCAAAGCCTATGATGATGCAGGAGAAATTATTGCCAAAGCCAAAACCAAGAAAAAATATCCTCAATAATTTTTTGGTTAAAATCAGGATAAGTATCGAGTTATTCTCTTCTTTACTCACCTTATCATACTTGACTTAAAATCACTTTTGTTGACCATTCAGAGTGGAGCTAAAAACAAGACTTTACACGATACAACTTCACATAAAAATTTTAAAATCTCTTTGTTTCTGCTCCCTGATTAAAGATAAAGAACCACCCATGTCCACCCCCCTTAACAGACAAGCAATACTCATTCTTCTCCTGCTATTTGTCGGGGTGTTTTGCAATGCGATGATCGTTCCCTTTATGGGGTATTTCATCGTGGATGGCTTAGGGCGAGACCCTTGGGAGATCAGTGTTTATGTGGGGATTGTAACCGCTTTGTCCCTTGTAATGAACCGCCAGTTTGGAGAACGCTTTGACAAGGGTGCTCGGGTGCGTCCGCTTATCGCCATGTCGGTTAGTGCCTTTCTGGTTGCCACCATCACCCTGTCTCTTTACCCCTCCTATTGGGTTATCATCGGCTTTATCAGCCTGTGTTTTAGTTTTTCCAATGCCTCGACATCCATCATGTACAGCTTTGGCCGTGCCTATGCCGGGAAACAGGGATTAGCGATTACATCCTACAATTCCTACCTGCGCAGCATGACTTCTCTGGGATGGATGTTTGGCCCTGCCCTTGCTTTTTTTATCGCAGGACAATGGGGCAACGAGGTTGTGTTCTATACCGCTGCAGGCCTTGCTTCACTGTGGGTTTTACTTTGGTTTCTAGCCATTCCAAAGGATTTCACGGCCCCTGCTGCTGAAAAAAAACCTACAGGTAATAATGCGCAAGTCACAGCATCACAAAACAAAGCAATCAGCCAAGGATTATGGCTGGCGACAAGTGCCTGCCTGTTTTTTGCCATAGCCCACATTCTGACAAGCGCTTCCCTACCGCTCTATTTTACCCAAGAAGCAGGGCTGCCCACTTTTGCCCCCGGCATGGCCTTTACCATTAAGTGTTTTATGGAGGTTATCGCCATTCTTATTGCGCCTTACATCATGGAAAAGTACGGAACCCGAACAGCCCTTTATCTCTCGGCGGTCATTGCCATGCCAACCTTCTATATCCTCTCTCAGGTCGAAAGCCTGCCCCAACTGGCACTGGGGGCTGCACTCGAAGGTTTGTACTATGGTCTTTTTGCAGGCGTGAGCATTTCCTTCGTCCAACAATTCGCCAACGGTCGCTTGGGCCGCGCCACATCGCTCTACATGAACAGCTTGTTTCTCGGCGGCATGATCGGCAACGTCTCCATGGGCCTGATCGCCAGCGCCTATAGCTACCAAACTGCCATCCAGTTTTCACTGGTTATTATCGCAATGGCACTTGTGATTTTATTCGCGTCAAGACGGAGTGATCGAATTTTGAAGAGCGCGTTAAAAACACAGAGTTAGGCAGGTTGAAAAAGGCGTCTCGACAAAAAACAATAAAGACAAAGTCTAAAGAACTTTCTTAAAGAAGTTTTCCATAATCGAATACACGAAAACAGATAAATTTATGGAACAGATAGTTCTGCATTCAATCCGCCATTTAAATTAGGTCTTCACGTGAGAAGGCTAAAAAGTTGGAAAAAGACAAAATTTTATCGATCCCTATTGCTTCATCGCGAATACTTTGGCTGACTGTGTAGAGCAAATATATTTTAGGTATACGAAGAGGTAATTCCGTGCCCAATACCCCCGTACCAGATATCCGCCTGCCCGGTGTCAATAATGTCGATACGGACATTTTGTTAAGCGACAAGGATGACAACGGCATCCTACGCCTCACACTAAATACGCCAAAGAGCCGTAATGCGTTATCAGAGGCAATGCTTGAACACTTGGGTACCGCTTTAACGCAAGCCGCCACAGACAAGACGGTACGGGTAATCATTTTAGCGGCCAATGGACCCGTTTTTTGTGCTGGACATGATCTCAAGGAAATGACTGCGGGGCGCGCTGAGACCGATCGAGGGAAGGCCTATTTCACACGCATAATGGCCCTTTGCTCCCGCGTTATGCAAAGCATTGTGACCTGCCCAAAACCCGTTATTGCCGAAGTCACGGGCATAGCAACCGCCGCAGGATGCCAGCTTGTGGCAAGTTGTGATTTGGCAGTCGCAACCGAAACTGCACAATTCAGCACGCCGGGTGTTCATATCGGCTTGTTTTGCTCGACGCCCATGGTTGCCCTCTCGCGGAATGTTGCCAACAAACACGCCATGGAAATGCTGCTGACGGGTGATATGGTCTCTGCTGCCCGCGCCGCAGAAATCGGACTGATCAACCGGGTTGCAACTGTGGAAACCCTGCACGAAACGACAATGGAACTTGCCCTCAAAATTGCCTCTAAATCCAGCATGACGCTTGCAACCGGAAAACGGGCTTTTTATCAACAGCGTGAAATGGATTTACCGCAAGCCTACGATTATGCCTCGGCCATCATGGTTGAAAACATGCTCGCCCATGACGCCGAAGAAGGGATTTGTGCCTTTATTGAAAAACGGCAACCGGAGTGGCGCGATGAATAAACCTCTCAAGCCCAATCCATACAATACTGATCTGGACCGTAATCCTGCGAATTTTCAGCCCCTAACACCTCTGGCTTTTTTAGAACGTGCCGCCAGTGTGTTTCCTGATCAAACAGCGATTATCCACGGGGATTTACGGCGTAGTTACGTGGAATTTTATGCCCGATCACGTCAGTTGGCTTCGGCCCTGACACAGCATGGCATTTCTCGGGGAGATACCGTCTCGGCCTTGCTTGCCAACACGCCTGCGATGTTAGAATGCCATTATGGCGTGCCGATGTGCGGGGCGGTATTGCATTCAATCAACACACGAATGGATGCCGCAGTCATCGCCTTTCAACTTAATCATGCCGAGACAAAAATTACCATCGTTGATCGCGAGTTCATGCCCCTGATGCAAGAAGCCCTTGCACTAGCCAATGTGAAGCCACTTTTAATTCAATACGATGACCCAACGTTCCGAGATCAAACCATCGCCGTTGATGCCCTCGATTACGAAGACTTCCTAATGCAGGGTGATGCCCAGTTCGATTGGTTTATGCCAGAGGATGAATGGGACGCAATCTCCATCAACTATACATCGGGCACAACTGGCGACCCAAAGGGGGTCGTATCTCATCATCGCGGCGCATATCTCTTGGCTCAGGGAAACGCGCTGACGACATCGATGGGAAAACATGCCGTATACCTTTGGACATTACCGATGTTCCACTGCAACGGCTGGTGCTTCCCCTGGACCTTGTCAGCAATTGCAGGAACGCATGTCTGTCTGCGTTATGTTCGTGCTGATGCGATCTGGAATGCTTTGTCAGATTACAATGTCACGCACCTTTGCGGCGCACCAATCGTTATGTCATTGATGATCACGGCAACCGATGAAATCAAACGCCCCTTAAACCACACCGTCCAGTTTTTCACCGCCGCAGCCCCGCCGCCGCAAAAACTTTTGGCAGACATGAAATCCGCAGGCTTCGACGTGACCCATCTGTACGGCCTGACAGAGACTTATGGACCTTCTGTGGTCAATGACTGGCACCAAAGCTGGTCCGACCTCCCCGAAGCAAAACAAGCAGAACTAAAATCCCGTCAAGGTGTTCGGTATCTTCCCTTGGAAGGACTGGATGTTCTCGATCCTGATACAATGGCTCCGGTGCCACGAGACGGTAAAACCATGGGCGAAGTTATGTTCCGTGGCAATGTCGTCATGAAGGGCTATTTCAAGAGCGCAAAAGCAACCCAAGCAGCCTTTGCCGGGGGCTGGTTCCACTCTGGCGATCTCGGCGTGATGCACCCTGACGGTTATGTGCAACTCAAAGACAGATCAAAAGACATCATCATTTCAGGAGGTGAAAATATCTCCTCTATCGAAGTAGAAGAAGCCCTTTACCGACACCCCGCCGTTGCCATAGCCGCCGTCGTCGCCATGCCGCATGACAAATGGGGGGAAACCCCTTGCGCCTTTATAGAACTGGTAGAAGGCCAAACTGCAACAGCCGAAACCCTCCGCGCGTGGTGCCGGGAACATCTGGCATCCTACAAGGTTCCAAGCAAGTTTGTTTTCACAGAAATCCCCAGAACCTCTACCGGAAAAATTCAAAAGTTCGTCCTGAGAGAACAAGTCCGGGATCAAACCTTCATTGCGGAATAAAACGTCATTTAATTATTTTAAAAGAGATTTTGAAGATTGAAATCATGAATGAAAAACCGGAATTTCTGAGTGTTGTAATGGAATCTTAATGAGGATGTTTTTACGCCCAACCTTTAGACCAGTAGCTATGCAGCATTAATGATACGCCTGTAATCAAAACTAAAGATACAATCAACGAGCCCAAGAATGCGATTGAACCAAGACTGAGCCTAGTACAGGTTACGCAAGGAACTACGATAGCGCTGCATGACTATTCCGGTTCACTGCTTTGTACCGAGATATTCTGCCAATAGGTCGAACACCAATCGAATTCTAAGGTTTGTCTTCAGCTCTCGGTGCGCAACGAGCCAGGATTCTATTTCTATCGGTTCAAAATCAGGATAGGGATTTTCAAGTTCGGGATAGGCTGCTCCGACATCGATTGGCAAAATACCAATCCCCAGCCCTTTGCGCACGAGTTCCAGTGCCATTGTCACACTTGCAGTGGAATAGTTAAAGTTCGCCACAGTCAGCCCCAGACCGTGTGAAGCCATTAGCCCGAGCATGCGCTCTGGGTACTCACACCCCACGAATTGTAATTTTTCAATATCTGACGGATGTGAGGGGCGACCAACGGCATCTAGATATTCTGACGATGCAAAAAGATGACCGGTTGTGTCCCTAAGGCGTTTGGCAAAAAGGCCTTCGTCCTGAGGGCGGGCATGTCGGATCGCAATATCTGCTTCACGCCGTCGCAGATCGCTCATTTCATTGGACGCGATAATTTCAATCTGAAGGTCTGGCGCTGCGGCTTGAAGTTTTTTGAGTATCTCCGGGAGGAAAAATGTTGCCATTCCATTCGTGCAGGCGATAGCTACATGCCCCGTCATCGCTTCGGATTGCCCTGTAGCCGTGATTGAAATTCGATTTGCGGCCTCACCCATGCTTCGGAAATGTTCAAGCAACTGGGTCCCGGTCTGGGTCAACAACAGGGCGCGTGAAGTCCTTTCGAACAGTGTTACACCAAGCGATTCTTCGAGACCGGCAACTTGTCGGCTGAGAGTGGGCTGAGTGAGCCCAAGCGCACGCGCGGCTGCAGAAAGCGATCCTTCTTCGGCAGTGGCAAGAAACGCCCGCGCCTGATTCCAGTCAAAATTTAATCTTTTCCACTCCATGATTTACGCATACCAGAACTATAATAATATGCAATTTTAAAATGGCCCCAAGCCAACTAGAAAGGTCAGAGCAAGACGTATCAATCAAGGGATTTGGTCCAATGCATATCTGCAAGCAATCGGTCGACACGTCGATTGATCCATCAAGTCAGCAGGTAGCCCCATGAAGGTTCTTAGAAAATCTGAGTGGGCGATCCTTATCTTTGTCCTTGTTTACTCGTTCATACCGACCTTTGGCGGCTTGTTTCGTGTGCTCGAATTAGCAGGTGGACCCGCAATCGTGCCCGAAAACCCACGTGCGTCAGCAATGCCCACCTCAATCGTCATGCACATTCTCAGCAGTTTCTTTTTTTGTCTTCTTGGCGCAATCCAGTTCCTGCCAAGCATCAGGCTAAAGCATCCTGTTGCACACCGCGCATTTGGTCGAATTGTTGCGGTGGCAGGTTGCCTTTCTGCGGGAAGTGGATTGTGGATGACTCATTTCTACAGCTTTCCGATTAATCTCCAAGGGAACTTACTTTATTGGGCGCGGATCATACTCGGCTTTCTGATGATCTACTTCATCGTTTGGTCCGTTCTTGCCATAAGGTCCCAGAATGTCCTTAAGCACAGCGCCTATATGTTACGCGCCTATGCAATCGGTCAGGGCGCGTCTACGCAGACATTCATTGGCATTGGGTGGATGGTTCTGTACGGGACAGAGGCTACAGGGCCGCTGCGCGACGTAATAATGGTATTTTCATGGGCAATTAACCTTATGATAGTCGAGGTTTCGATTTTGGAGGTTCTGGCAAAAAAAGGCCGCCAGCGGCGGGTGTCTCGGACTAGAAACCGTTCAGAGTAGGACAATGATGATCGGCTATTTTCAGGACTTGGATGGGAATAAACTGAACGCCTAAGTTCCTGTATAAAACGGCCCTCCGCCATCTTGAGAAGCCGACGTTCGTTAACAGTTAAATATCCGTGCACTTTGGGCTCAAACAGGTCATACGCGGCTTTGTAATGAATGCCGATTCTGGCACAAAGTGGGCCTAACCTAGTTTCACAGCTCCGAGTTCTCCGGCTGAGGTCAGAGCCTTCAATCCGGCGGCGAGTTTTTTTACTTTTTCTGGCGTGTAGTCATCATAAAAGCTTTGGTTACTACGGCCAATGGCGTGTTCGGCGGAGAAGCTGCCGTGGTATTTTTCGACGACGATTTTCACCACCCAGTTACGCAGGGACGGGATAAAATTTGCATCATTCAGACGCGGATCATCGTTTGAGATCGAAAGGTTAAAGTGCAGGCCACCGTCGCCGACATGGCCGAAGTCACAGATGCGTACATTCTGGAATTTTTTGGGTAATTCTGTGGCCATAAAGGCGCGAAATTTCATCAAATCCCCCCGACAAAATGACACATCAAAGGCCACCAGTTTTCCCGCGTGTTTCACGCCTTCGGACAGGGCATGGCGCAAGGCCCACATTTCTTCGGGGCGGCCGATAAAGGCGTTTTCCAACGGTCCATCTTGATCGGGCGCATCTTCATCTTCCCAAATCTCGGCGAGGACAACTTCCATCAGCTCATCCAGGCTCTGTTCGCTTTCGCGTTTGGCCCAGGTGCGCGAAAGCTCCACCAGCAAGACGTAGTCCGGAATTTCGCCGTTGGGGAAAGGATTGCGCAGTGAAGGCACATGGTCGAAGGCTGCGCTTATGGCCGCGGCTGACATGCCCTCAAATGCTGTCAGGTTGGTATCGCAGCGCTCTTCCATTTCCAGTAACAGCTTGAGAACAGCGGCTTCATCGCGCGGCACCAAAAGGGCTGCCGTCGTTTGTTGTGGTAGCCGAACAACATTGAGCTCAGCTTCTGTAACCACGCCCAACACACCCGTTGTGCCAATAAAAAGGTGCTTCCAGTCAATCCCGGTATTATCCTTGCGCAGGCCAGACATAAGATCAAGTTCGGTGCCCTGCGCGTCCGCCAAAACCACTTTTACGCCGAGCGTATTTTGGCGCACATCGCCATAGCGTAAGAAACGTGCGCCGCCTGTGTTGGTTGCTATCATGCCGCCGATACGTGGGTCCGCACCGAGATCAATCGGAAAGACATAGCCCTTGGGCGCAAGAAAGGCATTCAGATCGGACAGGCGCACACCTGCCCCCACTGTAACTGAGCGGTTCTCTTCGTCGAAGATAATGTTCCCGCTCCCCTGCGTGGCGCTTTCAACAGTGCCAAGAAGACGATCAAAACTAAGGACACCCTGAGTACCGGACGGGTCCGGTGTCGAAGCCCCAACCAGTCCTGTGTTGCCAGACTGTGGGATCAACGTGATGCCCGCTGCTTGGCAATAGGCGAGAACTTGCGAGGTTTCAGCACTGCTGGCAGGGCGGACCACAAAGGCGGCCTGTCCCCGACCATAACGCACACAACTTTCATAAACCGCGAGATCAGAACCCCCTGTTCCAATATCGGTCTCGACTCCCGCCCCAGATCCAGCAGGCACCAAAAGGCCTTTATCGCCAACGATTGCTTTTAAGGCCTCAAAGTGGTCACGGGTCGGGGCAATCATGTTAGATCTCTGTTTAATCAAAGGGAGCAAGAAGGTTAAGCCGCGATATTAGCGTCTTGTTTTAATGCTTTTTCCGACAAGCTGGCAAGACATGCCTTGAACGAAGCGCGTTCCAACTCGGCATAGAGTGCCAACTCATCCCAAACCTTTGCCCCCAATGCCTTTTCAAAGGCCTGCTGGCTTGGATCGCTATAGACAATATCTGCGTCTGTATCACCCAGATTAGACTGGAAGATACCCGCCGCAGAAACCGGCAGGAAGTCTTCATAAATGATCGGGTCCATGCGTAAGAGACCAGCTTCGAGCAAACCGTCAAGTGACCCACTGATGCCAACTGAACGCGTGATCTCTTCGCCTTTGTCACTCAACGAATAACGGAAAAAGGCCAGACCTTCTGCGCGTAATTCCTCGTAACTGTCCGGAAAAGCTTTAAAACTTTCAACCAAGAGATCTTGGTAAGCGCCTTCACCTGCACGAACTGCAGCGCGGGTCTCATCAAGTAACCGGTCATAGAGCGCGCGGCCCTTTGGTGTCAGCGCAATGCCGCGTTGTTCAATCTCTCCAAAGCGCGCGGTGTGAGAACCCTCTTCCCAGTTGCCGTTCTGGCCTTTGAAGAAAACATCTTCTTCCAATGCTTTAAAAGAAGTTTGACGCAACAAAATGGGACATTGACGTTGCGGCGGTCCTTCGATCACGGCTTTCGGGTCAATACCGCGTTCCGGCATGGCCTTTTGCACCGCATCAATGTCGAGAGTACGCGGGGTCAGGTGGTTGATGTGCGGCCCGTGGAAGCTAACGATATCAGCAATCAGTCGGTGCTCGTCGTGCAGCCTGTCATAGAGCTTCTTGTCGATATTCGCCTTGGCGTGCCAGCGGAAAGTTTCCAGTGTTTCGGTGACAAACTGCGTCGCATCTTCATTGCTCAGGCCACCCTGTTTTTCGGCGCGGTCGATCAGGTTAAGTGCTGCCATGGTGAAAATTTCCCGGTTGTCGAGAACGTCCTGAGCTGCGGCGCGAAGATCTTCATCTTCTATGAGTTCCAAACGCAGCAAAGACGTGAACACACGAAAAGGATTTTCGTTGAGATCAGCCTCTTCAACCGGACGAAAGGCTGTAGAGTGCACGGGAATGCCAGCAACAGCCAGATCGTAATAACTAACCGGTTCCATACCCATCACGGCAAATAAGCGGCGCAGGGTGAAGAGTTCTTTTTCAGTTCCTACCCGAATGGCTCCATGGCGTTCCTCGGTAATGCGATCCAGACCATTACTGTGAGTCAGTTGTGCGCGCAGGCTTTCATCACATTCAAGAACGGTCGCATTAATATCCCCGACCAAATCCATCAACGTGCCATAGGCTGGCACCTCTTCGCGATACATCACTGACATCGCCTGAGAAAATTGTGCGCGGATTTCATTTTTAGATACGAAATTATCATTCGTCATAACTTTATCTCCATTCTCGAACTTGAGTAAGAAAACCACTACTCAGGATCAACGCCCTTTAATTTAAAGAGGAGATAGCACTTATGATGCCTAGAACAAAAACGATATCTTTTCATCACTTCATGAGTTTTATGAATAAACTTTATATCGTAGAAATCATAGAAATCATAGAAATCATAGAAATTTTGTAAACCCCACTATTACCTGAAATAACTTTAAGTTCTGGAATATAATTTAACATTCTGGCTTTTGCCTCGAACTTCATGAGACCCAACACATTCAAAATCGGTAATTACATCATAAGAATTTTGGTCACATTGATCGACATTTTCTGACTTCGCTTGTAAAAGGATTTCTTCGCTTACCAACAATCGCTTCTTCAAAGAACGACAAAGCTCTTGCAACCTGCTTGTCGTATTAACCGTATCGCCGATAACAGTAAAACTCATTGATTCCTGAATACCAATGTCCCCAAGCACGACATCACCATAATGCGCCGTAATATCGGCTATGATTTCTTGTCGTCCATGCCGTATTCTTTTTTCGTTCCATCGTTCAAGCTCTAGTAACATTTGCCTTGAGCACAATAGAGCGTTGGTTGCATCATTCGAGTTCACATCGGGGACACCGAATACCGCCAACAAGGAATCTCCCCCGAAATGTTCAATGGATCCCTGATAAGTAAAGATTACCTTCGCCATTCGTTGATAGAAAGAACGCAGCATACCGACAACTTTTTCCGGAGCCATACTCTCTGCAAAGGTTGTTGATCCCACGATATCAATAAATAAAATAGCGACTTTTTGTTTTCTTATTTCCCCCAATGGATTATCCCGTTCGGCGAGATGTTCAGCGGTTAAAGGGGAAAAGTAACGTGAAAGATTTAGCCTCTTTCTATTCGCTTCTGCAGCTAGATGCCTCGTTTCTTCGAGTTTTCGTTCCATTTGAACTCGACGCGTAACATCACGCTGTACAGCTATGTAATATTCCGGTCGGCCCTTTTCATTTGGAATAGATGAAATTGACCACTCCATAAAAAATTCTGATCCGTCTTTTCGATAATTGATGGTCTGGCCTTGCCAAACGTCACCTGATTTTAAAATCTCAGCCATGTGTTTGAAAATGCCAAGATCTGTATTTGGCCCCTGCAAAATACGTGGAGACTGGCCGACAATTTCACCACTCATCCACCCCGTCATTTCTTCGAATGCCGTATTTACATAAACAATTGTTGGCCCAGGCCGATCTAAATCATTTGAGGTTATCAATATACTGTCAGTCGCATATTTGAGAACTTGATCTTCTTTTAAGTTTTTGTCGAAAGAAACCATCGATATCCTTGATTTACAGAGGTTCAAAAAATACTCAATGAGGCATACAATGAGCCTACCAACAGGGTGTTATTACGAACTCGTAAAATTTACACACCATGAAGATCGAAAAAACCTCGCGATTAACCTACGATGTAAAGTATCATAAAATTACCAACGCAGATAAAAAATAATGTGAAAGACCAGCTATGAGCGAGAGCACACATAATTTAATTGATAAAGGTCGATCCATTGGCTGTGTGACCTATTGCTTTAATGAAACAACGGGTAATTTAGACGCCGAATGGGCTTTTAGCGCACAGACAGGCGTTGAGACAATTTGTAGAGGCATCGCAACACGTCAAAGAACGGAGGCAAAAACGTCAAAAGACAATTTTGTCGGTAAATACAGTATCACCTATTACGGCCCTGATAATACCCCTGCAGATCCCTGGGACCTGAAAATTACAAAAAAAGGCACAATTTTTGATCTAATCTGGTCTAAAGATAACATGACCGCTTACCACGGCATCGGTTTTTTATCTGGCCATATTTTGGTGTGTGGATGGCGGCCTTCGACATGACATCATCCAACAAATCACACAAAAAACTAAAACGAGATATCATCGATTGGCATTGCGCCGAACTCACCCGTGCAACACCAATTACAGACAGCTATAAAAACACGCAGAATGTGCGTCGCTTTTTACGAAGAGAATGTGGTGAAAATTTCAAATTCACACGCCCGTTTATGGCCCAAATCAGAGGATGGATTCAAGAAGGGGCAAAAGGAACAGATTGTAAAACTCTTGGAGATGTTGCTGACGAATGGAATAGACGCGAAAAGAAAGATCGTATCAAGGAAAGTACATAAATTTAATGGGCAAATCTGGTGGGTAAAATAACCTGAAAAATGAACACCAAATCCCGTTTAATCTTGATCAGAACTATTTTTCTTGGATGTTTTAGGGGCCGAATTTGAGAGATCAGATTCTTGAAGATCTATTTCGGTAGCCTGAGTTCTTTTGGTTAACCAGTCACAAAACCGCGCGAATTCTATGCGCAACGTCAAGAACGGCACCAAGGCTGCATTATCACGCGAGACTCTTCCAAACATGATCTTCTCCTTATAACAAGGATCCCATTTTGAACACCCTGCCCTATTAACATACCATTGTTTTGTGAATCTTATATTACGGTTTTAAAATTTCATCCGATAAAGATAGAGACCAATTGCCGCACTCTATCCAAGGCCTTGTCCGACATGACTTTAATTAAATTCAAATAATCAAAAATACCGCGCTCCATACAGCCCTGCGCCTTTGGATCAATCCCGGAATCGATCAAAATCTCCAAACCTTAAAGTGAGTCATTTTCCGCCGCATACATCAGGGCCGCTATACATCAGGGTCGCGCGTTCACGGTGTTTGATGTTCGAAAATCGGTCGCCGGAATTGTCGAAACTACCCTAAGTTCATTACGCATTTTGGTATTTTCATGACGAGTATTGAACCTCAATTATGTCATCAACTTTAGGAACCTCTTCCTGTAGGAGATCGAGGGGATTAGTGTTAGTCTTAACAAATCGCATCCTCACGACTGCTCAATTTTTGGGTTAATTCATCGGATGCGATCGCGCATAAAGAGTTAAGCAATTTGTAATAATTTGCTCTCTATACTTACTTTAGACTCATTGGTAGATTTGAGTCGTTTTTAAGGGATGCCCTGTTTTTATACATGAGCACCCTTTTTGTTTTCGGCTTTTGTATTCAGCAGTGTTTTCAAGTGCTTTTACTTACGCTGACACACTTATCGTTCGCATCGCTTGGCAGTTCCTTAATCAACTTTGGACCTGTTTATTTATTTTTGGTTTAGTATTTTTCGCGTTGCCTGATTTAACCACTCTATCAAGGAGTTAGGGTCGTGGCCTACAGTGCAAAAAACTTGCGAGATGATCTCGGAAAAGAAATAGAACAAGGTTATCGCGCCACAAAGGTCGTCAAGATGGCTTACAAAATCCACCACAATCATTGCCGGGAACTTAGTCCCTATCTCAATAATAAGCTCATGCAACTTACTGCCATGGAAGAAGGTTCAGATTTTGAACTTTCAGAAGGTGAAGTTAAGCTTTTGATTAAAGAGCTTGGGCGTCACTAAATTTCTGATAAAAATGACAGTTTCGAAAACAAATAAAAATTATTATTTTTATGATAAAACCAAATAGCAGGATCGTTCATGACCTGTTAGTTGACCGATTAGTTGTCTTGTGAACTTTCATTTTCCGAGATTTCTTTAAGACGCCGTGACAGCGTCGCCATATTGGTATTTAACGCATCAGCGACCTGACTAAGAGAAGGCGCTTTCCCCTCTTGATCCGGGGAACTGAGCAGCGTCATAGCTGCACTAATCTCCTCACGTGAAAGAGTACGCGGACGGCCAGCGGATTTTTGCTTTTTCGACTTCTGTAACTTTGTCGTTTCCAACCCTTTAAGGGTACGTTCGATCACCAGATCCCGTTCATTACCAGCAAGGGCCGTGATAAAAGTATAAACCATCTTACCTAAAGGGGTCGCAGTGTTGATCCCCTCCGATAGGGATTGAAAGTTAATATCTCTGGCCTGCAAGTCCTGAATAAATTCAATTAACTCTACCGTACGTCGTCCCAAACGATCCAACCGCCAGATCACAAGGCTATCTTCCGGTCCTGCCAACGCCAATACTTCTTCCAATGCCGGACACACAACACGATTAGAGGGAAGAATTTCTGAAAACACCCGCTCGCAGCCTGCATCCTCCAGTGCTGTGACCTGCTGCGCCAAATTTTGCCCCTCTCCCGAGGCCCGCGCATAACCAATTTTCATAAAATAACAACCTCGAAAGTTTCAATGTATGATTAAAAACATATTATGAAACATAGTTATGAAGCAAACAAACGACACGTCGATAGATAAAATGATTACAATCAAAAATTGTCATATGGGGAGCAAATGCTCTATTCTATAACGATGGAAATCTCCTTTTCATAAAACCGTTCCTCGATACACTCCTTCACGTGTGAAATTATAGAAACGTCATTTAATGGCCCATTTACATGGTTAAGAAAAAACAGGATCGTAATCCTTTTTCAAACGATGCAAACCATCATCACTTTCTAGAAGAGCCTCTGTTTTTGAAGATTGCCCGCGGTGTAGGGCAAGCCATGACAGCCCAGATCTATAGTCCAGAAGATCTCATTATTCATAGCTACAACAAAATCGTTCAAATGAATGCGGTTCTTGAAAAAGAAAAATCCTTTTTTGGCCGAATTTATAATAAAATCGCCGGAGAAGACATTATTTCAATCGCTTTGGATGGTATTGTTATTCAGCAGTTACATGATGTGGTTGGTATAAAACCTCCTATCCTCATTGAGATCCAATACCAATATAATATTGAACATAATGAACTCAGAGATCTCTTCGCCAAGGCACAAAAAATTATCGAAAAAAAACGCCCCAAAACCAAAAGCCACTGAGTCGCTTTCGCCCCCTTCTGTAAAACGCCGAAGGTAAAAGCTTTCCTTCCTACACAGGGCTTTCCATAATCAAAATATATATTGAGTTATCTGTGAGGGCTTCATAGGAATGTTCGACATCGCCTGGAAAGCGGAAATAGTCGCCTTCGTTGAGTTCTTTTAAATTATCATCAGGCCCTATTTTGACCTTACCACTACAAACAAAGGCGTGCTCGACCGTCCCTTCGGGATGAGCCGAGGATTTTCTCAACGACCCATTTTTTATCGTAACCCGATAGATATCACGTCTGCGCGAAGG
Source organism: Kiloniella antarctica (assembly GCF_042682825.1). Classification (NCBI taxonomy): domain Bacteria; kingdom Pseudomonadati; phylum Pseudomonadota; class Alphaproteobacteria; order Rhodospirillales; family Kiloniellaceae; genus Kiloniella; species Kiloniella antarctica. The sequence goes on from NZ_JBHUII010000004.1 coordinate 378,947, forward strand.
GGGGCAATCCGCCAGCAGCGTGGAGGTGAGCGAAGAGGCATCCGAAGCAAGATGATCGCCCTCATCAGCCCTGACAATTACAAACTCTGACTTCGGTGTTTCAAACAAATAGCTCAGCGGGATATCCAGAGCCGATGCAATTGCCCACAGGGTTTCGATACTGGGGTTCCCCTGTCCGTTTTCCAACTGTGACAAGGTCGATTTTGCAACACCCGCCTTTGCGGCCAGAGCAGATAAGCTCATCTTGGCGCGACTGCGCTCTTTTACAATAGCTTTTGCGATCAGGTTTACCGGAGTCATATTTTTCTTTTTGTTGCCTCACAAACACTTAGCGTAACGAACAAACGTTCGATTTGACGAACAACTGTCAATCGTTCAATATACAAAACAATATCTCGTTTTAACGAACAAATGTCAATAAACGAGCGAATACCAATCATCACACCGCAGCCCAAGAACAGCTAGCGATCAGGAAAAAAGTATGACAAGTCAGTTTGATAGGCCCCAGTTTCATAGGACATCGTCTTATAACAACCGGTATTTCAGTCGGGATATCAAGGACGGCCTACGCGACGCCTTACCAATAATGGCTGCGATTGTTCCATTTGGGGCTGTATTTGGGGCCGTCGCCATTGATAGCGGCCTTAGCTTTCTGGAAATGATGGTGACTTCCCTTTCCATCTATGCCGCAGCCAGTCAATACGTGATGATTGATCTCATGGGGCAGACGCTTCCTGTCTGGTCGATTGTGCTCGCTGTATTTGCAGTGAATTTCCGCCATGTCCTTTATTCTGCTTCTATCGGGCGGAAAATGACGCTCTTTAGCCCCCTTCAAAAAGCCTGTGCCTTTTTCTTGCTGGTGGACCCGCAGTTTGCCGCCTCTGAAACACGGGCTGCGACAGTGGGTCTGCGCCCTGCCTACTACTTTTCTTATGCCGCAGTGATTTACATCACCTGGATTGCCTCAAACTGTGTGGGGGCATTATTTGGATCCCTCATTGAAAACCCCGCCACATACGGTCTGGATTTTATCCTGCCGCTTTACTTTACAGGTCTCGTCGCGGGATTTCACAAAAGACCAAACTTTATTCTCGTTTTATTGGTCAGTGGTGGTGTAGCTCTGTTGACCTATTTCACCCTTGGCAGTCCTTGGCACATTACACTGGGTGGTATAGCTGGCCTGATCGTTGCCGCGGCCCAAAGCCGTCCCCCCCAAAAAAATAATCCAGAGAAAAACATTCTGGAGAATACAAACGAAGAAGAAATCGGCCTAGAGGAGGGCACAGCCAATGCATGATAATACCTACCTGATCATTCTTGCCTGTGCGGTTGTAACTTATATGACCCGCATCGGCGGACATATGATTCTATCAAGGTTTGGATCACCTCACTATCGAGTTGAGGCGGCTTTAGAAGCCGTCCCAACGGCGGTTCTTACGGCCCTGGTTGCCCCTTCCCTGCTCAACCAAGGCCCCGCCGAAGCTCTCTCCATCGTTATCGCTGGCGTTGTCGCATTACGAGGTTCGCTCATGATTAGTGTTGCAACCGGACTGATCAGTCTTGTGGCATTGCGATTTGTGCTGGGTTAAGATCGCCCAAAGCCATAAAGTTCCGGGAAGAAGATGATTATCAAAAGACACGATAACCGAAATGAACGGGAGAGAACACTTCGGCACCCTGAACCGAATACTTTTCGAGATTCTATCGTCGAAGGCGTGACAGAGCACTTGGCAACGATGACTTACACCCCGGAAAACCTATTGCAACATTTGGCGATCAAACTCAATCAGGTAGAGCCTATTATTGAAAAAAGCAAAACCAGATTTGGTCGTTTCATCAATTACTTTAATGGTGAAAATCCAGACTACATAACCATCGATGGCATGGTGCTTATCCAGCTCTATGATATCCTGGAAACAGCACACCCCTTACCTATCGTCGCAAAATATCAATATGATGTTGATCCTCACGATCTCAAAGAATTTTATAACAGAGCAAAAAAGATCGTCCAGACCCCATCCGTAAAACGAAGAAGGTAAAAAACTTTCTTATTAAATACCGGGTAGATTAAAAACCAGACAGGCCGAAGGAAAAATTATCCCTGCAAAAACAAATTTGCGCTAAGATGAGGGATAAATCGGTGTTGACACGTCACAGAATTTAGCTGGGGTCAGGGTAAAATGACAATCAAGGTTGAAGTTCTCAAAACCGCAAGCGAAAAGCTCTTTGCTCATCTCGAAGAACTCGGGATCACGGAAATTCCACTGGACCATAATTACCATTGGGTTGTTGACCACGAAGAAGCCGTCAACCCAACGATCAAACCGGAACTTACCATGCTTGGGAAATTGTCGGATAATTATGAAGTCATGACCAAGCTCTCGAGCTGTACGGATGTGCCGATCAATTACCATCTGGTCTGGTTGGCTTCTTTGCTGGATTACATCGGACACAGAACCCACGAATAGGGCCTTTGATTTGGTTTGGAACTGTTCGTTTGGATAAAATATAAGTAATAAGCTAGGTCTATAGCTTTTTTCCGACAACAAAATATTGCTGTAATAATTTCCCGCTATTGTCAGAGTTTAATAAATACCCCGCGTCTTAAATCAGCGCTTTTCGCTGTGACAAGGAAAGACAGACGATAGAGTGCCACACACGATGAAGCCAAATCTGGTCGAACGCTTTTTTCTGGATGAATGTACCACAGAAATTAAGCTGTTATTGGAAATCCAAATAGACGAAATGATTTCGGGTAAAGGCCCCAAGGTCCACGAACACAGCTTCAATCTTTACGATCTGCGTCTGGATGCCATCCGTAAAAAAGTTCGTATTATTGATATTTTTGATCCCCAAGACAGCGGGCGCCTGGAAGTTGAAATGTTTCACTTTCGCGCCCAACTCAAACGGCTTTTGAATAAACCCGGTACACACACTCGCCCACAGAAAAATAAACGTAGTTCCCGGGTGCTGGATTTCATCGCCGCAAGCGCCAAAAAATTATCGTCGAAAAAGCGTACTTTTGTGGATGCTTCAGAGCTGTTGCTGCAAAACTCCTCCTCAAAAGGCGATAGTATAAAAAGCAAAATACTCAAAACGAAATCCGAGAAATATATCAAGCTACTAACAGATCCTGCCTTGCCCAAAAGAATGCGCTCACTCGGGCTGATGGACACCGGGGACAAGGCCACTCTGTTGCTCGAAGAGAACCTCCCGCCCAAATTCGATCAAAGTTATGGTCAAGAAGATCAATCTACAGATCTACTTCCCGCCCGTTATTCCGTGATCTTTCACAAGCACTTGTGTTATCGGCGCACCGACGAAGGCAATCGCCTGCGTATGCTCACCACTATGGACCCCGCCACTCTGGTTTCCTCTGGCTACGGATTGTTTGAAGTTCAGTATTCCGAATTTTTCAAATGGTTCGATAAGGAAAGTTATAACCGTTACGAGAGACGCGCGCCTTTTCATTATTGTTGTATCACCACACACGAAGTGTACGACATTCTCTGTTACCAAGCTCCAGAGATCGTCGCCATGCCATCGTCGGATCTCGTTTTAGAGAGCATTTCCCTATGGGATTTATTTTAACCAACAAATTGGATTTAATAAGAGACTGTTTTTCCAAACAAAAACACGAAACCATAAAAAAACTTATTGCGATCAGCCGCTTCACACCCGCCAACGGAGTAACCGTCGCTCCACGAAACCGATTGCCGTGTTCACCACAACACCCAAAATTGAAAGAATTGCAACGCCTGTAAATAATCGTTCGAGATCATAAAGCGATCCAGCTTCTAGAATATAGGCGCCAATACCGTATTCTGCACCCAACATTTCTGCGGCCACCAGCAAGATAATGGCGATGGCAAGCGCTATTCGCAATCCCGATAGAATACCCGCCATGGCTCCCGGCAAGACTATTTTGCGGACGATGGAAAACCACGACAGGTTAAAGCTCTGCCCCATACGGATCAGGGTGCGATCAACGTTATCGACTGCGCCGTAAGTCGCAACGACCATGGGGGTAAAGGTGCCAAAGGCAATGAGGGCATATTTTGATGTTTCATCGATGCCAAACCAGATCACAAACAAAGGCAACAAAGCAATTTTGGGCACCGGGAAAAGCGCCGCGATAAAGGGAACCAACCCGGCGCGGACATAGGAAAACAAGCCAATCGCGATGCCCAGACTAACGCCGATAGTGACCCCGATGATCGATCCGATGACAAACCGCAACAGGCTGGGCACAAGGTGTGTCCACAGCAAACCAGAAGTGTAGAGCTCTACGAAGTTTTTAAAGACATCAGAAGGCTTGGGGATTGTCAGGTTTGAGATAAAACCCGTCTGCGTGCCAATTTCCAATAAAACGATCAATACAAAGAAAACTAAAAACCCCATCCAGGGTCGGGATACCGGAGCAAAACCACCACCTCGAAAGGGGATCGTTATCCCCTGCTCAGACGAGACTGGTCCCGGGGAGACTGGTCCCGGGGAGACTGGTCCCGGTGACACTGGCCCCGGAGAGGTTAGCTTTTCTTGCGCATTTCGGAGAATTTCTTTGTCCAGGCTCTTAGGCATGTATCAGCTCCGCATCGGCGGCTTTTGCTTCATCGCGCATCATGTTCCACAACAGGGTCTGCTGCTTTTCAAGATCAAGGTCCGCATGGCGACGCTCTGCCAAGGGTTTATCAATGGTAATCACATCCCTGATCTGTCCCGGACGACGCGACAGCACAACAATGGTATGGCCAAGGCGGACGGCCTCGGTCAAATTATGGGTCACATAAACAGCGGTAAAAGGCTTGCGGGTCCAGAGCGAAACAATGTCGTCCATCAAAAGCTCTCGGGTTTGGCTATCCAACGCCGAGAGAGGCTCGTCCATCAACATCACAGCGGGATTTACAGCCAACGCACGTGCAATGGCAACACGCTGTTTCATGCCCCCTGAAATCTGTTTTGGGAAAACCTTGGCAAAATCACTGAGCTTACAGCGATCAAGCACATCAGTTATAATTTCCTCTACCCGTTTGTCGCTCAGAGAATGATCTTCAAGTACGAGCGAGATATTCCCGGCGACCGTCCGCCATGGCAAAAGTGCAAAGTCCTGAAACACGTATGTCAGGGGATTAAGACATCCTTTGGGCGCTTCACCTACCTGCAGAATTTCACCCGCAGTAGGCTGTTCAAGCCCTCCGATTAAGCGCAACAACGTCGATTTCCCACAACCAGACGGCCCCACGATACATACGATTTGACCTGATGTAATGTTCAAATTTATATCGCGCAAGACCTCCCTGTCGCCATAGGAGTGCTTAATATTGTTTAATCGAATGTCCATGGGTTGAGCTTATGTCACTTAAAGAAAAAGATCGAAAAAGAAAATACACATAGGAAATGCCGGAACGCACGTCACATTCCGGTACCTTATAACCTATACACTTTCTGAGACGGTTTGGTTCTCATTTCAGAGTGTTTCTACAAAACTGGTCAGAGTGTTTTTACAAAACTAGTGTCTAGCAACGTATTGAGCAAAATATCGCCTTTCACAAGACCTTCTGATTTAAACCAGTTGAGCTGTTGTTCAATCGATTGAACATTCAAGGCAGCCCCAGGATTAAGACGCATCGACCCGTTGATAATGGATTTTGCAGCCTTTTCGCGTGGTTTGTCTGCATAGACATATTTATGGATCAAATCGACCATTTCTTCCCGGCCCGCATCACCAAGAGTACCATCAACCATTGCCGCATTGTAATCAGCAATTCCCTTGGCATAGGCCGCAATGAAATCTTGAACCATCTGCTTTTCATCTGCCGCGTTCTTGGCAGAGGTAAAAGCTGTTGTTACCTGATAATTCGGCAAATAATCAGACACACTACCAATAATATGTACGGCACCTGATCCAGCGAGAGGCTTGGCGATATGGGGAACAATAGACCATGCATCAATCTGCCCGGTTTTCAATGCCCCGATGATAGCGCCGACTTTTTGCAGCGGTTTGAATTTGAGCGCAACGCCTTCTTTTGCTGCAATTTGTGACCCCATATAATGGAATGAAGATCCCGCCGTTGTCATGCCAAAGGTTTTGCCATCCAACTTATCCGGGGACGTCACACCAGCTTTGAAAGCCGCATCCGAGACCAGAATTTTCTGTCCATCAATACCGTTTTCTTCAGAAAGAACCCCGCCAATAACCTTGACCGCACCTTTTTCAGCAAGAGAGATCAAGCCACCAGAAATAGCGGTAACACCAAAATCTACATCACCAGATGCAATCGCAACGGCCATCGGTGTTGCAGCTTGAAAAAACTTCAGCTCAACATCCAGGCCCATCTCCTTGAAATACCCGCGTTCTAGGGCAATGAAACTTGCAGAATGGCTGGTAAAGCGTAAAGCTCCGACCGTGATTTTGCGATTTTGTGAAAAAGCTGGCTTCGCCAAAGTCGCAGTAGCAAGAGTACCGCCCATCAATGTGAGCGCTTCGCGCCGACTAAGTTTCATCGTTTTACCCCGTGAATTTTAAAATTAATATAAGAACAGACTTACTTCAGAGGATGGTGTTGGAATTAGAAATAAGCTCTTGGAATGGCTGATAGAAATAATATCGGGGAATTGTGCCTAATATTGCCCTCTTGGTCAATATTTCGATATTGAATTGGCACAAACCAGAGTTACCGGAACATCTAAAGACAGACCCTCGTTTTTTGCGTCCCAAAAAGTATGAAAACCTTGTATCGCACATCGAAAAGGGAACAATAGCCTCTCCCTTACCCCAGCACCTAGCCCAGATAAGACATAAAGATCAGATAAAGCGGGACGATTATATATCAACCCGGTATTGAGCGTACTATGGGCGACGCCAAACCAACTCAATCTCATCATCTAGACGACGCCCAGTGGCCTTAAACCCCATACTTTGATAAAGCGGCAACGCGTTTAGGGGGGCTTTATCCATCGTCGTTAATGAAACTCCCTTTTGGCCAATCAACTGCGCATAGCTTTGAGCAAACCTGATCGCGGATTGTCCGTATCCTTTTCGACGATGGTGCTGGTCAATCATTAAGCGCCAAACGTAAAGACAATCACCCTGAAAGTGTTTATTTTCATCATTTTGATCCATGAGCCGCGGATCAATGAACGATATCAAACCTGCAGGATTTTTGCCGGAAAAAAGGCCGTACGTGACGCTCTCGCTCATAAAAGCGGCCTCGGCGATCCACTTTGCATTGGATGTAATCAGATGGGCTTCATCATCGGGAACTTTTAGCGACAGAAGAGACCCCATAATCTCAGGAGAAAGCATAAGGAATTGGAGTTGTTCTGATTGCATGTTGTCTCGTCCTTTACTTTCGTATTTTCAAGTACTTCAATATTTTCAAGGGCTGCCTGAGCCAGTGAATTAGCTGTAATACTTGAAACTTTTTTTTGCAAGAGAGATCAAATAACAGTGGCATCAAAATTACCGGACACATAAAGTTTATTTATTATCGATTTTTTTAAAGAACCATACTCGACTTAATGTCTTTTGGCTCTGCTCTTTAGCCCGGTTTCAATATGCGGCCAGCGCGACAGGAAAACCATTTCACATTCAAAACAATGAATACAAAAAAACGACAGCCCGTCTTTATGATCTAGACAATTCATCCCGACAATATCCCATGGCAGATTTTTGTTTTCTACCCCCGTAAAGACATCAAAATTTTGCATCCGGACATCGGAAAAGGTGGCAACGATCTCTTCGTTCTGATCCAAATCTAGACCCTGATAAGGCATAACTCTCAGTGAAAGTCTGCCATTTTCCAAAACAAAGCCCTTCAGGCAAGCATGCGCATTATGCCCGGTTAGAATATCCGCAAACTCCTTGTCACGATCAAAACCCTTAAATGCCATTTCCGATCACACCCATTCAGGATAAGTACGCCCGCTCCAACAGTGTCTTTCGCATTATATCCCAACAATCTTAAAGCACTGTCTACGCGGTTCAGAAGGTTTTCCAGATCAGGAATACCCACTCTATCTATCCCGTCTCTCACATCTGCGTTTAGTAGCAGAGTGTTTTTCACCCTCATAGTTATGGGCGTGGCCATAACAAAAGGTTATCAGCGAAATCGTATCCCACAACAGTTCAACCATTCTTTTGATCATTAGTTCAATCACTTCTCGCTCCATCATAATTCCCTTATTAAGGGCAGGCTTGCGCAAGACTGACAAACGAGTTATGCAGGTGATTAGAATAACCTGAGGTTATGCATGAAGAGAGACCGACTTCCCTTAACCGCGCTTCGTTCTTTCGAGGCTGCGGGCCGACATGAGAGCTTCACCCTTGCCGCGCAAGAGCTGTTTGTCTCTCAGGCGGCCATCAGCCGACAGGTCCGCGATCTTGAACACCAGATCGGCAATAAGCTGTTTGCCCGCAGCCATCGGCGGGTCCAACTCACCCAGGCGGGCGCACAGCTGTTATCGGTACTGAGTACTTCTTTTGATACCATAGATAACTGTCTAAGTGAGTTAAGCAACTCGACAGCCTCAACGGTCCTGACCCTCAGTGTTGAACCGTCTTTTCTTTCGGGATGGTTACTCCCTCACCTAAAGGATTTCAGAGAACTTTACCCCTCAATTGACTTTGCTTTTGATTCAGATATGCGTGTAATCGACTTTCGTATCTCAGAAGCACAACTCGCCATCCGCTTTGGTACAGACCCCAAAATCTGGCCCGCATGTGAGAGCAAACATTTACTCGACATAGAAGTGCTCCCGGTCATCGCTGCCGATCATATTGATCCAGAGAAGCCCCTTAATACGCCGAGAGATTTATTGCGCTATACTCTCCTGCATGAAGACGACAGAACGGACTGGAAGAATTGGTTCGCCGCTCAAGGCATCACCGACAATAACATTGAAAGAGGCCCGATCTACGACAATGCAGCATTGATTTTTCAAGAGATATTGGAGGGCCACGGCATTGGTTTTTGCGATAAAAGATTTATCATAAATCAGCTCCAATCCGGACAATTAGTCATCCCGTTTGATGCCCCCTTTTATCAGGGATCATACTGGCTCGTCGCCCGGAACTTCTCAAAACTCCCCAAACACGCCACCACCTTTATCGACTGGTTCCTACCGAGGGTTCAAAGCTTTTAATAATGAGGCATTACTCATATACTAGATTTCCATTAAGGTTTTTAGAATGACGATAAGCTCCATTTCGGAGAATCTCCCTCCTATATCCGCAGGAATACACCCCAATTGTCACCCTCAGTTTGAATAAAACCCAACATAATCAAAAGACAAAGCCTGCTTTTCACACGCAGTTGCCACGGATGATCGCGCCAAAACTTTCCGGGTTTTCTGCCATCATCAGGTGGCCGGTATCGGGAATGTCCTGGTTGCTGCTGGCGTTATCGACCGCCCAATCTGGCACGTCCCAACCTTGGCGGGAGTTTGCGCCCGCAAGCAGGTGGTAAGGCATATCCGATGCCATCAATTTGCGGATACTTTCCAGATATTCCGGCTTTCCGGTGGCTTCCACCACGGCGCGGGCTTGGGCCTTTATGGTCGTGGCGGGTTGGTTGTCGAGCCAGCTGCGGGCCAGCGATTGGGTCCAGTCATTAAGCGCGACACCAGCGCCAGAGATCCAGCAATCGGGATCAGATTGATAGCCCTCAATTGTACGCTCGACCTCACCGATATCCTGTTCGGCGACCTGTGCGGACCAAAAGGCATCCTTGAGCGTAAAGTTGCCCTCAACAGATGTCAGCGTCGCCACAAGCTCAGGGTATTTGGCCGCCAAAAGAACCGACACCGCGCCGCCCACTGAATGCCCGACAAGGTTCACAGGCTCCAGATTGATATCGCGAATAAAACCCGCAACATGGTCGGCTTGCTCCATCAGGTTCAGGCCCGCCATCGGAGAGTTCCGATACACCCCATAGCCCAAAAGATCCGGCGCAAAAATGTTCTGATCAGCGATAGCGTTTAAAATACGCGGGTCGTTTAAATGACCAAAAAGGCCATGAACCAGAACAATCGGTCTCATCAATTCTCTTTCTTGCGTTCTTACGCTTATTTTTATACGTACTCGCGCTTTAAAGTGTGGCGGTTAGCAACGATACCAAAATACTAAGCTCTCTATTTACTTAACGCCAGACATGCTGCCAAGCCAACAAAAATCGGGCCGAGTAGTCCGTCGATATAGCCCCATATCGGTAGGTCATTTTGATCCCTTTCATTATTTCACAGAAGACACTCCCCAGCTTACTAAAAATCAAAGAAAAGCCAATATTTACCAGTAATGCAAAACAACTAAGTGACAGGGTTTGTATGCTTAAGCCTTCTGAGTTACGGGTAAACTAGGGCATAGAAAGGTTGAAATATCAAAATATTGGCATTAAGAAAATTACAGAGCACACCCTTGGACATCAAATCAAGCGCACCGACCATTTTTACCCCCATAGGTAACGGCAGACATTGCCTGCGTCACTTGCGGGGGCCGAAAGCCACCAGTAAAGATTGATGCCACCAACTAGAAAGTTTCAAGCGAGACCCGCGGTAGAAAAATAAACCGTAATCAAAACCAAATTAGAGCCCGGTGAAATCACCGACAAGAAAATCATCGCAAAATAAAATTAATAGAATATCAACTATAACTAGTTATCCACTAACTATTGATTTTCAGATACATACTCTAAATTATTAAGGTACAATCAATTGACTTTTAAAAATAATATACTGCCGTACTGGCGCGCAAGTATGGCAGATAGCCTTTTGAAGGGACTTGGTGATAAGGCCGCACTTCATGAAATTAAATGGCAAGACATTCGTGCTGGTAAAATTGATCCTATATTTGCAAAAAAGCTCATTATTGATTTTTCAAAGGCCTTTCCTAATCAGATACGAGATGGGCAAGAAGACACTGCCCCCGTTCTAATTGCTCCACTTACATTTATCCCACTACATAACAATGGATACTCCTCACGGTCAGCGAACACACCATACGCCCCTATAATAATTCCAGCTACTGTATCAAAATCAGGGACTATTAGTCCCAATTCGAAGAGCATCCCTTGGGTTGTCAGAGAAGCACTTGAACCCTCTGAGGCTAAAATACCATCAATTGGATTATTGTCAGACTTTGACAAATTTAGATCTACAAATCTAAAGCCACGTGAAAATACGTGGGAAGAACTACTCAATTACACAGAAAAAATGTGCCAATCTATTTTGGGCATGGCTATAGAGGCAGCCGAAACAGACGAATTCAGTCGCGGTCCCTCTGTTATTCAAGCAGGCAACATTCCTTTCTCTGCATCTACACATATTATCAAGCTCACAGATTATTTGATAAAAAATGATCAATCTTTTGGGGCTCTCTCCGGCCTATTCCAGACAACTAACAGAAAGCCAACCCTGCTCCCAAAAGACCAATTATTCCATAGCCAACAACATATTGGACAAATGGAAGGGCATTATCCTCTCTCTGCAATGCAACGAGAATCTCTACACCACCTGACGTCATGTAAAGAAGGAGATTTGCTCGCGGTCAACGGACCTCCTGGAACAGGAAAAACAGCCCTAATCCAAAGTGTTATCGCCAACCTCTTCGTCAATTCAGCCTTGGAAGAAACGGATCCACCGATTATTTTTGCCGTATCATCTAACAATCAGGCTGTAACAAACATTATCGACAGTTTTGGCATTGGCTCCAACATGCAAACATCAGGCATATCAAAGTTGAAAAGCCGATGGATTCCAAACTTGTACTCCTATGGCCTCTATCTACCATCCAAAGATAAAAAGGTAGATAATAATAAATATCAAACGGCCTATATGCCCAACTTTGGAAAACCAATATCCGGATTTCCAGCTACTCTTCTAAATGATGAAAGCCTTGATCAAGCAGAAATATTTTTTCTGGAACAAGCCCGTATTACATTTGCAAAGGATGTAATTGAAAGTGTTGAAGATGTACGAGGCATCTTAAACCATCAATTAAAATCATGCGTTGAGGAGATAAGAAACGTACTTAAAGCAGCCATACAGGTTTGTGCATTCAGGGAAAAGTATAACGGCAGCACACTATTTTCTGTCCAAAACTCCCTCGAAAAAAAACAGGATGAACTGAATGAACTTCAAAAATTCGAGCATAACAAATTAAAAGATAAACTCCTGATTATAAATCAGCACAAAGAAACAATTTCAAAATTTGAAAACCTTTGTGATCAAGCTTTATCTGAACTGGTACCAACAGGTTTTTTTGAAATACTCTTTAACTGGATTCCTGTAATAAAAGGGAAAAAATGGGACCGGTGTCGAGACGTTTTCAAAAAAGGAGGATTTAAACAAGGTATTGTAAACTTACTTGTTATTCCCAAAATAAATGATGTTCGTGATTTTTTAAACAATCATCTTACCGAGCTAACCAAGCACCTTTCCCAATTAGAAGAAGAGTACAAAGTTGAAGAGAGTGCTTCTGAAACTTATGTTAAAACCAAACAGATACATCTCAGCGAAAAAATAGGCCACGCCAAAGCATGGAGACATGCTGAAGAAGATTGGAATATACGTACAGAGGCTCTTATACAATCCTCAGCAAAAGATCATCCATCCATATTAAATTATAGCTTGGAAGATCTTCAAAAAAGCCCTCATCTTTGTAATCATTTTCTTGATATATCATTCCGACATAAGGCTTTTTTACTCGCAACGCATTATTGGGAGGCACGTTGGCTGATTGAGGCCAGAAATTTATTTCAAAATGCAAAAGATCCTTTAAAGAAATTATCTGGAAAATCGAAAGAACAAACAGAGGAGCGATTCAAGCTTCTGGCATCATTAACCCCTTGTTTTGTTTCAACACTATACATGCTTCCACAACACTTAACATTCTATAATCCTAAAAGTGATGAGTTTCAGAATTCTCCTCTTATCAATTTTGCGGATTTATTGATAATCGATGAAGCTGGTCAGGTTCTACCTGAAATCGGAGGGCCAGTATTGGCATTAGGAAAAAAGGCTTTAATTGTCGGAGACATTCATCAGATTGAGCCCATCAGGAATATCGAAAAAAGTGTAGATCATGGCAATATCAAACGTTGCAACCTAGAGCCGTATGAGGCCGAATTAAATGAAAGCGGCTTACTCGCAAAAAATGGTAGCTTAATGAAAATTGCTCGCAAGTTTTCTGCATATAAACGTGAAGATGAAGAAGGTATGTTTCTCTCTGAGCATAGACGTTGTCAGACAGAAATTATTTCTGTTTCAAACGACTTAATCTACGACGGGCGTCTCATACCTAAAACCCCTCCCCTAAAGAACCCTCTTTTTCCTACATTAGGTTGGGCAAATATACGCTCTTCATCCCGAATAAAAGGAGGGAGCAAATATAATCCCGGTGAAGCGGGAGAAATTTTAGATTGGCTTGGACGGCATCAGCGAGAAATAGAGCAACATTACAACAAACCGATACAAGAAATAGTTGGAATAATTACGCCCTATGGCGCTCAAAAATGGGAACTAAAAAAAGCGTTACAAAAATCAGCTCTCCCCAAAAGCCTAACGGTAGGAACAGTCCATGCTCTTCAAGGAGCGGAAAGAAATATTATTATTTTTTCGCCAACTTCTTCACTTGAAGATGAGAAATCACCTTTTTTTGATTTAGCTCCCAATATGTTAAATGTTGCAATCTCTCGAGCAAAAGATTCTTTTTTAACTTTTGGGGATATGCGTCTTTTCGACTCTACACAAAAAAATAAGCCTTCAAGTATTCTTGCTAAGCATTTGTTTCGTTCTGCATGCGGAGAAATTTTTGATGTATCAAGCCGCCCTGTATTCCAAGCATTAGAAAGCGGAAGCAATACGCGTCGCTTGGAAACTCTAAAAGATCATCAAAATGTATTAGATGAAGCCCTTCAAACCGCGAGAAAAGAAGTATTAATTATCTCCCCCTACATTAGAGAATTCGCAATCAGAAAAGATAATATTACCTCGATGATAGGAAGAGCTTTAACCAGAGGAGTAAAAGTTACTGTTGCCTACGACTTAGGAGAACACAAAAAGAAAGAAGCGTTAAATGGTATCAACCTCGTCAAAGAAACTCAGTGTGAAATATTTCCAGTCAGACGTGTTCACAACAAGACATTAGTCGTTGATAATAAATGGATTGTTGAAGGCTCCTTTAACTGGCTATCCGCGGTTCGGGATTTAAACAATCAATATTCAAATCAAGAACGATCGCTCAGATATGAAGGCCCAAAGGCTCACGAGTATTGCTTGGAAGCTTGGAATGAAGTAGCCAAACATAAATATACACCTCAAAATAAATAGTATTTTTCCATGTTTATCCTAAATAACCCCTCGAATATCATGTCCAAACGCACTGTGCCCCAGCACACCCCCTCAAAACATATCGGCATCGTAGGATGCTCGGCGGAGGGGGCGTCGCTTTGTTATCGGACTATTTGTGCGGAAGGTGCGGCGCTGCTTGGTCCCCATGCCCATCCGGAGATTTCCATGCATACGCCTTCGCTGGCGGATTATGTACGGTGTCTGGATGCCGGTGATATTGAGGGCGTGGATATCGAGGGCATTGGCGATCTGATGCTGGCTTCGGCGGAAAAGCTCGCGCGCTGTGGCGCGGACTTTTTGATCTGTCCGGATAACACCATCCATCAGGCCTTTGATTATGTAGTAGAACGCTCTCCCCTGCCGTGGCTTCACATCGCAGAAGTGGTCGCGCAAGAGGTCCAGAATCGCGGCTATAAAAAACTCGGCCTGACCGGAACTAAGTGGTTGCTCGAAAGCGATGTTTACCCGCAAAAGCTCAAAGAACGCGGCCTTGAGTACCTGCGCCCGGAACCCAACGTGCGCCGCGAAATCAACCGCATTATCATGGACGAGCTGGTCATGGGACTTTTTAAGCCTAAGAGCACGGCCTATTTCCAACAAATCATTGACCGACTGAGACAAGCCGGGTGTGACGCAGTAATTCTCGGCTGCACCGAAATCCCCTTGATCATCAACGATGATAACTCTTCCCTGCCAACTCTTGATTCCACCCGCCTTCTTGCACGGGCGGCGTTAGGCCGGGCAGTGAAAATTGAGTAACAAACATATTTTACAATAAATTCTATTTTAGACTTTATTTTACAATCTATACCTTTATGCTGGCATCAACTTTTGAAAATGTTGTTCAGGATACAGGTGCCTCATGAAATTCCAGGAATTCACGCTAGAGCGCATTCAGTCGCTTTATGAAAACACGGTCGAGCATAACCTTTCAGACAGTGGCGTCCATCCCTATACCCTGCGTGAACTCCTGAACCCGGAGCAACTCTCAAGCCTGCTGGATGTGGAGCTTGGGTATGGCTGGACCAATGGCGGGACAGAGTTGCGCCAGTCGGTGGCGAACCTCTATAAAAACCGCACCCCTGATGATGTTATCATTACCAACGGGTCGGCCGAGGCCAACTTTCTGTTGGTGATGTCGGTGCTAAACCCCGGCGATGATCTGATTGTGTTTGTGCCGAACTATTTGCAAATGTGGGGCTGGGCCAAGGCTTTGGGTGTGAATGTGGTCGAAGTACAGTTACGCGAAGAACTTGGCTGGCTTCCTGATATGGATGAGCTGCACGCCGCCATTACCCCGCGCACCAAGATGATCACCATCTGTCATCCCAACAACCCGACAGGCAGCCTGCTCGACGAAGCCGCGATGACGGAGCTTGTGGATATCGCACGCGCGCACGATCTTTATCTGCATGCGGATGAAGTTTATCGCGGTTCAGAACTGGATGGTCACGAAACCGCCACCTTTGCCGACCTCTATGACAAAGCCATCGTCACAGCAGGACTTTCCAAAGCTCTCGCGTTGCCGGGTTTGCGCATTGGTTGGTTGGTTGGCCCCGCGGATGTCATCTACACCTGCTGGCAGGCCAAAGATTATACGTCAATCACCACCAGCGCCATCAGCGAGTACGTGGCCAACATCGTGATCCAACCAGAAAAACGCGCCGAAGTCCTGAACCGTAGCCGCACGCTTTTAAACGCTAATGTGGATCTGCTTTCTGGCTGGTTAAAAGAAAACAATCAATACAGCTGTCACCTTCCCAAGGCGGGTGGTATGGCCTTTATGCGTTATGCCATGCCGATTAATTCCACCAAGTTGATCCACGAAATCCGTGAAAAACGCAGCATCATGTTGTTGCCGGGCGATGTTTATGGCCTCGATGGGTATATTCGTATTGGCATCGGTGCCCCGATTGAACATTTACGGGTCGGGCTGAAAGAGCTATCCGATTACACCAAAAACAACTTTGCTTAATCAGGCGATCTTATGGTGGCGAACATTAACCCCAACCAAAAAACAAATATGAAACCCGGCCTCAGAAATTACGCAGAGATCGCCAACGCCATCTCTGCGTTGTTCCGGCCCTATATCGAGGTCGTGTTACACGACCTTGAAACCGAACAGGTGGTTCATATTGCCAATAATTTCTCCAAGCGGGAGTTGGGCGAACCGTCGCTGCTGCACGAGATTGACTTCAATCCCAACGACCGCATTATCGGCCCCTATGAAAAAATCAACTGGGATGGAAAACAGCTTAAATCCATCTCCGTTGTGATCCGTGATGACACAGATCGCCCCACCGGAATCATGTGCCTGAACGCCGATGTCTCTCACTTTCATATCGCCAAACAGGCCTTCGACGCCCTGATCGCAGTGCCGGACACCGGCGAAAAACCAGAAGCCTTGTTCAAGGAAGACTGGCATGAGCGTATCAACGAGTTCGTCAATGCCTGGGTGATCGAAAAGGGCGTCATCATCCAGCAACTGACCGGACCTCAACGCAAAGAGTTGGTTTTTGCCCTCGAAGACAACGGCGCTTTTAGCGGCAAAAACTCCACCGCCTACGCCTCCCGCGTCCTCGGCCTCAGCCGCGCCACGATCTACAACTACCTCAAGCAAAAGAAGCAGCAGGCGCGGCCAGAATAATCATAATTTAAAGGATGATAATTTCTTAAAAAAATCCAAGATATTGCGTTTGAAAAAAGCTTCAAGTACGTTACAGGTACAGGCATGACCCGTGCCTCCCCCCTCCGATTGGGAAAGTATCCGACATACTGGGTGTAAGTTAGCTCATAGAACCCACTGTTCGAGCATCACACATAAGGAGGGATTGTGCCCCCGGCTCGCAATAGGAGGTTCTCTTATGAGATTATCGGCACCTGTCTTTCAACTCAAACGCTCCGCAAAATCACTGTCGCGCAAAGAAAATATCTCTTTAAATTTGGCACTTGATTGTATTGCAAAAAAAGAAGGCTTTCAAAGCTGGAGCTTACTCGCAGCACGTGTATCAGCAAGCCGTTCCAGCAATGAACTTGAACTACTCAGTCGCTTAACTCCCGGCGACCTTGTCCTGCTCGGTGCACGCCCTAGACAAGGTAAAACAATGACGGGGTTAAAACTTATTGTCACGGCCATAAAAGACGGACGGCAAGGTTTCTTCTATACGCTTGAATACACGCTGAAAGATGTTTTAAATCGGCTTGAAGAAATTGATGTGAACCCTGCAACCCTCGCAGATAATTTCAAATTGGATACGTCAGACAATATCTGTGCCCCCTATATTATTGATCAATTACAGTCTGTACCATGCGGGACGGTCATCGTTATCGATTACCTGCAACTGTTGGATCAAAAACGACAAAACCCAAAACTTTCCACTCAGGTATCAGAGCTGAAATCATTTGCCTGCAAAGCAGGATTGATTGTCGTACTCATCACACAAATTGACCGTACATATGACCTATCCGGAAAATCACACCCTGACATTTCGGATGTCCGCTTGCCCAACCCCATTGATTTAACTCTCTTTACCAAAACCTGTTTCTTACATAACGGAGAAATCCAATTTCAGACTGTTGTCTGACACATAATCTAAGCGATCATGTAAAAGTGAGGGGCCAAACCAGAAAAAAATAAAAAACTTATGAATACCCTTGAGTGGCTCCTCATCCTTTTCAAGATTGGTTCTTTATCGAACATCCTGAGTTGTTAAGCTAAATCCTTGTAAGACAATACGCCTTTTAGGAATCTCACATGGACCCAATCGCCTCATACCTGCCAGGTATTTTACTTGCCTTCGGTGCCTTTTCACTTGGGATGTTAAGCCCCGGTCCGAACATCATGTCCGTTATCGGGACATCCATGTCTGTGGGGCGCAAGTCAGGCAAAGCCCTTGCACTTGGCGTGGCCACAGGAACCTTCTTTTGGGGATTACTGGCATTTTGGGGCTTTACCACTGTGTTGTCCCTTTATGCCTCGGTCATGTTTGCCATCAAAATTTTTGGTGCGACTTATCTGCTCTGGCTGGCGTTCAAGTCTTTCCGATCTGCGACCACGACCAAGAAAATTGTTGCGACTGATCTCGGCATTACAGGCAGACCAGCTGCTTATTACCGCCGGGGTTTGTTGATCCAGATGACAAATCCAAAGGCAGCCCTGACCTGGGTTGCTGTGATGTCTTTGGCTGTTGATGCCTCTGCCCCGCTTTGGGTTGGATGCTCCATCGTTTTTGGCACAACCCTGATATCCATATTTGGTCACATGACTTACGCTATTGCCTTTTCAACTGCACCTATGGTCGGCGCCTATCAAAAGGCCCGCAGGTGGATTGAAGCTGGATTGGGGGCTTTTTTCTGTTTTGCCAGCTATAAAATCCTGACGTCTAAATCCTAAATTCAGCCTCTCGGGTGCATTCCGACATTAACCAACCTCTAAGAAACCACTTTTATCTTTCAATGCCGGCGCTTGTCTTTTACCGTTCCTACCAGATTTAAAATATCATTTTGGAACAGTCACATGGCACGCATTGCATTTATTGGAACGGGTTTAATGGGCACGGGTATGGCCGGGCGCTTGATCGATGCGGGCCACGATGTCCATGTCTATAACCGTACCACGTCCCGTGCCGAACCTTTGATAGAACGCGGAGCAACCCTTGCATCAAGCCCCGCAGAAGCCGCGATCGGGGCCGATGCGATCTTTGTTATGGTTGGGGATGATGTCGCCTCGCGCGCGTTGTGGTCTGGTACAAGTGGTATTCTGTCCGCAGATCTAAAACCGGGAGCGCTTGCGATCGAGTGTTCAACCCTGTCCCACGATTGGGTTGTGGAACTCTCAGAGCAGGCAAAAGAAGCCGGACTTGATTACCTCGACTGTCCTGTAACCGGCCTTCCAGAAGCCGCCGCAAGTGGTCTCCTCACCCTGTTTCTAGGCGGCGCGCAATCAACCATCAACAAAGCCATGCCTTTGCTCACGCCCCTTTCAAGGGACCAGATCCACTTTGGCCCGATAGGATCTGGCTCAGCTTATAAACTTATCGTAAATCTGATGGGATCAATTCAGATTGCCGCCGCCGCTGAAGGCTTGATTACCGCCGAACGTGCTGGTCTCGACCTCAACCTCGTTGCCATGGCTTTAGCCTCAGGCGGCTGTGGCAGCCCACAAGTGGCCCGCAACGCTCCCCTAATGGTCGAAGGCGCCCACGAAAAAGACGTGCTGTTTTCCACGAAATGGCGTCTGAAAGACACAGATTACGGTCTGAAATACGCCCAAAAACTTGGCCTCAATCCCGAAATAGGCAAAGCAACACTAAACGCCTTCCAAGCTGCCATGGACGATGGTTATGCTGCGTCTGCCGAAACCAAAGTGATTGAGGCTTTACGTAAAAGGTTACCGGAAGCAGGATAGAAACTTCCTTCCGATCAAAAATTATATTGGTGGCCCTCCCCATCCTTGATCAAGCTCAAGGACGCTTCCCATTACCTTAAGATAAAAACAGAAACTGCCGGGGCATAATTCCGGCTTTGATCATATCTTCAGGTGTCTCAAAAAGTTTGTAAACTGGACGAGGATAATCGGGAAGGCGGTGGAATTCCGTCACGTGCCCAACGCTGTAAGGGGGATTGGTCCTGTAAGTTACCCACTGGTGTTTTATAGAGATCCGGGAAGGGACAGGACCGATGCGAACCCAAGTCAGAAGACCGGCCTGGAGAGCCTTATGCAGCGTGTGGACAAACGCTGCTTTAACTTTCCATTAAGGGGACTGAAATGGAAACGCGCGACCAGACAGTTTTTAATGAAAACATACATACCAAAAACAATACTGCTTCCACCCCCAACTATAACAATCCTGCCTTTACAGATCATAGTTTTAGCGAAGCAGAACGCGACGCGCTTTACCAAACCATCTTTTCCCGGCGTGACGTACGCGGGCAGTTTACATCAAAACCCGTTCCCGAAGAAGTCTTGAGCCGGATATTAACCGCCGCCCACTATGCGCCCTCTGTCGGGTTTATGCAGCCGTGGAATTTCATTCTGATCCGAAAGGATGAGACCAAACAACGGGTACATAATCTGTTTAAAAAGGCCCACGACGAAGCCGCAGATATGTTTGAGGGGGAAAAACGTGATACTTACAAAAACCTCAAACTCGAAGGGATCAAGGAATCTCCGCTTAATATCTGTATCACCTGTGACAAGGACCGCACCGGACCTATCGTGATCGGGCGCACCCATATTAAGGCCATGGATCTCTATAGTACCGTGTGCGCTGTACAAAACCTCTGGCTTGCCGCCCGCTCAGAAGGCGTCGGTGTTGGATGGGTTAGTATTCTGGATCAGAAAAAATTAAAACAAATCCTCAAACTGCCCAAACGAGTGACGCCTGTGGCCTATCTCTGTTTGGGATATGTGTCTGAGTTCTTTGATAAACCTGAACTACAATTGGCAGGATGGTTACCGCGACTGCCCATGGCCGATGTCGTCAACTTTGAAGAGTTTGATAAAACCGCTGACGATCCCTTTGCCACCAGCCTGCTCGAAACCCTGGAACAAAATCAAAGGTCAATCGAAGATGGGCAATACCGCAAATAAGTAACAGCTTTAAGAAAAGCACCCGGCCCCACAAACATATTGGGGTCGGGTGTTCATATCAAAATTAGTCCACTAAAAACACGATACTAATCGGAAACTACCTGACCCGGAGCACGATCCAGCGGGACAATCAAATTCATTTCTATATTCATGATTGCTTCAAAGTACCCATCCTGAACACCCAAATAACGTTTCTCTTGTCTTGGTCCCGTGTTTTTTATCGGATGAAACCCGCGTATTTGGCCGTTATCAACCGCGATAACTGAGTCATCAAATTCTGCGGTAAAAACATCCACAAGAAACTCCCACGCGTCTTTGGCCGTATTCTCTCGTTCTTTCGCGACAAAATTAATAACGATCCCATCTTCACTATCCAATGGGATATCGTGTCTGAGCTGACTGCCCGTCAACTTATAGAACACTGGGAACCTTTCCTCGGTTGGGAGAGGGCCAAGATTACCATTTGTCACAACATCCGGTTCCCAATGCTTATGAAAAATACGCTCCCCCGCATGAACGGCGATCATGTCGATTGAAATTTCAGTTTCCTGTTCCAAAGCACCGTCCAAATGCGAATTGAATTCCAAGATCACAGGCCTTAAAATAAACTCATAGCGCGGAATAACACTGATCTGCTGGGCTGGACCAAAGCTTCGTCGGCCTTCCCCATCTTGTAACACGGTATAAAACAGAAAATTCGATCCACGATTTGGCGGCGCGGGAACGTCGTAAACATGCTGAACTCTGATCGTATTTTCAGGCAGAGGATTACCCCCGACGACCCGGTTTGAGTTTCTGATTTTACGAATATCCAACGTTTCACCCACATCACTGTCGCCCCAAAAAAGCGTAACAAAGCGATGGCTGCTGTCGTATTCGAGCGTTGCGGTTGCCACCACGCTATCGACTGAAAGGTCAAAAGAAACCAAATCATTGGCCAAAGCACGTGACTCAACAGGTTCAACCTCATATATCCGGGAGCTAACCTCCCTTACTTTCGATTTGGAATTAAAGACGGGTTTATCACTATCGTAATGCATATTAGATCCTATACCAGTCGCCTAACAAAAGGCAGGAAGACCATTACCTATGAACACAATATAAAAGGATGGAGGTGAAAATCCCTCATAAAACAAATTACCGATTTCACCGTTCATAAATAACACGAAAGCACTTACATCAAATAAATACAAATGATGGCAAAGTACGTTAATATCAATTCAAATATTAAAACCACTAAGCCATAATAAATAAGTGAATAAACCGTGAAACATAAGAACATCTACATTAAACACAAAATGAACACATGTATTTAAGTTACATTTAGACAAAACACTCAATTAAATAAGACGTAAATCTTAAATACTTTACAGTGAAATACAATTAATGTTCTTCTGAATCAAAGTGATGGTCAAAAATAAAGACTACGATATCTAAAATTCCCCCCTCACCAATTATTTAATTTTTGAGGGTATCCAATTTCATACAGGCATCCGCCTGCCCGCCGTCACAGCTTTTGGTAAAGAGTATAGCCGCTTTTACTTTATCTTGAGCAACACCGCGTCCGTTTTGATACATAAGCCCCAAACGAGTACACCCCGAAATATCGCCACCATCACACCCCTTCTTGTAATGAGCAACAGCCCTGGCCTGATTTTCAACTACGCCAAGGCCTTTATCGTACAACATACCAAGATTGGTACAGCCGTAGGCATCGCCCCCCTTACAACCTTGCCCCACGAAAACAAAAGCCAATAGAGCATCCTCTTCCACGCCCCGCCCCTTGAAATGCATATACCCAAGCGAAGAACAGCCCTTGGGATACCCCTGATCACATGATTTCTTAAAGAAGCTCACCGCCTTTTGATCATTCGCTTGGACACCTCGGCCTTCGCTATACATCTTACCAAGCCCAGTGCACCCTTCCGCATTATCTCCCGCGCAAGCCCGATCATAAAATTCAGCGGCTTTTGTCTCATCTATCTCAACGCTCCCACGGCCCTCACGGCCAAGATAAAGAGTCGCCAATTTCACGCAAGCCTGCGTATCTCCTGCGTCACATAATAAACTATAGTTTGTTATATTTTGTTTATTGTCTTGGGATGAAGCATGTGCAGCTGGAGCCAAGAAAAACGCTAAAACGAAAATAAATGTTAAACCTCGGATATAATCGCTCATTTTAGCTCTTAGCATTTTCTCAAATCACTTTTACTATTAGTCATTGATTTATTTAAGTTTATAGTAAGCTAACGAAAAGGCTAGTTCCCACCGCTCAACAAATCAGGCTTCTAAAATTGTTGAAGAGTATCAAGAAGAAGCAATAAATTACAAGAGATTACACAACCAAGTTTGCACGAATAAATATTCAATTTTTGGTAATAATATTTAAATCAACAGCTTGATCCATATAGTATTTTATTACGTCTTTATTCATGGATTTTAGAGATAATACCCGCAGGATTTTACCTTTTCCAGTGAGAAGGTTCAGATCGTCTTTCATCTTTGCGCCTTTGAGGAAACCAAGGTCGATACCATACGGCATGGTACGCATATGACAGATACCGCCCTGTACGTTCATATAAGTGGTTATGCGCTCTTTTTTAATTTCGGTAATATCCGGAAACGAAAGCAGGTAAGCGCGGGCTTGAAGAAAGAGTTCTTTGTGCTCAGAGAGCAAATCAGTGTCAAATTGCATAAATAGCGTTCCAAATGAAAGAAAGCCATGCTTCTATCACCCCCCTACTGACAGCTATGTGTCAGGAGGTTTTAACTCATTCAAAATCAATTTAGCAAAATCAATTTAGCAAAATCAACTTGGTAAAATTAAATTATCAATCAGAGCAAAACGGCTTCTTCAACAACTCAGGTACACCAGAAACAACCAATACCTTTCACAGGCTATTTGATCGTCGAACTGATTTTGCATTCCCAGATGGTACTATAGCCTGCGGGTGAATTCTCCGCGACAAAAGCAGCGGCAGCATTACAACTCTCAAAATCTACATAGATCTCAGAGCCATCCAAAGTCATTTCCTGTTGACCGTTCACCATTGAAATAAGGAAAAACGTTATTTTAAACATCCTGTATTCCTTTCCTTCTAGCACCATAAATACATACAAGAAATGTGCCATTTAAGATCAAAATTTGGCAAAATATGGGCAATACTCTCGGTTAAGGAATTAATACCAGTGATTAGGTTTTAGGGCCTAATTCCGTTCTCACTAGGGTTAGGTATAGCCCGTTTTTCGCAGAGCGCTGAAAGGGACATTAACAATAAACTTAAGAGACAATTAACCACCACTACCTATGATAGCGTATCGATTAAGAATGGCATTTGATGAGGGTCAAACGATTGAATTAGCCATGATTAAATTTTCATAAGCATTTTTGACTTTAACAATATTGGGATCGTTCGCTGTGTTCAGGCTCCTGAGATATTTCTCAATTACCAGTGCGATTGCCATTTTATTGGTGACCGCTTGCCTTTCCTATCTCTATTGGAAGTCGGAAAATACCAAACTTACCAAGATCATAGAAAGTCAAAACGTAGCCTTGGCTCAATCTTTTGCAAACAACATTTGGCCCAAATATAGCACACACGTAAACAGTGTTTCACACCTTGATGGTGACGCTTTACGCGCTCACCCAAAAACCATCAAAATTCACCAAACTCTCAAAGCACTAACCAAGGGACTGCCTATTCTCAAGGTAAAAATGTATAGTTTGGATGCCCTTACAGTCTATTCCTCTGAGTTTTCACAAATTGGTGCCAGCAAAAAAGGAAATGCCGGTTTTGAATCCACTGTCAAAAACATAAACCCAACAACAAAAAACTCTTTTCGGGAAACCTTTGCATCCTTTGATGGTCCTGTATCTAACCGCTATCTAGTTGAAAGTTACCTGCCCATTATTGGCACGCAAGGTGAGTTGGAAGGCGTATTCGAACTTTATAGTGATGTCACCCCACTGGTGGCCGAGATCAACTGGACAACAATAGAGGTCATACTCTATCTTTTATTTTTTCTAGGCTTGCTCTATGTCTTTTTGTTCTGGATTGTTCGCAACGCTGACACCATAATCGGCAAACAACACGACGACCTTGTTTTGGCCCAAAAAGAAGCGATTACTGCGAACACCGCAAAATCCAATTTCCTCTCCACCATGAGCCACGAAATAAGAACGCCCCTGAACGGCGTTCTGGGATTGGCCCAACTTCTGATTTCAACCGATTTAAATAAAGAACAAAAACATCAGGTCAGTACAATTTTGTCTTCAGGAGAGACCCTGCTTGCGATTATTAACGACGTTCTGGATATGAGCCGTATCGAGGCATCAAGTGTACAACTCGAAGAAAAGACCTTTAACATCAAAGAGCTCATATCCATGATTGCCACCCCTTTCCAAAGTTTGATTGATGACAAAGGGTTAAAGCTAAACGTCAACTTCGAGGCTGGCTCAGACCTTTTGATTAAGGGTGATCCTGTCAGATTACGTCAGGTTCTATGGAATCTTGTCAGTAATGCCATCAAATTTACCGATAGCGGTAGCATCACTCTCAACATTGAGCAGATAGCTCCCGATCACACCAACATCACAGAAATCAAAGATCTCGGCCTGCACTTTTCAGTAACGGATACCGGCGCAGGGATTGCCCCAGATCGGGTTGATAGTATCTTTGAGGCCTTTACTCAAGAAGACGCCACCATCACCCGAAAACACGGGGGAACGGGCTTGGGGCTTACGATTGTCAAGCAACTTACACAATTGATGGGTGGCAGCATCACCGTTAAAAGTCAACTGGAGCATGGCACCAGTTTTGACGTCTTTGTTCCTTTTTACAAAGGGTCCAAAAGCGACATTGAACAGGTCCTATCTCCCAAAGTTAGAAGTAACGCTCCAATGAATGTTCTCGTCGCTGAGGATAACGATTTAAATGCGGTTATCGCAGTGGCTTTCTTAAAGAAAAACAACTGTGAAGTAAGGCGTGTTGAAAATGGTTTAGAAGCCGTCGAAGCCGCCAAAGAAGGTTGGGCAGATATCATTTTAATGGACGTACATATGCCAGAGATGAACGGCCTGGACGCCACCATCCAAATTAGATCGACCCCCAACGGAAAAGACATCCCCATCGTCGGCCTGACAGCAGAAGCCTTTGTCGAACGCCACGCTCAATTTGTCGAAGCGGGTATGAACGGCGTCTTAACCAAGCCCTTCACCCAACAACAACTCGAAGACACCCTGAGCCAATACCGCGGCCCCAAGCCCCAAGAAAAAGCCGTTTCCTGAGCTTATTTAATATTATTTCTGAACCACTCCAACAACTTAATAAGGGTCCTGCCCCATCGAAATAATTTTACCCTTTGATTCTGTGTATTCTTTTTTAGCTTCTAATAAGCTCGTATATGATGGTGAATTTCGACGGCGCAATGTTGTAATTATTTCAAATGGTTTAAGATCTTTAGCAACAAGATACTGAAGTAGCTTAATAATATTTGTCTCTGATAAACTACTCTTCGGAATTAATCTTTCACACAACTTTTCATTACTACTATAGCACTCGATCTTCCAATATTTTTTATTCTACCCTTAAGCCTTCAATATCCTTATAGATGTAAAATAATAGAAATAAACAGCTTTAAACCCCCCTCTCCACCAACCATAAGGTCGCCGGGATCGTTAAAAAGCTGAGGCCTGTCTGGACGGTTATGATTTCGGCCATGAGTTTGGCGTCTCCGCCCATTTGGCGGGCAAGGGTATAGGCGGAAGAGGCCGTGGGGGCGGCGGCGAATAACAGGGCGATCATGGTTTGCATTTCAGTCAAATCTGTAGCCTGCGCGAGCAAGAAAGTTGCGAGGGGGAAGACGATCATTTTACCGATAGTCGCTAAGATCATGGGCTGGGTGAAGACCTTCATGGAGCCGATCTGTAAGCTGGCCCCGACAGAAAGCAATACGATGGGAAGCGCAGCCTGACCGAGAATGCGGGTCATGTTGTGCACAACGGGCACCTCTCCGCCTACAGAAAGATTACAAATCACCCCGGCACCCACCGCGAGCAGCAAGGGATTGCGCAGGAGATCGCGCAGGATTGCCGTAACAATACCGCTGCCTCTTTTGTTCGTCGTCATGACAACCATCAATGAGACAATCGACAGGTTGGTCGCCGGGATCAGCAAAGCCGAAAGCAAGGTCGCCAGCGCCAGTCCTTCAGCCCCAAAGAGCTGTTCCGCCACGGTAAGCGCGATAAAGGTGTTGTGCCGGGCAGAGCCTTGAAGCACGGAACTGGCGACCGCGCCACTGGTTGAAGATTTGCCCCACAACAAAAGTCCAAAAACAACCGCGCAGGTAAATCCCCCTAGAATAACCAGTGCAAAGGCCCCAATCGGCACAGTATCAAAATTGGTAGTTGAGGTCTTGTAAAACAGTAGAGAAGGCATCAATACCCAATAGACCAGCTTGTCATTGAGACGCCAGAATTCCAGGCTGGGAATACCGCCGCGTTGCAAAACTTGCCCGAGGACCAGCAAGCCAAAAATAGGCGCAATTTGAAGAACGGTCATAAACATTGGGGATCTCATTATTTGTAAAATTCGCAGAGCACTAGCCCCTGTCCAAAATTTCCAATGGCAGGTGCTTGTCGTTGCGATTACATTGAAACGTACAGGCTAAGCGTACAGGTTAAACCTGCGGATTAAGCCTGTGCATCAAGAGGCGCATGTAACTTCGTCTCAGTAGTGATAATCCCGCCGCGATCTCCGATCTTGATTGAACCATAACGCTGTTTAAAAATCTCTGGCAGCGGACGATCGCCAGGTAATGACAACCACAGCCGCAACAGGTGCCGCTGCTTGTTTGGATCCGGCCAATCAACAAAGCTGGTGCGGTCGTGCAATTGCGTATGATTATAGACGAACTGCATGTCCCCCGGCTCCAGTTGCATACCAAAATGCATTTGGGGATCGTTGGCCAGCGCATCAAACATATCCAACGCTTCGATATGGGACGAACTCAGACGCATAGCCCCCTCAAAACGTTGTGCACTGTCAATATACTGGCGTTGATAAAACACCGTCAGATATCCTTGATGCCAGCTTAATACCGGAATTTCCATATAGGGTTTGGCGCCCTTAGGGATTTCTCCGCGCCTGTCGGTGGCAATGGGATCAAACAGTTTTTCGAGTAAACCCGGGCGCTCCGCCAGCATTCTGTTATAAATCGATACCGCCGATACCAACAAAGAACGGCCGCCTTCTTTGGCGGTGCGCAGGCACAACAGGCCGACGACATCGGCGCTATCGGTGTGAAAGCTCTGGCGTTCAGCGGTTTGGTAGATCCGGGTGTTTGCGTCCTTTGAATTGGCCCCGGTATCGCGCACATGACCCAGAATGTGGCCTTGCGCGTTTTGTGATCTGGCTGAACCAAGGTGCGCACCGATACCACAAAAAATTGTCGCTACAAATTCCTGACTATAGTTTGAAACGGGCAACCCCCGGAGAACTTCCAGACCAATCCCGGCCAAGAGTTTTGTCCGTAAGCATTTCAAATGCTTGGCAAAGGATTTAAGTGGAAAATCCTGGGCCGTAATTTCACCCACATCGCGCCCCAAGGAAAGATAGTGACGGGCGGCATTTTCCAATTCAGCGATGTCACAATCGCTAAGCTCAACCAACCATTCATCTTCTTTACTGACCATATCCGCGCCAATCCAGGCAGCAGGGCCAGAGAGTACCGTTCCGGGGCCTCTCATAGCTGGAGTATCTGACATCATATTATTCCTAAATCCACAACACATAAGTATGATTTATATGAATTGATATGAATATAAAAATGACTTAAAGTCATAATTATGACTTTCGATCCTTCACTTACCGCGCTTTACGCCCTTAAAAGCCTGATGGGAACGGGCAGCGTTTCCCAGACGGCGACCGAGCTGGGCTTAACCCAATCGGCCGTCAGTCGCTCCATCGCCGGGTTAGAGAAAATGGTTGGCCTCACACTGGTGCGTCGCGGCCTGCGCCCACTTGATCTCACCGAGGAAGGTCGCGTGGTTGTCGCCCACGCTCAGGACATCATCCAAAGCTTATCATCCCTGGATGACCGCCTGTCAGCCCTGCGACGAAACAAGGCAGGCTCGGTGCAAATCGGATCGTTTGGTGCCAGCGCCTCAACCCGCCTTTTACCGCCATTACTCATGAACTTTGCCAAGCCCTACCCCGCTATTTCTGTCAATATCCAAGAAGCAACCGACGCCGAGACCCTGCAAAACCTGCAACGCAATCTCGTCGACATGGCCGTTCTGGCCGACCCCGGCGCAGAATACGACGTGGTACCTCTCGCCATCGACCGATTGGTTGCACTGGTGCCAGAAAGCAGCCCGTTAGAAAAACAAATCGAATTACAGCCTGAAGATTTTTTAGGTGCGGCCTTCATCATGACCTTGGGCGGCAGCGAGCCTGCGATTACATCCTGGTTTGGGGATACTATGGAGAGCCTCGCCATCACCCAGCGTGTCCAGCAAACCCATTCAATCCTTGCCCTTGTCCGCGCCAAACTCGGCAACGCCATCGTCGCCGCGCTCTCCCTGCCCGAAGAAACCCAAGGCATCGCCCGGATACCACTGGCACAAGCCCCCACCACCGACATTGTCTTGGCGCGAAAGTCCCTTGAACCCAAATCCAAAGCCGCCGGATTATTCTGGAAGTTTGTGGAAAAAAAATAATTTTTCGTTATAGATTAATCCCGAAACCTGTAATTTCACATCTAACGAGCAAATAATTAGTAATCAGAATGAATCTCGCCTTAAACTCTCTTATACTTAATCACTCTTCCCTCTCGCTTCAAAGATCTCTCTGACCCTGTGTAAATCGTTCATTACTGCAATGCAAAGGTCTGAAATTTCCTTGGTTGCGGGGAGCATATCGGGGACCATAATGGTTTGCATTCCTGCGCCATGAGCCGAGCGGACGCCGTTGTGGGAATCTTCCAGTGCCAAGCAATACTTGGCATCAACGCCCAACGTATTTGCCGCAAGCAAATATGGCTCCGGGTGAGGTTTTCCCCTGCTCACGTCATCACGCGTAATAATAGCGCGAAAATAAGGCGCCAACTCTGCCCGCGACAAGTGATCATTGGCAGCGCCCCGGTCTGTTGACGTTGCGACCGCTATAGGAATTTCAAGTGTCCTCAATAACGATAACAGCTCCCGTACCCCCGGCTTTATGGGTATATCCCGATGAAATTCTGCGGTCACAATTTGACTATAAAGACGGTTGTAATCCGCAAAAGGAAATTCCGGTCCCATTGCTTCATGAATTTTTTTGTCACAAATTTCCTGCGGTGATCCCACAATGGATTGATGTAGATCGTCACTAAATATAAACCCTAATTCATGCGCCGCTGCCTTGGCTGCTTTTAGATACAAGATTTCTGAATCGATTAAGACCCCGTCCATATCGAAGACAACGGCTTGTAACTGATTAGGCAAAAATGGCATATGTGACAAGGCTCCAGATTTAAAACGTTTATGAGACAAGAATTGGTCGCCCCAGACTTAAAAACTTGGAATGCACTTTCACTCAACAAATCTCATCTTACAACCAATAGATGCGCATTATAAAACATAAATAATCTTTTCCTCACTCTCTATCATCCGATTATTCAAAGGAAAATACGTTTTCAAAACAAACTATTACGTTATTTTTAGCTTTTTAATTCATAAAAATAATGAATTAATATCCCAAAAAACACAACCTGTTAACACTAAATTGGCTTAAACATGCTACCATGGACTGTTGCTGCAAAGTAGGAGTTGTCGTGTGGGGTCTCCCTTACCATCGTTACAACGTTTTGCTTCCTTGGATAGCCAATCGGCGTCCAGCGACGTCAAAGCTGCTGTGCTCGCAGTCATTGAAGATCTCCGCGCCACAGTAGAGCGAACCCACGACACAGCCAAATCACGTAAAGCCATTGCCAATCTTCTCGATTTTCTTAATGGTTTACAGGTAGGAGTCCATCCCGGCCGAAGCGAATTGGCCCACTCAATATCACAAAAAATATTACCATTGCTCTACAACCAAGAGCCGGCAAAGCCGATTGTAGTCGATAATTACCAACATCTTCAGGCTGAGAACATGCTGGTTGGTTATCTCAGTAATCAGTTTGCGGAAACCCTTTCTTTTATCCAAGGCCAACACCCCTCCCATCCCGGCCATGGCAAAGGGCGTCGTAAAGAAGCAGTGCCACCCTTTTGTCTTTTTACGCCCGTCTATGCCACCGGTTTGAGAGATCTCATAAGCCAATTACTTATGGCTCGGTTTCGCACACAACAAATCGAAAAAAATATTTATGAACCGATGAAGCGGGATTATATGGGGAAAGGGCGGAACCCGGAAAGCCTGTTTGATGATAAACAAACCTATCTCGACAAAACCTTTTGTGAACTTTTCATCTGGGCCACTGAAATTGAACAGACATTGAATTACCGTAAGGGCCAAAACATGCCCGTTCCAGAGGATAAAAACTCGAATGAATCACAAAATTATTCAAAGGAAGAAAGCCTCGTTCTTGAGTTGCTTGATAAGTTAAAACTCCATTCAGAAAACAACGGTTATTTCCTGCCCAGATCTGCTGGATTTAAGCTTATAGGCTGCTTGTATCAGCTTGACAAAAAGCGGTTTTTGAAAACTTTCAACGAACTCCAAAATGCTGTAACCCACGGTGAAGATCATAATTATATCCTGCGACAGGTTGATGGCTTGGCCAATGATATGGAACCCATCGACTTTGATATCATAGCCCTTTCCGCCTATATGATCGGTGAAAAAAAACGCTGCCTTAGCTATGGCGTCTTACAAGACACTTGCATTGGATCTTCCCGTTCCAGAGCGGGCATGCTTGAAGCGCGCCCTTTAATATCCGCAGAACTTGGCAGACAACCTATCCATTTGGCAAAAAACGTCTTGATTGCCGCCGAAAACAGGATGGGAAACATAAAAGAATTTGAAGATCGCCTTGAGGATTTCCATACAAATATTAAAGATATCAGCAAGTTACGATTTGATCAGGAAATAAATTCTTGTGCAGGAATTTTTAGCTGCTCCACCGTCACCCAACCACTTGCCGCCTGGTTGGGTGACGGTGGCGGCAAAGAGGATGAAGCTTTCTTTCGCAAACAACAGGCCATCAGTGCTGCAAAAAAACTATGGGCCACACCATCCCGAAATTAAGAACCGAATAATTGTGCATGATACGCGACCACAATAACCCGTATTAATTCTCACGAAATTCTGTGGTTGAGTTGATGATCCATTGTCGAAAGGCTGCAACATGCTTTTTTCGAACCACTTCGTTCAGAAAAACAAGGTAATACCTGCCATAATCGAGACTGACATTTGACAGGCGTTTTAAGCGTCCGTTTTCGACATCTTTCGCTACGAGTTCTGCTGATGCAAGTACGACCCCTTGCCCTGCCAACGCGCCTTCAATTGCAAGCAAGGATGAAAGCGGCGAGGATTTTTGCGGCATTTGGAAATTTTCGTGCCCAGCTTTTGCAAACCAGCTGGTCCAGGACTGCCCCTTATCTTCGTGCAACAACTTGTATTGCAAAAGATCCTCAGGCAATTTTGCCTCCATAAATGTTGGGATACCATAAGGAAACACTGGAGAAGTTGATATTAAGTCACAGCTTATTCCGACAGGAACCTGACTGTAATACCGTATCGCAAGATCACATTGATGATTTTTAAGATCAGCAAGCTCTGACGAAGCAACCAGTGACACATCAACATCAGGTGATATTTCTTGGAACTCTCCAAGGCGCGGCATAAGCCATTTCATAGCAAAGGTTGGCTCACAACTTATCAAGATTGTTCCGGTTTGTTGGCCGCGGAGAGCTTCAGAGGCTTCCGAGACCAAATCCAGTGCAGGTGTAATTTTCACAAGATATGCTTTGCCGTTCTCGGTTAAGGCAACACCTCGTGCAACCTTTCGAAACAATTGCGCACCCAGTTGTTTTTCCAAACCGCGCACATGTCGGCTAATGGCGGCATGGGTTACATTAAGTTCTTCAGCAGCGCGGCTGAAACTTTCATGACGGCCTGCAGCTTCAAAGGCACGAACTGCATTCAAGGGAGGTAAATAACGTGGCATTCTTACATGTGACTTTTTCTTACACTACATGTCAAGCAAAGGCGTTTGTATATTATCCATAACTTCATAAATATTAGGGGTAAGCAAGGTATTCAACGAAGTTTAAAAGGAGAGAATCTCATGGCTGTATCCTGCAAACCAAATCAAATATTACATGAGACGCCTTATATTGTTTCCGGCAATGTTGCCCATGATCTATCTGGTGATCTATCTGGTGGCTTCTCAGGTAATTTATCTGATAATTTATCTGATAATTTATCTGGCCCTCAAACAAATAAAGCGCTGCACCTTGTATCTCGTACATTTTATAAATTATGGGCGCGCTATAAAAATCATAGAGCACAAGTCGAACTGAGGCAGTTAAGCGATCACCTGCTTAGAGATATCAATCAACCCAGAAAGAAAATTGATCCCTTGGGCAAGCGTCATGCTTGGAATGACCCCCGCTATATTGATATACGACGTTGGTGGTAAGGACGTTGGTGGTAAGGGCGTTGGTGGTAAGGGCGTTGGTGGTAAGTTTGTCTCTTCTTTTTAATCAGTAGAACTTTTTTAGCGACAAAACTTTGCGTTTAAGTTTTAAGTTTAAAAACCACCGCATAAAAAGTCACATAAAAACAGACTTTATCGCCCTATTTTAATTAAAACAGTAACACTCAAAAAGTAGAGACTGGTGACAAGCTTCGCAATTCCGAGTAGAATAGTCAGACATAAGCGGATAGCGGTCCCTTACCGGGGGCTCAATTGATCGTCTTTGGACTGCATGCCTACGGGGCGTGCCTTCTTCAAAATGCGGTTGGTTGAGCAGGTTGTTAACGTAATGACAGCCCAGTTTCTCCCCGGCACGATTGTGTTACTTGTTTTGTGTGGTCCATCAGGAACCGTTTTTGCTTGAGCCTACTCGTTCGAAGTCAACTGGTTCAGGAGTAAAGATACATGCCTAAGACAGCCACGCATGAAACACAAAAAGTAACCGTGGATCGCCCTGTTATTCGGTCTATTCCAGAAATCAAAAAAATTAGTGTGATGGACCTTAAAGAGATCCTAGCCAAAGGAATCAATGATTTTCGGGAAAAGCCAAGCCACATTTTATTGCTTGTCATCATTTACCCCATCGCAGGTCTCTTGGCAGCAAGATTAACCGCTGGATACGATATTTTACCTCTCATATTTCCACTTATCACCGGTTTTGCTTTAATTGGCCCTCTTGCTGCTTTGGGCCTGTATGAGCTTAGTCGCCGCCGTGAACAAGGCCTTAACCTGGCCTGGAAAAACGCGTTTGATGTGCTGGACTCTCCCGCAATTGGCTCAATCAGCGCCCTAGGTATCTTGTTAATGATTATTTTCTTAATCTGGTTGGTCGTAGCTTTGAGCATTTACCAGATGACCATTGGCGTCATCGAACCTTCTTCGATAAGTGATTTTGTTTCGAAAGTAATGACAACACCTGCGGGTTGGTCACTGATTGTAATTGGTTGTGGCGTAGGTTTTGTCTTCGCCGTTGTCGTCCTTGCCATCAGCGTCGTGTCCTTTCCCATGTTATTGGATAAAGACATAAGCGCAGCCATGGCCGTACAAACATCGGCAAAGGTCGTTCTAACGAACCCAGTTCCCATGGCGGCCTGGGGCCTGATTGTTGCAGGATCTCTTCTCTTGGGATCGCTTCCGTTTTTTGTCGGGCTCTGCGTGGTTATGCCAGTCCTCGGACACTCAACTTGGCATCTCTATCGTACTGTTGTTTCAGAAAATTAATTCGGTAATTACCTAAGCTCTTCATCAAAAGGATATGCGCTAAAGAGTTATCCATAACGGCAAAGTTATTTACCTCTAAACCCGCTTGGGCACCCCTAGTCGGGGATGAAGCCGCGCCGCGACAACCCAAGCGGCAAACATCCCTCCCCCTGCGACAGCAAAGAGTGTAGAGATCGGCGCGACCAACAGTACCAACCAGGCCATTCCAGGGCTGACGATACCGGAAATATCCCGAAAGGTAGAATAAACCGCTGACATCTCGGTACGTTCAGAAGGGCGAACGGCCATAAGAAAAGGCAGGCCTGCACAGATATCCAGCAATATTAAAAACAATGTCCCAAGCACGAGAAGAGCCACCACCGCCCAAGGCCAGTCGGTTGTTAAGGTTGCCACTACAAATATGCTGCCTCCCATAAAAAAACCCAACCGGATCGCGTAGCGCACCGAATTACGCTCTATCCACATCAACATAAAAGGCGTGATAAAAAGCAGGGAGTTAGAGATCGAAAGGGCAATCCCACCAACGCTTTCATGAAGACCAGATTCAACTGCATAAATCGGTAGACATACGATATAGACCCACCAGCTACAGGACTTGATCACCGCAAAAAGCCACCCGGAAATCAGACGGGGCTGGACAAAAAATCGCATCAAAAATGCTACTGGGTTTGGGGCCGGTGCACGAGCTTTGGTAATCAGTTTACCATCCCCCAGACGCATCCACCAAAAAACAACGAGTAACACCGCCGCGCCAAAAGCTGAGATCAAAAAAGGTGCAGGTGTCCACCATTGTAACAACCAGACCCCGCCTGCTGGCCCCACACACCATGCCATAGCACTGTAAAACAGACGGAGGGTTTCTGATTTTTTAAGCTCAACCTTTGCCACATAATCCAGCACATAAGCATTGAAGCAAACAAAGAGCACAACAACAGCCACCGTGTAGGAGAATAACGATAGAGCAATGGTTGTCGGGGTGCCTTCAATCGCGAAAAAAGCGCTGATGATAAAAAGAACTGCCCCGCTAGAATACATCCAGCGCCGAGGTATAAAGCGGGTCAACCAAGGCACCAGAAGACCACAAACCAAAGAAATCAAACCAACATAAAAATAAATCTGGGATACCACGACCGTATCCTGATAGGCCCGATACATAACCAGAGGAAAAACAGAAATCAAAATCCCACGGGAAATTGCTTCGATACCAGATAGAATAGCAAAGCCTTTTGCCCCTGGTGTCGGGGCATGACGAAGCCATTCAGGAATGCGCCGCTGAAACATCTTCCCTCCTCATAACCTATTGGTTTTAAAGAAGCATAGTTTAGAAGCTGTTTCTCTCTTATCTCCGACACAAATGGCTGTTTATTTAAAATTGTATATCTTATTCACGCCATTGTTGGCTTTTAACCGGGCGAAACTAGATTTTTCATAATACATCTCATCAGCTTAATTACTTTTCCCAATCTTCCCCAACCGGGCGCCTGTCGCGCTTACCTTCTGTCTTAATTAATGCTCTCGCCTCTTTCATCTCCGTCACCGTAGGATCAACAGGAAGCGCGTTATTGTTCTCACATACATAGGCCAACTCATAAAACATCGGAAAGTGATCAGACCCCATAAACGGTTGTCGTCGGATCGTAACCAATTCAAATTCTTCTGAATGAAAAATATGATCCAGTGGCCACCTCAAAAAGGGAAAGCGCGCATCAAAGGTATTGAACAATCCGCGCCCTTGCCGTGGGTCCAGCAAGCGGGAAATCCTCAAAAACCGACGTGTCGTAGAAGACCAAGCCACATCATTTAAATCCCCGGCGACGATCAAAGGGCGCTTCCGGTATCTTGCCTTTTTCCCCGCAACCAAGATTTCGGCATCGCGCCCAACTGTATCTCTATGTGGAACGGGGGGATCCGGATGAATAGCAATCAAATTGAATTCTGTCTCATTTTTCAATTTAAATGTGCAATGAAAGCTCGGTATTCCCTTGTTCAATAGAAATTGCACGTCTCCTTTTGTGAGTTCCAACCGAGAAACCAGGAACATTCCATAGCTATTATCCTGCGGACAACTGAGCTTATAATCATAACGATCAGAAACCGATCGCAAAGCATCTACCCAGACTTGATCTGTCTCCATAAGAATAAGGATATCCGGGTCGCAGTCTTCGATAATATCGATAAGTTTTTCATAACTTTTATTTCCCTGTTTTACATTACAAACCAAAAGCTTAAAGGTAATTGCCTTTTCATGCTTATCTGGGTTGTACTTATCAGGATCAAACCTTGCGGATTGTTTACGCCAAAGCGGTGTAAATCGCGCGATATGAAAAAATTCTATAAAAATTGAACAAAGCAACATTACAGAAAGAATGGCACCGTACTGATCTTGAGCTAACAACATCACCACAGCCATAAATGTAAAAACAGAGATTGAAAATATTTGAAGACGTCCAAAATCAAATATTCTGACGGCCCCATGAGCTATCGGTATAAAAGGGATCACACTGGCCAAAAAGCAAAGCAGTGTTATGAAGCCCAATAGGTAGTGCAGCATAAACGCCCCTGTTATTTTTTTCGAAAACCCAATCCCGAACTTTGAATACGCATATGTAGTTATTCCGCTCAAGCTTACCAGAGTTCAGTCGTAAAACACGCCCCCAAATTTGGCAGGTCAGTATAGACGGACTAAATGACAAACATGACACTACCTGTTTTTATTTTTGTCTTCTTATTCTTCTTTGTCATCCTCACCAGAAAAGAACGACCGACACACTCCACCAGCCAGTAAAATCAGGCTAATAGACCCAAAAGCAACAATGCCAAGCCCATAAAACCCAAAGCCAATCGTCAGGCCAATCCCCCCCGCAGCCCAGATACTAGCGCCAGTTGCCGTTCCAACAACACGATCATCACTTCGATGGATAATTGCCCCCGCCCCCAGAAAACCAATCCCGGTCATAACACCAGCAACAATGCTTGAGAGATCAACCTTCACAATATTACTGGCCGACGCAAAGTCTGAATAGAGCTCCTGCCCTAAAATAGCGAGAATACAAGTGGTTACCGCCACAATCATATAAGCTCTAAAATCGATTGGTTTATTTTTGGTATCACGTTCTAACCCCAGAACAAGCCCGAATACCATCGTCATTCCAACCCGAAGAAAAAGCTCCTGCCAGGAAAGATAAGTCAACTCCATACTAAATTCGGTCATCGTCGGCGTGCCTATTCTGTTTACAAAGATACTGGATTCAAACTGAGAACGCACAAGCTGATCTTCTCTGTAGGTTTATCACCTTACATAAATCTTAGCAGAGATCGAAAGTTTCATTTCATCCATTCAGAGGAAAGAGCCGACATCATTACTTTATCCCGATATTGACCATCCCGGAAACCTGACTGACGCTTTATGCCTTCATGTATAAAGCCCGCTTTTTTATAGGCCGTGATTGCAGCAGGATTATCGGCGAAAGCGGTAAGCTCCACTCTATGTAATCCCAGGTTCTTAAAGCCATATTCTGTGATGATCTTAGTCGCTTCCGTTGCAATGCCCCGGCCCCAATAGTCTTGTTCTCCGATGAGGATATAAAACTCTCCACAGCGGTTGATGAGATTAAGAGCGGTAATCCCGCTATAGCCAATGATCTTTTGAGTTTCGTTACAACAGATCGCCAAATCAACCGATGTATCTTTTGCGATAAGCGCGGCTAGCCACGTCTTATGGCATTCAATGGGCTTGGGAATAACATACCAGGACAAACTGTATTTCGTGACCTCTTGATCACAGGCCCAACTGTAAAGTGCGGGTAAATCATCTTGCGCCAAGGGGCGATAAAATACGTCGTCACCTTTAAAGATCATGCGCATATCTTCCATTTTTAAAGCCCCCTTATCCAAAACATCTCTGTCTTCGAAAAAATTTTGAAAGGCTGTTTAAGGTTTACCCGCAAGGGGGATACAGAGAGTTTTTCCAAGGAAATATGTGCGAAATACAAAAACAATTGCAAGACATAGTTCTAATATAACCATTGCTGCCGCGCCGCCGACCAATCCCCACTGCAACGCCCAGGGCATAACCAACATCAATAAACACAAACCGGTAAAGTGGATCAGAAGGATTTTATTCTGCGCACCGTTTAAACGCTCAAAACTACTGGATGCCATCCCAACAAAACGAAAAGCCAAGGCAAAAGAAAACATTTGGAGGACAAGCACCAGCATCGGCTGGGTTTCTGCAAAAAATAGTGACGCGAGTAAACCCGCACTAAAAAACACGATCGCCCCGGCACTCACACCTGCAACAAACGCAATTGCGATATATGTCCGCGCTATTTTTATTTGTTGCCCCCGGTCAGATCGAAGAATTTCTCTTATAAAGATCTGATCCAGAACAAGGGCCATAATGGAAATTGCACCAAAAACAGCAAAGCCAGCATAGAAAATCCCAACTTCTGCTGCGCCTTTAAAAAGCAACAACCCCGTCCCAACCACCAAGGGATACCCAGCCATAATCCAGTCAATCAGGCCAAAAGAAATCGTCTTGCGTAAAAGCTCTGTAAATTGGAATTGGCTTAACCACGACCACCCCGTAATTCGAATTGTAAAAGCAAGGTGAACAGAAAAAATAAACCCCGTGCTGCCCGCAAAGGCCCATGCCACAGCAGCTGAACTATCAAACAGCTTTGCCACGGTCAACAAGATCACCAACATCATTACCCCCTGAAGAGATAATAAAGTGGCCTGTAGAGCAAAGCGGTCATAGGCCCGAAAGAAGGCTTGCATGACCATGTTGCCAGCAAGAGCACCGCCCCCAATGGACATCGGGATAACCGTTCCAGCCAAACCTTGCGGAAAGCCTCCGAAAAGAAATATCGCCCCGACCACCGTACATTCAATAAGCGTTAAAAATACGATCAATTTCAGGCAGGATGTTAACAACATTGCCGCGTTCTCGGTCTTCCCCGCGAGATCTTTAACAATAAAGGTCGGCAGCCCCACAGAAACACCGAACATCAACAACAAGGCCACAGACTGCCCATAAGAAAACCGACCGTAATCTTCTAGCGTCAACCAATGGGTGAGAACAATTGTTGTTGCGGCAGAAAAGACGCGAAGCAAAACCATCGAACCCATAAGAAGTATCGTGTTCTGTAATAAACGCATCTTTTCTGTCAGAATTTTCACCGGGAAACCTTTGAAACCTTTGAAACCTTTGAGACCTTTGAGACCGGGGAAACCTTTGAGACCTTTGAGACCGGGGAAACCTTTGAGACGGGAGAAGACTTTTGCACTGCTGTCATAGATCCGGATCGATAAGCAAAAAGCCGCGCAAGACCAGAAGGCCAGGTTTTAACAGCTGTTGCCGTCTCGGCCTGCTGAAAGCCAAGGCGGCTTTTGATATCATACTGACTAAACCCACAGCCTACCCGGCTGATGCCATTGTTGATCGCATACTTAATCCCTTCGGCAATAATAAGACGGTATAGATTAAGTGGTTGAGACAGTTCATAGTCAACCCCGAGAGATTTCTGGGTGAGAACATTATGATCCCGATAATTAATGGTACAGGCCGCCATTTTGCCCTTTACCCGGGCACAGATAACCACAACATCTCTGTCTTCCAGATATCCTTTCGCCGCGTCCAGAAAATCAGGCGCATAAAGCGTCTCGCTTCGATTACGTGCAGCAACATTCCGGAGCAGTTTTATAATTTCATCTTTGTGTTCCCAAGGACGGGGAAGAACTTCTAAGTTTGCCCCTGCCTCGGTTGCCTTCTGATAACACCGGGCCAAAAAATTTCGATGTTTGCTCCGCATCGCACTTTTCAAATACTCATCAAAAGATGGCCACGTAATGTCCAAGCGCGTATCAGTTATACCGGGCGTAAAAGCATAACCCTTTTGTGCCAAATGCTTGAACAATAGCTCGTCTTGTTTTTTATCCAACATAACTAACCGTGTAGCTGGCGCCAACCAGCGCCGACGCAATTGATCAATGCCCTCTAACAACAAAGGCAACACCTTATTTGGATCAGCCAGCGGATGTACAACAGGCGGTTTATGAAAATTGATCGGGTTTAAGGGCCACATAACCGAACGGGCAACCCGCCTTTGCCAGGATTTATTAAACGGCAAGGGAAAAGGATATCGATAGGCACCGCAATGCCCAACAATATGATCATTCTCATAAACCGCAATCATCGAAGTCCGGCTCCGAGGCCAGGTCGGTGCCTGTGCCGCGGTCCAAAAACATTGCCATCGATAGCTTGAATGTAATCTATCCCCGGAAACATCATCCCAACCGGATTGAGAAATATCGGCAGGATCTTCCGTTATGACAATGCGATAGTCGGTCATGAACCTGCATAAGCTTCGCGCTCAACGGGATCCGGCTTGGAGGTTTCATATACCCCAAGATAACGTCCAACCGGGGAGAGCCAGCGAAAGTGATAAAAAGCAACCGTCAGAGCCAAGACTACGTGAACACCAATAAAGGCAAAAGCTTCGTATTTCGTCGGATAATGTCCGATCCGAACCTTCATGTGTGACGCCCACGACCAGACTTCGGGAATTGGATTATACTTTCCGACCTCATGGGGGTTAATAGTCAAGAACGCGAGATCTTCGATACCTGACAGCATCAGTATCAACAAACCAATGGCGATCCTCAAAACCATCCCCGTTGATCCCCCGCCCATGCGGTACATAAGGGCAAAGGCCAGTATCAAGCACGGGACAATCAATAGCGTCATGTAATAAAGATTACCGGCATCCCTGAAAGCAACATCAAAGAACATCTTGGGCACATAGAAAAAGAAAAAGATGGCAAAGCATATATAGGCTATCGGCACCGTCACGCGTAACCGTTTAAAAATTTCCGGATCGAATAGCGAAATTGCAAGTGCAGCAAACAAAAACGGGGTTAACTTAAAAATAAAAATGCCAAGACTTTTAACTTCACGCTCAGAAGGTAGAAGCAAAATAGCATAGCCACCAAGCAAAACCGCACACATGCCAAAGAAAATTGACCACTTCGTAGATTTAGACATTTAACACTCCAGCTTCATTACGCCAGCTTCTTCACACTGGCATGTATCTTCTATTTCAAAAGAGAGTTCAGACTCAACAAAAGCAAGCCCCTGCTCCAATAACATTTTGTCTTCGTGTACCAGGAGCACCACCCCCAGACGATCAACGGTACGCTCAAACGTCCGAACTTCGTCACCAGGTCCAACGAATAGCGTTACCTGTTTACATGCTGGATGTTCCTTTATGCGTTCCAATCCTATGATTTTTTTTAAATTTCCCGTTTTTGGTGCTTTTAAGACCTGTTGTATCCCGTAACTTTTTGATCTCAAAAAGTCACCGGGGACATCAATCTTCATACCAAGTGACAATCGTAACACCCAATCTTGGGTGTCCACACCATAGGTTTCCCGAACCAGCGCAGGAAAACCGTTACCGGAAAGACGTGCGCCCATTTCGATAAAACAGATCCGATCATCTGAGGTATGAATAATATCGAAATTAAGAGGACCGTTCTGGATATTTAACGCATTAGCAATGTGCTCAATCGTCGGTACAAGTTCCCGTTCTAAAAGTTCTGGTAACGTAAAGCCAACCTTATGCTGTGTGACAAGGAAGTCTGGGGGTCCTGTGTGCCCCCGCTGGCTTACAGCCGACAGAACACAACGC
The DNA here is from genome assembly GCF_042682825.1 of Kiloniella antarctica. NCBI lineage: Bacteria > Pseudomonadati > Pseudomonadota > Alphaproteobacteria > Rhodospirillales > Kiloniellaceae > Kiloniella > Kiloniella antarctica. Next base: position 421,475 of record NZ_JBHUII010000004.1, read on the forward strand.
CCATTCACTCGAAAGGCTTCAACACCAAATTGTTCGCCCGATAGGTAATCTTCAATAATCACCAGCCCTGTCGGTGAAACAGACGATGCTTTTTCATAAGCCGTAGGCAATTGATCCAGGGCCGTTAAAAAGGAAAGCCCCTTGCTCCCCGAAGAATCAGCCGGCTTAACAATCAGGGGAAGTTGGCGGGTTTTGGCAAATTCACGTAAGACAGAGATATCGTGCGAGGTACAGTGCGTCGGCGCCAATACATTGATTTCCTGCGCCCGAGAAGAAAAGAACCCCTTGTCACATGACGCATTAACCGCATCCCGGCTTGGCGGATTAGGCAAGTCATAATGTTTTGCCAAATCATAAATTGTTTCATGAAAGGAATCATTCCCCGGCGAAACAACGCCGTGCAAAGTTCTACCATCCAACATCCTGATAATGTCTTCGGCATTACGGCTTTCCAATAACAGAAATTGATCAGCCAAGGGCCGCGCTATGGAATTCGGGTTTGCGTCTGCACCGATCACATAGGCCCCAGCCCTTTTTGCAACCTGATACAGCGGCAGTTGATCAGGACTGGCCCCAAGGATTAAAACGGTTTTCCCTGCTGCATAATTTACCTTTTCAAAATTATCCTCATCCGTCACATGATTAGAGTTGGATACCGAAGGCGTATCATAAGACAGTTCCATGACTTAAGATCCCTCACCTGTTGCAACAAGAACCGGCGCATTATGTGGATTTTGGCCATATTCCAAAAGATCACGTGTGTTGAAATCCTGCTGACACTCAGGAATGTTACTCTCACGGACGTAAATCTGTTTATAGGGCAGATTATTACTAAAGGGACGTTTGATATATTCCCCGACAATCCCCAAACCGATTAAATTTCCTGCGGCAATCGCAGCGCTTAAAAAAGCAGTATTGGCACTCAAAAACAGGCTTCCCATTGCGGTAACGACAGCCATTCCAGCCAAAATCCATATAAACATCAAAGGCATGACCGAGAAGCCAAGGAACAAATCAAAACTGTGCTGGAACATCTTGTAGAGCGTCCATTTTGACTCCCCATCCCGACGTGCGTGATGATCTGTCTCAACAGAAACGTAGTTGTGCGTAACCTTGGGTACTGTCGCAATAAAGTATTGAGCGCGCGCCGGATAGTTAATGACATCGCGCGCAACAGCCGTACGCATCACGCGGAACACTGACGCACCGATCGGAATTTCAATCCCAAACAGACGCTCCGCTATGAATTGCTGGATCTTTGTTCCCCAAACCCGATAAAAGGGATCGTCCCGATCACGCCGGATACCAAAGACGACATCATAGCCTTCCTGAGCTTTTTCGATCAATTTATATGATTCTTCGGGCGGTGATTGCAAATCGCAATCGTATTGAATACACCAGTCAAAACGGGCGTAGCGATAGCCAATTCGAAAAGCAGCACAGTTGCCAAAGTTTCGAGAAAATGAAATGTATTTAACGCGATCGTCTTTGGCAGCAAAAGCCTTGATCATCTCCAAAGAGCGATCCGTACTACCATCATCTGTAAAGATAATTTCGTAATCATCATAGGGCGCCAATGCCTTGGTATAGGCTTCATAGGCTGCATCCAGATTTTCGTCCTCGTTAAAACAGGGAACGATTGCAGAAATTTTCATTATACTTCGAACCTTCAATTACTCAGAATTAAGCCGCACATTTGTTTTGCTGGCGGCGATGCCAGGACCAGGCAGTCTTGATGATCGTCTCCAGATCACTATGGCACGGGGTCCACCCCAAAAGCTCTTTTGCGCGCGCTGTATTTGCCACAAGAGTTGCAGGATCGCCTGGGCGGCGGGGACCGATTTGATGCGGTACAGATCGGCCTGTAACCTCTTCGACTGTGGTCAAAATTTCACGGATTGACACGCCTCTTTCAGTTCCAAGATTACAAGAAAAAGAGTCTGCTCCGCTCAATAAGGATCTGACAGCCGCAACATGTGCGCTGGCCAAGTCACTGACATGCACATAATCCCGGACACAGGTTCCATCCGGCGTTGGGTAGTCATCACCATGAATAACCACAGGGCTTCGGTTGGATACCGCAGAAAGAACATTTGGAATAAGATGTGGTTCCGGGTCGTGGTCTTCCCCGATTTCACACTCGGGGTCCGCACCGGCAGCATTGAAATACCTCAATATTGCCGACTTGATGCTGTAGGCACTCTCAAAGTCTTGCAACATTTGTTCGACTGTAAGTTTAGTATGCCCATAAGGGTTTATGGGTTTTTGAATCTGATCTTCGGTAATGGGTTGTGTTTCAGGAATACCATAGGTCGCACAGGTACTGGAGAAAACAATGCGTTTGACGCCTGTATGCTCCATTGCCTCAAGCAATGACAAAGTGCCCGCAACATTCGTCCGATAATACTCGGCGGGCTTCCCCATTGATTCCCCTATATAGGCGCGTGCTGCAAAGTGTAAAACCGCAACAGGCGCATATTCTCTGATAACACTTTCCAGTTTCTGCCGATCCGCAATATCACCGCACACCAGAGGCCCCCAAAGAACAGCTTCTTTATGCCCCGTACTCAGGTCATCGTACGTAATGGGCAAAATTCCATTTCCCTTCAAGGCTTTGCATACGTGGCTTCCCACATAGCCAGCGCCACCTGTGACCAAAACCGGGATATAATCAGGCATGAGCAACCTCTAATTTATGATCCCAACCAAGAGGTTGGAAACGGTTTCCATCGGTCGTTTTTACGAAATAATCTTTGGTCCTAGACAACCCGTCCCGCACACAGATTTCCGGCTCCCAATTCAAGACATCCTTCGCAACAGAGATATCGGGCTTGCGTTTTCGAGGATCATCAACTGGCAAGGGATGATGGATTAACGAACTATCCCCCTCCACAAGTTCCATAACCAACTCCGCAAGTTCAATCATTGTGTATTCTTCCGGATTTCCGGCATTGATTGGCGTGTCGTTACGGGTATCACGATCCATACAGGCCAAAATCAAACGCACCAAGTCATCTACGTAACAGAAAGATCTGGTTTGCTTGCCATCGCCGTAAATCGTAAGCGGCTGCCCCTTCAAGGCGCTTGTGATGAAATTGGAAACCACCCTGCCATCATCCGCTTTCATACGCGGACCATAGGTATTAAAGATGCGGATAACCCGTGTATCGACGTTATAAGCCCGGTGATAATCATAAAAAAGCGTCTCGGCGGACCGCTTGCCTTCGTCATAACAGGCTCTGGGGCCAATCGGATTAACATTGCCCCAATAGGTCTCTGTTTGCGGATGCTGTTCCGGATCGCCATACACTTCGCTGGTTGAGGCCTGAAGAATGGGAACCCGTTTTTTTCGAGCCAGTTCCAGCATATTAAGTGCCCCCAGAACACAGGTTCTGAAGGTATGGATCGGGTCTTTTTGATAATCAACCGGAGACGCCGGACACGCCAGATTATAGATCGCACTGACATCAACTGATAACGGCTCAATGATATCATGCTGGCAGAATTCGAATTTTGGGTGATCCCAAAACCCGGCTAAATTATCCAAACTTCCGGTTTGAAGGTTATCAATACACAAAACATGGTGGCCACGGTTGATGAGTGCCTCACATAAATGAGACCCAATAAATCCTGCACCGCCTGTAACAAGTACAGGTACAGTTGTCATAGACACTTTAAAGCTCCCTGCTCGCACAACCATTAGAGTTATTTTTGTTATTAAGAGTTGTACGTATTTTCACATCGCAGACTTATATCTGCTGTTTTATAATTGTGATAAATTACTATAAAAGGTTGATTTTAGATAATCCACACTCTATTAAGCTGTATTAGTAAAATATAATTTTGTAAATCTTTAAATTTATAGTTTTTTATCTGGTAAAAATTAAATAATTAGTGATTTATGCTTTATATGTAAAATTTAAAAATATCATAACACACTGATATCAATGACAATTTAATGTAATTAGTGGTTGAATATGTTATAAAATTCAAAAAAAACTGCATTTTCCTAACTTTATTAGGTTTGTACAATTTTATTCAATTTTTTAATAACCTTCTCAGAAAAATCCCCGGTATGCCTGAGGTATCGTTGATGAGCGCTGGCTTAGCCCTTTTTGGAGATACAAAAAGACCTTTTACATAATAAACGGCTCCCTCCCCACAACCACTGATTTTGAACGGTCATTTTAGACACACAAAACATGTTATGGTTTGAGGCACATAATAAGTGAACTCTGAAATATATTTGACTTGGTAAAGTCCATCATGCTCGGTTTGAATTCCGTAATCCTGTAACGGGCCACGCCATTTTGATAAAAGGGGTCATGCTTGATCAGGGCCTCTATTTTCTCTTTTTTGTCGGAAAGAGCGAGGATCACACCGCCCTCGCGCGGGACCTTTGCGCCCGAGGCGATGAAGACTTTTTGCGCGTAGTATTTTTGCAAAAAAGCCCTGTGGGCCTCGATCAGCGGGTCTATTTGCTCAAAGACTGCGATATAATGTAGGTCGATCACAAAGATATTTGTGCCTTCTGGAAATCTGGACATGGCTTGTCCCCTTCATAAAGGAAAGCCAGTTGAGGTCACCCAACTGGCTCCTTCGTTGTTTAGATCAAAAGATCTTACGCCGCTTCAAAAGCAGACAGCACCATATCTGCGCCCGCTTCGCGCGCAGAGGTCAGGGACTGATATTCCGGGGAGTGATAAAAGGCATTGAGCTTATCCTGGCTTGGAAAGCGGAACACAGCGGTTCCGGGTAAGGCGTCTTTTCCCGTTAAGACGCCATCTGCACCGCCCTTAAAAAGTAACTCACCGTCAAAAGACGCGATAATCGGGGCCGCAGCCTGAGAATAGGTCGCCAATTTAGCGGGATCTTTAACGACAAAGTGCGCAACGAAGTATGCTGACATGGTGGGGTTCCTTTGATGATGGTATCTTGATACTGGTATCTTGTCGGTAACGGGCATCACCCTCACACAATGCACAAAAACCGTAAACAGATGGATATGCATGAAAACCATGCTATATTGCATGGATGGAAAATTGGGATGATCTTCGTATATTTTTAGCCGTCGCCCGCAGTGGATCGATTACCGCTGGCGCGCAGCACCTCGGCCTCGACCAAAGCACGGTATCGCGCAAGCTACAGGCCTTTGAAGAGAAGCTTGGCCTCAACCTCTTTATGGGCACGGCGAAACGCAATATTCTCAGCCCATCAGGGCAAACCGTTTTTGAGGGTGCGGCCCGGCTTGAAAAAGAAGTCGAAGAGATCAACCAGAACATCGCCGGGTTCGATGAACATCACGGCGGCACGGTTCATATCGTCACCACGGATATCCTTTCCAACCACCTGCTGATGTCTGTAACGTCTGAGTTCTTGCAAGAATACCCTGATATAAACCTGCGTATCCGCACTCAGGAAATCGACGACAAACGCCTGCCCGGTGACCTCGCCCTCTATGCGACCAACACCCCCAACGAAGAACTGTTTGGTCGCAAGCTTGCCACCGCAACCTTTGCTTCCTACGCCGCACGGGAGTATGTCGAAAGCCTGCAAGGGCGTCTGGAAGAGATGGTCTGGCTAAACTGGGACGACGGATCAGCAACCCCGACCTGGCCGAGACTGGCCCCGGAAATCCCCGACAATCTATGTCGCCTGCGCAGTGATTCAGTCGCCACCCTTTTGGAGGCCGTGCGCTTTGGCATCGGTGCAACCATCCTGCCCTGCTTTATCGGCGAGCAAGATCCCAACCTCGTCCGCCTCACCCCCGGCCAAATTGTCAGCAGCCGCGACATCTGGCTGCTCATGCACCATGACCTCCGCCGCGTCCCCCGCATCCGCACCTTTATCGATTTTTTCGTGCAGCGGATTAAGGAACGCAAAGGTATTATTGAGAGTAATTAAGGGCTAAGAGTAAGAGAAACCTTGATAATTATTTGTTTATAACTAGAATCATAAACAACTATTGAGGCTAAAATAATAACACCTATAATCGTGTATTTATTCAGTAATTCAGGTATAAAATATGTTTCACAACACTCTTTTTCGCCTAGAACGCAGCCAAAAGAAATGGCTACTGTGGCTTGGGATATCTTTTTTATGCTTATCTGTAATCTGGTTTTTTGTTGAGTTACTCGAGTGGAAGTTTCCATTGGAGCCAGTCGTAGTTTTTGTAGGAGGCATTGTTACTCTTCTAGCCATTTATTGGCCTTGGAAACCTGGATATGCAGATAAACGGCTTAAAAGTAGAATAACATGTGACTATATGAGCAACGACCATAAATTTATTATTGGACATAGTGAATATCAATTTACACTTCAATTCTCCAAACGCAGTGATAAGAGTATCTATCTTTATAATGATCCACCTGACATCGAAGAGATCGCACTCATACATGGAGCTGGTCAAATTAAAGAAGTAAGAGATGTAACAGCATTAGTTTACACCAATCGCGCAGTTATCCCTGAAGAGGGACAGCTTGTTGCTCTCAAAAATCATGAGGGTAATTACGCCGTCATTCATATCCATGATATTAGAGATTCTACTCGTAACGATGACCGTGATGAAGTGACTTTTTCCTATGCCATTAACCCTGATGGTGGCACTGATTTTTCCTAAACCAAAGCCACACAACCCGAAAACGTTTCGGCTATGCCAGCGGCGGCGTTCTCATCGGCGGCAGCGTATTGATGGCAACAACACGTTGAAGTGAAGGAGCATTCTTGGGAGTAGTAGAGCAAACAGATAGTTAGAAAAAAGCAACGATCAATTCGCCTCAATCACGCTTGAAGGCGCAGAAGATGGGATCTACCCTTTCCAAATCACGATATTTTAAAAGACATTTTATGATGAAAAACCCCATAAAACCAGCCCCTTCTCGTCACGTCATACGTGAAGTGATAATCAATCAGGGGAACATTGGCGATCTGATTTCGGACCGAACAAATGACCTCCATTTCATTGGCTGTGACTTCTCCGAGGCAATACTAAAAGATATAACTCTGACAAACGCAGTTTTTGAAGATTGTGACTTTCGAGACGCCTCATTAGAACATGCCAATCTTGATAACTGTCATTGGTTACGATGCAAAGGGCACCGACTATCCCTATCATACGCCAATTGCATGGAGAACGTTGTTAAGTCATGTGATTTCTCTGGATCAAGTTGGCTTGCTACACAGCTCTCACATACGAAGTTTGTCGGCTGTAAGCTACTCGGCGCTAATTTTTCCAATAGCCGGAACTTGGGTGTAACGTTTGAGGAGTGCAACCTGATTTCTGCAATAATGAAACGATTTTCATTTAGAGATCAGACCCTTCGTGGGCTTAACTTATCGGATGCAGATCTTGGTGGGTGTGACTTTTGCGGCACGGAGTTTGAGGACTGTAAACTTGTCGGTGCGTCCATAAGAGCGACGAAGTTCAAAGGCGCTGATCTTCGCGACGCAGACCTTGGCTTGGTCGATTTGAGAGACGCTGCAAATTTTCGGGGCGCCATTATCTCAAAATCCCAAGCATCTGATCTATTAACGGCTTATGGCATGCTCGTTATGTAGTTATCGTTTCATATAACATGAAATCGACACTCAAGACGCCATTCGTTCCTCCCATTGCACCACTCTCTTGTTCGCGTTACTTTTTCAAGCTGTATCTGAGGAGAAACAAACATGAGCTTTCTTATATCTGTCGGGGTCATATGGATGATTGCGGCTATAACGCCGGGGCCGAACTTGTTTATGGTTTTGGGGGCTGCGACGACCTCAAATAGGGCCTTTGCCCTTATGACGGTGCTTGGCATTGGTCTTGGCACATTGATTTGGGGGATCGCGGGATGGCTCGGGATTTCGGCTCTTTTTGCGGCGGCACCCATGCTCTATGTCGTGCTTAAATTTGTTGGCGCGGCCTATTTGATTTGGATGGGGACAAAAATGATCTGGGCGGCACGAAAACCTATGGATTGGTCACAAAAATCTGAGAAATCACAAACTACATCTAAATCACTTAAACGTGCTTTCCTCAAAGGACTGACAACAAATCTGGCAAATCCAAAAACAGCTGTGTTTGTCACCAGTCTTTTTGCCGCGGCCCTTCCTGAAAATTACATTTGGAGCGACGGCGCGCTATCCGTCTTGACCATGGTTTCGATTTCCCTCTGCTGGTACGCGCTGGTTGCCGTCGCCTTTACCACTCGGGTCATGGGTCAAGCTCTGGCCAAAGCCAAACGCGGCCTGACAGCCTTCGCGGGCACCGTCTTTATCGGCTTTGGTGTCCGGCTTGTTACGGCCGAATAAACGTCGTTCATTCCCCTCGTGAAAACCATTCAAGAAAGATCTCAAAAGTGTCTGAGCAAAACCTGTATTCTGACATTGATACCCAGCGAAGAGACAACGGGTTTCTGTCCCTGAGCGAGACCATGGCGCTCACTCAAAGGGGCAACACAGTACTTGATCCCTTTTCGACCCTGATATCTGTTCATGCAAAAATTGGCCGAGATAATGTTTTTTATCCAAGTGTGACCCTGCGTGCCGACAGGCCAGAGGCCATCGTTATCGGGAACGCCAATACCTTTTATCCCATGAGCTATTTGGAAGCATCCGGCCCAGACACAAATGGTTCTGAAAATAACTACCCCTCAATTGAGGGTGGCGTCATCGAAATTGGCAGCGGCAACCAGTTTGGCCCTGAAGGCGGCGTAAGCATCAAAGCGAACAGCCCCGGTACATGTATCAAAATTGGCGATAACGGTCGGTATCTCTCTGGGGCCATGTTACTTGGCAACTCCACCTTCGGCGACGGTGCGCAAGTGTTGGGTTCCATAACAGTTCAAAACTGCATCCTCGAAGCTGGAGATCCCTTTAGCGGCCAAGATCCAGACCTTAGAGCCGCCGTTATCAAAGGGCGCGGCCTCATACGAGGCCAAACTATTCATACGGGAAAGGTTGCCGTTGTCGGTGAGGCATCATCACAAATCACCCTCCATGAGCAATCCTATTTCCATCCCAAGAAGGGCTAAACAGTGAAGAGTTTAAATCTCGGCCTTGGCTTGCTTTCAATCGGTCGGCAATGGGGCGCAGCAAACACAGAACCGCCCTCCAAAAGGCAAGCGTTCGAGCTATTAGAACAAGCTTATGCTCTCGGAATAAGGTTTTTTGATACAGCCCCGGCCTATGGCACCAGTGAAGAAATCTTTGGAGAATTCTTGAAAGCTCACGGCGGGTTAGATGACATCACCGTCGCGACCAAATTTGGAGAACACTGGTGCGACGATAGCAAATCCACCACTGTTGATCATTCATTTGAACGTTTGAAAGCCAGTCTGGATCAAAGCATGGATCTGCTTGGTAAAATTGATATTCTGCAAGTTCACAAAGCAACAGATAGCGTTTTGAAATCTCAAGATATTAGCGAAGCGTTGGCCTATGCAAAAACCCTCGGTATTCACCGTTTTGGTGCCAGTATTTCAGACATGAAAGGCGCAACAACCGCTTGCTCAAGCGGGAAGTATGACTTTCTACAATTCCCCTTTAATTTTGAAAATGATGCGCTTAAAGATCTCCTTGAATTATTGAACGAAACCAATATCAAGCCCATTATTAACCGCCCCTTAAACATGGGACATATGATCAAAAACAACGCCTCGCCCCACGATGAAATTACCAAAGCCTTTGGCTTTATAAAAAACACCATATCTTCCGGCATCGTCTTGACCGGAACCAGCAAGGTCGCGCACTTAAAGACGAATATCGCGTGTTTTAAAGCTGCTTGATGACCACATCAACAACACTATAAAGGACTTATGAACTTATCCCAAAAAGTGATAAATTTCTGAGAACTTCGCTAAATTTATCGAAAATAGCATAAGGCGAACTCTGCACGCCTTCTAACATTTTCATCCTTTGATCGATACCTATCAAGCACTGCTTGATGAAAATCATCATCAGATATTACTGGAATCAATCTACAAATATTTCGGAAATTTCGTAATGCTCGAGTTTCAATCCTATGAAGAATAAGTACTTGAATTTTATTTTTCTCACCCGTTGATAATTTTAACTTTTTAATACGCTGAAGCAGTTTCTCTAAGATATAACCAGATCGATAAAAGTAAGGATCGCATTGAATATAGTCGAAGACAAATTTACGGAGATTAGGGTCTGTCACAATACCATCTTTTAGACATGCATTCGTGAGATCATCCACAATCGATGTAAATTCTCGATACCTCTTTGCAGCAGATGAAAATAGTTCGTCGTGAATTTTAGAACGATCTTTCAAACGGTGAGCCTCTGCTAGGGTTGCTCTAAGCTTGGTTTTTTCAATCTCATGGTTCGAAATAGCTTCTTTGAAATCAACCAATTCCACGATACCTTCCATACGTATTGATTTTGACATCTTTTGCGTACCTGACATTAAGAAGAAAAGCTTAAACAACAACTAATGGGCGTATTTCCCTTTAAACCATTTCCAGATATAGTAAGTTATCAAACCTGATCATTTGGAGATCGTAATTACTTATTATGTGTAATTATCTTAGATTACATCTATTCAGATACGAACAAACAACACGTGGTTTTGAGCTTTATTTGAATGAATTATCAACCCGGCAAGGTTTGTCATATTTTGCGCTTGAGACAAATATTGAAATCACTGACTTCGAAGCTCAAAGCTACAAACAAAACGACTGGATATCAGCAAAAGATCTTCCCTGTATTTCGACTATTCAAGAGCTCTTTAGTTATTTCAAATCTGAACCCAAACTGGGTCTAATCGACTTTGAAATAGCGATAGAAAATATTGGTACGATGAGTACCCACGACGATGGGGAACCTAATTTTATATTTAAATCAAAAGAGGAGTGTATCTCTACTCTGGAAAAGGCAATATCTAAAATTGGTACTAAAAATTTGAAGTCCGAAATTCTCGATAATCCCGGATTTTTCATAGACTACAGGACGGATGAAAGCATTATGAAATACGATAGCTTCGATGGTTATTTAAAAGCCAACTCTTACCTGTAGAGATCACACATATTCCTTAAAGCCAGCTTTACCCTCTCCACTAATTCCCGCGGCTCTAAAATCTGACAGCTGGAGCCGAGGCGCAGGAGGTCGGAGCAGGCTTGGTCGAGGGTTTCGATGGGGATAGTGACGTTAAAATACCCCTCAGCATCCGAGCCGGATTTACTTAGTTCGGCGGCTTTTGCGACGGGGTCGCCCAGTTTGTGAATTTGGCGGAGGCCTTCTGCGCTGAGCTTGAGTTTGGCTGTCGTACGATAGATATTGGCTTCATAGCGTTTGACGGATTGGCGCCAAAACTCTGCGAGGTCAAAAATTTTGGGTCGGCTGAACGTTTCTTTAAGCACCTTGATCTCTTGGAACTTTGTTACCCGGTAAATCCTTTGTCCCTCTTTTATTTCTTTCGTTACGTCTTTGCCAACCTCGCGCCTTTCATCTCTCGTCACCTCCCCGGCCAGATACCAGGTGCCACCCTTTACGACAAGGCCGAGCGGGTTGATTGTGCGTTCTACCACGCCGCGCCAGCTTTCATAATGGCACGACAGGCGGCGACAGTTCCAGACCGCATCGGCGATATCGTGCAGCTTGTCAGCGGGCTCTTCTTTGCCAAACCATGAAACCGGGTCCACATGCACCCGGTTGGATATTTTGCCGATAAATTCCCGCTGGCTCTCGGGCAGGGTTTCCATGATTTTGTCTTGCCCGCTGAGCATGGCGGCGTGCAGGCCAAGCTGCCGGACCTGATCGGGCAAGCCCGATAGCAACAGCGCCTCGGTCTCTATTCCGGTCAGACCCGTCGGCGGCATGGTCCAGCCATCCAGGAGCTGAAACCCGCCTGCCCGGCCACGATCAGCATAAACAGGTACACCTGCAAAGCTGAGGTGATCCATGTCGCGGTAGATGGTGCGCACGGAAACTTCGAGCGTGGCAGAGAGTTGCTCGGCGGTGACCTGCCCCTTTTGCAAACGCATGAGGATCGATAGAAGACGCGAAGCCCGCATTTATTTTAGCATCCAAATAAAACCTGACATTATTTGGCAAGTATAGCGGAATAGTTTGTGCGCACTACGAAAATATCCACAAAAAAAGCAGGACAGATCACATGACAAATACAGCCGCCCAAAACGCGCCAACACACCCAGATCAGGCCCCTCAAGATCAGGTAAGAGCCTTTGATTTTCTAATGGGGACATGGAACGTGCACCACCGCCGCCTTGTTGAGCGTTTAATCAATTCAGATAACTGGCAGGAATTTGGCGGACAGATGATCGCTCAACCATTACTCGGCGGACCAGAAAACTACGGGGGTAACATGGATGACAATGTGCTTGATTTGCCCGGTAATCCGTACCGCGCGATCTCCTTGCGGACCTATGATCCCGCCAGTGACAAATGGGCGATATGGTGGCTCGACGGTCGTAATCCCCACAGCCTTGATGTTCCGGTACTCGGCCAGTTCAAGGATGGTATCGGAACGTTTTACGCCGATGATGTTTTAGGTGGAAAACCGATCAAGGTGCGTTTTCGATGGACGGGAACCAACACACAAATCCCACGTTGGGAACAGGCTTTTTCTCCTGATAACGGCACCACCTGGGAAGTTAACTGGACGATGGACTTTTCCCGCTAGCGCTTAACTGCCCTGCTCTAAGTCCCCTATATCATAAACATTATTCAGGGGTGCAGATTTAACATTCTGCCCCCCTGTTCATAAGTTTTCTGATCCAAGACACAGGCATAATACCCTGCGTTGGTATATTTTCTCAAATGACCTTGCGTACTTCAGCAAGGAAAGTATTCACGCCAGAATTCAGCAACTCACCTTGGCGGGAAAGTTCGCCAGATGCTTGCCCCACATCCTGTGCGGCGTTACGGGTCTCGGATGATCCATCCGTGACAGAGCGAATGTTGGAGCTAACCTCTGCCGTCCCGGTCGAAGCTTCTTCCACATTACGAGCGATTTCCTGTGTCGCTGCGCCTTGTTCATCCAAAGCAATGGCGACTTCTGAAAAGCCGTCGTTGATACCAATGATCACATCATGAATATCTTTAACAGATAATACGGCTGTTTCTGTTGAGGCTTGGATCTCACCGATTTGAGAGGTGATTTCTTCGGTCGCCTTTGCCGTTTGATTAGCAAGATTTTTCACTTCTGCCGCCACAACCGCAAACCCTTTGCCCGCCTCACCCGCACGCGCAGCCTCAATTGTAGCGTTCAAGGCTAACAGATTGGTTTGATCTGCAATATTTTTGATCAGGAAGATAACCTCACCGATTTTTTCAGATGTATCCGCAAGACTTTCAATGACCGTCTGAGTATCACGGGCTTTCACTACGGCATCTTGAGCCTTTGAGGAAGAATTTGTGACCTGACGAGAGATTTCGGAAATAGAGCTCGTCAATTCTTCGGTGGCAGAAGCAACCGTTTGCACATTAACCGCCGATTGTTCAGCTGCAGAGGCTGCGCTGTTTGCCTGCTCATTGGTAGATTGAGCTGTGACATTCAATGCATCAGAAGAGGCATTGAGCTCTGTTGCAGCAGAAGCAATGGTCGAGACCACGGTTTCCATAGAGCTGTCAAAGTTACCGACAATAGAAGAAAAAGTCGTTACCCGTTCTTCCATACTGCCCATCGCCTGATTAACCGTTGCACTCGCACTGCCAAAAGCACCCAGCATTCCTTTGGTCGAAATACGTCTAAAGTATTTGTTTTGGCTGGCATACTCCAAAGAAGCCGCTGACTCTCTGATATAAGCATCCGTACGATCAATCATCAGATTAATAGTGTGCATGAGCTCTGCCATCTGGCCTTTGGCTGGAATATTAACAATACGTGCTTCAAAGTCCCCGTTTGCAACCGCTTTACAAACCGTCAGTACCTTTTCAATGTCGGCAGATTTATTTGATAAAAACATAACTTAAACTCTTATTCGTAATTCTTATTAAGCCGCAAGTCTTGCAATGAACTCGTCGTATTTCATTGATTGTGACGATGCCACGCTCAGGAGTTTTTGATAGGATTTCTCCATGCCATCCTTACGGTTAGACGTTGAGTTCTCTATTGCCACCAACTCTCTGTAGAGCGGGATAATTGATGATTGCAGGATTTTTTTATCCGGCGTTCGTCTGTTGGAATGATAGCCAATAATTTTACCCGATTGGTTCCTACTAGGCGTTACATGAGCCAATACCCAATAGTGATCGCCATTCTTCGATTTATTAATGACGTAGGCAAAAATCTCTTCGCCGCGCCCAAGAGTTTCCCACAAAAGCTGGAACACACAGCGCGGCATATCTGGATGACGGATAATATTATGCGGTTTGCCAAGTAATTCAGCTTCGCTATATCCGGCCAGACGTATAAAAACAGGATTGGTGTAGGTCAGTTTACCCTTAAGGTCGGTCTTACTTACAATGATTTCATCATCGTCAAAAAAGAGTTCTCTACCGGTCGTTTTAAATTGTTTCATAAAATTGATTCCAAAGGCAAATTAGGTGTTTTATTGAATTTTTTCAGAATCCATCGATAAAGTGTTCTTGAGTACTTGATCAAGAAGATAGGATTTAGATAATTCTAAAATCTTTAAAAAATACTAAGATTTCAAAATAATGAAACATTGGTAACGAGTATTTTAATTTTCAAAGACTTACGCGAATAATCTCGGGTCAAAATCCCCATTACATATATAAAAATCACTACTCTTATTGATTTAAACTTCACGTTTGCTCGGTCAGAACTTCGTTAAATTAGTTCCATTTCAAACACATCCAGGTCGATATGCATGTAAGCATGCAAAACCACTACTGATAACATGGACACAAACAATTATATCGATCACAAGTAGTATAGACGTGACCGCTCTTTACTTTCCAAAGGCCAGCCTTTGTGACAGATATCAACACCATAACTTCCCACCTGAAATCACCCGGCTTAAAATAGAGTAATTTGAAAGCAGACGATCTCGAAACCACCATCAATCAACTAAAGCGAGGGTTGATCATCAGACATTACCAACTCAGGCCAAAGCCTAGAAAAAGCTGTATGGGGATGGCGTAAAATCTATCCCGTTGTTACTCTGAGAACTCCAGCTCATAGAATTGAAGAAAAAAAAGACGCCCGGAGATGTTGGTTTTAGCAACAGGCCTGCTCGTTATTATTCATGATTTGGATGAAGTGATATCTGAAAATTTGTTCAAAAAGCCTTATCGGATAGATGCAACGAAACAACAGCCAGTGCCTTTAATTCGATCCTACGTTTTAAGGGGACAAATTTTTAGGAAGCCAAGATTGCAAACACACTCACCCTTAAAGACAAAGCCATTGATAGCAGCCATCAAGCCACTAAACGGATTTTAAATTGGTTAGAAATAATCCCGACTGCGCTATATGAAAAGAAATGTAAAATTAACAAGTTTGCAGCATAAAGCCAAAAATCATTTACCCAAAATCTTTACTTTTAAATAGAAGAAACTTGGGGCTCAGGCCAGATATTGATACACAATGAAGACGGACGATAAAAAGAGGCACCTCTCATTAACCTATTATTCGTTGTTTATGCCTAAAATTCACCACAAAAGGGAATTCTACGCCCAAGTTAAATGTCTTGCACCGGAGTCAAATTAAGGCATGTATTTTGACACTTATTTTACAGGGATTGTCGATTTTCCAGGTAATTCTATACCACTGATCGGAGCTTTTCGTCTCGATTTAGTTGCTCTATCAGTTGCCATTGCGATATTTGGCGGCTGGGCTGGAATGATGTGTTTGACCCGCGCCGAAAAACTCGCAGCGGCCAACGATGTAGGAAGTGGCACGCTCTGGAAAGTAGCGGGCGCTCTGGCCTTCGGTGGCGCGATCTGGGGTATGCATTTTATCGGTATGTTGGCATTTTCACTACCTTGCGGGATCTCTTATGATTTTCTGACAACCTCCATCTCAATCGTTCCGGCTATTCTTGCCAGCCTGACCGCGCTTTCTGTAGTCAGTCAGCAGCAATACAACCTTCAGCTTCGGTTGATGATAGGCGCGGTGCTGATGGGGGCGGGCATCGGGACCATGCATTATGTTGGAATGGCCGCAATGCGAATGCCTGCTATTCTTTTTTACGACCCACGTTATGTTGCTTTGTCAGTCATTGCCGCGATTGTTTTATCCTATATTTCCCTGGCCGTTGTCGAATACGGGCAGCGCCAGACGTCATATAGACGTTTCAGACAGATAACGGCAGCGACAACACTAGGATTAGCCGTTGCATCAATGCACTACATAGCCATGCAAGCGGCCATATTCTATCCAATCATAGAGGCAGGCAGTCAAACTGGTCGACTGGATGATGTCATTCTGGCAATTTTTGTTGGCCTGGGAACATTGGTCTTAGCAGGCGGCGTCGCGACAGCCGCGTTTGCGGCCCGCTTAAAAGAAAGTATCAGAAACCTTGCCAATGAAGCCCGGCAACGTTCAGCTGCGGAAAGAGAGGCCCGTGCTGATCAGGCAAGGTTGCAGGCAATTTTCGACACCACTATCGAAGCAATTATCGTGATTGACAAGTTGGGGGTCATTCGCCAATGGAGTAAAAGCGGGCATCGAATTTTTGGGTATACTGCGCAGGAAGCCGTGGGCCAGAACATTGCCATGATTACCAATGGAATCAGCGTCGCAGCACATCGCAATTTTATCAAACGGTTCGAGGAAACCCGAGAGGCGCGGGTTATAGGTATTGGTCGTGAAGTTGTCGGGCGACATAAAGACGGGACAGTTATTCCTTTGGATTTGTCAGTCGGCGAAACCAGGATTGACGACGAAGTTCTATATACTGGTATTCTGCGGGATATTTCGAAACGTAAAGAAATCGAACGTGAATTAAGGAAAGCGACACGCATCAAAGAAGCCAATGAAATGAAGGCAAATTTTCTAGCTCATATGAGCCATGAAATGAGAACACCGCTAAACGCTATACTAGGATTTTCCGATATTATGCGAGCGCAGGCATTCGGACCTATCAGCAAAACTTATGTTGGATATTCTGAAGACATATTTTCATCAGGTAATCACCTTCTCAGCCTGGTAAATGGGCTTCTCGAACTTTCAAAGGTTGAACAAAATATTCAAGATTTGGAACTGACAGATATCATTTTGCAGACATTAATTTCAGATGCTGCAAACATGGTTCAAAAGCACGCTGAGAAAAAAAATCTAACCGTTTCAGTGCTGGTGGATAGTGATTTACCTGAAACCGTAAATACGGATCGGGGTAAACTGTATCAAGTGTTGATCAACCTTATATCAAACGCAGTGCAATATACGCCCGCGCAAGGCCGTGTCACTATTCGCGCATGGCCGGGTAACAGAAATGTCAATATCGTTATCGAAGATACAGGGATCGGTATGACGGAAGAAGAAATCGATCTGGCCGTCAAGCCATTCGGACAAGTAAAAAATGCCTTTACCTCAGATTTATCAGGAACAGGACTTGGTTTGCCCATCGTTCATGCTTTTGTAGAGCAAATCAGAGGTGAACTAAAAATCACCAGCCGTAAGGGTGAGGGCACCAAGGTTAAAGTGATAGTACCAATCTCTCTAGAAAAAGAGTTAATCAAAGAACAAACTGCCACAGGATAAATTCGTAACATACAAAGGTTTTATTTTTAAGAGACCTCAGCAAAACGCCAATATCTGAGTAATTATAAATAATGTGTGATGCTTTTGCCTTCGAGCAGAAGCTTTCACACCTTACTCGAAGTGTCTCAAAGAGGTCTGTTTGGGTTGTTTTATCACTTTATCGTATAACATACGAGGCCCACTCATTTGTGCAACATCCAGTCTTATTGGTACGCCAAACCTTCCATTACGAACCGTAATTGACCATATTCGACAGCGAGTTCAAAGACTCAAAACATCCCTATAAACATTTAATCCCACCTTGGCCCGTCCAGTTCGGCTGCTGCCCTCTCAACCAACATTTGGAAAAATCCCGATGGATAACAGGCCAAACCCTGTTCGTTAACGGCGGCTTCGTCACTCGCTAAACTAGTATTAATGGTTAAAAAATTTAATACTGATACTCTTGATTTCAATAGAAATTAAATCATAAAAATCAACATCGTTTTGGTACTGATGGCTTAACAAACCATCGGTACTTTCGACGAAGGGTACAACTAAACAGGCTGTCCCTCATAGACACATTGCTCCTCTAGAAGATATTGTTCCTTACAAATTATCTTCCAGAAAAGCCCGAAGCTGTTATGGTTCCAGTATGATTGAACCACTGACCATGGCCCTGATCGCTGTCATTTTTGTTTTTGCTGGTACAGTCAAAGGCATCGTTGGCCTTGGTCTCCCTACGATTAGTCTCGGCCTTCTCACCACTGTTGTTGATTTACCATCCGCCATGGTTCTTATTCTTGTTCCATCCTTGCTCACAAACATCTGGCAATCTTTGGCTGGTGGAAATCCCTTAAAAATCATCTGGCGTATCTGGCCCTTTTTACTCCCAGCCACAGGGCTGGTTTGGCTTGGTGCAATGGCAATAACCAGAATTGACTGGAACCACCTCTCCCTCCTTCTTGGGGTCTTGCTGATCCTTTATGGTAGCATAGGGTTAAAAGGGATGCGTCTTTGCTTTACCCGACGCCAAGAATTTTGGATTGCACCTGCTTTAGGCAGTATCAATGGTGTACTCACGGGAATGACCGGATCATTTGTTATACCCGGCGCTATGTACCTTCAGGCAATAGGTCTTTCACGCGACACCCTTGTTCAAGCCTTGGGCATTTTATTCAGTTTGTCGACCCTCGCCCTCGCGTTGAGCCTTAGGGGGAACGACATACTTGACGCATCACTTGGAATGCAGTCGCTTGCTGCTTTATTACCAACAATAATTGGTGTGTTTATAGGGCAGAGAGTACGTGCAAAAATTTCAGAAAAGATATTTCGTCGCGTCTTCTTTGTCGCTCTCTTATTGTTGGGGATCTATATTGTGGCCCGTTCAATTTTGATTATTTAGATGGATTTTGCCCATAAGCCCCCATAAGCATTAACGCGTGCACACGTAAGTAATCCAAATACGAAAATCCATGATTTGCCCGTACTATATGATAAAATGATCACGGCTATCCCCAAGGTTGACCGACAAACCCTGAGGATAATCGCTTTTTACTTAATCAGAAATACCACCAAGAGATAGCTTTCCGATCATCTTCCCGCTCTCCACCTGAGCATGCGCTGCAGCGAGACTATGTGTTGTCATTTCCCCCAGGCTCATTGTTTTCGTATGGGTAAGCACACCAGTATCCACCAATTTAGAAACGCGGCTCAAGATATCACCTTGGTTGGCCATTGTTTTGGTCGAAAAAATGGATCTTGTGAACATCAGTTCCCAGCTAATACGTACGCTCTTTTTCATAAAGATATCCAGATCAAGCTTGGCTTTGGTACTCGCAACCAAACAGATTGATCCTTCGGGGGATACCATTTCACTCATCGCTTCCCAATAAGGCACATTGTTATTACAATTGAGGATATAGGGAACAGTTTCAAACCCGATCTTAGTCATTTGCTCCGGCAATGGCTTGGAGTGATCAAGAACATGATGCGCTCCCATCTTCAAGCACCATTCCTTGCTTTCGGCGCGAGATGCAGTTGTGATCACCGTGCAATTGGTCAGTTTCCGTGCAAGCTGCACTGCCATAGAGCCCAAGCCTCCACTACCACCAATAATCAGGATTGCCTTGCCATCACGACTATTCGTTTTATCAACATCAAGACGATCAAATAAAGCTTCCCAAGCTGCAAGAGCAGTTAACGGCAATGATGCAGCTTCTTCTTCGGTAATGGTTTCTGGTTTTGGACCAACCAACCTTTCGTCAACCAACTGCATTTGCGCATAACATCCTGGACGCGTGATATCACCCGCATAGATAACCTGCTCTCCGACAGTAAAATTTTCGACATCAGATCCTACAGCCACGATTTCACCGCAAACATCCCAACCAAGAATACGAGGTTCTTTCAAAGGTCCCTCGATCATTTGTCTTTGTTTACAATCAACAGGATTAACTGAAATACCTCTAATTCGAACTAACAGGTCACGGCCTGTAGCTTCTGGTGTTTTGAGTTCCACCTCAACGAAGCAATCTTCGTGATTTACGGGCAAAGCTTCTCGGACGCCAATTGCTTTTATCATAGACATTCATCATTCCTACCATCAATAAAACAGGATATAAATATAACACGCCTTTGTCGTAAACAGTCCCCATTTAATAATAACTATAGGCTAAGTTTTTCTTATGCTATATTTTAGCATTAAATATAAATAGTTGTAATTATTATATTATTAGAAATAATATTTAAAAACGAAGCATTATAGATTTTGATTTTCTTATGCTATATTTTTGACATTTCTTGACATAACACCCAATTATGCAGCTAATTAAGACACTTTCAGCTAAGCACATCGTTCATAGCTTACACCAAACACGAACAGAGCAAGACATGAGAAAACTGCCTCCCTTAAATTCCCTTCGAGCTTTTGATGCTGTCGCACGAAATGGAAGTTTGGCACAAGCAGCTGTAGAGCTCTGCGTCAGTTCATCAGCTGTAAGTCAACAAATCACAATACTGGAAGGCTGGATGGGCATTAAGTTCCTGCAAAGGACATCAAACAAAACAACACTGACCCCAGACGGTATCCGCTTTTCCCAGCAAATAAATTTGGTTTTTGATAAACTGGAGCAAGAAGTTTCTCATAGAAAAAACATTCCTAACGAAAGTGAAATCAGGCTAAGCATCCTGCCATCATTAGCCTCAAGGTGGTTGATTAGCCGACTACCCGCCTTCTCCTTACACCATCCAGGGTGCAGGGTTATGGTTGAAGCCTCGGTTAATCTTGTTGATTTCTCCCGAGATAATTTTTCATTATCAATAAGGTCTGGTCCGCAACACTTAAAAGGCAACAATTATCAAGGCTGTCACTCAAAAAAATTGTTTGATGAATATGTTTCTCCTGCGTGCAGTCCTACTTATTGGGCAAATAATCGTATCGATTTGAAGAACATTGGAAACTGCAGGTTGTTAGCTGACGATACCTTTGACCACGAAAACACCAACTTGAATTGGCAAATCTGGTTTAACAGAGAAGGCCTCCCCCCCTCATCAAGCTTGGAACCAAGCCAATCCTTTAGTGACAGCAACCTTACCATTCAGGCCGCCGTTAACGGTGAAGGTTTTATGCTTGGGCGGTCGGTATTGATTAGCGAGGAAATTCATAGAGGCACTCTGATTCAACCCTTTTCAGAAAAACAAATCTCTGACTGGCCTTATTACATCGTTTACCCTTCCAAATACCATCCTCCGAGAAAATCATTAAGCTCTTTTATCCATTGGCTGCAAGACGAAGCAAAGCGAACATCCGGCATCGTAGTGGGCTGAGGGCTATTCAAAAATAGGGTTTGTAATAAGATAGTGTTATCTCAAAAGAATGGGCATCTCTGCCCCGCCGGCCTTTGTCGCGGCTTAGCTATTGCGGGCACTCGCTTTCTTTTCAACAGTAAAACTACGTAACAAAATTCAAAGGCAGAACGCTTATACCCCCTTAGGTATTACCTGCGCTCCTCTAGACCAAAGTCACTACCTGGACCATCATTAAGATCTGTACTTACCCCGACACCCGCATTTGCGATGCAGAACACAACGCTGCCAAACTAATTTTACGTCCCCCACCCTAAAGTTCTTGCGTAAAACTCTGTTTAGCCTGACATCGCAGTAAAAAACCAGAAAGTTTTCTCCCGCAGGTATTTCAACGGTTCAGGTAAAAACTCCCCGTCCCATGATCGGTTTCCACGTTGGCTAGATCCCCCCTTTAAGGAAGTACCTTTGAATCCTTAAAACTGGACAACTTAAACGTCCCCCTTACGACACGTCCGATTTTCAAAGCAGATCCCGTACTCAATCAGACCGAAAGTACTTATACATTTTGCATTCAGGTCTAAATTTGTTCGGTAAACCGAAACGATGTCATCCAGTTTTGTACTCTGTCCCCACATCCTAAAGTCGTCATCAAAACCACACGATATTTCTAATGAACGATACCCAACTCAATCCCATACATAATGCAAATTCATACTGCAAATTAATTTATTTAAGTAAAAAGAAGTTCACTTTTAGGTTCCCCGGGAGACCGAGTGTAGGAAAATTACGGTTATTTTCTTAAAGAGTCATTAAAAATAAACGCACAGAATACTCAGCACCCTTCCTTAGAAACCGACACGAGAACACCCCATCTATCTCATAAAGTATATACAACTTAAAAATCAATTAGATAGCCATCAAATTTTGATTTTGTATAACATCATAGAAACTTAAAAAAATTTCAACAATAAGCTAAATATTGTTAGTTTTCATTATTTTACGGGACATAAGTGTAATTTAATATCGCGATTCTTACGCCTTTTTCAACTTCTCTGTTATGAGAAATACGACTTCATTAGGGCCCAATGATATTTCCGATTTATAATTCAGCTTCTCTTTTGGCAAAGTGAATGCGCTGAATTATACTTCTCAAAAAATGTACTAAAATTACATTTATATTAAGATGAGCAACCACATCATAAGTACAAAACCTATTATTCACGATAATCTTTGTTACGTGAAGTTTTCCCTATGCCCGGGTTAAAGCTGTTAGTGGGGTCGATGGATTTATAGAAATTAGCCAGATCAGGTTTGGCCTTATAAATATGACCAACGTTATGCTCGGCTGGATACTCTGCACCGCGTTGATCCAAAATAGCCAGCATGTCCGCCTTTAGACTGGTAACATCCACGCCCTTTTTGACGATGTAATCCTGATGCAGAACATGACACATAAAGTGACCGTAATAGAGCCGGTGAACCAGCTTGTCTTCAATCTCTTTAGGGAGCTTTTCAAACCAATTACGGTCATTACGGCGCAACGCAATATCAAGCGCGAGAATATCCTCGACTTCGCTCGCATGTACAGCCTGAAAACGGATCGCGGCCCCGGCGGCAACAAAACGGTGCAGTCCGGCAATTTTGCCTTCGCGTGAAGTACAGTCAAAAAAATCACCGCTGTTTTTGGCAAAAAAATCCGTCAGGAAATCTTTGGCTTCTTGTGCTCCTTGGTCACGCATTTTCAAGATCAGATGATGCTCGAACCTTTGACGAAAGGTGCGCATACGCTTGGGTAATACATTGGGCCAACACCGCCCAACAAGCTGCATAAACTTGTCCGTCAGGTTTTTGGGAAGGAACTTAACCTTGCTCAACCGGGCATCAATCGCACCCTTAAGGGCAAAAAAAGTCGGCAGGCGATCCGTCCCCAAAGCATTAATCATCATCAACGTATCTTTGCCGTACCGCTCGGAAATATCATAAATTTCCTGATGCATATATTCAGCAGACACAGGCAAGTTTTCAAAACTTTCCAGAATAGACCTACGGATCTCGGTCAGCTCGTTGGCATCATTGGTGCCGATGTAAAAGGTTTGCTCGCTCTCATAGCGGGGATAGGTATCCAACCGCACCGCAAAGACCGCCAATTTCCCAGCACAGCCACTGGCCTCATACAACCTGCGCTTATCTGCATTAAACCGTGCAGGCGTGTCGGCATCAATCTCGCGCACCCGCTCGTGGTATTCGCTGTCTGAGGCCTTATTGTTGGTTTCAAGAATATCCGAAGAAGTATAGTTCCCACATTCCAGATTAGTGAGAATATCTTCCGGCCCTTGGCCCAACTTCACGCCCAGATGGTTGACCAGTTCCAACTGGCCGCCTTTGCCAATCTGCGCAAAGAGAGAAAGCTCACTATAAGAAGGCCCACGTTCTATCAAGGAACCACCCGAGTTATTACACACACCACCGACGATGGACGCCCCAATACAAGATGATCCAATTACCGAATGCGGTAAACGTTTTAAGGGGAAGAGTAATTTTTCGAGATCAAAAAGGGTTGAGCCCGGAAAGCTGATCACCTGTTTACCTTCATCCAGTATCTGGATTTGCTTCATTCGATTGGTGTTAATCAGCACCACATCCCGGTCATAAATTCCTTTTGGCGTTGAGCCTTCGGTCAACCCCGTATTGGCGGCCTGCATAATGACGATCTTATCCGCGGCAACACAGGCTTTGAGGACCTGCCATTGTTCCAACAAAGTACCTGGGCGCACCACAGCAATGGCCTCACCCTGACCAGAGCGAAAGCCCTTGCGAAAACGCTCCGTCTTTTTCGGATCGCTCAGAACATACCGGCGCCCGACGACGCTTCGAAAACTTTGAATAAGATCTGTATTATCATTTGAATTTATCATCACCGGATCCTACTGAGCGATCAGCGCATAAGCAACTGGTGACAAGCATCCATTATAAACTGACCAGAAATAAAGACATCAAGGACAGTATAATTAGAGTAATTTTGCTCCAAGACTTAACTCAAAAATATCCGTTTTCTCAGAAGACAACGTGTTCGATCTTTTGAAACCTGTTTTAATCAATACAGATGCCGAAGCCGGGTTTCCCCTCTCAACACCACCAAGAAAATGGACGGGGAGATGATTTTCCCTACACCACGCCACCAAACCCTTGAGCAATTCACTTGCAATGCCCCTGCCCCAACTCTTTTCTCGGAGTAAATAACCCAGCCTTATTTCCAAAGGGCAGTCTGCATCGTCAGTCACAGCAAGAATAAGCACCCCCAACAACGCGTGTGTTGATTTATCACGAGCTTCAAGAACAGTGCTTTCACTGTTGCGTGCAATGATCCAAGAAGCAATGCGATCTGTTTTTTGTGAAAGCTGTAACGGTTCAGGTAAAAACATGGTCACTGCCGGGGTCAACAGCTCCAACAATTCCGCTTCCAGTTTTACATCTTGCACAGTCTCAAGATGCACAGATGTAAAACCCCACGCCTTAACTGCAATTCTACGAGTGGTAAACGCACACGATGAGATTGCGTTTACCTCACCAGCCTTTCTTGGGTCATTATTCTTTGGGTCATTATTTTTCGAATATGTAACTGGCTTAGACATTACCGGAAAACCTTGACTCCTAACAGCTGCGTAGCAAACTTGAATTTGAGGAAAGTAACACTAATAATTTATTTAATGACCGTTAATGAGGCTTGTCCTGTATCCGTTCGACACAAGGGTTCAACATCGCGGCCATATTCAGCCATCCATTCAATCAATGCTTTCCACTCACATTCTCTCCAGCTTTCATATCCAGCTTCTGGCCAGTCGAATAATTCATCAAAAACAATGATCGTTCCCGGAACGATACGGTCATTTAAATTGTTCAAAATTTCTTTAGTCGAGGAATAAAGGTCGCAATCAACATGAAGAAATGAAACGTTGCCATCGTGTTCACTTAACCATGCAGGAAGAGAACTCTCATACAACCCCACAACAAGCTCCACATTAGAGGCAACCACGGGCAATTCGTCTAGAGCAAACCATTTTTGTGGTGTCACATTTGTTTTGTCATAAGACCGAACCCATGGTTCAGGCAGACCGTCAAAAGAATCAAATCCCCAAATTTTTAAAGAAGGAAATTTACCGGCAATATGGTTGAGAGTCCTTCCTTTATAAACCCCAAACTCTAAAAAATAACCCGTTGTATCTGCCAGAGAAGCACCATCAATTATGTGGCCAAGCCTATCGGTATTAACACTGACCAACATAAAGTCTTCGTATAATTTGTTGTCGTCCATTATATCATCTCAATTGCCAGAATTATTGTGTACCCAAAATTATTACACTCGAAGCATACGAGCAGCTACAGACACATGCAACATGTAAGCTCCTGCTTTTAAATAAGTTTCTGCAAATAAACAGAAACATGTTTAAAATAAAAGATTCCTCACCATGACAAGCACAAACCAAAATATTATGTCAAAACCCGATAAGGGTTGCTGTGAAATTCATACTCAGTTCTCTTTATTATTACGTGCCACAACCATGTGCATTTGCGCACCGTCTGCGTATTGAAGGCTTGAGTTCACGACCTTAAAACCAGCGTCAATCAAATGTTCTTGTATCTCATCCAGCGCCAGACCGTGGCCTTTTTCAAAGATCTCTTCAACAAGAATAAAACGTCCATCGGAGGTTAAACCCCGATGAGTTTCTGCCAAGCCCAACGCAATATCCTGCCAATGGTGCAATGTTTGATCGCCCAACAAACCGTTACCCGATTATCCGGCAACGGCAACGCTTCGGCCCCACCAAGCAACAACCGCATGCGGGCGAAATCCGGATGGTCGGCGCTTTCAGTTTGTGAAATCCTAATCATTGCTGGCGTTGGGTCAACGCCGATCAAGTCCCCTTTGGTTGCAAATTCTGCCGCAGCCCGTAAGACGGAGCCGCTGCCGCACCCGATATCCAACACACGATCATCCTGGTTAAGCCCTGCCCGCGCTGCAGTCAGCCGATTAATGGCATGCTCACCGTATTTTCGACATACGTGGTGGCGATTTGCTCGGTCCAGATTGCCCCCGTAACAGAGCTACTTTGCACAGAATTATGATTTTTTATTGGAAAATTCAATTATTAAAGTCACTTACTCCAAAAACTACACTTTCGGTGTCACTTCTTTCTTGGTTCCCGCCAAAATGATCATCAGCATATCAACCGTACGACCATCAGCCGCGAGTGGAAGGATGAGATCCTCAACATCCAAAATACCCCGTTTGGGCCCCGTATAGGGCGTACAGGCATAAACAGGCTCTCCGAACTCAACCGCAGAACTACAGTTTGTCCAGACTTTACCTGGTGCTTTCAGGTTGTCGATGTTGCTCATCCATTCCGATGTATAATCACGGTTAAGCAACGGGGTCACACTGGTCCCAACCACACGAAAACGAAAATCCAGCGGCTCTCTTTGCACATCCAACAGTAAAACATTGGGGAGAAAAGCACGCATCTCAATGGGGTCAATTAAGGCACGCGAAGGCAATAGCCCGGCTCCCCCACCCGACGACTGACACTCATCTGTGGAGCCGTTTCCCGGTGTGCCTTTTTCCGGGGGGCGCTTACTAAGCCAGTATTTATACGCCCGTTCAACCGCTGTCGTTCTAAAGGTAACTTCAAGCATACAAAGTCTCAGTACTCTGTGTCATAAGCAGCTAGTTTACACTATATATTTGATAAACAAGAGTGATGCGACAATTCAGCCATTCACATCACAATAGTCGCCTTGAAATCTAAACATTTTCAATTTCAGGCTTTAATTGGGATAGGATTACAGGGATATAAAATCACCCTCAATACTTACCCAACAAGTGTGAGACACTGCGATAGAGCAATAGAGGTGTCAAGGATCACAACATATAATCCAGCGTCACAAAGCAAGGCAACAAAAGGCCTTAAAGCGCTGCGTCACCTCTTTCCTTGAAAACCTTATCTCCAAAAGCTATTGTTATTCCAATAGATAGTTTGATTTCAATAGGCATCTAATATGGATTGGTTAAGCAATTTAACGCTTGAAGATCGCTGGTCAGATAAACAAAAGCTCATAACTATTTTAGCAACAACAAAAGAGCTTTTATCACGATCAACAGCTCAAGGCTGGCCAGATGAAGATCCTGTTGAGATCAAAAGGCTGGTTGACGAGACAATTTCTCATCTCTTAAAGCCCGCGAACAATCCTCTGCCAGAATACGCAATAATTCTCTTTACGATTGCAGGACCTATACAAGAAATAGCCCTTTCAAATGGATGGCACGATACTTACCTGCTATTAGCAACGGAGTATGATAATTTGGCATATTTGTTGACGAGAAAATAACTTAATGTGCCCCCGGCACCGTGCTTATGTCGCATTTTTCAAATTCAGAGATACAACAATCTAATTTATTGATTTTTCTAAATATCTCCATTTATGTTTCACTCTATCGGCCCTTGAGTTTTATTCCAATGAACAAAATAATTTTCAAAATAATGGACCGTCATAGAAACAGTAAGATTTCCAAACAAATCTATGAACAGACTGAACACCTTTTACCTAAAGATATAAAAGAAACTATTCATGATTATATCTATAAATACAATGAATGGGGATTAGGCATGGAAACCTTAGTTGATGCCTTACTTGAAGATGATATATCGATTACCTCAGAACAAAAAATAGTGATCGTCAAAGCTATGGAAGCAATGCAACTTGATAGAGGTCAGGAAAATCTAATACTTGTAGAAAATAACCCTCTTGATCTCTCATAAAAACTGAAGCCAAGAAACTCGATTAACAGGATGGCCCGGAAGGGAGCTTCCCTTCCGGTTTAATGACTTCGCCCACCTACACTCCCTGCAATCTCGCAACCGGGCGTTCTTTGATGGGCCAGTGGGCGAGGGCTGCCAGCAGGGCGAGTAGGACGGAGATCCACCAGACGGGGTCGTAAGAGCCTGTAGCTTCATAGAGATAACCACCGAGCCAGACACCTGTGAAACTACCGAGCTGATGGCCCAGGAAGACAATACCATAGAGCATGGCCATATAACGGGTGCCAAACATCACCGCGACAAGACCTGAAGTCGGCGGCACGGTGGCGAGCCAGAAAAAGCCAAGCACGGCACTGAAAATCAACACTGACGTCAGGGTGATCGGTAACAGCAAGAATACTGTGGTTGCAATGGCGCGCGCGACATAGATTACCACCAACGCCTCACGCTTGGGAAACCGTCCTGAAAGATACCCCGAAAGGTATGACCCCACCACGTTACACAGGCCAATAAGGGCAATGGCCCAGGCCCCGACCTCTGGCCCGAAACCGAGATCAACCAGATAGGCAGGCATGTGAACGGTGACAAAGGCGAGCTGGAACCCACAGACGTAAAACCCCGCAACCAGCAATAAAAATGAGTGATGGCGCATGGCTTCTTTCAAGGCATCCCACACGCCCTGAGTTGGTCCTTTAACCGAAGTATCATGTGCCCCCGAATAAGGGGCTAGAGGAATTGCCAGTAATGCCATGATAATGCCCGACGCTGCCATAATCTGAAGCGCCATGACCCAGCCATAGCTATCCATCAACTGAAACGAAATCGGTACCACTAGGAACTGCCCCATGGAACCTGCCGCGGTACCGAGGCCCAGTGCCCATTGTCTGCGCTCTTCACCAACAGCGCGGGCCATGGCGGGCAGGACGATGCCATAGGCCGTTCCCGCAATACCAGAGCCAACGATCAATCCTGCTGATGTATGTAACATCCAGATGCTGTCGGTGACCGACATGAGATACATGCCAAGGCTATAAAGCACCACACCACCAAGGACGACACGCACATTACCATAACGGTCAGCCAGACCGCCCGCAAAGACAGCAACCACGCCCCAGACCAGATTTTGTAAGGCGAGAGAAAAAGACATGATATCGCGCGACCAGCCGTTGTCTTCACTAATCGGAGAGAGAAACAATCCAAAACCAGAGCGATAACCAAAAGAGAACATCAGCAGTAAACAGGCCGTCACAATCAAAAATGTGCTGCTGTGAAAGAACTTAGATGATTTTACTGACGCAAGGGACATGATTAGGTTCCTGTGTTAATTAAGTCAGTAGCATGTAAGCCGATCTTACTTTATTCACAAACGATTTTAACGCGCCTATAGAATAGAAAACCTATTTCATTTGTTACTACTGATCTTCCACGTTAGACTGAAAACAGTCAGCTAGCTATCAATGAATAGATCACAAAACTATCGCGAAGACAAAGCCAGAAACTATCACAACGATTACAAAAACACGGTGTCACATGCGTAAATCAATGCCCCCCTTACGTGCTCTGGTCGCTTTTGAGGCTTCCGTGCGTCATGCGTCGTTTAAAGAAGCCGCACGAGAACTTTCTATTACGCCGGGTGCTGTGTCTCAACAGGTAAAAAAACTGGAGGAATGGCTCGGCTACCCGCTGTTTATCCGGCAGGCGCGTCAGCTTCAGGTCACAGATCAAGGCAAAGGATATTATAGCGCCATTGCTCCTGCCCTCGAACAAATTTCCCAAGCCAGCGCCTGTTACAAAGAACAAACCTCAAATAGCGTGCAGCTGTCGTTGTCGCCAACCCTTGCAGCGAAGTGGCTCGGCCCAAGATTGGCAGGTTTTGTCAGCAAGCATCCCAATATTGAAGTTCATATCAACGCCACCCTGATCCCTGTGGATTTTCACCACGAGCCCGCAGATCTCGCCATTCGTCATTATGACGGTCATGATCCGAGCCTTGAAAGTCAGCTGATGTATGCGGATGAAGTGCGGCTGTTCTGTTCTCCGGATTATTTGAAACAACACCCCTTAAACAAACCCGAAGATGTTGCCGGGGCCACTCTGCTCAACACCAGCATGCACCATCACTGGGAAGAATGGCTGGAGCAGTTTACCACCCTGCCCAAGACGCAACAGGATGCCATCCCCCGCATGCACTTCGACCAAGCCCTGCTCGCCATTGACGCCGCCCGCCGCGGCCAAGGGTTAACCCTGAGTAATGAAATACTAACCTGTCCAGAAGCACAAAACGGCGAGTTGGTTGAACCCTTCGACCTCCGCCTGTCTTCCCCCAAAAGCTATTACCTCGTCCACCCCAAAAACCGCCCCTTAAGCAAGGCGAGTAAAGCCTTGAAAGACTGGTTGTTGGGTCAGGTTGCGGGGTGAGAATACGATCAAAACGCTTTCGCAAGATCCTGACGGCCAAGGATACGGGTGATGATAATCTCGCCCTCAAGAGCACGATAATAGATTGAGTGCGAACCATAAACGCTGCGGCGATAGTTTTTGTCGATCTGCTCAACGACGGGATAGAGTTCCGGTTGTTCACACAGTTCAAGAAATCGGCGGATCATGCCCTTTGATATTTCAGGGACCGCTCCAGACCAAATGTCGTTATCCCGTATTCAAGGATTACTTCAAAATCGATTGCGGCAGCTTCGGTTAGCTTATACCCCGCCATTATTTGGCTTGTCGCTCCATCACGGCCTTGATGATATCTTTGAGCGTTTTATTACTAATACCACTTTCCTCTCCGACACGCAGCGCAGCCCGGACCGCGTTGATTTCAGCCTGCTCGTTTACCCGGGCTTTACGGATCTGATCGTTGACAACTTCGCTGTTGCTCGAATATTCGCCCTCAACATCAACCTTCGTTCTCAGCCATTCACTGTTGGGATCTGTAAAGGTAATGCTTTGTCTTGGCATGTTATGAGCTTTCAACATTTATACGATGCAATATTACACCACAATCGCACCACCAAGGAAGATGTTTTTCTTTCGTCAGACGCAATCACAATTTATAGTCGATAAATAGAAGATCGTCTTTTCCTCCTGTCCGCCTTGAGATTAGCTATAATGCCCCCTCCCTTTAAAGCTTTTAGCGATAAATCATTTACGGTTGCCTATGCCCTTTGGCTTTTCATGGGCTTCTTTGGCGGTCATCGTTTTTATCTCGACAGAGTAAAAGTGGGTATCCTTCAATTTCTGGTTCTTATGGTAAATTTCGGGGTACTAATTTATGCAATCTACTACAGCTTTCAGCAGGATCCTGAACAAGGAATAGTCGATGCTGATCCCCATCTCGAAAAGCTATTTGCAACAATTGGATTTATATTTCTCATCCAAACCATCTGGCTAACCATCGACTTTTTTTGGCTCTATTTCGCGATCAGAAAAGAAAAGCAAAACCACAAATTCGCACGCGAACAAATTGAGGCATTTGAATAGCCGATCATAGAAAAAGCATACCGTCTAAACATTCAGCCTTATCAATGCCTGCCCACAAATGAGCTCAGCTGACGCTTGGCGATTTAAATTGAGATAAATGTCATGAACCATTTCATACATACGATTAGTAAGATCCTTAAAACACTTCCCCCTATTGTAACTCTTATTACATTGCCACAAATCACCTTGGCGGAAGCTGTTACCTGGCCACAACTTAATAAAAACTCTTCTCATGAAATCTGTGCACATGCCTTCGAAATTGCGACGCAAAAATACAATTCCAACAGCTTTTATCTTCATAACTCACTTACCATTCCGGCAAGTATAAAAAGCAACCTCGCCCTTGGCCCAATGGGGCTGGATTTATCTGGTGGCGACGCCCTTATTGCTGATACGTCAATTTTTCAAAAAATCCCTAAAAGTAATGAGGATGGAAATTTCACACGTAGTATCTATTGGCAGACGGAAACAACCCATGGCTTGCGCTATGTAATAAACGAAGATGCCTTCGGATGGAGAGGCGATCAATACACTCTATTTGCCATCCCTGAAAACATTTCCCCGACCTCCTTTCTCGATGGATACAGCCGCAGTCCTGCAGAAAGAAAATTCACCCCCCTCGCTGAGGAACAGTGGACCCCGCCTTTGATGATACAGGCAGAAGATAATAAGGAAGTGTGGGCGTTAGATGTCGGGAACCCTTATGTCTTTCTGGGTGCTTGGTCAGTGTTATCCGTTGCACAAGATGGTGCCAAAGAACGATGCTCAATCCATTTCAAATCCGAAAAGAAAACAATCTCTGACCTCCTGCCCTTTGCGGTAAAAAACTTGGTAAATTATCTGGATGAGACACTCGGAGATGGCGATAACGAAGGCACGTTACAGTCAACCGCAAGATTACGCGGAAAGATAACACACGTTTTAGCCAACATGATACAAAGGCCGTGGGCCCTTATAAACACAGAGCCATATAATACACGAGAGCAGGTTGATACTGCATTAAAAAATTGGGCGAAAAGAGGCAAGAGCTACCAACGCCTCTACAACAAAATTTATACCCAATACCCAAAGGCACAAGCAGCACTCGCCGAGTATTATCAAGTTCAATTTAACAAAGCCCCGGATGAAGCAACAACGATGGCCAGACAGGCCCTCGACACGGCATTCAGGTCCCATTTCATTTTCGCACAATAGTGGACGGATCAACCGACAAAACTCAACTTTCGTTTTGAAGAGTTCCCACCTAAACCGATATCAGCCAATAGGCACAGCGCTTTTGGTTAAAGCGCTGTGCCATGGAGATATCAGCTCATTTGAAAGCCGGGTGTTGATTTGGAAAGCGCGATTTCTTCTGCGTCCATGTCGTCGATAATGCTCTCGAACATTGGGGTTGTCATGTAGCGCTCACCGGTGTCGGGCAGCATGCAGAGGATAACCGATCCGGGGGCGGCGTTTTGGGCAACGGCCATGGCGGTACCAAAGGTTGCGCCACCAGAAATGCCCGTTAAAATGCCTTCTTTTTGGGCCAGCTTTTGTGCCCAGGCAATGCTGTCTGGTCCGGTAATTGGCATCAGGTCGTCGTAGCCGTTGTTATCCAGGTTTTCCTGCAATACGTGGGGGATAAAGTCTGGTGTCCAACCTTGGATGGGATGAGGTTGAAACGCGCTATGACTAACTGCTGGAGATCCTTTTGCATCGCGTTCTTGAGGGGTGCCGCTACCAATCAACGGGGCATTGGCCGGCTCCGTCATAATGATTTTTGTTTCGGGTCTTTGTTTACGCAACACACGCGAAACACCCGTGATGGTGCCACCAGTACCATAACCGCTGACAAAGTAATCCAACCTTTCACCCTCAAAATCAGCCATGATTTCTTGTGCCGTGGTATTTTCGTGAATATCGGCATTGGCATCGGTTTCAAACTGGCGGGCTAAAAACCAGCCGTTTGCTTCGGCCAGCTCAACAGCCTTTTTATACATGCCAAAGCCTTTTTCCGCCCGCGGCGTCAAAACCACCTTGGCACCAAAGACCCGCATCAATTTACGGCGCTCAATCGAAAAACTATCAGCCATCGTCACAACAAGCGGATAGCCCTTTTGCGCGCACACCATCGCCAAACCGATCCCGGTATTACCACTGGTGGCTTCAACCACTGTTTGGCCGGGCTTCAAGCTGCCATCACGCTCTGCGGCTTCGATAATATTCAGGGCCAAGCGATCCTTAACCGAACTTGCCGGGTTAAAGAATTCGGCTTTCACATAAATCCGCACCCCTTCTGCCATACCTTCTGGTGCGAGATTGTTAATCCGGATGCAGGGCGTATCACCAACCGTATCCAAAATGCTGTCGAATAACCTTCCACGGCCGCTTGTTTTTCGAATTCCGGGTGTTGTTTTAATGTCTGGTTTATTGCTCATGACTTCATAATTCCCTTCAACAAATGCCTTAAATCTCCACATTATGGAGCCTCGACGTTTTCAGATCAGAACACTACATCATTGGCACTTTCAAAGCTTGTCAAAATCTGATTATTTTCCGTGAAAAGCTTAGCTTATGAATTCCTTAATTCCGGTTCTGTAAAATTATGGCCAAGAAATAGTTTAAAACGTTCAAAGTGTTGATATAAAATAGAAAGGTGAGGCCTTTCCATAATGAATATCAAGCCTAATTTAGCCAAAACAAGCCCCTTTAGAACTCTATATGCTTGTGTGCTTGTTCTGATTTTGCCTTTAATTCCCTCTACTTTATGGGCAGAAGAACCCTCAGCACCCCAAAATGCAACTCTGAAATCAACATCAGAACAGATCATCCCCTTTCTGACCTATCATATAGGAGAGCCTTTTATTGTCAGACCTCAAAAAAGGCTTGGCCTTACATATGAGCTTGCTGACTTATTGAGTGAACATTCAAAAGGCCGTTATAATTTTAAGGTAACACCGCTTTCCAGATTAGAGCTTAACAAACGGCTAGATCAAGATCCAAAAATTGTCATTCCCTGGGTTAACCCCACCTGGTTTAATGACACCAACAAAACTAAATACCTTTGGACTACAGGCTATCAGGAAGACAGTAACAGCATCATTTCGTCTCCTAAAAACCCAATTGAATACACAGGGCCAAACTCCCTCAAAGGACGAACCGTTGCCGGGCAGGAAGGCGCGATGTGGGTAAGTTTAGATGCCCTAGTTAAAGACGGCAGTATTACACGCATAAACACATCAAATTATTGGGAAACCATGCGCATGGTGTTTGTGGAGAAAGTTGACGCAGGTATTATGCCCACCCCCATCGCCAAATACCTTTTGGCCAAACGAAAACTAGCGGGGCGAATACATTTTTCAAGCGACCCTCACAGTCGGTTCCAAAGACATTTTCTCACCAAAGGCGACGCAGATCTTCATGCCTACCTGCAATCCCAGATCTCTTACCTTAAAAACTCAAAAGAATGGCGATCCATTATGACCCGCTACGGACAGTGAGAGTAAGGACAGTGAGAAATTCTGGTAATCACAAGGCCTTGATCGCAAAATTATGCGCTCTCATTACAGCTGTCAGAAATCAATACAGGGATGTATTCCTCCGCCTCCTTGTTTTGTTTTACATGTTGGGTCAAAGTATTCCTTTGATATAGAAATCACCTTCCAAACATCAGAGCCTTCATTATGCCCAAAGCCGTTAAAAAGACCATTCTGACCTGTGCCGTTACGGGTAACCTGACCAAGCCAGAGCAGCACCCGGGGTTGCCCATTACGCCCAAGCAGATTGCAGATGCAGCGCTTGGTGCGGCGGCGGCCGGGGCAGCGATTGTGCATTTGCATGTGCGTGATCCACAAACGGGCAAAGGGTCGATGGATTTTGACCTCTACGAAGAAATGGTCGGCCTGATCCGGCAAAAGAACTCTGATGTGATCTTGAACCTGACCACGGGCGAAGGCGGTCGCTTTGTGCCCTCTGATGATCAACCGAGGATCGCAGCCAAGAGCAGCACCCTTTGCCCACCAGAACTGCGCGTGGCCCACGTAGAAAAGCTCAAACCCGAAATCTGTACCCTCGACTTCAATACCATGTGGTCCGGCGAAGCAGTAGTGATCAACACGCCGCGCAATGTCGAGATCATGGCCGGGCGCATCTACGCCGCAGACACCAAGCCCGAGATAGAGCTGTTCGATGTTGGCGATCTTAACATGGCACTGGATTTTCTGAACAAAGGCATTATCAAAGGCCCGGTGATGATGCAGATCGTGATGGGTGTACGCTATGGCATCCTGCCCAACCCGCAAAGCCTGATGTATCTGGTCTCCCAACTGCCCAAGGACGCGGTCTGGGCCGCCTTTGGCATTGGCCGTCACGAATTTCCAATTCTGGCACAATCATTCCTGCTTGGCGGCCATGTGCGTGTTGGGATGGAAGACAACCTGCAAATCCGCAAAGGGGAACTCTGCCGCGATAATGCCCAACTTGTAGAAAAGGCCGCTGATATCATCGACCACCTCGGCGGGACCCTTGCGACGTCCGATGATGCCCGAATAATCCTGGGGCTTTGATCTGTCAACATTTCGAGTATCAGGGCTTAACATTCCCTGAAAACTCACCCAAAAGTGCCACACTGTCTTAATTGTGTTGTGGCCTCCAAGGTCTGGGTTCCAAAATTACCTTAAGCGATTTTGTTTTTTGGTCGATTATAATGCTCTTCGATGTAATTACGCATCAACTCAGAAACTTTTTCACTCGTCAACAAGAACTCCGGCAACATCAACCTCGCATTATCAAGCTCTCCCTTATCAGCCAGAAGTTCCATTTGATGAGCTAAACGCCCCAAAGATACAGCACCGAGTTCATGGCATATAGGCTTAAAGGAATGGGCTGCGAACTTCACGGCGTTCTCATCATCGGCGTCAAAAGCCTGTTGTAACTTAGGCGATGTCTGTTCGGCAAATTGGATAAAGCACTCGACAATCGGGATTAATTTATCACCAATTTTGTTTTCCAGATCTTCCAGTTCGGAATAATCGATGAGTTCAACGTCGTCCTCCGCATCCTCTTTCACCAACCAGGTACCCAAGACCTTCTCAAGCTCTTTAACCTGAACTGGCTTTGAGATAAAGTCATCCATCCCAGCATCAAGGCATTGCTTGCGATCTTTTGCCATTGCATTGGCAGTAAAAGCAACAATTGGGGTATGTTTGTATTTCATTTTCTCTTGAATGTTACGGATTTCCTTGGTCGCGAGGAACCCATCCATTTCTGGCATATAACAATCCATCAAAATCAAATCAAACCGTCGCTGTTTGAACTGCTCAACCGCCTCCTTACCATTACCCGCCGGAGTGACCGAACATTCATAACGTTCCAACATTTTAGTGGCAATCATCTGATTGATCGGATTGTCCTCAACCAGCAGGATTTGAACGCCTTTAAAGTTCAAACGTTTTTCAGATTTATGTTGATTTTCCCGGAAGCTATGGCGCGTAATTAACGCCGTTTCTTGCATTTCATCCCTTGTTTTCCAGACTTTCGAAAGCGTTGCCTTTATAATCCCTGGGAAAATAGGTTTGGTTAGGTAGCCCCGAAAGCCAAGGTCCAACACACGTTTTCCGTCGCCTCGTTCAGGAGATGACAACATTAATGTCATCTGTGGGGTTTTAATCTCTTTATCTTTTTGTATTTCTTCCGCCAGCATATGACCATCCATATCTGGCATGCAATAATCCGACAGCAACAGATCAAAGGGTTTATTAATGCTTTCGGCCTTTTTCAAAGCTTCGAGTGCCGCCGGACCTGAGGCAACAGATTGGATATCCATGCCCAAACCGTCGAGTTGCTCAGCCACGATCTCCAAAGAGATTTCGCTGTCATCAACCACCAGCAACCGTAATCCATTGAGGGTTTCTGCGGACTGTGCATTAAGATCGTCGGATAATTCAGTTGGCTTATCCGCTTGTTTTAATGCGATATTAAAACTAAAGCATGCGCCCTCACCCAACTTACTTTCGACCCCAATACTTCCCCCCATCAATTTCACAAGATCCTGACAGATAGACAGTCCTAAACCTGTACCGCCAAATTGTCTGGTTGTAGAAGCATCCGCTTGAGAGAATTTTTCAAAAATCAGGGCCTGCTTATCCGGGGCAATTCCTATTCCAGTGTCTCTGATCTCAAAATCGAAGTTCACACTCCCGTTTTTTGACTTGGTAGAACGGGCTCTTATGAAAACGTGTCCGCCTTCAGTGAACTTGATTGAGTTGCTGATCAGGTTAAGAAGGATTTGCCTCACACGCCCAGGGTCTCCAATGACATAACGATCCAGATCAGGAGAAAAGCTAACCAACAGCTCAATATCATTGTCTTTACATTTAGACGCCACCAACTCTGCGACATCCTCAATCAGTTCTTGCATATCAAAAGAAATCAATTCCAGATCCAGCTTGCCTGCTTCGATCTTTGAAAAGTCCAAAATGTCATTGATCAAGTTCAGCAACGCATTGGCGGATTTCATAATGGTTTCTGCAAAATTTTGCTGTTTCGAACTCAAAGCTGTGTCGAGTATCAAGCCTGTGGCGCCAATAATACCGTTCATGGGGGTGCGTATTTCATGGCTCATACTCGCCAGAAATTCAGACTTTACCCGGTTCGCTGATTGCGCTTTTGATGCAACAACATCCAGTTCCCTGTTTTTCTCTTCCAAATCCTGATTGGCTTCATTTAGATCTTCTGTTCGATCAGACACCAGTTGGTTGAGATTATCTTTGAAATTCTGTAAAGACCCAGCCATTTCCTGAAAAGCCGTTGAAAGTTCCGTAACCTCCCGCCACCCCTTTGTGATCGGATCAATATTAAATTGCCCTTTGGCAAGGTCACTGGTTTGCTGCTTTAGCCGCTCTATCGGTTTGGCGATGTAATAGGCCATCACGATTCCGGCAAGTATCGATAAAATCGCGACAAACACACCCAGCCAAATCAAAAAACCGCTCGCTTCATCAACTTTAGCGTTGATTTCTGCTTCATTTATTTTAACAACCAGCCCCCAATCCAGCTCAGGAATATAACGCGTCGAAGCAAGAACGGGTTCGCCGTCATAATCCGGGGCATTGCGCATAATCTGCTCATTACCAAGAAGAGCCTGGGTTACCGGCGTAGCAAGGTTATCTTTGGAAACACGAAGTTTAAAAGCCGCATCTGAAACGTACTTAAGCGGAACGGCAGACAAGGCATCCCCATTTTCGGCCCGCACAGCGATCAACCATTCGCCTGTTTCACCAAGCCCGGTACGA
This sequence comes from Kiloniella antarctica, assembly GCF_042682825.1. Taxonomy (NCBI): domain Bacteria; kingdom Pseudomonadati; phylum Pseudomonadota; class Alphaproteobacteria; order Rhodospirillales; family Kiloniellaceae; genus Kiloniella; species Kiloniella antarctica. Next base: position 460,462 of record NZ_JBHUII010000004.1, read on the forward strand.
TCTTTAATCAAATCAAACAAGAATGCCGCAGTAAATTCAATGCAAATATAACCAACAACTTTGCCTTCGTATTCCAGTCGAGACATACTGGCAACAACCACATCGTCCTTGTTCACCAAGCGTATGGAATGCTCATCTTTGGGAACCTCAATGAAGGTTGATTGTTTCAGGTCGTTATTTGTTGACGCGACTCTTTTTCCATCCGGATCATAAACAATAATTTCCTGGATACGAGACATATTACCTTTTGCGTCCCGCAAAATTTTAGTGATTTTTTCTTTGTGTTTAAGTTCCGGGGTTTTATTCCAGCTGTCCAGGCTGGCGCGCATTTGTGTCCGACTGGCAATCAAGGCAGTGTTATCATGTACCCTTCCAAGCACATCAAGAACACGTTTTTTGGCAATCTGGGAAACGGCAGCGAGTTTTTCTTCGACTTGAAGTCGATACTGGCTGGAATTATATTGGGTGAAGTATTGAAAACTTAGAAAGAACGGTACCACCGAAAGGCACAGAAATGCTGCAATCAACAAATGCTTTAACTTCATTAAGACCTAATCCTACTCAATACAAATACCAAAATAACTACACATTCTTAATCAATACCGGAACTTGTGTCGTACCTGCTAAATTTACGAGCATTTATCTGCAAATCTAAATTACAATGCCGATCACTAAATATAGAATAACTTCAAAAGCTTAATACTTTTTTACTGCCCAAAAGCATCTGTAAATCAAACACTTCCACCAAAAAGTACTTTTAAAAGACGAAATCAAAGTATCATACACTCTCTAATGACACCCAGTACCAACACCCTGAACACCTACTAAAACGGGCATTTTTATCCTTTTTACTGCCAAATAATTTCAATCATTTTTCACAATTGGACAAGGAACATTACATCCGCATTCCAAGTGTTTGATTTTCAAGAGGTTGAATTTTCAAAATCTTGGGTAGTATCCCTACTTTTCCCTTACAAGATAATGACATAAAAGCAATGTTATCCCAAAAGAGCCAATAGACACCTCATAGCTCCTCCTGATAGGATAAAAGCTTAATTAATGGAAATTCCAAATTACTGGGAATTAAAGATCAAATGACAAACAGCTCTAATACGCTTCATCTTGTCTGTGGGAAAATCGCCGCGGGAAAATCGACCTTGGCGAGAGATTTATCAGCGAACCCACAGGTTATTTTGATCAATGAAGACACGTGGCTTTCACGTTTGTATCCCGATGAAATCAATACAATTCCCGATTACATCCGCTGTTCATCGCGTTTGCGCAGCATTATGGAAGACCACGTCCAACAATTGCTCCAGGCCGGGCTTTCCGTTGTCCTCGACTTTCCAGCAAACACCCAAAATATTCGCCAGTGGATGCTTGGTATTTCAACACGCGCAGGCGTACAAAACTGTCTGCACTACCTCGAAGCATCCGACGCCGTTTGCAAAAAGCGCCTACACGCCCGCAATGCCGCTGGCTCGCACGAATTCAACCCCACCGACGAACAGTTCGATGAACTCACCGCTTATTTTGTCCCGCCAAAGGTTGACGAAGGTCTTGAGATCAAACGGACCAAAGTTTTTGACAAATAATCGGCAAGAGGATGTTGAGGCGCAAAAGAGTTCTCCTCTACTCTCTAACCAGTCCAAAAAACTATCCGAGCAATCATCAACACTGATGCCAAAAAGTTTTTCCGAATGTTCTTCTGAGTGTTTGTCTAGGAATTCTTCTGGGAATTCTTCTGGGAATTCTTCTGGGAACAGGCTTTATCTCGGCGTGGGTCTTATGGCTCTGGCAATGATCGTCGTGCCGGGAATGGATGGGATTGCCAAATACCTCAGCACAAATCATTCGACTTCACAGATTGTTTGGTCGCGTTATGTCTTTATGACTGTGCTTTTGTTGCCCTTTATTTTGGTGCGTTATCGCCATGAAGTCCTGCGCCCCAAGTCCCCCACGCGGCAAGGTTTGCGCGGTCTTTTGATCATAGCTTCCAATTTTTTGTTTTTTTGGGCCCTCGCCTATTTACCCATTGCCGATGCGTTGGCGCTTTTGTTTGTCTATCCGCTGGCAATCACCGTGATGTCTGGCCTGATCTTGAAAGAAAAAGTCGGACCAAGAAGATATGCCGCGGTCGTTGTCGGGTTTTTGGGTGTACTCCTCGTACTCAAACCCGAAGCAGGTAACATCAGCACCCCCGCCCTGCTGGCCATTGCAGCCGGAATTTTACACGGCGGATACATCGTTCTGACAAGGTCCATCGCCCATGAAACACCCGCCATCGTCACCCTGTTTTATACCGGGATCGTTGGCACTTTGGTGATGTCTGTCTTTGTGCCGTTTTACTGGACAGTGCCCACCGCCGATAGCTGGTTATGGATGATCGCGCTTGGGCTTTGTTCCGGCCTTGGTCATTTCCTGCTAACCAAGGCCTGCGCACTAGCCCCCGCGTCCATTCTCGCCCCGCTTGGCTATGTCGAGATTATCTCGGGCACCCTGATCGGCTATTTTATCTTTGGTGACTTCCCCGACCTTTTAACCTGGGCAGGCATCGCCGTAATCTGCGGCAGCGGCCTGTTCATCGTCCTGCGTGAAGCACAGTTAAAAAAGCGGGAATTGAAAAAGTCCTACTAAATTACCCGATCAAATTACCCGGCCAAATTACCCGGCCAAATTACCCGGCCCGATAACCCAATCGGATTACCCAACCAAATAAAATACCGACATAGATAGATACATACATAATACTGCATACAGCAGGTTTATTTTTGCCCCTGTTCCGGGCCTTGAAATATCCTCGTTGCGTTCGTCTTATCCAATTCTTTTCGGGATAAAAAGCACAAGAAAGTTCGCGATCAACAAAGACACACCCAGAAAATAAAATGCTGATATCAAACCATACCTATCTGCCAAAGCACCAACGATAATGGGTGCAAAGATTGTCATCGCCGATTGTACGCCGAACAAAACCGACGTTGCAGTGCCGCCCATATGAGGCGGCGTCATATCCATCAACCAACTGTGTACCACCGGGCGAATAGCAAAAAGACCAAAGCCGAGCGCCGATATCCCCGCAACAAAAACGGTGTTTTAGTTATAATGATTTCCGCCACCTCAACTTTGGATATGCGCCCAAAACACTCTCGCCAGAATAGCGCGGCGGCACAAAAGCGACCTCCTGTTAGAGGCGAAAGGTTTCTCTTATCAGGGGACCATCGCTTTCCGGCTTACCTTCGGGCGAAACGCCACAGCACCGATGATCAGGACCAGCGACAACAGCACGAAAATACCAAAGGAAAAGCGCAGCGAGGAAATCTCGGCGACAAATCCGATCAGGGGCGGGCCGAGCAGCAGGCCGCCGTAGCCAAAGATCGCAACCGAAGCAATGGCCACACCGGGGCTAAGCTGGCTGCTGTTGGCGGCACGGGAAAACACCAACGGAAAGACGATGGAATAGCCCACGCCCATCAGCGCAAGACCGACATAACCCGCCCAAAGACCGGTCGTCGTCGCCGTAATGACTGAGCCAACCAGCGCTGCGCCCCCACAAAACCGTAGGGTATTTACGGGGCCAAAGCGGGTGATGATGCCGTCGCCTGCAAAACGCATTGCGACCATGGCAATAGAAAATACCGTAAAGCCCAACGCGGCCTGACCTTCGCTGGCAAAGATAACCGATGCCAGAAAAACCGCGGACCAGTCAGCCATTGCCCCCTCACCCACCGCACAGGAAAAGGCCACCAATGCCACCACCAGCAGCGCGCCCTTTGGCAAGACCAGCTTGGGTTTATTGCGCGCGGCTCCTTGTCCATCATCTGTTTTTTGCGGGACATTTGTTTCTTGTTGGGCATTTGTTTTCGGACCATTCTCTACTTGAGAATACCCCGTGCTGTTCGCCTGCGATGTTTTGAATTTACCCGTCAACAACGGTCGCGCGGCGAACCAAATTAAAGGCGCCAGTAACAGAGCAAAACCGGCAAACTGCGCGCTATAGCTCACCGCTTGCCACGCCGCGAAAGCACCAAAGCCTGCACCGATCCCGGCCCCCACAGAAAACAGCGCGTGAAAGCTTGACATGATAGAGCGGCCATACCCCCGCTCGACCTCTGCGGCCCAACCGTTCATCGCCACATCCATGGCCCCGTGCCCCGCACCAAAAAAAAAGATCGAAAGCGCCAGAAAGCCAAGGTTGGCGCTATAGCCAATCATCACCAACGCTGGGCAGTACACCAGCGCACAAACCAGCGTGATCTTGGCCGGACCAAAACGATCCGACAGCGCCCCCGAAAGCGGAAAGGCTGCAATCGCCCCGCCCGCCAAAAGCAGCAAAAAAAGCCCAAGATCGCCGGGAGAGAGATCAAAATACTGCTGGATAGAAGGAATACGCGCCGCCCAACATCCATAAAGCCCGCCGTTGAGAATAAACATCGCCGCCACAGCTTTTCGCGGGGACCAGAAGCCAGGCTTAATGTCTTTTGTTAGGTGATACTCAGACCCATTGCTTGATGTCTTATCAGACCCATTGCTTGATGTCTTATCAGACCCATTGCTTGATGTCTTATCAGACATGGCGCACCTCAATTTCCGACAGTTGATAAACAGAAGTGTCGTGTTTTTCCGCATTGGTAATAAGGACATCAATATCCATACACGGCAGCACCCGGTGTCTGGACTGCGTGTTCACTTGATTACGAGAGGCCAGAACCACGACCTTTTGCGCGTTGCGGGCCATGGTTTGTTTGACTGCGGCTTCGTCCAGATCATCCGCCGAAAGACCAAACCGTGGATCAAGACCACAGGCCCCAAGCACAGCAACATCCGCCGTGCAATCCGAAAGCGCCCGCACAGCGTCCAGCCCGGTGGCAATCCCGCCTTGTGGCCTGATCTTGCCCCCGATCATGACCGTCTCGATTTCCTTTTCCAACATCACCCCCGCCACAAAAGGCGACGGCGTGATCACCACACCAGCGAAGTTCTGCGGCAACTGGCAGGTAAAAAACAGTACCGACGTGCCACCGTCGAGAAAAAGCGTCGGAGACCCCGACAACAAATCAGAAAACGCATCAGAAACCTTACCCGGATCGTCAGCATAGGCATCCCCTAACCAATTCGTTCGCGATTGCAGACGTTCAACCATAGGGACCGCAGGTATTTGCGGCATTGACTGAATCGAAATTGCCCCGCCCTTGACCCTCTTTAACAATCCAAGCTCTTCCAGCGCGATCAAGTCACGCCGCACAGTGTCGATAGAAATACCGAACTCTTCCCCAATTTCCCGCGCCACCAACGTATTCCCTTGCTGCAAGCGCTCCAGCATTACAGCCTGACGGGTATCTGGATTGTTAAGATCAAAAGTCAAATCCGACATGGTCGCCTATCAAGTAGGTGAGAATTATACTACGCATAAAATTGCAACAAAATGCATTATCATGCAATCAAAAATACAAAATGCTTTCAGCATTTCAAGTTTTAAAATGTCATGACGCCAAGAACATGGCCGTTTAATTGGAAGTATTAACACCAAAGGTTGTGCGTCTACCTATTTTATATAATATTTAATTATTACTGAAACTTAATAGGAGACAATAATGGATGACTACCACATTACAAAAGATGGGAAAATTTGGAAACTGACTAAAGTAGGGAACGATCGAGCTTCTAAAACGGCTGGAACAAAAGAAGAAATTATTAAAGAAACTCGTGAATACATGAAGAATAGGACTGGGTCAGTGAAAATTCACAAGGTTGATGGGAAAATTCAAGAAGAAAGGACATATCCTAGAAAAAATGACCCAAGCGAGACACCCGGTTAAAGTTATATTTTTTCCTCTTTTGTTTTTTCCGTTTTGAAGACCGTCTGTAAAAATCTGTTCAGGGGGATTCCTTTCATATTACAGCCCGGATGGTGTCAAGCTATTACAGGTTAGTTCTCATTGCTATCGTTTCTTACGCGCTGATTGGAATAAGCTATGGTCAATCGTTCGATTCAACCATCTCGTAAAATGTTAAAACACGAATTGGATGCAGGTTATATTCCTCCAATTTTTCCCCGCGGATTGGAAATTGACAAAATAGCAGCAATTGATCGAGGCTCATTCTATGAATACCATTGCCCACATGCTCACTTTTTACTAAAGGCACTGGACGTTGAAGCCGATATGTATAACGTGCCGGGAGGAACTAAGCCGCGAGAGTTTCTATTCCGTGGCCACAAAGAGGCGACATGGAAGCTTGAACCATCAGTTTACAGATTACCCAATCAAGCCACTCCCGAACAAATAAGTACTCAACAAAACCGGGTTAGTGCTCATTTTGGGGCAGGTCATTTCGACCACGAACTTCAACCATTTCACCAATTTCTAGAAGGTATTAACGATCTGGGGATGTTCATAGACAACGATTCTGTAGGTATCATTGATGACAGAAGGTCTCGTGAAAGAGCTGAGGGATCATCTCTTTCTCAATTGAATCCCCTAGGATTTAGTGAATTTAGTTTTCCAACCAAGGAACAGTTACGTGCACTCGCCCTTGCGCAACACTATGGGCTTCCAACACGCTTACTTGACTGGACGAGTAACCCATATGTAGCTTTATTTTTTGCAGTGGAGAGTATTGATAGAATCAATTCCGACAACGCGAATATGGAGCTTGGAATTTGGGTAATACCACGCCTCTTACCCGAATTGGTTAAGGTTTTTAAATTTTTGGAGATAGTGGATGTCCCTAAATTTCAAAATGCTAATATCATAGCTCAGCAAGGTATATTTACTTCCCATATTCCGACACTATCGGATGTAAGTGAGCGGGGAGCAAAACCGCCCCTTGATCAAAAAAAATCAAATTTCGTGACCTTTGATCAATACCTAACTGATCACAAAAATGATGAGCTATATCAACAGGTTTTAGACACAACCAAAAAACCTCTTCTTTTCAAATTAAAATATTGCGAAATTGGACCAATACGTAGAAAACTAGACCAGTTGAACATCAACTGGCGGACAATGATGCCCAATCTTGAAGGGGCGACCAAGGAAGCAATTCGGCGTTACAAGATGGTTTCCATTTCTGATTAGAGACATTTCAAGAACTTTGGCATAGCTACTAGGATCGGCACTTTCTGACTTAAGCGGACGTTGAGTGAAATCGTTTATCGTAAGCAAGGTGCATGCGAAGAAAAGGTAACGTCAATCATGGAACCAGCTGAAAAAAAATTACACATAGATTTTAAAGCTTTAAGAGATCACTGTATCGAAATTCGAAAAGAATACAATTTGTACTGCAATTTATTTTGTGAAGAGAACAGAGATATATTGACTAAAGTGGCCGCTGCATTTTTTTTCGATATTGCCGCAATAATACATAGGGATTGGAAATTGCAGGTATGTAAAATAATGGATAGGGAAGAAATGAATGGTAAGGAAAACATTACCATCGACCTCATCAATTCACGGCTTCAGGATAATAATCTGTTAAATACTGAAATTGAAGATACGACTGCGAAATTAAAGTGTTTTGGGACGAAAATATCCACCGCTAGGAATAAGCGCTTGGCACACTTTGACCGAAAGGCACATTTTAATGGGCAACCACTTGGTGGGACCTCTGAACGAGAACTGTTAGAGTTTTTATCGGAATTGCAAAATTATTGTAATCAAGTAGGGGAATTGATTGGCTTGGGCCCACTAGACTTTTCTTGCTGCGCGATTCAAGGTGATGAACAGGATTTATTAAAACAATTGAAGTTAGTAGTGAAATAAGCGGGCAGTTTATTTAGTTTGGACAATTTTGATACTACAAAATTAATGTAGGTCCGCTTATGGCACTGAGCGGCTAAGACCATAATCCTATTTATAGTTGCAGATAATGTGATCTCATTATCATATAATTCGAGCCGAAGCTGATTTATAGTTTCATTTAATTCGATCCCAAATCTCCGATTATTTCAATCCAAAGCTCGGGTCTTTTCAAGCCGCTACAGTTAAGGAAAGAATTTTCGCTTAGATAGTATTCTTCGCTTCGTTAATGACGAAGAACTAAATTGTAGTACTTCGCAGTGGATTCTTGCTAAGTAAGTTTTCTTTGACGAACATTCCTTTGCCAAGAAAAAAGACAATTCGTCACTCAATATATCTGCTTTTGGGATATTATGATCGATGTTATCCCCGCCCAGTCTATACATGGAAATCAGTTCGGAGCAGCCTAGAGGTTTAACATTGTCGCAGGCTAATTTAAAAAGTGATAAAGCTTTCTGGTCATCTTTGGGTAAGTGGATGCCTTCGCGGTATAAGCTTCCAAGCTTTGCGCAACCAAAGAACTTGTCACTTTGGCACTCCAATTTATAAATTTTAATAGCAAGAGGTACATTTTTGACTACGCTGCCATATCCGTGCCTAAAAGCGTCGCCGCCATTAACACAAGATGGTGAGTGTTTTGAATAACAGGCTTTCTTATCAAAGTTAAAAGCCTTTTCTTGATCGTATTTAACACCAAGCCCAAGACGATACATTTCACCAATTAAAAAGCAATTAGCTTCATTTAAGATACACTGAGTGTGATAACTCGATATAATTCTATCAAAATCATAGACGTTGTCATACAAGCTTAGAGTAGAGCAGGATAGCTGATTACCTTCTCTGCATTCTTCGTCATAATTTTTTATATATTCAGGAAGTTTTTCCCAAATTACAGTTTCGTTTTCATACCATATGATTTTTTCAGCAAATGCTGTGGATGAGGATAGTAAAAATACAAGCCCGAGAATTGCGCGCATAGTTGTCTCCAAGAGTGATTGCCACATTTGGAGGCGTGCCGCTTTAATTTGCAAGTTTTAATTGAAGTTATACTCTATTGTGAAAAGCCGTAATAATTTAATTATTACTTTGGTTGAGGTATCTCGATATACCCAAGCCCATAAAATCGCAATTGGAAGGCTGACAATCTAGGTTACCCCGCCAAATAACCTAGCCTGCTTACTATATTTCAGTACTTAAAATACACGAACTTTGGCCTGATTGTTAAATACCCAAATGTCCACTGTTGGCACATAACGGTCTGGATGAACCGCTGTAGTTATGGTGTGGGCGATATAGGTATATTGCTGAGCGAAGCAGGTACGGGTTTTCCGAGCAGAGGTTTTTACTCTCTTAGGCCCGTCTTTTAAACAGGGATAGCGCGAAAGGGATACATCCCTTTCGAAACCCTTTCTTTTAAAGCAACCTCTACCAACCCAAAGCGGATAATAGCGAGGGGCAGCGAGGTAAATCGCGAATTGAGGACACGTCATCGTTCATACGCAACATTTGAACGGCAGCTTTTGGCTTTTATCATCAACCAAAAGTTAAATCGCTTGTAACGTTACGGATCATCGCACCAGTGTTGATTGCGTAATAAAGTGGCATTGGTGGGCGAACTTCATTTTCAACGCGCCTATGTACCCATTTTCGATCTTCCATGCGCCGCAACGACTGTGACAACGCCCGATCCGAAATCGTCAACAAACTCCGCTTAATTTCACTAAATTGACTTGGCCTTTGCAGAGTTGCCAGCACTGGCAAGGTCCAAGACCTCCGAAGCAAATCCTGCTCGTCGTCTTCCGATACGTCTAGAATTTTATGCGCAATTACGGCTGCCGCTTGGCCAACAGGTGTTAGTCGAAATTCCGGGCGCAAAGGGTGGCCGTGGCCGGGATTGCGCTCTAACAAGCCAATCTTGATCAGATGCTCCATACTTTGAGTGAAGGCCGTTCTGCTTGCTCCGGTTGCGTTCAGCAATGCGGCTTGCCGCCCCGGTATGCCAGAGTGGAGTTTCGCCAAGATGGGCAGTGCCCAAGCTCTTGAAGTGATATTGACAAAAATATTTATGTCCATAAAGTATAGTTACTATATTTAAAATATAAAGGGAAGTCCATGGCGCTCATAAAATTGAATGAAACGATTACAATTGCGATGTCGGTCAAAGACCGCCACGAAAGTGCTGATTGGTACAAGGAAATGCTTGGTTTTGAGACTATTTACCATGCAGATGAAGCGGGTTGGTCTGAAATTAAAACCAACACACAAGGCGTAACAATTGGCCTTGGCGAGCACACAAAACCGGCCCCTGGAAATTGTGTTCCTGTGTTCGGCGTAGAAGATCTTGATGCCGCAAGGGTTAAAATGGAAGATGTTGGCGTTCGATTTGATGGCCCAACAGATGTGGTCGATGGCATGGTCAAAACTGCCACATTCTATGACCCGGACAACAATGCTCTGATGCTCGCAGAGGATTTAACAAAGAGTTGACCGGGGGTGAGTGACGATACAACTCTAGGGCTCGTTCTAGTTGAAAACACCCACGGCAAAGGCCATCTCTCGCGTCATTCCCTGGACACACAACTCGTTCTGTGGATCTCCCTGCCAAACGGTCAGGATGAACTGCTGTAACCGTGGTGTGGGCCTGATTACTGCGCGCAAGCAGGTACGGGTTTCCCGAGCAGAGGCTTTCACTCTGTTAGATCCAGCCTTTAAACAGGAGTAGCGCGAAAGGAGTACATTCCTTTCGAAACCCTTTATTTTAAAGTACTTCTAACGATGAACAGCCCCTAAAGGGCCTTTTGGGCTGAGATTTGCTTCCAGAGATATTTTGCTTCCAGCCCAAGCAGGTTGCAGATCATGGCAAACTCTTTTTCTTCGCGGGGGTCTATATCGCGGTCCGCACTGATAATCAGATGAGCCACACGTAACAAGGTGCGGGATTTTTTGTAGTTTCCTTCAAAAACTTTAATCTTTTTATAAAGCTCGTTTTTGGCACCTTCTGATCTATCTTGATTTTCGGCACTTTGCTCTGCTTTGAGCAGATAGATGTAATCGTCGAGAATTTCAATCGCCCGCACAGGATCGAAATCTTTTAAAGCCTCAATATTATCAATGGCATAATCAATTGAATAGCGCTCTTGGATAGAGACTTCACCATCGCTATAAGCCGTGATCGCACATACTGCCATCGCAGCGTGCAGGAAATCACGATTTTGATAACGACGCACTTCTTTGACGAGTTTTTCAAGTAACAAACTGGGCATGAACTTCCCTCAATTATGAGCTTTTTAATAGCCCTTTGAAATTTTATGGATCATTTTCTTATTTGAGGTCCTTTTTTGGCCCTTCGATGATTCCTCTTTGGGAATTTGGTTTTTTATGACCCTTCTGCTTAAATTAGAACCATCCCCCCAAAATATCCAGCTATATCCAGATTTTGACGATAAAAAAAATGACTTGCTCTCTTTAATATATTGCTTTGAAACACAACTATTGGCTTATTGTCACAAAAACGATCTGGTAACATTTTCAGGTTAGATTTATGCTGGCTTCAACCAGCTTGGCTTTATACATATTTTCTTCTGTTTCCAGTTTTCTTTATGCCTTTAGGCCAGTTGCCTTATTCCGCACCTTATTACTTTGAGGATATCTCATGAGCTTTCTTTCTGTTGTCAAACATACGACCTCTAAGTCCCTGGCCTCAGCTTTACTCGGCACATTACTGGTCGCAGATATCGGTTTGGGCTTAACTGCCGCTACGGCGGGGCTTTCCTTGAGCAGTTCTCAAGTATGGGCGGACGATGATGTTAATCCAGCCCTTTGGAAACTCACCGACGCAGATAGCGAGATCTGGTTGTTTGGTACCGTGCACGCGCTGGAAAAAGGGCTCGATTGGCGCACCGATAAAATCAACAATGCCTTTGATGCCGCGACTACCTTTTACATGGAAGCTCCGGTCAACGAAGCCACCCCCGAAAGCATGGCACCGATGATGCAGGAGTATGGCATCAATCATTCTGGCAAACCCTTTTACGAGGACCTCAGCCCCCAAGGCCGGGACTATTTCTTGAAAACCTTAAAATCCCTCGGCATATCGAAAAGCGCGGTTAAAAATTTCGCCCCTATGCGCCCTTGGCTGGCGGCGGTTACACTTGCCACCTTCCAGATGCAGGCCAAGGGCATTGACCCCGAAGCAGGTGTCGATAAAGTCTTATGGGATGCCGCCAAAGCAGAGGGTAAAAAGCTTCGTTATCTCGAAACCCTTGACCAGCAGTTCAGTATTTTTGGCAACCTAAGCCCGCAAGAAGATCTCGATTTTTTCGAAGGTTCCGTGCAGCAGTTGGTTGAAGACACCGACATGCTCGACCAACTGTTCAGCTTTTGGAAAAAAGGTGAAATTGACGACCTCGCCAATCTGATGAACGCTTCATTCGGTGACGATGAAAAAATGAAATCCGCCTTACTAACCAACCGCAATCTAAACTGGGCCTATCAAATCGACAGCATGATGAAGGGCTCCGGCAAAATCTTTATCGCCGTCGGCGCCGGCCACCTCGGCGGTGACAAATCCGTGCAACATTTCCTAAAGCAACAGGGGTATGAAGCGGTGCGCCAGTGAGGGGGGTAAACCCTGTTGATTTGGCTACGGTGACTATGAGATCATAGGAGGTTTACACATGAAATCTACGTCCAAAAATCATGCATCTACACCGTCACGCAAACTTGCCATTTTGGCTTTTGTGACCCTCGATGGTGTCATGCAAGCACCTTCCAGCCCACAAGAAGATACCACTGGTGGGTTCATGCGTGGCGGATGGGCAAACGATTATTGGGCAGAGGTTATGGAGCAAGCCCAGCGCGAGGCCATGAGCGAACCCTATGACATGCTTTTTGGCCGTAAAACCTATGAGATGTTCGCACCCCATTGGTCAACGGCAAGTACCGACGACCCTCTAGCAACAATGATGAACAATGCCCAAAAGTACGTCGTATCCACCCAGGATCTCGATCTAACTTGGCAAAACTCTGGACTTATATATGGCGATGTATGTTCGAAAATTAAAACCCTTAAACAGCAACCGGGAAATTTAATCCAAGTCCACGGCAGCTGTAATTTAATTCAGACACTGCTGAAACACGACTTAATCGACGAGTTCCGCCTCTGGACCTTCCCCGTCATACTCGGCCAAGGCAAGCGCCTGTTCGGCGAAGGCGTTATTCCCCAAAACCTGACCTTAACAAAATCAGATACCACAAAAAATGGTGTCACAATGGGGATTTATAGGCGGCAATAATATCGTATTTCAATGTGCTGGATCGAATTAGATCAACAGTCCTTGTCAATTTATCACCAGTATTTTTACCAATTTCTTAGCTGCCAGTGACGCAAGTATGACCAGTTGGGACAGCTGGTTCTGTATTCAGGACCGCCTCTGTCGGAGAGATATTACCGCGCTTTTTTATTTCTGCGACGGTTTTCAAAGACGGCGTTGGTCGCCTATATGACCCACTTGGAATTTCTTTATACTCAACGTGAAGATGCGGAAATATCGTCCCCTTCTTGCCTGTTAGTCCGACAACACACCCAATCTGAACCTTATCCCCCGCCTTTACGAAGCTCTTACTCATATGCAAAAACATAAAGTACATTGGCTTTTCGCCCTTGGTCTTTATCATAATGGTTCCTGAGCGGTCTTTCTGAGGTGAATAAACTTTCCCACCGTACTCCATTTTCACAACAATGCCCTCAACAGGTGATGTTACTTTGGTCGGGGTTCTGGCCCTGTAATCAATCCCGGCATGGAGTAACTTATAAAACCGACCGCATTCCACTTTACTGTCACAGCTATCAAGAAAGGGATTTGTCACGGTAATCTTGCCCGGCAAGAGCAGCTTGCCAAACTCAACCTCGTCCATAGCCGAAACGGAAGACCCAAGAAATGAAATAACGACAGCGCTAAACAACGCAAAAGACTTGAACATAAGTGCTTACTCAATAATGGAGATGGAAAATTGTTGGATTACAGTGAAGTAATTAACACCCCTGATAATTTTTTGCCAGGCAATTACGGGTCATATCCCTTACTGTCGCGAGGTCTTCTTCGGGCATCTTGGCGGTGAAACTATCCCAATATTCTTGTGCTTCTTCGTTTCCTTGTTTCGTTGCAAGCGATAACCACATCAGCCCTTCAAGCAAGGTATCCTCTGAGATCATAAGCAAAAGAGCAAGATAGCTTTGCGCCGGGGCGTCGCCTTGTTCCGCAGCACGTTTGAACCATTTCGCCGCCTCTTTAAGTTTTTCCGGATCACGCTCTCCTGTGGCCAAGAGTGTTCCAACCATATATTGCCCTTCTGCACTTCCCTGGTCGGCCGCTTTTCGCGCCCAATAATAAGCTGCGTTTAGATCTTCCGGAACAACCTCAGCATTAAAATACATATAGCTCAGGCGCATTTGAGCTTTCGCAAATCCACCCTCGGCAGATTGTTTGAAAAGCTCTATACCCTTGGGTATATTTTCGGACGTTCCCCGGCCAACGACATACATTCCAGCCAGAAGATATTGCCCTTCCAAATGCCCGGCTTGAGCAACAGGACCTAACAGGTTAAAGGCTTTTTTATAATCTTTATCTGAAAAAGCTTTTACGATGCCTTTAAGAACATCGTCATCAATATCACTGACGTTTTTACCTTTTGGTTGGGATCCGGAGCCTGCAAGAAAATCAACTTCATTTTCTTTTTGAGGCGAAGATTGCTCTTTAACCGGGGGGCGTTCAGGAACAGTGGCGGGTTTTCGAAGAGGCTTGGGAATGGCGGCTGTTTGATTGCGTGCAGTTTTTTTGCCCGACGAACTGGCATTACCGTTTAAGTTATTAAGATGAAATCTTGCCTTTGCATGCCCTTGCTCTGCGGCGCGTTTCATCCACTTGACCGCTTCCGCCTTGCTTTGACTTACCCCAAGGCCTTGGCGAAACATTTCACCCATCATGAACTGCGCCTCAACCACGCCGTCTTCGGCAAGCGGGTAAAGCAGTTCCAGCGCCGTGAAATAGTCTTGGTTGGTATAGGCCTCGATACCTTCTTTAAGGCCGTCTATAACAATTTTATCTTTTTCTGGTTGAGGCTCAAAAGCTATACCGTCTGAGGGTTCCGTCGGAATAATGCCTTTCTCTTTGAAAAGTTCCAGCGTCTCAATAGCGTATTTATCCCCTTGGGCCGCAGATAGTTTTAACCATTTCTCAGCTTTGACGGGATCATAGGTATGGCTACCAATCAAGCTGTATACAAGCGCGAGGATGGATTGAGCCTTTGCATGCCCTTGCTCTGCGGCAAGGGTATATAAACGCAAAGCTTCCTGATCGTCCTTTGCTACACCATTCCCCACGGAATACATTGCGCCCAGAAGGACTTGGGAATCAGCATGGCCTTGTTCTACCAAAGGAATCAGGTATTCAAGCGCGACTTCATAGTCTTTTCTTTTTATTGCACCCAGGCTTTTTTGGTAATCTGCGGCAATTTTAGGGGTAATTTTAGGGGGGATTTTCGAGAGAACACTAGAGGCAGAAGGGCTCTTTTTTTCTTTCTGTAAGGGGTCATCAACGTCTTCAGCCTCCATTTCCGCCAGCAATTCCCCGGCCTCTTCAATGCCCTGATCCGCAGCAAGTCGGAGCCATTTTATGGCTTCTTCCCGGTTATAAAGCTTGGTGCCTTCGACACTGGTGTACAGCCCGGCCATGTGTTGCGCTTGCCCGTGACCTTGATGAGCAGCAAGCCGGAACAGCCTCAAACCCTCCGGCCTGTTAACAGGTAATCCTTCTCCTAAAGTGTGCATCATCCCCAAGGTGAACTGAGAGTCCGCGTGTCCTTCTTTAACCAAAGAAGTAAGGTATCTGAGCCCGGTTTTGAGATCTCCCTCTTTGATGAAATCCATCGCTTTGGAAAATCTGTCATCAAGGTTTGATGACGAAGCGATGTCCTCGCCGTTTGTTATTTCATTGTTTGTTATTTTTTTCAGACGAATATAATTTTCCTGTCCTTCGCTATCCCCCGCAACCGCCGCAAGCCGATACCATCCCTTGGCACGTTCAAGGTCTCTGTTAACAATGACACCGTCTTCGTAAATTTCACCAAGGTCGTTATAGGCATCTTCCATGCCTGCTTCAGCAGAGTGTTTATAAAGTGAAATGGCTTTGTCCGCATCCTGTTCAACCCCCAAGCCATGATGATAGAGACCTGCAAGACCATGGAGCGCCGCCTCGCTCCCTTGATCCGCAGCAAGGCTAAAATACTTAAAAGCTTTATCATAATCCTTGGGAATGCCCTTACCATAGCGATACATCGCCCCGATCAGGGCTTGAGCATAAACGTTGCCGTGATCCGCCGCCCGCCGCATCCAGACAAAGCCCGTTTTCCGATCCTGCGGCAGCCCCAAGCCCTCGCTGTACATTGAGCCAATCAGGAACTCTGCCATCGGCTCCCCCTCTTCGGCGAGAGGCATAAGTTCTTGATACGCGACGTCATAGTTCTTTTCAAAAAATGCCTGAGCGCCCTTTTGAAGGTCTTGCGCAAAAGAAATGCCTCCACCAAAGAAACTGGCAATAAGAACGGATATGACAATCAGACGTTTCATTTTCGACCTGTGGTTTTGTTTAATGTATTAGCGGGCAACATGAGAAGAGTTTTTTTTGTAAGGAGCAGAGTTAAATCAACACCCCTGATAATTCTGGGCCATGCAATCACGGACCATATTTTCAGCCGCAGTGATTTCAGATGAGGTTAATGTGGATTTTGTCTTGTCTCTGTATTCCCTGGCTATTTTATTTCCCTGAGCGGCAGCAAGGGAGAGCCACATATATCCGCGCGTGGTATCTTTAGAAACTCCATCGCCCCGCAAATACATTCGCCCGAGACTTTCCTGTGAGAACGGGTCCCCTTGAACGGCAGAAAGTTTGTACCATTTCACAGCCGCTTTCGGATCTTTTGATGTACCCTGACCGAATTGTTTGAGACCACCGACGAGATATTGCGCATCCGAACTCCCCTTTACCGCCGCTTGCAGTCCCCACTTATAAGCCTTGGAAAAATCTTCTGGAACGACTTTACCCTGAAAATATATGTGACTTAGTTCTACCTCGGCTTTTAAATATCCCTGTTTTGCGGATCGTATATACCACTCAAGAGCCTGCGTATAATTCTTTGGAACCCCTTCGCCTCGATAATATAAATTTCCAATCAAATACTGCGCTGCCGGATTGCCCTTTTGAGCAAGAGGGAAAGATAACGCATACACTTGCGCGTAATCCTCTCTTTCAAAAGCATCACGCAACATCTCATGGGGCGCTTGCCCTACACCCCCGGTATCCTTCGTACCAGTGGTATCCTTCCCACCCGAAGTTTGAGTTCCGGGCGGTATGGCATCCGGTTTTCGCTTCGGCTTTGGAATGGACGCGACCTCAACATCTTTTTTGGGTGGGCTCTCAATTGCCGTTAATCGGCTCAGATTTTTCTTTGCCCCCGCATGACCTTGGTCAGCGGCGATTTTGTACCACTCAACAGCCTTTTGCGGGTCCTTTTTCAAGCCAAAACCAAAGTGATAAGTAAGCCCCATATAGTACTGTGCCTCTTGGTGTCCCTGATCGGCGGCAAGCCCGGTCCATTTCAGCGCTTCGCCACTATCCTTATCCACGCCCAATCCCTTGCGATACATTTGCCCCAGAGCAAACTGAGCTTCCATCTCGCCATTTTCCGCAAGGGGATAAAGCTTCTCCATCGCCTCAAAATAATCCCCTTTTTCGAAGGCATTCAGACCAACTTTCAGAGCGGCAGATCCAATAACTCGGCTCTTTGCAGCGTCCTTGGCATCGCTTGATTGTGTCGCCAAAAGTAAAGCCAGCTGCCTTTTGCCTTCTTCATCGCCCTGATCCGCTGCAAGTTGAAAAAATGCGATTGCCTTATCCCTGTCCTGTGACACCCCAAAACCATCCCGATAAAGCTGCCCCAAGGCAACCTGAGCATAGGACGATTTCTGATCAGCCGCCAACCTGAACCATTTGAGAGCTTCGCTATAATCCTGTGGTACGCTCACACCATCCGTATAAAAGACCCCCAGCATGTACTGCCCCCTTGTATGCCCTTGAGCCGCAGCTAAGCGGTAGAGCGCGACAGCCGTTTCATGATTTTGCTCAACACCATATCCATCCCTGTACATGTTCCCCAGATTGAATTGTGCATTTGCATCGTTCTGATCGGCGGCCAGTTTGAACCACTTAACCGCAGCCTTGTAATCTCTATCGGTACCGAGAGCATCCCGGTACAAGACCCCGACATTATACTGCGCCAGCTTGTGCCCCTGCTCGGCGAGAGGAAGTAATGTCTCAAGCGCCGCGTCATAATCGCTGCCTTCAAACAGCTTTACCGCTTGTTTAAAGTGCTGTTCCTGCGTGAGATTGTTTTCACCCTGACTTTTCACCCCGGCGACTTCAGTGGGATAAGGTTCTGTTTTCTCGAGACGATCAAGCCCTTCCCGCCCTCTCTCATGTCCCTGCGCCGCAGCCAGTTTGTAATACTTTACAGCCAGCTTTAGATCTTGCGGGACTAACTTTCCTTCTTCGTAAATTCTTCCCAAGTGATTTTGTGCATCCGCATGTCCAGTATCAGAAGAAAGCTTATAATAACGCATCGCTGTATCAATATCTTTGTGAACCGCCTCTCCACTTTCAAATAAAAGCCCAATATATAATAAGGTTGTGCCGTCCAGCTCCCCTTCTTCTAGGCTATTGGCACCCTGCTCTGCGGGGTCGTTGCCAATTTCCGTTTTTCCATCACTGTTAGTGGCTGTTTTACTTTCCGGGTTTTCTGTTTTTGCAAGTTCGGTTTCTATCGGAACACGGTCGGCATTGTTACTCAGGCTTAGAACATGTTCTTGTGCCCCCTCAACGCCCTGCTCGGCGGCGAGCGTGTACCATTTCAGGGCAAGACCCAGATCTTTTGGAACGTTTTGGCCATGTTGATAGATAACCCCAAGCTCGTTCTGGGCAGCACCAAAGCCCTGTTCGGCGGAAAGCGTGTACCACTTCAGGGCTGCTTTGGGATTTGGGGTCCCGTTTTCCCAGCCTTCGGCATAGCTCTTGCCCAGGCGGTACTGTGCCCCGGCGTCCCCTTGTCCGGCGGCAAGTCTGTACCACTGGGTCGCGATCCTGTCGTTTTGGGGAACGCCATCGCCAAGTTGGTAAAAACCACCCAACGTCCGCTGGGCTTCGGCATGGCCTTGTTCCGCAGCCAACGTCATCCATTTTACAGCAAGGTCGGGATCTTTAACAACGCCCTTTGATTGCCAGTACATCAACCCAAGCAGATATTGCGCCTCGTCAAACCCCTTCTCGGCCTCAAGCGGTAGTTCCTTGAGGGCAACGTCATATTCACCCGCAAGGTATGCTTTTACGCCGGGGCTTTCTGTTTCCAGCAAAACATACGTTCCCGCCAAAACCAGCAGAGCCAAAAGAGGAAGGAGAACAAAGCGTATCATGAGAAACCTGTGAGTTTAAGAAAGACCAAGGCTGGAAGGAATTACTGAAAAATAATTATCGACAAACGACTTAGATCAACATCCCGTGTATTCATAAGGCTTGACCAAACATTCATCGGTAAGGCTTTTACCTGCTTTAATCTCGTCCGGGGTCATGGACTGCTCTAGCTGGGTCAAGCGATCCCGGGCATCTTCCCGGCCCAGCTTGTCCGCCACACTCCACCACATATAGGCACGGGTAACATCACGGGCGGTGCCTTGCCCGGCTTCATACATGTTCGCCAGATTATATTGTGCTGTGATTTCCCCCTGCTCTGCCGCCAAGAGGTACCAGTCAAAAGCCTCTTCAAAATCAAGTGTAACCAGTTCGCCGTTATAATAATAATGACCGACGAGCGTCTGAGCAGGTGCTAAGCCTTGTTCAGCGGCACGTGAAACCAATTTAAATGCTGTCTTATCATCCTGAACCACGCCGAGCCCATTGGCATAAAGGTATCCTAACATAGCCTGGCTTTTTGCATTGTCCTGCTCTGAAGCCAGTTGAAGCCATTTAGCTGCTTCGGCCACTTTTTCCGGTTTCCCGGAAGCCAAATGTACCCGGCCAAGTGCTGTCTGGCTGAGTACGCTCCCCTGCTCTGCAGAACGAATGTACCAATTAATTGCTTGCTCGATATCTTTTGGTACACCTCTGCCTTTTTCGTAAAATACCGCCAGATTGTGTTGACTGTAAAAATCACCCTTCTCAGCAGAAAGACGATACCATTTTACAGCTTGATTATCATTTTGAACCACCCCACGCCCTTCGGCATACATTTTCGCGATATAGTACATAGCCTTCGGATTTCCTTGGTTAGCAAAAGGCTCTAACTCACTCAACGCAACACTATAGTTTTCATCATTAAAGGCCTCGACCCCTTTATCAAAATTAGGGGCAAGATATTGGGAAATCACGGTCGAGACACCCCCGGCAACCGCGAGGAGGAAAACAAACAATACGATAAAGCGTTTCATGGGTGACCTACGTATAAGAACAAGAGAAGAACAAAAAATCTAAAGACTTGAGAGAAAAGGATCTATTGATGGGTCTCGTTTGACTTAAACAGTAAAACAACCCAGAGGATGCAAGCAAGCACTGATAGCAATTAATTTAAGCTTCAACCGTAAAAGGAGAATTTCACCCTACACCTTTTACACTCCCTCCATTAAGTAAAAACCGCCCCCCCTTAACAAACAGGGATGGTTTGGAAGGGAGTAACTTCCTTCCATTATAACTTAAAAACTCATGTCAAAACGCCCCAAAGGAGCGCGGGTCAAACTGCTCAGAAAGAACGAGGATCAGCCACCATTTTTTTGATTGTGGGGTTTTTCCAAACCGCCGCTGACTTTGGGGGTGGCGGTGACATCTTCGGGGATGCGGACCAGGACCATGCCGTAGTTGCGAAGTCTGGTGTAGTCCGAGTGCTCGAACGCATAGCTGTCGGTCAGGCTCTCTTCCAGTTCCAGCATCGCCTTGAGCGCTTTAAAGCCGAGAAATCCCGGTGGTTTGTTGGTCATAGGGCTGGTGATCAACTGCTTGAATATGGTTTGGTTATTGTGCTTGATATCGGTGTGAACCCCGATGTGGACATCACCGCCCACCACCAGCAATTCCCGGCCACCCACGGCTTTCCATTTACGCAGGGCACGCAGCATTTCGACTTGTTCGGCGCGGTGGGTCCCATAGGCCCAGTGATCTTGCAGATCATCAACCAGACCAGATCCACCATTGGTAATGGCATCGCCCAGATAGACCAGCGGCACCGAGGTTACGACGACCAAACCACGTACATCGTCAAAATAGCCGCCGGGGGACAAGGCCGTTGAAATCTGGTTCCACTGTTCTGTTCCCAAATAAGGGCGTGCAGGATCAAATTCAAACGTTCGGCCTCCACGCTGATCAACAAACAGCAGGCCGATTTCTCCCCACTTGTGAAAATGGCCCTCGAATTTGTTATCCGGCCAGTCATCCGCACTTTGCCACAGCTGGCGTTGATATTCGCGAAAGACCTCTTGGGCCAGGGTACCGATGTGATGCGCCTGTGTCGCGGGGTTATTATCCCCTGCGCGGCTGCCCCAATCATCACGAATTTCATGATCATCCCAGATCATCAGGTTAGGAACATTGGCCATAACATCGCGTGTCGCCGGGAAACGCCACGTCATGCGATAAAGCCTTCGGTAGAGATCCCTGATCTGTTCTTGCTGAGCAGCACTGCCAACCAGCGCACCTTCCAAAAGGCTTTCTGCTTCTTGAAAGGCGCTATCGCCATAAATCTGATCGCCGATATGCACCAAAAGATCAATATTTCCGGGCTTAATATTCCGATCATATAGATCTCGCCAGCAATCAGTCTCTTCGCGAAAAATCGTAAAGTTACAACTCACTGCACAAATGTTCATCCGTTCAGGCGTCGTTGCCAGAGTATGAAAGCTGGAGCTCACGGGACTTTCAGCGCCTTCAAAACTAAAGGTATAACGACTATCGGGCTCCAGATCAGAAAGTTCAAAAGCGGTAAATCGGTCTTTCTTCAAAGACAAGGAAGCTTCAACGTAGTTGCCGTATCGATCTGTGGCCAGACAGGTTACATCTGCCGCCGTATCAATTTCAATAGCAACCCGTGCCGTCGTATCGGTCACCAAGCCAATAACCGGCCCAACTGTTATCCGTACCATGATGCTCTCCTGATTCGTATTCTTTGGGCCAATTATTGGCCTTTATCTTTTACAGAAAACTATAACAGAGAACACATCGCTCACAACTAATAAGAACAATTTAAAAGTCGGGCACCACCAAAAAATGAACATAAAAACTTCAACAAAGAACCAAGCAGGTTAAAGAGACAAACGCTTAATTATAAGCGCCGGAGCCATAATGTAGTTCATAGCTGTGGCTATAGATTTCCAAGATATTGCCAAAAGGATCCTCCATGTAAATCATACGATATGGTTTTTCACCGGGGTAATAGAACCGTGGTTTTTCCATCCGTTTTTTGCCACCAGCAGCGACGATTTTTTCAGCCAGCCCTTCCACATCCGGATCTTGTACACAGAAATGAAAAATGCCCGTTTTCCAGTATTCAAAATTATTTTCAGGATTTTCCTGATTTTTGAATTCGAAAAGCTCTATCCCGATTTTATCTCCAGACGAAAGATGAGCTATGCGAAAATGCCCCCACCCCGGCCCAAAGACATCCGTACACATCTGGCCAATCGCTGTATCCTCTTCTTCGACTTCGGTTGGTTGCATAATCAGATACCAGCCAAGAACTTCTGTGTAGAATTTCACCGCAGCTTCCAGATCAGGAACAGAAATTCCAATATGGGAAAAGGTACGGGGATAAGGCAATTGAGAGGTGCTGTTCATTTCCATTCTCCAAAATAAAACTACAGATAACTTCACTTTCTTCCTACAACTTGCGCGTTTTCATAAATTATGTGAAATTATCATTTGTGATAATTTTAATAATAAAATTTTATGATAAATCCATTTCTCATCCAAACCTTCCTGACGCTTTGTGAAACAAGACACTTCACCCGTACGGCTGAAAAACTACACATGACCCAGCCCGGCGTTTCACAGCACTTAAAGAAACTGGAAGCAGAAATGGGGGTTGCTCTTTTTTACCGACATGGAAAAAGAATAGAACTGACCCCCGCGGGAGAAATCTTTAAAAGCTTCTCCCTCAAACAACACAAGCAAGAGGCAACTCTGCGTGAAAACCTCGGGAAAGATTCCCTTCACCACGGAGAATGTAAAATTGCCTGTTCCGGCTCTATGGCCATGCAACTTTATCCGCCGCTATTGATACTTCAAAAAAAGCATCCCGGTTTAGGCATAAGCATCGAAGCGGCCCCCAATAATACGATCATCAACTTGATAAAAACCAACACCTTTGACCTTGGGTTGATTACCAATGTGATTGAAGATCCGGAAATCACCATCCATAAATTGGGGCACGAGGAACTCTGCCTGATTGTGCCGCACGATCGTGGACACAGTTGGGCTAAACTTTTGGCCTTGGGGTATGTCAACCACCCCAACGGCACCCATTATGCCAACCAGGTATTAGAGAAAAACTATCCAAACAATTTCAAAAATATACAGGAAATTCGGCAAACAAGTTATATCAACCAAATTAACCAGATCCTCTTGCCTGTTAGCCTAGGCCTTGGGTTTACTGTATTACCTGAATCTACGGTCAACTTGTTTCCCAACCAAAACGCTATCCGCAAAGCACCCCTTGCAAAGCCAACACGCGAAACCGTTTATGTGATCACGAAAAAACACAAACCTCTCCCCAACAGATATCAGCTGGTAAGAGAGTTATTGGAAAGAAATTTTCACAAGACCAGTATTGAATAATCATCAGACAAGATTGCTATAACTATCTTTGTGCGAAGCTTTGGTTAGGCGAAACCTCATAAAGAGCGCACCATCGACATTCAATTCACCATCTTCGACAAAGCCCATACGCTTTATAGCTTTTGAATTCGTCCGGCTTGGTGGAAATAAAACAGTGATCGAATTTAACTTCATTTCGTTAAAAGCACGGGCGATGACTTTTTCGAAAATCTTTCGGCCCCAACCCCAGAATTTAGGATGAAGAACCAGCGCAAAATCAGCGTCACCATGTTCGGGTTGTAATCCACCCCATCCCGCAAATTCACCTTTTATTAGAAAAGCCCAGGGGCCATAGCCATGCTCGTCCCAAATTTTCTTTTTTGCTTTTAAAAAATTTTGACAATTTTCAGATGAAAACCCACCCGAAAGTAACGGCATCTGCTTACCAACCATCTCGTTGTTCATAAGGTCAATAAGTTCCTGCTCATGAACCTCATAAAGATGAACAAATACAATCTCGTCCATTAAATATGCCTTTTTTAAAATAACACTTGAATAAAATATAGCCGACCCTATTCCGGCGTGGAGCAGCTCTCTAATAACTTTATTGTGATGGAAAAGATCAATCGGCCTTGTGCCGACTTTAGTTGCTTTAAATGACTGATAATATTCATCAACTCAAATAACGCAAAAAAAACACCAATATGATCGCGAAAAACCATTATAAAGTGTGCCTTGGCAACAGCCCGTCAGATAATTTTAAAGTCTCCAAAAAAAACAAGGAATTATTATGTAAGGACCATAATTAAATAATCTTTCTATATTAAAGAAAATTTTACCATCCATGGCGTTATATATTACACGGTCCAAGATGTTATATTATGAATTGTTATTTATTTTTATTGCAGAGTAGATTACGTATGCCTTCATCCAAGCTGTTTGGCTTAGCATTTATTTCAAAAATGATGCTAACAACGATAGCTACTATATTCGTTGTTTTAGTTGTAATTGTTAATGCTCTTAATTTGAAATCCAACATTTCAGAGGCTGAAATAAGTTGGCAAAATTATAGCGATAAAGCGATCGTACAACTAGATAGCCTTAGTTCACTCAGAAATCATTTTGGGTATGGTGGCTTTATCCACTCTTTCAAAAATTACGTACTCAGACGTGATATTAAATATGCCCAAAAGGCATCAGAATCAATTGAGCTTGTATCTCAGGAGCTAGACAAACTTAACTCTCATGGAACAGGCTACAGCAATTTTAATCTAGATATCGTTGTCATCAGAAATGTGCTTGATGCATACAAAGCTAATCTAACTTTGATGCTTGAACAGCCAAAATCAATATCAAGTATTGAATTAGACAACCTGGTCCGTATCGATGATAGCCATGCGCTAAAGGCGATGGAAACACTGAACACAAGTATTAGGCGAAATTTTGTTATCAAAAAAGAAGCCAGCAGACTGCAAATACGAAAAATTAAAGACGATGCAAATTTAGCTTTGTTATCAGCACTGATTATTATTTTTACCGCAACAGTCCTGTTGTGGATGATTTGGCGCGGTGAGCACTCTGCCCGTTTAATACAGATTGAAAGAGAAAAAGCAGAGAAATCGACAGAAGCTAAAACTGCGGTTTTGGCAACAATGAGCCACGAAATCCGTACGCCATTAACAGCCCTTTTGGGTGTGGCTGACCTTTTAAAAGTTACAAAAACAGATGAAACACAAAAAAAGTATATCGATATAATTCTGAGTTCTGGTCACCACTTGAGTTCCATCTTGAACGACATCCTGGATATATCAAAATTAACTGCCAACAAAGTTGAGTTAATACCAACATCTTTCAAGGTTGATGTCCTCGCAGAAATGATTGCTTCAATGTATTCCCCGGCTGCTCAAAGCAGTAATCTGGAATTAAAGGTTCAAGTGGATGAAGCCATTAAAGGAGTTTTATTATTAGGTGATTTACATAAGATTCGACAAATTCTGTTTAACCTCGTTGGCAATGCCATAAAGTTCACAGACGAAGGCTCAGTCACACTTATCATAAATCAAAAAAATCAAACTTCGGATCAGCTTACCTTGTTAATTTCTGTAATTGACACAGGCATAGGAATTCATGAGGACCAACTAGAACACGTTTTCGATGAATTCAGCCAAGTGGAAGATTACAAAGAAAAATCACAGCAAGGTACCGGATTGGGCCTCGCTATATGTAAAAAGCTTATCAATCTAATGGACGGGCGCATTTACGCCACGAGTGAAATTGGTGTTGGGACCACATTTAATTGCGAAATTTCAATTAAGAAAGATTTGACGAAAAACTTATCAAATGTGCCCGGAAACACGGATTTCCTCAGATCATTTGAACCTACTGCTAAACCTCTTACCGTTCAAAAAGTGCTTATCGTCGATGACAATAAAATCAATCGGATGATCGTTTCCGCACATTTAAAAAAATGGTCAATTGATTTTGATACTGCTGAAGACGGAGAGCAGGCATTGGAAAAGATTACCAACAACAAGTACGATATCGTTTTATTGGACATTCACATGCCAACTAAAACCGGACTTGAAGTTATTGCCGAAATACCAAGTCATATAAAAAGCGAATTAAGAGTTTACGCATTTACCGCAGATCTGATGATTGAGAGCATAGAGAAATATAAGAGAATTGGGTTTGATGGAACGATTTCGAAACCATTCAATATTGAAGATCTAAAATCAATTGTCGGGATTCAATAATCAAAAAACGATTTATCTTCTTTAGAGTTTCAAGACCGACACTAAAAAGAGCATGTTTTTACGAACATTTGCTTTGTAAAAATCTCTCCGGATCGAAGAACAACCCCAAAAAATCCCACTACCAACCTTCTGTTTTTGTAAGTCTTTACCAAGGGACAGTACGGAAGGGGCCATCTCCCTTCCGCTTTTGTTTCCCCTTTAAAGTCACGTGTATTCTCTCAACTCTATCCTCATAACTACATTTTAGAACACTCACTTAATCAATAAGTTCACGCCTTTCCCGACGCTCTTTATCACGCCAATTATCGAGTTGATCGAGGCATTCAGTGAGCGGGACAGTTTGTACTCTCGGCATTTGCTGATCCTTACAGAGAAATCGTAAACTTTGGGTCACGGTGGCGGGCAGCGCACGCAGATAACGGTGATAAAGCGCGCGTAATTCAGCTTCCGCATCGCTCATTTCCGCGCCATAACCTTTGGCCCCACCAGAAAAAGGTTCATAACGGGCCACGCCTTCGGAATGATAAAGAAACTCATAGAGTTCCATCAGCCAGAAACCGTTATCTCTACGACGTTCGGCAAGGCGCTTACGGCTGTCTTTGGGGCCAAACACGCGACGTTCATAAAGAGTCTCAACCAAGCTCGGCGTGTCAACACGTAAAACCTTTGTGCTTTCGCCAGAAGTCTGCGCGCGCAAAGCCCCTTCAATAATTTGATCATCTTTGTTGAGGCGTTCAGGGGTTAAGATATCCAGTTTTTTTGCCATGTATTAAGTGTCCTTTTATTTCGTTCAAACGTACTTATTTTCGTTCAAGCGCCACTGAGACTTTTCCTCGCCTAAGCTCGGGCGTCCCGAAAATTTCTGGGACGCACCTGCCAAAACTAGAAATGGGTTTTGGGTGAGGGTTATACCTTGGACTTCCGAATTAGACCGTGTTTGGTACGGGCATCAAATCACCAAGACGTTTAAGATCTTGCCCCGTGGATACTGCTCCATTGGGGCATCCCCTTAATCTATCCGGCTTGACCCGTTTGTTTGCCCCCTCGACCGCACGTAACACGCCGCGCCTTGTGACTTCTAGGGGCGAAAGCATGCGCTCCAACTGCCCCCATTCCGGCCACCACTTTTGCCGCCCGACATCCTTGAGCGCTTGCAGAACACAGTCAGCAGGAAACTTTGCCAGCTCGTCGGCATAGACTTCCAACTGCAATTCCAAAGTTGCCACGTCCATATTGCGACTGTTGGTTTTGACCTTAAGCTTGAGCAACTCGCGCACGATTTCAGTACGTGGCAAGGGAGCAAGGGAAAGTTTGAGAATACGGATCATTTCGGTCTGCTTTTCAGCTGCCATTTTTTTGGGCAAAATCACCTCCTCCAGCCGGGCGTAACTGCCCCCGTTCTTGGGAAAGATCGTCTTGTGCCTGAGCCCGACCGAGCACCCGAGCACCGATTTCAGCGAGGTCAAGACCGCCCGGTCGTTGTCCGCCGGACTGCTGCCCATGCGCACGACTTCGGCCAAACGCGCCCCTGCTCTTTGCAAGGTTGCCAGATCCGTTTTCGTATCCGCGCAAGACCCAGTTCTGCCAGGTACGATGCCAGTCGAGCTTGCAAGCTTTTCGTCCTGCAAGACTGGTCCAGTAATTGCGAAACTTGAGTGCTTCGGTGGCAAGTAACTCATCTTTTAGGCCCCTCTTTCTGGCAAAGGTAATGTCATCGTTTGTCGGTTCCCAGTTCTCGCTCAAACGGACGCCCCGTTTATTGATATCTGATTGATCATGCGTTGTTTTTGGCATTGTTTTTGGTGTTGTTTTTTGAGTTACTGGATCAAAAGATAAATCCTCAAATCTTTGACTGCCCTCTCCCAAATTCTCGTCCACAACCAAACTCTCACCCATCTCACCCATCTCACGAAGCAACTGTGTGAATTCTCCTCCCTCAGGATCGACCAAAAAATCGTCATGTGATGGCTCACCTTTAGCGTTATCCGCAGATGAGCCGACAGTCTCATATTCAGGATTTTTGTTAACTCCCTTGGGAGTTATTTTATGAGTCTGGACTCTGGTCTCTGGCTTCTGGGTATTAAGTCTCGACTTATCCGGTTCCTTATGGGGCACCTTATCCAAATCGGAATTTTCCCTTTTCCTTGAAACTCTTGACGACGCCCCCTCACCGTTCCCTTTCCTTTGGCCTTGTCCCCTTACAGGTCCCCGATCCTGTCCTTGTCCTGCTCCTGCTCCTAGCCTTTGTCCCTGCACTACGGCTTTTGCCAAAGCAGGGTTACCGCCCTTACGCCCATTGTTGCGCGCAGTGCTGGCCTTTTTAAGATCGCGTAACATGCGCCGGGAATAGAGCCTACCTTTACGATCCCTGCTGAACACACCCGCCTCTTCAAGTTCGCCGAGCAATCCGGTGATCTCTTGGGTCGTTGTGCCAGACAGGGCCGCCAGTGCAGGTATAGATACCGGGCTGCCATTGATCTCTAAATATCCCCCGGCCTCGTGCATGATACAAATCATCTCGAGCCACAAACCCCGCGCACAAAGCGAACACAACTTCAACCCGACATCCGCTCGCCAGTCGGTCGGAAAAAACTTAAACCAAGGAAGTTTACTCATGCTGCCACCTTTTGCTTAAGGCATGAGTTGAGTACAAGCTTGACGACACATCCGTTTTTCTTCACCTTCTGAGCACACGTTATCGGGGGATAAATCACATGAAATTCTTGGTTATTTTTTTTATCATTGCACTCTTGTGGCCGGAACCTCTTCAGGCTTTCCCAACTCAAGGTAAATTTCTTTTCGAAGTGTGTCGCAGTGGCAAAGAAACCGCCGATCACGTTAATAAAAACGGTGGAATTTTGTCTTCGCCTGAAAATATTCACGGAACGAAACAAGGCGTATATTGTATGGCGTACATACAGGCCGCTGAAGATGATCTCAGCGAGATGGGAGAAATCTGCCTTTCCAAATACCCTACGAGAACATCCTATGAAGCGATCCTCGATTATTTTCAAACCCATCCTGAATTGGCAAAAAAGAACGCACGAATAGCCGTTAGCGCTGCCCTTAAAGAAACCCATCCCTGTCGCTGATTTACTAAAAGGTCGCAACTCAATATGAACTCTTTTACTTTTCTGATCCTCGCAACAGGCACTGCCCTCGGGTTGGAAGTACCGATTGAAAACGAATACCCGCGTCCGAACACTGGGAAATCTCTGTATAAACAATGTTCTCCTGTTCTCGGAACTCCCAAAAAAAATGTTGGAGGTCTTTATTGCAGCGGCTATATCATGGGCATTCACGATGGGCTTAAAGAACGTGTAGATTTTTGTACCTACGGTGATCCCCCTCAATATTTTGTTGAGCAAGTCATGGAATATCTCAACGACCATCCAACGGAATGGTCGCAAAGCGCGCCGACGCTTATTCGCAAAGCCTTGATTGAAGCAAATGACTGCTAGCTTTTTTTCCATTCAATAAAGTCCCGTGGTGAGGTCAGACAGGCCGGAACCGTCTGTGTCGCCTTCGGGGGTATAGGGGTTGTCGGGGTCTAGCCAGGCGGGGGTTGTTTTACATTCGAGACAGATGCGCATGCCCGCCCATTCGCTCAGGAATTCTTCACGGCAGCTGAGGCATTTGCGCTTTTTGGCATTCGCATTGCTATCGGGGCGCGAATGCTGGCTGGTTTTTCGGGCATAGCGTTGAACTAGTTCTACAGAAGCAGGATCAACCTTGAGGATCACATACCGGTCGCAATGGGGACCAAGGCATTGGATCACGCCCTTGGCCACCAGTTCTTGAATGTGCTTTGGAAAGGAATTAGTGTCGGCCATACCGCTGATCACCCGCAGTTTTTTATAGGTCATTTCCTGTCCTCGGGCTTCGGATAAGGCTTTAAAGACCGAAAAAGGTGCCGGGGTAAGCTGAGTTTTTTGCTTAGTTGTTTGTTGGTCTTTTGAGATTGAGGCATTTGTTGCCACATCCGGTTTCACATTTGTTTCCGTGTTTCTTTCTCTATTTCCTTCTCTATTTGCTTCTGCCCCCCCCACCTCAATAGCGGAAAAGCCAACGGATGGATCGGGCTGAAGATCTTCTGCGTGCTGATATTTCATAGTTTTTTCTTTCTTTTTTTATTTGGCTTTTTTATTTGGCTTTTTTATTTAGACGTTTCCAAAACGGGACCGACACAAACCGCTGACCTCGTCAAAACGAAGACGCAGATGGTCATTGCTTAAAGGCCCCCTAAAAGGCTTAAGCGCCGAAGTAGCATGCGAGTAAAAATATGGATTATTGCGCTATTAGATAAAAATGAGCGGCCTTTGTGCGCCTCTCGCGAAAACGGGCGTTTCTTCCCGCCGTATATTAAAAGAGCGTCAGCCCCTTACTTCCTCAAAAATCAGATACTGGTTAATTTTTAGACTGCTGTAATGCTTGTATTGAAAACTTCTGTTTCTGATTATCATGATTTCTGAATTTTAATTTTTCAGTCCGAATGCGCGGCGGTAAAATATCCGGCAAGCGGTGGAGGTTTTGATGAAGCCTTTCAGCATTTTTGACTTGCTGACGATAGAAGTCCTGCCAGTCATTCCGTTCTTTCATTTCGCCTCCATAAAACACTGAGCCTTTAAAACCCAAATTACTTAGTACTGGGTCCCGCATTACGGAACCTGCAATCTCTTCGCGAATTGACTTTCCTTATCAATAATTTTGTTCATGATTTGTTCGAAATAACTAAATTGTATCCTATATGGATACTTCTCTTAACATCCCCTCTTACTTTTCGGTATTTTTCTATTTGGTTCAATTCATAATGAATTGGTTACAAATACAAAATTTTCAATTATAGAGAGTAACAAGTTTAATATCAGTTCCGACCAAGGCAAGATCATGCACATAAATAGGTAACATCATGTTTTAATAAGACCTTACAGTGAATTTAGTTCTGGTTTCGTACAATTCAGAATGGCGGTTTAACCTATATTATCAAAAAATGTTTTAAAACAACGATAGGTGTGAATCCCCCTGTACACTCCTGTCGATATGCATATTTTCCTGTTCAACGCCCCCTTAGATGATTTCTTGATAGCTTCTCTTTTAACCTCACATGCCCCTCTTCTTTCAACACCTTCACCTTAAAACCTTCTGATTGGTAAAATATCCTTATTTTCCTTAACTTTTTCTTGATTCTCTCTTGACTTCGCAACAAATATGTATCCATAGTGGAAACCAAGTCAAGAAAAAAGTATCCACTATGTAAACTTTTTGCGTTTATCGCAGTATCCACTACGGAAACACTCGGCTTGTAAAAACAGACGCGACAAAAACCGAAACCCGTTACAGAAAACGAAGTATGTCAGGCCAGTTGCAAGAGGCAGAAAAATGGAAAACAGAATTAGAGAAATCCGTTCTAAAAAAGGCATGACGCTTCAGCAGGTGGCCGAAAAGGCTGGCACAACAAAAGCCCAGGTCATGAAATTGGAAAAGGGGGATCGCCGTCTAACCGATGTGTGGATGGTCCGACTTTCCCTCGCCATGACATGCGATCCCAAGGAGCTTATGAACACCAGCCGCGACAGTCGGCACCTTCCAGAAGACGAACAGACCTTCAACGAAGACACCACCGATGAAAACACCACCGATGACTATGAAACAGACATGGCAGGCTCTTCTTCCTCAAACGAGGCAGCCCGTAAATCTACAAGTATGTCCAGAAAAGACCAAAAAACCGAAAATCAACCACAACTGGCTCCTGCCCCCGGTTGTGATCCCGTCGCAGAGATTGCGGTGCGCGGTGGCATGGGCGGTGGTGGTGAAGCCGGGGTTGCCTATAGTCATGACGGTCACGGCGGCACAGCAATTGCCGATGACGTCAAAGGCAACTGGTTTATGCCCAGCGACTATCTGCGCTCTGAGCTTAGCGTCAGTCCGGCCGCCGCCCGCATTATTGAGGTTCAAGGGGATTCCATGACTCCCACCCTGCATTCCGGCGACCGCGTCATGATCGACACCAACGACCAGCGCCCCAGCCCGCCGGGGATTTTTGCTTTGTGGGACGGCATCGGCGTTGTGGTCAAACGCCTCGAACACGTCCCCAATTCAGAACCCGCCCTGCTGCGCATCAGTTCCGACAACCCCAACCACGCCGAATACCAACGCACCTTCGACGAAGTCAACATCATCGGCCGCATCATCTGGTATGGCCGGCGGGTGTAGAGGCGGGTTTAGGTGTTGGGATTAAGTGTGGAGGTCAGGTGTAAATCATTGGTCCAGAACTCAACAGAACTTAATTTCCGCTAGACCACTGCCTTTGCGTTAATTAACATCCCCAAACACCACGACATCAAACTAAGGTTAAAGGCTTTGAAAAAAGGGGCGCTTTAAAGAAAGTGCAAACAAATGAAATCAACGCTTTTAATTATCTTCACTATAGGATTTGTTCTTTGCTTTCCTGATTCCAGCAGATCTTCATCTCAAGAAGTCACAAATGGATTAAGTGCTTATTCCCGCGACGAATACTCCACAGCCTTTGATTTATTCACAAAATCCGCTGAAGTAAACGACCCTGAAGGCTTGTACTATCTAGGCAGATTACACATTCGGGGGGAAGGTACTAAAAAAAATGATTACAAAGCCTATAAACTTATCAAAAAATCCGCCGAGCTGCACTTTGTGGATGCTGAATATTTACTCGGAATAATGTACCTTACAGGTACTGGAATAGGCACTGATAGAAAGACAGCCTTGCATTGGTTTGAAAGAGCTGGCGAACAAGGCCATACAAAAGCTCAATATCGTGCAGCAGAGATTTCTATTTCTAAGTGGCCACCTGACAAGTCGCTTAATTTATACGAAAAAGCAGCCCGAAGTGGCCATGTCGAAGCTCAATTCAAATTAGGTGGAAACCTACTGCTGTTAGCAAAAAATCAAGACGACAGAATTAAGACGTACTACTGGCTAAAGATCGCTGCAAACAATGGGCACAAGAAAGCGGCATCGTTGCTGAAAACATCAGTAACATATCTCTCCGCGGAAGAACTCATTGAGGCAGAGAAATTAGTTAAGAATTGGGAAGACGCACAATAAACCGTGCTGGAAATTTATATGAAGGTCCTGTGCGGGCTTTTCAAGCCCCGAAGTTTAATACAAATCAAAGGTTAAGCACCGATTACAACGACAAATTATCTTTTGACGCCCCGCTAAAATCTTCCCATACTCAGATCATGAAAACGACCATCACGAGAAAACAGCGCATGATTATCGCGCTCTACACGGCTTGTTTTGCCTCTCTGGCAACGCTGGCATCACTGGTCTACGACATACTGCCCTTTAGTCTGATATCGTCCCTCATCTTTGGTTATGTAATTTTGCCGGGTTTCATATCTACGCAACAATTTACACCGAAACAGGCACTGAGCGGTGGCGTAATAACAACGCTTGCCATCACTCTTCTGACTGGTATCAGTTTTGGTATCTTACTTTTTACCAACTCGGTTCTCTATGAGGGCATCGTCCCGGAAACCGGACTGGAAATTACCTGGCTCATATCGACTTATAGCCATGCGCTTTTAAATCATATTCAGGGGTCTTTAATGGCCTTTATCCCCTTAAGCATCATCGGTGGCCCTGCCGCGATCTTGTTGGCGTATCTCCTGCATCGCCACCACCAGAAATACCCACCCATCGACAAAGCCGCTTTTGAGTAGAATATCCGTATATGACTTAGACCATGCCCCAATCAGCAACTCTTAAACACCGTTTGATCCTCGGTCTTTTCAGTGCAGTTCTTGGGCTGACGGGAATGGTTCTGTTTTCCCACCTTTATTATTTTATTGTGCTTTATGGCGACGGTCATCACGACAGATACTTCGTCGTCCTCAATCCTGAGAGTCTTATTATTCCCTTAATCGGTTATTTCTTTGCCGGAATTTTAATCCTGCCACGCTTTTTTCATTCGCGTATTTACAAACCCGGACGCGTGATGATCGCAGTGATACTGTTTTTTGCCTTTTTCCTACTGGCATTTAACTCCTTTATCTTTCAGCCAGATCCTCTGCCGTATGAAGTATTGGGATATGGTCTCGCGGACCCTCTTTCGGAACTGGGTCTTGGTTTTCTTGCCCCGATCCTCCCTGAAGCGAGCAGCCCTTATTTTGGCTTTACCCTCTTTATACTCTTCACAGCCGTCAGCGCGCCAGTATACGGTTTACTGAGTTGGGCTTTACACAAATGGATTTTCAATCAGAAGAGATCTGATATATAAACCAAATGGTTAATCTTTAAAAATCCAACCTTTGTTTCTGCGTTAACGGGACACTGACACCTTTAATGAACCCAAAATTCACCAAAATAGAACGACTTGTTTCAGGTACTTATTGCGCCTTGATTGCCACCCTTGGCCTGTCCATCATGCTGCAAGAAACAGATCTTTTATTAAGTGTTTTTGGAGGTGGATTTTTAAGTGGCTATTTTGTTACCCCCGCTATTCTCCAACCCAATAATTTTCTGGTTCTCCGGAGCATCGCAGCAGGGTGCCTCTCTACTTTAGCGGCATCCTTCTTTACGGTTATTTTTATCTTCATAATGTTCGCATTCAAGATTGACGCTACCAACTTCTCACTGGAAATTCGCCACCTCGAAAATACAGGAGAGGCATTAGAAAACTTCATAGCAATAGCCCTGTTCGGGGTCCTCTTCGCCTTGCCCTACAGTATCATTGGTGCCATCGCGACTGTGGTATTTTCTTATAAACTCTCAAAACACAGAAATCGCCACCCGGAACTGGCACCTGATATTTTCGATTAGAGACTATCTTCTGGAAAGTTAATTAGTCCGGAAACTTTTGTTGCAGCGAACCGCCCCCTCCACAGCAAAAAGATTTGATTGTTTCCTGACCTTCACAAGTCCTTTTAGCCCCCAAATGCCGTTTTTAAACCCTCATAGCGCTTTAGGGCTTGCCACTCGTGCGATAGAATAGTGATATGAAACTTCGGCCATTTTCGTAAAAGCCATCCCATTTTCTCTCCGTTACCGAGGTCCAAAACATGTCGCATTCTTCTTATTACTCTCCCCAGGGCGGGCTGGCTCCACAGACCCAGATACTCACCGACCGCGCCATGTTTACAGAGGCCTATGCCGTGATCCCCAAGGGGACCATGAGCGATATTGTCACCAGTTACCTGCCCCATTGGGACAAGACTCGTTTGTGGGTACTTTCGCGCCCGCTGTCGGGCTTTGCCGAGACTTTTTGCCAGTACATCATGGAAGTTCAACCCGGCGGCGGCAGCACAAAGCCAGAACCGAATGCAAACGCACAAGGCGTGATCTTTGTTGTTGAGGGCGGTTTGAGCCTGACGATTGAAGGCAACGTCCACGAACTGGTCGAGGGCGGTTACGCCTATCTGCCCGCGGGCTGTAACTGGACGCTCGCCAACAACACAGGCGCACTTGTGAAGTTCCATTGGGTACGTAAGGCCTATGAAGCCGTTGAGGGACTGGACAAACCCGACGCCTTTGTCACCAATGAAAAAGACGTTGCGCCCACCGCCATGCCTGATACCGATGAAAAGTGGGCCACCACACGCTTTGTCGAACCTGATGATCTGCGCCACGACATGCACGTCAACATCGTCACCTTCCAGCCCGGCGGCGTGATCCCCTTTGCCGAAACCCATGTCATGGAACACGGGCTTTATGTCCTAGAAGGCAAGGCGGTTTACCGCCTCAATCAGGATTGGGTCGAAGTCGAAGCCGGAGATTACATGTGGCTGCGCGCCTTCTGCCCGCAAGCCTGCTACGCCGGTGGTCCCGGCCCGTTCCGTTACCTGCTTTACAAAGATGTAAATCGCCATATGAAGCTGGGTGGCCTTTAAAAAGGGCCAATTGAGGATATGGAGAAAATCGTAGATAATTACACAGGGTCATTTAGAGAAAACATAGGCTCATGAGACGAAAGCGATGATACAGCACTCAGAAACCTTGGGGAATTCCAAAGGATTTATCGTCACGTCGGTTGATCAGCTTTATCGCTCCGAAGCCTTTCAAAGAGGATATGAAGATTACCGCCGTGGGCTGCCTTTTTGCTATCCAAAAAAATGCAAAGGTCCCAATCCCGGTCAAAAAAGCGCGGAGCAAGCCTACGAAACAGGCAGGCAGTTTGCGGCCTGGCTTGGACCAAATTTTTACCGCTCAAATTTAATCTGCCTAAGATCCGAATTTTCAGAAGCCGTCCGCTCTAAAAGCATCATTTTATAAGCTTCCGGCTTTAGGCTTACTAAAATTCTTGGCATTGCCATTTTGGTTTCGTTAGGTGGCTCGCGCACAAAGCGATCCACCTACACCAGCACAATTTCTTTCAAGATGATTTCATCGTTTTTGAATACCAAGCGCATCTAATTCGGCCCGTTTATCCTCGACACCGAGATACTTTGCCTGCCCAATAATCATAACCGTAAAATAACGACCTTCCCCCAGTATTTGGAGTGACGAATGGCTGTTATTTTTTCTGTAGTATCATCTTTTTCTTGTTCAGAAAAGTTAGAGACAACCTTTGAGTATCACTGTGGTGATCGGGTTGTTGCTGAATTTGATGCCCGGGTGGAGATTGGGATCGAGGATGGTGTATTACTCTTGGGCGAAGTCGAGTTCTATGGATATGATGCAAATCATGAAGGTGCTTACACGGCTTGTCATGACAACGTCATCGCCGACAAAGTGCGCTCCTTCATCTTGAATAGCAGCACGCAAACGGAGCGCGCTTTTGAGGTCTTATCTCTCAGCACGCCTGCCACACGTAACAATTCATATCCGTTTTGCGAGACGCAGTCTTTTGGGACATTTATCCATGCCTATAAAGAATGCCACTCTGTTTCATAACTCTGTGTCAGAACTCAGCTATGACGCGACAATATGAAAACCAACCTGTATTGAAGTTCAAGAACCAGGTGCCAAAGGTCCATGACCATACGGGCGAATGATTTCCTCTATAACGCCTTTTTCACGTAAATCACTTATCGTCTGACTAAAGGCAGGCAGGAGAGATACGTATTGCGAAGTTTTACGGATACATAGATGAAGCGGTATCCTTGACAACACACCCGGCATTTTTTCAAACTTCACCTTAAGGCTTTGATCTTTCATAAAATAATCAAAATTAAAGTTGTTTCGCACAACAACATCAGCCCGGCGAGCAGCCAATAATTGATACGTTTGCTCCAGTGTATTTGCCCAGATTACATTCAGACCACCAGCTATATTTTTAGTCCAGCCATTTCCACGATAATCCAACAGCACAAAGCCTTTTAAATCATCATAGGTTTTGACCTGGAGAAGCTCATCTCTTCTCGGATGGTTCGCATAGGTATAAACGGCAAGCTCGATAACGATGAGAGGTTCCGGACTACAGGTTACATAGAGCAATCGGTCAGGTGTTGGAACCGTAACAAAACCATCGGAACGTCCTTTGCGGACTTCTTCTTGTCCCCGCGCCCACGGATACCCTTTATAGGAAACATCAACGTTCAGAATATCTTTCAACGATGCATCAAGCACATCAATTCCGATGCCGCGCATACGCCCAGCGTCATCCCACGCCAGCGGCGCATAGCTTTCAGGAAAGACAAGCTTAAGAGGCTCAGCCTTTAACGTAAGTGGCGAGATCATTAAAATAATAATCAGGAAAAAGCATTTCAAAGCAACATTCCCCAGCTTTTAAATAAACTCGATTTTTTTCGAGAAAAACGACGAGCCGCATCTTTTTCAGACTCTTTATTTTTTTAATTTTCGAGCTCTTAGACTTTTCAGGCTTTTGATAAGCCTGTTGATGTTTATTTCATCATAATACGTTAAAAATAACTCTTTTCATAGATAAATAGTTTTTCCTAACAACCGTAAGCTCAAAGTTTTGTGTTTGGCCCCATTAACAATCACTAGTGTACCTCTTGTGATTAAGAAGTCCTCCTCCGGAGTATTTATCTCCCACTTTTGAATTTAAAATTTTGTCGCGATCGCACCATAATAAAAATAACCTTCCCAAAGGCGAAACTAAATTTCAGCTTGAGAGCTATACATTTTTTAAGATCCAAATTCTGAAATACCACTTTAAGTATTTATAATAGTTAATTTAATTATCAAAAATTCTTAAATTCAAAATGAGTAAAATTATTTTTTACTTAAACTTTTGCGACAATAACACTCTCTTAACGAGTAAAAATGTAAAATCAATCACCTCGTCGATAATACTCGAAATAGCGTTGGTAAGAGACGTGTTTTAAGGTTTTTGAACGCTGTTACCCAAGGACATGCCCAAATGAGTGACAAAGAGCATTATCTCGCAAAAGAGCTCTCTTTTTTGG
The DNA here is from genome assembly GCF_042682825.1 of Kiloniella antarctica. Lineage (NCBI taxonomy): Bacteria > Pseudomonadati > Pseudomonadota > Alphaproteobacteria > Rhodospirillales > Kiloniellaceae > Kiloniella > Kiloniella antarctica. Next base: position 499,263 of record NZ_JBHUII010000004.1, read on the forward strand.
TAAAAACAAATAATAAAATATTTGATTTCTTACAACACTCTACTCTCGATGGGTTGTGGTATTGGGATTTGGAGAAGCCCGAAATCGAATGGATGAATGACCATTTTTGGAATCTGTTGGGGCATGATCCAAAAACAAAAAAACACCTCGCAGCTGAATGGCAGGATCTTATTCACCCAGATGACCTTGCCACTTCCATAGAGAATTTTAATGCTCATTTAAAAGATCCTAACCATCCATATGACCAGATAGTCAGATACCAACATAAAGACGGATCCACCGTTTGGGTTCGATGCAGAGGCATGATTATTCGTAACGATGAAGGAACGCCTCTACGTATGATTGGAGCACACAATGATCTCACCGGATTGATGTTAACCCAACAGCGTTTAGAACAACAAACAGAAAGTCTGAAAAGAGAGGTAAGCCTCAGGCAAGAATCAGATCTAGCCAATAAAGCCAAGGATCATTTTTTTGCCAAGATGAGCCACGAACTTCGTACGCCGTTGAATGCCGTCATCGGTTTTTCCGAAGCATTACTTTTAGGCATTTGTGGCGCGCAAAACGAAAAACAGACAGAATACATAGAAAACATCCGAAATTCAGGTACTCACTTATTAGCTCTGGTCAATGATATACTCGACCTCGCAAAGATAGAATCAAATGAAGAAAAATTATCCGAAGAAGTGATAGATATTCCTTCTGTCATGAACAACTGTCTTCATTGCATAGCCTCTATAGCTAATCAGAAAGAAGTAACTCTGACCGTTGATATCTTAAATGAAATCCCAAACCTTTATGGAGATGAAAGACGCATCAATCAAATTTTCACCAATCTGTTGAGCAATGCGATCAAGTTCTCTCCTAAAGGAGAAAGTGTTTCCTTTTCAGCGCAACACTCTGCAGCAGGAAGTATTATCATCGTGGTTAGAGATCATGGTTCAGGGATTGCTGCCGATAATATCAAACACCTAACCAAACCTTTTCATCAAATCAGAGGAGATATCCATTCTACCCCTTTAGAAGGAACCGGACTTGGGCTATCGATCAGCAATTCACTCACTCTACTCCACGGGGGCATCTTGACGATTGAAAGTCAGATTGAAAAAGGAACGACCGTTCGCGTTTGTTTCCCGCCTGAAAGAACAATATCAGCGACATTAGAACGCCCCCGATTTGTAGAGCAGTCTGTTGGTAAAGCTATGTAGAAATATGGGTTCAAGAAACTCCCCTTACTATTCAAAATAGATATTCATCAGAGTACTAAGCTGGCCACAACTTTTCATTCCAACCCCAGATTTTTCACTTTTTCGTCGAACCACGCCGGATATTTATCAACGTAGCGCCCCAAAGATAGCAACAGGAGCTCGCGTTTTGCCTCATCAGCGATGCGCAGACGCTCTTTGTGATAGAAGGCCCGCCGCACAGGGATAATATATTTATTCGGCACACCAGAATTTAGTTTGTCATAAAGCTGGTCCAGATCACCCGGAATGGCTTTCATGTCCTTGGAGATCACGATTTTCACATGCTCCAGTTTAAAGACCAGTTTTTCAATCGGCAGTTTGGCAATGATCTTCAGGTTATCCAGGTGAGACCGAACGGCGCGAACCATAACATCTGCATGCCAATCCAGACGGGCTGCCAGTAATTTATGATTAAAAACCGCTGTACTCATTTTAGCATCCAGCAACCAGGAATTCTCCACCACAATGATATCTTCATCATTTCGGTCTCTTGGACTGCCCTGCCCAATAATGCTTTTAGCGTCATCGGCGCTCACATAAACATTATTGTCACGTCCCGGCCCTTGATAATGGGTCAACAAACGATTCCACGGCAAGGCTCTGGGGACGTTCAGGCTCCACTCTTTATCTCCCGGTCGATTGGGAATACCAAGATCCAAGATGAGAGAGTAACGATTTTCCGGAAATCCTCTGCGGTGGAGAATGACCTGAAATCTTGAGTCATAAAGATTTATATGACGCCATATACTTTCGGGTATTTGAGAAACGGGCAAAGATCCACCCGGCGGATTTGGTAAAGGAAGTCGACGGCCCTTTGGAAACCACCACATGATTTGAGCCTGAGTAACCGCCTGGCCCTCAACATTTTGAACCTTCCAGCCTACATCGTAATCAAAACCTGGATATTCAATGCGTATTCTCACACCTTCTTCAAGAGGACCTGCAGCCTGTTGAAGGAACTGATAACGCCCACTTTCCCGCCCGGCGATATCTGCTGAAACGACAGTGGGGACAATAAGCCAGACCATAAGAAGCGTCGTTATGAAGGCCAGTATCTGTTCCCTTATCAGGAGCAGAGTTTTACCGTTTCGCCTAGCTACTCTAGCTACTGCACCAACCATGCTTCGACCTCCTGATCGAAGGCTTTTTGCCGTTGTTGAAGCGTCGGGTTTGCCTCTGGCCCACTTCCCTCTCCAGAAAACTCTGGTGAACTCTGTGATAAAAACTGAGTACGTAATTGCGGTGATCGTTGGAGTGCTCCGGTTTTCTCTGGTAATCCTGTGTAGTCCGCAGCCTGAAAATAGCCTTCGATCATCTGTGATGCTATAAGCGGCAGTATATACTTTTCGTTTTGGATAAAATCGCGTACCGGTGCGTAATAATGCGCTCCGTAGCTCAGGCCATAGAACACGATCCCGGCATAAAGAGCATAACTGAAACGATGAGAGCTAAAAATCGTTAGAATAAAAATCGCAACCGCAATAACCCCGCTCAACACCCCAATATTGATTAACGCATCCCAAGCCATCGCCCCCGTCACCAGTGAACTCGTTGCAGCCAAAAGCGGTAAAAGGATATAGATCGCCAACACCATCAATCCAATCAGCATCCCAAGAGGACCGCCAATTGATTTTGACTTAATGCGCTTTTCAGCCCTCAACCCACCGGTGTCTTCATCATGACTGTCACCATCATAATGGTTACGATCATTCTGATCATTTCCCGCCTTAAGACGATGACCTCGAAACCCATAAGGATCTTCTGCGTTGTTATGCGTGGGTAAAATATCTGGCCAATCCTCAGGCCAGTCTGCAAGCCCGCCTTCAGAACCATTTCCTGCTAAGTGATTTTTGGAAGAATAATTCTCTGGTAAATAATTCTCTGGTCGCTTTTCGACCTTATCCCAAATTGGTCCGGCCGAGACTTTCTGGCTCGTTAGAGATTTATCCTCTATAGGGTCATCCTTGGGTATGGAAAATCGTGGCTCTTCTTTTCGGGCACTCAGGGAAATCGAGGTTCTGTTCTCTGTTTTGTTCGAATAATTACCTTTTTCAGGTCGTTTTTTTTGCGCCTCAACCTGGTCGCGTAACACCAATTGAACAGCTTCATCAAAGCTTTCGATTTCATGTCGCGTTTCATGCGATGACAGTCGAGGTTTTCGATTTTCCAACTTTAGGACAAAAGACCGGCGTTCTTGCAAAAGAAAATCGACCAAATCACTGGTCTCCATTTCCTCCAACAAAGGTAACCCCTGCCTTAACACCCTCGCCTTCTCTTGCGCCAACGACAATCCCCTGCCCGTATCTCAAACTATTTCAGATTAAATTTTTAGGTATTTTACCTGAAACTTTCTTCCCAAACATATAACAGTAAAAAAGTTACCATAATCAAAACAGTTATCATCAAAACCATCGTGGTAATTGATAAAACGTCATTTTACTCAATTTTGACACAGGGCATTAAAGCCCTGATTTATTGTATCTTTTGGGGAAGTGAATTTTCAAAGCGTTTGACGGGAAAGATCCAAGCAGCGATCCATAAATTTTTCTGCCTTATATTCCAATGTCAGTTCCGGGTTGTCCTCGGCATAGATAATCTCAAGCTCCTTCCCGCCCAGACTGTCCCAATAGGATTTCTGACCGATCTGCTTGTTAAAACTGGTCTCAACAACCGCGCCAGCGACCTCAAAACGGTGCAGCACATTAAACCCGCGCCCCATGCGCGACTTGGTCCCCATTACCGTCGCCATCGCCGTACAACCACGGCTATAGATATGGAGTGTGTTACCCACCATCTCAATCATTGTCCACCACAGGTAAACAGATACCAACAGCGAGATCGGTACGGGCACATTGAGTGTCAGGTCCAGTTTGATCCCATCGTTAAAAGTAAGCCCTCCCAGAACCCACAGCAGTAAAACAGCAATCGCAACCGAAAGCAGACTATAGCCCAAAAAACGCCGGAGATAATAAGCCCGCACGACAGGATTAACCCGCCCCGCCGCCTTTAGTTCGCGGTAAAAAGGTAAAAAATCTCTGGCACCAACGTGGAGAAAAAATTCAAAAAGAAAGGACATCTAAACAATCTTAAATAAGGAAAATCAACGTGCGTGAAATAGCCCAGCTATACTGCCTGTCTTGCGCTGCCAGAGCAAAATTTATTCCTATTAAGACACCAAATAGATACAAAAAAATATTTATGGCCATATAAACATCAACACTTCCTCAAACAAACTCACCTTGGATCCAGTCGATAAAGGCGTGGCTGGCGTAGGTTTGGCTGTGGCGGGCGGGGATCATGAGGAAGTAAGCCTCTTGCATGGGAACGCTGTGGGCAAAGGGTTTCACCAGACGGCCTTGGTCGATCATATCCTGAACCAGTACGTCATGACCCAATGCCAAACCTGCACCGTTCACCGCGGCTGTCAGGGTGATCGAATAAGTAGAAGTCAGATTGACCCGCTGGTTGCTTGGCAAGCGTAAACCTTGATCTGACAACCATGTCTCCCACGAACAAAACACGGCACTGCAATCAAACAGACGATCTTTGCGCCAGTCAGCATTGGCGGTCAGTTCCGGAGTACAGACTGGATAAAAGTTTCCCTGAGACAGGCGTTCAGCTCTCGAATTTTCCCCTGTACTTGCCACATCCGAACGGCCATAGCGGATCACCACAGAGGCCGAGGGTTCTGTTTGAGTGGTCCAGATTTCCGGCACCACGTTCACGCTGAGCCAAGGATGTTTGTCGAGTAATTTGGGCAGGCGCGGTGCCAACCAAAAGATCGAAAAGGCCATGTTGCACTGAATGGTCAGGCGTTGATGGCCTTCGCCACCAGTAAGCGATTGTGTACCGGATTGCAGACGCTCAAAGGCATCTTGAATAACCGGAAGATAGCGCTCTCCAGCTTCAGTTAGATGCAGGGTCCGGGGTTGTCGAATAAACATCGGATGGCCGAGGTGCTGCTCCAGGCTTTTAATCTGCTGAGAGACAGCGGATTGGGTCATGTTTAGTTCACGCGCCGCCCCGGTGAAAGACAAATGCCGGGCCGAAGCCTCAAAAGCGCGCAACCAGTTCAACGGCGGGAGCTGTTTTCCACTCATTTGTTTGTGTTCTCTCTGCTCTTTGAATAACCACGCCGCGCATACATTAATTGGTCATTAGTTTGACTTATGACAGTACGTCATTTTTCTCGTTTGTAAAGTAACGCTAACTCTTTCAATCTTGAAAAAGACCACCAGAAAAAATACCGAATTATTTTGGGGAAACAACAGATGTCGAGCGTAACAAGCCGCAAAACGGGTAAAGATTATGATGCAAAAGAATGGGCCCTCCGTGTTGATCTCGCGGCTGCCTTTCGCTTGGCTGTGCATTTCGATTGGCATGAGTCCGTGGGCAACCATTTTTCGGCTGCGGTTTCAAGCGATGGTAAAAAGTTCCTGCTGAACCCGAAGTGGAAACATTTTTCTGAAATTTGTGCCAGCGACTTGCTGTTGCTGGATGCAGATGATCCCGACGTAATGAACGGCCCTGACGCACCCGACCCCACCGCCTGGTGCATACACGGTGCCATCCATGCCGCCGTACCAAACGCGCGGGTTATTCTGCATTGTCATCCAATCTATGCCACCACTTTGGCGACCCTGAAAGATCCGAGCATAAAACCGATTGATCAGAACACGGCCCGTTTTTTCAACCGCATGGCCATCGACAGCAACTTTAGCGGTCTCGCCGATGACAAGGCCGAAGGCCAACGGATCGCACGGGCCTTTGGCAACCAGTCGATCATGATGATGGGCAACCACGGCGTGTCTGTGGCTTCAGATACCGTGGCAGAGGCATTTGAAGACCTCTATTTCCTGGAACGTGCCGCCAAGACCCTGATTTTGGCCTATTCGACCGGACAGGAACTGAACATCTTAAGCGATGAGATCGCCGAAAAAACAGCGCGGAGCTGGGAAGACTATGGCGATGCCGCCTTTGCTCATTTTGATCACCTGAAAGCCATGCTGGACAAGACAGATCCTTCTTATCGGGAATAAGGAGGCTTTGGGATAAGAAAGACCGGATGTGCGACTGCACCTTTTCAGGGTGCAGTCTTTTTTCGCCCTCTTAAAGGTTAAATCCAGCGCCGAACCTGGCTGCAATAGGCGTCATAATCAGCGCCGAATTTACGGCGCATGACCTGCTCTTCAAACCGGATATACCAGCGATCGGTGATCAGAAGAAACAGGGCCGCAAGTAGGAGCGAGCTGTAGGCCGCGCCCATAACAATGGCAATGCCGAACAGGGCAATGACAAAGCCGAGGTACATGGGGTTCCGCGACCAACGGAAAACCCCTTCGATGACCAGCACATCCGGCTCGTCAAAGGTCATAATGTTGGTGCCTTTTTGCCTGAACAAGCGGCTGCCCGTCATAGCCAGAAACAACCCGGTAAGAACAAGTGGAATAGCAAAGAGATTGTAATTTCGGGCAACGTTATGCGGAGAACCCGTTCCCCAACAAATAACGGCCATAACACACACAATCAGCGCAAAGAGTATCGGCGGCAGCAGCTTTTTCATACTTCATTCTCCCAATAGATACCTGATCCTACCGGGTTTGTTCCGTTGCAGCCTTATCCTATGATAAGTCTTTTAGGTCAGGCCCATTTCCTTGCGGATGCGCGACAGGCTGACATCTGTAATGCCAATGTACATCGCCACATGCTTGAGCGGCACCAAGTCGCTTTGCGCGCCATATTCGCTTAAGAATTCTTCGTAGCGTTGCCGGGCCGAAAGCAACAAAAATCCGGCTTCGCGGCGTTCTTTTTTCAAGGCGAGATTTTCATAAACCCGGCGTAAAAAAATGGCCCAGTTCGTCTGCTGCTCTGACAAAGTAATCAGATCAGCATAGGCAATCGCCCCGGTCGTACAGGTGGTAATCGCCTGGGTATAAAAAGGACTGCCTTCACCGCTGACCAGCGTCGTGATCGAAGCAAAAGCCCCGCCCGCCTTAACCAGCGACTTGTTGCGCTCCCTGCCCTCGATATCGATATAAAAATACCGCCCGATACCCTCGATCAGGAAATGGATCTGCATCGGCTTGTCATCTGCGGAAAAGATGATGTCGCTTACCGCATAGGTTTTGAAAGAGAAAAAAGGGAGCGCACTTTCCCAGTCACCCGCTGTAAAGGGAACAAGATTTTGAACGATCTCGAACATATTTTCCTGACAACTCATCATCATTTACCCCCACCCTTTCAGGGCAATTAACGCGCCAAAAACTTCTTTTCTTCGTCTTTTGACAGGTCGTCAGGAGGCAACTTATCTTTGACAAGGCAACGTTTCGAAAAGTTAACTTTATGATATAGCTCCACGATATTCGGATCACTTTGCGCATAAATTAAAGGAAAAGTATCTCCCACATCCCCAAGACTATCCACGCCGCCAAGCAAACCTAGCTTTTTCTCAAACTGATAGTTTCGTCCCTTAACGGTGTACTTGAAATTGTAGGTATGCTTGCCTTTCCAAAAGGATTTTTCAGTTATTATTCCGGCAGCCACATCACCATCACTATAGGCGCGCGCAAGGACTTCAATATCCCGAACTTGAGAGCGGATGATTACAAATATGATCAAAAGGGTAAGCAGGAAACTGCCAAGGAATAAAGCGTTTAACATTAAAACTGAACTCTCAGGTTTCCAAAAATTCAGAATAAACAAGCAAAACAAAACGATCCAGAAAACCGCTTTGAAAAAGAACATCACGAAATAGGCAAGCAACGCTGCTTCGTTCAAAACCCCGCGCCCCTTAATATCCCGATAGAACAGAATGAAGTCTTTAGAGCAAAACAGCAGCACCAGATTAAACAGGATCTTCATATTTTACAGTTTCCTTCTAATTTCATATCGATATCTCCGGCAAGGTTTTATCCCGGTCTAAACAGCGTTTGGCAAAGAGGTCCGGGTCAAAGATAACCGCGACATCCGGGGCCGATTTGGCGTAGATCACGGTTACACTCTCTCCCTGTTTTGTGTTGATAAAATCCAGAAACGATTGCCCGGCTCTTTGCAATTTGTAGATCTTGCCATCAACCTTGTAGGCATATTTCAAAACCCGGATTTTACGATAGGTCTCCTTGTCAAAAAGCCTGCCCTCCACCAACGCACCATCACTATAGGCAAAGGCGGTTTTCTCCAGCGCCTTGATCCGCGGCCAGAGAAACAGACCAAAGAAAAACACCAGAACAAAAAGCCCGCCAATACGCACCCACGGGTTTTCAGGTTCGAGATAGAATTGATAAGCGTTGAAATAAAACACCCCAACCGCGAACAGATAAAGTCCCATCCAGCGCGCAAAATTTGCCATATAAAGCGCCTGTACATCGGCATTTACACGCCCTTTACGTCGCAGTTCGCCATAAAAGGCAATAAATTCACGAGAGCAAAACAGGGATCAATCTACAGAACGTACTTCCGCTCGGGTACCTTGATCTTGGGAGGCTCTTTCGTGGTATCAAGGCAATATTTTGAGAAATTATCAGGGTTATAAAACTTGGCATGGCGCGGAGAGGATTTGGCATAGATGATCGGTAATTCATGCCCGACACTCACCTTTTTTGCCTTAAAATAGGATTGTCGATCTTTTGTCAGGAAAAGTTGCTCGCCATCTGCATCAAATTGATACTTCAGCGAAAAGCCTTTTTTGCTCCACTTTTTACTGATCAAACGACCAACAACCACAATACCATCGCTATAGGCGTATAGAGCTTCTTCAAGGGATTTTATCCAGACAAAGCAAAACCCGAAGATGATCAGGCACACAAAGATCAACCACCCGCGAAAGGTCCAGTCATATTGCAGATGGCTTTCCATCATCCTGTAATACAGAAAAAAACAGGCGGCAAAAAAGATCCCCATATACAAAAAGGCGTAAAAGGCAGCAGAAGATAAAACCTGCGGGTTCACCACACCTTTTTTACGTAAATCCAAATAAAAGTGAATAAAATCTTTCGAGCAGAACAGCAGGAAAAAGCGAAAGAGAATATACATAGCGCCCCAAAAAATAACAATAAACCCCGCCCCAAGGGCAGCACGAAGATACAACCAATGCAAGATATAATTAACGAGATCAATAGATCTTTCTTATAAATTATCTCTACCGTAATCGTATATTTTAGCGACCAACAAAACACTCACAGCAAATCTCCCGTAACAGGTATCGCCACATGAACACCCCACCAATCCTGGAAACCCAGCGCTTAATCCTTCGACTTCACCGGAAAAGTGATTTTGATGCCTATGCCAAGATGTTTGCCTCAGATCGCGCAGTCCATATGGGGCAACTTGGCAGGCGTCAGGCTTGGTATGCTTATGCGGCTGAAGTTGGGCATTTGAAAACAAAGTTGTTACTTCACTGGTGAGTTATATCGCGCCTGAAAATCATCGTTCCATAAAACTCGCCGAGCGACTTGGCGCAGTTTTAGATACCCAAGGAAAAGCCGCTGATCATGGCGACCTTGTCTATCGTCATCTGATGCCGACAAGGCCGATCTGAATATCCAACCGCTCTATTGTCACAAAAGGTAATTCCTTTTTGAACCATCAAGATCGGTTATTTTTTTGCTCTTATCTAGGCAATACTTGGAAAAATCGTGAGGTTCATAAAACTTCGCATTATAAGGGGATGATTTGGCATAGATGATCTTTACCTTGTGGCCTTTTTCAATGTCATGAACATCAAAAATAGATTGCCTTGTCTTCGTTAGGGTAAATTGAACGTCTCCCACTTTATAGAGATATTTCAAGTCATACCCTTTATGTGCACTCTCTTTACTCACCAAGATCCCATCAACAAGTACACCATCGCTATAAGCGTAAACGGCCTCTTTCCAGGATTTAAACCTTCGGAGAGACAAAATTAAAACAACTAAACACATAATAAAGGCACATATGCGAGCCAAGAGTAAATGTTCGCCAATCTCATCACCCCAAGTATGAAAATAAACATATCCGATAAAGAGAAAGAACAGTCCGGCCCACAAAAACAAATAAAATGTGATAGCCGTGAGAGTCTTCTCGTTCAAATGACCTCTTGCCCGTAAACCTCTGTAGTAGTGAATAAAATCTTTCGAGCAGAACAGCAGGAAAAAGCGAAAGAGAATATACATAGCGCCCCAAGAAATAACAATAAACCCCGCTCCAAAAGCAGCACGAAGATGCAACCAATGCAACATATAATTAACGGATCGCATCGACATTACATTAGATAAACTCTATCGTAACAGCACGTTAATTGAACAATAAAACACTAAGCGAAGGTCTTCTATGATTAATATATTGTCATGAACTCCGCACCAACCCTAGAAACTCAACGCTTAATCCTTCGGCCACATCGAAGGGCTGATTTTGATGCTTATGCCAAGATGTTTGCTTCAAATCGCGCAGTTCATATGGGGCAACTGGACAGGCGGCATGCTTGGTATGCCTATGCGGCTGAAGTTGGGCATTGGGCCTTGATGGGGTTTGGGCCGTGGGCGCTGGAGCTTAAAGAAAATCAGAAACTTAAAAAAAATGATCCAGTGGTCGGCCAAGTCGCAATCCTGTGGCACGATCATTTTCCTGAGCCAGAATTAGGATGGCTTTTATTCGAGGGGTATGAAGGCAAAGGTCTTGCCTTTGAAGCTGCGACAGCTGCCCGAAATTGGGCATTTGAAAATAAAATCGTTGAGACATTGGTGAGTTATATAGCGCCTGAAAATTGTCGATCTATAGCCCTTGCCGAGCGACTTGGCGCAGTTATAAACACCCAAGGAAAAGCTGCCGATAATGATGACATTGTCTATCGACATCCTGTCCAAAACGATTGATACAGCTATCAGGACGCCTCTTTTGCACCTAGTCTGTCAATGTAGAGCTGGTATGTCCCATTGTCTTTGAACTCTTGCAGACGCTTGTTAAAACGCGCCATCAGGGCTTCACTGCCCGGCAGGCTTTTGGGAAACAGAACATAGCTTTTATTGTTTAAAATTGCCTTTGGGTGATGGGTTATGCGGGCCTGCTGTTCCGGGGCAAACTGACTTTGTAGAGCAAAATATCCCACAGAGATTTCCTGAGGATAGAGCTGAACCCGCCCGGCAAGAAGCTTTTCAAAATTGGCCCGGTCATTGGGTTGACGATCCATAAGGAAGGTCTGCGCAGCAAGGGCAGCGTCGAATTCAGGGCCATAGCTGTATTTAATCCCGCCTCCCATGCGATAGCCCGCGAGATCATCCAGATCCTGCCAATCAAACCGGTTTTTTTTGAGATAAAAGAAGACAAACTGTTCGATAAGAACCGGATCGCTAAAAAGGAATTCTGCGTCGCGCTCATCCTTGTGCATCCAAACGCCCATCGCATTGTGATCGCCAATCGATGTTTCATGATAGCCCCGCGCCCAGGGTAAAAACGTCAACTCGGCTTCAATGCCTTCGGCTTTGAAAATATCTCTGATCAGGTCAGCAATAACGCCGCCACCTTCAAGTTTTTGAGACAGGAAGGGTGGCCATTCACCAACGGTTACGTTTATTTTTTCTTCTGTGGCATGAGCGTACGAGCTGACAAGGCTTAAGGAGAGAAACAAGCCTATCACGAGGACAGTTAAACGACGCAACATTTCAATCTCCTTATCAGGTTTTGCCCCCAACCCCTAAATCAGTACTTTGACCTATGCTCTTTTCGGTTCCCTTTATATCACAGTCATGATTAATTTTCATTAACAATAAATTACGTCGTGAAATCGCCCCTGAACAATCACGCATCCCCCCTGTTTATCACCAGAAAAAGGGAGAGAGAGAGACCTACCTCGTACAAATTTTAATGCGTCCCAGCCTGAGAAGCGAAGTAAAAGTATTGCGCATAAGACGGATCTATTTCTGCCAAATCAGGATTTCTCACCGAAAGAATACGCCGTTCCATCATATTGACTTTATCTATGCTGGCTTGATACTGCGACTGCCACAGCCCTTGTAAAGAGCCGTCTTTATAGGCAGCAACCAACCCTTTCATAATTCGATCGGCTTGTTTTTCATTGCCCTTGGTCGTGTAAAAAAACTTTGGAAAGGGGTAATAAAGGATTAAATTTTCGTCATAGGCGAGGTTTTTGATTTTTTTGTTCGCTTCCCATTCATTAAGGAACTCATTTATTCCTCTGGGGAAGAGATCCGCCCTGTTATTGGCCACCATTTGGAACATGCCGTGATAATTACTCGCTTCAACCACATTGAATCCTGATTTTTTGAGAATTTCAGTATCGTTCCACCCAATCCCCTGAACCATTGAAAATTCCTTGAGTTGATCGAGGTTCTTGACGCTTTTTAAGCGCGCAAGAGTTTGCGTAGACGCAAAAAACACCCGATATCCCAAAATACCAAGATCAATGGGAAAAGGAATGGCAACCATCTTTTGCGTACGTTCTGGGGTAACAGCATTAGCGACAAAGTAATTTTTGTAATAACCCTGTTCAACTTCAACCATCGCCCGTTTGGTATTGGCCCCCATGCGTGATTGTAACAATCTGTAGGGACCGTACTCATCAACGGTTTTTTGTAACGCCAACTCAATCAATCTATGCTGATATTCATAACGATGATCGTTCGCAGTCTCTGGCCCTCTGGTCGTAAAAACGGTTTGTGCGGACAGGCTGTTGATCAACAGAAAATAACAAATTATAGATAAAACAATCTTCATCTCAGCGACCTTTTCCTAATACTCCCCCGCATTTTACGTCACAAGAAATACCACATCGTTAACGTCTTAATTTTCTTCTTGGAAACACCTTAAGTAAAATCATAAAAACTAAGGTAATAAATCCTGCTAAATCATGCGTATCTGACTTGATGTTTCTTTTGGGGATTGATTGAAAAGGCGTTTGTATTCGCGGCTGAATTGACTGGGGCTGTTGTATCCCACAGCAAAGGATGCGTCACCGGCCGATGTTCCCGATAAAATCAAACGCCGTGCCTTATGCAGGCGAAAGTTTTTGATGAACTGGATTGGCGTCATAGTTGTGGCTTGTTTGAATTTACTGTGCAAGGACGAAGCTGACATACCTGCCACTGCAACCAACGTGTCAATTTCAATCGGGCGATCAAAATGGCGCTCAATATAATGAACAATCGGTGCAATTTTATTGGCATAGGTATCGTTTGCAACACAGTTCCGCAACAATACCCCCCGCGGCCCACAAAGAACTTCGTAATATAACTCGTGCGTGATTGCAGGCGCGAGCACCCGTGCATCGACAGGATCATCAAGGGTTTTTATCAAACGCAAGACGATCCTCTGCAAATTGTCCGTCAGTGGGCTAGATAAGCTGATGTCCAGACTATCCGCCCGCCCCGATAAAACAGGGTTTCCACCAACATCTTCACAGATTTCACTCAAATTGTCGCCACGGGGTGCGCCAATAATTTCTCCCGCCTCGATATCTGCAGTGCGCGCCCGTTTAGCCTTTGGCCCACGGGCAGGGCCAATTTCGGCAATTAAACGACTGGCAAGGGCTTGATCAATGTCCAACTGAATAGCCAAAAAAGGCTGTTCGGGCGAGAGATCATAAGCATCAGATTCAATGGGTAAGCTGACAGAATTGATCAGATAATTTCGAGGATTGTAATCGTTGTATTTATCCTGATTCCCCGCCCCGCCATAGTACATGCGCTTTCGCCCTTGAACTACAACACAGATACACGGACCATACATATAAGGCCGGCGGCAAAAGCTTTCTTCATGACGATAAAGCTTAATATCAGGAATTGCCGTCAGGTTCTCTCCCTCATCAGGTGCCAACCTGCCAACAATTGCGATCAACGCGTCTGCATCATCCATTTTGCCGTGTATATCCTACACCCAGTTATCAAACATTCTGGAGGATCATGACAGACAAAGGTTAAATTTACACCGAAAAGGAACTTTTTTGGAGTTTTAGGCAAAAGACAGAAAGGAATATGATAACGCTGCGTCTCGCTTTAACCTCATAGTCAGGTCATCAGATAACCTTAAACTGTTAATGGAATTTACGATGGCAATCCCTACCTATCCCGCAAAAAACAATCTAAGCCCTCTGTCATCCATGAAAGCTGACCACCTGGCCCTGAGAGTGCCCGATTTTAATGCCAGCCGTGACTGGTTCATTGAAAAGTTTGATTTTCGGGTCATACATCAATGGCCCTTTGGCGACCTCAAACTCGCCTATCTCGCACCCGCTGCAGATGATAATTTTCTCATAGAGCTTATCGGCGGCACCCTCAACACCCCCCGTACAAAACATGCCGACCTTAGTGCCAGTCTGGGCGAAGGCGGATCTCATCATATCTGTTTTGCCGTAGAGGATACGAAAAAGACGCTGGAAGAACTCAGATCACGTGGTGTGAAAGTGGTGGCCGAACCTTTTGTTGTCGATGATATCAACTGCCTGCTCGCCTTCGTCTCAGACCCTTGGGATAACCTTTTTGAGCTATCCCAAAAAATTTAAAGCCATATCGCGGTTCGAATAATCTCGATTACATGAAGGAGCATTTAGCAGGCTCTGTATCCTTACGGCCATAAATGCTCCTTCAAAATCAATTGTAGATCAGCCCTCCAAGGCTTCGAGCAGCAAACGCGCGGTGGAATCAGATGATCCCGGGTTTTGTCCGGTGACCAGCACGCCGTCCCGAATTGCGAAATCGGCCCAGTCGTCTGCGGAACGGAAAATACCGCCTGCTTTTTGTAAGCCCTGTTCTACGGAATAAGGCACCAGATCAGTCGCGCCCACAGCGGCTTCTTCACTATCGGTAAAGCCGGTAAGTTCAAGCCCTGCCACAATCGGTTCGTTGTTCTTGGTTGTCGCTTTAACCAACGCAGCAACACCGTGACAGACAGCCCCAATCGGTTTGGCCGCAGTGTGAAATTCAGTAAGAAGCGCGAGAGAAGCAACATTGTCAGTTAAATCATACAGCGGCCCATGACCACCGGGATAGAAGACCGCGTCAAAGTCACTGGCTTGGACATCTGTCAATTTACTGGTGTTCGCCAACAAGGTCTGAGCTTCTTCATCCTTTTCAAAACGGCGGGTATCATCACTTTGAAAATCAGCCCCCAGACTTGCCGGATCCACGGGCGGTTGTCCACCTGCGGGAGAGGCAAGTGTGATCTCTGCTCCTGCTTCTGCAAAGCGGTAGTAAGGTGCTGCGAACTCTTCCATCCAGAAACCCGTTTTTCGCCCGCTGGCACCAAAGTCTGCGTGAGAAGTCAAAATCATCAAAATTTTCATAACAATATCCTTAATCAATACAAATAGGTGAAAACAAACAACGACGTTTCCTTTCCCGTTGAGATAAAGATAATTTGCTTCTTCAATAATGTTAATAGACCAATATAAATACATTTTGTATGATATTATTTGACAATAAAATAACGGCTATAAGGGCACATAATGGATGATTTAAGAGGCATGATTATCTTTGCTCGTGTGGTTGAAAGTGGCAGCTTTGCAGAAGCTGCCCGTCGATTGGGTTTAGGGCGTGCCGCAATAAGTCACCAGATCAAACAGCTCGAAGAACGCCTTGGCATACGATTACTTCACCGCAGCACCCGTAGCCTTAGCCTGACCCACGCAGGTGAAGATTATTACCAAAGCTGCAAACTCATCACCGAAGAGGCAGAGGCCGCAACACGGCGTATTCAAAGCCTTAGTGATGAACCCGTGGGGCGGATCTCGCTAACATGCTCGACCAACTTTGGTCTCAAACGCATTGTGCCCCTGCTCAGCAAGTTTCGTCACCTCTATCCAAAGATCGAGTTGGACGTAGAGCTTACGGACGAGCTGACCAATCTGGTCCAAGGCGGGTACGACATCGCAATCCGGTCTGGCCCGTTACTTGATTCAGACATGATGTCGAAAAAAATATGCAGTACCCGTCGACGGATCTGTGCTGCCCCAAGCTATCTGGAAATGGCAGGAACACCGACCGCGCCCGAAGACCTGGCTTCTCACAACTGGGTCACCTACAGCAGACATTCCGGCGTGCTCTCCCTCACCCGTGATGAACGTTCCTATAAGGTCCGCATCTCAGGCCCGGTGCGTACCAACAACGCCGGCGCTCGCTTACAGTTTGTCTTGGAAGGTCATGGCCTTGGCCTGCTGCCCGAACACGAATTTTGGGAATCACCCAAGGGCGATCTTATTATGTTGCTCCCCGAATACGAAATGGCACCGCTCGATCTCTACGCCGTCTATCCTCCCGGCGCAGCCTCAACCCTCAAAGTCCGCATGTTGATCGATTATCTCGCCGAACAGTTGGGAAAATCTCCTCAGAATGCAATTTCAGCGCACTAAATATCTCATAGATATAAACTTCAAATCCATAGGATATAACCACAACTTATATTTTATAAAAAAAGACATCCGCGACGTGTTTGATGTTTACAAAGGGGGCTCACACCCTATCTACTACTGTACAAAGAAGAAAAAGAATGGACAGACTGCTCAGAAGGTCATCAGACATAAGTGCTGAAGGCTGTTAGGTGCGATCTGAAACCGGGATCAGGAAAACGACTTTCGTTGAGATGAGACAAGTGGATCTAGTATATGCGTTATGAATCTCCCAAAACTATAGAAGCAGCATCCGCGTTGCTGGCTGATGAGGCGGGTCTCGCCCGTGTTCTCGCTGGCGGAACTGATCTATTGGTGCAACTGCGTTCTGGCATGGTTGAACCCGATCTGGTGGTCGATGTTAAAAATATCCCGACCATGACCTCTATCGTCGAAGAAAACGGTGGTTACCGAATTGGTGCTGCGGTTTCTTCTGCTGAAATGAACGAGCATGTAGGTCTTTGCGCCATGTGGCCCGGCGTTATGGAAGGTGCAGATCTGATCGGATCAACTCAGGTTCAAGGACGCGCCACTATGGTTGGCAACCTTTGCAACTGTGGCCCCGCTGCCGATAGTGTGCCGGGGATGGTTGCCGCCAATGCGGTTGCAACGATTGTTGGCCCGAATGGCCGTCGTGAAGTGCCTGTCATTGAGATCCCGGTTGCGCCGGGTAAATCCACCTTGGCCAAAGGCGAAATTGTTGAGAGTGTACTCCTGCCCGCACAGGCAAAACGAGGTGGAGATTCTTATTTGCGTTTCATCCCCCGCACAGAAATGGATATTGCTGTCGTTGGCGTTGGTGTGAATATCGAACTGGATGATAATGGTGTTTGCACACATGCACGTGTTGGTTTAGGTGCTGTTGCGATCAAAGTTCTGTTGGTTGAAGACGCTGCCAAAGCATTGATCGGCTCTAAACTTGACGAAGACGCGCTTGCAAAAATGGCTGCAGCGACTTCTGCTGCCTGTAAGCCCATCAATGACAAACGTGGCACCATCGAATTCCGTACCAAAGTTGCCGGAGTTCTGGCGGTGCGCGCAGCCAAAATTGCCCTTGAGCGAGCCAACGCGCGAGCCAGTAAAAAAACCTCAAACGGGGGGGAGAAATAACAATGTCCGGTATTCATGTTTCAACCAAAATCAATGGCGACGCTGTTGAATTCGTCTGTGATGTAGAAGAAACCCTGCTTGACGTGTTGCGTGATAAACTCGGTATGACAGGATCCAAAGAAGGCTGCGCCTCTGGTGATTGCGGGGCCTGTTCGGTGACGGTTGATGGCCGCTTGACCTGTTCATGCTTGATGTTGGGTGCAGAGGCCGAAGGCCACGATATCGGCACCATCGAAGGCGTTGCCAAGGGCACACAGCTCCACCCGATTCAACAGAAAATTCTCGACCACGCTGCTTTACAATGTGGTATCTGCACGCCGGGTTTTGTGGTTGCAGCCAAAGCACTTTTAGAAAAGAACCCCGACCCGAGCGAAACCGAAGTTCGTTTCTGGCTCGCCGGGAACCTTTGCCGTTGCACAGGATATGATAAAATCATTCGCGCCGTTATGGACGCTGCAGCAGAAATGAGAGGGCAATAATCATGGCACGTAATCCAGACGCTGATAACGCTCCAGCTCCAAAAACCGTTAAAAACCGCGCTGCTGAATTTGATGCGGATAAAGCAAAATCCTTCAAAGTTGTTGGTTCCCGCCCGCCACGTCCAGATGGTATGGACAAGGTAACAGGCCGCGCCCGTTTTGGGTCAGATATGGTAATGCCGGGCCAGCTGGTCGGTCTGATCCTGCGCAGTCCGCACCCTCATGCTGTTATTGTGAGTATTGATACTGCCGAAGCAGAAGCGCTTTCCGGTGTGAAGTCTGTGATCACGCGCGATGATTTTGCTGAAAACGCCGATCATCACGATGTGCTCTGTAATATCATGGCCCGCGAAAAAGCCCTTTACGAAGGTCACGCGATTGCCGCCGTTGCCGCCACCAGTAAAGCCGTTGCACGCAAAGCGCTAAAACTGATCAAGGTCGATTATCAGATCCTGCCACACGTCACTGACGTGGACGAAGCCATGGCCCCTGATGCCCCTCTTCTTCATGCGGATATGATCACTTCCGGTGTTACACCTGCGCCCGTCAAGCCCTCCAACGTTGCTGCGCGCAGTGAGTTTGGCCACGGCGATGTCGAGGCTGGCTTTAAGCAGGCCGACGTTGTAATCGAGCGCGATTTTAAAACTGCCGCCACCCATCAGGGCTATATCGAACCCCACGCCTGCGTTGCCAATGTCGGTGCTGACGGCATGAGCGAGCTGTGGTGCTGTACCCAGGGGCATTTCCATGTCCGACAGGTTTGTGCTTCGTTGCTCGGTATTGATGTATCTCGCCTGCGGGTAACTGCGTCTGAAATCGGCGGCGGTTTTGGTGGCAAGACCACGGTCTTCATCGAACCTGTCGCGCTGGCGCTTTCCCGCAAGGCCGGACGTCCGGTAAAAATAGCCATGACACGCGATGAAGTATTCAAAGCCTCTGGTCCGACAGCAAGTTCCAGCATGAACGTGAAAATCGGCGTCACCAAGGACGGTCGCATTACCGCTGGTTATGGTGAATTTCGCTATCAAGGCGGCGCCTTTGCGGGCGCACCAGCAGAATTTGGTGCCATGTCTGCGTTTGCCTGTTACGCGCTCGATAATGTACAGACAATCGCTTACGAAGTTGTGACCAACCGTCCAAAGGGTGCCGCTTACCGTGCCCCCGGCGCACCAATGTCGGTCTATGCCGTGGAATCTGTAATCGCGGAACTGGCAGGAAAAATCGGTATGGACCCGATTGAACTGCGCTTGAAAAATGCCGCACGTGAAGGCAGTAAAAGCTCTTACGGTCCAAAATTTGGCTCTTGCGGTCTGGTTGAAACCCTCGAAGCCGCCCGCGATCACCCGCATTATTCCTCGCCGCTTGGTCCCAATCAGGGCCGGGGTGTGGCCAGCGGGTTCTGGTTCAACTTCGGCGGGGAAACCTGCTCCAATCTCAACATCAATGCGGACGGTACCGTCACAATTGCTGTTGGGACACCTGATATCGGTGGCTCGCGTGCCGCCATGTGTATTATGGCTGCGGAAGAACTTGGCATCCCATATGACAAAGTTCGCGCAATCGTCGCCGATACTTCTGCTCTTGGCTATAACGACACAACAGAAGGCAGTCGTGTCACGTTCTCCAGTGGTATGGCTGTGATCAAGGCTTCACAGAAGGCGATCACTGAAATGTGCAGCCGTGCCGCCATGATCTGGGACATTCCAGCCGAAGCCGTCACATGGGAAGATGGCCACGCCAAACCTTCTGGTGCCAATGCAGGTGATTTCGAGCCGATGTCACTCGCAGAAATTGCCAAAACCGCATCCAAAACGGGCGGACCAATTGCAGGTCATCACGAATATAACGCCGATGGTGCGGGCGTAAGCTTTGGTACACACATTGTTGATACCCAGGTCGATCCTGAAACCGGACGCGTCGATATCCTGCGCTATACCGTTGTGCAAGACGCTGGCAAGGCAATCCATCCGGATTACGTCGAAGGTCAGTTTCAGGGCGGTGCTGTTCAAGGTATCGGCTGGGCATTGAACGAAGAGTACATCTACGGCGAAGACGGTAAACTTCAAAACGCAGGCTTCCTTGATTACCGTATGCCTGTCGCATCTGATCTGCCGATGATCGACACCGTAATCGTGGAAGTTCCAAACCCTGGTCATCCATATGGTGTTCGTGGTGTCGGCGAAACCGGGATCGTGCCGCCACTGGCTGCCATTGCCAACGCTGTATCGGCGGCATCTGGTGTGCGTCTCACCGAACTTCCGATGTCCCCACCGCGCGTTCTCAAAGCAATTGACGACGCCAAAGTGGCTGCGGAATAAGGTCACCGAAAAAGAGCAAGGCGGTCCTCACCAACAAAGAGGGCCGCCTTCGTTACATGGCTGTGTCGTAACAGAGGGAAATATGGTTCAGGTCACACTTTCGGGAACAATCCAACAGATCGCTGGCGGCATTTCCACGCTTGAAATAGAAGCAAAGAATATCCGACAGTTGCTCAACGGTCTGGAAAAGCAGTGCCCTGAATTAAAACCCGAAATCGAAAAAGGCATCGCGGTCGCGATCAACGGCACCATCTACCGCGACGACTGGTTCCAACCCATCCCCGAAGACAGCGAAATTTTCCTTATCCCAAGACTTGCCGGTGGATGAAATCACTCAAGTCATTCTAGAATTTTGTAAAATTTTGCCCGAGTTTGAAATCTGTTCTCATTTTAATTAATGACCTTTCCTCGGAGCAAAAAAAATCCCCTAACAAATTAATCAAGTATTAAACTCTACCTATGGTAGGATATGAAAAAATCACTGTACGAGCGGCGAAAAAATCATAGCTTAACTTGAGTGGAATAAATAATGGACAGTATAGATCTATCAAACCCTCAAAGTGATTCCCTCCTTTTTCAATCTATTTGGAATACCGTCGTCGACGGAATGCTCGTTATTAACCCAGTAGGTATTATCCAAATGGTTAATCCCGCCGCGTTAGAAATTTTTGGCTATACAGAAGAGGAAATAATTGGCGAAAACGTCATCAAAATTATGCCCTCGAGATACGGGAAAGAGCACGATCAATATTTAAAAAATTACATGGATGGTGGACCAAAAAAAATAATAGGTATCGGCCGCATTGTCGAAGGAAAGACCAAGAGTAACAAAGAGTTATCCATGTATCTCGCGGTGAGTAAACTTCAGGTTGGAAAGGACATTTTTTTTGTTGGTATTTTAAGGGACTTAACCGAAAAGGTTCGCGCTGAAAATGATATCCTCGCGGCTAAAGAAGAAGCCGAACACGCGAACCAGGCAAAATCACACTTTCTCTCTTCCATGAGCCATGAATTAAGAACACCTTTAAATACGATACTTGGATTTTCTCAACTCCTGCAAATTTCAGAAGAAAAAGAAATTAATTTTGATCTTTACCAAGAAGCAGCAACCCATATTTTAAAAAGCGGAGAGCACTTACTCAGCCTGATAGATGATGTGCTTGATTTGTCTAAGATAGAAGCTGGCGTTATCGCCGTCTCTCTTGAAGATATCAACCTTAATGAAATCATCCGAGAGTCTATTGATTTAACCAAATTTCTGGCGACAGAAAATAATATAGAAGTAACATTTCATCCTGATACAAATGACAATTTATACGTTTATGCTGATCATGTCAGGGTAAGGCAAAGTCTTATTAATCTGATCTCCAATGCCATAAAATACAACCGTGAAAACGGTACGGTTTCCATAACCTGTGAAGCCCAAAAAGATAAATTTATTCGGATTAATATTGAAGATACCGGTTATGGCATTCCGCTAAATTTACAAAGCAAATTGTTTATTCCTTTCGACAGATTGGGCCTTGAAAATTCTCATATTCAGGGCAGCGGAGTTGGATTGGCACTTACCAAGAAAATCGTCACAATGTTAAAAGGTGACATCGGTCTAACCAGCTCAACAGACGGCAGTACTTTCTGGATTACCTTACCCACGGCTAATCTTGACAAAAACAAACAAGCTCCAGAAAACTTGCCTAAACCAAAAACCACATTCGGAGCAAAAAAAGATTCAGGGTTGGTTTTGTACATTGAAGATAACCCATCAAACATTACCCTGTTAAAGAGAATTGTTAAGGAAACGTACCCAAACGCAACGTTTAAAAGCTGTCGTTCGGCTGAAGCAGGACTAAGCTTTATAGAGAAAAACAAGTGTGATTTGGTCTTTATGGATATTAATTTACCGGGCATCAGCGGCGTTGAAGCCATGCTAAAGCTAGAGAATGAGTACCAGAATTTACCGCCTGTAATTGCGATAACAGCAGATATTTCAGATGCATCATCTAAAGACATAAAAATGAGAAAATTTGACGCCGTTCTATCTAAGCCTATTAATATATTTGAGATACAAAGCGTGTTAGAACAGTATTTAAAACTACACCATTCGATCGTATGAAATTGGATAAAACATGAAGCTTTTATATATAGAAGATCAACCTGTTAATGCACGGGTACTGAGCTTGTTTGTTGAAAAGTTATGGGGTGATTACCTTTCATCGGTTGAAACGGCTGAAGAAAGCTTTGAGTTACTTATCAACGAAGACTTTGATCTTATATATATGGATATTAACCTTCCAAAAATGAACGGCCTAGAAGCCGTTCGTCATATAAAAAACCAATTAAACCTGAAAGACATCCCAATAATCGTGATAAGTGCCAATACAAATGAAAAGGTCATAAGCGAAGCTATTGAAAGCGGATGCCAAGGGTATTTAAAAAAACCTGTTAGAATAGATGAATTAAAAAGGTTAACTGAAGAAGCCTTAAAGATAAATTAGGTGTCACACGAATATCACTACCACCATTTACCAAAAGACGGGCACCATCAACATTCAGACCTTATATTTTTCAGCGTTAAACAAACAAAACCCCGGACCTTTCGATCCGGGGTTTTGTTTTAATCTAGCGGAGTAGATTGCTTTAGACGGTACCGAATATCGTTACTGTCAGGTCATCTTCGACGTATAGCTTGACGGTTTCGCCAAGATCACCTGTCCCACTATATTCAGTAAAGGTATGTCCGACCGTTGATCCTTCTGTACCAGCAATACCCGTTGCCGTTTGCGTCCAGATAATTTCGGAATCACCAGATGATCCAACCGATTGTCCTGCTTCCAGGTTTACCCCGTCGCTGGCACCATCACCCATAACAAACAGAGTATTATCCCCATCAGTTATATCGATCACGTCCTGTACAGAAAGCATCCCCGGTGAAGTCAACGAAGCGTTTGGTGCAAAGACACCAAAATCTTCGTAATCTGTGCTTCCATTGGTCATATCAATAACTTCGATGTTCTTAATCAAATCAGTATCAAAACTGGTCGTTCCACCACCACCAGGAGTAATCCAGATTGATGCATTTCCAACTGTTCCAGGAATAGCGAGCGTATCAAAACCATCGCCACCATCCAGAGGAGAACCAACGGCAAAGGTTAATGTATCGTCGGTACCACCGCCTTCGGAAACAGCCGTTACATTGATATCCAGTTTGGCCGTAGAGGTATCACCATCGGCATCGGTAATCTCATAGGTAAAGCTGTCAACCAGATCCGTGTCGGTCACATCTGCTTTTGCTGCGTAGGAGTAAGAACCATCTTCGCTGAGCGTCAGGGTACCGTAAGCTGTTTCAATTGGTGTGCCCAATGCCACAGGCGTGCCATCCCCGGCAATAACGCCAGTTACAACCGCACCATCAGCACCAAGGTGATCATTCTCAAGAACACCAGCAGCAGCCAAGACAGTAAGGGTTTGACCCTCATCGACATCGCCACTGTCAACCACAGCTAGTGGACTGTCGTCGTTCAGATCCAGCCAGATCTGTCCGTTTGCAATATCTCCATCATTGTCGGTAACCTGATAGTCTATACGGAATTTAGCGTTGTTTTCATCTATTCCACTGACATGATGCAAAGGAGCTAGCTGTGTGATTGTATACGCACCTGATGTTGTATCACTCAGAGTAATCTTGAATATATTGACGTAGCTACCATCACCTTCGATATCTTGGGCAAGAGTGATCTCCGTAGGACTAAAATAAAGCCCAAGCTTATTGGCAGCCCCTCCTCCGCTACTCATATCAGTCAGAACAATGCTCTGGATACCATCGGCACCAGCATCGAAATCTAGTGTACCGGTCAAGTTTTCGCTATCAGGATCAACATCGCCTGTACCACCAGCGTGACCACCTGCAAGGGCGTCATCATCCAGTTTAATACGTGCATTATTAGCATTGTTCACCGTTGGCACAGCATCTTTAACCGTGATGTTCAAAGTTGCAGTGGAAACATCACCGTCCGCATCTTTGATTTCATAGGTAAAGCTATCAACAACGTCGTCACTGATTGTACCTTCTTTGGATTCGTAGGTGTAGGACCCATCGGCATTCATGGTCAGGAAACCGTAATCGGTTTCAATCTCAGTTCCTAATGCCGCAGGCGTTCCAGCACCCGCCGCAACACCAGAGACAACTGCACCATCAGCACCTTGCTCGTCATTGGAAAGAACACCGTTCGCCGCCGTAACGTCAAGGGTTCCAGCTTCGGTCACTTCTCCGTTGTCTGTTACAGCAAGCGGACTGTCATCATCAACATTGATTGAAATTGATCCGGATGCACTATCGCCATCCCCATCAACCACTTCATAGTTAATGGTGAACTCGGTATTGTTTTCGTCCAGACCAGCTGTATGGGCAACCGCCGCTAGCTGTGTGACCGTATAACCACCAGATGTTTTATCGGTCAGGTTCACACGGAAAACGTCTGTTGGTACGCCGTTGATAACCTGACTGACCGTGAGAACAGTGCCATCGTTGGACAAGGCGGATGAGAAACCAGCACCGGATGGCAAAGCCGCCCCGGTCAACAGAACACTTTCAACCCCATCGGCACCCGCCGCGAAGTTCAAGGTTCCGGTCAGGTTTTCGCTATCAGGATCAACATCACCTGTACCACCGGCATGACCACCCGCAAGGGCATCATCATCCAGCTGAACCAATGCGTTCAGGTTGCTATCAACAACAGGTTCACTGTCTTCGATATAAATGCTGAGAGTTTCTTCGTCCTCATCACCGTCGCCATCGCGAACTTTAAAGCCAAAATCAAGCGTGAGTGGGTCGGTTGGGTTGCTACCGTCTGTTGACTGGTCAGGGTGATCTACTGGCCCGTGCAGGGTAACAGTGTATTTGCCAGTTTCAGGATCAACCTTGAGCGTCACGATATCAGTTGCGCCACCGTCGATTGTTCCCACAAGAACAAGATTGCCATCGATATCAGTACCAACGGTACCAAAATCAACATCCTTGCCACCTGATTTCAGAACCGCCCCATCCGGGTTGCCATCTTCGCTGTCTTCCCAGCCTTCAAACCAGAGATCAACAACGGCAATACCATCCGCATTGTGATCAATATCAAGCGTACCAGACACGACATCATTTGTATCGTCGTTATCCAGTAGGTTTGCTTCACTGATATCTTCAGACGCATAGGTATCATGCGCATCCGCTTCGTCATCTTCGATAACAACAACAAGGTTTGCGGTATCTGTATCACCATCATTGTCAGTGATCGTATATTTGAACTGTAAGCTTAGCGGATCTTTGTCATTCGCATCGTCTTCTA
The DNA here is from genome assembly GCF_042682825.1 of Kiloniella antarctica. NCBI lineage: Bacteria > Pseudomonadati > Pseudomonadota > Alphaproteobacteria > Rhodospirillales > Kiloniellaceae > Kiloniella > Kiloniella antarctica. The sequence goes on from NZ_JBHUII010000004.1 coordinate 525,120, forward strand.
GGCTTAGATCAGGGTGATCAATGCCCTTGGATACTTCCACTGTATACGCACCGGATGTCGGGTTGATCGTCACGGTAACAACAGGTGTTGTGCCACCATTGCCATCAGGAACAGTACCAACCATAACCAACTGGCCACCAATCATTTCAGCAGGACCAAAGGTAACGTTCTCACCACCCGATGTCAGTGTTGTGCCATTGGGGTTGTTGTCTTCCGTATCTGACCAACGAATGAATTCAACACCTGTGATCGCACCACCATCAGCACCGAAATCAACATCCAGTGTACCCGCGACAGCCGCACCACCGTGCAACATATCGTGTTCTGAAACCCAAGAGCTTTTATGCGTTCTGTACTCATTGTCAGCATCCGGACCATCATCTTTCACACGGACAGAGAAATCTTTCGATGCCGTGTCGCCATCACCGTCTGTTACTGTCGCGGTGAAGGTTAGTTTGAGCTGATCACGAGATCCAACCTGTTGGTCACCATTCTGATCGGGGTGATCAATTGGGCCAAGCAGCGTTGCTTTGAATGATCCAGAATCTTCATCCAGTGTCACCTTGATGACTTCATCATCCCCCGCTTTACCGATCAATGTCAGCTTGCCACCAATCACAACAGCAGGCCCAAAAACAACAGCCACGCCATTTGACGTCAAGTTACCATCAAAGCCAGGTGCAACCGCATCACCCCATGTACCATCTGGGTCAGTCACAGATTTCAGCTCAAGACCTGTGAACTTGCCACCATCAACACCGAAATCAGCAAAAATGCGGCCAGAGACAGTATCTTTGTGATCGCCTCGTGTCAGATCAGATTCTTCAAGATCATCATTGTTGTTACGGATATAGCCAATGCTTGGGCCGTCATCCTGAATAGTCACAGCCAGATTTGCGTATTCGCTGGCATCGCCTTCGTCATCAATGACACGAATTTGCAGATTAAGAGCTGCAGTAACTTCGTCATGATTGCCTTCATCACGGGTTCCCGGTGTCGGGTTTTTAACAGACTGGAATTGAACAAATGATGATGTCAGGCTGCTGCTTTCACCCGCAGATGGTTGCTCCAGATGTACAGCAAAAACAGCTTCCCCGTCATCTGTCAGACCCCAAACGATATTTGTGTTCGCTGGATCCGTATGCAGGTAGATTGCACCACCAGCAGTCGTTTGTAGTACGCTGAGCGTCCCGTCATAAAGTTTGAATTCGAAACTTTCATTGCCGATATCATTATCATCAACAGTAGAATCAGTTGCAGCATCACCAGTGTTTGGACCATCAGAGAAGAAATTGACAGCAATCTCACTCTGCGCAAAGCCAAGTAAATCTGAAACGGAATCAACTTCATCAAAGTGCAAGCCACTTGAAGCAATCGCAAGACCTGCAGAACTTCCAATCCACCAGACATCATTCGCGTCACCCTGAGGCAACGGACTTTCATCGTGAACCAATGTTGCGTCCTGAACTTCAGGAACGTCTTCTTGAATATCAACGGTTACTGTATCCACAGTTGTAGAGACATCGTTCAAGTCAGTCAGATCACTACCGCTCAGGTCTGTTTCACTTGCTGTGGCCGTAACAGTAATCTCAGCAGGACCGTCTTCGTTCTCGGAACCGTCGTTCAAACGCTGTGACGTCCAATCTTGCGGATCAAAGGTAAAGTCAATGGTCACACTTCCATCACCAACAACACCGTCCGGTGTATCCGTAACCGGATCAATACCGTTCAGCCTGTCGACATAGTCCGTGATATCGAAGGTATAGGTCACAAAACCACCTGATTCGACAGATGTCACATTGACCAGACCTGCGTGCTCACCAAAGGTTTCTTCAAGATCAAGAACCCAGTCAGCGGGAACGCCTTTAAGCTCAACCTGATGGGTTTCAGAACCATCCGCGAAATCATCAAAGGTCAAGGATACAGGAATAGTCGTCAATTCAGGTGTTTCCTCGTCCTGAGTGATGATCTTTCCTTCGGTGGAAAGGTTATCCAAAATGACAGCAGGATCAAAGATCCCATTGATGCTGTCGCCTTCGTTAAAGAGAACAAAGCTGATGGTCACGTCACCTGTTTGATCAAAGGTATGGGTAAAGACCTTCGCGCCAGAACTTTCGTCCCAGTTTTCGCCGTCAAAGCTTTGGGTTGCGCCGTTTGGTGCTTCCAGATTTTCGCTCAGTTTAAAAGCTGTGCCATTGATCACAATGAACAGAGCATCATTAAAATTGTCGCCAATTTCGTTGACCAAAAACTCATAATCAAGTGTCAGGGTCTGGCCGGCAGCAACCTGGAAAGTACCAGACATGGCAACGCCGTCGAAGAAACCTTCGTTATTATCGCCTTGCACCGTGCGCAGGCCTTCAAAAGTACCATCTTCAAGTCCCAAAGACGTTTCAATATCAGAAACGTTTACTCCACCAGGGTTCCCACCAAATGCAAAAAGTGCATCATTGCCACCATTGACTTCAACCAACTTTCCAGCTGACGTTAGAACCGTCCAGTCAGATAGATCGGAAAAAGCGTTTTCAATGACAGTGCCTTCTTTGGCCAGAACCTCAACATCAGGCTTATCTGCAGCCGCATCAATAATGGCGGTTCCAGATGCTGTAATAGAGGCAGTTTCGCCGCTGTCAGGATCGGAAATGTTTGCGGTGATTGTAACCGGAATATCTGCGTCGCTGTGTTCATCGCCTTGCAAATAAACTTCATCAAGGTCTGATCCAAGAATATTGATCGGTAAAGTACCGACTTCTTCGCCCGGCACACTGCTGAAAACGATATTTTCAGGGGCAAAACCACCAACATACAACGTCACTCCAACAGGCAAGGACGTGATGTCGATAGAATCAACGACCTCATTGTCTGCAGGTACAAAAGTAAAGGCGATTTGCATCGGAGATTCTGTGTCATCCCCAAGATGCTGGTTTGCCTGCCAGTCTTCAAAGCCACCAACAAAAGCACCGCTTACATCCGCACCATCAACAACCGTTGTTGCAAAAGTAAAGCTAAAGGTACCTTCGGCAGGATCAGGATTATCATTCGCAAGGGCCGCACCAACGAGTTCGGCAAGTGTTCCATCAAGCACGCCCTGTGCGTTCAAGCCATCAATGGATTCACCGAAATCATCACTATAAGTGCTACCGCCACCACCTTGTGGGCCAGCGCCTGCACCAGCTGCGGTTTCAAGGGTTTGCCCTTCGACCAAGGCTTGTGCCTGACCAATCAAAAGACCTGCGGAAAGTTCAACACCACCGATAACCAGAACAGGAGCATCCGCGCCTTGGGATTCTGCAACTAAATTCTGGAATACGATACGACTATCGGCGCTACCATCACCGTTACTATCAAAGGTCAGAACAAAGTCATTGCCTTCAATTACCGGGGTTGCTGCCGTCGCATCGAAATTTAATGTTGCGGTTTGTCCTTTGCTAAGAACAACGTTTGTTGTTTCGCCTGCTGCTGGTGCAGCAATTTCTACAGCCGAAGCTGCCTGACCAACGAGAGTTTCATTTGCTACTTCGCCAGAAACCATCTCAGTTCCACCCTGTGTCAGACCATCAGTCATGTATGAACTCCATTCCGTTTTCTTATCAAAAAGGGTTGTCGCGGCTTCTGGCCAGGGCAACCCAAGGGGAATTACTAAATATTGACACCTACCATATAGATTTAGGAATATATGACAATCATGAGTTCTTCAAAAACAACAGCATTATGTATGAGATGTAAGCGTTTGATTAAATTAAATTCGGGGTCTGCCATGGCTCGAGTGAAAAATATCGCATTAAAATCAAGGGATATAGCTTATTCCACCTATCCGCGTACATAATACACAGATCAAAATCCCGAACCACAACGAAAACTGAACCACAGGTTAAGCAATAACATTGCTGATGTAATGTAACATCACGCCAACTGATTTTAATAAACAGTCAAATTTTGTATTTTTAAAAAGTGGTTATTTGAAAAGTCCCTAAAATTTTGAAAATCAGTAAATTTTTTGAAAATCAGTGGGTCCTTTAAAATTAGTAAATTCTTTGAGAATTAGTGAAATTCTCATTCGATTTTCTGAAACTTCCGAGCGCAATTATTGACTTTGATTTACCCCAAAATATCTTCCCGATAAGCAATATGGATCTTATTTCCATCGGGGTCACGAAGATAGGCGCCGTAATATCCCACACCATAGTGATCGCGTGGTCCCGGTGCACCATCGTCAACACCTTTTGCCGCTATCCCAGCATAGTAAGCCTCATCAACGGCAGAAATTGTTGCTGCTAAAAAAGCAACCATGCCACCATTTCCCACGGATGCTGGCGCACCATCGAAAGGTTGATATACATAAAACCGCGGTAAAGGATGTTTGCTTCCGACCCAACAAAGAGAACGCGGCCCAGAATCAAAAATAACCTTACGTTGACGCAGCCCCAAAGGCGTTAAGACCGCATTATAAAAAACTTCCGCACGGTTTAGATCATTTGACCCCACGGTTATATGGCTAAACATCTGTTATCTCCTGTTTTTATCTCGCTATATATTCTTATTTTATCTGTGGTTTTATCTGTGGTCTTATCTGTGGTCTTATCTGTGGAAAACTATACTCACATTATCCTGCGTGCCATACATCCCTCAAAAATACGGGTAAATCATTTGCCGCTGTGAAGACCGGAATTTGTTGCATCATGCTACTGATCATACCCCGGTGATAGGTACCGTGGTTGACGATATGTAAGAAAATTTCCATGCGGGACATGGTCCCCTTCCCGCCACCGACAAATTCAAACTCGATAATCTCAGCAAGTTGTCTATCATCAAACTGGTCAGCTTGTGCGATATACCAGCGATCCATCTCTTCACACATCTGCCGCAGATCATTAAGCGGGGGCGATGTCTCTGTATTTCGTGCGCTATAGGTATGTTTGCCCCCCTCTAAATGCGCCTTAAAGATATCATCGACCACATAAGTGTGGTTCATGGTATGGATGATCGACCCAAACGTTGCCTTGTGGAGTTTCACCAGTTCCGCTGGTGGAATTTCAGACATTGCCTCAAAGGAAATGTTATTGGCCCAGGCTTTGTAACGGGTGAACATCTGCAACATGGAAGGATTGTCATTCGGTTTTCCAAATTCTATGGCCACGTTTCATTTCCTTATATCTTAAAATCGGTTGAACGATATCTCGCTCAACTCTTGAGCATTCGCTCAGGTTTGAAAGAACTCTTAATCATTCCCTTTGATTACCAAATAGACTACAAGTGAATTTAAAGATGATAAATCACTAATACTGGAACACTTAAGTGAAAAATATTCATCAATTAGCAGGCATACCGATCGACATGGCGATTTTCCTGCGGGTCATAGAGCGCGGGAATTTTGTGCGGGCTGCCGCAGATCTCGGTTTGACCCCCTCTGCGGTATCAAAGGCGATATCAAGACTGGAAGATCGATTAGGCGTGCGCTTGTTGGCCAGAACAACACGGAACCTCAACCTGACCAGTGAAGGGAGCATCTATCTCAAACACGCCCGAAATATCGCCGCGGCAATAGAACGCGCAGAAGCAGAAACAGCTTCATCAAGAAAAAACCCATCTGGTCCTTTGCGTCTGACCATAGCCGCTGCCCTCGCCAAACATCAAATCACTCCCTTACTTCCAGAGTTTCTTGAACATTTTCCCGCTATTGAAATTGATCTCAACATTACAGAACAGCACGTTGATATCATCAAAGAAAACTACGACATTGCTATTCGTCCCGGCAATCTGATCGACAGTAATTTAATTGGTACAAAGTTGGCCGAAGCAGATCGTCATATCTGTGCCAGTCCGGGCTATATTGCCCGCCATGGTAAGCCCTTAACTCCTCTTGACCTTAAAGAGCACAATTGCCTGACCACATCTGGGTTTCCCATGCTTTCCCGTTGGAAATTTGTCGTCGACAAAGAACCTTTTTCCATTGATGTTACAGGCAATATCAAATGCGATAACACGGACCTGCTGCTTGATCTTGCTCTGGCAGGCAAGGGCATCGTGCGCTTGCTGGAAACGGTTTGCGGTAACGCTCTGCAGACAGGCGCATTGGAGATCCTGCTTGAACAACATCACATTCCAGAAACCGTTCCCATCTGGGCCATCACCCCTCCAGGCAGGCTTTCATTACCAAGAGTCAGGGTATTCGTTGACTTTCTAAAGCAAAAATTTCAGTGCCGCCCTTGGTCACGATCCTGAGTACGGGGCCAATCGCGCAACACAGATATCACTTTTTATGAACAAGGTGATCGCCGAATGGATTATCAATCACCATCAACCAACGTCCGTCTGGCTGTTTGCGGAGCACAACCACGGAAAACCCGTTCTGCTCAATCAGTGATCCGTCCGGGGTTTTGCCAGACATTGTCCAAGTAGAAGAATGAAGGGCAATATCGCCTGTCTGAATAACGTCATGATTTGTTACAGTAATTTTGGGATTAATCGCCATGAACTGCGCAAAGGCCTCACGCAACGCCGGTGTTCCCATGGCGGGCATTCCGGGTTGCCCCACCAAAACTCCGTTTGGTTCAAAGGTAGCAAGAACCTCCTCCATATCACCAGCGCCAACTGCTGAATTATTCATATTGATTGTTGCGTGAATTTCGTCATGTTCCATTGATAAAGCTTTCTGATTATTTGGGGCCTGATTACTTTGCGCGTAAGCGTGAATTGATTGTGTACAAAGCAGTAAAACCGCAAGGCACGTTAGTCTTGGAAATGTTTTTGATTTCATTGGTTGTCCTCTGGTTACAGAAGAAACCTAAACGGCTAACGTGTCAGAAAGTGGCAGTAGTCATTTATAAGTCGTCTCACAAGCCTCAGCTTCGCGCCAAAGTTTGATAAGTTCATGGCGACGACGTGGATATCGCGTTGGCATTTCCGAAAGCATTCCAATACGGTCGGTGCGAAAATGCCGGATGTCATCTCTTAGCTCACACCATGCCGAAATAAGGCGTCCGCCATTAAAATAGATCAGAAAAAATGGCCATATGACACGTTCAGAGCTTTTGCCTGTGCCATCACGATAATGAATGAGCAACTTGCGCTCATTTTGAATGGCCCCCCTTACAATCACCATATCAACCATTTCAGTGGGGGACTGCGCGCTTCGTCCAACAACGGCATATTGTGCTTCAACGCGATCAACAAGTTCAATTGGCATCACGGCTGTTAATTTTGCCATCGCTTTACGTGCAGCTTCACCAAGAGGCTTGTCCGCCTTATCGGCCACCCAGAGCGAGCCAAGAACAAGCGCGTCCACTTCCTCTGCGGTAAACATAACCGGAGGCAAAAGGAACCCTGGACGCATAAGATACCCAACACCGGCTTCCCCCTCGATACCAGCCCCAAGCGCCCGTAACGAATCAATATCGCGATAGAGTGTTCGAATTGAAATACCCTGCGCTTGCGCAAGATCCTTACCGGAAACCGGACGGCGATGGCGTCTGAATTCTTCTACCAAGCTTAAAAGTCGTTCGGCGCGTGAAATGTTGACCTCCTTTAAAGCAGTTCAACGTGCTGTTCATTGAAGATTTATCAAACATGGTACTTTACGGAAAGCATACAAAATCTATGGGACGAAACAAATGCCCAATCACGCCAGATATTAAAACTCCAAATACTGGAACATCTTCTTCATAACGTTTAGCCTTGAAGGTCTGCCATTAATCCTGTCGTGCTGCAGATATTTCGTCAATATATTGAGCACGTATCTTGGCAATGGTCCCATCCGCTTCCATTGCTTCCAGGATCTCTGTCAATTTTGGAACCAAATGCTTATTCTTTTTATGCAGGTAATGAAATAATGGGTATGTCTGAACCACATGATACTGAAGGGGTATTTTCATTTCCTTCTCGAAGTTCTGTGCAAGTTCTATACTTGTAAGACGAGCCAAAACAATAACGTCGCATCTATTCATACCCAGATTCATGAAAAGCTGTTCGTTCGAATTGGCGACATCAACCTTCATTTTTTTTGTGCCTGCTTCAGCAAATTTCACACCGTTGCGAATACAAACGCGGTATGGCTCCAAACTTTGCCACCCGTCCAAAGATATTTTTGAATTTGTTGTAATGGCAACCCCTTCCATGATCCCGATCGGCACGGGAAGCATAATGAGTTTTTTGTATTTCAATTGAATGTTTTTAATTCGATATAATTCGCCATCAACTCTTCCTGAATTTGCGACAGCTAACGCTCTGGCGGCAGGTAAACGGGGAAATTTAGCGTCGATGCCCAAACGTCCATAAGCTTCTCGCATTACGCGTTCGCTAATAGTTGCATAAGAAGAGTTTTCAATTCCCGTAAAGACAAGCTGTTCTTGCGCGGCCCCGGAAATCGGCCATAGGAAAAAGAGCATCACAATAAACACATGGGACCTTTTTTCCATTTCCACACCTCATCTAAAGTGGGCACATAAGAAGACCAGCATACCATAACGCACAAAAGGTTACTATTAACTGAAACCAGTAAAGCTTGATACTACGACGAGATACGATGACGAGGCCTCTGGCGATTAATTAGACGCCTTATGCGAAAGGAAAAGAATAAAATTGAGACCCAAACACGAATAATTACCCCCATGCGCAGCCTTAACACGCATCTTACCCACAATATTGGTAGTATTTTTTGTACTGTTTTTGTCGAATAACGTACAATTACGACTGTAAATATATGGTTGTCTTTTTGAATTAGATAAGCATAAGCGACGATGATCGAACACTCCCCAAGAGAGGGATTACGACGAGGACTGAGCAGGAAATGGGATACGTGCGATGGATATGAAATTTAACGCTCAGGCCGAAGAGTTTCGGGCGAAGGTTCGGCTCTTTGTCCAGGACAATTTACCTGACGATATCCGGATGAAAGTATCCGAAGAAGAAATGATCCTGCCGCGCGAGATGATGCAACGCTGGCACCACGCGCTTTATAAACAAGGATGGGGCTGTCCCTCTTGGCCGAAAGAACATGGCGGCGCGGGCTGGAGTGACGAGCAACATTATCTGTTTGAGCGCGAAATCGCCCTCTGCGATGCGCCGCGACCTATTCCCTATGGCGTTGTCATGCTCGCGCCCTGTTTGATTGAATATGGCAGCAAGGCGCAACAGGAAAAGTTCCTGCCCGGCATCCTCACCGGGGAACAGCTTTGGTGTCAGGGTTTTTCTGAACCCAATGCAGGATCAGACCTTGCCTCGCTCAAATGCAAAGCCGAGCTTGCCACAGATGATAGTGGTGATCACTACGTCATCAACGGGTCCAAGACCTGGACCAGCGACGCCCATGTGGCCGATTGGATGTTTGGCCTGTTTCGCACCGACAGTTCGGGACGCAAGCAACAGGGCATTACCTTCTTGATGATCGACATGAAATCCGAAGGCGTCACCATCAGCCCGCTAGAAAACTATGAAGGCACCCACGAGGTTAATCAGGTCTTTTTTGATAATGTCCGCGTACCTGTGGACAACCGGGTTGGCATCGAGAACGAAGGATGGGGGGTTGCCAAGTACCTGTTGGGGTTAGAGCGTTTTGGCACCGCCGAAGTCGGGCGCTCCCTCGCCAGTCTTGGACGCCTCAAAACCCTGGCACAGACAGTGTCTGTCGGATCTGGATCCCTGCTTGATGATAGTGATTTCATGAACGAAGTCGCACGGGCAGAGATCGCCTTGCGCGCGCTGGAAGTTACGGAACAACGGTTCCTGTTTGGCCCCGGTGGATCGCAATCAATGGGGGCCGAGGCCTCTATGTTGAAAGTTCGGGGCACGGAAATCCAACAGGATATTCTGGAACTGGCCCATCAGGCGCTGGGCTACCACGCCCATGCGCAGATAGATGTGATCTCGACAGAAAGCGCGTACAATCCTGCTGCGATTGCTCCAAAAGCCATAGCAAAGGCCCATTACAATTTCCGCAAGACCTCGATCTATGCCGGGTCCAACGAGATCCAGAAAACCATCATCGCCAAAGCCGTATTGGGATTATAGGACATGAACTTTACCTTTAGCGAAGAGCAAAACCTGTTCCGGGATTCCATCCGCCGTTATCTGGAAGAAACCTATCCCTTTGAAAACCGCGCCAAAACTTTGCAACACCCCAATGGTTATTCAGAAGAGCTTTGGCAGAGCCTTGCCGAGCTTGGCTGGCTCGCCCTGCCCTTTGCCGAAGAATACGACGGCCTTGGTGGCAGTGCGATTGACAGCATGATCGTGATGGAGGAAATCGGGCGCGCACTTTTGGTCAGCCCTATTCTCTCAACCGTTCTGCTCAGCGGGCAACTAATTGCCAATGCAGGAACTGAAAGTCAAAAATACGATCTGATCCCTCAAATTGGCGCGGGTAAGCTAAAGCTGGCGCTCGCCTTTGCCGAACCTGACGCGGGTTATGATCTTGCTCAAGTTGCGACCTCTGCCACAAAAGAAGGCAACGGCTATCGCCTAAACGGGGCCAAATGCGTGGTCTTTAACGCGCAATCCGCCGATATCATTATCGTGGTGGCCCGCACTTCTGGCCATGCCAATGCCCAAGAAGGCCTAAGCCTGTTTCTGCTTGATCCCACCATGGATGGCTTAAACCTCAAAAACTATCGCACCCACGATGGCGGTTGTGCCAGTGACATCATACTGGATGATCTGTTTTTACCAGACAAAGCCCTGCTCGGTGACATCGGCATGGCATACCCGCACCTGCAAAGGGTCGTCGATCAGGCCGCTGTCGCGCTCTGCGCCGAAGCCTCTGGCGCAATGTGGGCAATATGCGAACAGTCTGGGGCTTATTTTAAAACCAGAGAACAGTTCGGGCAGAATCTCGGGTCGTTTCAAGCGCTGCAACACCGCCTTGTTGATGTTTATATGAAATGCCAGCTCAGTCAATCACTGGTATATGACGCCGTCTGTGCCCTGGATGATCAAGACCTCCCTAAAGGCCAAAATGATTTTTTAAAAAACGCAGACGGCGTCACAAAAACATGCGCGAATAAGACATTGGCGCAAAAGGTATCCCAAAAAGTATCCGCCGCAAAATATCATGTCGGCATGGATGCACGATCTGTCGGGCAGGAAGGCATCCAATTTCACGGTGGTATGGGGATGATGACAGAGCTTCCCATCGGCCATTATTACAAACGCATCACTATGATTAACGCCACCTTTGGCGATCCGCGCTATCACTTAAAACGCTATCGTGACCTGATGTACCAACCCATAAATTCTGCTGCCTGAGGGGGAAACAACCATGAAAAATAATACTGAAGAATGGGTCCAAACCAAAGCACATGGGCGTGTGCTTGAGATCATCCTCAACCGCCCCCCGGCAAATGCGATCAACCGCGCCATGAGCCGGGCAATCTATGCGGCATTGCGCGAGTTACAAGACAACCCTGACTATTCCGTTGGTATTATCCGCGGCACGGGCGAGCGGATTTTCTGTGCGGGATGGGATCTCAAGGAAACGGCCGGCGAAGGTGGTATTGATCTCGACCTTGAAAACGATCCCGTGCACGGTCACGGCCCCGGTGGTTTTGCAGGTATCACAGAGTTTCACGACCTGACCAAGCCTGTGATCGCGGCGGTCAATGGCGCAGCGGTCGGCGGCGGGTTTGAGATTGTGCTTGCCTGCGATGTTGTGCTCATGGCTGATCATGCCTTTTTTAGCCTGCCTGAAATGCAGCGCGGTATCCTGCCCGATGGTGGCGCAGTGCAAAAGCTCCCGCATATGATTCCGCCCAACGTCGCCAAGGAAATGTTCCTCACCGGGCGCGTAATGGACGCCGCTGAAGCCACACGTTGGGGCTTGGTTCACAAGGCAGTTCCTGTTGCCGATCTTGAAACCCAAGCCATGAACATGGCACAGGAAATCGCCAAAGGTGCGCCCCTTGCCTTGCAAGCGCTTAAGGAAGTCCTTGGCTACATGGATGGGTTAACCGTGAAACAATCAATGGCTCAGGTCAAACCCGGCGGCGATGCCGATTGCCCGATATACCAAAAAATGATTACTTCCCAAGACGCCATCGAAGGCATCACCGCCTTTGCCCAAAAACGCGATCCGGTTTGGAAGGGCAAATAGAAGCAAGTCACAAGAGGAAGTCATTATCTCCCCCCTGTAATATGAAGGGGAGAACACCTTCTTTCTACTTGAAAAGAAAAAACATTTATATAGCGTAACCCAATGACTACAACCTTTAAGGGAAGCACATGTATTCCGTTGGATATGCTGAAGGTAACGACGTCGACATCTCGAGAGAGCATTGGCGCGAGAACAGGCCACGCCCTCTGGCATGGGCATCATGGTATCCAGCCGATGGCCGTGACAAGGAAACGCCTTCTCCGCAACCTACAATTACCAAAGACGCCCAGCTAAGTACTCAGCAGGTTAAGTTTCCCGTCGTTCTATTATCTCATGGCACCGGAGGTCGCGCGCAAGGATTGAGCTGGCTTGGCACCCGGCTCGCAGAACAGGGGTTTATATCTATTGCCGTATCACATCATGGAAACAATTGTACGGAACCCTATTTAGCAGAAGGCTTCCTATGCTGGTGGGAACGCGCTCGGGATCTGAGTACCGTTATCGACCTGCTGACCTGTCGGGAACCCTTTGTTGATCGCCTTGATACATCAGCCATTTCCGCAGTTGGGTTTTCGCTTGGTGGCTATACCGTCCTATCCCTGCTCGGCGCTTTGACGAATTACGATCTCTTTAAAGATTGGCTCGCAAGCAAGCAGCTAAAAGATACCGGCCCCAAAGAATTTCCCAACCTGTCCCAAGCCATCCCAGAATTAATGGAACAGTCGAAAAAATTCCGCCAATCCATGGAACGGCAAGGGGTATCTTATAGAGATCATCGTATAAAATCGGCGGTTGCTTTAGCACCTGCTCCGACCATCCGGGCCTTTGAACCTGCCTCGCTCAAATCAATCTCAGTCTCTGTGGGGATCATGGTGGGACAGGATGATAAAGAAGCCGCCCATCAAGACTGCGCTGTCTGGTTAAAAGAACAAAACCCGAGGATGACACTGGAACTACTTGAAAAGAACGTCGGACACTATGTGTTTTTGCCAGAAGCAACACCACTGGATTTGGTGAATGAACCAGATATTTTCCGTGATCCGGAAGGCGTAAATCGACGCGATATTCATGATCGGGCAACCCGGTTTGTCCTTGCCACAATCTCGTCCCCTTAGTCCGTGGCTCCCAAACAGATGCCCTCTGTATTGATAGCACGACAAAAGAACACTAGAGTACCTTGCCATGGGGGAACACTAATGATTGATATTCTAAAGATTTTAACTGCTTTGTCTTCCGGCTACCTTTTGGGCAGCCTGAATACCGCGGTGATTGTCGGGAGAATATACGGCACCGACATCAGAAACCATGGCAGCAAATCCGCAGGGCTTACCAATACATTACGGGTCCTTGGAAAACCCGCTGCCGGGCTTGTTCTTGCCGGGGATATCTTAAAAGGGATCATTGCCTGTCTGATCGGTATCCAGCTCGGCGTTTATGTTTATGCCGGGGAAACCACAAGTAACTTAGGTCTTTTGGCTGCAGGCGCAGGCGCGGTTATGGGACATAACTGGCCGATTTATTTCGGCTTTAAAGGTGGTAAAGGTGCCCTGACAGCCGCCGCAGTCATGTTTATGTTTAACTGGGTCATGGCCCTGATAAGCCTTGGATTTTTCGTAACAATCGTTGCGCTAACCCGTTATGTTTCTTTAGGCACAATATCTGCCACCGTGTTTTTTGTGGCAATTTCATTTATACCAGCGTTTGGAAATACCCTATATTTTTATATCGTAGCGAGCCTGATGGCCTTTATGGTTATTTTCAAACATCGGGAGAATATTCAAAGGCTGCTTTCTGGGTCTGAGAATAAACTTACCCTTTAATTTTTTGATTTTTCTCGCCCCCCCCCTTTCTCCAGATCATATTTTGTCACGACAAACTGACATTAAGGACCGATAATGCTATTAAGAACACTCTTGATTTCCTGTTTTTTGATTTTACCCGGATGTGTCGCAAGTGAGCAGAACCCTGGTGATCAAAATTATGTTGTGACAGCCGATAGTCTCTGGGATACGCCAGAGGAAAGCCTTTTGGAAAAAGGCCTCGAACCCTTGTCTGGAGAAGTTATTACAAATCTCATCACCAACAAAACCATCGTTGGAGAGTATATCAGCACACCTACAATACCCATCGATGATCGCGCCACCCGTTGGATGGAATACTACCTTGCAGATGGGACCAGCAAATACCGTTCATGTGAGAGCCTCAACACAAATACGAGATGGAACTGTTCCGCAAAATTAAATGGTCATTGGAAGATTTTTGATAACAAACTCTGCCTCAAATACAGAAATTCAAAAAGCTACACACATTGTGTCCGGGTCTATCTTGATGGTGAAGAATATTTATTTGTTGCCACTACAACCAAAGCCGCAGGTTATGTCCGCGGTATTGTTCGAAAAGCAATGGATGGCTTTGTTGAAGAGCCCCCTTTCAATAGCTGACTACGCCCCCATACATGAAAATAAACACATTAGAACAGGCAAGCTGTATGGCTCCCATAACCCTTATTTTATTCAGTAATAAATATTTACCGCGTAATTTTATACGCGTCATGTGTTACTAATGATGTATGTTGATGAAATTAATTCCTGACGACACAATTTCGTAACGGATATGACTTCTAGCAAACCAGCTCATCCCCTTTTTGACCTTTCTGGCCTTGATCCACGGTTAAGAGAGTTTGCTGCGTATTGGTCAGAATTGCCTAAAGACAAGATGATCCCTCATCGGCAAGACTTCCATCCTGAGAAAATTTCTAGACTGCTCCCCAGTATCTCAATCCACGAATACCTCAGACCAGATTACATCCGGTTACGCTTGATCGGTACGGATATTGAGAAAATATATGATCAGCATATGACTGGGAAAAATTATCTCGATTTTATAGCACCATCGGGAAAAATTAAAACTTCCCAAATAATCCATACGGCCTGCACACACCCTGCGGGCATGGTTTTTCACACTAAATCAACAACGAAAAAAGGAACGATTTTAAACCGGGAATCAGTTGCTCTTCCAATGCGCAACAACGAAGGTATTTCCTGCCTGGTTTATTACTGTACAGTCACAACCAACCCAGACTACTATGCCGACCAGAAACTCGACCGTCTTGTTATTACCGATGTATCTATTCACTACATTGATATCGGTGCAGGAATACCAGATATTCAAATTTCAGACCAAATGGTTACAATGTCTAGCTCCCCAAAATAATCAACTGTCCATAAGATAAAAAGCCAAAACTCGCATTACACTTTCTTTACCATAAGCTCCCAAAAGGCTTCGGCAACAGGGCCAAAGGGATGGCTGCGGGTACGGGCCATAAAGGTTTCAACCTCGACCGGGCCAAAGTCGGATGAGCTGAGGGCCACAAGGCGCCCGGTTTTCAGTTCTTCGCATATCATATGCATTGGAAGTCGCCCCCAACCAAGACCAGAGAGGATGATTTGTTTCTTAGTCAGGAAATCATTCACCCGCCAGGGGACAGTCGTTTCCAAAACACCATAATTTTTTTCATCCCGATTACGGCTGCGATCACTGACCACGACCTGCGTACTTCCATCCATATCCACGGTCGTGATTTTGATCGCATTTTGTGCGTACTCTGAAGTATTGGACACAACTGGCATCAAAGAAACGGTTGGTAGTTTGGTAAATAAAGTTGGATCTATGCGATCCCGAAGCGCATCTCCACCTATTGCAATATCCGCCAAATTATCTTCTATCAATTCCAACGGGGCGTTAAAATTTTCCACAAGCAAGGTCAAACGTGTACCGGAAAAACGCTCTCTAACAGTACTTAAGGCATCAAGGACCATTTGCATGTCAATCAATTCACTTACCACAATACGCAGCTCAGGTTCTATGCCTTGCGCATAATGATGCGCGAGATCAGAAATCCCCCTTGTCTGAGATAAAACAGCACGCGCTTTTTGGGCGATGACTTTACCTCTTGTCGTTAACAGAGGGCGATAACCGTCGCGTTCGAACAAACAAATTTGCAGTTCCTGTTCTAAATTTTTAATGGCTATACTGATTGCAGACTGGCTTTTATGCAGGGATTCAGAAGCGGCACGAAATCCACCACAATCAACTACTGCGCAAAGGGCCTTCAACTGATCCAAGGTCATCTTTCAACTCGATCTAAATTTTATATCAATTCTATAAAATAATTATACTTTTTTTAATCATGTTCAACCCGATATTTGATGCTGTAGAGAACGAAACACCAAAACATAAAGAGACCAGAGAAATAACATGATGCGCAATACACAGGATAATTACGGTTGGGCTTCCCGATCCCTGCATTGGCTTGTTGCCTTGGCTGCTACTGGCCTTTTTGGGCTTGGCTTATATATGGTTGAACTCACTTATTATGATGCCAACTACCAAACCTTCCCCCATTGGCATAAGTCGATTGGCATTATCGTCGCAATGATAATGATTACTCGTTTAATGTGGCGCCTGTTCACGATCACCCCTGATCCCGTCGCAGGGGGTAAACCGTGGGAACATAAAGTCGCATCACTGGTTCATTTTATTCTCTATGCACTGCCCTTTGCCCTCATTATTTCAGGTTATCTGATATCAACGGCAGACGGCAGATCGATTTCCGTTTTTGATCTTTTCGAAGTTCCAGCTCTTTTCCCCTCCGTTAAAGGAATGGAAGACATCGCAGGTCTCATACATGAAATCGTCGCATGGTCTTTGGCAAGTTTCGTTGTTCTACACGCACTAGCCGCCCTCAAGCACCACTTTATAGATAAAGACCGCACACTACTTCGCATGATCAAAGGGGCCAACTAAGCAGTAAGCTCTCTTTCGTAAATACGTCCTAATTCAACAAACAGGAAAAACATTATGTTTAAGTCAAAATTTAAAAAAGTAGTAATCGCCTCGATATTATCGCTGGGTATTACAGGTGGTATCGCAGGTAACATCACAACTGCATCCGCAGAGAGCTATACTTTGGACACCAAAGGTGCACATGCCTCCATCCAATTTAAAATCAGTCACCTCGGCTATTCCTGGGTACTGGCCCGCTTCAATAAATTTGAAGGGCAGATGGAATTTGACGCAAGTAAGCCAGAAGCTTCTTCCGTTAATATTACGGTTGATACAGCAAGCTTGGATTCAAATCATGCGGAGCGTGACAAACACTTGCGCAGTGATGATTTCTTTGATGTTTCAAAATTCCCAACAGCAACGTTCGTCAGTACAGGCCTAAAATCCACAGGCGAAAAAACAGCGACGTTAAGTGGTGACCTAACCATTAAAGGTGTAACCAAACCTATTACTATGGACGTAAACTGGATTGGCGGCGGTGATGACCCTTGGGGCAATGTCCGTCAGGGTTTTGAAGGTTCAACTGTTATCCCCGTAGCTGATTACGGTATGCTCAACATGGGTCCAGCCGCTCAGGAAGTTGAGATCCTGGTTTTCTTTGAAGGCGTGCGTAAGAAATAATTTACTCAAGACCTTTATCAAGACGACAAGATTTTACTTCTTAGTCGTTAGACATAACATTACTGAGGAGACATCTGTCTTCTCAGTAATGTTTTAAAGCCCGTCATTTTTGGCGGGCTTTTATTTTAACCCATCTTTACGAAGCTCTATGCTAGATAACCTAAGCATAAAACTCTTCAATTTGACAGCAAGCTCACAACATGTCAGCTTGCTGTCAAATATTAGATAGAGACAAAATCACATGCCCAACCATACCATTCACCTTGCCGTCTATAACACCATGGCCGATTGGGAGGTTGGCTATGTCATGGCCTACATCAACTCACCGGAATTTCAAAAGGTGCCGAACCGATATGAAGTCAAGACGGTAGGCGAGACGCTCGAACCGATTACAACAAAGGGCGGATTGCGTATTTTACCCGACCTTAGTCTTGATATGCTCATTCCAGATAACAGTCGGATGCTGATCTTGCCGGGCGCTGATACCGTAGCAGAAGGCGGTATTGATGCTTTCGCAAAAATGGCCGCCCACTTTCTCAAAGCTTATGTTACCGTGGCCGCCATTTGTGGTGCAACTGCAGCCCTTGCAAAAATAGGGTTATTGGACGCTGTGCCGCACACAAGTAATGCACGAGCATTCCTTGAGATGATGACCAACTACAAAGGCACGGACTATTATCAAGACGTACAAGCCATCACTTCTGGACCAACCTCTACTTCAGGAACACTTATTACAGCAAGCGGAATAGCCCCTGTTGCCTTTGCTGTGGAAATATTTCGCGAACTCGATCTTTACTCCGGCCCAACGCTGGCGGCATGGATAAAGCTCTATCAAAACCAAGACCCAAATGGGTTCTATGAACTTATGGCGGAGCACGCCGCATGAGAGAACAATCACAAGATCAACTCAGCTCTATCGCACTGACCATTTTTGCTCTGAACGGTCAGTTCCTGAAAATCGCCGAAAAACTTTCCCAACCTGCCGGACTAACAGCAACCCGCTGGCAGGTGCTAGGGGCCGTGCTGAATGAACCCCTGACCCAAGCAGAAATAGCCCGCAGGATGGGTATAACCCGGCAAAGTGTCCGCAGAACAAGTGCTCAGCTTGTAGATGATAAGATGGCCTGCTTCATTCCCAACCCTTCACATCGCACCGCCCAATTGCTGCAACCGACAGAGATCGGTTACAGCGCCATAAAAAAAATTAACCCACAGCACGCAGACTTTGCCAAAAAATTAGAGAGGGAACTGGGCACTGAGAAACTGGAAGCTTACACAAAAGCATTGCTAAACCTGCAAGAAGCACTTGATACCTTGGCGCCATCATCGACAGACATCTAATAATAAGTAAGAAAAACCATCACGATAAAACAGGCTTTGTATTCTCTGAATTATACCAGATTCATTTTGCGCAGTAAGAACTCCCCCATTAGGTTTAATCACTAATATTACTTTTATCAGGGTGTGAGAAAGTTGTTCGTAGAATAGCAACGTTGATTTGAGAAAACCACCTTCAGACAATAGCCTTGAGATCAAAAATGACCATAAAATTTAAAACCCGAATAACTGATCTTCTTGGTATTGAACACCCTGTTCTTTGTGGCGGTATGATGCACCTGTCAGATGCGAAATATGTTGCTGCGGTGGCCAATGCCGGGGCCATGGGGTTCATATCTGCCCTCACCTTCCCTGACCCCAAACAGCTTAAAGACGAAATACAGAAATGTCGCGATCTCGCAGGCAACAAAACCTTTGGCGTAAACCTCTATATTTCTCCCCGCGATGATGCCAACTCCAGGCTGGATAATCTGTTGTCAGTTGTACGCGATGAAAATGTTGCCGTTGTTGAAACTGCCGGCGGTAATCCCGGCTTTATCGTCCCCTTAATGAAAGAAGCGGGCATCAAAGTCATTCACAAGGTCCCCGCTGTTCGTTTTGCCCTCTCAGCAGAACGAGCAGGCGTTGATGCAATCATTTTGGTCGGTGCTGAATGTGGTGGCCACCCCGGCTATATGATGGTGGGGTCTATGGTACAAGGCGCTGAAGGACCTCAAAAACTGTCGACCCCCGTCATACTTGGCGGTGGTATCGGACACGGCAGCCAACTGACTGCGGCATTGACGATGGGATGTGAGGGGGTTTTGATGGGAACGCGCATGCTGATATCTGAAGAGATCTGGGCGCACAGGGATTACAAACAACGCATCGTCGAGGGCACAGGGCTGGACAGCGTAGTGGTGCAAACAACCGTAAAAAATCATCACCGCGTCCTGCATAACGAAACATCTGAAGCAGTGTTGGAATTAGAACGCCAAGGTATCAAAGACTACGAGAGTTTCTCCCATCTGCTCAGTGGTTCTTTGGCGTACAAAGCCTATGTCTCTGGTGATACTGACCAAGGGTTGTTGGACTATGGACAAAGTGCGTGTTTTGCCAATGAAATCGCGCCCGTCCAACAAATCATTTCTCAATTTATGGATGAGGCCCTCTGCGCGGCAAATAGGATTCCGACGCTTTTGCGTTAATCGGCCCTAAAAAATAGATTGCAGCTGAAACTAAGATAAACAATACAAAATTTTGAAACCTTATAATCTGAACTTCACACCTCTTCGAACGAAAAAAACTAAACAAAAAAATGAACAAAAAAAACCCCGGATGAAATAAATCCGAGGCCATTTGTTAAGAAAATTATAGTCTGTTATTGAAGAACGATTAGTTAGAAGAACCAGAATCGTGTCTAATCATAGGTTGATAAAAATAGGGGAAACCTTCATCATCTTTACTTATTGTCAGACTTCCTGAAACATCCCATCCCTCGTTGAGCATGGAAGTTACTTTGTCGTTGAGATCTTCTCGACTATGCTCGAGCACCAGTTCATACTTTTTCATTATAATCTCCTTATTCCCTACCAAAATCCAAGAGCGCCACCAAACGGGGCTCTCTCAAGATTGGGACTTTCTTTATATAAAGATCATGCCCGAGAAAGATTAAGAGGATCTGAAAATTTGAAACCCTCATAAACCTATACCTTGAGAGCTTTTCATTTCTCTATAATTAATCGTTAGATCTTCGACCTAACGGCTCGCGACAAAGTTTGGTTTAATCTGAGCATTTTGTTCGCTCCAAACAAGATCCTGTTCGATAATCTCGTCAAGTTTGGTCAAAAGCTCATCAGATAACGATTTATGCCCAACCATAATATGAACTGGACCAAGCTCGATTTGAACATTTTTGTGAGGAACAATCAGACCCTCCAGACCCTCAATTTGAATCCGGGCCTTTCCTGTCTCTTTATCAACCATAAACCCGTCAACACGACCGCCAATCAACAACTGGAAATTTTCACCTCCAACGGTTTTGAACAAGCGTTCGCGAAATTTGGGATTTTCTGACAATTTGTCGAACTCTTCCCCCATATACGCATTCCGGGAAATGCCAAGGCGAAAGTTAGTCCCGATAATATCTTCGAGCTTCGTAAAATGATCATACTTTGTACGACCTGCGTTTATAAAAAGCCAAATCGTTTCTTCACGATAGGCTTTGCTGAAATTAGCATATTGGCGACGCTTCTTTGTATCAGACATCCCCAACAGAACATCAAGATCTCCCTCTTCCAACTGTTTCAACAGCCGTGCCCAAGGTTTTTTAACAAAGACCAGTTCGCAGCCCAACGCACCAAGATATTTCTCAGCAGCGTCGATATCTATTCCCATTGGGTTCGCATCCGCAACAGGACCGACCGGAAAAGCCGGGTTTACCATTTGATAGGGGGGCCAATCGATCCATCCCACCGTCAGACGACCACATGATTCACTTGCATAAGATGTATTACTAAAAAACAGAAGAGACGCAGTTAGTAACCCAAAAACTGCAAAGAATTTTAAAATTCCGATAAATTTGAAAAGCTTGAAAAATTTAAAAATAACGAACGATTTTGCGTTAAACGCTACCTTTCTCGGCATACTGTTACCCCCGTAGCTCAGCCAATCAATCAAGTGTTTTATAGCAATGTATCCAAGCTTCGTGGAAAATGAATGCAAAGCATAAACCTATTCTGTAACGGTTGTTCACAACGCAATTTAATCACGAATTATAGGTACTAAGACTAAACAATGTGTAAAATTGTTCACACAATATCACTGTTAAATCTCTTCAAGGATGCCTCGAAGAAAGTACAAAAACAAGCCGTAAAATTTATGGCAAACGCATATTAATTATATTTTTTTAGTCAGCCCATTGGCAGATAATCGAGAACATCCCCTGAGATATTATTTTAGATAACAATTTAAAACACTTAACACCGAGACCACATTAATTGGAATTTTTGTTATCACAAAATAGTAACAAATCAACAATCTATGATTTAGTTATTAAAATAACGATTCACATAGACCTTATTTACAAGTGAACGATTATTCACGCTCAAAATAGATTGTAAAAATAAAAGTTACCTTTAAAAAAAACAACCATGCAAGTTAGCCTGTGGTCATTATCAACGACGAGGGGTATAAAAGAATTGCGTGACCGGGTATTGAACACTTCTACATCTGGCCTTTGCATCTGATTGATAAACATCTTTAATCGAGATTGGTAAGACTGTGTCTGGAATTTTAATAAACCTGGATGAGAGCATAAAACATCCAGATATCGTTAGATTTTTAAAGCTCTGCGACACTGCGCGTGGAGAGGGGTATATGACCATCCCTCTTATACAATCCCGCCCTTTTGTTAGCTACTGGCCTCACCTCGTCCTTAATAGATGGCATCAGGACAAAAACGATTTCATTTACAGTTTTTGGGGAACAAAACTTACCACCGTCTACGATATGGATCTAACAGGAAAATACATCCTGCGCGGAGAGTTCAAACAAACAGAAGATACCTTTTGGCAAGCCCATATGGATGTCATGACCAATCTCAAACCCTTATATATCCACACCAACATTCACTGGCTTGATAAAGATTTTCAGTTTCTCAACGCCGTTATCATTCCTCTTGAACGTGAAGGCAAGGTATCAGAAACTCTGGCCTACGTTACATTTAAGTAATTTTATAAATATGTGCATAAGCTTAAAATTTGTTCAAAACAACGTGGACTACTCGCTGTTGTAACGACGTTTTAGTTCAAGCATTGATGGCACATGGCCGTTACCCACATTGTACTGTTTGATTGCAAGCGTCAGAGGCAGACGTAAATTCGTATTTCGTATATGCAAGTAATGATACATCGGGATCACAAGCAAAGGCTGGTCTAATCCAACAATAACGTCCGTAAACATATCAGCATGCTGCTCCATAACCCCTAGGAAACTTGCACTATAACGGACCCGTTTTCGGCTGATCAGCTTTAAAAGGGTCGTGTTATCACTGACAGCATAACCACCCTTTGGGCCAAGAGATTTTGTCAAAAACTTATTACCGAGAGGAAAGGCCACGGACGCCCCTTTTTCCATCAACTCAATCAAATGCTCTAGAGTTTGGGGAATTTCGGTTTCATCCCGATGATAGGCAATAATTAAATTTTGAACCATATAAGGTTCTCCAAGTGGGATCAGGTTTGGCAGTGTTATCTCCATCCCGGCAACCCGGGCAAGTTCACTGTCATACTTACCAGCATTGACACTTTTTAAACTACGAGCATTCGGCTCTAGCACCATGTTCAATTCATGACCCAATTGATTATAGAAATATTCCAAATGCTTAAAAGCCGCCGTCGCGTAATCAGACACCGTTGTGGTTGCCACTTCATAGGTTTCAGCCCTGGCATTTGATAATGTGAAAGAAAGAACAAGAAGAACAGAGAGGCAATTGCTTACAAAGGCTCGCGACAACATCACTAAACTGAATAATCTAGTCATACAGCGCCTCTCACTTTACAATCAATGCTAGCGATACCACAATAATAATCAACCTTTACTTGGTAAACTCGCATTAAACACAATAATACTATATCATATGCGTTCAAATTACACTAAAATTACTTAATTCGAAAGTAACGCTCTATTGAGGATAGCGATAAATATTGTACTTTTCTGTTTTACATCCAAGCCTATTCAATTTTCCTCACAATCGATGACTGTGAAATCCAATTTAAAGATAAAAGATCAAGTTCTTAATAAAATTATTAACGGTTTGTCTTAAACTCTAGACGATACGGAGGAAACTTTGGATAAACATATCCGCAAGAGGAACTTGTGGTGAAAAAAGTACAGGGCTAGGACTTCACCTTTGCAAAGACCTCACTGAAAAGCTCAATGGACAAATTACGGTTAAAAGCCAGGAAGGAAAAGGCACCACCTTTTGCATACAGCTACCTCCTTACCAAGCAGAATTAATAGCAGCAGAAGTTATGCACTAACAATCCTATAAGAGAAAATGCAGAAAATATGAACCGTTCTCTCGAAACTGCCATCACTTAGCAAAAGCTATTTCCATCAAAACAGAGTACCATGTGTTCACGTGGATCGTTCCGTATCATCGAGATATCTATTATATTTAAACATGCCTATCCAAAAGCACTGCGCCCCACGTGCTTTTTATATTAGATTTATGGAGGAATAACTCGTGAGTATTTACGTCATCGCCGATATCAAAGTAACAGACAACAGCTGGATCCCGGACTACGCTGCCAATGTACACAATATTGTCCACAAGTTTGGTGGCAAGTACCTTACCCGTACGGGCAACATCACCACTGTTGAGGGTGAACCTATGGACACAACGTTGGTTGCCTTACTTGAATTCCCCGACATCACATCCGTACAAAATTTCGCCGGCAGTGATGAATACGCCCCTTACGCAAAAGCCCGACAAGACGGGTCAGTAAGCCGCCTGCACATACTCGATGCAGTAGATCTCGCCGGGACGATCCCCTACCTTGAAAAGGGTTGAGACCGAAAAGAGCTGAGCTAGAAAAAACCTAAAGAAAAAAGAGTATAGGAGATCGAGCGTATTAAAAAATAAAGTGAAGGCAATCCCCTTATTCACGTCGTTATGAAACAGTAAATACCACGCCTATTTACCTTGATTTATCAGGAGTATCACTTCTTAATCGCCAAATGGATATTAAACCGACCTTAAAGCTCCGGCTTTTGCTTGCTCTCTTTACCGTGTTTATCGGGTCGCATGCTTTTATCATACAGTGGGAAGTTGGCTTTTATATACGTAACCTTATCCGGGTCGATATACTTGGCATTACTTCGATAAATTTGAACCGCTTCACAATCGAATTTTTATTCAAAATTTTGATATCAATGATCATTGGAACATTTGTATTTTCACGATTTCACAATAATTTTAAAATATCCCGTTGGGATAAGACCATGCTTAGCTGTCTTACATTTCTGTTTCTGATAACTTTTGCCAAAATAGGCATATTGCAAATGTTTAGCTCTGGGTCGCCATATTTATTTCAATTAAATAAGACACTCTATTTAACACCAATTTTCTTCATCTGTGGTTTTTATATTTTACCCCGTTATATAACCGGAGATGAGTATAAACCTTGGAAAGCATTTCTTGGCGGGATAAAACTCTGCTCGTTGCTCTTTCTCATTCCTTTAATATACGAAGGCTATCTCTACGAATTTATCGGCTATGTCCTCATAGATTATAATGTTCCCTCCTTTTATTATTCGTATTTACTCGTCTTTCCTATTAGTGGTGTATCCGCATGGGTGGCTCAACTTTATCTCTATCGTCACAGAGAAATGTATTGGAAAAACAACGCTGAAATCTTCTCTTGAGACTCCCCTACTACGGCTCTACCTTGAAATCTGGTCACCGCCCCATAAATCTAATTGGCGTAAAATTATTTTTTTGGGGGTAACCTGTGATGACGAAATTAACCACTTTATCCGATAAAAAACTCGGCATTCTTGCACTTGCAGCAGCAGGAGAGCGTGGGTGGTTCTTTGGCCATGTAGGCGCGGGATTACTGGCACTGGACGCCCTTAAAGAAACCCATACAATCGAAGAACTAACCCCTGCCCTAGATGTTTATCGGGAGAAATCGCTAAAATTTATTGAAGCCAATGGTCGAACAAGTTGGTTGGAAAGCAGTGGGCCTATTATCGAGGGGTGGCGTGGGCTACTTGGGGATTTGGCTGAACCTCTCTTTCAAGAACTGCGCAATTCAGGCCATGGCACTATCTACTTCATGTGGGCGGCACGAGTATTTTTCTCTGCGCCGGAGCTGGCCACCCACGATGTTTTATCTGGGCTTGGCGATCTCTTTAAAGCCGCTCTGGTTAACGACGACAAACGCTACTATGGCATTGCGGATCACTCCCAAGAAAAGATCACCGCTCTCCCAGAAAATTTTACCGCTGATGCCTTGATTAAACGTACATTATTAAACGCAGTACCAACCCTAAAAGACGCAAAAGGCGGGGAACGCACATGGTTCTTCTCTGGTTCAAAAATCCATATCCTCACTTACCTACACGCTGCGTTGGAACTGGGGCGGTTGGGCTATACAGACTGGTCCCAAAAGGGCCTTGAGCTTTGGCATCGCCATGAAACTCTCTATGGTAAAATGCTCGCCAATGCTGAGAGAGACTTTAACGAGCAGGGTTTTGAAGCAATGGGCGATCTGAAACCAAAAACGGATTTTTTTACCACCATCTATCAAGACCCCCACGCCTATAAATACCTCGCCGCAACCGAAGACCTTTTGAAGCTTTACGGCTATAAAGAGACCGATAAACTGCGCGCCCCCATATTAAAAACCTTGAACGTTTTTTCTTAAACGACAAAGGCTTTATCTTTTAGCCCCCAGAAATTTGAGTTTGGGGCATAAAGGCGTTCAAAATTTCACCTCAAGATACCCTTCTCAATACTCAGTATAATATTAGCCCTTTATTCTCAAAGGCATGTCATGAGCAAACTCGTTAAGAATAAAGTGGATGTAAATAAATAACCCTCGACCTATTGCGCTCCAGCTCATTACAATCAACAGGTGCATTGATACTTTTGTTTCTCCAAAATATCACATAGACCCAAATATCACATAGACCCAAATATCACATAGACTAGGGGAGTAATCGTTATGGAAATCATTTCCGAAATTATGCTTTCAGCAACAAGCGTAATCCTCGCCGCTTCGATCCCTATGGTTTTATGGCTCGGGCACCTCAATAGAAGAAGAGCTGATGGTAAAGGCAGTAAGGGAATTGGCTGGCAATTTATTCGCTATACGGTTCTCAGCATAGCTTTCCCGATAGTCGCCATACTCGCGCTCAACGACGCACTGACCAGCGAAGCGGCGACAATTATCGCTGGGGGGCTTGGGTATGCTTTTGGTAAAAAAGACGACGGAGAAAACAAAAGCCAAAGCCAAACGTAATCAGTCTTAAGCATTACTATCTCTAGTATATCCAAAATCAGGCACAAACAGTTGATAATAGAGTTATAATAAAATAACCCCCGGCCGGGAGAGGCCGAGGGTTATTTTATTACGACATCACGGGAGCCTAAACTCAACCGTTTATATCGTCCTTATTGTGGCAGAATGTCCCGCACGATACGTGGATCCAAACCTTCAAGAATTTTTTCCACACGACGTTCATGACGCTTTGCTTTATAAGAGCTGACGAGTTCAGCAACAGTATTCATTACGAAAGCAATAGCTTTTTCCGTACGGAAGGAAACGGGCTGAACTACATTGACAGATACATTTGCCATGGTCTTAAATCCTGAATAAGGGCTCGGTCCCGCAGATCCCGACAGCCGTTGATTTTCTGTTGAATCTTAGGTACGCGCCCCTTGCCGGATCGACAATTGCCAAAATCTCATTCTGGCTATGCAATTATTGCATGCACATATTCCAAAAACACCACCCCTCATCCAAAAGCGTCGCTTGTAGAATAAAACGGCTCAATTTTGGGGTTAAAAAAAATATTTTGTCGCAAGTTGGCTAATAGATCGCTCAAAAATAGCCAAAAAGCCTTTGTCGTGCCTAGAAGAAGGAGCGGCGCTAATTGCACATTTCCATTTTAACACCTTTTTCGACCTACGAATAAAAGGCATAAATAAGAGAATCCAATAACTGCTTTCTATGGTGCGAACTATGGCGCGGAGATCTCTTACTTTTAAAAGGGCCTTTCTTTTGTCATGACAATACTGTTTTCAAGGACGTGCCTTTTTTAATTCACCGAGAAACATCAATGTTTCCATATAACCGAGAAACATCAATGTTTCCATATAACCGAGAAACATCAATGTTTCCATGTAACCGAGAAACATCAATGTTTCCATGTAACCGAGAAACATCAATGTTTCCATGTACGAGAAGAAACTAACTTGGTAAAAAATCCTTATTTTTCATGGTTTATTCGGATACCATATTGTTCAGGTTAGCCCGATGTTTCTTTAACAAAGGCGCTATCAAGATGGACCTGATCAGTTTTTTTAAGTAAACGTTACCAATTAATTAGAACGATGGGGTTAAGTGGGGATATATGTCAGTTGATTTAGGAACAGCTCAAGAGAGTGCCGTCAGGCGCTTGATTGCACGTTTTTCATGGCCAATGCTCTTACTGCTCTGTGTTATGGCAACGGCCTATGGCTTTGCTATTGAGCACCCTGTTGTGGTTTTCAATCTCACCTATCTCACCCTTGCCATTGTCCTTTTTTATCTCGAACGTACCATGCCGTTTGAACGCACATGGCTGGAGAATGACGGACAGACCTTTGCCAACATCGCTCATACCCTCACCAGTAAAGGGCTGGTACAAGGCCTTGTCACCTTTAGCGGCGTTATTGGCATTACCGCCTATATCACACCAATGCAGGGAGAAGGCTACGGTATCTGGCCCCGGGAATGGCCCCTATTCATACAGGTCATCATGACCTTAGTAATCGCAGAGTTTGGACTTTATTGGGCTCATAGAATAGCGCATGAATGGCCCGTATTATGGAAATTCCATGCCATCCATCACTCAGTTACCCGGTTGTGGATCGTCAATACCGGGCGGTTCCATTTTATTGATTCCGTGTTTTCTATCTTGCTCGGTATCAGCCTGCCACTGGCTCTTGGTGCGCCGCTAGAGGCCATAACTTGGCTCAGCGCCATCACCGCCTATATTGGTATGCTCACCCACTGTAATGTGGATATGCGTTTTGGCGTTCTGTCGTGGGTGTTCAATACACCAGGACTGCACCGCTGGCATCACAGTAAGAAAATCAGTGAGGGTAATAAAAATTACGGGGAAAATCTTGTCATCTGGGATCAGGTCTTTCGCACATGGATCAACCCGGATCGTCGTCCCCCTGCCAACATCGGCATTATGGAGAAAATGCCTGCTGGTTTCATCGCCCAACTGGCTTGGCCCTTTAAGCAAATACGATCGCAGATTAAGCGTAAAGACAACTCATAAACATCATACCCGGCTTGTTCTCCAAAAGTACTGAACAAAAGTCGGGCCTAATTCTCAGTTTTCGGGTTTCCGGTTTAATGGCTCACGCTTAAGGCCCCCGCCTTAAGGAGAAGCGCTTAAGTCTTAATCTTTGAAATCAGAGATTCCCGCGCCAATATCAATAAAATCACGACGCATGACAGTTATATTTTCAAGTAAATCGGGATCTTGAAAAATCTCTTCTTTTTCCGGTTTGATCTCATTGCTCTGACACATCGCAATAGGATGTTCGCTCATGTCATTTTTCATAGGTAGCATCAGAACTTCAAGAAACTTTTTGTGCCCAGATGCCATTCCGTGATTAGAAACCACCCGCATGCCACAAGGATGATCAACCACAGCAAAAAAGGATTGCCCTGCTTTCACTTTCCGTTCAGCAGACACATAATCAAGATAGTTTTTCCCGGTGGGATCAAGCCCCATACGCTCGCGCACAGCCGTTCCTGCCAAACGGAAGTTAATAAAGGTTGGCGAAATCACCTCGTAGATAATCAACGTAGGGAGAATTTGTGGAATTTTTTCTGGTAAGAAGCTACTGCGCAAGGGCAACACACCGTCTCTGGGCAGGCTGGACCAATAGTCAAACAACGCCTGACTGCGAGGATGATATAAATCTATAATTGGCGTCCCCAATCGGATAAAAAATAACCAAACTCAATACTCGAACAATCATACCATTATATGATAATAATTAAAGCCAAGATAACAGCCATATACTAAACTCCCGCATCTTAAATAATTATGTATCTCACACCCAACTACAGTTACATATAATCGACACCTAAATACGAACACTAATTCCCACCATTGAGTGAAATCGAGAGCCCCACTAGAATACCTAAGACTTAAAGAAGTAACTTCCATCCCAACTGCCCTCTCAATTTCACCTGCTGCAAACGTAACAAGCACCTCTTAACGACGCCACTTAGCGCATTAGGTCAACAGGAATGTGGTTTATGGAAGTATTGATCTATTTACTCATCGGGATGTCTTCCTTCTTTTTTGTCCTGGTCCCTGTATCCGGGGGCATTATCCTTAACCCTTTGTTATCTCTAATCATTGAACCTCACGTCGCTATTAGTTTGACGGTTTTTTTCTTTACAATTAACAGCAGCATCAAAGCGACCATTTTCCGTCGGGACATCGTTTGGAAGTACGTATTTTTAATGTTACCGCTTTCTGCCGCCACCGCTGTGATAGGCACCTTTGTTATCGGCGTGGTCCCAGAGGTAATGCTCTATGTGATGATGCTTTTGATGACACTGTTTTTTGCGTTAAAAAAAATCACACCTTCTCTTTTCAAAAAAAAACAATCAGGTCACAAGCAACGCGCCGGTTTTATGCTCACAAGTACGATGTCGGGTTTCATGCAGGGCACCGGGCTTGGCGGCGGTGGATCACTTAGAAAAGTATATTTCCTGTCTGAGAACCTCACCTTGCAACAAATGCACGGCACGACCTCGACCTTGAGTGTTGTGCTCGGTACGGTATCAACCATAATACGATTACAAACGGATCAGGTAACTTTGGAAGTTTTAACGCCGATCCTTTACCTCATTCCCATCATGATCATTTCGACCATCTTTGGGAAAAAGGTCTTGCTCAAACTAAGTGAACGGACTTCCGATATCATTATCAAGTTCACGTTGGTTCTCACCATCGCCTTCTTGAGCCTAAAATTATTGTAAAATTAGTCCCCAGAATGTTAAATTTTACGGGATAAATTTTACGACCTCCTCTTGTGTGAGTTACCCGATGCCAATTTACCTTATCCGTCATGGACAATCTGAATTTAACGCCGTGGCAAAAGACGGCATTGATCCCCTGATTTACGATGCGCCCTTGACCGCGTTGGGACGCGCGCAAGCCGATGAAGCACGAGAGAAAGTAAGGGATCTTGGTATTGAGCAGGTCATTTGCTCGCCGCTCACC
Source organism: Kiloniella antarctica (assembly GCF_042682825.1). Lineage (NCBI taxonomy): Bacteria > Pseudomonadati > Pseudomonadota > Alphaproteobacteria > Rhodospirillales > Kiloniellaceae > Kiloniella > Kiloniella antarctica. Next base: position 556,018 of record NZ_JBHUII010000004.1, read on the forward strand.
CGCGCTGTTCAAACCGCCTTGCGCATTTTCGAGGACACCGTTCCGATCACGGTCGAGGCCCATCACCGAGAAATGGTGTGCAACAGTTGTGATGTCGGGCGTCATCCACGGGTTCTTACCCAAGCCTTTCCAATGCTAAACTTTGATCATTTGGATGATCACTGGTGGCACAGAGGGCCGGAAAACGAGCACGGCGTACCTCATGAACCTCTGGATATTTTTCACGCGCGGGTCCGTGCATTCACCCCAATACTAGAGGCCGCAACAACCCGCCCCCTCGCCATCGTCGGCCACGGCCTGTTTTTCGAAGCCATGCTCGGCCGCATGCTCAACAACTGCGAAATCGCGCAATTCATTCAGGAATGATAAGTCCCGCAGAAAATGCTTCACCTCAGCTAACGTTGAGAACCACATTCTGCCGCAGATTTTATCAACCAGTCGCGAAAGGCTTTGACGTGGGGTAAAACGGCCCTGCCAGGTTCGCTGACCAGATAGTGCGCGCCAATTGGCAAGGGATCGCAGGCAACGGCGGGGATCAGGCTTCCCATGTCCAATTCGTTGTGGATATAGGCCAGATTGGCCAAGGCAATACCGTGTCCTGCAACGGCGGCTTGAATGGCGGTGTCATCGTGTTCAAAGCGCAGGGCGGTATCGAGGTTGATTTTGGCATCGTCAAGCTTGCCCGCCCAACTGCGCCAATCGCGCCCGGTTGGCTCGTTGAAGATAATGCGTTTGTGCTCCAGATCCTGCGGGCGAAAGGCTGCGCCATACTTTAAAAAATTTGGGGCACACACGGGTAACAACCATTCCACCATAAAGCGCTCGGCCCCCTCGGGCACCCGCACCTGATTTTCATAAGGGTCGCCCAATAGATAAATAATTGAGGCATCAAAGCGCTTAACCGGAGACAATTCCGGATAGCTTACCGCCTGTAGATTGACCGGATGATTGGGGTGCAGGGCTTCGTAATGCGAAAGCCTTGGCATCAACCAGCGAATAGCAAAACTGGTTGTCACCGACAGGGTAAATTGTGGCACCACACCGCGAAGTTCTTCGGCGATCTGGCTGATCTGCAACAGGGCATTATCGGTCACGGCGTGGAGCCGCTGCCCAGCGTCCGTAAGCTGTACGCCCCTGTGGACCCGCATAAATAGAGCCGATCCGATATACTCTTCCAGCACTTTGATCTGGCGACTGATCGCGCCTTCGGTAACATGAAGCTCTTTGGCGGCCCGCTTAAAACTCATGTGAGTGGCAGCGGCAGTAAAGTGTCGAACGGCTGTAAGCGGCGGAAGTTTCATAAGTTCTAAATATCTTCCTTAAATAACATTAGAATATTTGAGTTTCTATTTCGTCATAGACATTACAATTTGTAAAGCGAACCTTGCCCTAAAATCGTTTGTCCTGCCTTGAGAAAACATGATTTAAAAGAGATCCGAAACTCAACCTCTCTTTATCGCATCCCCAAAGGTCAACCACATGAACATCGATTTACAGAAAATATTCACCGACACCCCGGGTAAGAAAACCTGTGTTCACCTGAATAACTGTGGGTCTTCTCTCATGCCACAGTCCGTATTAGATGCGCAGGTTGACCACCTCAAACTCGAAGCTGCCATTGGCGGTTACGAAGCGGCAAACAAACGTCGGGACGCGATTGAAGGTGTTTATGACAGCGTTGCTCGCTTGATTAATTGTCACCGCGATGAAGTTGCCGTGGTTGAAAATGCGACTGTGGGTTGGGCAATGGCCTTTTATGCCATCCCCTTCAAAGCAGGTGATCGCATCCTCACTGTTGAGGCAGAATACGCTTCCAACTACGTGGCTTACTTACAATTGGCCAAGCAAAAAGGTGTCGAGATCACTGTGATCCCAAGCGATGATAAGGGTCAGACATCCCTATGCGCACTGGAAGAGTTAATCGATGATCGGGTCAAATTAATTTCCGTCACCCACGTCCCAACCAACTCGGGCCTCGTAAACCCTGTTGAAGCCATTGGTGCCATTGCCCGCAAACACAATATTCTCTATCTGGTCGACGCCTGTCAGTCTGCAGGACAGATGCCCCTGGATGTGGAGAAAATCCAGTGTGATATCCTCACAGCAACAGCGCGAAAATTCCTCCGTGGACCGCGCGGCGTTGGATTTTTGTATGTGCGCTCATCCATATTGGATCAACTTCACCCGCCGATGATCGACCTTTATTCTGCAAGCTGGACCAGTCCAAACGAATACGTTCTTCGCCCCGATGCCCGGCGCTTTGAAAACTGGGAAAACAACTACGCCGCCAAACTCGGCCTGGGGGCCTGTGTTGATTATGCGCTTGAAGTGGGCCTAGACAACATCAAGACGCGCATTGATGAACTGGCAAGCCACCTTCGGGAAAACCTTGCAAAAATCAAACGGGTAAAACTCCATACCTTTGGTGCAGCCCATAACGCCCCTCAACAATGTGGTATTGTCACCTTCTCTATCGACGACATTAAGTCGCTGGACGCTGTTACTGAAATTCTGTCTCGGGGTGTCAATGTCAGCGGTTCGTCCCCCAGCAGCACCTTGATCGATGCCACCAATAACAACCTTCCTATTTTAATCAGATCATCAGTTCACTATTTCAACGATCACGATGAAATCGATAAATTTCTACAAATAATCAAAGATATTGCAGCGAGTTAAGTCCGCTCTCTAACCCTGGATAGAATTGAGAGGGCATCAGATAAATTCCAGATATCCCCTCTGGTAAAATAGATACAATCGGTGCTCTCTCCTAAAATCACTCTAAAAGATTCTCAAAAATTTATTCTCACTTATCATACTGATATAAAATACTTATTTTTAAAAATATGAATGGTTTCATAAAAATGAAACGTTTCATATTGACAAAAAACCATCCCCGAGTGTTCAATATGGCAGTCGCAAAGCGAGAGTATAATAAGTTGCAACGCGACCATAGCCATTCACTGGTTATATTTTACTGGTGACATTCTCTGGGAGATACGAATGAAATTCACGAAATTCGCTGCTGTTGCAGCAACCTCTATCGCTTTGCTTGCCGGTTCGGCACAAGCAGCTGATAAACCCGTTGTTGGCCTGATCATGAAATCACTCGCCAACGAGTTTTTCCAAAATATGCTCGAAGGGGCAAAAGAACACGAAATCAAACGTGGTGATTACGAACTGCGTGCCGTGGGTATGCAGAACGAAACCGATTTTGAATCTCAAATCAATGCGGTTGAAAACTTCATCACGCAAGGTGTTGACGCCATCGTTATCGCCCCCGCTGATTCTCGCGCCATGGTGCGTCCACTAAAACGGGCAATGGAAGCAGGTATCGTTGTGGTAAATTTTGATGTTGCTCTTGATGCCGAAGCCAAAAAACAGCAAGGCGTCGAACTTGCCTTTGTTGGCCCGGACAACCGTGGTGGCGCAAAGCTTGCCGGGGATGCCCTTGGTCAGTTACTTGGTGCTGGTGGCAAAGTTGTCATCATCGAAGGAAATCCCGGTGCGGACAATGCAAACGAACGTCGTCTTGGTTTTGAAGATTCCGTAAAAGAATACAAACTTGACCTCCTCGACAGCCGTACAGCGCACTGGGAAACCGAAGAAGCCAATACCGTGTTCTCAAACATTCTAACCGCTCATCCAGATACACAGGGTGTAATGGTTGCTAACGATTCAATGGCAATTGGCGTTGTTAAAGCTCTTGAATCTGCGGGCCGTAAAGACATCGCAGTTGTTGGTTTCGACAACATTCCAGCCGTTACACCAATGATCAAAGATGGCCGTTTGCTCGCCACGGTCGATCAGTTTGGCCAGGATATGGCAGCAAATTCCATCGATATGGCACTGGAAGTTGTTGCAGGTGGGCCAAAACTTGAAGGTTGGGTAAAAACACCAATCGAACTCGTTAAAGGCAAATAATCGCCTGAACCATACGCGTGTTGTCCTTTTGAGGGGCCCTTATTGCCTTTTGGGCCCCTCTTTCGGAACCTCCTTGTTAAGTATATGTCTTACAGAATCTTGTCTCTATTAATGAGGCTGTCTGAGAAAACGATCCTAATTCCTGTCCGTAGGTTCGTTTTTTAGCAGGATGTTATTTCAATTATCCGCCATATATTTCTCATATACCGGATGGACGACACGCGTTATTGTTCACGCCCAAACCGCCTGATCCAAAACCAGTCGATCCAAACCGCTTGATCCAAACCACTTGATAAAGCCGGTTATCACAAATACTGGGTAACACAAAACTGGGTAATAATGATGGTTGCAGTACAGCCGAGTAGTGATGAGACCCTGTCAGAAGTAGGGGATCTTCTGTCCGTTACAGGTTTAAAAAAATATTTTGGCGGTGTAAAAGCCCTCGACGGGGTCAACTTCTCGCTCAAAGCAGGCGAAGTCCATGCGTTGGTAGGCGAAAATGGTGCGGGAAAATCCACACTGATCAAGCTTTTATCAGGGGTATTCCCCTTTGATTCCGGGAACATTGTTCTCAACGGCACCCCCTACAGCCCTGCTAATCCGCATACGGCAAAAGCCCACGGTGTTCAGGTTGTTCACCAGGAATTTAATCTGCTTGACCATTTGAGTGTAGCTGAAAACATTTCGATCGAAGCCATGCCTAAAACACGTTTTGGACTGCTAGACCGACCCGAGATGAACCGACGTGCCCGCGTTGCACTGGATGCCATTGGCCTCAGTGATGTTGATGTACGCGCCACGGTTCAAAGTCTCGGGATCGCTCACCGACAATTGATTGAAATCGCCCGTGCGCTGCAATCTGAAAGCACGATCCTCATCCTTGATGAGCCGACTGCCACATTAACCGAGCGCGAAACCAAACGTCTTTTTGAAATAGTTCAATCCATCAAAGCAAAGGGCGTCACCATCGTCTTTGTTTCGCACCACCTCAACGAAGTGTTTGCGATCTGTGATCGCGTGACGATCTTTCGCAACGGCAAAACCATCACAACAGAAAATATCGTTGATACCACCCCTTCTGGCGTGGTCCGGCACATGGTTGGACGCAAGCTGGCCGAAGAAATGGAACACGGCGTGGAGCCCCACGCCCGAGGCGATATCGCTCTCAGCCTGAAAAACTTCTGTGTTGCGCAAAACCCGCATAATACCGGCGTTTCCTTTGATCTTCACTATGGCGAAGTCCTTGGTATTGCAGGACTGGTTGGTGCAGGACGTACAGAGCTTTTACGTGGAATTTTTGGTATCGACCCCGTGATCTCCGGCAGTCTTGAACGCGATGCAACCCCGTTAACATTTAAAGGACCAAGGGATGCAATTGCCGCCGGGATAGGCTTTGTCACTGAAGACCGTAAGGACGAAGGTCTTATTCTCGACATGCCTATTGCTGCGAACATTTCATTGGCCAATATGCGCAATGTCTCCGCCAGCGGCCTGCTACGGTTCTTCAAGGAAAAACAACAAGCCCGCGAAGGCGGCAAACGTCTAAAACTGAAATACGGTAAAATCAGCGATCCGGCATCCAGTCTTTCCGGTGGAAATCAGCAAAAGGTTGTTCTCGCCAAATGGCTCGCACTCAATCCCAAAATTTTAATCTTGGATGAACCTACACGCGGTGTCGATGTTGGTGCCAAGGCAGAAATTTACGCCATTCTCAAGAGCCTTGTCCGTGAAGGAATTGCCCTGCTCATCGTTTCATCGGAAATGCCTGAGCTTATGACCCTGTCAGACCGTATCCTCGTACTTTCTGATCATCAGGTCAAAGGTGAACTGGACCGACCTGATTTCTCTGAAGAAAATATTCTCAAGCTGGCTTACGGTCAAAACACCAACACCGCAGAACATCTAAACAGCCAAAATACCTACACCGAAGGAAGAAGTTAATGGCCGAGCAAACAAACACTGTAGCTGAGCCGAATACACCAGAACATACTGGACGCGATTTCTCACTGCGCGCCATTATTCACAATGCTGGTATCGGACTGGCTTTGTTAGGGTTAATCCTGTTCTTCTCAATCTTTACCGAGCACTTTTTAAACCCTAACAACATCACCAACATCCTGACCCAGATTACCATCAATCTCATCCTTGCCGTTGGCATGACCTTTGTCATTCTTATTGGCGGCATTGATCTGTCGGTGGGTTCTGTCATGGCTTTTGCTGCGGTGATTGCCGGGAAAGCCATCACCCTGCCCGGATTTGGCACCACAGAAATCATCCTGCTTGCCTGTATCCTTGCGGTTACTGCCGGATTTGCCTGTGGCCTGTTGAACGGCCTCATTACATCCTATTGGGCATTACCTTCTTTTATCATCACCCTGGGTATGCTCAACATTGCCCGTGGTGCAGCGCTACATGTTTCAGACGCACAGACTATTTACTCCTTCCCCTTCGCCTTTGAAGAGTTTGGATCTGCACAGTTCTACGGGGTCCCTGTGGTATTTCTGGTCGCACTGGCATTGGTTCTTTTGGCCTGGTTTGTCCTGAACCGAACTGTTTTTGGGCGTCTGCTTTATGGTATTGGTAACAACGAAGAAGCCGTCCGTTTGGCCGGACATCCAGTATTTTGGTACAAGGTCGCCGCCTTTACTATCTGTGGTCTCACCGCAGGTATTGCAGCCATCGTCTATATGGCGCGTTTGAACATTGCCAGCCCGATTGCCGGGATCGGCTTTGAACTTAACGCCATTGCAGCTGTTATCATCGGCGGCACCAGCCTCAGTGGCGGACGCGGCTCTGTGATCGGCACATTACTCGGTGCTTTCATTATCGGTGTGCTCGCCAATGGTTTGATCCTGATTGGCCTCAGTGACTTTATGCGCCAAATGATTACTGGTGTCGTCATTATTGTCGCTGTGATTCTGGATTATTACCGCGCCAGATACGCCAAAAAATGATCAAATACGCAGCTCAGATCGGGTAAATTCAACAATGAAACGTACCAAGCTGTTAAACAGCCACCTCAGCGCCCTTGTCGCCCAGTTGGGTCATATGGATGAAGTCCTGATCGTCGATGCCGGGTTCCCAACACCCAAGGGTGTCAACGTCATCGACCTTGCCGTGGTACCCGGCCTGCCTTGTTTAGTAGATGTTCTCCAAGCCTTGAGATCAGAGCTCTGTATAGAGACCGCGATACGGGCCGAAGAAGCAGGAATAGACTTTATCAATGATATAAAGTCGGTGTTGGACGACTGGTCTGCTGAGCTGGAGCAGCCCATCGCGTTTACTCAAACCCCACACGACGATATGAAACAACGGACCAAACAGGCCAAAGCAATCATACGAACAGGTGAAACCACGCCTTATGCAAATTTAATTCTGGTCAGTGGGGTAGTTTTTTAAATGCTCAAATCTTTATACAACGCCCCGATCACAGTGTACCTGATTGCATAATCAGAGCCATTAGGACAAAATATTGAACATCTATTGGGATTATTACTGGGAAAAAAACACCAATGCCAACGGTTAAAGACGTAGCTAAATTGGCTGGTGTTTCTGTCGGAACGGTTTCACGTGTTCTCTCTGAAAACAAAGCCGTTAAGCAACCTTTGAAAGAACGCGTCTTAAACGCAGTTGAAAAGCTTGGGTATAAACCCAACCTTGCCGCCAGAGCGCTGCGAACGAACCGGATTGATGTCATTGGTCTGGTGGTTCCCGATATTACAAACCCCTTTTTTGCCCAGCTCGCCAAGTGTATCGAAACGGAAGCAGCCAAGCGCGGTCACTCGGTCATGCTCGCCAATTCTCACGACGATGCCGCAACAGAACGAAAACAAATTTCAGCCCTCCTCGACCGTTCACCACGCGGCATGGTCGTCGTTGCAGCTGCGGATACAGCAGAACTTGGTTACCATACGGATGTCCCGGTGGTTTCTCTCGATCGGCGCTTTGAAAATTTCCCGTTGGTATCAACAGATCATGCCCACGGTTCAGCCCTTATCGCCGACCACCTCTATCAACTCGGGCATCGTGATATCGCCTATATCGCTGGACCTCAAAACACAGAGGTCGGGCGTAGTCGTAAACAGGGATTTATCTCACGCATCCAAGACCTCCACAGTGAAAATGACCCCGTAACGCTGCGTACATACGATGGCTTATTTGATTATAAATCAGGTGAAGATATTGGCCGGAAAGTACTAACCGCATGGGATGACTGGCGTCCAACAGCGATCGCGGCGGCAAGTGATCAGCTCGCTATTGGTGTTTTGCGCGTCGCCCGTGATTTAAAACTGGACATCCCGGCTGATCTTTCCATTACAGGGTTCGATGACATCGCCCTGGCATCCCTTATCGTGCCTCGTCTCACCACGATCCGCCAACCCACGGAACGCCTGGCGGAAACCGCCCTCGCCTATATATTTTCAGAAGATGCCTCCACAACAGTGCCCATGAAAGAACACCCCCTAAAGGGAGAGATCGTCATCAGAGGTTCCACCACGGCCCCAGAGAAATAATTTCCAGCACAGGAAAGACGCCCTGCCTGCGGCTTCTTATCTTTATTTACCAACGAATTTGTTGCGTGATAACGTTACAAAGTGATTTTTTCAAAGTTGGGTCAGTCCGTGACTTTCCAAAAGTTCCACCAATAGCTTTCCCGCATTTTCACGATGAATACGATGAATGCGCCGGGCCTTATCTGCGTCCTTAGCCTCGATAGCCGCGACAACTTGGGCATGGTCCTGGTTGGACTGTGCTGGCATTGGACGTAAACGCAGGGTGAGCATACGAACGCGGTGAGACTGATCAATAAATCGGTCCACCAGTTCAATCAAACGCTGATTACCGCTCATTGAAACCAACAATCTGTGAAAATGTTCGTCTGCATTCGCCCAAGCTTTAAGATCTTGAGCCTTCAAGGCTTCATCCATCTTCTTTACGCTGTCTCGAAGAAGTTTGATTTCTTCATTTGTATGATCGCGTTTAGCAGCCTGCCACGCAGCCGTTGATTCCAAGCCTGTCAAGAGGGCGTAAATTTCCGTCATATCCGAAATTGAGATCGGTTTAACTTTCATCCCATGACGCGGCCGAACTTCGACCAGACCTTCGGCTTCCAGTCTCATCATGGCTTCGCGTGCGGGAGTACGACTGATATCAAGGAGTTCAGCCAACTCACCTTCCATAAGCTGGTGGCCTGCTGGCAGCTCGTTTTCGAGTATACGACGTTTCAAATCAGCATAAGCTTTATCAGCATAAGACACTTTGGGTGCGTTACTCTTCTTCTTTGCTTTTACAACCCCTGTCGCAGTCTTTGTTGCTGCCATTAGCGTCCCTCCTTGTTAGATAGAATTTTTAGCAAGTAGGCCGACGAAATCAAGGTATCATTTTCTTTATCGCTAAATTGATTTTTCTACCGGTATTATTTGATTCGTAAACAGTCTCGGCTATTACCACGTTCGTCAGGTACTCTTTGGCTGTGTTCATCAACTCAGTTCCATGACACAGATGATTAATTACATGTCGTTGCAGGTTATAAACACAGTCTCCGCCGAAATCACAATCCTTCCAATCATAGCTCAAACTGGTTTCTTCGTTTTGTCCATGAAGGCGAAGATGTAACTCAGCATCGCCATTGAGGATCAAAGTGCCTTTTTCTCCCTCAATGCGCATTTCCCCCATCGTTCGGCGGCGATTAACCGCCTTATGGTCACTAAGGCGATTGCCGTCAAAAAGTCCCCGAGATCCGTTTTCAAACTCAAAGATAATGATCCCCGCATCTTCTCCTTTGATCACCGGATTAATACGGCGTAAATCTGCAAATACTGATTTGGCTTCACCAAAAAGATACCGAAACACATCAATCAGATGAACCGCGGTTTCATGAACCAGAAGACGTTCCATTTGTTGGAAATATGGCTGGCGATCCAGATAGGCATTTTCCCCCTGCCCGTCACCAGGACGCAGAGCATAACTGATTTGATATAGTTGCCCCAGAGCTTCTTGTTCCAGAACTTCTTTGATTTTGCGATACCACGGTTGGAAGCGAAAGTTTTCGTGGATGATAACCTTTGCTTTCTTTTCCTCAATTAAAGCCACCAGTTTTTGGGCTTCATCCATTGAAGGGGTAAATGGTTTTTGACAAATTGTTGTTATGTTTCTCTCAACGCAGGATTTGATATATCCCGTATGTGTTACAGGCGGCGTAATAATGTCAACGAGGTCTGGTTTAACCTCATCCAGCATTAAATCGAAATCCTGATACACACCGGGAATATTGTATTGGGTACTCAGTTCAAGAGCAGGCTCCTGATTTCGGTTGCAGATACCAACCAGATTAACCTCCGGCATACGGGCCCAAGCCGCATACTGGAATCGACTAAAATAGCCTGTACCTACAGTTGCAACACGAATTGGAGACGAAGAATTCATATTAAAATCAAAACCTTGTGTTAAGAATTACAGCGTCAATCATATTATGGATTTTCATATTAAGATTGACGCTGCGGGCCCTTAAATTTCCAGTGACTTGGTGCATGCCCTGTAAAAGGAGCGTTGAAAGTATAAACGCAATCATCCAGCAAACAGCCGAGATATCCCGTCTTCAAATTTGTCCCCCCAAATGCCAAACTGGATATATTTTTCAGTGCCTTACTTTGTGCATTATCCAGATGTGGACGCCCCATTTCACCCGCCTGAAATGCCTCTTCCACCCAGACAAGATGTTCGTCTTTACAATCTTCAATCATCACTTCTTGGGTGCCATCCGGCGCAATTCTAATCACCCGATTACTGACAATAGATGTAATCCAAACCCCGCCTTCAGTATCAAAAGTCATCCCATCGGGATAAGTTCCAACCCCAAATTCAGTGACGATTTTCTTGTTTGAAAGATCTCCGTTTTCGGCAATGTCAAAGCTGACAAGTTTACGTGCAAAGGTTTCATTTACAAACAAACGCTTGCCATCGGGATGAACCAGACATTCATTGGTATAGCCTAAATCATCAGCAACAATTCTAGGCTTTCCTCCATTACTATTTGGGTCAACCAAGACAACAAACCCGTCAGAAACATCCGGACGATACCCTTCGCTACGCGGTATTTTTCTTGTACTCACCGTTATCCATACCCGCCCAAGGGTATCAAGATGAACATAGTTGCTTGGCGGTAAAGGCACGCCATCAACTTCTACACAAAAAGGGGTCGTTGTCCCATCTTCAGCGATCCGGAACACGCCACCATCCTCAGCCCCCAAGTGGGCGATAAGAACAGATCCATCCGGCATCAGACAGATACCATTTGGTTTTAGCTCAAGATCTTTTTCTTTTGGCAATAAATACCATTGAGATCCGTCAGCTTCGATAACACCAACACCTCCCCGCCAATCTGCGGTATAGAGACGGCCATTTGATGTTGAAAGAACACATTCAGGTCGGTTGAGTTTTGATCCGACTTTTTTTATAGCGTTGAGTTCTATCATTTTGTTTTTCCTAAAGCACATTCTTAATATTTATCAAAAAAGGAAAACACCCGTATACCAAGACATTAGTATACGGGGTTCCCCAATAGACCTGCAGGTAAATTCCCCCTTACCGCCTATCTAAACAATTCGACCATTGTCATCGAAATCGCCGGAACGTAGGTCACCAAAAGCAAAGCAGATATCGCCGCGACATAAAGTGGTGCCATTGCGCGGGCAATTGACAACACCCCAACACCAGATATCCGTGATGCAACATACAGCGTTGCTCCTACAGGTGGGGTGAATAATCCCACTGCGACATTACACGTCATGATGACACCCAGGTGAACCGGATCGACACCAAAAGTCATCGCCGTTGGTATAAACAAAGGTGCCGTCAAAAGAATAGCCGGCAACGGATCTAACACCAGACCCAACATCAACAAAACAACATTCACCAAAAGCAAAAAGGTAAAAGGACTTTCTGATACGCTGTTTATAAACACAGCAAGCATCTGGGGAAGTTGCTCCAGCGTAATCAGCCAACCTAAAACCGTTGTTGCCCCGATCACAACCATAACAATCGCACTTGTGACAAAAGAATCAATGATCAGTTTTGGCATTTGTTTCAAGGTAAAATCCCGATACAAAACCACCGTAACAAAAAAACCGTAAACAACAGCAACGGCAGCCGCTTCCGTGGGGGTTACGATACCACCAAATATACCACCCAAAATAAGAACGGGCATAAACAAGGCAGGACCAGACCGGACAAAAGAGCGCCAAAGAGCAGCTCTGGACGTCCGCCTTCCGCCGGGGTCACAGTTGGTTTTTTTACCCACCCGATAACAAACTGCCATAAACAACAGACCAAAGATCAGGCCAGGAACAACCCCGGCAAGGAATAGATCCGCTACAGATACATTACCAACAAAGCCGTAGATTAACATCGGAATAGACGGTGGAATAATAATTCCTATCGTGCCTGCCGCTGCAACCAATCCTCCAGCAAAAGCTTTTGAATAACCTTGTTTGGCCATATTGGGGATCATAACAGATCCAATCGCTGCAGAATCAGCAATCGCCGACCCGGAAATTCCGCCAAACAGCATGGAGGCCCCGACAACAACAAAGCCCAGCCCACCGGGTAAAAATCCAAGAGCTTCTTTTGCGAAATCAATAATACGTTGTCCAACACCACCCCGCCCCATGAGTTCGCCAGCAAAGATAAACAGCGGTATTGCGATAAAGTGGTTCGGTTCGACGCCCCCTATAAAGTTGAGGTACACAGCTTGAAGCGGATATCCTAAATCAAAGACAAAAATAGGCAGAACTGCTGTGATCAAAATGGCCCAAACCAAAGGAACACTTAGCATAATCGTGATAAGAAATACCGCACAGATAAAGAGTAAAATCACTCGAAATCCTCCCAGCTATGATCGTCAGATTTCGTTGATCCACCATCCACACCACTCAGACTCGCACGGATATCAGTCATGAAATTATGAAGGTGAAAAATCAGGGTTAAAGCCATGCCCGCGGGTAAAGAGGCATAAAGCAATCCAACTGGCCAATAGAGAACCGTCGTTTTTTGTGCCCAAGTATGGAGTGATATGTTGTAGCCATGATATATCAAACTGACGAGCAATACGACGATCAAGCTATTAATGATCAGCTCCAAGAACGGTTGCATTTTTTTCGGTATTATCTTTTCCGCTATTTCTGTTACCCGCATATGCGCACCACGTGCCGTGGCTGCCGCACAGCCCAAAAATGTCAACCACAACAAAAGAAAAGCCGTGATTTCCAGTGACCAAGCCAAATCAAATCCGGCTGCGCCACGCAAGACAGCATTGGAGAAAATAAGCAGTAAAACGCTAACGCCACCCACAACAAGAAATGCGTCGATTAGAAAGCTTAAAAATTTTAATAAGGTCGGATATCGACTTCGATAGTCCACGATAATTGCTCCCGGTTTCAATAAAAAGAAGTACCTGTTCCTCTCAGAACAGGTACTTCCATATTTTGGTTTTATTTTGCAGGGAGTTTTTCACGAATAGCAGCAGCATCGGCGAGAACTTTTTCGACTTCGTCGCCATAAATGCCTTTAGCTTTTTCATAAACAGATTGAACTGAATCACGGAAAGGGCCGATCACAGGAACACTAACGGATGCACCGGCTGCTTTCATCTCATCAATTTGACCATTTACAGAATCACGTACCAGCTTACGACTGAAATCAGATGATTCTTTTGCAGCTTTCATAACAGCTGCTTGATCTTCAGCGGAAAAGCTCTGCCATGTTTGCTCGGAAATTGTTAGAGGCAGAGGACTATAAACGTGACGGGTAAGGGTCACATTTGGTGCAACTTCGTAAAACCGTAATGATTTAATTGTATCTACCGGGTTTTCTTGTCCGTTTACAACACCTTGCTGAATAGAAAGATAAACATCAGTAATCGGCATCACAACAGTCTGAAAACCAATCGCTTCCATGGTCCAACGGATCATATCGTTCGGATAGACACGCATTTTCTTACCAACGGCATCTTTCGGAGATGTCAGAGGATCGCTTGTGGTAAAGCTTCTAAACCCAGCTTCCCAAGTGGACAACACACGAAAGCCTTTTGCTGGAAGCTTCGAAAACTCACCTTGCAGCCACGCTGAATTATCATAAAAATCCCACCCCTGCTCATAAGTATCCACAAGGAAAGGCATTGCGGTTAGATTTAAGCTCGGCATATGTGTCGCGTAACTGCCTGTTGCTGAAACCGTAAAATCAACACCACCTAATTGCAGTTGTTCGATGGCTTTAGGATCATTCGCAATTTGGCCCGCAGGATAAACACGTACTTTATAACGACCTTCGGTATATTCTGCGACTTTTTCAGCAAAAACTTCGGCCGCAGCTTGCCGCGATCCACCAGGGTTATCGGTGTGACTAAAGCGAAGAACTTTTTCTGCGCTGGCATCTGATGCCATGAACATGGCTGAGCCAAGTAATGTCACAGCGGTAAGAGTTCCCGTGGTGATTTTGGCTATATTTTTAAACATCTTTGACCTCCCAGAGTGCGGTACGTTTACCGTCTGATTTGATTTGAAATCAACACTGTTACTTTCTTGGTAACGGATATGAGCCGTCATATTTTTAACAACAGTAATTAATTTTCAATACGGTACATTCGTTAATTTATTTGTCAATAAATTTTTTAATGTATACATTGACTAATACATAGATCGCCTGATAGATAATAGGAACGAGATGCGAAGTCAGAGTGCGAAGTTCAATTCAAGTTAAGGACAAAATCAGCATAATAACGACACGTCTAATGCCTTAACCCATCAGGAAACAAAGCCATTTATTGGCTCTGCCCCTTCATTTGAAATTTAAGAAAACAGTACAAAATAGGATATCGATTATGAAGACATCATCTTTTCAAATAGCCGTCATTAAAGGGGATGGCATTGGTATTGATGTGACCGAGGCTACTATGGCAATTGTCGATGCTGCTCAAAATTCTGTAGGCGGCTTTTCATTGAACTATAATTATATCTCAGCGGGGGCGGGCTATTTCAAAGATACCGGAAAAGACATTGAAACCAATGGCGAGGAAACAGCTGGTACCGCAGATGCTATTTTCCTCGGCGCTATCGGACTGCCCTCTGTACGTTATCAAGATGGCACAGAAATCTCTCCCCACTTACGTCTTCGGGACCGCTTTCAGCTTTATGCAGGGGTAAGGCCTGTACGTGCCTATCCGAACGCACCACAACGGCTGGCAGATCCCCGCGCGCGCGATATTGATATGGTTATATTACGAGAATCAACCGAAGGCTTGTTCTATTCCGCTGCGGTTCATAATCGCTGCCCAATTGAGACAAATGACGAAGTACAGGACATCATGCGAATTACCCGTCCCACTACGGAAAAGCTCCATGATTTTACTTTTAAATTGGCACAAAAGCGAAAAAATCGCAGGGGTAAGGGTAAAGTTACCTGCGTAGATAAAGCCAATGTTTTCAAATCTATGGCCTTTTTCCGCCAAATTTTTGACGAACGTAGCATCAATTTTCCCGATATTGATAAATCCTACAGCTATGTCGATGCTCAGGCCCTCGACTTTATTCGCCGTCCTTGGGATTTCGATGTCCTCGTCATGGAAAACATGTTTGGCGATATTCTCTCTGACCTAGCCGGGGGTCTGGTCGGCGGTATGGGCATGGCCGCTTGTGGAGAAATCGGTGACAACCACGGTCTCTTCCAACCCGCTCACGGTAGTGCACCAGACATTATGGGACAAGACAAAGCTAATCCGCTTGCGGCCATTTTAAGCGGTGCTTTGATGCTGGATTACCTCGCCGACAAATCGGGAATCCAAGCGTTGGCAGATGCAGCAAAAATTATTGAAGACGCCGTATATGCCGGCTTTGAGGCAAACACCATTCGCCCCATGGAATTTGGAGGGGATATGGGCACAAAAGCGGTCGCCAAAGAAGTGATTAACCGCATACGTCCCAATTAAAAGCAGGAAACAATATTATGAGTATCGTTCTTGGCTGCATTGCTGATGATTTAACAGGTGCCACCGACCTTGCCATGATCCTGGTTCAGGCGGGAATGAAAACCGTACAGATTGTTGGCATGCCAGACGAAAACACCCCTGTACCTGATGCAGAAGCTGTTGTTGTCGCGTTAAAATCACGGACCACCAATTCCTATGATGCAATCAGAATGTCGTTGATTGCTTGCGACTGGTTACAAAAAGCCGGAGCAAAACAAATCTTCTTTAAGTATTGCTCGACGTTTGATTCAACCAAGGAAGGAAACATTGGGCCTGTAACAGATGCTCTTCTGGAAAAACTTGGATGCTCCGACACAATCGCCTGCCCTGCTTTTCCAGAAAATGGCCGCACCGTATATCGTGGCTATTTGTTTGTGAACGAAGGTTTGCTTTCAGAATCATCTCTTCGAAATCACCCTCTGACACCGATGAACGATCCCAATCTAAAGCGTGTGCTTGCAGCACAGAGTAAATCGCACATTACCAACATCTTTTTTGAGGATGTTGAAAAAGGTCCAGAAGCTATTTCGCAGGCCATGAAAATTAGAGTTAAATCACAAGAAAAAACCGTCCCCGTAATTCATATTATTGATGCGCTCAATGACAATCATCTCCAATCCATTGGGCAAGCCTGTCAGGGAATGGCATTGATCACAGGAGGATCCGCCCTCGCACAAGGACTTCCGGATAATTTCCGCAAAACCGGGTGGTTGCCCAATTTTATAAAGAAGGCTTCATTTTCACCCCCTCTTGGGTCGAGTGTGATTTTATCCGGGAGCTGTTCAGAAGCCACCCGCGCGCAAGTGGAATACGCGAAGTCCCGCATCCCTCACTTCCGTCTTGATGCTTTTGATATTCTGGAGAAAAAACCTGTCGTAGAACAAGCGTTAGAGTGGGCAGAGCAGGCAATGAAAGCCGATGATCCTATTATGTTTTATTCTTCAGCAGATCCTGAAATTATTACACGCATTCAAAAAGAACGCGGCCGTGTTGAGGTTGGATCACGCGTTGAAGCCGTCATAGGTAAAATAGCACACGGATTAAAAAAGATCGGTGCGCGAAGGTTCGTCGTCGCAGGTGGAGAAACGTCCGGGGCTGTCATCGACGCTTTGGGGGTTAAAACCATGGAAATTGGTCCACCAATTGATCCCGGTGTGCCCTGGACGATCAGCGATGGAACCCCTTCGTTGGCCTTAGCGTTAAAATCAGGAAACTTTGGTACCGAAGATTTTTTTCTCAAAGCCGTTTCCCAGCTTAAAAAAAGTGATGAGATCGAAAAGGAGCGGGCGAAATGAGCGCATTCAATGAACGTACAGAATTAATCCAAACTGTCCTTAAGATGAACGCCATGGGAATTAACCAAGGCACATCTGGTAATGCCGCCGTGAGAGTAAGAGATGGCTTTTTAATAACGCCCTCTGGCATGGCATACGAAGATATCACAGCCGAAGATATTGTTCTAAAACGGCCTGACGGTAGTTATGAAAGTCCAAACGGATTGCGAAAACCATCCAGTGAATGGCGTTTTCATGAGGATATTTTTGCGAACCGTCCCGAGGTAAATGCCATTGTTCATACCCACGGCAAAGCAGTGATGACAATTGCATGCATGCAAAAAGATATTCCACCATTTCACTATATGATCGGGATCACAGGCGGTTCAACTATTCGATGTGCCTCTTATGAGACATTTGCGACACAAGAGCTATCAACCGTAGCTTTGAAAGCTTTAGAGAATAGAAAAGCCTGCCTGCTGGCAAACCATGGTCAAATAGCTGTGGGCGGCAACCTAAAACAAGCGTTGTCCATGGCTATGGAAGTTGAAACCCTTTGTGATGTCTATTGGCGCACACTAGTGGCGGGTGGCCCTGTGATTTTAAGCCAAGACCAAATGGATCAAGCCTTGGCAAAGTTCAATAAAGGATATGGAAGTGGTAAGGCTTTCATCACAGAAAACAAGGACTAAAAATGTTTGTCGTTCTCGTAGATTTTGAAATTATAGCAGGCTTTGAAGACTGTTTCAGCGAAGCCATAAAAGACCAGGCCAACACCTCTTTAAAAAAGGAACCCGGCTGTCATTATTTTGATGTCTGCCAAGATCCCCTGAGCTCACAAAAATTCTTCCTTTACGAGCTCTATTGCGATGCCTCGGCCTTTGATACTCACTTGAAATCCGAACATTTTTTAAGTTTCGATAAACGTGTAACAAACTGGGTATCCCACAAATCAGTCCGACTTTTAAATCGTCTCAAGACAGATTAAGTTTCTTATAGGACCATATTACCTTATTTGTTTACCATCAAGCTTCTGACAAATAGATTAAAGAGTTCCGCTTGGGATGAGATCTGTAGTTTGGCGTAGATATTTCGACGATGGGTTTTTACTGTTGGCAGGGATATATCCAGATTTAACCCGATTGAGTTACTCGAATGGCCCGTCAGGATCATTTTGGTTATATCCTGTTCTCGAGGGGTGAGAATATCCTTTCCAAATTCCTGAAAGCGGTATTCCTGACTTGGCTTGCCTTCAGAAACATCGAAATCCTGAGCGGCAAACTCAAAGTGTTTTAAAATCGCACTGGAAAGTACCGGATATATTTGCCTTAGCTGGTTGTGGCATTTCTCAGTTTGATCACCTGACAACGTAGTCAGGAAACTAAACTCTATCATTTTGTTGTCCGGCAACCAGATCAGGACAAGAACTTCGGTTAGGTTTTTCGGCCAGCCAGGCGTGCGATAGCCGATGGTTTCTTTGTCATCAATCCATATATCTAAATCGCTATTGGCAATCAGTTCGCGATATCCAGCAGGCAACAGGTCCCCAATCAGATAGGTTCCAGAGGCAATCTTGCCCAAAAAGGCCCGGTAAACGGGATTAATGATATAGGTGTAGCTTAAAAAATTCTCCAGGCCCTCCTGCAAATCGAGCGTCTTCTTGAAAATTTCCAAACAGGTCGGGGCATTGTTTTCGCTGTATAAAACGATGTTTAGTCCCTCATAGGACATATAGCCTTCGAGCAGCTTTCCCGTTTTATTGAAAAACGTCTCTGTCCCAATGGCGTCAACGATACCCGCACAGATGTCACTCTCGACAACGCTGGCCGATGCAGGAAAAGAAGTCTCGTTCATTGGGTTCTGTTACCTTGTGTTTTTGCTAAACCGAACTTAGCAAAATCACTTGGTCGATACCAACATTCAAAACCCCGTGACAAAAAACCAATGCCCAAAGCTCAATGACCAAAAGCACTTCTTCGCTATTTGGCCACAGCCGTGTCTATGGCCTCGACAACCCGATTGACCTCGGCCTCTGTGTTATAGTGCGCAAGGCCAATACGAACCACGCCTTCATCTTCTGGAATGCCCAAAAACCGGGTTGGTTCGTATGCATAGTTGTGACCGTGCCAAACATAAATCCCTTTATCAGAAAGCGACTTGGCGATATCTGTCGGATTGATATAGTCGTGCCGGATCGATACCGTTGGCACGCGTTGATGGACGCGGTTTGGATTGGTAATTCCTACGATTGAAATACCGGGTATTTGTTGCAGGCCACCAATTAAGGTGTTGGTAAGCGGCTCTTCATAATCCCGCGAAGCTTTGTACGCAGCGGCGATCAGGTCCCGGCGATTTTCAGAAGCAGAAGTCCCACGACCCAGCCCTTCAAAATAATCCACCGTGGCAGATAGTCCGGCGAGAAGTTCGAACTGTGGTGTCCCCGCTTCGAAACGCCCGGGGAGTTCATTGGTAACGCAGCGCCCTTTGTAAGCATGCAAACTCGCCAGGGTCTCTTCTTTCCCCCATAAAATCCCCAGATGCGGGCCAAAAAATTTGTAGGCTGAGCAGGCGAGGAAATCACAGCCCAGCGCCTGTACATCGACGAGGTGATGCGGCGCCAATTGAACAGCATCCACAAAGACTTGCGCCCCGGCATCCTGTGCAATCCGGGTTAGGGTTTTGATGTCGTTGATAGACCCCGTCATGTTACTCGCATAATTCAGGCACACAAGTTTGGTTTTGTCGCTCAGAACAGCTTTTAAATTTTCAGGTTCAATCAACCAGCTATCCCGATCAAACGCCACCCAGCAAATGGTGAGACCTTTGTCCTTGGCAATCTCCAACCAAGGCCCAACGTTACCTTCGTGTTCAACCCGGGAAACAACGATTTCATCACCGGGCTGGAAATCACGGCAAATGCTGCGGGAAAGATGGAACGTCAAAGAGGTCATGCTTTGGCCTATGACAACTTCTTTGGCAGAACGCGCACCAAGAAAGAGTGCTGCGTCCTCATGCGCTTTTAGCGTTATTGCATCCGTGTTTACGCTGGTTGTAAAATGCCCACCACCATTGCTCGCGTTTGTCAGCATATAATCAGTAACAGCTTTAGCAACAGAAGCTGGAACCTGAGTTCCGGCAGGGTTGTCCAGATAGACCCGTGTTTGGCTTTTATCGGATAATGACAGGGCTGGAAACAGCGCACGAATATCAGAAACCGGAAATACCATTCAACTCACCTTTACTTAAATAACCTGAAACGTCAGGATCTATTAAAATCAATGAGACCAGTATTCCTGATGACAGAATCAAAGAACATCATCCTAAGGGATGAGGGGTAAAATATTATTCTGCCTAACCTTCGTTTTTTTGAATAGATTCTTGTATAAAATCGACAAAGGTTGTGATTAATATGCTCTCTTTTTTACGCTGCATGTAGAAGGCATAAAAATACAGCGATTGAATATGAAATTCAGGCAAAACCTGAACCAGATGTCCTTCTAAGAGATTCTGTTTCACCAAGTATGATGGCAAACTTGCGACACCAAGGTGATTTAGCACAGCATCGTATATTGATTTCTTACTGTTAAAAGATAGGCTTCCGTTTACCGTCACTCTTTGCTCAACGCCATTAATCATGAACTCGAGACTATTATAGGTGTTGACCGTCTGGCTGAAGGTGATGAAGTCCAGCTCGCTCAAGTCATCCAATTTTTTTGGAATAGCTGTCCTTTGTAAATATTCCGGACTGGCACACAGAACCGTATCGTCACTGCAAATTCTTTTCGACAAGTATGGCTCGTTCCTCAGCGTGGTGCTGCGAAAGGCTATGTGGGTATTTTCACGAAAGAGATCGATCACCTCATTGCTATAGTTCGCCCGGATCGAAACATCTGGATAGATTTTTTTAAATTCAAAGATTAGAGGGGACAAAACAATGTTTCCCCAAAGTTCAGGCGCCGTAAGCCGGAGTTCGCCCGTCAAACGGTTCTTGATGTAATTCAGGTTATCAATAAGACCGTCATAAGAAGCGAGAACTTCGATCGCTGTATCATAATAAAGCTCTCCCGCACTGGTAATCCCGATAGAGCGGGTTGAGCGATTTAAGAGAACACTGCCCAGCGTTTTCTCAAGCTGTTGAATATCCTTGGATGCTTTGGAGGGGGTCACCCCCATCTTTTGCGCGGCGGCACTAAATGTTCCCAAATGGACGATCTGCACAAAGAGCTGCATGAGATATATTTTATCAATTTGCGCCACCATTATTTCTCCTCAGGAAATTAAGAAAATGATTTTACGTCTATTATCTATTCTCAGGCAAGGTGCTAAATAGAGAGCAACGGATCGAACAGAGCATCAACAAAAGATAACGCCCTCCAGATTATGGGCACGCAAACCAAGGACCTGAGAAATGAAAACCTACCAGATCAAGCAAAACGCTGTATCCCTTGTCGAAGTAAATATCCCCACCTGCGGCCCCAACCAAGTACTGGTGAAAATGAAGGCCCTCGCCCTCAATCACCGTGATCACTTGGTCGTAAATGGTATTACCCGCTGGAAGCTCAAAGAAGATGGTCGGGTCCCCGTTGCCGATGGTGCTGGCGAAATTGTTGCCATTGGAGACGCCGTCACAGAACTTGCCCTAGGGGATCGTGTCAGCAGCTTGATCGTGCCGAACTGGCAGGACGGTGAAATGACCCCCGCCAAACTTCAAGGCTCCCCCGGTGGCCCCGGCGCAGATGGTGTTGCTGCGGAATACGTTTTGTTTCATGAGACAAGTGTCATCAAGATACCTGATTACCTTTCATATCAAGAGGCCGCCGCTCTTCCTTGTGCAGGTCTCACCGCTTGGAATGCCATTGTCGAAAAATCAGATCTCAAACCCGGCAATAGCGTTCTTATTTTAGGGACCGGGGGTGTGTCTCTCTTTGCCATGCAATTTGCGCTGATGATGGGCTGTGAAGTCATTGTTACTTCAAGTAGTGATGAGAAGCTTAAAGACGTAAAAAAACTTGGAGCACATCACACCATAAATTACGCCACAAACCCGAACTGGGTCGATGAAGTTCTAAAACTCACAGATGGCGCGGGCGTCCATCACATAGCCGAAGTCGTCGGCGGTAGCCACCTGAACATCTCCCTGCAATGTATTCGTTCTGGCGGTACAATTGCCCAGATCGGTGCAATCAAAGGCGTTTGTGACGGCACAGTTGATACCGCTGAAATCATGTACAAAGCTGTTAATATCAAAGGTGTCGAAGTCGGATCAAAGGCAATGCATGCCCGCATGCTCAAAGCTATGGAAGTCCATAAAACCAAGCCTGTCATTCACAAGATTTTTGATTTTTCTAATCTTGCCGAAGCAATCGATTATCAGGGCAGTGGGACACATTTTGGTAAAATCGGTATCAACCTATAATTTTAAGTAACAACCTCCTGAAGTAATCATCACCGGTTTTCTTCAGAAGTCCGATTCCAAGGATTACAAATAAAAACCATCTCTAATGAACACCACCTCCTCGGGGGTGGTGTGAGCATTCACGAACAACCCGCGCAACACTGGCTCGTATAGCGCCAGGCCCCTAAATACCTCACTTTTTTAACAACTCAAACATAGACCACATGAACCGCGGCAACGCTGTTTTAAGTTACACTCCCTCATTATCAAAAATAAAACGATAATCATTATAACTTTTAGTACATTATCATATGGCGAAAAGTCCTTATATTGGTCATCAAGGGCAAACAAACTTGAGGATTAGCCAAATGAAACCACTCGTAACTGCCGATGATTTTGATTTTGCTGCTGCAGATATTGAATTCCATATCCGCGAAGCGCACCGCCTACGTTCTGAATATGCAGGCCAAATTGTAAGCACTTTTTTCCATACTGTGGTGCGTTCGATCAAAGGCTTTATGGGACGTCTAACGTTCCACAAAGTTAATCACGCTTAGACCACACGACCCTAATTCCATACCCCACATTTGGAATGATCTAATCAGTCTCCCAGATAGATTAGAAGAAGATAAACTTGAGGGTGCATTTTGCACCCTCTTTTTTTTGATACTTTAAAGGCTTAAGACCAACACTATATATTTGAAGATATAGCCTTACTTAATCTAATCCATCCCCACACTATATCTTTGCGTTTGTGTTTGTTATGCTCGCGTGAAGCATGAAACAGTCAATATCGACATTGAGGTATATTAAAAAGTTTGGATATATTTCAAGTTATTTCCACGAGGCTTATTATGACATCCGCGCCAACCTCAAAAACCATAGATCTGGAAAACTGGCCCCGGCACAGCCAATATGCACTTTTTAAGGACTTTGCCTCTCCCCACGTCAGTATCAGTGCCCGCGTCGATGTCACTGGTATCATTTCAGCCAAACAACACCATGACGTCGCACCCTTCAATGCCATGCTCTATTGCATAATGAGCGCAATCAATACCATACCAGAGCTGCGGACCCGATTTAGGAAAAATAATACTGAACATTTAGCTGAGCACCTTGGCAAACATCATGAAGAGCAAAGTGTAATCGAACACGCTCAGGTTCACCCCTCAGTTACAGTCCCCATTGAAAACGACCGTTTTGCCTTTTGTGAAATCGATTTTGTATCTTCATGGCCTGAGTTTAACAAAAATTGTGAACACGCTATTACCGCCGGAAAATCTCAAGCAAAGCTCACGGAAAAGACCATCGACACCGATCACTGGATCTTTATGTCCTGTCTTCCGTGGCTTGATTTTACCGAAATGAAACATCCCTTAAAAGGACCAGATGACTGTGTCCCTCGTCTCGCCTGGGGCAAGTTTACCCAAAACACTGAACGTTCACATCAGAGCTCCCTTTCATTCGACACAAATTCGGATAGAGACGCTCACCAAGCAACACTTGGGGGCATCTGGAGCGCTCCGGTTAACCTAACGGCCCATCACGCCTTGGTTGATGGAATTCATATTGCCCAGTTTTTTCAAAAACTAGAACGCGCAACCCAAAACTTCAAAGACACTATCTCTGCGCCATTTCAACCCGCGGACTAACGCCATAGTGCCGAGAAAAGGCTCGGGACAACGCAGCGGGGCTGGAAAATCCTACCCGCCGGGCGATTGTCTTCAACGGAATCCCTTTGGAAATTTCCATTCGGGCCAAGGTTAAACGCCAATTGGACAGATATTGACCCGGCGTGACCCCGACAGACTTACGAAATGAGTTAGCAAAATGTGTCCGGGACATCGCGCTAATCTCAGCCAATTCCTCCAAACTAAAAGAACGCGCCGGGTTATCGTGAATAGCGACAATCGCCAGAGACAAATTTGGATGCGCCAACCCGGCTAAAAGACCGACTTCAGCATCTCCAGCTTCGATCAAATGGCGCAATAACCGGATCACCACGATTTCGCACAGACGATCAATCACCGCCTGTCCACCACACCGCGGTGCGTGAGCTTCCTCCAGCAGAATATTAGTAACCGCCTCCAGGGCCTTGGAGCGATCCAACCGCACCACGACCAGATCCGGCAAGGCCAGTGCGATAGGATTGGCCACACCACCTGTATCAACGACAGCGCAAACATACCCCCCTGAAAATGATGTATCCAAGGCGCTTTTATTTATATCGCTCTCGCTATTGTTCTCATTATAATCTTTTTGGTTGATCTCTTTTTCGGCATCTTTTTGGGTGTATTTATCAATGTTTTTATTATAAGTGCCTTTTTTCTGGTCCTTATTAAGACCATTATCGCAAGACGGAGCTTTGTCATTTTTGGACAAAGAAACACCACGGGGATAAAAAACCAACAGAGGCACATCATCCTCTAGTTTTTTCAAATCAGAATTTGATGATCTTATTTGTCTTTTGATCTTTTCTTCGAGCTGCCCTGATCGCGCAATAAACAAATTCGCCTCTCTATGATTATCATCATCTCCACCAGTATCTTTGACAAGATATCCATTCGTCTCCGCACCCGGACTTATCTGAGAATTTACGAGAGGACTCACCGCAGACTTTAGTTGGGGATTTAACATCATGAGCTTTGGCACAAAAGAAATAACCCGCGCCTGAACATGAAAACGCGCAATCAAAGCAGAAAGACGATCAGGTTTCCCTGACAAGTGTGAGTTCTGAGCTTCATTCTCTGACATTTTGTACTCTAAGTTAACTATTACGCACCACATGACACCAAGAGTTCACTATATTCTTATTCAATGGCTGATGTCCAGACCCGCAAAATTGGCCCATTAATCGACCCATATATATTGAAAGTACCCCTAAATGTTGATCCCACGTCAAAAAACTCCCAACCTCACCGTTCCGACCCTCAACGGAACCACCTTCGATCTTAGCACTGATAAAGCAGAAAACTTCACGTTGGTCACCTTCTACCGCGGCCTACACTGCCCGATTTGTGCCAACTATCTGAAAGAACTTGAGCGCCTGACCCCAGAATTTGAACAGCGTGGCGTAAAAACCATTGCGCTGAGTTCCGACGGACAAGAACGCACACAAGCCATGGCAGACAAAATCGAAGCAAAAAATCTGCGCTTTGGATATGATCTTTCTCTAAGTGTTGCTAAGGAATGGGGCCTGTTTATTTCAACATCCCGTGGCACAACTTCTATCGGCATTGAAGAGCCTGCGCTGTTTTCTGAACCCGGTGTCTTTTTAGTTCGCCCTGATCAAACTCTTTATTACGCCTCTGTTCAGACGATGCCATTTATTCGCCCAGCCTTCAAAGAAATGGTCGGGGCTATCGACTTTATCATGGCTAACGATTACCCCGGCCGTGGTGAATATACCGGTGAGGTTATCGAGATAGAATAACAAATAAACAGCGTCTCAATACGCGTTTATATTCTGGTGTAAACCACTTTTAAGTGGCGAAGGCCCTGTCTTCCACACCAGAAAACTACCCCCGGTCACGCCACACACACAAGCAGGCCGGGGGTATTTTTTTTATCCTCAACATACTGTACTCGTTTATGTACGATTACGCCGATGACGAATACCTAATCGGTAAACTCCATTGAGGATCGCTGTGCTTATCCCAGTACATCTTTTTGATTTTTTCAAATATTGGACCAAGAACGCCTGCGCCAACTGACGTTCCATTAAGGCGTGTAATCGGCATAACCCCGCCCGCAGTTGATGATATAAAAACCTCATCCGCTTGGCTGAGTTCTTCTGGAGAAATTTGTGTTTCCCTGCAACTCAGGTCAAGTTCAGCGCACAGGTCGAAAACGGTACGTCGTGTTATGCCTTGCAACACCCCATGCCCAGGTGTCCTCACGCGGCCATCTTTAACTGCGAACACGTTAAAGCCCGGCCCCTCTGCAATATCTCCGTTTTCATTAAGTAAGATAGCCGTTTCAGCTTGTTTGTCATAGGCATCATATATTCCCTGAACCAAATCCAGCCAGTGATAATTTTTAATCGTTGGATCTACGGAACTTGTAGGAATACGAACCCTATCACTAATCGCAGCATGGAGACCACGGGCCATTTGATCTTTGTTTGCGACAGAGCCAAAGGGGATCGCAAAGACCATAAAACGATTGATCGCATCGCGAGGATCACGGCTAAAGCTTGGGGAATTCCCTCGGGTGCAAATAAACTCCACATAGGCGTCGCGGTGTCCCGATAACGCAACACAGTTATGGAGAATTTCGGTAATCTCATCCCGATCATAGGGGACATTCATGTGCAGCTTTTCCAAGCTTGAAAAGAACCGTTCAAGATGCAGATCCAACCTGAAAAAAGCGCCTTTCCAAACATGAGCCACATCATAGGTCGCATCAGAATGGAGAAAACCATAATCCAAGACGGAAATCTTGGCCTGTTCCATCGACACATACTGCTCGTCTAGAAACGCGATGCCACTGGGATAGCTGTGCGGATCTTTATAATGAACGGTAATTTCTGGTAATGGCATCGATGCACCTCCCCGACCTTTAGACTAAATACTTTCTATTCAAGGTACAGTCCTTCCCCGAGATCACAAATCACCTAAGTTCATTCCGCGGGAAGAGCTGTGCTGGAAAACGCCGTGCGGGTAATAATATCGCCGTCTTCATCAAAATCGCATTCGTGTTTGAAGCCCAATTTACCCAGAATATGTAATGACGCATGATTTTTCTTTTGAGCAAACCCATAGACTTTTTTCAAACCAAGCTCTTTAAGGCCAAAATCGAGAACAGTTGTCGCAGCTTCCGTAGCACGGCCCCCACCCCAAAATTGCGGGAGCAGGCCATAGGAAAGCTCGACCATGTCATCATGTGAGTTTTCTTCACGCAGTCCACACTCCCCCATAAAGACATCGCTTTCGCGATCATAAACAGCCCAAAGACCAAAACCTCTGCGTTCCCAGTGATCTAAAATATTGTGTAACTGAATGTCACTTCCCGCTCTGGATTGGACACCAATCTTGCGAATAGCCATGACATCCACATTACCGTAGAGCTGAAAAAGCTTGTCAGTATCCCTCTCGGTAAAAGGGCGCAAACTTAAACGTTGACTGATAAGATCTCTGGATTGCATGATTTTTTGCCTGGTTATTTAGTCTGGTTATGTATCTGTGATTACAAGTGAGGTACAGACTCTAACAAAAATTTCCCTCAAGGAACTGTTCTATTTTTAATACCAATTGGCCTAATTTAAAGAACATCCATACTCCTCTATCATCCAAACAAGAAAGTTTGTGCTATAATCTATTGATTTTTAATGCTTAATTTTAATTTAGAAATTAAAAAAAAACTCTAAGGCTTATCGACGACTGAATCGCATATACTTAGATAATTTCAGAAATGTCGTATAAATATCTCTCGATTATAGCCTTAAACAACATGACCAAACAAAAATCTGTCGCTGAGTCGTTTAATAAATCAATAAAATTATAGCTCTGATACTTTTCGGGTTTAGCACAACCTTGATCTCCGTAGGACTATTCAGATAGAAAATAAAACAATAAACGGTAGTATAGTTCCGCCCCTTCAAACGGATGAACCAGAATGAAACGCTTTCAGGCCAGATATAGAACATCCTTGCCTCAACTAAACGGGGGGATCTACCTCACCGACGCAGGCCTGGAAACCGACTTGATTTTCAATCACGGCTTGGAAATAAAAGGTTTTGCGGCCCACACTCTGTTACCGGAGGAAACGGGGCGCTTGGCGATGACAAACTATTATCGGGGGTTCCTTTCGCTCGCCCAGACAATGAATACAGGATTTATTCTGGATGGACAGACCTGGAAGGCCCATGCGCATTGGAGTGAAGATCTTGGTGAAAGTATTGATGACTTACGGGCAGCCAACAAAGCCTCCGTGGCCTATATTGCTGATTTACGAGAAGAATACGCAGACAACAAGCACCCAATACTTTTAAATTGCTCCCTCGGCCCCAAAGGGGATGCCTACGCTCCGGATTACCAAATCACCACCCGTGAAGCCGAAGATTATCACGGATTACAAATCTCCTGGTTGGCAGAAACCCAAGTTGACATGATCACCGCCATGACCTTTACCCAAGCAGAAGAAGCCATCGGAGCGGTACGAGCGGCTCGGGCTGCAGATCTTCCCATTGTGGTGTCCTTCACCGTCGAGACCAATGGCCTGTTACCAACGGGACAAAGCTTGTCTGATGCCATTGAGCAGGTCGATCAGGAAACCAATAACGGTGCTATTTATTTTATGGTCAACTGCGCCCACCCCGATCATTTTCCCGACAACCTGCCACCGAAGAGCTTTTCAGGAGTGAACACTAATAATGATGTATGGGCCAAGAGGATCAAGGGTATACGCTGTAACGCCTCTCGTATGAGCCATGCCGAACTTGATAATTGTACAGAACTGGATGCGGGTGATCCAGATGAATTGGGACGTCAATACAAAGCGATCTACGTTAAAATGCCTTGGCTTAACATCTTTGGCGGGTGTTGTGGTTCGGACTTGCGCCACGTTACAGAAATCGCCCGGGCAGTGGTCCCGCATTAAACCCGCAAATATATTGGTATAAAGGGAAACACAGGGTCGAGAAGATCGACCGATCAGGAGCTGTTATTAAAAGTAAAACTTTGATTTCACGTCATTATCTCAAGTTATCTGAGTAATCGTTTGTCTGAAAAAATCAAAGATTTTAAACACTGGCGTCGCCTTGAAAAACAAGATCTTCAAGCCCGGACAACCCTGCGCCGATATCAATAAAATCTCTTTGGACCAATTGATAATACCTCAAAGGATCATAACCTTCTTCAGGCACCCCTTTTTCACAATCGAGTTCATTTTTCTGAAAAAGAATAAGAGGGTTTCCACCGTCTTCGCTTAAAAGAGGTAATCCCACTGATTCCAGGCAAACAGTTAAACCATTTTTGAGAACCTGCTTTAAAACCACCCGTATTCCACAAGGTTTGTTCACAACAGCCCACAAAGCTTCAGAAGCAATCTCTTTACGAGGACCTTCGATAAAATCGAGATAATTCTCCCCCGCGCGATCATCGCCAAACTTATCACTCAACGCCGATCCCAATAACCGAACCTTAATGTAGTCTTTGGAAATCATTTCGTAGATGATGAAATTGGGCAGCAACGACGGTACTTGTTCAGGCATAAAGCTACTGCGACAGGGGATTAACCCATTACGCGGTAAATTTTGCCAATAATCATAGAACTCTTTGGATTTACTGCTATTGAATTCGAACAAACTGCCGCCTCGGCTTAGGAATACAAGCTTATCACTGGATGGGTGACAATCATCCATCGTAAAACTTAATTAATCAAGATATATCAGCGTTTTAGTATGAAACGTATAATAAAATCGCGATAAAGTTAACCCTATTTTGGTATTATTCACTTATAAAGAGCCATTGTGACCTTTCTTTGCCACAAAGATTAATAGCGTTTAGTTTTTTGGCATGCGATACCACAAAACGATTCTGTAAAATCGCTGAAAAACCCATATAATTTTCCGAAAATCCTTTGTAAAATTCAAAATCATAGCTCCGGCGTGCCTGCCCCAATATCAACAAAATGACATTCCGTAACAGGAACATGATCTGAGCTAAAAATATCTCTATGAGGCATAAATGCAGGATCATCCAATATATTTTTTTGAATAATGATTTGGCTGTTGCCATCTTTGTCCCCCAAAAGAGGGAGACATAAGGTCTCGACAAGGACTTCCAACCCGCTTTTAAGCGATTGTTGTGCCACCACTAATAAGCCACAGGGTTGTGTATCCAGGATTTCAAATCGGGTAATATCTTCTGCTTCACGGCGTCCGTCGCCACAAATTCCGGATAAAGTAGCTGAACGAATATCATCGGGCCCCACGCCACCAATCCCAAGAAGATCTAAACGGGATCCAAGTAAGCGACGTCTGATCTTACTGCAAGATAGCAATTCATAGATCATCATGTTCGTAAGCAACGCGGGTATTTTTTCAGGATGAAAACTACAGCGCATAGGCACATACTTTTCTTTTGGCAGCGAAAGCCAGTAATCGAAAAATATCTCAGTGTTTTTATGTCTAAAATTCATCAAGATTTTGTTTTATCCCGCTACAAACGTTTTCAAGCTTTCTCCAAATTTGTTCATAAACACATTGCCCCAGTAAACTAGGCCCCAGTAAACTAGATCCCCAGTAAACTAGATCCAATAATTGAGATCCAATAATTGAGATCACGTATTAAACAAGGGGTTTAATTACTGGCTCGTTTTTAGAACATATTCAGTAAGGAGACATCACCTTAGCTTCAACAATCATCGCGAGAATATTTTACATTAAACAATAATAATCAAGTAGTTACGTTTTCAATTTGATTAAATTTTGCCAAGAAAACACCCCAAATGCGATGTATATTTATTGCATCAATCGCATAGCAGTTGGAAAGCCCACAAATTGTTCGCAAAACGATTAGAACGAGTTGATAAATTCCGACAAAATTGACAACAAAATACAATGAAATTCGTTCATGCTATTGAGCTATTAATCACGAAAATCGGGAACCCCGGCGCCAAGATCAAAGAAGGATCGTTTGACAATACGTACGGCTTTGAGTGGACTTTTCTCTTTATCATTTTTTTTGTCAGGCTCTTTATAAAGCTTTTTATCTGGAGTTTTGTGCTCGTTCACGACTTCATTGCTCTGGAAGATCAAGAGCGGAATACCATCCCGGTCATGCATCACGGGCAGGCCAACAGCTTCAAGATAAGCCCTGCGGCCAGTTTTAAGTTCCTGCTCTAGGAAAGTATGCATGCCACAAGGCTTTTCTGCCTGTGACCATAAGGCCTGAGATGCCTTTAACCGTCTTGGATTTTCAACCAAATCCAAATAGTTACTGCCTGTTCGATTAAGACCATAACGATCCTCAATAGAAGATCCAAGTAATCTAATTTTGATAAAACTCTCAGAAACCAGTTCGTAAATCACCATACTTGATAGTAGTGAAGGTACATCCTCAGGCATAAAGTTATGTCGATGAGGTAAAATCCCTTCTTTTGGTAAACTTAGCCAATAGTCATAAAAAGCCTGATTTTTGGTGTGTTTGAAATCAACCATTACCCCCGGAACCCCACTTTTATTCCCCTTATGCAGATCTTTTTTTCGCCTGCGTAAAAAAGGTTAACATGGTTAACGAAAGATTAACAAAGTCTTTATTAATATTAACAGCAAAGGTGGAACTTACGTTGGACTAAAACACCAATAACGAGATTAACACAGTAAAATCAAAGACTAATATTCCTAAGAACAGACAAATCAATCTTTTCAGGCATTTTCTTTAAACACCGAAACTTTCAAAAAGAGAGTTTTTCGCACAAATTTTCCTGACGATTTTAACATTGCACTTCACGACAAAGCGTTTAGCTCTATATCAAAGTGAAAATTTATACTGTAACAACACTCCCATAAAAATTTTAACCGATTTGCTTCCACCTAATAATTTGTCGTCCAGTTCAGAAAAGAAGATAAAAACATTATGAGAACAGCCTTATGCAAAAAAATCATCGAAGTCTGTAACCTCAAGATAGAAAAGAAGGGCGACAATGTCGGGTTGTCGTTCTACGCATTCTTTGCCAATAAAAACGACGACCCCGCACTATTGATGGAAGCAGCGACCTGGTGGATTGAAACGCATGAGCTTGATCATTTCGAGAAGGCGCTCAAGATAAAAGCCATGGTAGAAGCCATGCCAGAAGCAAAAACAGAAAAAGGAGAATAAAGTCACGGTGCTTGGGAACAAACATCTATACCTTATCGGCCCAGGTGGCGTAGGAAAATCATCCGCCGGACTTATCTTGGCATTCCGGTCATCGATCTATTTGGATTACAAACAGAACCTAACGATCCTAGAATGTAGCAATCCTGCCTGCGACACTTGATACATTGTTTTCTTTAACTGTTCCTCGGTATCCTCAATTAAAGCACTGAAGCAATATACCAAGATAACAGGCCGAATAATAAAGAGAGGTACCCCAATGAAACTGGAACACGATCATTCAGCCGAGGCCATCAAAGAACGCTTTGCACAGGGGCGTAAAGCGAGCTATCTACAAGATTGGGTATACGGGTCTATTGATGGCGCAGTAACTACCTTTGCGGTGGTATCTGGCGTGATCGGGGCGCAATTGTCGGTTCGTGTAATCCTGATCCTCGGCGTAGCCAACCTTCTTGCCGACGGTTTTTCCATGGCTGCAGGAAATTACAGTGCAACAAAATCAGAGCTTGATGACGCAGAACGTCTGCGCGAAATTGAGCGTAAGCACATCAAGGAAGTCCCTGAAGGTGAACGTGAAGAGATTCGCCAGATCCTGCTGGCAAAGGGCCTAACCGGAACCACTCTGGACGAAGCCACCGACGCAATTACCTCCAACGAAGAGCTCTGGGTCAATACCATGGTGACAGAGGAATATGGGGTCTCTCCTGTTGCACGTGCACCCTTAAAATCAGCTTTGACCACCTTCGCAGCCTTTTTTGTCTGTGGTGCGATTCCACTGTTGCCGTTTATCTTTTCTCTGCCCAATGCTTTTGAAGTTTCCATGGGCATGACCGCGATCGCATTTTTTGCTACGGGTATGTTCAAAAGCAGATGGTCTTTGGCCCCGTGGTGGCGCTCTGGTGGAGAAACTCTCGCCATCGGCAGCCTTGCGGCCATCGTATCCTATGGTGTTGGCTATCTCTTACGCGGGGTGGTAGATTGATATCAAGGCTTCAGCAACAACCTAAAGTTTTTCAATTTCTTCCATGGTGCGCCCGGGTTTGCCTTTGTAAGTCGGCAACGACCAACCGTAATGCAATGCGCCCCCTCGGATCACCATGGCAACGACAAATCCAATACTTGAACCCACAACAGGGCTAAGCCCTGCGTGATGACAAACGACCCAAGCCAGTGCGCCAAAAAGCGCGGCAGTGAGATAAATTTCCCGGCGCATCAATACCGATTGCTCTCCCGAAAGAAGATCACGTAGCACCCCCCCAAAGGTCGCGGTTAAAATCCCTGTGACAATAGCAATCACAGACGATCCCGTGGCCGAAAACCCAATAGCAGCCCCCTTTACAGAGTAAGCCGCCATTCCGACAGCATCGAGCCAAAGCAACACTTTATAGCGAGATTCAAAGCGGTGTGCCGTGAAAAATACCAGCGCACCAACCCCGGCACAGATCAAAAGGTATATATGATCTTGGACCCAGAACACTGGCGTTTGCCCCAGGATGGTATCTCTAATCGTTCCACCACCAATCCCGGTAATCGCGGCCAAAAACAAAAAAGCGATGAAATCGAGCTGCTTGCGTGATGCCGCCAACGCACCGGTTGCAGCAAAGACAGCAACCCCGGCGTAATCCAGCCCCGTCAGGATATCCATCGTTAACTTCCTCTTTGTTTCAATATTTGGGTTTCAATATTTGAGTTTCAATATTTGGGTTTCAATATTTGGGTTTCAATATTTTACGTTTAAATATTATGGTGTGGGTAGGCTGAAACTTAATCCTAGAAAGGTCAATAAATTTCGTATCTTAAGCTTTTCAAAAAGACATTAAGAATTTAATCGACGCCTATCTAATTGGCTTAATCGACAAACGATGGAGCACCTTTGCCAATATCAATTATGTGGCGTTCGACCACAAAAATCAGCTTCAGCTGACCATCGTTTTTATACATAATTGGATTATACGCTTCGATTTCATTGCTCTGATACATGATAATCGGATTTTCACCTCTATCGTTTTCAAAAGGAAACCCGATAGACTCAACAGTAATTTTCCGGCCACTGGACAGTGCATGTTCCAGCGTTGCAATAATCCCGCAAGGTTGTTCTGCCATAAGCCAAAAAGCATTAGATGCAACATCCCTCCGTTCAGGTTCGACGTAATCTAGATAGTTTCCACCCGTAATATCCTGGCCAAAACGTTCGTTAATTGCCGTTCCCTGAAGCCGTATTTTAATATTGTCTTTGGAAATGAGTTCGTAAACGATCATGTGCGAGAGTAAATGGCCGACTTCTTCAGGCACAAAAGAGCTCTTAAGAGGCATTACACTGCCCCCTTTTCTTTCCAAACTTTGCCAATAATCAAAAAATTGCCTATTTCTGGCGTTTTTTATCTCAATCAATACACGACCCTTTAGCGCTTTCGCACAATCAATAAACCACATATCAACATGCTTATCGTAACTTGTAAATTGTTTTAAAAGCATGCATTTGCGCTAAAAACACAATTTAATTGAATAACTTAAATAGAACACAACTATTTGCTTATCGTTTACGTCTTGACCTCTAGAATACCAAATGGTTTGATGCGATTGTACTTCACTAAATGCTTGCTTGTGTTAGCTGCATCGACCTCTTTATCGATGTAACCAGACAAACAGCCGACTGGCCCTGTCCCTCTTATCAATTTATTTTTAAGCTGATACTGATTGAAACAGGATCCCAGCCAAAACCAAAAATTGCGAACAGTACGACGGATCTCTTTTGCGGGATTTTGGATGATGGATTAGCTTCTCGACTTGAGAGATAAATTAATCTGACCTCAGATATCCTCCAGGTTTCTTATGGTCTCCTCCTTATGATGTATCCATCTGTACTGTCACACTTGGACCATGATCTGAATTGATCAGATTTATGACCCTCAGGCGACAAGTTATCGCGATCATACGGTCGCTTATATACATTTCTACTCTCTCCTAAAGTCTCAGGAGGGGACATTGGAGAATTTAATAATGTTATCGCTTTTTCACACACCAGGAGCCTGCTCTTTGGCCTCTTGCATCGCCCTAGAAGAAATTCGGGAAACGACCGATGTAGAGTACGAGGTTAAAACAGTCTCTTTTGCAAAGGGCGACCAACACAAACCAGAATATCTCACTATCAACCCCAAAGGCAGAGTACCTGCTCTTTCTACTGAATCTGGTATTCTTACGGAAACTCCTGCGATCTTGCTCTATCTGGCACAACGCTACCCAGCGGCAAATCTCGCCCCTCTTGATGATATCTTTGGCCTGGCGCAGCTCCAGTCCTTCAACAGTTTTCTCTGTTCGACTGTTCACGTCGCCCATGCGCATAAATTTCGTGGCAGCCGATGGGCAAACGAACAAAGCTCTCTGGATGATATGAAGGCCAAGGTCACAGAAAATATGACAGCTCTCTTTACCCAGATTGAAGAAACTTACCTTAAAGATTCAGAATCTGAACCTTGGGTGATGGGTGCAAACTATACGATCGGCGATGCCTATCTCTATACCATCGCGTGTTGGCTTGCAGGGGACGGTGTTGATATCGCCATCTTCCCGCGACTTAACGCGCATTTTAATCGTATGGAAAACCGCCCCGCCGTTCAGCGTGCCATAGCCAAATAACCACCCAGCTATGGCCATCAGACAAGATTGTAAAACCTGTCTGGAAGTCATAAGAGATTAAACGTGAGATTATGAATAAGAGCCCGTTACGACTACCTGAATTTATTATCCTTTTTGCCCTGTTAACCTCTATTACGGCATTAAGCATCGATGCCATGTTACCCGCCTTGCCCCAGATTAGTGAAGACCTCTTCATTTCTGACCCCCTCGACAGTCAGCTGATCATTTCGTTGTTTATTTTCGGGATGGTATTTGGCGAACTTTTCATCGGGCCAATTTCTGACGCCATTGGCCGAAAAGGGGCCATCCTCATAGGTATCGGCATCTACGTTGTCGGTACCATTGTTGCGATGACTGCCACGAGCTTTGAAATCCTCATCCTTGGCCGTATAATCCAAGGCATCGGGGCATCGGGTCCCAAAATCGCCACCCGCGCCCTGATCCGTGATCAATACGAGGGCGCAGCAATGGCCCGGATCATGTCTTTTATCATGGTGATCTTTATCATGATTCCGATGATTGCGCCCGCTTTTGGCCAACTGGTTCTCGCCATTGCTGAGTGGCGCTACATTTTCTTTTCATTTCTGGTGCTATCTTGCTCAACGGGACTGTGGCTCATAATCCGCCAACCGGAAACGTTGATGCATGAAAACCGGATATCGCTATCACCTGCAAAGTTGATGCGCTCAACCGCACGCATACTAAAGCACGGAAAAGTGATGTGTTATTCCGTATCAGGCGGCATGATCTTTGGTGCTCTTCTCGTTTATGTCAGCACCTCACAATCAATCTTCGAAGATCTCTATGACGTGGTAGATAATTTCCCACTTTATTTTGCGATACTCGCCTCCTCTGTTGCTTTGTCTTCGCTGATCAATTCACAACTGGTCATGCGCTTTGGTATGCACAGAATGGTCGTTGCCGCATTGTGTGGAATGATCTTTTTCACAGGAACCTTGTTTCTCTTTGCCCTTCCATACAAAGGGATACCGCCCTTTCCAGTCTTTATGATCAACGGCTTTTTTATCTTTTTATGGATCGGTATTTTGTTTGGCAACATCAATGCCATGGCAATGCAATCGCTAGGAAAGATGGCGGGACTGGGCGCATCAGTCATCGCTTCGATCTCCAGTTTGGTCGCGGTCGCAGTGTCTGTTTCAGCCGGACGACTTTACGATGGCACCATCATGCATATGATCATCGCCCTTTGTTTTTGTGGCGTTACCGCCCTCGCGCTGGTACTGGTTGCCAACAAAAGTAAGGCAGGTGCTCTGTCGCCCGCTTAAATTGGAAAATTCATGGCTTGATTAGCCAATAAATACGCCTATATGTGATTCTAGGGTGCCCCCCCACCCTAGGTTTTGATTAATCAAAACCCGATTGATGAGGCCTGTCAAATCCCCCCTTTTTGACGGGCCTCGTCCTTCTTTTCGACTTCATTTCTCTCAGATATTTTCCATCTCCCGAAATACACCTGCTGGCATTGAGACAGATTCCAAAACCACAAAAAAGCCGGACGCCCTCACAGAAAGATTCTCCGGCCTTATTTCACTGTCCATTTGCAGTAAAATTAACAAACACTAACTGCCGTAAATTTCTCCTTGCGGGAAACGGCCGGCGCCTTGTCGGGTTGGATTGCGCTCGGCAAAGTACCCGAGCGCTTGGCGTTCGGCTTCAATGGTTTCCGCCTCACTGAAGATTTGAATTTTTGGTTTGGCACTCCCAACCTTGAGGGTTTCAGCAACACGTCGAGTGACAATAGGCGCAGCAACCGATGTGCCATCAAGCGCGACAGAAACACCACTGCGTACACCCGATGCCTGAATGCCTCGAAACACCGGAGAACGATCACTCTCAGCAGAGACAAAAGGCCCCACTGAAGACGTTGGATAACCAACATTCGTGGATTGATTACCACTATAGATCGCGGGCTTGCCTGTGCTTTCTACATGCCCCCCAACAACGATGGGCACCTCTCCAGTGGCAAGTCCATTATAAGACCCGCTGCGTTTGATGATGGAAGAATTATCTTCCAGCTCAAGCTTGCCCATCGCACCATAGACCTTATAGGCCGGTTCATCGAAATACGACTGCCGCCCCAAAGCAGGGTAACCAAAAGGACTGGTATCACGTTGGATACGCGCATGGATCGACTCTGGCATCATTTTACCCTCCGAAGCCTTCCCTGAACTCTTGATCAGACGCACGATCCACAAGCCTGACAGTGCAGGCTTTAGCTGCTTTATAGAGACATCTTGATCATTTCGAACCTCTGTCGGGGCCAAGGTCAGCATAAAACGTCCCCGCTCGTCTTCACGATCCAAAGGCGTGTGTCGATCATAAGACAGTCGGGCGATAGATTGGATACCGTGATTGAGCACAACTGCCGTATCCACCACACCCGAAAGTTTCTGGCTCGCAATACCGCCGGGGGGGATCACCTCGACCGAGATATCCCCATCGACATAGTTCTCTTTTGGCATCCAGATTTCGAGATAACTCGACGTCCGGTCATTGGGCTGTACCCGCCACGGCAGGTCACAGAATCCCACAGGTTCTTTAAGAAAATCACTCTCAGCAACCACCGCGTGGGATCTCTCCAGATAATGATTCCCAGCAGGTAAGACCACAGAGGTCGGTGCCACCCGTTCATTCCGCGCAGCCACAATCTCATCGATTGCCTTTTCCAACAGGGCCGTGCCATCGTGCGGTCCACCAAAAACGCCATAACTGAAATTAATCACTACGGGAAGGCCGGGCGCAATACGGTCTGCACGTTCAAGAATATAGTGCACACCACTTAGGATAAACATATCCAGCCCAATACCCGAAGTATCCCAGGTCACAGCTGCGGGAACCTGAACTGTTATAATACGGTCTTCTTCCAACACCTCAGAGGCATGTTTATCATAATCAGCACCCGCAGCGAGATCGAGCACATGGCTTCCGTGTGAAGCTTTGTTATCCAGCGTGTTGGGCATCACCCGTCTACTATCAGTTAACCCAAGCGCACGGTAAAGCGCAGCTTCGTCAGTGGAACCCAAATCGTCCGTGTGCTCTGCAAGGGCACTTTCGATCTGACCACGGGTATATTCACGGCCAAAGGCAACATCTGATCCCGCAATGGCATCGCCATCCTGGACCCAGGCAAAATCAACTCGGCTTTTACCAAGTTCTGACTGAAAACGTCGATTAACAAAAGCAATGCCATCATCGATCACACCAATAACAACCTTTGCCGAGCCTTCAATCAAAGGGTTTTCTGGGGCCAGATCCGGGCTATAGCCCACATTCACGCTGGCCGCCCTGAGCGGGATGCTTAAACGGCGTTTTATTGTACTGCCAGTCGTCGTTCCTGCCATAACAGGTGAATGGGTAACTGGACTATCACGCAGCACAAAGGGACGAAAGCTTGGTTGAAACTTACCTGACCCAGATCCCACAGGCTGATAGAGCCTGGGATAAATAGCATTGGGATCCTTATCTCCCGGAATAAAGTCAGCAGAGGCTTCTGTTCCAGTATGCCAATGTGTTTCCAATGGCGGACCAAAAGGAAAACCATAGCCCTTGCCCGTGTCAAACAACCAATCTTCATAAGGATCAATTGCTTTTACGCCATCATCTTGCCAATGGAATTGATTAATCATTACTGCCTCCTGCGGCAGGGGCTTCCTCCCACTCACTCTTGGCCTTGAGCCACAACCAACGGAACATATTATCCGGCTCGGCATGAACCTCGGATTTACCCCATTTAGTCACAGGTGCAGAACAATCGCCCGGAATTGCTGAAGCCTTGGTAAAATCTCCAGTCGCATTATTGCCAATAAATTCTAACGCCTGAACATCCCCCTCTTCACCAGAAGCCATCTGTAGCAGATAGTTCCCAAGCGTCGTCCCAAGCGCGGCACCAGCAGTACTATCCGCTGGAAAATGCAGTCCCGCGACCGTGCGGTTCACGGCAATGCGTTCGGCGACAGAAAGTAACATCTCTTTAATTGTTGGGCTTTGTGGAAAAGACATAACTGTTCCATCAAGCAACGCACCAAAAACCGTAGCTGTAGCGAAAGCCTCGGTTGAATGACCGCTTGGTAAAGTACCATGTGCTGGTGTTGGGATCAGAGGTTGAATTTGCGCTGAATAAACATCCGGACGTCGACACGCCAAACTGTGCTTTGTTCTCAACACAACATGAGAAGCATAGTGTTGGACCAAGCTGATGAGCTGCAAAGTATGTGCGTGGACTGAGGCGTTCAAAGGCACAACAGAGGTAAAGAAATCTGTCGGGTACCCTACCTGTGCCAAAACTTCAGCACCGCGTTCCGCGCGCTGATCTGCATAGTTACGAACATATTCCAGCTGCTCACGAAACACAGCTTCGTTTGGGCGTGTTAACTTAACCAGTCGCGAATAGGCAGGGTGCGGCGCATGATCCAGTCCTCCATGAGAATGATCGTGTTGGAACCAAATTGAAATAGCTCCCTCTTCACCATCAACCTTAAAAGAAAGACGGGACAGTAGGTCGGTTACAATTGTTACTTGCCTGACGTCAGGAGACCATTTCTCAAGATTATCGACCCTGTCCGCAGGAATAGGCCCAGGCCCAACACCCGGTTCTGGTAAATTCCAGGGATTACGAATAGCATCCGAAGCTGTAAGGATTGCATTTGTCGTCACGCCTCCAATGCCACTAATACCGCTAATACCGCTGATACCACTAATACCGCTGATACCACTAATACCGCTGATACCGCTGATACCGCTGATACCACTAATACCGCTAATACCGCTTAGTGTTGAATTTGTTGACATTATCTGCTCCCATATTTCTTAATGTTGGATATTTTCATACCTACTAAGTTCAGCTAAATGAGACCTGCTTTTATGTTTCCGGAATTCCCGCCTCTTTCAATGCATAGGCCCATTCTTGTCCCGTTTTAAAACCTGCGGCGGGATGTTTTTCCAGATAGCCTGTGATAGTTAAATTTGGTTCCAAATTTAAAAGTTTTATTGCTGTATCATTAGCCTCTTGATTACGGCCCAACCCCTGCAGGGCTACAATTTTTGCGCGTAAGCTTGAGGTGTGACTCTTATTTTCTCTTAACGAGCTCTCAACTAACAATAAACCTTCAGCAAACTGCTTATTGGCAATCAAAGCAGTAGCAGACAACGATTCAAAATAATATTTATATGGATCAAGCGGGGATAAAATTCGCGCTCTCTCCGTATAGGAAACAGCTTTTTCGCCTTCATCGACAAATGCGTGTAAAGTACCTTTGAGTAACCATGCCAAAGCATCATTGGGATTCAAATCGACCGCTCGGTCAAACCTTTGAAGTGCCGTATTGAACTCTTTAAGTAAATTATTTTGAACCAGCCCATCCACAGCGAGGGAGAACGAATTCTCAGGATCCAAGTCAAGCGCACGTGCTGTACAGTCACTCGCAATCTGACAATCTTTTTCAATGTCATGGCTCCATCCCTGCTGAACAGATAAGACATACCATTTTCCAAGCCAAGCGTAGAGACTGGCGTGTTTTGGTGACTTGCGAATAATCTCTTCAATCAAAGGTCGAGCCCTGGCAAAGCTTGCAAGCTTCAATCGGTGCATCAGACTAACACCCGAGACCAAGAGGGCATGGCTTGCGACTTCGGGCAACGGTTTGCTTGTTGCCAGCTCAATAGACGTTGAGAGAATAGATTGTCCGATTTGGCGAGAGATATCAGCCACAATCTCCTGCCCACCATTAAGAAAGTCCGACATCCTTGCCGAAAACTGGCGCGACCAAATAATTCGTCCACTCTCAGCATCAAGAAAATCGGCATCAAGATGGAACCGTTCGCCATCCTGTCGATAACTCCCATGGATAACATATTCAACATTCAGAGCTCGACGCACATCAGCAAGGTTAAGCAATCGCATATTCAGATTTCGAGAAGACAAATGTGAAATAACATCAATGAGTTGCGATTTAGATAAAGCCCGAGAAACTTCCTCAGCCAACATATCACCGAGGATATTATCTCCCTCCAAATTAAAGCTTTGTAAAAAAGGAAGAACCGCAACAGCAGGTAAAATACCGGAACTCTCAGACGGCATAAAATATTCAAGTTCAGAAGAAAGTTGGGGTGGTTTTAACCGCTGATCATTGATCCAATTCGTAAAGCCCGTTTCAGGAATATTAATCCCTTCGAGGAATTCCCCTTCCGAAGGGGCGCCGACAAATTCGATCACATCTGAATTGAGCGCAACATCGTCATGAGAAATATCAAAAAGCAATTCAAAATCAGAACCAATCGCCCGTTTCAGATCGCTCAATCCCCGTCTAAGACTTGCACGGCCCAACTCCTGACCAGACAAACTCCAGAGCTTATCCTGCAACCAAGACCGTGTTCTTTTCATATTCGGCGCCGTCGCGAGCAAAGCCATTAAGGCCCGCAGTTTTGTACTGCGAATATCGAGTTTGCTCCCTCCACTCCACTCGGCTGAGAAAGTCCCAAATAGGCGTAGCTTTAGCTTTTTATTATTAGGGTAGTTTTGCATGCGTTAACTTGGACCCTATTCCCTGTTTTTTAGACACGTTATAAATTGTGCCATTTTTTTGACCCTATAAGCACACAAAGATTACCACCTTCCCGTTAAGTTAAAAAACTATTTACATTTTTTTTCACGCTTTTTGGACGCTACCTTTGCTGGTATCTGCTTCATACTGATTGGTAGAACCACTTAACGAGATAAAATCAATGAACAATCTAAGTTTTCAAACCCTGTTGTTTAGCGAGAAACGAACAACATATCGAAATATTTAAAAAATATTTTTCCGACAAGGGTTTGGACTTAACAGATAGGACGTACTGTGAGAAAAACTGATAACCAATCACCAGAGCCCTTATCAGAGTTAGTACCAGATCGTGATTCTCCTAATCCGCGAGATCTCAGTGATTTTTGCCAAAAGTGGAATGCTCTCAAGATACACGCAAGCAAAGAACAACTTTCAAAGGCTCAATTATCGCCAGAAAGTAAAGAAGTCATATCTTGGCTGACAATCCTAGCCGATAAAGTTTGCCACACTGAAGATTATTAGGTGATCAATCCATTCTTTTAATGGATCTCCCCTTTTCAAATTAATTTTCAATTGGCTTATTTTATCGGAATAACATCCACATCATCTAAATTCTCTTTTACCACTTTGCGTTCGCGCCAAAAAGAATAGATCCCCGTGAGTATTAGTAGGCTACAGCCAATTAGGGTGGTGTTTTCTGGGGTTTCGTCGAAGATGAAATATCCCAGAGCAATCGCCCAGATCATGACAGTGTAGCGAAATGGTGTAACGAAAGCGACTTCACCCACACGCATGGCCTGGATCAGGGTAATGTGCACCACCATAATAAATATCGCTGCCCCAGCCAACATACCAACCGTATTCAAACTTACCGGCTTCCATTCCATGGTGGGCGTCAATAATCCTGCGACCAAAGTGACACAGACCATTGTAGCAAAGGCAACAAACAACGACGGCAAGCCAGATGAAAACCGCCGAGTTGCCAGATCGCGAATTGCCACAGAAAACATCGATGCCAGCGCCCAAAGCGAATAAACACTAAAGCCATCGGTACCCGGTTGAACGATGATTAAGATTCCAACAAAACCCAAAACAATACCGCCATAACGCCGCCACCCAATGGTTTCACCAAAAAAGATCGCAGCACCAAGAGTTATGACAAGTGGCAAGGCCTGTAAAATCGCCGTGACATTTGCGATTGGCATGTTGAACAAAGCCATAAAGTAACAAAGCGAAGCTCCGATTTCCCCAACAATCCGAATGCTCAATACCTTGGCATCAGTGCTGGAAACTTTGATAAATAACTCTCGCCGATAAAATGCCAATCCGCCGAGCACGACAGCAGCAAAACATCCCCGTAAAAAAATTGCCTGAAACAGCGAAAGTTCAAAAGAAACTAGCTTCATCAAAGTGACATTACCGACAAAGGCCGCCATACCGAAAATCATTAAAACGGCCCCTTTGACATTTTCAGTAGATCGATCTTGAGCTGCCAAATTTTTAGAAGCTTTGTCTGTAGATACTTCGTTCACAGGCTTTTCAACTGGCGTGCCTTTGGGATCAAACCCGGGCGTTATGTCATCTGGACCACTCACTTAATCTGTCCCTTTATCTTTTCGTTTAATCCCTAGGAAAGGTATTTTATCCACACATTATTCGTACGATTATCTGTTGGATAACTCCTCGGCCTTTTCCAACTCTGTTTCTAATTTTGTGGTTTTTTCCGGCCAGTCACCGAGATCGCCAAGGTCAACTGTATCGTGGTGAAGTTGTTCCGAGGCCAAACACTTATTGAGTTTATGCTCACGATAGAAGGTATAGCCGCCAGTAGCCACCAGGATCAGGCTGCCGATAATCGTCCATTTATCAGGAAGATCACCAAAGACAAAAAAGCCAAGCAGGATTGCCCATATCAAAATGGTATAACGGAACGGTGAGACAAAAGAAATTTCCCCCGTACGCATCGCCGCGATAACAGAAAGATACCCTACCATAAGCAAACAACCTGCCCCTGTAAGATAACCGATTGGCTTGATTTCAACGGCCTGCCACCCAGATGTCGGTAAAAGCACGCCTGCGGTAACGGTCAGAGCAATCGAGGTCAAAAGCGCGACATAGATAGAAGGTATCTCGTTGGAAATTTTCTTGGTCACGAGATCACGCAATACGA
Organism: Kiloniella antarctica; assembly: GCF_042682825.1. Lineage (NCBI taxonomy): Bacteria > Pseudomonadati > Pseudomonadota > Alphaproteobacteria > Rhodospirillales > Kiloniellaceae > Kiloniella > Kiloniella antarctica. The sequence goes on from NZ_JBHUII010000004.1 coordinate 600,814, forward strand.
TAAAGACCACGGCTGCCAGTGCCCAAAAGGAATAGGCGTTAAAGCCCTCGGCCCCCGGACGGACGATAATCAATACTCCAATAAAACCAACCGCAATGGCGGAATAGCGCCGCCAACCCACGGTTTCACCCAAAAACAACGCCGCGCCCAAGGTTACAGCAAGTGGCAGCGCTTGGAGGATCGCCGTGGAATTCGCAATTGGCATATTAAAAAGAGCCGTCAAATAACAAAGTGTCGCGCCAACCTCACCCACCACGCGCAAGCTCAAAATTTTGCGGTCAGGTTTTGAAAGCGGGCGGACAAGCGCTCTTGGCCCCCCCATAATTTTCAAGGCAATGAGGCCAAGGAAAAAAGTCGTGAACAATCCACGCAGAAAAATGGTTTGAAACAAGGACAGATCAGCCGATGCCAGTTTCATAAAGGCATCGTTAAAGACGAAAGCCGCCTGACTGAGCGCCATCAAAGCAGCACCCTTAAAATTTTCAGCCGACGATATCCCAGAATTTTGTGTTTTCTCTGCACTCATAACCATGATCCATATTCGATAATACCGCTCTCATAGAGCAAGCTTTCATTCTTCAATGCAAGTGACATTGTAGAAAATATGCAATTTTACTCCTCCTTGCGCAGAGCTTATCAAAGTTGCAAGTTTCAACAGAGACGCTAAGCTTATCCAAACCTTCTCCTTCTTAGGATCATGCTTTAGAATATTTCCAGTAACAAAATTTCTGGTGACAAAATTGATTCAACCAATTTGCGCGACCTGTGGCACACAATATCCGGAGGCCACAATACCACCCGTTTGTTGCCCGATCTGTGAGGATGAACGGCAATACGTTCCGGCAACAGGACAAGCCTGGACAACAGTCGAAAACATAGAGCAAAGCCACCATATAGTTCGAACAGAGATATCTTCTACTCTCCACGCCTTAACAATTGAGCCTAAATTTGCTATTGGCCAGCGTGGTTTTCTCATAAAGACACCCTTCGGAAACGTGCTCTGGGATTGTCTCGCAATGGTTGACGATACCACAATAGATTGGATCAAGGGCAACGGTGAGCTATCGGCAATTGCTATTTCGCATCCTCATTATTACACCGCAATGGGTGCATGGAGTGATGCTTTTGATAACATCCCAATTTACCTTCATACTGATGATGCCAAGTGGGTTCAAAAGCCGCACTCCTCGATCCGTCATTGGTCCGGAGAAACAGAAATCCTCAACCTGGATCTCACACTAATCCGTTGTGGAGGCCACTTCAAAGGAGGCACCGTACTTCATTGGAAACAAGACAAAGGAACGCTCTTTACAGGGGATATCATGCAGGTGGTTGCCGATCTTCAGCACGTCAGTTTTATGCGTAGTTATCCCAACTACATTCCTTTACCAGCCACGGCGGTTCGCAGAATTGGAAAATCCGTCGAAGGCTTTGAGTTCGAGACCATCCACGGCGCCTTTCCCGGTTTGACGATTGCCCGCGATGGAAATAAAGCCGTGGAAAAATCAGTATCTCGCTATCTTCTCGCCATCGATGCACCAAAAAAATAGACCAGAAAATAGATCGAACTAATATAATACTTTCTGTATTCTCCTGCGCCACTTACCGATCCCAATAAGGCACATCGTCGCCAAGTTTCTTAACGAGAAAATCGACAAAGGCACGAACTTTTGCGGGGAGATGGCGGCGTTCGGGGAAGATCGCGTATATGGTCTGGCTTGGCAGGTGGTAATTGGAAATCACCGGAACCAATTTACCAGCGGCAACATCAGAACTTGCGATAAAGGTTGGCAGGCGGCCGATGCCGACACCTGCAACCAGCGCTTCGCGCAAGGCCTCAGAATTATTGACCTGATAGCTTCCCGTGGTTTCCAACGAGATCGTCTCTCCGCCTTCTGTTGCGGGCGCGTGAAATTGCCAGTTATGGGTGCTGCTGGCATAGGCATATTGCAGGCAATTGTGCGTCAGCAGGTCTTCCGGCCTTTGCGGAGTGCCAAAGGTCTCGAGATATTCCGGCGAAGCACAAAGCGCATTATGGCAGGGCGCAAGTTTTCGCGCGATCAGAGCTGAATCAGGTAAGGTCCGCACCCGAATAGCGAGGTCAAATCCGCCCTCAACCATATCCACCACCCGGTCATCCATCACCATTTCCAGGGTTACTCCCGGATGTGATTTGAGAAATTCAGGCACCAAAGGCGCAACATGCAAACGGCCAAAAGACATCGGCGTGTTGATGCGCAAGCGCCCTTGTGGCGCGCCCTGCAGTTGCGCAACGGCGTCCTCGGCCTCACGCGCGGCGGCCAAAGACTGCACAGCGTGGGCAAAGTACTGCTCGCCCGCTTCACTCAGGCTGAGCTTACGGGTTGAGCGATACAAAAGCTGCACCCCAAGACGGGATTCAAGCTGGGTAATGCGTTTACTCACCGCCGATTTGGAAACGTGCAGCTTTTTCGCCGCCGCAGAGAAGCCGCCCTCTTCGACCACCGCCACAAAAATCGGGATCGCGCCCATACTATCGTCCACAACTCTCCCCTTACAACTGTCAACTTTTACTCACCAATATGTTTCTATATAACCTGATTATCATCTTTTAAGAAACACATTATCTCTAGGTCAGGCAAGAAATTTTTTAAACCTCAATGATACCAAGAACTCAAAAGAGGAGATAAATCATGGTTCGTTTTGAACACGCAAATCTGGTCGTGACAGATATCGCAGCCACTCTGGATTTTATTCAGACCGCCTTTCCGAAATGGGAAGTCCGTGGTGAAGGAAAAATGAACTGGAAAGGCAAGCCCCGCACCTGGCTACATGTGGGTGATGATACGACTTACATCACCCTGAACGACAATGGCGAAGGCGAAAACAGAGAACTCGCCGGGCATAAACCCGGCCTCGCTCATCTCGGATTTGAAGTCGATGACGTCGATGGCATCATCGCCCGCCTGCAGGCCAAAGGCTTTGAGATCGACATAGAAGGCGGCGATCATCCTTTTCGCAAGACGGTATATTTCCTCGATCCGCAAGGTTTCCAATTCGAGTTCATTCAGTATTTCAGCGACATCCCCGCCGAACGCAACCTCTACGACACCCCTTAAGAGGGGATCAATTGATCCCGGTTAATTAGAGGCTCCCGTTAATACAAAGTCCCGGGAAATAAGGCCCAGTGAAATAAACCCAGTGAAATAAACCCCGTAATATAAGAAAGCCAGTTAGTATGTTAGATAAAAATCCCGTAAGCCCTAAAACCCGCAAATTCGTCACGGAACTTTATCAGGCCATTGATGCGAAGTCTGTCGATCAGCTCGAGACATTTCTCGGTGAAGACTTACGCTTCCAGCTTGGCAATTTTGGTGCGATACAGGGAAAATCCACCGTGCTTGATGCCAATGCCGCCTTCTTTACCAGCATTAAATCTATGACCCACAGTTTCGACGGTCTTTGGGAAAGCGGAGATAACATTATCTGTACCGGGCAAGTGCACTATGTCCGTCTCGACGACAGCGAACTCACCATTCCCTTTGCCACTGTGTTGCAAATTAGGAACGATTTGATACAGGATTATCAAATCTATGTAGATATCTCGCCTCTATAAATTTGAGCGTTTCAATTTAATTTCAACATTCCCAAATAAAACACTTGATCTGGAGTGCACTCCAGCATTTAGGTTCTGTGACCTCAGCAATAAAGAGGCTGGCTTTAAGCTTGAAAAAGCCAGCCTTTATCAGAGGATAGACACCATGGAACAGACACCCAACACACAGACAATCACGCCCAAAACATCAACCATTGACGAAAGTCGGTTCGAGCGAGGATCACGCGCCCTTGCCGAAATTGACGGATCATCTGGCGCCGAAGTTGTTGCTTCTCTTGCCGATATCGCGCCCGACTTAGGGCGCTATATCATCGAGTTTGGTTTTGGCGATATTTACTCTCGCCCAGGTCTGGCTTTACGGGAAAGAGAGATTGCAACAATCGCCGCCTTAACGGCGATGGGAACCGCGACACCACAGCTAAAAGTTCATATTCACGCCGGGTTAAACGTTGGCCTCACTCGTGAGGAAATAGTTGAAATCATGATACAGATGTCCGCCTACGCTGGTTTTCCAGCAGCTTTGAATGGTGTGTTTGCAGCAAAGGAAGTCTTTGCAAATCACGCTTAAAACCAACACTTTGGATACTCTGGTAATAAGTACCATGCCCCCGGTTCAGTGTTGCTCAAACGCGGAACCGGGGGCATGTTTCTTACCTATACGATAATCGCTCTAAAACAACAGGCGAACGCCTGCGACCAAGGCAACATCGTCAGCGGCTTCACCATCTTCGCGGGCGTAATCCTTAGTCTGGCCAAAGCTGCGTTCGTAATTGACGCCGACATAGGGCGCGATGGAGCGACCAACCAGATCATAACTCAGGCGCAGTCCGGTTTCGATCGAACTCAGTCCTGAACCAACGCCCGTTTGTGCGTCATCTGAAAAGGCAACGTCGATCTCGGCGGTTGGGGTCAGGATCAGGCGATTGGTAAGCAGTAGTTCATAGTCAACTTCCAATCTGGCCGAGACATCTCCCTTTTCACTTAAATAAACATCTCCCTCGACCTCAAACCACTGCGGGGCCAGACCTTGAAAACCCAGTACCGCATAGCCCCGGTTTTCACCCACCGGGCTGTCGTAACGCAAGCCCGCTTTGGCATCGAAAAAGTCTGACACCGGAACCTGAACCAAGCCCTGATGTTCGAGAGCTTCAAAGGCACTGTCATCCAGTGAATAATCTCCACTTGATCGCAAACGAAGTTTAACCTCGTCGGTGCCGACAAAGGCATCGCCATCCCAGACCAACAGGTCCTTTTCTGCGCCGAGACGATATTCGAACTGTTCAAAGTTGATACCGTAATAGACGTAAGGGTCTTCGCCAGCGCTCGCTGTTCCTATTGCCAACGAGAGCCCAGCACCAGAAAGTACGAAAAGCATGAAACCAGAGGCCACGTTTCCAAGGCCTGAAGGCCTCGCTTTTTTAAATATGGAGTTCATCACCTTAGCCCTCATTACCAACTATTACAGGAGCATTTATCACAGGAACTGCCGCCACATCTGGCCCCCCTTCGACGATCACCTTGCGAAACATTCCTGCCGCCGCGTGATAGGAAAGGTGGCAGTGAAAGGCCCACTGTCCCGAGGCATCAACTTCGGTTTCGGAATAAACCGTAGTGCCCGGCGCAATGGATATGGTGTGCTTTACCGGGTTCCATTTACCATTGCCGTTATCGAGAATGGACCACATGCCGTGCAGGTGCATCGGGTGGGTCATCATGGTTTCATTGACAAATTTGAAACGCACGCGTTCTCCGTATTGCAAACGGATCGGGTCCGCATCTTCGTACTTCACCCCGTTGATCGACCAGCTATAGCGGCTCATGTTTCCGGTTAACCGCAGCTCGATCTCCCGGGTGACTTCGCGGTCATCGTAGAGCGGTTTTTGCGCCTTGAGATCTCCATAAGACAAAAACTTGCCGACCCGACCTTCAACGGGTGCCGCCACAGGCGCAAGCCCACTGCCCGCCGCATAAAAAGGATCAGGCTTAGAACTCATATCCATTTTTGAGTGGTCCATGCTCTCCATGTCTGTTTTTGCCATGTCTGTATCCGACATCTTAGAGTGATCCATACCTGCCATATCATCAGTTCCAGACATATCCATACTCGACATACTGGCTTGGTCCATGTTGGCATGATCCATACCCATATCGGCCATGGTCAGAAGTGGAGCTTCACGCAGTGTTGGAACTTCTGTGCTTGCGCTCATACCTTCTCTGGGCGCAAGGGTCGCCAAACCATAGGACGTCCGGCCCATAGATTCAGCAAAGATGTTATAGGCCCGGTCTTCTTTGGGACGGACGATGACGTCGTACGTTTCAGCAACGGCAATACGGAACTCGTCCACCTTGACGGGTTGCACGTTGTTGCCATCCGCGCTTACCACCGTCATTTCCAGACCGGGAATACGAATATCAAAATAGGTCATGGCGGAAGAATTAATAAAACGCAGGCGAACTCTTTCGCCCGGCTTGAATAATCCGGTCCAATTCTTTTCAGAACTTTGATTTGCGTCTTGGCCATTGATCAGTGTGGTGAAGCCCTGAACATCTTCGATGTCTGTCGGGGTCATGCGCATTTCCCCCCATGCCTTACGATCATCAAGGGTCGCCGAAAGTCCTTTTTTTGAAACATCGGAAAAGAAATCGCCCAGGGTACGCTGAGAACGATTATAATAGTCATCCATCATCTTGAGATTGCGCATGATCTTCGCGCCAGAGTCCGGGTGTTTATCTGTGAGTTGAACCACATAATCGCGGTCATATTTAAAGGGTTCGCGTTTTTTGGGCGTGATGACAATGGCACCATAAGCCCCGTCGGGTTCCTGAAAACCGGAATGGCTGTGATACCAATAGGTCCCGGACTGCACCACCGGGAATTGATAGCTAAAGGTCTCCCCCGGCGCGATGCCCTCAAAGCTGATCCCCGGTACACCGTCCATATTCGTTGGCAGGATCAAACCGTGCCAGTGAATGGATGTGCTGGTGTCGAGATTATTTTTGACGTTGATGGTGACGTCTTCACCTTCTGTAAAGCGCAAGATTGGTCCCGGTGAACTGCCGTTATAACCGATGCCGTTTTTGCTAAAACTTCTGGTCTCGATCTTCACGGTATCAACACTGATATCATAGACCGCTGCTTGCGCCCCTGCGGTCCACAGCACACCGACAAGGGCAACGGCTGAGGACGCAAAAGCAAAACAGTTTTTAGCAAGACTGGGTTTGTCCTGTTTCATGAAAATATTCCTTAATCAAGCATCTGATCTCATGACTGGCCCCAAATAAATTTGAGCCCAAGAATAACTGAGACCTGAGTAAAGATGCCTGTCGTTTTATGCTGAAAATGTTTGTGCCCGGATTATCTCTTTGTGGCCGTACGTTCTATTTTCTGAGCACGTACGACCAGCATTAGAAAAGATATGAAACGCGCCTAGTGCGTTGAAAGCTCGACGTTATCATGGTCAGGTTCGCCAACCGTGATTTCACCCATCATGCCACTGTCATAGTGACCGGGTACGTTACAGGCGAACTCCAACTCGGCGGCTTCAGGAAACTGCCATATAATCTCGGCTGTTTCGCCCGGCTCCAATAGAACGGAATTAGGGTCATCGTGAGACATCATCCCGCCCTCGCCCATATCCATTTTCATATCACGATTGACCTTATCAACCTCAAGCATGCCGTGATCGACCATCATCATCATTTCTTTTTGATGGGATGCGTGCATCGCGGCGGTGCCAATGTTAAATTCGTGGACAAATTCCCCGGTGTTTTTAATCACAAAACGCACGGTCTGGTTTTTACTGACCTCTATCGTTTCCGGGGTAAAGAAATTGTCTTCCAGATTAACGTCAATCGTCCGGCTGACATGGGCGGCTTCACCCGGTTGGCCAATGGATATTTCTTTTACACTTCCGTGTCCGGCACTCGCCATGGCAAAGGAGATCCCGCCGATTGAAAGTGCAATGCCAACGAAAGTAGAAATAAGGGCCTTATGGCCAAAAACAGTAGATTTCATCTGCAACTCCAGCAGTAATGTTTAATAAATTTTATGTTTTGAAAGTAGAGGGACGAACACATTTAACAGTTGAAATATGAACAGCTGAAATATGAACCGCTAAGATCTGGAAAAAATCATAAGAAGAACAGTCTGTTAATCTTTGAGTTTTCTGACTTTAAGGTTTTTGTGGATCGTCCCGTGGGGAGTTACAGTGATCTCGGTGGGCGAAGATCTACTGTTGGTGTTTGTGAGCGAAACACTTCGCTTTTGTGCAAGCTCCAAAGGTTATGCTGATAAAAGCTCACTCTTTTTTGTTCAGAGAAGAAAGAAACCAGCGTATTTGGAGAACTGCAATGAAAGATTTGCAGGCAATCGTCTCGCAATCCTTCTGCGCCAGAGCTACCTATGGCAGAATTATCCTGATCCACAACCACATCACTGTGGCCAAGGTTGTCCACCATCACACCATGATGGTTCATTTTACCGCCATGGTCATTTGCACCAGCACCCATAAGAGGGGCAGACACGGTAAAAACCACAATCAATAATATGTGAATAATTCTGTCCATTCACCTTAGATAAGGTTTCCACTAGGGGGAAGGTCAAGAGTTACTTTATTGTTTTTTCCAATTAGTGCGAATATGAGTTTGTAAACTTGCCCGTTTTTAAACTAAGCGTTAGAAAAATGGGACTACTTGATTGAGACTTCTTATCTTACTTAATCTACCCACCTTAACTTAGCCCAAACGAGACCATGTAATGTCGATTGAAATGTGGCTTACCTTTGTTGTTGCTTGCACGGTCATCACACTGGCTCCCGGGCCTTGTGTACTATTGCTGATTGGTCAGGCGCTCTCGCGCGCGGTGTGAGCGCGGCTTTCGCCAGCATTGGCGGTGTTCTAGTCGGTGATGTTTTTTTGATGCTGTTATCCCTGATGGGACTGGGGGCCATTCTGGGATCTTCCGAAGTATTGTTTCAAATGGTGAAATGGGCCGGAGTAATTTACATGGCCTATCTTGGCTATTCCCAAATTATTGAAGCCCGACGGATGACCTCCACATCTTTTTCAGAACCACAGCCTGGTAAAAAGTGGGCCTGCTTCAAAGCCGGATTTCTCTCGGCAGCCCTAAACCCCAAAGGCATCATGTTCTATCTTGCCTTTTTACCACAATTTATGGTGCCCACAGGAAACACGGAACAACAGATCCTGATTTTACTGGCATCTTCAACTTTTGTCGTGGCTGCCGTCCTCGCCATGTATGTGCTTGCAGCAGCAAAAGCCAAAAAGCTTCTTTTTGGCAGCAAGGCGGCTAAACGTATCAACTACATTTCAGGGGGCTGTCTTTTCGGGGGCAGTGCTATGATGGCTGTATTGCGATAGAGGAATGACATCATTTCATTCAACGGCGGGTTTTATTCAACGGTGGGGCCGATATAAGAAAGACCATAGTTTGCTGACAGCTGCTTAATCTCTCCGCTTGTCGCCAGCCAATTAAGTGCAGTATTAAAGCGGTTTTCAAAGGCAAGATCTTCGCGTTCTTTAGAAAAAGCAAAATAACCAACGACAGTACGAAAGGCGGGTTCCATAATGGATAATTCGTTCCAAACGTTTTCTTTTTGTATCTCGTACAAAGCATTTCTCTCGTTTAACGCAACAAGGTCGGCACGTTCTTTACAAAGCATATTTAAGGCCTGCTCAGCTGTAGATACATTTTCCACATTAAGAAACGGTAATGCCGCCGAAAATTCCGGTCCATACGCCCATCCATTGATCGCCAGCATCGTATAGCTGCTTAGAGACCTAAGATCACCTTTCCAAGAAATAGAGCTTTGCTGTCGCTGTAAAAGCACCATGCGGTCTTCGTAAAAATGGGTGCTGGAATAGTTTAGATAAGCTTCACGTTCTTCTGATTTGTAGGGTCCGATAACGCCGTGAGTAACACCTGCTTTTGCCATCTGTAAAGCACGCGCCCAGGGATACATTTTCACCTCGATGTGATCCCCCGTTATCTCAGAAATTCTTTTGAGAATATCCACGGACAACCCTTTCGGGGCACCTTCGTTATTTTGCTCGAGGATAAAGGGAAAAAGTGCTCCCGTAAAAACATAGGTGTTTTGGACTTCTTGCGCATTTACTGTACGCCCGGTCATGACAAGCACAAAACACAATACAGTAAAACGGATAATCACGGCACCTCCCTCATCCCTATCATAGCTCCCAAGTTCCCTTACTGAATACTTTGTACCCAGTTTTTTTAGAGGCTTTCATTGCCTCTTTTACATAATTCTTGATAGCCCTGATCTTAATAATGAAGCATAGATGTCCTCAACTGAAAAGTTAATTGCGATAAACCAGACAATAAACCTTCCTTAACTCTTTGATGACACACTCTTAAACGCTGTCAGATAGAGAGTTGGTATGAAATATTTTACATTTTTTATAATGAGCTTTGCCTTGCTCAATATTTGGTCAATTTTTCACAAAGAAGCCAGAGCAGAAATTGATCCTCTTTCAGAAGAAGGTGTTTTTGTTGCCTGTGCTGAAAACCAAAGCTACCCCCCTTATATAATGGGAAGTAACGATATTTTCTCAAAACAAAACCCTGGTGTACTCGTTGAAATTATAACAGCAGCTGTAGAAGAATCAGGACTTCTTCTCAAGTTCATACGGCGGCCTTGGAAGCGCTGCATGAAGTTGCTTGAACAAAACAAGATTGACGGTATTTTTGCTTCTATCTATCGACAAGAACGTGAAGTTTTAGGCCGTTACCCCTTAATGCTCAACACGCCCAATAATACTCCACGCCCTGATCCCAAAAGACGTTTACACCGAGTTGTCTACAGCCTGTTTAAAAACAAAACCTCTGTTTTTAATTGGAATGGAGACACATTTTCCAGCATCAATCACTCCATTGGCACCCCTTTAGGCTATGTCGTCGTCAAAAAACTTCAGGAAGATCATGGCATCAAGGCCAATACCGTACACCTGCCATCCAAAGGCCTTCGTTATGTCGCCGAGGGACATCTCGATGCCTATGTTCTAGAAAGTAACATTGGACGAAACCTGATCCGGGAACTAAACCTTAGCGACAGTCTGATCGAAATCAAACCTTCTTTTGCTGAATATGACTGGTATCTGATGATCAGTCATAAACTTTATAACGCCAAACCCAGGCTCGCAGAAAAAATCTGGAACGCTATTGGTGACTATCGAGAAAGCCATATGCAACAATTGCTTGAACACTACCGTACACTTCCTTGATGTACTCTCCGAAGTCCTTTTTGATAAAAACTGTTGCTTGTTGTATCGGCTAAATATTTATGGATCAAAGGTTTCGGCAAGTTCAATCGATCCGCCAGCAGCCAAAATCGGGCAGCCCTTTGCCATGGAAATTGCTTCTTCGACGTCTTTGGCTTCAAACAGACTATAACCTCCTGCAGGATTTGTCCCCCCATCACGAACAACGTTACCGTCACTCATAACAGTCGTAGAAAGACCAACTGGATTTCCACCATCGATCACTTTGTCTCCAATGGATTCAAACCATTCCATCCATGCCGCCATAGCTTTTTTACCATCTTCTTGGTTCTCTGGCTTCGCCCCACCGTGATAGATAAATAAATATTTTGCCATTTTCTTCCCTTAAAGTTTATATCCGTAAAATTTATACGAACCTTTTTATTTTATACTTTAAGTAGTAATCTGCAATTGAGAAATTTTACATCTATTCCATCGTTTTCCCCTGTCGCTCTCACATCATTTTATGAAATCTAACAAAGGTATTAAAATGACCGTCAAGCGTATTGTCGCGAATCTAGCAGTAAAGTCAGTCCCCACCGCTCAGAAATTTTATATGAATCTCTTCGGTCTAGAGGTTGTTATGGACCATGGCTGGATTACTACCTTGTCTTCTGGAGAGATGGCGACTGTGCAGATCAGCCTTGCCAGCGAAGGTGGCTCAGGCACCCCGGTCCCTGATTTGTCTATAGAAGTGGATAATGTTGACGCAGTATATGAACTGGCAAAGAAATTAGAGCACAAGATTGTTTATGATTTAACCGATGAGCCGTGGGGCGTGCGCCGCTTTTATCTCTGTGATCCAAACGGAAAAATTCTTAATGTACTCTCTCACCCATGCCAGAAGTCCCACTGAGCACCGAACGACCTGTTTTTCGGTTGAGACTTTTTCATTATAATCTTTTTTGTTTCAAAACAGAGACATATCCTAAGACTATTATAATTTTAAAGACACCTGTTTACGAGGACCTGTAGATGGGCCTCCTAATTTATGGCCCTTTATTTATGGACAGGGAAACTTTTCTGAAAAAGCACGCATTACCCCTTCAGGAGGGGTAAGGTCTTTATGTTCTGGATGCGCTTTGGCCCATTCCACCAAAATTTCCTTACGCTCTTCGACCTTTAAAACGGGCGCACAGATAACTGCCGCAGAGGGAAAACGATTTCGGGTCAAACGATGCATTTCCAAAGCTCCCGCAAGATAACCCGCACAAAAAAGTTGACCGCTCTGGAACGGAAGGCGGCACTGAGAAACCAAATCGCTAAAGAGATAATTAGCCGAAGCCGCTGGCTTTAAAGTAAAAATCAAAAAAACAACTAACAATAAAAATTTAGGCCGGTACATCATTTTTATCACCATATTTTTTAAGGAGATGTTTTGTCCCGCCAATCCAAACCGGACTGACCAAGAGGCTTAGTGTTATAACTGAAATGATAATTTGATACCCTGTTTCATTGATCAGGGCGACTTGTAAACCAACCGCAGCCAAGACAAAGCTAAACTCCCCGATTTGAGCCAAAACTGCACCACCATAGATACTTTCACGCCAGGATCTGCCAAACAACTTCAAGATTCCAGTGTTAATCCCGCTATTGGCAATCAGTGAAATTCCAACCAATAGACAAACAAGCGGCCAGTTTTCGGCCAGAAAATCGAAATCAACCAGCATCCCGATAGAAAGGAAAAAGGCAGCTAAGAAAACAGTTCTAAATCCAAGAAGGCTATGTTCAACCCAATCCGTATCATGAGTAGCGTGAAGAACCATTCCCGCTACAAAGGCCCCAAGTGCTGTTGACAGTTGCAATAATCCAGAAATCAGTGCCAACCCAAAGCAAATCGTGAGCGCGATCAGAACCTGCATCTCATGATCTTGCCGCCAAAACTTGCTAAAGGGCAGTTTTATTGGGGCAAAAACCGAAACAGCTATCGCAATCCCGAGCAGCCCTGCCCCCCCAACCAACTGCAGTACGACCTGACCAGTATGAAATCCAGTATTTGAAAAAGCGCCAATGACAATTAACATAGGGATTACTGCTAGATCCTGAACTAACAAAATACCCAGAACATCCTGCCCTGTATTGGTATCCTGCTCTTTCCAATCTTGAAAGAGCTTCAAAATAACAGCCGTAGAACTCAGAGAAAGAACAAAGCCAATCAATAGACTACGCCCAAAGCTCCACCCCAGAACTTCACCCAATCCAAAGGCAATCGCCACGGACAACCCTATTTGTAAAACTGTTCCCATAACCGCAATACGCCAATTGGCAATCAAACGCTTGGGAGAGACTTCCATGCCGACAAAAAACAGTAAAAGCACAACACCTATGCTTCCCAAACGGCCCAGAACATCGCTGTCGGTGACGATAGCCAAACCATCTGGTCCCAATATCATCCCCGCCAGTAAATAACCCACGACTACAGGTTGGCGAAAGAGATGAGCGGCCATCCCTACCCCAGTTAAGAGCAGGATAATTGCTACAAATGAAGACAGTGCCGGATCCAGATGCATGGAACTGAAAATCCTTTAGGGAATAAGCAAAGGCAATAAATAAAATTATATATTACAATAACATAAAATACCTTACCCCGCGATTAATATAAATCGAAGGTTTAAGAGAGATAACGCTCTTCATTTGTTTTGACCTGATCCATCTTTTGCAAACGAAAAACTTCTGTAACTGCGGCGATATCATTGCCAATTTCCTGCGCGCCGCCATGCTTGATGATATTGGCAAAGGCATCCTGCATTGCCTGAATAGAGGCCCGGATTGCATGGTTTCCATAGATTAGCACTTTAATTTTACCCAGTGCCAACGCCTGTTTTTCGGTCATTTCAGGATAGGCTGTTGGCACGATGACAATCGGTGTTTTCCCCTGCCAATTACGCACAAAGCTTTCAATCTCGGCGGGCGTATCCTGTTTGGAATGCACCAATATCATATCCGCCCCGGCTTCTTCATAAGCCAGCGCACGCGCCAGCGCCTCGGCCTCCCCCAATCCGGCAATCAGTGCCTCTGTTCGGGCGATAATCAGAAAATCCGCGCTGGTTCTATTATCAATCGCAGCAGCAATTTTGCCCTGAAACTCTTTGATCGGCACCAAATCCTGTCTGCCACCTTCGACCAGACTTGTCACCTTGGGAAAGCTTTTGTCTTCGATAACAACTGCCGCAACACCAGCACGCTCATATTCCTTTATCGCGTGGATAACATTGATCGCATTGCCAAAACCTGTATCGATATCTGCAATAATCGGTAAAGATGTCTGTGTCGCCATTGCCCGGGTCATATCAAGATGCTGGGTCATGGAAACCAAACTGACATCGGGCAAGCCATAGAGTGCTGATAGCTCAAAACCGCTGGCCCAAATACCATCAAACCCAGCCTCCTGCACAAGGCGAGCTGATAGTGGACTATGGGCGGCCATCACACGCGCAAGACCGCGTTCTTTTATTGTCTTTCGGAGTTTCCTCCCCTTACTCATTTCTTTACTCATCTCTTTTGACCTAACCTCATTCTGTTCAACCTACAGATCCAGCTCGACAAAAATCGGTTCATGATCTGATCCTTGCGCCTCGACATCGACAAACATTGATTTTATTTTGGGCGCAAGATCCGGGGTCACAAAGGCGTAGTCCAAACGAACACTGCGCACCGGGCGGTTTCCCTGCGCCCGTTCCGTACAGGTCGGCTGTTCAAAATCCCCACTCTTGGAATAATCCCACGCATCAACTAGGTTATCACGTTTACTCAAACGCCCATGAGCCACATCCCAAGGACCAACCAGAACATCGTATTCAGCATCTTTCGGGGTCAAGTTGAAATCCCCCATAACGATTGCCTGATGCGGCATCGGTGGGGCGTTACCCGTTTCGGTCCAATGCGCCGATGCGTTGTTTCCCGACCAGGATCCGCCTTGGTCCGGGCCACGGCGAATGATGTCCAGCAGCGTCTCGGCCTGATCCCGGCGTTCTTGCGGTGAACAGTGTGAAAAGTGGGTCGAAAATACCCTCAGCGGTCCGCTTGGGGTATTAATCACGCCCTCGAGTAGTCCACGTTGCAAGCTAAAGGCATCCAGCAACCCGTGTTTGGGCAAAACGTGATTACGAGACGACAGGATAGGGGCTTTTGAAAGCAACATGTTACCAAATTGGCGGCGACGATGGCGCACGTGACCATTTGATTCAACAATATCAGCATCCACATCCACCCCCGGACCATAGACCCAGTGGTAAGCTGGGAAGAGTGCCGCCAATTCCCGCACCTGATCGCTCATCCCCGTTTCAGGTAAAAAGCGCTCCACCTCTTGTAGGCAAATTACATCCGGGGTCCCGATTTCAGCGACAATCCGGTTGAAATTGACCAGCTCATCCTTGCCGATCCCGTACTGAATATTATAACTGCAAAATTTCATACGGATGTTCCTTTAGGTATTATTGTTTGATTTTGCATTAATTTTGAAATTACTTTAACAGGCTAGGAACCGCGATCAATCGTATTAGTGTTGGTTTATTCTACATTATTCTCCTGAACATTCGTTTCCGGACAAAGTACCACCAATTACTCATCTAGGAGTATTGTTGCGGTAGAGATCTTGAAAATGGTCTGCTTAAGCTAAGGATCAATTCTCCAAGCATTAGTCCATAAGGATTTCATTTAAATTCTTTCCCACCTTGCGAGGAAAGCAAGCACAAAGTCCGTTTTCCAGTAAGGAGAAGCTCAAGCTTTGACATCCTGCCTTTTCAGCTTTTGTCCTATCCAAGTTGTCTTTCTTCTGGGTCATTAAGTTGAAAAACCTAAACCTTATTGCGCCGCCCCAACAGCCAGATAAAAAACAACCCGCCAATCAGTCCGGTAATAATGCCAATGGGAATATCGTCTGGCGCCATAATCGTCCGAGCAATAACATCCGACCAAATCAAAAATATCGCCCCAACTAGCGCTGAGGCCAGCAACACCCGCTTGTAATCACCGCCGACAAACATGCGGACAATGTGCGGGACCATCAATCCGACAAAGCCGATAATGCCTGAAAAAGCCACCATCACCCCTGTAATAAGCGCGCCGACAATAAAAATTGTCAGTCGAAAACGCGTCACGGGAATACCTAATGTAGAAGCCGTCTCATCCCCCACCGTCATTGCATTGAGATCACCGGATTTGAACCAGAAAAACAGACTGCAACCGATCAAGATAACCAACGGGTAAATAAGTTGAGACCACTGCGCCAGACCCAGCCCGCCAAGCATCCAGAATACAACTGTATGAGTGGCCCGAGGATCACCCAAAAAGATCAAGACATTGGCCGCAGCCATCACCACAAAAGAGACAGCAACCCCTGCCAAAATCAAACGATCCGATGAGGTTGCCGACGCCAACCTGGACACACCGAGAACCAAGGCCGACGCACCAAGCGCCCCAAGAAATGCCAACAAAGGCACGGTAAAAAGTCCAATAAATAACCCCGTGTGCAACAGAGCTAAAATAGCACCAAAAGCCCCACCTGATGAAATCCCAAGCAAGTGCGGGTCCGCCAGCGGATTGCGGGTTACGGCTTGTAAGGTCGCACCAACCAGCGCCAAACCAGCACCAACAAGTCCCGCCAAGATTGTACGAGGAAAACGAATTTCCCAAACGATGGCTTCCCGACCCGCAGACCAGGTTTGCTCAATGAATCCAGGGACAATCTTGTTTAAAAATATCCCCCAAACCGTTGGTATCGGGACCGAAATGGCCCCGACACTGATCGCAACGCAAATGGAGAATACCAAAAACATAACACCCACGACTAAAATGAGCGCAAATGATCGGCTTGGCTTTACCAGAGCTTTCACCACCAAGCTCTGTAACACGTGTGTTTTTTGGGAAGTCGTTCCTCGTCCTGTTCTTCGGCCAGTTCTGCGGGAAGCCTCATCTGGCAACAGAGGCCCCTCCATTTTGCTGATGCTCATTTACTTGCCCTGAAAAGCGGTTGCGAGTTTTTTCACGGCGTTGATGTTGCGGGGCCCTGGCGTTGCTTCGACGTATTCCAGCACCACAAAACGATCATTTTTAACGGCATCCATATCGGCAAAGGCTGGGTTATTTTTCATGAACTCAATTTTCTGTTCTGCAGTGACATTGCCATAATTCACGATAACAACCACTTCCGGGTTACGCTCGACAACCGCTTCCCAGCCGACCTTGGCCCAGCTTTTGTCAAAGTCATCCATGATATTGCGCCCGCCCGCAGCCTCGATCATCGCGGTTGGCATCGCATAACGCCCGGCAGTAAAGGGTTTTTCTTGACCACTATCATAAACAAACGCCCGAACCGGATGCTCTAGCACCTTCAATGTGGACTGGAAAGCTTCCAACTCGGCCTCATAACCTGCAACAAGGTCATTGGCCTTTTCTTCTACCCCAAAAATTTTACCAAGATTTAAGATATCATTGTACATATCCTGCATCGATACCTTTGGCTTGCCCCCGATATGAATACAGGATTCCGTGAGTTCGTACACCTTGATGCCAAAAGGATTGAGGCTCTCTGGCGTCACTTCACCACCAACCTTCATGCCATAGTTCCAGCCTGCAAAATAAAAATCCGCATCAGCCCCAACCAGAACTTCTTTCGATGGGTATTTTTCTGAAAGCTCCGGCAGTTCTGCTACGCCTTCACGCATTTTTTCATCCAGCGTTTTCCATCCGGAAATCCCGGTATAGCCCACCATTTTGTCCCGCAGGCCAAGAACCAGCATCATTTCAGTGAGATTTACATCATTGGAAACCGCCGACTTTGGCGCTGCGTCAAAAACAACTTCTCGATCACAGCTTTGTACACTCACAGGATAGTCGGCAGCACGGACAGCGGTTGTCGATAATGCCAGAACAAAGGCCGAGGCTGAAAGGCTCATACAGGATATATATTTACGCATGGGTATTCTCCAAAACAGGTCGCTAATAGCGAGCAAGATACTTAAAGGTGATAGGTAAAGTGGTTCTCACCACTGGGTTCCAGTCGCTCGATCCGGGCATTGACGTGAAAAGCACGGGTGATCAGTTCTTCGCTCAGCACCGTTTCGGGTGGACCGAAAGCCAGGCTGTGTCCCTTGGACAGGACCAACACGTCATCGGTGTATGTGTTGGCCAGATTGAGATCATGCAAAGAGGTAATAATCGTCAGCCCCAGGCCCCGGATCAGGGTCAGAACCTCCAGCTGGTGCCTAATATCAAGGTGATTGGTCGGCTCATCCAAAATGAGGATTTGGGGTTCTTGTGCCAATGCACGGGCAACCATGACTCGTTGCCTTTCGCCTCCTGAAAGCGTGCCAAATGATCGGTCAGCAAAGCCGCACAAATCGAGTTTAGACAGTGCTGATGTGACAATCTCGGCATCGCGTGCGCCATAGCCGGACAGGCCGCTGCGATGCGGCGTACGGCCAAGCGCAACAATTTCCCGCACATTGAGGGCAAAGTCTGTCGGTTGTTCCTGAAGGACAGCGGCTATGCGTTGCGCAGCAGCCTTGGCCCCCATGGCATGGATATCTTCACCATCAACCAGAACCTGCCCGGTTCGAGGACGGTAATAGCGATACAGCAACCGCAACAGGGTCGATTTTCCTGCACCATTGGCCCCAACGACGCCAAGTATGCGTCCGGCACCAACCTTAAAGCTGGTTTCATGCAGGATAACCTCGCGCCCGTTTGGCCCCCAGGACAGGTTACAGGCCTCTAAAGCCGTTTTATTCATGTAACAGGATTTCTTATCTAATTCACGACAAATAAATACGTAATGTTATAACATTACTATCCATATTTATCAACAAAGACAAGACCATCTCTGAAAAGAGTGTTGGCTCTCTATTCGCTGCGTCGTGCTAAAAGCTAGACGTGCAAACGTTTTACAAAATTTTGATAAGAGATATCGATATCGCGCAATCAGTTTCATGGCACCCTCCGTGCACGCACGAGGAGGATCGAAAACCGATGTGATGTGACGCAAAAGAGCCTGTCGCCATGTCTATCATCCTTTCCGAGGCACCCCGCCCGGTTTGAGTTAATAACACGATGGCAGGTCTCCTGACTTATGGATCAAAGCTTCTCTGAACCTTCCCGGATTTTAGTAATCCAGTGGTACTCTCAGAGCGGCTAACCACATACAGTTGCGGGGGCAGTCACGGAATTGGCACCTATGAGGTTACACCTTACCGTATTCCCTTTTCATCCCGGATTCAGCTTAGATATCCAGAAACCATCACGCAGATGGTGACAAAAAATATTATGAAACACAAGTGCAAAACCGACGGGTTTTAACCCTGCCATACCCAAATGCAATCAGAGAACTAACTTTCCGCTAAAACTGGTAAAAATCTGGCCTAATCTTTTAGCCAAACAAGAATATTCTGCCTAAAAGGGTTATCTAAATGCTGCAATTGTACTTTTAATGCCCATATATCGAAATATGCCGATATGCGGGCCAGTCTCACGCCTATTTAAACCAGTGTTGAGTTCGATTAATCAACGCAACCAGTGAAAGCATGACAGGAACTTCGACTAACACACCAACAACTGTGGCCAAAGCGGCACCAGAGTTTAGGCCAAAAAGCGAAATTGCAACGGCAACAGCTAATTCAAAGAAATTCGATGTACCAATAAGACAAGCAGGAGCCGCGATATTGTGCGGAAGCTTCATCCATTTGGCTGCAAGGTAGGCAATAATAAAAATTCCATACGTTTGTATCAACAAAGGTATGGCAATTAATCCAATAGTCTCTGGTTCCGAAATAATTGTATTTGCTTGAAACCCAAACAATAGAACAACGGTTGCGAGTAATCCGATAACTGACCAAGGTTTCAACCTTGCCAGAAAGTCATTTAAGGGTTGCTCATTATTACCTTTGTTCAAAATTTTGCGCGTAAACACACCTGCAATTAATGGCAACAACACGTAAAGAGCAACTGAGATTAATAATGTTTCCCACGGCACCTGAACGTCACTTATTCCAAGTAAAAATGCTGAAATAGGCGCAAACGCAAAAATCATAATCACGTCATTAACGGACACCTGAACCAAGGTATAATTAGGATCGCCTTTGGTTAGTTGCGACCAAACGAATACCATTGCCGTGCATGGCGCAACACCGAGTAAAATCATCCCCGAAATATATTCTTGTGCCGATGATGGATCGACCAAATCGGCAAATAAAATTTTGAAAAATAACCAACCTAATGCCGCCATCGTAAATGGCTTTACCAACCAATTAATCACAATGGTGAGCAGCAAGCCTTTAGGATTTCGGCCAACATCCTTTACGGCAGAGAAATCAATTTGCACCATCATTGGGTAAATCATCACCCAAATAAAAACAGCTACCACGATGTTGACGTGAGCAATTTCTAATCCAGCAACTTTTTGAAAAAGACTCGGTTGCCATAAACCCAATACGATTCCAACAACGATACAAAGGCCAACCCAAACGGACAAAAACCGCTCAAAAACACCCATTCTGTTTTACCTCAATCAGCATAAATATAATTTACAATAACGTGCTTTATTTCGACGGCTATTCATTTTTGCACTCAGAACAAGGCGTACATAAGTCCGTGGAATATTATTCGGTCAGCATTCTATCTGGTAAGATACAAAACAAAACCGCTGAAGTAATCTTGCTTTTAAAAACAATTTCACTCAAGGCTACTTTATTATAAAATCTCATAATTCTTATGTCTTAAATTCAGTATCCCGAGCAAAAATTGGCCAGAAAAATCTGGCTAAAATTATATTTTTAACAGGTAATTTAAAGGCAAGACCAAAGGGCCGCAGGAGCAACCCTGATATTTCCTGAAATACGGTTGGCAGCTTTTTGAACATTCTGACTTGGTCGCGCGGCATTTCGGTCCAAGGGATTGGGCAGAACGGCAGCAAGGCGCGCTGCTTGAGCACGTGTCAGTCCTTTTGCCGCGCGATTAAAGTGCGCTTGGGCTGCGGCCTCAGCCCCATAAATACCATCCCCAAATTCTGCGATGTTAAGATAGAGTTCCAAGATCCTTCGTTTGGGTAACAGTGTTTCCAACATCAGTGTCAGAGGGACTTCCAGTACTTTTCGAACTTTACTGCGAGAGGGCCAGAGAAACAGGTTCTTGCCAGTCTGCATCGAGATGGTACTCGCCCCCCGTGAAGCCGTCCCTGTATACAAAAGCTCATCCCAGACAATTCCCATTTGTTTCCAATCAAAGCCCGCGTGTTGGCAAAAACGTTGATCTTCAGAAACTAAAACCGCCTGTATAAGGTTTGGCGAAATATCTTCCAACGCGACAAAGTCATACTTCATGGGAGAACTTCTGATCAGCATGAGTGGCGTCGCCAGAGGCGGCAGTACCCGGTAGAGCAGGATCGTCGTCACGGGAAAGACCAGCCCGATCAACACACACGCCCAAATAAGCCGTCGAAAAAAGATCTTCATCTATTTATGTTTATCCATTGCGATGTCCCTAAGCGACCCAAAGACCTGTCGCCGATACGTGAAGTCAGGTGAGTTTATAGATCCCCATGCAAGGTACAAGAGCTCATGAAAAAGATGAGTTTTTCGCTATGGATTGATACACCCCTTGATAAGGTTAATACGATGACAACCTTGGAGAACAGCTAATTATAGCAGTGTTATTTTTCAAATTTTCCCAAAAATTAACTTATCAGTTTGTATAATGACCTGCACAAACGGCCTGGAGAAAATAATGAAAAAGCATGCGGTGTATATGCTTGCGGTAATCTTCATACTATTTACTTCTTTGTTTTCAGCTTCTTCTTTCTCTCAAGGTGATAAACTCATCGCTCACTGGCGCGACCGCCCGCCCTACATTTTCAAAGATAATAATGACCAAATCAAAGGCGTCATGGTTGAGCTACTTGAAGAAGCCGTTAAGCAATTAGGGTATGAGCTAGAATGGCAGGATGTTCCCTTTGCGCAGAGCCTTCAACAGGTAAAGAGAATGAAACCTGTCATTGTTCCTCGCGTACGAAAAACGGAGGAACGGGAAGCTTTCGTTAAATACCTTGGACCAATCGGTTATGCCAGAACACGCGTTTTATTTCTGGTACACAAAAGTGATAAGCACCTCCTCGGGAGCTATGAGGATCTCTATAAATATTTGATCGGTGTTAAACGCGGAACAACCTATAACGATAAGTTCGACAAAGACCCGAGAATTAAAAAAATAGTCAGTATCGATGACAAAAACATGGTTCAGATGTTCAAAGGCGGTCGGTTCAAAATAATGGCGATTGCAGATCTCGTTTCAATTCAAACAGCATTGAATAATGCTGGGATCGATGACTACGTCTTCGCGTCCTACATCATATACAACGAAGGCAGTGGCTATTATTTCGGCGTCCCGAAAACCTCTGAACTCGAAAAAGTGTATGATAACCTAAACGATATTCTGGCTGACATGATGGCAAAGGGAGAAACCAAGAAGTTTTTTGAGCGTTATGGCCTAGGAGACACCGTTTGGTTTGACGAAGATAATCTCGTTACGAATTAATTTGAAAAGTTAGGTTTTCGCTGCGGCTCCCGCTCCATTGATCTCACCACTAAAATTTGCCGTTTGATCAGGTGTCCCAAAATCCGGCGCGGGTATTATAAACAACCTAAATAGCAGTTTGTTTAACACCCGCGCTTTGCACAACAATCACGTTATTTTGTCAGGATAGAACGATGTCCTTTCAGGTGCTCGCTTCAGAAACAAGCCCTTCTTTTCCTATGGGCAAAGGGATATCATGATTAATGATACCAAATTCTTCAGACAGGCTCGGGCAGGCGGCTTCACGAAGTCCGCCGACGTCATCGGCCTTTTGATCCCTTTCCAAAACAGTCCCATCCGTGATGAACATCTCCTCAAGACCTGCTGGCGCAAGCAATATCACCATGTGTGCGGGGTTGTTTGTCTCATTTCTAAAGCCACGCATAGTTCCGACAGGACATGTAATAAACGTACCTGTAGGCGCAACGAACCGTTCTTTCTCAGAATAAAAAACCATTTCGCCCTTTGTTATAAGAAAAGCTTCTTCTTCCCGACTATGGGTATGAAAGGGTGCGCCCTTCCCCGGTTCCACCACACTTTCCAGCACCGCCAATTTGCCGTTTGTTTCCTGCCCAGTCGCTAAATATCGATAGACATTTCCCGCAGATACGCACCGAATACCCTCATCTGGTCGGCGGACTGTGATGGTTGAGTATATGTTATTCATTGTGTTTCTCCTTAAAGATTATAGAAAAGCGAGGGTGTCTATAAAAAGCTCAAGACAAGCGCGATCAAATAAAGGCCGAGGCCAAAGGACATATGCGCGTTTAAACTTTTTAATCTGGCAATTGTTGGGTTCGGTGTTTTGGACGCTGCCAGTCCAGCGCCAAAAGCAGGCTGCAGTATAAAGAACGGAAAGATCAGCGTTATTACGCCGAACACAACAGCGGGTATTATTTGAGGATCTGCCAGCCAGTTCGTGCCCACGATAAAACCAAACAGGACAGAAAAAACCGCCCCCGTAAAATAATGAACGACCCAACCTCTGAGCTTTTCATACGGGATCATAGGTGATGCGCCAATTTGTTCGTGAGACACCACCCCAAAACGTAAATGCCCAACCCATCGGCCAACCAAGCCATAGTTCATTGAGGGAACTTTCCAGATAAGGCGCAGGATCAAAGCCCAGACGTCCATTATCAATGTTGCCCCTAATCCAATGACAACAAACCAGAACACATTTTCTTCCATAAAAATCGACCTTTTCGATTGAATTTAAATTTTGGAAAACATAACCTACTACTTAAAGTCAACTTGAGGTCAAGCATGAAAGATATCGATATTGGGGACGTATCAAAGGCGACAGGGTTAACCCCTGCGACACTCCGGTTTTATGAAGAAAAAGGGCTTATTGTTTCATCTGGAAGAAACGGGCTACGTCGCTTGTTTGACCCTTCCGTGTTGCAAACACTCTCACTGATCATGCTTGGTCAGAAGGCAGGCTTCTCATTAGATGAAATACGTGAATTTTCGGCATCTGGTCGCGAGGTCAAGTTTCCAACTCAAACTCTACTAAAAAAAGCGGACGAAATTAATCAGCTTGTTAAGCAGCTTGCAGCCTTACGGGATGGATTGAGACATGTGGTCGAGTGTCAGGCCCCCACCCACACCGAGTGCCCAAGGTTCAACCGCATAATGAAAGTCGCCCTCGCACGAACCAACAAAGGCGCAACCACACGCATTCGAAAAGGCAAAGCTATCTGAAATCGCCCCCTTGTCTGGCCTTCCGAACTGAAGCTCAGAAGGCCCAAGATCACCGGTTAGCCACCCACAATCGCCCGTGTCCATGCTTGCAAACATCGGGAATTTGGGCGCGCTTTAATTGCGACGGTAGATAACCATCAGCTCGAAATAAATGATCCTGAACTCACTTTAATTGGCAATCACAACAACACCAAAGGTTGTATTTTATGCTATCTTCTATAACAATTGGTTCTTATTGGGATTTCCGCAACCAACCCAAAGCAGACTTTGACGTTGACCTGTGTACGCTTCATGAGCGCCCGAACTATAAAGTGTGCCATGGAAATATTATGTGTATGCCGATTTAAGGAAATCTAATGGATGCAATCAACATATCTGAAGAATTAAGCAAATTGTTAGATGACGATCCAGAGAAAGCGATTGATGAAGCACTAAAGCTTTCTGGGAATATTAAAGTTGAGCTATTGAAAGCTGCAATTTTTGTTGATGCTGGAGGAATGCTAAAGAACTTTGATGTGGTTCTTAAAGGGGTCGAAATTTATCGTAATGCTGTCGATAAATTTAAAGGTAACTCAGAGCTAAAATATAATTTAGCGAATGGACTACACTCTCTCGCCTCATCTACCGAATATAATGGTTTCGTTTGGTATAGCGAAACTGAAGACTATCGTTCGGAGGCGCGAAAGTATTTTTATGTGGCTGCAAATGATGACCAGTCTTCATTTGATCTAAAGTCCCAATCTAATACAAACTTGGGGAATCTTTTATGGTCATCTTATAGGTGGGTGGAAGCATACGATTTTTACACCTTAGCTTTGACTGAAAATCCTAAAAATGGTGTCGCCAGTTCGGGCGCGTTGAAAATGCTCAGATATGCCTTATCTCAGGATTTGGGCGACTATAATCTAATAATAAAAGAAATTGAATACTTAGCTTTTAACGTAAATCAAAACCTTGAAACTATCTATTCTTACTCCGGTGGGTATGGAGTAAAAGGTATAACCGATGAAATAAAGGATATTCCTTGTACAGAAAAAAGTGAATCAACTATTGAAGGTGATGAGTACGAAAGGTTTGTTATTTTAAATAATTTAACACTATCAGCAACTATCCATTCTCACCATCATGAATCTAAATATTGGGATAACATAAGCATATCATCAGTAACCACCGACGTAGATTCAAGTAGTTCTGTACCTGAAATATTCGCAATGATTAATTTGCTAAAATCTGACTATATTCTTTCTAGGCAATTGCTTTTTTACGCCTCTAATCAAGTATTCATTGAGACGGGGAATTATAATGACACGTTAGATTATGCTTGTTATGGGGTAAATGAGTCCGCTTTGACTTTGGCTCAGCGAAGTGCATTAGACGTTTTAGATAAAGTGGCGGTTGCTACTTTATCTTACCTTGGAATTGGTGGTGCAAAGAGAGCTTCGGTTAGAGAGTTTTGGTTAAAAAAACAACGAGGAAAAGATGTAGAAGAAGAGTTTAAGCCGAAAATTTCTCAAGAAATAGAGAATGGTAACACCGCACTATTAGCTTTAACTGAAGTTTCTAAAGATCTTTCAAATATAAATGGTTATTTGTTTGAAAAACAAGCATCTAGAAACTCGTCTACTCATCGTTTTACCGTGTTACATGATTTAGGTGAACTTCCAGAAAGTCAGGCCGGGTGTCTGGAGCATTTCGACTATGAAGTATTCTTAACGGAATCTCTTCGTACATTAAAGTTAGCCAGAAGTGCTGTAATTTACTTTGTTCAAATGGTATCAATTAGGGAAAAGAGACTTGCAAAACAAAGAAGCGGCATTGCAATACCATTAATTGTTCCTTCTCACGAAGAGATTAGAGGTTTCGATAAGGAATTAGGGAAAGCGGAGTAAAAGATGGTAAATATCCGCTTTTGGCACCACGTTGACTTGATGCGATCCAAAACAGGAACACAACTAACTTATAAATGATTACACATTGGGGAGCAGGTCAAAGGTTGTGCATCAAGTTATTATATATAATGTTTAGTTTATTAATAAACAGTTTGATACTTGCGCAGATACATCCCGATTTTAATTTGATAAACAGAGCATCAATCAAAACATATAAGATTAATCATGGCTGATATAGAAGAGACAATAGATCAAACACCCAAAGTTTGGCATTTAGAGCTTTGGA
Organism: Kiloniella antarctica; assembly: GCF_042682825.1. Taxonomy (NCBI): domain Bacteria; kingdom Pseudomonadati; phylum Pseudomonadota; class Alphaproteobacteria; order Rhodospirillales; family Kiloniellaceae; genus Kiloniella; species Kiloniella antarctica. The sequence continues at coordinate 627,146 of NZ_JBHUII010000004.1, forward strand.
CCGATTTCCTAAATTTTGACTTTGAAAATGTTATAGTTTCTGGATTTGAACATTTGGCTATACCAATAGTCATTTTAATCATTGCTTTAAAATATAAACAAGAAGCCACTACACTTCTTGGGCGGCTCAAAAATGTTAAAGGTAAAGGTTTTTCCGCAGAGTTTGAAAAGCTAGAAAGTTTAGCTTCTCAAACTGGAGACGGTTACATTTCAAATGATAATACTATCGATGAAGATTTATTAAATATTGCCATGATAAGGCCTACTGCAGCAGTCGTAGAGGCTTGGAAAACACTAGAAGCCTCAATGATAAGTTTGTTGTCTACCAGTAAATTTACGACGAAAGATGGACGCAGACAGATTTCGGGTTACAAAATCATAGAAGAGATGGATCAGCATAGTAAAATCAGTAGCGCAGAAATACAATTGTTAAACGAATTAAGGTCAGTTAGAAACAAAGCCGCTCATTCTGTTGATGATGAAATATCATCATCTCAAGCTCAAGATTATGTCAGACTAGCCTTAAAATTATCCAATAAATTTAATTCCCTACAGTAGATTAGCAATATCTGATAGGAACTACTGAGGGATTATTCTTAGTAACTGGGCGTCCGCTAATGGCACTTTACTGCCTCATTTAAGCCCACGGGTGTATTATTATTTATTAGGTTTAGTGCTAAAATTACTTGATTTCATCCTTGATAACTTCGTTAAACCATTTGTCCCAACTAAAAAATCTGTTGGGGTGTTTAATCATTATTAAAGGTATAGTACTGCCTTGAAGTTCAAGTGTGAGTTTTTTTGGTATGGCCCCATTAATTTTTGAATATTGTTTTATTTCTTGAATACCAAATACATCCATTATTGCAGAGAGTTTCCGCCAATCTGTTCCCATGTATACACACAAATCTGGCTTTGTTATACTTATGATATCCTTTAACACTCTTGAACCTTTTTCATAGTCCTCAGGACTTGGTCTTTCTTTTTTATTCCGCATAGGCCTTTGAACGTGCTGTTGGAATGCTATAGAAGACCAAAATTCTACCCTCGCTTCAGGGCTAAGGTTTCTTTGCCCAGACAAAGAGCGTTCAAGATTTCTGTATGTGGGCGCATTTTCTACGCCGCCACTCACTGTATGGTATAGACCATGCTTATGAACAACATGCCGAGAGAAATTCCTACCGTTAACAGAAGCCCAAGCATGTTGACTATTTTCATCCCAATTATAAACGCTTTCTGCAATAACCAGAATTTTTTGCTTATTGTAGAGGCCTTTGTATTTTGATCCTACCCACGGCAGATATGTTAATTCATTAATCTTGTCAAAATCGTTATCAAAATAGTTATCGTGATGTTCGTTTTGAAAATAATCTACATCCTCAGAAGCCATTAATACACCCTCATTTATATATTTTTTATATTAAATTTATCGCACAAGTAGTAAGTAACAACTTTCTTTATTAGCACAATAAAAAAGAGACAATTGAAGAGTCCGCTCTGGCAGGTTCAATCACTTGACTTTAACTTTGGAGTTAAATTTTCATGAATATAGAAATATTAAAAAAATATGCACCAGGTTATGAAAACTTGGATGAAGTTGAGCGAATATCAGTTCATCATTTTTCCCTACTTTGGACAATATTTGAAGCTCAAGTATTGGATACCAATGCTTCAGCTAACAAAATCTCAAGCAAAGTAAAAGAATGGAATGATCAAGGTTTACTCAATGAAAGATGGTTCGATGATGTACTTGAGTATTTTAGAAACAGATATATGGATACCCAAGCTGAAGGTTTTAATGATAAGTTTGCCTCTCTTCATTTTAGACGTCATGATAATGAAGAGCTGGTAAAGGCTGTCTTAAGTAAGGAAAAAGAGAGTATTCCTGATCAACTCACTGCATGTATGATTATTGTTTTACGTTTTAGAAACAATTTTTTTCATGGATTGAAATGGGCTTATAAAATGCGTGATCAGCAAGGAAATTTTGAGCATTCCATTAAACTTATGCAAGAATGCATTGATAGGTTCGCGACAGCCAATTGAATGAAGATTTTTTAAAGGAATTAGACAAAGATCGTACTGAGAAGGGTTGCGAGTATGCAATATTAGTATCTCTGCTCGAACCTGACAGTGAACTCTACAACTCTGGAATAGTCGATGTTTTTCATCGCTATCCGAAGATGTACGTCATTCGGCCGCAGTTTTTTCTTCCTATCATTACGCTGTTGCGTAACGCAGCAATGAAATCGCTAGAATACAAAGCGGAGCTTGCGCTTGTTAAATCTCAGAGCATAGATATAACAAACTTCGAAAACGACCTCGATAATTTCAAGACCGCATTTGGGAAAAACTATGACCTTGCCTCTAGGAAATTTCAAATCGCAATCGATGAAATTGATAAATCAATTAATCACTTACAAAAAACTAAAGAGGCACTGCTTGGAACGGATCGAAATCTTCGCCTTGCAAACGACAAGGCACAGGACGTAACGATCAAAAAGCTGACACGGCACAACCCTACAATGGCGAGCAAATTTGAGGAGTTGGATAATCAAGATTCCACTGATGTTGAATGAAGCGATCTATTTATTTTCGAAGTTTGAGGTTTGACCAGAGTGAAAATTCTTTACGTCCGCTTATGGCACGAAGCCGCTTAGCATCTTTTAAATGCCCACACACCTTGTCTGGCGATGTATTCCAGCATTTGGTATTAATATTGATAAAACGGACAAACGTTCTCTCTATTAAATTGTCATAAGCCAATGGAAACTCGGTATGGATTTGCTCAATGGAACTAAAAATCAGCATTTTGTATCGCAAGTAGAACAAAGGCTTAATGCGGTAAATCCATCAGCTAGAGAAGAAAACAAAAAAATATATTCATTTAGCCTGAAAGATCGAGAATCTCATTCTATCATTCTTGATTCTGAGAAAGGATTCAAAATTTCAAGAACCTTAAACCTAAAAGATATATTTAGTTTTGATATCCTAGGAAAAGACGTGGAAAGATATAATTTTGAAAAGCTATTCCATCAGTACGAGACGAATATTAAATCAAATACAGAAAGCTTGATTTCAAAGCTTCCTACTCCTGGAGCAGATATAAAGCCTGAAATATTAAACATTTTTGCTTCTAAGTTTTTAAATTTTGTCAGAAACCCATATTCAATAAAGAAGGCTCTAGATACATTCTTTCCGCTTAGGAATATTCATCCAACTGATCCCATTCACTATAAGAATTTTGAACGTGTACTTAATGGGCGAAAACCCCATCAGAGCTATCTGTGTGAACAATTAGGAGTAACAGAAGAAGAGTATGTAGATTGGCTTTCTGTCATATTTCTTTGTCTAACACCAATTGAAGGAGACCAACCTAATTTTCTAGAGAAAACTGTAAAAGATCTTTTTGAAAACCCAAATTTATTCATCATGGTATTTATATATACATATGATGAGAAAACATGCCTTCTTTCTGACCGGGGTTATAGCATTCCATTACCCGAAAAGGATGATCATATGGCGTGGGATTTTAATTTATATTCGAATGGATTTATACGATATTTCTTCGGGGATTTTGATTTTCTTGTACCCGCAAGCGCTTCTAAGTATCTCATAGAAAATTTGAAGGTCGCTCCTAAATCAATTCCTGTTCATAATGTAGTCAACGATTTAAATGAGTTAGAGCAGTACAATAAACATGTAGTCTACCAGTGCCATAAGAATGTATTTAATTCTAGTGTTGAATGCTATGGCTTATAACAAGTTTCCCCACTCGGAAATCTTACTCTCTACGTTCCAAATTTTCTGTTGATCGAAACGTTGAATGACTGCTAATGGCACGAAGCGGTTAAAATTGTAGCTCTATTTATACTCGCAGTTAATGTATATTTTCGTTCGATTAGTTGCGGATAAAGTGAGCCCAAGCTCCCGGTGTTTGCAAGTATGGATACGGACGACTGCAAGAGGCTGCAGTTAGGCCCCGTAAAGAGAAGAGGCTGAAATTTTACTTTGTGAACAGCAAACGCATCAATAGTTCATCATGATAATCGTTTCCAACTTTCAAGGCTCTGGGTTCCACCCCATATTCCTTAAATCCACATTTTTCATATAATTTAACCGCGGCAATATTGGAACGAACGACCGTAAGTAAAGCTGGATCAGCCAGAGGGTTTTATGAAAACCTGGGTTTTACCGCTAACGAGAAATTCGGCATGACCCTCCGGCGGGTTCCTGAGCGGGATTAGTAAATAAATGAGTTTTGCTTTATCTTAAAAATTCTGTGTGTAGGATTTTATCAATCATGAAATCGCGTTCTATCCCAAAGATCCCGCCACCAAGAATAACAGCACAACACTTTCGTGTACCAAGTTTTACTGGCCTGTCTGGTTTCTATTGCGATCTTCTGGGGATGGAAGAACTCAATGCTGACAAAAATTCAAGAGCTTTTGGCTTTAGCCCCGAACAATGCGCCGTTGTTTTTCATCTGGAAAATGTCGAACCGTATCAACCTCAAAACAACGATTTTTACTGGAAAATAGGCATCACCTTACGAGATCTCGATGCCGCTGTCGGTTACTTAAAGGATCGAGGCGTTGCCCTGCCCGCCCCTTATCAATTCAAGAACATCGGCTATATGAGCAAGCTCACCGACCCGAACGGATTTTCCATAGAACTTTTGCAGCAGGGTTTTGAAGGCAGAGCCAAGTCTTTACCCGAAGGCCATTTTATCGGGGCACAAGCTACCCTCGCCCACATAACGCTGCGCGTTACAGATCTTGTCGCTGCTCAAACTTATTTTGGTGAAGAACTTGGAATGCGCCTGATGTCTATTCAACCCGTCACAGAATACGGATTTTGTCTCTATTTCTATGGTTGGAGTGACGAAACATTGCCCGATCCTGACCTAACATCAGTGGACAACAGAGAATGGCTGTGGGCCAGACCTTATACCTTTATCGAGCTACAACACATTGAAACTCCAAGCGTCACAACGCGGAGAACTCCCTTATCACAAAGCGGGTTTAACGGCTTTTCTTATCGTAAAAATACAGGTGGCAACCCTATTTTCTTACACGTATCTGACTTAAGCCACTTGTCTTAATTGAGACAGAAGGCTGATCTGATTTTGACAACATATCATTTTCATCTATCCGAGGATTTCAAACCACATTATCGACACCTCGAATTCAGCACGTCAATTGCCTCATAACCCCCATCTAAAGCCGGACCAAAGCCTCTCTATGTTTTGCGTCCCAAGGTGGTAAAGCGCCTGATCCTCATGAAACGAGCACTTCTTGGTCAACATGACAACACTTAGGCTTGTGTATTTAACTATTCTCTATAATGTCTGCGACTTATAGAGACTTCCGCAATAGCCTCATAGCAGATACGATAAAATTAGTTAATCCTTTATACTGTTAATATAATGCGTGGCATTTGTTAGGGTAATTAGTGGAGATTAGATTGCCAGATACAAACCCAATTCAGTACCCTGCCCCACAAGCTGATATTTCCTGTTTCCCTCATGCCTATTCAGCCACTGAAAGCGCAGAGATTTTCGAACAACTGAAAACTGATCTGGATTGGCAGCAAGCGCAGATCTCCTTACATGGCCGGACCGTGCCGATCCCGCGTTTACAACAATGGTATGGAGATTCACCCTATACCTATTCACGCCTGCACATGCCAGCGAGACCGATGACACCTTTGCTGTCACGCCTAAAGGACCGGGCTGAACACCTTACTGGATTTACCTATAACAGCGCGCTCTGCAATCTCTACCGTCATGAGCGAGACAGCGTTGCCTGGCATGCGGACGATGAGGCAGAGTTGGGAATAAATCCAGCCATCGCCTCTCTCAGCTTCGGCGGCGATCGAATTTTCCAATTCAAGCCAAAGTCAGGCGCGACCCTGCCGTTCGATATCAATCTGAAGGCGGGCACTCTGTTATTGATGAAGGGCGAAACCCAGCACTACTGGCTACACCAGATCCCCAAGACCAACAAACCAACAGGCGAACGCATCTGCCTGACTTTCCGGATGACTTATTCCTGATCTAAGTAAATCGCTCAGAATTTAAGATAATGTCTCTTTGGAACAACTTTAACAGCGCGGTATGGTGATTTCCTTATTATTCGCCAAAGACCTTTTGTCATACCCTTTGGTTTCTAATAGCCAAAATCCGTACCGGGAACGGGGTCCGTACTGGCCGGATTTTGAACCACCCCCAGTTCTTCTTCATCCTCGTCTACGCCTTCGAACTCGCCAATAGGTTCAAGATCGTTACGAGTCCACCAGTACCGAAATCCTTGTGCGCGCAGCCATACTTCAACCCGCGCCAGGTCGTTCCATTCACGCCCAAAGCCCCGCGCCGAATTAATTCGGGCAAGTTGGCTGTCGACATAAACCAACACACCCCAGGAGAAAGGATGTTTGCTTTGATCCCCAAAGCCACCTCCCTTTTGCAAACGATGGACACGGTAAACCACTGGAAACTCGCCCAGCCTTGCGGTTTGACGAAGATAAACCAGATCGGCCTGCGTAACAGCCATTGTTACGCCCAAATTTACATCTTGGTCCATGTTGTTGACAGTTTCCTTTTTTTGATACAGCATGAGGCATGATGTTTGGAGAATATTACCATCCAGACCAAACCTGTCAAAGAGGATATGCTAGAGATGGCGCGCAAAATTAACCCGGTACCAAAAGGTTATCACACATCTACACCTGTACTTGTGGTCAAAAACGCTGCCGCAGCGATAGAGTTTTACGCTTCGGTCTTTGATGCAAAAGAACTCTCCCGCATTGTCGATATTGATGGCATCACCATTTTGCGGGCTGAATTGAAAATTGGAAACTCTATCATTCATCTCAACGATGAAATGCCTGCCTACGGCATTCTTTCACCAACTTCTCTTGGTGGCACCTCTACCGCAGTACAACTTTATCTTGCGGATATCGATGGTGCATGGGATCGTATTGTAGAAGCCCAAGCTGCTGTTATTCTTCCACTTGAAGATGCCTATTGGGGCGAACGTACCGGAAAAGTTGTTGATCCATTCGGCCATGTCTGGATTTTGAGCAAAAAAATCGAAAACCTGAGCAAAGAAGAGATCGAAAAACGATTTTCCGACCTTACTGCGCTAAGTACACTTGGCGTTGCAGATATTGAAACCCCAGATATTGAAACCCCAGATATTGAAAACCCAGGTATTGAACCCGCAGGTATTGAAGCCACAAATTTTGAAATAGCGGTACAAGATGTTGCTTTTACTGCACCCGTTTCAGATCAGGTCAACGTTCCAATTATTGATATCAGTGAAGCTCTCAACAGCTAAATAAACAAGATACGTCCAGAGCTGGGTACCCCTTAATTAAGGCGGAAATGTTCTGGAACATCCTAACAAAGGAAGGCAAGACACTTATGGATAATAGCTCTCTGTCAGCGCGGCGTGATAATGCAATCCCCCGCGGTGTTGCAACAGCAACGAATGTTTTTGCCGACCGGGCGGAAAATGCCGAACTCTGGGATGTCGAAGGCAGACGTTATATCGACTTTGCAGGCGGGATTGCCGTACTCAATACGGGCCACCGTCACCCAACAGTGATGGCACGCGTTCAAGAACAGATGGAACGCTTTACCCATACCGCTTACCAGGTCGTACCGTACGAAAGCTATGTGGAACTGGCCGAGCGCCTAAACAAAATCGCACCGGGACCGACACCAAAGAAAACACTATTTCTGACAACAGGTGCGGAAGCCGTAGAAAACGCGATCAAGATTGCCCGTGCCCATACGGGACGTCCAGGTGTGATCGCTTTTTCAGGCGGATTTCACGGCCGCACCAATCTGACAATGGGCTTAACCGGTAAGGTTGTTCCCTACAAAGTCGGCTTTGGTCCCTTCCCCGCTGACATTTTCCATGTGCCTTATCCCATGGCCAATCATGGCATCAGCGAAGAAGATTCACTCGACGCTCTCAACACCGTTTTTAAAGCAGATGTCGATCCAAACCGAATTGCCGCGATTATCATTGAACCCGTTCAGGGCGAAGGCGGATTTTACATCGCCTCTCCTGCATTTATGCAAAAGCTGCGGGCGATTTGCGATCAGCACGGTATCTTGTTAATTGCCGATGAAATTCAAACTGGCTTTGCCCGTACCGGGCGCACGCTTGCAATCGAACACGCAGGCATTGAACCAGACATGATTACCGTTGCCAAAAGTCTCGCTGGCGGGTTCCCACTTTCCGGTGTTATCGGTAAAGCTGACATTATGGATGCACCAGCGCCGGGTGGTTTGGGTGGCACGTATGGCGGCAGCCCGATTGGCTGTGCCGCAGCGCTCGCCGTGCTTGATGTCATTGAAACTGAAAAGTTAAATGAAAAAGCTATTGCGCTGGGAGAAAGAACAGTTGCCCGCTTGTCAGAACTATCCCAGCGCGCTAACGAACCTGTTATTGGTGATATCCGTAATCTTGGGGGTATGATTGCCTTTGAGCTGATGAAAGGTGATGCTCCTGATCCCGTTTTGGCTAAGGCACTTTGTGTAAAAGCAATGGAAAACGGGCTTATTCTTTTGTCCTGTGGTATATATGGCAATACGATCCGAATTCTCGTTCCCCTCACCGCAGAAAATGCTTTGATTGACGAAGGTATGGATGTTCTAGAGGCAACACTTGCGCAATGCCTTGTTGACGCCCAGTAGTGGTGATACCCAGTAGTGGTGATACCCAGTAGTGGTAACATTTCTGCAGGATGTATTTGGTATCTATCGTTACACACACAACCCTGTACAAGGCGGGGTGATAATTTTACCACCTTGTACATTTAGGCACTTACGCCAGCCGTAAAAACGTGAAAAGAAAAATATGACACCATTTTCTATCGCAGGCATACAAATGTTTGTATCCGCAACTCATGAAAATATTTCCGCCATGAAACTGCGGACAGAGGTTGCGCTCGCTCGTTTCCCCTGGGTCAACATGATCATGTTTAGTGAGCTGGCTCCTTTTGGGCCTCTCATCGACAATCATCCGGAAACCATTACAAATCAGATTGAGATCTTTCAAGAGCTCGCTGTAAAACACGGTATCTGGATCATACCCGGTTCCATGTTCGAGCGCAGAGAAAGCGGCGTCTTTAATACTTCTGTTGTCATAAACCCAGAAGGCGTGATCATTGGGCGTTACGACAAGATGTTTCCCTTTATGCCTTATGAACAAGGCGTCACAGGCGGCACTGAATTTTTGGTCTTTGATGTGCCAAGTGTTGGGCGCTTTGGTTTTTCAATTTGTTACGACATCTGGTTCCCAGAAACCACACGTACACTTGCTGCCATGGGCGCAGAAGTTCTGTTACACCCAGTATTAACAGGCACAACGGATCGTGATGTTGAACTGGCAATTGCCCGTGCAACCGCTGCTCAATTCCAATGTTATGTGTTCGATATCAACGGCATTGGCGCAGGTGGTATTGGCCGTTCTTGTGTGGTTGGTCCGGGTGGTAATATGCTTTACGAAGCACGCGGTAGCGAAGAAATTATCCCGATCGAAATTGATATGGATCTGGTCAGGCACCAACGTTCACTCGGACAAAACGGCTTGGGACAAGTTCTCAAAAGTTTTAGAGACAAAAATGTTGATTTTTCCGTTTACGATAAGACCAAATTTGATCACGCGTATCATGAGAGCCTTGGGCCTCTTCAAATGGCACGGCGGCACCCGCACAATCTGACTTGATTTAAGAATTAAACACCTACGCGTTGACCTTAACCAGTTGGACCTAGACACTTATCACATAAATACGAAATCAAAGGCGAAAACAAAACCTTAAATCAAAATGCAGACCACAGCGGATAACCACGGCGGATAACCACGGTGAATGATCCATAGGAAACAAACCCCAGTACAAAGGGTGCACATTTGATAGCCCACAGTACTGGGAGTAATTAAAAGAATTAAGAACAGGAAATAAGAACAAAAAGAAGAATAACAAAAATATCATCACAATAAGATGCTAGCAGGGAAGAGGGAAATATGGCGAAAACCAAGAAAGTTTATAACCAAAAATCACTTAGCCATTACTATAACGCTTCGCAATTTCGTATTGATACCTGGAATAAGCTTAAAAGCACCAGCCGTCAGTTGGCAAATGGTGGCCCCAACAGCGATAAACATCTGACAAAAGTACGGGAACTTCTCGATTACCTTGCTCCAGTAGAAATTTACTGGGCCTTTCCTGGGCCGCAAGCCTTCCGACAGCTCATACTTGATGAGCAATTGGAAGATTACGAGATCCTTGCAAATAAAATCAAACGCATCGCAACTGCCCTTTTGAGCGGAGAATACAGACGCAAGCACATCCATCTTAATGGAGATGCCGAAACAGTTGCAGAGCGTGACGCCTCTATCGAACCGGGGAGTTACACCAATTTCGACCGCGCACGCAAACGTCCCTATTTCGAAGTCCTGATTGTTGATGATCTTTCTGATGCTCAACAGGAATCACAACGTGCTGCACTGGCATCTATGCGAACTGATTCCGACCTGTTTACTTATGCTCCGGTTTTTGTTCCGAGTTTGGACGACGCCCTAATCGCAGCATCTTTTAACCATAGTATCCAATCCGTCGTAATTCGTTTTGGTTTTGATCTGCATTCCGAAAACGGACTGCCGGTCTTGAACAAGTTTTTACGCGATGCAAAGGTCGATGGTATTGATGATGCTGAAAGCAGCGACTACGCCATTATCCTTGCCGATGCCCTTTCGCGTATTCGACCAGAACTGGATCTGTTTCTTGTCACGGATCAGTCGGTTGAAGACATCGCTGGCAGGGTCGGAAAAACTTGTCGCCGGGTATTCTACAACAGCGAAGATTTCTTTGAACTGCATCTCAATATTCTTCGTGGTATTGATGACCGCTACAAAACGCCATTTTTTACCGCGTTAAAAAAATACTCGGAAAAACCTACTGGTGTTTTTCATGCCATGCCGATTTCTCGCGGCAAGTCCATTATCAAATCCCACTGGATTCAGGATATGGGCGAATTTTACGGCTTGAATATTTTTCTGGCCGAAACATCGTCAACTTCTGGTGGTTTAGACTCTCTTCTTGAGCCTCACGGGCCCATCAAAGAAGCCCAAGACCTCACAGCCCGCGCTTTTGGCTCCAAGGTTACTTTCTTTGCCACCAACGGCACCTCAACCTGTAATAAGATTGTCGTTCAGGCACTGGTGCGTCCTGATGATATCGTTCTGGTTGACCGAGATTGCCACAAATCCCACCACTACGGCATGGTGCTTGCCGGGGCCAATGTGGTCTATCTAGATTCCTACCCGTTGAGCGAATATTCAATGTATGGCGCGGTTCCTCTGCGCAGCATAAAAGAGAAACTGTTGAAATTACGCGCTGAAGGTAAACTTGATCGCGTTAAGATGCTTTTGCTCACCAACTGTACCTTTGACGGGATCATCTATAACGTGCAACGGGTGATGGAAGAGTGTCTTGCCATCAAGCCGGATCTTGTTTTCCTTTGGGACGAAGCCTGGTTCGGCTTTGCCCGCTTTGGTCCAACTTACCGACAACGCACAGCCATGTTCTCCGCGGCTCATTTAAAAGAACGCTATCGGTCCGAGAGCTATCTCGAAGAATACAACACATTCAAAGAAGAAACCGCGCATATCGCTGAAGATGATACCGAGGCCTGGTTGGATCAACGACTTTATCCAAATCCGGAAGATGTACGCATTAGGGCTTATGCAACACAATCGACCCATAAAACTCTTACTGCCTTACGGCAGGGGTCCATGATCCACATTTACGATCAGGATTATAAATCAAAGGTCGAAGAAGCTTTTCATGAAGCCTATATGACCCACACGTCCACTTCGCCAAACTATCAGATTTTGGCGTCACTGGATGTGGGAAGAAGACAGGTCGAACTGGAAGGTTTTGAGCTGGTGCAAAAGCAGGTCGAAATGGCCATGGTTCTGCGTCAAAGCATCATGACACATCCAAAGTTAAAAAAGTTTTTCCGTATTCTGACTGTTGCAGATATGGTTCCGCCGGAATATCGCCAGTCGGGGATCAAAAGTTATTATGATCCAGAACAAGGCTGGAATGATATTTGGGATGCTTGGGAAACGGACGAATTCTGTCTTGATGCCACCCGTATCACTCTCTTTGTTGGTGATACCGGAATGGATGGAGATACCTTCAAAAACAAAATTTTGATGGACAAATACGGTATTCAGATTAACAAAACATCCCGGAACTCCGTATTGTTTATGACAAATATCGGGACCACACGTAGTTCGGTTGCGTATCTAATCGAAGTGCTTGTTAAGATCGCTCATGAGCTAGAACAACAACTCGAAGACATGAGCCCGGCCGAGCGTACAATTTACGACAAGAGCGTTAAGTCAATGGTGGAAGACCTTCCACCATTACCTGATTTCTCAAGATTTCACGATGCCTTCAGACATGATCTTTCTGGTGATGTTGCCGAAGGAGATTCAAGAACACCCTTCTTCTTAGCCTATGATTCAAACAATTGTGAATACATGAACTTGAACGACAGGACTCTTGATAACGCAATGGCCGAAGGAAGAGATGTTGTATCCGCCTCTTTCATTATTCCTTACCCACCAGGGTTTCCTATTCTGGTACCAGGACAAGTCGCCAGTACTGAAATCATAGAGTTCCTCCGCAATTTAGATGTGAAGGAAATCCACGGTTACAGACCAGAACTTGGCCTTCGGGTATTCACACAAGAAGCCATTGAAAAACAGATACAAAGTAAACCAAAGCCAAAAAAAATAAAAAAACTAAAAGCTGAATAAATCAGACATCCAAATAAAGACCATAACAGGGAGCTTAAACATGGACAGTACTGTTGCAAAAAAAAAGAAGGCTACGGGGAAAAAGCCATCAAAAAAAGTGCCTAAATCACTTGATAACATTTCGGAAATTCGGCGTTTTTTTCACCGTAACGAACAACCGATATTTTTTATAAGTGCAACCAACTTTAACCTGCTAGGGATTGATGAATGGTGTCGAAACTTTAAATATATCAGCTATATTGATTGTTTTGATGGTCGGCATCCCAACGTATTCGTACCGACAGAAATTGAACATCAAGAATTTGAGTCGATAGAAGACATCAACGTCTATTTGCTTGAACATAAAGAAGTCATTGATCAAATCAAGGCCTGTAAAAAGAAACCCAAAGTGGTGTTCTTGATGTTTGACGCCCGGATTGAAAAGATCTGTAAAGAACTGAAAATCGACGTCTGGTTCCCCAAAGCAGCCTTGCGCGAAAAGATTGATCACAAGATTGAAACCGTACGTATTGGTAATGCCGCAGGTGTGCCAAGTGTCCCAAATGTGCTCAGCCAGGTAAAAAGCTGGAAACATCTACAAGAGGTCGCCAAACCAGTCGGCACCGATCTGGTTCTGCAATCCGCCTTTGGTGATTCCGGTCACACCACCTTCTTTATCAAAACTGAAAAAGACTTCAAGCGTCATGAAAAAGATATCGTCGGTCAGGGCGAAATCAAAATCATGAAACGCATCAACAACCGGGGCTCTGCCGTGGAAGCCTGTGCCACCAAAGCAGGAACTCTTGTTGGTCCGTTGATGACAGAACTCGTTGGCTTTAAACAGCTTACCCCTTATCGAGGCGGGTGGTGTGGGAATGAAATATTCCCAGATGCTTTTGATGAAGAAATTCGCGAAAAATCTCGTCGTTATACCGAAAAATTCGGCGACCAGTTGGTAAAAGAAGGCTATCGTGGTTACTTCGAGCTTGATTTCCTTATCGACAAAGATGATGGCGAAGTTTATCTCGGCGAGTGTAACCCGCGTGTGACGGGCGCAAGCTCGATGACCAATCACGCCGCCTTTGCACATGCCGATGCACCGCTTTTCCTTTTTCATCTCCTTGAATTTTCCAACATTCCTTTCAAAATTGATGTCAAAGAACTGAACAACCGTTGGGCCGACAGCGACAACATCGACGACTGGTGTCAAATGGTGATCAAACACACCGATGACAGCGTGGACATACTCACAGAAGCCCCTGAAAGCGGCATTTGGAAGTTACTCCCCGATGGCAGTGTCGAGTTTGACCGCTTTGATTATCACCGCCGGGCTGTTTCCTCTGACACAGAGGCCTTTTTCCTGCGAATTTCCAATGTTGGCGATTACCGCTATGAAGGCGCAGATCTTGGTATTCTTGTGACCCGGGGACGTGCAATGAATAAGGCGTTCCAGCTTAACCCGAGATCCAAACAATGGATTGAAGGCATCAAGTCAAAGTTCAAGGCCACACCTTTGCCAACTGCAGAGGCGCTCCCTATAAGTGATCCTGCTTTTAAAATAATGTAAGTAAGATTGCGATATTAAATATAGAGCCCAGATAAATCGTAAAACCTATCTGGGCTCTATTTGTAAAAACCGTTTAATTCGAACATGAGAAATAATTTAGTTTGGTATAACGCACTATGGATTTGATCTTCGATAAAATTCACGAACTCAAGGCGGGTCCCGCCTGGAAAGAGCAGTTTAACAAGCTCTGGCCTGCCTATGAGAAGTGGTTTTTGAGCGAGAGCCTATCTGCGCGCCAAACCTATCTCTCGGGTTTACGGGCTCTAAAACAACACATGCCCGAACTTGTACCCACTTATGAAACACTTTGTGAGTTGGCCGGTGGCAGTGATCTCGCGGCGCGGTTTCTCAGCTTCTACCGCCCGCCTCCTTATCTCTCTGGTTGTTCTCAGGCCGTATGGCTTGGTGATGATGAGCCAATGCTTGTGCGCAATTACGATTATAATCCCGAGTTGTGTGATGGCATCATTCTCGATAGCGCTTGGAATGGCAGACGTGTCCTTGCGACCTCGGATGGAATGTGGGGTGTGGTTGATGGCATGAACGATGCCGGCCTTGCTCTGTCTCTAACTTTTGGTGGCCGCCGCGTCTTGGGGGACGGGTTTGGTGTCCCTCTGATCCTGCGCTATATTCTCGAATTTTGTGACACCACAAAAGAAGCCATAGCCGTGCTCCGTCGGGTTCCTTGCCACATGGCATACAATATCACCTGTGTCGATCGTTCAGGTGATTATACCACCGTCTATTTGTCGCCTGACCGTAAAATTGTTGAAACCACCGCCAGGGTTGCCACCAATCATCAAGCACATGTTGAATGGCACCAGCACGCACTAGCAACAGGAACTGTCGAGCGCGAGCGCTTTCTCCTTCGCCGTCTGACCATGCACGAAGAACCTGCCGACAAATTTATCGCTGCGTTCCTCAAACCACCGCTTTATTCCACCAACTTCTCCAAAGGTTTTGGCACCCTATACACCTCTGTCTATTGGCCAACCCGCAGAATGGCCGAAACTTATTGGCCGGGTGCTGTTTGGCAACACAGCTTTGATCAACCGACCAATGACAGTCGCCTCATTCGCTATCCTGATCACGTTATTCCAAACAGTACTTATGCTCATACGGGTGGATAAAAACACCTTTTCTCCTTAAATTTAAATTTTATGAGCTTGCGTGATCTTCGTTTGCAATGCTAAGTAGCGACCATGAAATATTGTCAAACATACGCAGTTAGAAATTGGTGGCGCTCTCCATAGGAGCGGCCCGACGATATGTCACGTTTATGAGCCGCCCGTGAGGCGGCTTTTCTATGTATACTGCATCATGTGGCGGCTCTCCCTTTTCTTTTAAAATTGAGAGCAAAATGTCCCAGACGAAACCCATCATACTTACAGGTGACCGCACCACAGGTCCGCTACATATCGGACATTACGTAGGTTCGCTTAAAAACAGATTACAATTTCAAGAAGACCACGAACAATATTTACTCTTGGCTGACACGCAGGCCCTAACGGACAACGCCGATAATATTACCAAGGTTAGCTCCAACGTTCTCGAAGTCGCTCTTGATTACCTTGCTGTTGGTGTTGATCCGGTCAAAACAACCATTTGTCTCCAATCGCATTTACCTGCCCTCGCCGAACTTTCTATGTTGTACTTAAATTTTGTAACTGTTTCCCGGCTTGAGCGTAACCCAACTATCCGCGAAGAAATCCGCGCCCGAAATTTTGGACGCGACATTCCCGCAGGATTTCTCTGTTATCCGGCAGCGCAGGCCGCAGACATCACAGCCTTTAAGGCAACAATCGTTCCCGTCGGTGATGATCAGGCCCCTCTTATTGAACAAACCAACGAAATTGTTCGACGGATTAATGCTACCGCTTCGGTTGATGTATTACCGGAAGTTACCGCCGTAATTCCAAAAATGGGTCGGTTGCCGGGAATCAATGGCAAGGCAAAAATGAGTAAATCTCTTGGCAACGCCCTTCTTCTTTCCAGTTCCCCAGAAGACATAAGCGCCGCAGTCAAACAGATGTACACAGATCCCAACCATTTACGGGTCGAGGACCCCGGACAGGTTGAAGGTAATGTCGTCTTTTCCTATCTGGATGCGTTTGATGAGGACCATCAGGCTGTCGAGGAATTAAAAGCACAATATCGTCACGGCGGTCTTGGCGATATGGTTCTAAAGCGTCGGCTTGAAGGCATCCTGCAGGATTTACTTCGTCCCATCCGCAAGCAGCGGATGCATCTTTCTAAGGACCTCGGATATGTTAGAGATGTTATTAAAGAAGGTACGGACCGCGCTCGTAACATTACAGATGCAACATACCGCGATGTATCAAATGCCTTGGGCTTGTTTCGTATTTAGCTATTTCAAACACTACTAAATATCGTGCCGCAAGTCAGGTGGTCCATGTTCATCCAAAACGTTTACCCCAAAATAATTACTTATTTTGCCACATCGATGCTCTTACTGTTGTTGATCACGAGTTGATCTGCGGAATGCGTTTGTTTCAAAAACTTTACACACCTGACTTGCTGCCGTCATCCATCTGTCACCTCCATAAGTTATCGAAGAGATCCTTTGCGTAAACACTTTTGGATAGCAAATAATCATGAAAACACCACGCCTTCTCCTTCTCGTCTGCTTTCTGCTCGGCAGTTACAGCTATACGGCTCAGGCAGCCGAAGTTCCACAACAACGGTTGAACCAAATTCTCGCCATGGACCCAACCGATATGGCCAAAAGTGGTGCTTGGACCACAGCAGCCTATGACCGCCTGATGGGCTATATCAATTCGATTGAGGACCCGGAGCTCAGAACCCTGGTGCTCGACATGTATGCCACACCAGAATCAACAGTCTTCAACGGCAAGGCATCTGCTGATGCCCTGAGGACAGCTCCGGCAACGGGTGGCCCCGGTCACCATCACTATCCCGGTGGTCTGGCTGTGCATCTGGTCGAAGTCATCGAGATCGCTTTGGGCTGGCTCAACACCTTTGATCAGGTTCACGGCATCCGTAACAGCGACAGAGATCTCGTGATTGCCCAGCTGGCACTACATGACTGGAGTAAAGTTTGGTACAACTGGGACGTAAAATCAGGTACCGTGATCAAACCGGAATGGTTCCCCGGTTCATGGGGTGGAAAAGACGGCGTGGCCAAGTGGGGATGGATGGGCGAACACGGGGCGGTCGTCTATGCCGAACTCCTCAAACGTAAAGCGCCGGAAAAATTGCTCTTTGGTGCAGCAGCAACCCACTTCGACCCGCATTGGGATATAGAAGTAACCAACAAGGACGGTAAAGCAGAAGGTTTTAACCCGGCCATGAAAGAAGCCGCAGAATATGCAGGCACAAAAGCGCCACAGCTCAACCCAGACAAGCGTATGGCCGAATGGTTCCTCTCATCCTATTCCGATGGTAGCTGGTCTTTCTCCCACTATGTCGCCGGAAAATTTGCCCATAAGTGGATCAGGTCCGTTGCCGTCGATTTGGGTTATAAGGAAGAGTCCCCCGAAGCTGCCCGCCTGGCATGGTTTGTCCTCAGCCGGATTTCCGACTTCAAACTCTACAAAATCTATCAAGATGCCGATTTCTCTGAAGAAGCTGTCAAAGAAGTAATCGGCGCTGTAATTGCGAACTCAGCTGCCTACGAAGTGAAATAACAACTGCCCCTCCTAAAAGGGGCCCTGCAAAAAAAGACACCCTGTCCAATTTTTCTGTAAACCATATCAAAGCTTGATAACAAAAACCCCCGGGCAGGGTGTTTTATTTTGAATGCTCAGCTTAGACCAGCCTCTTTTTTAACTGAGTTAAAGACCCTGCAGTATCCGGGTCTTTTGGTGTAACCGTTCGTTCTTTCGGAAAAATAACTGTCGCAACAGTTCCTTTGCCAAGTTCACTGTTTAAAGAAAACCGAGCTTGGTGAAGCCTACAGAAATCGCTCACAATCGAAAGCCCCAAACCGATGCCGTCATTGAGGCGACTAAAGCTGGATTCAACTTGTCCAAATCGCTTAAGAACTCCGGAAATTTTACTATTCTCAATACCAATCCCCGTGTCTTCAATCTCAACTTTTAGTTCATGACCTGACGTTTCACTAACTTTGACGATTATCTTTCCACAATCTTTATTGAACTTGATCGCATTTGAAATAAGGTTAGAGAAAATTTGTTTCACCCGTGTTTTATCCACATAAAGCATTGGTAGATCAGAGGGACATTCAACAATTAAATCCAGTTTTTTACTCTTCGCCATATGAGAAACCATTGAAAAAACATCATCAATAATATCACGTGGTCGAATAGATTCTTCGTATAGCATAACGTCTCGGGCTTCAATTTGAGACACATCAAGAATAGTATTAATCAAGCTCAACAGGTGCGAGCCTGATTTATGGATATCTTCGGTATACTCCCGATATTTAATATTCCCCAAAGATCCAAAAACTTCAGATTGCATCATTTGCGAGAAGCCAATGATTGCATTTAACGGTGTTCTAAGCTCATGACTCATATTCGCCAAGAATGCGCTTTTTGATGTATCGGCTATTTCTGCATTTTCTTTTGCTGCCACTAATTCTTTGGTGCGTTCCAAAACACGATCTTCCAAAAACCGATTAAAGTTTGCCAGCTCTTCGGTCTTTTGTTCAACAAGGATTTCTAATTCTTTTTCTCGCTTTTGGTTACCAGAACATCGGAACCAGTGGAAGCCGTAAGCAAAAACAGCAATCAAAACAAAAAGACTAATTTTAGCTATATAAGTATCCCACCATGGTGGTGTAATCACGACAATCAAGGATACACCTTCATTGTTCCAGACCCCGTCATTATTAGCCGCCTTAACTTTAAAGATATAGTCTCCCGGCGCTAAATTAGTGTAATGGGCTCTTCGCCGATCACTCCCAACCAGCGTCCAGTTCTTATCAAAACCTTCCAGCATATATCTAAATTGGTTTTTCTCAGGAACGCTAAAATCCAACGCCGTAAATCTAAAAGCAACATCTCGTTGATCGTATGACAACTCAATTTTTTTTAATGCGCTGATCTTTTCAGGAAGAAGGCCTTCTTCCGCAATAGAAACCGGCTTTTGAAAAATCTCCAAGCCTGTGATTTCTACTTTAGGTACTCTGTTATTCTTATAATGGTGGTTGGGATCGAATACGTTTAATCCCCTTGTACCACCAAAATACATAATACCATCTTTTGATTTCAGATGACTAAATCGATTAAATTCCCAACCTTGGAGGCCATCAGAAAGGCCAAAAGTTTCGATATTTTTTGTCCGTGGATCAAACTTGTTTAAGCCTTTTCGGGTTCCAAGCCAGAAAAACTCATTATCATCAATTTCTATCCCCGTTACAAAGTTGTCTGATAACCCCTGTTTTCTGCCATATGATTCCTTTTCACTTGTAACAGGGTCATAACGAACAAGTCCATCTGAAGTTGCAAACCATAAAATCCCTTCCATAGTTTCATAAACATCATAAATATCATTTTGAGTATTAAGTATGATGGAATTAACATTTAAATTTTCTGGATTAACCATCTCAAGGCCATCGTGACCACCAAACCAAAGCCTTCCACTTTTGTCCTCATGCTGAAAGTTTATATGTTGATTTGAAATTTTGTACGGAGCAGCTTCGCTAGTAAGACTGTAATCGGTAAATATCTCAATTTTGGGATCAAATCTTTGCAACCCTTTATCCCAAACGCTGAGCCACAAAATATCGTTACTATCTATACGAATATTAAAAACATTGTTACCCAAAAGGCCGTTTCGATACACCTCGTCACTTTTATAACGGATAAACGTTTCATTGATCTGATCATACTTATTTAACCCTCCGCCCCATGTTCCAAACCACAGAATACCGTCTTTGCCTTCGGCAATACTGATAACCGAATTACTACTCAAACTATTTTGATCTTCAGGATCATGAGAAAAATGGCGAAATAACCTCGTTTCAGGATCAAATAAACTTACCCCCCCACCATCTGTCGCTATCCAGATTTTACCATTCTTATCTTCATGAATATCAAGAAGGTTATCAAAATTTGGCCCCTTTAATGGGTCCGCAGGGTTCGTTTGATAAACCTCAAACTTGAGATCATGTGTGCTAAAGCGACAAACACCGTGATTAAAAATATTCAACCACAAAGCACCATTCATATCTTCCTTGATATCAAATATGGCGCCAGTAGGAATAAAATTTCGACCTGTACCAGACTGATAATGAGAAAAATTATCTGTTTCTGGTAAATATTTATTCACGCCACGTTTATCTGTGCCGATCCAAATCTGTCCTTTAGTATCTTCAAAAACTGTCCAGACATCATCCGTAGCAATTGATGTATTATCGTGTTTGGAATGTTGGTAATGAACCCACGTATTCTTATTCGGATTAAAAACAACAACACCTTCAGCAGTCGCAATCCAGATATTTCCTTTATTATCCAGCGTAAGGTCACGAATAAAATTATGCGTTATTGTTGCAACAAGGTCGCTCAACGAATAGTGAGTAAAAATGCCTGTTTTAATATCAAAATGCTCTAACCCAATATCTGTCGCAATCCATAAATCATCATTTTCACCATCGATCATGCGATGGATTGTATTGCTTATGATAGATTTTTTTTCGCTGACATCATTGATTAAGACCTGAACCAGTTCGCCTGTATCCGGATTAACCTGTCTTAATCCAAAGCTCGCCCCACCAATCCATAATCGTTTACCAAGATCTTGATGTATTGAATGAATTAACTTTTGACTGGATACACCAAAATTTTGAAAACTCCCCTTATTATCACTATATCGGCTTAATTTATGAGTTCCGACCCAAATCCGCCCCTCTTGATCTGTAACCACGCTCCGCGCGTTAGCCCCAACAATACCAGTCGTATTCTCCGGGGCATTACTAAAAAGCGTGAAATCATATCCGTCATAACGGTTTAGTCCATTTGAACTGGCAATCCATAAATAGCCGTCTTGATCAAAAGTCTGCTCGAATATCAAACTTGAGGATAACCCTTCGTTGACAGAAAAACACCGAAGGTTTGCTTGCCCACTCGCAGGATGTCCCGCTATGGAAGTACCATTATTTACAAAAGAAAGAATGATCACACTACAAATTAACAGAAATACTCGAAACAAACTCATTTACATTATGTCTTCCGCGGAACGACCTACAGCCAACAATGTGGTTGAAAGCCTTTAACGTTATGCTCTTATTTTATCGACACTTCTCACCCGTTACGGGCATATTGAACTGAGGAGGTAAGCAAAAGGTTAATTTCAACGAAAGGTAATGATATATTTAAATTTTGAATACTTAATTGAGAAAATTTATGAATTAATTTCACCTATAGATGACATTTTTAAACATTCATTTGCCATATACAAGCTCCACACATTTTCTAAAAAAAGAGCGAAAACATTCAACAGTATCTCAAACATTAATCCTCAGGACATACAATGGGCAGGGGTACACTCACGGCGGTCAGAATTATCTGTTGCAGTCTTAAATTAGTTAAACGGTCATAACTGAGAAGTGAAATAACAACTACCCTCCTTAAAAGTGGTCCCGCAAAAAAGACACCCTGGCCAATTTTTCTGTAAAACATATCAAAGCTTGGTATCAAAAATCCCCGGGCAGGGTGTTTTATTTTATAACGAATTCACGAACTCAGTTACGATATATGCCCCTTCCACAGGCTTTGCTTGCAATAAAAAGTGAGGACCTTCGACTATCTTAATCTCAACATTTTTGTAGCAGACTTTAAATTGCTCGCTTTTGAATTGGGGGACCAGCTTGTCAGATGATGGTAAAATATACACTACTGGCAGTTCACTTGAGAAACATTCAAAATCCAAGGATTGAAGGGTTTCGAGCCTGGCCTTCATTAGCTTTGGGGACAGCTTTTTCACTGTGCTTTGGAATAAATCCATTAGGTCGTCACCTGCAACGGACCCCAGAAAAAGAAACCGCAATACAAACCGACTTAAGGGTAATCGAGCCAAAAGATTTAAAGGCAACAACTTGGCAAGAAACAGTAAGGCTCTGTTCGGCGATGAAAGAAAGGAGGCGACAAATACAATTCCCTTTAAGTGAGGCGGTGATTTTGCAGATATCTGTGCGGCTATCGGGCCAGAGAATGATTCCGCAACTAGAATAAACGCCTCGTCTGGAAGTTGGGACATTACATAACTTGTCAGAGTTTCGTAATCCTGTTTGCCTGTATTTGGAAGAGCAATAATTTGTGTTTCAAAACCATCAAGCACCGAAAGAAAAGGTGCGAACATGTCACCCATTCCATCCAAACCCGGCAAAAGAACAATCTTCAAAATCCCTCCCCTTAAGGACCCTTGAGATGCCTAATTATACTTTTTCATGATGTTTTCAATAATTTTGTTTTGATGAAGCTTATTGACTGTATCAACAAGGATTTGGAGAGTTTCCGGGGTCAGGTTTTTAGATCTTTCGGATACCTGTAACCAGGCAGATCTATTGCTGAGGAAAAGAGATTGCCCCAATATATCTTTTGAAAGCCCGAGATTTCTCAAATGATAAACAATGGATATCTCTGGCCCTGCGACGAGTTCAGCCCGGTCTTCTAACAGCTGGTTGACCGCATTGGAAAACCCGGGAACTAAAGTCTTTTTTAACACGGGATCATTGTCGAATTTTTCTTGATAGAAAGTTCCCCTCGGCACAGAAATCGTGTGCCTGTAAAGATCATTATAAGCTAAAAGATCAATCCCGCGTTTACCGACAACAATATTGCGCAAGGTATAAACCCGAACCTTTGGCGTGGCGATCTGCTCGCTTCTTGTGGTCCGAAAGAATATCGCAAAATCCGTATCCCCGGTTTCGAGCTCGAAAAACATTCGCTTGTAGGGCACCACCCTCACATTTAGATCAAGCCCGGTTTCCTGAGAAATTTCTTGGAGAATTTCAGGAATAATCCCAACACCCCTCCCCTCGGCATCCCGGCTGCCAAAGGGATGAAGATCAAACACACTGACATGTAACGTTGTTGCAGAAGCGAGGCTGCTCCAAAAGCAGAGTAAAAAACTAAATAACAGCGAAAAGAGTGTTCGGAACATCAAGATTTTAATTTCGATTTCTCTCATGATCGGAAAAATTAATACGAATAATATATAACTTCTCATCAGTTTGTAGAGAATAACTTCATATATTATTAAAAGCCAAGCAACGAGCCGCTTTTAAAATCCTGCAAAAAGCACCTCCAAATGCCCTTTATCTAATCTCCATTTCGATAGAACTCCAACCATACAAAAGAAAACCGAGCCAAAAACAGGCCCGGTGTTCCTTCAAAAATGGCTGATTATCAGTCTCCCATCACCGTGCCTTCGCGGCGGGTGTCGGCACCGCCGATCAGGGCACCGTCTTTGATCTGGATGACGTGCAGGCCAGAGTTCAGGTCGCTGACCTTGGTTTCATGACCAAGCGCTTCGAGAGCCGGGATCATCGCAACAGCATCGGTGTTTTCCTCAATATCCGTGGCACCATTGCGGTTGACGATGTGCGGTTGGCTGATCGCCACTTGCGGGTCCATGTTGAAGTCTAGAATAGCAACGATGGACTGGGCCACGTAGTTGATGATGCGCGACCCACCGGGCGAGCCTATAGCCAGCACAGGTGCGCCGTCTTTGAGGACGATGGTCGGGGCCATGGAAGAGCGCGGGCGCTTGCCGCCTTCGACCCGATTGGCAATCGGTTTGCCGTCTTCTTCCGGGGCGCGAGAGAAATCTGTCAGCTCATTGTTAAGCAGAAATCCGTTGCTCATCACCCGTGACCCAAAGCCTGTTTCGATGGTGGTGGTAATCGACACCACATTGCCCTGCGCATCGACAATAGAAAAGTGGCTGGTTCCCGGACGCTCTAACTGCGTATCAGGCGCGTAAATACTGGCCTCTTTCCAGGGCGGGGTTCCGGCATTAGCTTTGGCCATGGCTTTGCTTGGATCAATCAGGGCAGCACGACTTTTGAGATAATTTGCGTCGAGCAGGCCTTCTGGCATTTTCACGAAATCACTGTCGGCCATGTAAAGACCCCGATCCGCATAGGCGAGCTTGGCAGCTTCAAGATAAAGGTGTGTGCTTTCAGCGCCCGGCCCCATGGCAGGAATGTCATAGTTAGAAAGGATCGACAGGATTTGCCCAACAGTCAGTGCGCCGGAAGAAGGTGGCCCCATGCCGCAAACTTCATAACCTCGATAATCCGCACAGGCAGGCTTACGTTCAACGACAGTATAGGCCTTCATATCAGCCATCGTGAGCACACCACCGTTTTCTTCTGTTTTCACAGCGGCAACAATATCCTTGGCGATCTGGCCTTCGTAGAAAACTTTCGAGCCTTCTTTTTGGATTAGGGCAAGGGCTGCGGCAAATTCGGGATTGCGCAACAAGGTCCCGGCTTTGAGCGGATTGCCGTTTTTATCAAAGAAATAATCCCGGGTACCGGCCATTGTTTCAAGTTTGCGTTTGCCCTGGGCTTTCTCAATCAGGCTCGCCAGACGCGGAGAGACTTGAAAGCCACCCTGAGCCAGCGCGCGGGTCGGCTCAATCAAAGACGCCCAGTCCTGATTTCCATAACGCTGCTGCACCGTTTCAATCAGCTTAAGCGTTCCCGGCACACCGACGGACTTACCACCGACCACGGCGTCAAACCAGCCCACAGGCTGCCCATCTGCACCCAACCAATAATCTGGCGTGGCAGCCATCGGAGCTTTTTCACGGCCATCAAAGGTGGTCAGGGTTTTGGACTTGGCATCCCAATAAACCATAAAGGCTCCACCGCCTATGCCAGAGCTTTGTGGCTCGACCAGATTGAGCATGAACTGTACCGCAACCGCAGCATCGGCAGCAGTACCGCCGCGCTCAAGCACTTCATAACCAACTTGGGTAGCAATTGGGTTAGCCGAAGCCACCATGAATTTCTCGGACTTAACAGACTGCTTTTCCACCACAGCATGGGTCGCTTCAGGCTGCACAGCTTCCTGTGCTGAGAGAGGGCCAGACAGGCCTGTTAAAATTGTTGAGGTAAGTAAAGTGGACGCAAAGGCTAACACGGCCTTTTTGTGGAGAATGGACATTAAATTCTTCCCTGTGTTCTATTTTAATATTCAGTATGAGGCGGTAACCAACAGGTATTTTTTAGTGAATTCTTTTAGCTGATGAGTGTTTATTATAGATTTTATTTATGAACTAAGAGACCAACGTCAAGGACTGTGAAGAGAGAGACCTCCAACAAACAAAAGGAGATAAACAAATAATTACGACAATAACGGTTATAGCTTTACGAAGAAATCGACAATCTTATAAAATAAACTTATGATCTTATAGGTTGTCTTAATAACATAGTCCCTAATGAATTTGTTTGGCAACGTCACACATAAAATGACACAACTTTAAATAACATGCTCAGACTGCCGCTGAGATTTCGGAACAAATAAGCGAAAAAACCACCCAATGTTTAGCCTTAAAGAAAATAAACTTGCTCACCTGAAATCTCTCGAAGCCTTTGCCGCAGTAATGGAGACAGGAAGCCTTACCAAGGCAGCGGAAAAGCTCGGGGTGACCCAGCCCTCTATAAGTCAACACATCCAAAGGCTGGAAGACACATTCGAGACTGACCTTTTCATGCGTCAAAACGGACGTATTTTCCCAACCGAACGCGCCAAGATCCTGCACGAAGACGTAGAAGAGTTACTCACGGGAATAGATAAGACCTTCACCAAGTGGCGTCGTGGTCAGACCCGTCAGGTCAACCAGTTACGCATTTGCGCTTCTTTCTCAAACTCATCTTTGGTACTGCCACACTTACTTACACGATTACCGCGACAACGCAGCATGCATTTTCAAGTCACGTCAGCGTCCCAAGAAGATTCCATCAGTGCCTTGACAGAAAATCGTGCCGATGTTGCCTTTCATACTAGGCCACTGAACCACAAAAGTATCGAGAACCAGCGTTTTCTTTCTGCCCGTCAAGTTTGCATCCTTCCCACAATGCATCCGTTAGCAGAAAAACCACAGTTGACTGTCACCGATCTGCAAAATCAGAAAATGATATCAGTCCCCAAAAGTGATCCTTGCTACAGTGAGCATCAGGACATCATCCGCCGTCACAATTTACAGATCCAAAACCTTCTTGAAACGCCCTATTCAACTCTTGCCATGCAAATGGCAGAAGAATTTAATGCCCTTTATATCGGCAACATTTTAATCGCTGAACTTTTCTGCCAGAAAAACCCTGGCCTCGTCTGGCGAGAAATCGAAGAGTTCGAGCAAAAGACACACTTCTATTTTGCTGTCTCCCCTTGGCTGCAAAGCTCGGAAACGGAAAGAGAGCTGAAACAAGTGATTCCAGATGCTTTTGCAGAGTTATCAACAAAACTTAATCTCTGGTAATATCCCCTAAAAAAACACATTAAAGTTCCCTAAGTTTATTTAATTACGAGAAAATTCTTCCTTTAAAAGACTTAAGACCCAATTGTGCAAAGGGTCGTGGTTGGAGCGAGAATGCCAGGCCGCGATGACTTCAAACTCGAGAGTATTCTCTTCAAGATTAAGCTCGATCAGTCCATCTTTCGGCATACTCCGAGAAGGTATAAATGCAATAGCATCGCTATTTTTTATGTAATGAGGGACGACAGAAAAACAGGGCGCAGACATGATAACATTACGTTTCATACCCTGCTCTTCGAACAGGGTATCAATCGATCCTCGAAAATCCGGCCTTGATTGGGAAACAATAATTTGAGGTATAGCTGCGATATCAACCAGGCTTAACTGATGTCCAGCAAGGTGTGACTCCTTTGAAGCAACACAGATGTGATGCTCTTTAAACAACGAGATTCTAGGATAGGATTCAGAAACAAAACTTGGAAAGGCAAGAGCTAAATCCACCTTCCCCGTCACCATTTCATTGTGAAGATTATCAATATCGAAATCTTCTAAATTAATTTTTAAATTCGGGGCATCTCGCCAAATCTTTGGTAATAAATGAGGCAATATTACCAGTTGAGCATAATCAGTTGCGGCAATCGTAAAGACTTTGTCGATCGTAGCCAGATCAAATTCAGCCTCATCAAACAGCCCTTCGACTTCGCTCAAGATTTTCTCAAGACGTTCCCCCAATTGTTCGGCAGTGGGTGTCGGGATCAAACCATTGCTGGTTCTGACAAACAATGGATCCTCAAATATTTCCCGCATTTTACGAAGCTGATCGCTAACAGCTTGTTGCGTTAAGCCCACCGAATTGGCCACACGAGAGACATTTCTTTCGCACAACAGGGCTTTTAATATTCTCAACTGCTTGAGTTCCAAACGTTGAACGTTTTTTGAACTTGTTATTGTCAAAAGTTATGAACTTTCTGGTTTTTGTTATCTAGGACAGCCCCTTTAACAATATAAGAAACCGCGGGATAAAATTTAACTTGTATCTATTACAAGTTAATACTGTTTCTATTTGTACCACGGATCCTGATATTACAAATCGAAAGTTGGCTACAAGATTTTGTACCTACAGAACACATAAAGATGTCAGGAGTTGTTTTATGAAAACCGTTATTCTTATTGGTGCCCAAGGGAAAATGGGCCAAGCAGCCTTAACCGGATTGGGAAATCACAAAGTAATCACCGCCGGTCGTTCGGTCGAGGGCTATGACTACCAAGTAGATATTACCAACGAAGCTTCGGTCAGAAATTTATTTAAAACAATTGGAGAATTTGACGCCGTCGTAAATACGGTGGGTGTTTGTGAATACGCCAGCTTTGCTGAAATGACTCAAGAGCAATGGATGACGACCGTCATGAGCAAAATGATGGGGCAAATCAACTTGGTACGGATTGGTCAGGAATACATTGCAGACAATGGTTCATTTACACTGATTACAGGAATTTTAAACGTTAAGCCAATCCCCTTTGCAATAGCGGATGCCACGACAAGCGGGGCAATAGATACATTCGTAAAGTGTGTTGCGTACGAGATGCCACGGGGTATTCGTATTAATTCGATCAACCCCACCGTGCTCGAAGAAGCTTGGGATGTCTATGGTGAAATGATGCCTGGGTTCCAACCTGTACCAAGCGTCCTTGTTGGTAAGGCGTTCGAGCGTTCGGTTGATAGCTTTATCACAGGTGAAGTAATCTTCGTTGACGCTTAAGCTCTTATCGTCACAACCACAGATGATCAACATAACAGCTTCGTTTTGATAAAAATCACTAAACTGATTTGATAAAGCGACAAGACATCAATCACCAAATATGTCTTGTCGCTTCAGACTGAACCTCCTCAGCGACTTGGAACGACTGCTTTCCGGCTTGGTATATTGATCGCCGCGACACCAATAACTGCGGCGGCGATACCAATTGCCATAACGATAGAGATCTGCTCTCCCAGAAAGATAACGCCTAACATCACACCGATCCCCGCTCGTAAATAAGCCTGACTTGCCACCCCAAGGGACCCAAGCGTTTTAATGAGGCGGAAATAGATCAACAGGGCAACGCCGGTACAAAAAATCGACAAGATCAAAAGCGCCCCAATGGCCTGAAAGGAAGGGTTCAAGGTCCAGGGACGATCGACAATCAAACTAACAGGCACCAAAACCACGCTCGCCCACAGCATTGTTCCCGTGGCAATAACAGGGGCACTCAGGTGCGTAAAACGTTTGCCATAAATCGCAGCGCACCCATAGAGCATTGCTCCGCCAACAGCACAAAGCTGGCCAATGACCTCTTGGCCCAAGCCGTCCAGTGCATCAACCCCAACAATAAAGACAACACCGAGAAGCCCGAGTGTGGCCCCCAAAAACTTTAAACCTGTAATCTTCTCATGACGGGTAAAAATCAATGTGATGAAAAACACAAAGATCGGTGAGGTAGAATTTAACACGCTGGCCAGTGCACTATCCACGTACTGCTGCCCCCAGGCCAAAATGGTCCAGGCCGCAATTGAGCTTAATGTCGATTGGATCAAAAGCATCCACCAGCTGCGACCATCTCGCGGCAAACGTTCACCCTTAACAAACAAGACAATCATAAGGAAGATCGCCGCCCCACTCACTCGAACAGCAACAAGCGTAAGCGGGGGAATTTCGGTGATCGCAATTTTGGCAAAAAGATAGGAAGAACCCCATAGCAGGGCTAGTAACGCCAAAAAACCAATTTCAACAGGAAGCTTCACTTGTGCAGAAGTGTTCATAAAATAATTATGCCTTTTTATTGCGCTTTTTAAACGCTCTTTTGTACGCCCCTTCAAACAAGGATCATCGTCCAAGTTTAAAGATTGAACATAATTGTAGAACAAAAAAATCGCCAGATGCTTCGCCAAAGAACGAACTGTTCTAAAAAACACTCCCTTCAATAAAATTAAGGTTTATTCGCGTCCCCCCAAACCCTCAAAACTTTCGCATCATAATTTATGAATAGAAAAATTGTCGCAAATTTTTCGCCTCTAGGTTATGGTTACCGAGTTATTAATAAAATAAGTACGACATAAAAGAAGTTGGAACCGTTAGTAAAGAACGCTTAATCGGGCGGTACATGGTGTTTTTGCTAATATTGTTATATCTAAAGGGGGAAATAGATGACTGCTACTTTAATCGTTGGACTGGATGGTACAGGCTCCGGTGAACGCGCCGTGGCCTATGCTAAGAAACTCGCAAAACTTATCGGAGATTGCGAACTTCTTATGGTCTATGTGATCGAATGGTCACCTTATACATTCCAAACTGCAGAAGAAAATTCAGAACGGCACAAACGCCGCGAGGAAGAAATTGTCATGGCCTCGGAGAGGATCGTCAACCCGGCTGTATCCTCCGTGCAATCGGATGGTATTACGGCCAGAGGCATCGTGCGCCATGGTGATGTTGCCGACCTGCTCGACGCCGTCGCCGTTGAGGAAAAAGCCGAACAAATCATCGTCGCCCGTTCTTCTGAAGGTGGCTTTGTAAAACGTGTTTTTGGCACCTCTACCGCCAATCTGGTGATGCACGCCAGCGTTCCCGTCACTGTTGTTGGATAAGGAGAGTAGCCATGAATAGAATTTTTAAATTTTTCTTTCCCGTGCTCGCCCTATTGAGCACGACATCCGTCTCTCTCGCACAAGAATCCGGGAGCATTGACGCAACAATCAATGCTGGGTTTGCGTCTGCTACCGGATGGTTTGTAAACTTCATTTTCGCGCCCTTCCCCGGAACCAGCTTTCCATGGATTGTGATGTGGCTTGTGATTGCCGCTACAGTTTTCACGCTTTACTTTGTCTTCATACAGTTTCGCCTCTTTGGTCATGCGATCTCATTGGTAAAAGGGGATTATTCCGACCCCAATGACGCTGGTGAAGTCAGTCACTTCCAAGCACTCGCCACTGCGTTATCAGGTACTGTCGGGCTTGGGAATATAGCTGGTGTTGCTGTTGCTGTTGGTATCGGCGGTCCGGGTGCAACCTTCTGGATGGTCCTTGCTGGGCTACTCGGGATGGCTTCTAAATTTACCGAATGTACCTTAGGCGTCAAATACCGGAATGAATACGAAGACGGTACCGTTTCTGGTGGCCCTATGTACTACATTTCAAAGGGTTTCAAAGAACGCGGATTACCTTGTGGTAAATACCTCGCGATCCTCTTTTCAGTTTTCTGTATTCTTGGTGCTCTTGGTGGCGGGAACATGTTCCAAGCCAACCAGGCTCACGCCCAGATTGCGGGTATCGTCGGGGATTATCCCGGTTGGATCACGGGTATAATCTTTGCGGGTGTCGTGTTCTCCGTAATTGTTGGCGGGATCAAATCCATTGCTAACGTTACCGAAAAAGTTGTGCCTTTCATGGGTATCCTCTACGTCGCGGCAGCTCTTGTTATTCTGATTATGAATGCAGGTCAGATCGGCTGGGCTTTCGGTCAAATTTTCGAAGGCGCCTTTACCGGACTTGGTATTGCGGGTGGTTTCGTTGGGGCCTTGATCCAAGGTTTCAAACGTGCAGCCTTCTCTAACGAAGCTGGTGTTGGTTCAGCGGCTATTGCCCACTCTGCGGTTCGGACAAAAGAACCAATTACAGAAGGCGTTGTTTCACTGCTTGAGCCATTTATTGATACTGTCGTGATCTGTACAATGACCGCGCTGGTGATCATTATTACAGGTCAGCTGACCATTAACCCGGAAACTGGGAACTATATCGTAGAAGGTGGTAAAATCGTGACGGCAACAGGCGTTTCGGGCGTGGCTCTGACATCTGCAGCTTTTGCTTCAGCCTTTGACTGGTTCCCATATGTTCTGGCAGTGGCTGTTGTACTCTTTGCTTTCTCTACCATGATTTCCTGGTCTTACTACGGTCTTAAGGCCTGGACTTATCTCTTTGGTGAAGGAAAAGGCTCCGAGCTGACTTTTAAAATCATTTTCTGCATCTTTATCATTATCGGTGCCGCGGCCAGTCTTGGTCCGGTTATTGATTTCTCAGATGCAGCAATCTTTGCGATGGCCGTGGTCAATATTACCGCGCTCTATTTCCTGATGCCAATTGTCAAAAGGGAGCTCAACAGCTATCTCTCTCGCCTTAAATCTGGTGAGATCAAAAAGTTTTCGTCTAAACCCGTTCCAAAAGGAACAGCCGCCGAATAAACCTCAGCGTTGACAAAAACCAAAAACGGGCGATCTACGGATCGCCCGTTTTCGTTACACCTTACAAACACAATACAAAAATAGGTACATTAGAAATTAACTAAGCCTCTTTTGTTCCTTAATAGCGGGTGATTGACTCAAAAATTATTGATTTAAATAATCACGGATTTGTCGACACCCCACGATGACGTCCTTATCTGAAATTGCAGTTGATATCCGCACGGATGACTTGGTCAAAGAGCCAAACGTCTCGCCGGGCGCAACAGCTACGCCTGTGTTTTCAAGTAACTCCCGAACAAAATCATTTGAACTTTTCTCTGCTTTGGAAATATCGACCATCGCATAAAAAGCCCCTTGGGGCTTATTTAGAAGAAAGCCATCAGGTTCAAGAATGGAAGCAGCCAACGCCGAACGTCTCTTGTAAGCCTGACACATTGTTTTGACACAGTCCTGAGACCCTCTCACTGCCGCCTCGGCGGCTGCCTGACTGACTGCAGGCGGACAAGACACAATTGATTCAACCAACCTTGTCGCCGCATTAATGGTCGCCTCATTGGCAACCATCCACCCGATGCGCCATCCTGTCATAGCATAAGACTTGGACGCTCCAGATATCATAATAACGCGGTTTAATGGATCTGGGCCCAAGGCATTAGACAAGGCAGAAACATGCGCACCCTCAAAAATAAAGTCCTCGTATATTTCATCCGAGATCAGCAGGATGTTGTTACGTTCGGCAAAGTCGAGCAGTTTTTTCATTTTATCAACTGACAGATTTGCTCCTGTTGGATTACCTGGATAGTTTATAAAAATTGCCCGTGTTTTGCTCGTGATTTTATCTTGGAGTTCGTCAATATCAGGTTGATAGTTCTTATCAAAATGTAAAGCATAGGGAATTGATTTACCCCCTGCCATGGAGATCGCGTTAAGATAATTTGGCCAACCCGGATCTGGCACCAAAACTTCATCCCCCGGTTCCACAAAAGACATTAAACTTAAGTAAATCGCCATCACGCCACCGGTGGTAATACAGATATTTTTGCCTGAAATTTCTGCACCGGTTTTCTGTGCCACCCGCTCAGCAACGGCCTCACGCAAAGACATGAACCCTGCATTGGGTGTGTATCCCGTACAGCCATTTTTCACAGCGCTGAACGCAGCCTCAACAATATGTTCCGGTGTGGTGAAGTCAGGTTGCCCCACCTCCATATGAATGACGGGAAGACCTCGCGCCTGCCTTTCGGCAGCAAGTGTCATAACTGCCCGAATTCCCGATGGGTGAAGTTCTCTCACTCGTGATGCAATAAATCCATCCATGTTATTCTCCTGTGCCCGAAATTGTACCTAACTCAGTACTTGAAATAGTGTTTCTAAGAGTTCCTATGCCTTCGATCTCGACTTCACAGCAATCTCCCGGCTTCATAAACAACTGTGGCTCTTGAACGACCCCAACACCAGCGGGAGTTCCTGTCAGGATCATATCGCCTGGCAGTAACGTCATAATTTGGCTGATGTAAGATACCAGGTCTGCAACGGGGAAGATCAGTTGATCCGTGTTGGATGATTGGACGAGCTCGCCGTTCAATCTAGTCTCAATCCGTAAGCCCGATGCCCCCAGAGGTAACTCGTCAGCTGATACAATAACGGGCCCTAAACCACCGCTTCGATCAAAAATTTTTCCCGACATCCACTGCTGAGTACGTAATTGAAAATCTCTGATCGAACC
This sequence comes from Kiloniella antarctica, assembly GCF_042682825.1. Lineage (NCBI taxonomy): Bacteria > Pseudomonadati > Pseudomonadota > Alphaproteobacteria > Rhodospirillales > Kiloniellaceae > Kiloniella > Kiloniella antarctica. The sequence goes on from NZ_JBHUII010000004.1 coordinate 660,905, forward strand.
GTCATTCGCAATGCTATAACCGTAGACATGCGCTAACGCCTGATCTTTACTTATTTTTGAAGCTTCCTTGCCAATCACAACGACCAATTCACCTTCATAATCAAAGTGCTCACTACTGTCTGGTTTAATCAAGGCCTGATCATGTGCGGAAAAACTGCTTAAAAACCGACTGAAGAGCGTCGGATATTTTGGTATTTCAGCCCCCACCTCCTCAGCATGGTCTTTGTAGTTCAACCCAATACAAAAAATGCGCGCTGATCTGGAAACAGGAACACCCCATCCCGTCTTTTGGTTTATCGGCAAGTCATCGACTGGGAGCCACGCAATTTCCACAGGGCCTACAACCTGACCTTCAGATGAAATTTCGACAATTTGGACGTGATTATTTTCAACTAAGCTAGATATTCTCATGACCTAATTCCTTAAATATTAGATGAAATTTTATAAACCGAGCTTTTTACAAAACTCCGATGGCACTAGATGGCCCGTCCTTGAGCAGTTCACTTATTTTCTTAAGGCCTCTTTCCAAGACTTTCTGGTTGGAAGCCGCCCCCAAACATAACCGGACACCATTAGCGCCAAAGGTCTGGTCTAAGTTTTGACTGGCACTTTGCCCGCTGTGTTGCGTTATTTGAAAAGTCCCCGTACCAAGCAAAGCAACACCATTTTTGTGCGCTTCATTGATAAAGGTTTCCGAGGACCATTCAGAAGAAAGTTCTACCCAAGTGTAGTAGCTGGATATTTTCTGTACGACATAAGGTGAACCCAACAGTTTTTGGACCAATAACTGTCTTTGTTTGGCTTCTTCTTTTTTAGCTTTCAGAGTAGCCAAAGCTGTGCCGTCGTTGATCCACCGTGTTGCAATTTCGGCCATCAAGGGCGGCAGCGTCCAATAGGTAGCAAGCAACCGCCTTCGAACGGTCTTCACCGTTTCTTTGGGGGCAGAGACATAAGCAATCCGGAGCCCGCCGCTGATCACTTTGGAAATTCCGGCAATAAAAAAAGTCAATTCTGGTAGTAAATTGGCGTAAGGAACGGGTTGTTCATCAGAAAACAGGCGCTGGATATCATCTTCAACAATGAAAATTCGATGCTTGCGGCAGATATCAGCAATTTCTCTCCGTCTGTATTCAGGGGTGAGAATTGTGGTCGGGTTATGCACCGTTGGCAGGGTATAAAAAGCCTTAACATTCTTGTGCTCAAAAAGAATGTTTTCGAGTGCTTCGGGAATAACGCCGTCCTCATCCATTCTTACAGGAATGAGCGTAATTCCCAGCATTAACGCAGTTTCACGTATACCGGGATAAGTAAGTTCCTCGACAACAACCGCTTCGCCAGCCTCCGCAATACTGGAAAGACAAACCGTTATTGCATGTTGGGATCCTCCCGTAAGAGAAACCTGCTCCAAAACACAATCTACACCATTTAAATGCAACCAACGCAAACCAGCTTCCCGGTAAACAATATGCCCGGAATGATCCTGATAGCTCAATAGATGCTGACAATCTTCCTTTGAAATTTGAGCCAGAGTTTCGGATAATAAGGGATCAAACGCATAGAGCGGATAGTCGATCCGCAAATCCAACATCTCATTACACTGATGATCTACAGCTTGGAAAAAAGGATCACTTTTTCCAGCCACAAAGGACCCTTTGCCGACGACCGTATTGATCAGTTTTTCTGAGTTAGCAGCTTGGTAAGCACGCGCAATAGTACTTTTGGCAATCCCGGTGTGTTCTACCAGCTCATCCTGAGTTGGTAATTGTTCACCCGCAACAAGATGTCCCGAAGAAATATCTTTTTTCAGGATATATAGCAGTGTCTGGACTTTGTTTGCTGTATGTCTATTTATGCTTGGTTTCCACATAGACAAAGCTTATTAGACCTACGAGGAGATTCAATTACTATATTGAACTCATTTTATTTAAAAAGAATTCATAGCTCAGGTTGCGTAACCTGGTACGTTAATTTCGTTCTATCAGAAAAAGAACCATTATGTACTTTTTATCAGTACAACAGCTGAATCCCAACATAACCAAAATACACCTATATAACCCATCCAGAAGGCGTTAACACCTGAGTGTTTAGAGTATTGATAAGGTTTCCAAACGTGCTGGACCATCGATCACTTGTTTTTTATTCAATCAAAAGTTAGCTTTAACCATTATTTTGTAGTCAAGGAATTAGCTTTAGTTTAAAGGCATCGAAATTGCCAAACTTGGATTCTGAATTATTTAACCGTTTGGCCCTTATTCTATTCATTTATACCTGCGCCCACCTGCCGACTGATTTAACACCCATCTTGTCGCGGGCACGGTACCGATAAGCGAACCAATTGATATCAACCCTGCCGTTTGTGATAAGAAAACAGCCCTTGGGATAAAATTATACGATGAGATCAAATAGTAGAAAAGCGATGGAGATTGGCTGGCGAGAGTATGTCAGCTTACCCGAATTCCATCTGGATAAGATAAAAGCAAAAATTGATTCCGGTGCTCGGACCTCGGCTCTCCACGCTGAAGATATTACTGTAACAAAAGAAGACGGCGTTGAATTTGTATCCTTTCTCGTCCCAGTAGACGGCTGTCCAAAAGGCATCCGCTGCAAAGTAAAAGTCACGGACAAACGCCCCATCAAAAATACCAGTGGCGTTCCAGAGGAACGTTACATTGTAGAGACAATCCTCATTCTTGGTGACGAAAGCTGGCCAATTGAGGTATCCTTAACCAACCGACTTTCAATGCGGTTCCCCCTGATCATTGGTCGCGCTGCAATTCGGGACAAGCATTTTTTACTTAATCCTGGTGGTTCTTACCTTGCTGGACGCCATATCGTGTTTTCTGCTCCCAAGATAACGCGTCTAAAAAAATCGACGTGAACACAACTCTGATTGAACACGAAAATAAACACTTACATCTCTTGTTGATACTGGAATAAATCCATGAAAATAGCCATGTTAGCCCGAAACGCGAACCTTTACACACACCAGCGTTTGAAAGCCGCCGCTGAAGAGCGCGGGCACGAGCTCGACATTATCAACACTTTGAGATGTTACATGAACATCGCCTCTCGCCGCCCGGAAATTTATTATAACGGCGTAAAGTTGACAGGCTATGACGCCGTTATTCCTCGGATTGGTGCCTCTGTAACCTTTTATGGGACAGCGGTTTTACGTCAATTTGAAATGATGGGTGTTTATCCGCTTAACGAATCAGTCGCCATAGGGCGCTCGCGCGATAAACTGCGGTCCATGCAGTTGTTGGCCCGCGATGGCATTGGCTTGCCTGTCACAACCTTTGCGCATGACCCCAAACAAACCGATGAAGTTTTAAAACTTGCAGGCGGCGCCCCCCTCGTGATCAAGCTTCTGGAAGGCACACAGGGTATCGGAGTTGTCCTGGCAGATACAGACCGTTCCGCCACCTCGGTGGTCGAAGCTTTCCGCGGCGTTAAAGTTAATATACTGGTTCAGGAATTTATCAAGGAAGCTGGCGGTACTGATATTCGCGCTCTTGTTATCGGCGGTAAAGTTGTTGCTGCGATGAAGCGTACCGGCGCAGAAGGAGATTTCAGATCAAATCTTCACCGTGGCGGTAGTGCAAAATCCATTAAAATTTCTCCTGAAGAACGTTCGACAGCTATTCGTGCGGCAAAATCTATGGGATTGAACGTCTGTGGCGTAGATATGTTACGTGCCAATCACGGTCCAGTAGTTATGGAAGTTAACTCATCCCCCGGCTTAGAAGGTGTTGAAAATGCGACCGGAATTGATATTGCTGGTAAAATTATCGAGTTTTTAGAGAAAAAAGCAAAGCTGGGAAATACCAAAACAAAGGGTAAAGGATAATGCCTACACGTCCGCCCTTTGAAATTGGAGAATTTAAAATCGAAGCTGGAACCAGGAAGACTATTGATCTTCCTGTCAGCTTCCTCTCCGATCACACCCCGGCAAGTATGTCAGTTCATGTAATACACGGCAAAAAACCGGGGCCGACCTTGTTTGTCAGTGCCGCTATACACGGCGATGAAGTCATTGGTGCAGAAATTGTAAGGCGTCTTCTGAGGACATCTGCGTTGAACAAGTTACGCGGAACTCTGCTTGCAATCCCCATTGTGAATTCCTTTGGTTTTATGAACCATTCACGCTACCTACCTGACAGACGCGACCTCAATCGCTCCTTCCCCGGCACACCAAAGGGTTCCCTAGCTTCGCGCCTGGCCCATATATTTATGGAAGAGATTGTATCCCGATCTGACGTCGGTATCGACCTACACTCCGCGTCTTTCCACCGTACCAATCTACCGCAAATTCGAGTCACTCCGCACAAACCAGATACCATGGCCTTGGCAAAAGCCTTTGGTGCCCCCTTGATCTTGACGTCAAAAATCCGTCCGAACTCTCTGCGTGAATCAGCCCATACAAAAGGTGTCGACATCCTGGTTTATGAAGCGGGAGAAGGCCTTCGATTTGATGAAATTGCCGCCAGGGTCGGGGTTTCCGGCATTGTCCGCGTTATGCGGCATCTTGATATGATTTCAACAAAAAGTGGTGCCAAACCAAAAGTAGGATCCATATTATCCTCCTCCAGCTTTTGGGTACGCTCTCCTGCCGGCGGGCTTTTGCGTTTATTCAAATCAGCTGGCGACGAAGTTAAAAAAGGCGACTTACTCGGTGTGATTTCAGACCCCTTTGGCGAAAAGGAAACTGAAATTCTTACTCAGGAAGAAGGGCTCATAATCGGCCGAACCAATCTACCCGTCATCAATGAAGGGGATGGTCTGGTCCATATCGCGAAAATTCGCCGAGACGAAGATGCCGCTGCAACTATTGACGGTCTCACCGCCCAACTGGAACAAGATCCGCTCTTTGATGAAGATGAAATCATCTAAAGACAGAAAATAAGTAAGGGGTAAATAATTAATGAGTTACCCCTTACTTAACCTCTTTCTTTTGCATCACAACATCTTACATCTTTACTTTTCCTCTCCTGATCATCGTCTCTGTCGTCCTCACTAAAAATAACTTGAGGATTATGTGCTTGCACCAAAACATCAGGATTATCCCGATGTAAGCCACGTTCATTGCCTCCCTTTTCTTTGATCAAAGCCATGATCTCGGCTCCCAGTTGAAGGTCTGAGACTGCACCAAATTTTTGTCGGCGGATCCGTCCCCAACGATCAATCAAGATCAGACTTGGCGTTCCCTGCAGTTGATAACGCGCCATCGTTCTAGGCACAGGCCCTTTATCCGCTGGACAGTCAATTCCAATGGGAAAGGAAATTCGGTATTCGTGTAAGAATGCTTTCAGACTTTCCGGCCCCATAGCGGTATGGTGTTCAAAAACAGTGTGTAAACCAAGCACCACCAGATCATCGGGTGAAAAAAGTTTATACGCCTTTTGTGCTTGTGGCAGAGCGTGTTCGACACAACCCGGGCACAGCATCTGGAAGGCTTTGATCAAAACAACCTTTCCCAAACAATTTTCAAGGGTGATATCAGTTTGGGTATTCATCCACTGATCAACATGAAGTTCGGGCGCCTTCTGTAAGGTTTGTCGCATCACCTAATTCTCCTTATATTTTATAAAAACCTGTCAGGAAGCGGGAATTCTTGGTCCTGACAGGCCTCTGATCTCGATCGGATAAATCGTTTATTCCTGGTGCCTATCGAGCAATTTTATCGAATTTAACTTAACAAGATCAGTCAATTTTTAACGAAGCGTGACTCATCTTTTTTCATGATGATCCCCGGAAAAGAAAGATCGCCCGAAGCGACATCATGTGCTTGATTTACACACAACAAGGGTTTGTCACTACCTTCGTTTGAAACGTTCAGCACTGCCGTCATGGCGTCAAAATTGGCACCCTCGGCCCCTTTAACGGGAAGTGTTACTTTCAACTGGTTATCAAACAGGATTGGACTTTGGCCCGGAGCGTCCAACGCGATTGGCAGGTCCGGCATCGTGGCTGGCACAAGATCTTGACCCGGAGATATTTCTCGAACCTTGAACCCCGCACCACAAGCTGTATCCTGAGTCAAAACCGCCCAATGTGCGTGCCAGGTTTTGCCATCATTGGCAGGATCACCATCAGCATTTTCATCATAAAGCGGCGTGTCATCAAAATCCGGGTGCGAGGTAATCGCCAATGCCAGAACGCCAGAGTTCGTGGTAAAGCCAACCCCTGCCGGGTCAATCTTTGTTGGCCAGACATAAGCGAATACAGATGATCCCCGGAAGGTTCCTGTTTTCTCTGGTGTTACAGATCCGGTATCCCCGGCCAACTCCATTAAAAAAGTTGCCCAGCGCCCGTCCGTATTGGCCGAAGCTTTGATAATATCGAAAGGCGGGATGATTTCTTTATTCACTGCGCTTTTGATATCATGCGCATCAGCATTTTCGGCAATTCCGAAAATACTTGTGCTAAGAATAGCCATAACAAGAAAAGGCCCTGAGGCCAGACTTGCTAAGCAGTGCTTTTTTGAAAAGGTCATGTTCATTGCTCCACATTAATAGTATCGACTCGATACATTTATATAATTAACATGACTCTTCACACTTGCAACAATTGTTTTTAGTCGATACCATTTTAATTATGAACAAAGCACACCACCAAAACCGAACCCATTTCATTAGTCTACTTTCCAGACTTTCACGTCTCGTCAACCATGAAGGTCATGCCGCAGGCCTCAAGCCCGCACAATGGGACGCTTTACGATATCTGGCTCAGGCAAACAGATTTTCCCGTAATCCCGGCGCACTGACAGCTTACCTTGGCGCCACTAAGGGCACGATTTCCCAAACATTGATGTCACTAGAAAAAAAGGGATTGGTTGAAAAAAAACAAGATCCCAATGATAAACGCTCTGTCGGGTTGGATCTGACGACGGCAGGAAAAACCCTTGCAAAGGAAGATGCCCTGCGTCCCTTTGAAAATGTGGTAGCACACCTTCCAACAGACGATCAAAAAGCTATCGAAGAGGCATTGGAAAAAATCCTCCTCGCCAAACTTAGAAGCGAAGGCAATCGCCCCTTTGGCATATGTAAAACCTGTCGTCATTTTCGAAAAGCCGCCCCTACAGGTGCTCCGCACTTCTGTGATCTACTCAAAGAACCCTTAAGCGAGATTGACTGCGAAAAAATTTGCATAGAACAGGAAGCGGCTTAGTTATTGGGCTCCAGCGTAAATAAACCTTTGATGTTGGTTCCTTCGTCAGCTTCTATCTCTCATCCCTAAACATCACGCCTTTCTCATCGTACCGATATCCTTAAATGTTTTATAAACCCCATTGCATCCTCAAAGAAAGAAGCGCAAGTTATGGTGAGTTTTATAGCTCATTCTACTCCTATTCCGAGCTTGTATCTTGTCGGATCATCTTCGACCTACTAACTTATTCGTGTCCCTGTACTGGCCTTCCTTTCGCATATATTAAGGGCCAGACTTTGCAATAAATTCGCAAAGATCTGACAATTACTCACCTTAACAGGGCACCTTTCTACAACGACCTGCATCTTGCGGGCCCATTGCTTTTCTTCTTCAACTGAGGAGGGAAAATAGAGGATTTTCGCTGCTATGCAGTTCGTGCCCGAACGCGTTTCGACCTATTGGCTTGATAACTTTCTTCCCAAATTTTTAGGGCGATGGGAAGCTATGCCCGGCAATATTCGCGGGGCCATTCTCGTATTACTCGCGACCTTTAGCGGTGCGGTAATGGGGGCTTTAATTAAAGTTGTCGGGCAAAGAATTCCAGTATTTGAAATCCTTTTTATTCGCCAGCTCTTTGCCCTAATCTTGCTCTCACCTGTCATTATACGTTCTGGTCCTGATGCTTTTAAAACATCCGTCTGGAAACTCTATTTATTACGGGGGGTATTTTCTTTTGTTGCCATGAGTGCCGGGTTTACAGCCGTGGTGTATATGCCTTTGGCAGAAGTAACGGCCATTGGCTTTGTTCGAACCCTCTTTACCACTCTTCTTGCTATTGTCTTTTTACACGAAGTGGTCGGAATCAGGCGTTGGTCAGTCACCATTATCGGTTTTATTGGCGTGTTGATTATTGTCAGGCCGGATGCGGATGGCTTAAATATATATGCTGTTATGGCATTGGTCTCTGCTTTTTTTGTCGCCGCCATCATGGTCATCCTGCGAAAACTTTCCCAAATTGATAAACCATCGACAATCATGATGTACCAATCAATCCTGATCACCCTCTTTATGATGGGGCCAGCCATTTGGTATTGGCAAGAACCTACTTTGAACGAACTGATAATCATCGTTACGATCGCTGCATTGCTTTCTGCGATGCAATGGTTTTATATCCAAGCTTACCGGGTCGCTGAAGCTGTTACTGTCGCCCAAGTCGAATATGTGCGTTTGTTGTTTGCAACAGGCATTGGTGTCATGTTTTTCTCGGAAATCCCTACTCTTTGGACATTAGGCGGGGCGAGTATAATTATCGCCTCAACCTTCTACACCGTACACAGATCAGCGGTGCGGAAAAAAGAACGCGAGAAACAACCTGAAGTGCAATAACCGAATATAAAAAGTCAAAAAGGGACCTACCAGATAAAAGGATCCCTTTTCATATTACAAAATTATGGAATAGCCCTGCCAAAGCATCCCACAATCACAAATTATTATTCGCATAAACGACATTTTACAAATCTTAAAACAACTTAAGGTTTCTTTTAATTTAGTACAAATTTTCAACAACCTTCTGACAACATTAAGAAAATCATAACAAAACCAACTTATACTGTAATAAGGTAGATAATTATGTTTTACTCAATTTATGCGTGAGGGACTGCTCTGTATTAAGCACAAAAGAAAGATATTGGGTAATGGATAAAACTTTGGATTTTGGATTGTTGGATTTTTGCGTCGCCGAAGATGACAGCTTTATGCAAAAGCTGGTAAAAACCATGCTGATATCTTTAGGGGCAAAAAATATTCGTCTCGCTTCCGATGGAACGGAAGCCTATGAGCTTTTAAGAATCAAGGCACCAGATTTGATTTTTATTGATTGGACGATGAAACCCACAACTGGGATCGATCTCGTAAAGAAAATTAGAGAAGACTCTGACCCCATTATTTCGTCTGTCCCCATTATAATGTTAACAGCACATTCCAAACGTGAGTTTGTTGAAAAGGCTGTGATCGCAGGGGCCAACGACTATTTGGTTAAACCTGTGTCACCTCTTCTCTTACAAAAGAGAATAGAAGCTATCTTTAAAAACAGGATCCCCCTAAGCCATCAACCTGAGAACAGCACCGCCCCTTTAGCAAGACAACGCAGGAATAACAACAATCTATCCGAAAATGACGAAACCATTGAAATCAGCCTCGATGACTGATGGTTCTCGTCAGAATAATCAACTATCGAGTTAACAAGTATCAATCTCCTGAATTATAGAGGGGCTTTCTATTTCCTAAAGAATGCCCCTCCAAACGTCTCACCACAATCAATTCAAATAGAATTTTTAATTTAACTAAGTTCCCTGTTACTCAGCCATCCCAAGGGATTTGAGAAACTCGTGTTCCGTCATACGGGGATGTTCACCGGCAAAACTATAGCCTTCGGGCTTGCTCTCGATATAGATTTCGCTACCAAGTGAAAAGCCATCATTTTTATCAAAAGCCCCAGCCCATACAACCGTCATGCTGCCATCACGTAACCGATAAAACAGGTGCGTCCCACATTCTTGACAGAACCCACGTTCAGCCCACTCAGAAGATATATAAGCTTTGACCTTTTCCTCATTTTCGAAGCTTAAGCTTTCTACGTGGATAGCCATTGTTGGCCCCCCAGACCATTTGCGGCATGTGCCACAGTGGCAAACGCCATGATCCCCACCTACACCCGTGGCAGTAAATTTAACAGAACCACAAAGACAGCTTCCGGCCATAGTCATTGTTATGATGTCTTCTTCGTCTTTGTTCTTGAGTATCGTGTCGGTTGTCATTGCTCTAGTCCCTCTTCGGCGCAGCCCCTTTTAAAGGGTCACTGCAACAGTCATAATTGACTTATGCCATTCAATCTAAATTCAATCTTCTGGTACGCGTTCCAAAATAGTCATTCCCACGAACGCTTCCATAAACGGAAACATAACGCCCCCCTACTGACAACATTGTGTCAGTAGATTTCCCATGATAAAAATTAAACCCGAAACCCTTGATAACAGCGCTCAATATGTGCACTTACATTTCCGCGCTACACTATATGCTTGGAAATTCATGTTAAAAATCTACCCCGTTAAGTTTCCAGTCGACACCAATTGAACGTTTCTTCAGTTGGGTAAAGTATTATTGAAATGAACGACATACCTTAAGGTCCCCTATTCGGAGAATTTGATGAAAACCCTTAGTTTTGCTTTTGCTGTAACACTGATTTTTTCTTCTACTGCCGCCTCTGTCCATGCCGATGAATACAGCGATGCGGTTATGGCTTATGCAAAAGGGGATTACACAACCGCGTTGCAACAGTATACGCTGGCGTCTGACCAAGGATCAGCAAAAGCACAATACAACCTTGCGCGCATGTATCGTCAAGGATTGGGAACCAAAGTTAACGCCGAAGAAGCCTTTGTCTGGATGCTTAAGTCTGCTCAACAAGGATACGTACTCGCTCAAGATCAGCTCGGGAACATGTATGCCCGGGGAGAAGGTCGCCCCACAGATGGTAATGAAGCTTATAATTGGTTTTATAAAGCAGCAGAACAGGGCTACGCTAAGGCTCAGTATAAACTTGGCTTCATGTACGCCGACGGCCTCGTTGTCGAGCAGAATTACCAACAGGCCTTTAACTGGTTTAAAAAATCAGCGGAACGAGGATTTTCTGAGGCCATGTATAGCCTAGCTGTCGCTTACGCAAACGGCCAAGGAACAGATGTGAATTCGCAAAAGGCCGTTCAATGGTACATAGTAGCCGCAGAAAAAAACATTCCAAACGCGCAATACGATCTGGCCGTGATGTACAACGAAGGTCGCGGCACCAGTAAAGACTTAATCAAAGCTTATCACTGGGCCACCGCAGCCTCGAAAAATGATGTTTCTGAAGGCGAAATATTAAAAAAGAAAATTTCAAAAAAAATGAGTACTGATCAACTTAAAGAAGCACAAAACAACCTCTAAAAACATATAAAATAGTATGGGATGAAAAGCCCCACCACATTTATGTGTAAGAGCTACGCGTAAAAGTTACATGTAAGATTTCACGTATTTTTCACTGCCATAAAGGATGAAAATAGGTTTTAATAATCTCACGCAAGTAACTTTTCCCGGTCCTTAGGGCGCTCGCACTGCGCAACCATCTAGCCTAGGAACCGGGATTTGCTTTTTCACGTCCGGCTATTCCTTAGACATATAAAAGGGCCAGAAGTGATGTTCATAAGACACCTTCTTCAGACCCTTTACAATTTTGTATAAGACCTTAAGCCGCGGCAGCCATGCGCTTTTGGATCTGATGTGCATCTTCTTCCAAACCGATCTTCCAATAGGCAGAAACATAAGTGTCTTCCTTTGGAATACCCCGTTCTTTATGCAAGTGGTTGCGGAGTTCTTTGACCACACCTGCTTCACCAGCAACAAAGACACTTGGATGCCCCGGACGCCAACGCATACCCCGGATAAAATCACTTTGCTGCGTACTGGCTTTATCAGGGTTTTTGTGTACCAACCAGTGAATATCAATTCCGCGTGGTGCATCAATAAGTTGACGATCATCTTCGGATGTTACTTCAAACACGGCCGTTCCAACCGCATCTTCCGGTAGCTCTTCCAATGCGGCCGCAGCCGCAGGTATCGCCGTCATATCGGCCGCCAGCAAGAACCAGTCGGCATCAAGATATGTCATTTTTTTCGGCCCTGGACCAAAAAGCCCAATATAATCACCAGGCAATGCCTCTTTGGCCCAATTACTGGCCGGGCCACCATCACCATGTATCGCAAAGTCGATATCTAGTTCGTTGGCCTCAACCCGATGATGGCGGATGGTATAGGTCCGCATAGTTGGCCGATGACCATCTTCAATTTGAGCAATAAAAGCAGCAGGATCCAGATCAATTTCAGGAATCAATACTTTAACATGCGCGCCCTCTTGCCCTTCAGGAAAACCGTGAAGGCCAATCCCACCCAATGTTACGCGTAACATATGAGGCGTCAGGTGCTCTGTTCGGACCACTGAAAGTATTCTTGGTGGCTTGCGTTTACTCATAATGGAATCCCCCCATTCGGCAGGTTGATCGTGTATCAATTTTAAAAACGGTATCATGGCAATGATATACGCGGTTATACCAAAGGGGCTTGCGAGCCTTCCTTGATGGCTTTCCCAGCGCGAGTATATCTACAGGGAATATAAGTCAGGATTATGACAATGCAATGAGAATCGTTCTTAACAAACGCGTTTTCACGATAAATTCATGCTTGATGTACTTTATTTCCCAATATTCATTACCCACCCAGCCTCGCGCTCTCACACAAATCAAAAATGGTAATGTTCCAGAGAGAGAACTCTGATTTAAATCAGAGATCCCTCAGCAAGGAACCCACACAATGAGGCTCAGCACTCAACACAAATGTGTAAAACAGCGCCCCATTTATTTTTATAAACTACACCTTAAGGCGCCGTCCGTCGCTTCAACCTGTCAGGTTTCTTTTGAATCTCTGGCAGGGAAATTCTGGCAGTGGGAAGAGAGAAGTCGCTGTATTTACAAGTACTTTTACTGGTATTTTTACTTGCGGGGTTTTTCGGACAAACCTCAAGACGCCAGCCTGTTGCTCCGGTCAGAGCCTCAAGCTTAAAGTTGGCACTTGTGCCTATCATGCTCCGGGGCAGTTGAGAGGATTGAAAAGGTAGGTAACGTCCAGATGTTTTTTGGTAGAAAAAGAGATCGTAACTTTTTTTGCCATCAGTGAGTTTAATAGTCCCGCTGCGGATCTGACCTTTAGGGGCCAAAATGTGGAATGCAGCTGGAGAGGCCTTTAAAGCCAGTTTGTTTATGGGCCTTTTCTGTGTAACAGGCTCAGAGGCAGAAGGGTCCGTGGAAGGTTCAGTATAATCGCCTGCTGCTCCGCCTGCCAAAGATGAAGTCGTAACCGGATCGCAAGTAAAAACGCTATTTTTTTCAACGCTATCCACGACATCACCCATCGCGTTGGTGACATTCATAGTGAAAGTAACGGACTTCTGCAAGAAAGTCAGACCTTCCCACGAAAGTGCATGCTGTCCCTGAAAAAAGATATTTTCGTTGTTGGCAATGTCATAGGCTTTCAATGCCTTGATCTGTCCTCCTGCGAGGATAGCGGCGGCACCAGAAGCTTTGCCTCGACCATCTAGTTTACCAATAAGATTGACCGTAGCCGGGCAGCTCATCCCTCGATGAAGGATCTTACCATCGACCGCCACGATCAAGCTTGCCTTGGGCGGCAGCTGGGCCATTAATTCGCCGGGGGCTGCGCTACAGTTGACATGATAATTGGCCCAGTTTGAAAGAAAGGCATGGCTGGTGCCGATCATCCGGACCTGACCATCAGCGATGTTCGCGCTAATGGGATAGATATGTTCGAAGTTGCTGAGGCCTGCACCATTGGTCGTGATGGTTTTTTCATCGCTTTGCTGGCCACTGTTATCATGATAACGAAAGCGAACCTGACTGTTAGGGTTGGCAGAGGTGATCTGACCGCTGAGAGTCATTTCACAAGCACCACTAACATTGCTGATCTGGGCTGTTTGGGCAGAAAGTATCGCCTCCTCAATCGACTGTACCACTGGGTCAAGCGATGTGTCGCTTTTCAAGCAGGTAACTGTAATTGCTTTGAAGCTGTTCCAGCTCTCGACTTCTTCAGGGGTCTGTGTACCAGTGATCCCGGTAGTGTCGTAATCGAGGTTTCCACGAACAGCAATTTTAACATCACGATCTTGAGAGAAAATTTCGCTGTTGTTCATGCCCAGATTACTCAGCCTAGTGGCTTCAGCGTTACAGGCCGTGACAGCAAGAAAACCGTAGTTCCCGTTATCGAGAAAAAAGGGCGCCGCTGTATTTACCGATTTCGGCCGTGGACGATTGTAATTTGCCGTATCGCCGTTATTCAAAAAAGGAAACCAGTTACCAGGGGTCACCGGATCATCCGGCTGGAGCGCCAGAGAGGGCCATGATTTCCAGCTTTTCACCCGCCCAGATACTTCAGCGTCGATCTCTACGATAAAGGCACCCTGCAAGGGCTCCGTTGGCGAAACAACAGCCGTATAGGTCTCGCCGTCGTTGGCAACAGTGATATCAGGATTGCTCATCCATTGCAGAAAGGTTTTGGCGGTATCCGCTACAGCCAGAGACGGTAAGATCGTTCCAGCAAGTAGGAGACTGGTACAGGAGAGATATTTATTTTTCATAAGACCGTTCCCATTGCGTGTTAAAAGCAAATGATTAATCGACCATTTTCTAGTTGGTCGGCTTTTGCCGGGAAAAGGTTCAAAGTTTTAAGAAAAGAAGCTACTGAGCAAAATCTCAACCGGGAGGAGATTGAAAATTCTTAATAATTTTTCTGATGGCAACCCAGCATGAAATCAACAGGCCAAAGGTAATCAACAGCCAGCCGAGTAAGCCCATAACTCCCCAGAAAAACCCGTATTTCACAATACCCGGACCTGAATTACTTATGGCATAGAGATAAAGAGCTGTGCCAGCGAGTATCAAAAAACTGCTGATTAGCAAGACATGGCATGAACTTCGCTCAGGATCTTTTTCATTACTCAACTTGCCCTTCTTCATTTTACCACCTGTTATTGATAGCAGAAAATTCTTTGCCTCATGCGTCGTAATGAGAGAAGAACATGAATGCTTGGCATGGCGCACATTGCCAAGTCAGCCGTAGCAGTTTTTTATAATTCTCCTGATAATCAGCCAACAGAAAATTATTAAACCCAAGCCAATCAGTGCCCAGCCAAACAAGGCCAACAGTCCCCAGAAAATACCGTTCATGGCGACGCCCGATGGCGGGCCGCTCATCGCAAAAAAATACAACACGATGCCCGAAATGATCAAAAAAACACCAAAAATCAGCACTGTTTTTGAAGCAGATCGATCTTCGTTGGGTTTTAATGTTGGTTCATTTATTGGTGACTCATTCACTGTGCCTTCTCCATTATCCGATGATCTCAAAAGTGTAAGGTGTTTCGTACGCACCAGAAGGTTTAACAGCGGGTTGGAAATCCCGAACCATGATGGTTACAGGCCTTTTCACCCCCCAGGCCTTATCGACTATTTTCCTGATATCGCTATTGGGATCATCACAAAACCAAGTCATATAAACGCTTGGTTTGAAAGGTTTTTCAAGCTTGATAAGGTAGATGATATAGTTGATCACGCGGCCTTTTTGACCATAGTGGATCTGTTGATCTAAAATCTGGCCCTGCATCTCATACCCGGGACGAATTTTAGCAGGAACACTTATCATACGTGTCTTGTCAGACATTCTGGCCGGCTGAGCAATCCGCTGTATCAGAATGATCACACCAAAGAGAACCAAAGCACTCAACAACCATGGGGCAATGACAATCTCATCTTGTTCTGCCAGCAGCGTAGCCAGACCTTCGATATTTGTATTGTTACTGGTGATATAATCGGGAAACAGGAAATTTTCAAAGGCGTATATCTTGAAGACAAAAAGATTGGTAACGGTGCTAAACAGTAGGGTAATCAAGCAACCTGATAAGAGGAAAAATGCTTTAAAGGGATGAAGATCTTGTGGGGCATAGATCATACCCTTCCAACTCACCATCAAAATCCGGCGATAGAGGCTGTCAAATCCGGCACTGCCAAAAATTGTAAAATCGCCCGGCAAGTAAACTTCTTCACGCGGATCACTTTCTCTTGAAACATAGAGCCCTTTTCCAAGAGCTTTACCGAGATAGATAAAAGTCTCTTTTTTCCCCAACAAAAGTGCAGCTAGATTATTGATCACCTGTGCAAAAAGTAACGCGGCGATAAAAAAAACAAAATTCATAAATAAACAGAGATAGCGGAGCGTGTCATACCGCCACCAGGCAACGACCAGTTTCCATAGGTTGATCTGGAACAGGGACTGAGACAGTTCATTGAAAAACAAGATGTAGGTGACAATAAAGGTGAGGAAGCCTAGACGAAACATCAGCTTGCTTCTTCTGTCTTTATTCGTTGTGAATGGCTGTGCAGATAATTGTGCAGGCGAATGTTTTTCATAATCATTCCTGTTCGAAGACCAGCCAGCACAGTGCGTCGATTGGTACACCGTTCTTGCTTCTTATTAGTTTTTCACAACTTAGTTGTTTTACAGAATACCCTGCTTGTGTAGCTGGCAGACTAAAGGGATCAAGTATAGTTGAGTTCAGTAAGGTTGCTTCAAACTCTTTTAGAACTTCGTAATCGGGGCGGGATATGGCAGTTTGCGTGTCCAATGGAGATACCTCTAGGGGTCGACCAAAATTGGCCAGATAATCCCTTATCCAACTGTATTCAATCAACCTGCCAACAAAAAGTGACGTAAAGCGTAGTGGGTTAGCTTCCTGCTTATGGTCAGAAAAGATCGTTTTCATGCTTCTAGACACACTGTCTTTCGTTGGTGAACAAGGTACATGATAACCAAGTTGATCAATATTGAAGGCATCAAACCAGAGTGTGGCATCGCCAGTTCCACTTACGAGGAAAGCGCTGACCTGAATTTGGCAATTTTCCTGCTGCTTGGACAAAAGGATGACTTCTTCATCAGCTTGAACAATTGCAGGAAGGAACAGAGCAGAAAGAAAAAATAAAAGCAGGAATCGCCCGGACCTACAAAAGCGTTCTAATACCGTGACCGCTTCATGTACCATCATTTTGAACCTTCGCTCGAAAATTTTGATGAAAGAATTTACCTGTTTGTCGGGCAACGGAGCTTACAGGTTCATTATTTTTTCTTTACGGTGAACCAAAAGGGCAAAGGAGTACTTTGGTCTCACAGGAATATCCAAAGCTCTGAAGCAAAATTTTAATCTGAACCTAGAATACGATCTTTTCTGGCTGAATTGTAAATTACTGTCCCCAAAATGGTAAATGACCGAATCAAACTTCAACTTCAAGCGTCAAATGTTATCATCTAAATACTGTCATCGAATGGATGTTTACTTAGGATCACTAGCTGATCGCTTTCTCTTTTATTCGCCCACTCGGATTTTATCAGGTTTAAAAGCTCTAGTTCTTTTTTAAACCACCCTCGGCGCGCATCTTGATTTTCAATTCTATTTTCAAGCTCCCACTTAGTCGCAAGTTCTGAAACATCACTCGATACCAAGTTAGGAAAACAATAAAAGCCTGCAAGCATAAAATATCGAATTAATGGCCAAGGACCGAGCTTACATTAGACACAGATCAAAGCAGTAAACTAGGCACTTATACTGCGTTAACTACTCCCCTCATGACATACAAAGCCAAAGCTAAAGCTGCTTATACATATAAGTGGTTGGATCGAATTTACCCGTGTCGTGGGGGTCTTGGGCATAGCCTGGAATGACGCCTGCAGTTTCGTATCCCAACAGCTTGTAAAGCGGTTCCGCGTTATCGCCTGTGCGGGTATCCAGAGTGATCAATGTGAAATACCGATCTCGGGCTTGTTTCTCCAGCTCTGCCATCAGCATTTTAGCGGTACCGCGCTTTCGAAATTTAGGAGAGACCAAAAGTTTGGAAACCTCCCCTTTGTGGGTTTGGTTCGGCATGCTTCCGGTACAAAGTTGTACAGTCCCTGCAACCTCTCCCGCCACTGTGGCTATCATAAGGGTGGTTTCTCCGCTCACAAGAGAGGGGCGAATTTTACCTACCCAGAAACCACGACTGTTTTCCAAAGAAAAGGGCTGTACGAAACCAACGCTGGCGCCGTCGTGAACGCAGTCGCGCAATAAATTGGCAAGATCTTCAATGTAAAGATCAAATCCTTTTACATCGAGACACAAAATAGATGACTGTTTCACTTGGACCTCACAATACGATCAGCAAATAACGCGCGCCTAATTTCTCATCGGCACGAAAGGTGTTCGCCCCGTGTAGTTTATAGCGCAGACAGTCACCCGGCTTTAGAATATGAACGGCGTCTTCAAAGGTGATCTCCAAGCCGCCATCTTGTAAAATCAGATGATGTTCCAGTCCTTGCTTTGCGGGGCCAGGATAGTAGATTTCCGAGCCTGGCAGCAGGCGACATTCCAGCACCTCACAGCTTAAACTCTCTGCCGGAGGTGACACCGAACGACGCTCAAACCCGGTCGCATCATCACGCCACACAGGTTGTTCAGATTTTTTCACAAGAGGTTGGTGATCAGCTTCGACCATCACCATCAAACGCGACATGGTTAAGCCGTAAGCGGCGCATAATCTACCTAGTACCGATGCAGTCGGGCTAACTTCATATTTTTCCATACGTGAGAGTGTCGCTCGACTAATCGTACTTCGCTCGGCCAATTCATCAAGGGACCAACCACGCTCAGTACGCAAAGATTTCAGTCTTTCAGCAAGACGGACATCATTACTATCTGTTTTGGGATAATTCATATTTTGACGATCAATCCTGGCACTACAATTCTTGTCCATATAAGAGATATATTCTCATATATGGACCGAAGTCAAGTAGTCACTATCATCAGCAATCGATATTCTGCCCGGCCCGCCTTAAGCCGTCTGACGTTAACCGCGCATCTTGCGTTTAAAGGGAAATAATTAATGAGGAGTTCAGGAATTAAACAACTTTGCTCTTTAGATAATCCTACTCCTCGCCTTCCCTTATTTCCAATTACTTGCTTTTCCATAACGTGCTGGATACAGCAATCAAAATAAGAGCGCCACCAACCCAGGTAGCCTGAGCGGGAAACTCCGCAAAAACGAGCCATGCAAAAATAGGAGCCAAAGGAGTTTCAAGGGCACTTAACAACGCCGCTTGACCAGAAGGAACCCGCTTAGCACCTTCGGTAAAAGTTACTGAAGCCACGGCAAACACAACCCCAAAAGCAACAAGAATTGCTAATTCATCGAGAGGAACAGCGAAAGGATTTCCCAGAATAAAAGCAAAAGGTAATAATAAAAGTGATGACAAAACAACCGGCCCAGCAGAAGGCGTATTTGGAAAACGACGGTAAATAACCATAAAAATCGCCATCGAAAAAGCCATCCAGAATGCAAGTAGATCTCCAAGCAGGTTTGCTTCGCCAATAGATCCCCAAACGATAATGCCAACACCCATAATAGCAAATAAACAGGCTAAAAACATTTTGAAGGTAACCCGCTCTCCCACCCACAGCCACGCAATAAGCGCAGCCACAAGAGGGGCGGCCGCATAAATAAGGGAAACATTGGCAATGCTTGTGATTTTAAGAGCTGAAATAAATGCGGCAGAACCCGAAGCACCAATTATCACAGCCGCCCAGCCACTACCCCCAATATTATAAAAATTCTTCTTAAACGTTCCTCTTTTCACGGTCCAAATAATTGTGAAACCAGCCGAGAACAAACCACGCCAAAAGATAATATCCCATGCAGGCGCTTCAATCCCTTTTACAAAGATGCCCACCGTGCTGAACACAACGGCCGATACCATGATCAAGAGCACGCCGTTAAGGTGTGTTTTTTGAGCATGATCCTTTGCATCGATTACCAAATCACCGTGATTATCTTGGCTTTTCATTGAAACCTTAACGCGCTCAATCTCTGTCATTTTATTATTCTGCACCACTGCCCAGCCCCTAAACGTACCTATGCAATTTTTCACCTCCCAGCCACACATCCTTTGGATTAATAACGGGAGCATTTCTTGGTAACAGATCACTACTGACACCTAGCTGTCAGCAGTGATCTGTTACCTTGAGGCAGGAGATAGAAATGAGCAAACCAATTAGAATGTTTGAAATAATACAGCTTCTTCGCAAGGCAAAGCGTCCTTTGAGAGCAATAGATATTGCGGACACTCTTGGGGTTTCACAACGTACCGCCTACCGGGATATCGTCGCGTTGCAAAGCATGAGTATTCCGATAGATGGTGCAGCAGGCATTGGCTACATCCTTCGGCCCGGCTTTGACCTTCAGCCCATTACTTTCACACCAGAGGAAATTGAAGCCATCATCGTAGGTCTCGCACTGCTCCCCCGGACGGGCGATGTCGGCTTGCAGCGTGCAGCAGAAGGGGTCATCGGAAAGATAAGTGACATTGTCCCCAAAGAAACAGCATCTCGCTTTAAAGTCCCATCACTGGACGCTTCAAACTGGCACACAGTTCCAACCTCCAAAGTCGATATAGCCCTCATCCGCAAGGCAGTTCGTAATGAACAGGGCCTGATAATCCAGTACAAAAATGCTGACGACCAGATATCAGACAGAACAATCCTACCGCTTGTTGTACTCTATTATGTTGAAGCTGTCGTGATCGCAGCCTGGTGTGAATTACGACAAGACTTTAGGCACTTTCGCATCGACCGCCTTATTCACTGTCGCCTTTCCGAAACCTACTTCTCGGACATGAGCACTCAACTTCGAGATGACTGGCAAAAACAACATGGCCTTATTTGAGATAAAGAAGTTCATTTATACAGTCATCTCTGCTTTAGTGATTTGATCGATGTTTCAAAATCGCCATAGCCACAAAAACGATATTCGTATTTCAACTTAAGACGCGAGGCGATCTCTTGCGCTTTGATTTCAAGCTCGGGATCTTTGACTTGCGGCATGAACAATAACTTAGTGTAATTTCCAAATACCATATCCAACATGTCTTCATGACGATCAAGACCCAAGGCCTCCCAGACAAACTTATCAAAAAACCGACAAAAATAATCCGTTAAAAAGAATGTCGTAATCTCATCTTCGGCGCTATTTGAGAAAGTATCATTTCCCATAAAAAACGAAAAACAATGAGGTCCGGCAATACGCTCAATGTCACCTTCTTCTTCCAGGACTTTATCTAGCAGCCCTCCGGTTCCACAATCACCATAGAGTACGTATATTTTTTCGTAACAATCCCCGGCCGTTCTGA
Organism: Kiloniella antarctica; assembly: GCF_042682825.1. Lineage (NCBI taxonomy): Bacteria > Pseudomonadati > Pseudomonadota > Alphaproteobacteria > Rhodospirillales > Kiloniellaceae > Kiloniella > Kiloniella antarctica. The sequence goes on from NZ_JBHUII010000004.1 coordinate 681,920, forward strand.
TTTTTTCGCGAACAGCTTCAGGTATCAGTTGAGGATTGTGATGAAGTTTGGCTGGTAAACACGTAACATCCAGATGTTCCCATTTATTGACCTTGATAAGATCAATAATTTCACGACCAAGAGCACCACAGCCAATGAGCAGTGTTGTACCCTTTCCTCGCTTAAAAATGAAATCCGAATTCCCTACCATATCATCGACACTACAGGATATCTGTCGTCCAACATGTCATTTACGCGCCAACAAATCATTTCCCAACGACGAGGAATAGGACGAGCAAGCCTTAAAGTAAAAGAGTTTTGAAAAAAATTCAAATTCCAAAGCCAAGACCAAGAATAGTTCTAATATCCCAACAAAATTGTCAGCACTGTTGAATTAATACGTCCCGACCTTAGAATAGACCAACGCCCTCTTCTACCCCTAATCGTTTTGCATTGATTGATAACCGATTTCAGTAACAACAAACGAGCAGAACCGATATGAAAGCTCCACGTCCTTTTCTTTCGTTTATTCTATGCCTCCTGTGTACAAACACAGTTCTGGATCTATTGTGTACAAACACTGTTCTGGCTGGAGATTACGAAGATGGTATTAGCGCTTATCGGGCGGGAGATTATGATAACGCGATCAGCCTGCTAACCAAGGCCGGAGATCTGGGACACCCGCAGGCACAATATTACCTGAGTATTATTTATGAAGGAAATTCAGGCGTCGAGCGAGACCAAAAATATTCTCTTTACTGGCTTGAAAAAGCAGCCGAAGGGGGCATGGTTGCCGCACAACGCAATTTGGCCGCTTTTTATCACGACGGTGTCGATGATCCTGATGATGATTTCCAAAAAGCCACATCCTGGTATCTCAGGGCGGCAAATCAAGGTGATCTCAGCGGGCAGCTCAATCTTGCCCTTTTACTTGATAAAAAAAGTAACTCAGATCTTGATCATAAAGAAGCAATCAGATGGTATCTACTCGCCGCACGACATAAAGTAGCTCAAGCCCAATACCACCTTGGTCTCATGCATGATCAGGGCAGAGGCACTCCTGTAAATCCTGAAAAAGCAATGAGCTGGCTTATGAAAGCTGCAAAACAACGCTTTCCAGAAGCTCTATTCACACTCGGCATTAAATACGATCAAGGTTATGGGGTCGAACAGGATTCCATGACCGCCTATAAATGGTTACTTCTTGCAGATCTCAATGGCCATCCCCAAGCAGCGGCCCGCAGAAAGGCAACTGTTGTGAAGCTGACCCCAGAACTTATCGCCATTGCCGAACATCTTGCCGACACTTGGCTCGATACCAACTAAAATTGGCGAGACTTATGAGAGGGTGACCTCTGGAACTCTTCCAATAAGACGAGCCTTCCGCCCAATCAAAGAAGAGCAGCAGCAGCAGCAGCAGCAGCAGCAGCAGTATCACGATCACCACCGCCCACGTTTAGTCTTTGCCTTGACCAATATTATCTGTGCGCATTTTAAAAACCTTGCCACCCCGAATAACCGTCCTGTTTTGATGACTTCGGGCTTGGCCACTACGGCTGGTCACAGACAATCTTTGACGCCAATTTGCAACAGTTTGAGGAGAGGCCCCAACCTGACGAGCTATTTCACGGTCTGACCAGTTGGTCCGTTCCGGGTCAGTCAGATAAGACGTAATTGCCTCTCGTTTTTGGGCATTTGTTAATCGAGGCTCACCACTGCTTTCACGCAAAAACTTCTGTTCCAAGGCATCAACCCGAGCTTGTAGTGCGGCAATTTCACCATCTCGGCTTTCGAGCAAGCTTTGAGCCCAATTCCCCCATTGCTCCACCTGAGCAACTGATTGACGTAAACTATCTTGCAAGACACCCAACTGGTCGCCAGATTTTTTTGAACCGACAACAGGTCCTGTACGCTTATTTTTCTGTTCTTTGGTCATGATCTAAGTCCGAACCTTACGCTTCGGCTTGTATTTTCATATCAGGGCCTTGAGCAGGAACATTCTTTCCCACATCATTTCCAATATCGACCCTCGCATCATCCTCAACCACCATTTGGTATTTATCTTCAACCCGCGCCCAACGATACTCTTGGCCCACAGATTTATCCTCTCCCCCAATTAAATTCAAAGCACCTTGCTGGAGCATAATTTCTTCGGTTTTTGTTCCTGATTTTACAACAAGGGAAGGAGATTTTTTTGAAGCGACAGGCCTTGCTGAAACTTTTTTAGTCTTTTCTACAGCGGGCGTGCTCTCCGCTACAGGTGCCCTCCCTACCACTGGCGCGCACTCCGTAGTCGATGCGTGAGTTTCCCCGCCCGACTTTTCAATACCGGACTTTTCAATACCGGCGTGATTGGTTGCTGACTTTGATTTCGCCCGAGCTCTTTGCGCCTTCTCGGCAGCTGCCTTCTTCTCAAAAATAACCTTTTTCAAAGCCTTGTAAGCTTCTAGTTGCCTTTCCAGCTTTTGGACTTCTTCCTTACGATTAAGAGCTTCTTCCATTTGCACTGCATGAGCTTTGCGCAAACCAGCCAATTCACCCTCATAAGAATGTCGCCTGGTTTGTTCGTTTTTAATTAACACGGCCTTTTCTTCGACAGATTGGCGCAATGATGCAATCTGCAACTCATGACGTGCAAGGGACCATCGGAGAGACTCAAGTTCGGCTTCAAGCTTTTGAATTTGGGCTGTTTCAACAGTTTCACCCTTATTCATATTCTGAGCACCGCCTTGAAAACTGGAGATCCCCACCTTTAGCTCTCCAAAGCTAATACCTGCACCTGCGAGCAAGTGTTTGGCGCGCCCAAGTGCAGCCAAAGCTTCTCCTTCGACGGCTGAATCCAGCAAAGCCAATACCTTTTCAAACCGGTGCAAATCCAGTTGTGATCTCGTCACGATGTCCCCCTGCAGAGCGTTTATTCACTCATCTATCTAATTTACTAGATGATACTATTAACTTCCATTAACCATTGCAACTATAAAATTAGATAGATGAGTGAATAAATTGAATAAGTTAGCCCGCACGCCAAAATCCCTTGTGTTACAAGGTCCGAACACTCAAACGGAGATAAGGGATTGAGCATAAATGAACGCATTTCGATCACAGCTCATCAGAACAAAATTCTGCAACTTCCCAATTTAGACAGATAGCCAAATTTTAAAGTACAAAGACGTTTATTTTCAAAAAAACCGCCAAAAAGACTCGCAAGCACTACTCAAGCCTTCGTGAAAGAAAACATGGCACGTAAGCACGCCCTCCAGTACAGGCTGGAAGAAATAAAAGTAATTTGAAAAACGGTATAAGTTCGATGAAGTAGAAAGGGCAAAGGGCAAAGGGCAAAGGGCAGGGATTACCCCCTACTCAAATTAGGCCTGCAATTTTTACACAAAATAACGATTATATTGCCAATGGAACATCACTCTGTTGGGATTAAAAGAGTGCGTTCGTCTCCCGGCACAGGCTGTTCGTAACAATCGACGTTAGCCAACGAGCGGTAACAATAGGTTGTCGTTTGAGGTGCTGAAATTACTCTAACCGGTTCTTTTTCCACAAAAACACCCGAGCAACCAAAAACCAAAACAAATACTGCAACAACAAACCCGGCTCTCAAATAACCCATAACTGTTCTCTCCTCTACCAACAGGATAACACATACCCCATGTTTCTATCCCTACAAGTTTCGCGCCAAGTTACATCCTTCGTCACAGGGTATGTCAAAAAATAAATAACAAGCTAGAATCACACAGCCCCTGTAATTTCAAAAAACACCCTGTGCTCACCAGAAGCCACTGGAGAATAAGGGAAATCATCTTTTATAAATTAATTGTTAACCGAACTCTGTCAGCATATCCCAATAGTCGTAAAACCGTCGAACCTTACAAACACACCATTTCCAAACAAAGCAGGAAATAAAGGGGGGCCATATGGCTGCAGCACACGATGATGGATTTGAGCATATAGAGAGCTCTCTCGACGATCTTAGCCATGCGGAATATTTGATGCTTTACCACGAGGCTGGCGAAAACTTACTCTTCGCCAAACGCCAACAATGGATGGCTCTCGCCTATCTCAGCATGGCTTTTGTCGGTATATATCTTCTCGCCAAGGCAAATCCTTACGATCCTAAGTTTTTAAACTACCTGACTGTCTGCTCTTTTATACTGACAATTTTTGCTATTGCCGTCGTAATCTTTCTACAATTTTGGCAAATTAACGAAAAGCGTATTCTTCGCAATATATCCAGCGGGCTTTCCAATTCTTTTCAACGCTTACGCTCGCTCAAATCACGAAATGAGTCTAATGCGCACAGATACATCATGCTCTTTATGCTGATGGCTTATATTCTCATGGCCCAAATCGCCATGTTGCGTGCGCTATGGAACATAACAAACTAACAACCTACTCCTCGTTCATATTTTAACCCCTCAAAAAGAACGATCCGCCCATTGGACGGGTCGTTCTTGTCAAAGACGAAGGAATTCCAACGCCAGACACGTAGTGCAGATTATAATACCAACTTAAGACCTTGTTCCAAAACGCCCCTAAACCAAAGGCTCCAGGATAGAGACATAATTGGCCACAGCTGCGCCGCCCATGTTGTAGATCCCCGCCATTTTCGGGTTAGAAACCTGAATTTCAGGTGCCGCCGCTCCTGTAAGCTGCATCGCGGACAAAACGTGCATGGAGACACCGGTTGCGCCAACAGGGTGCCCCTTGGCCTTTAACCCACCAGACAAATTGATTGGAAGCTTACCTCCGGGGTAGACCCACCCCTCTTCAAGGGCACGAAAACCTTGTCCTGGAGGCGTAAGCCCCATCGCTTCATATTCGATCAATTCAGCAATTGTAAAACAGTCGTGAGTTTCGACAAAGGACAGATCATCCAATGTCACTCCTGCATGTTGCAAAGCCTGTTGCCATGCATGTGTACAACCTTCAAAACGAACAATATCGCGTTTGCTCATGGGCAGGTAATCGCTGACATGAGTGGCCGCACGAAAACGCACCGCACGTTTCATGGTTCGGGCCGTTTCCTCATCAGTAAGAATAATCGCAGCCGCACCATCTGACACTAACGAACAGTCAGTGCGCTTTAAATTCCCAACCACTGTTGGGTTTTTGTCAGATAAAGTACGACAAAAATCATACCCAAGATCTTTACGGATTTGTGCTAAGGGATTATGGACACCATTGGCGTGATTTTTCGCGGCAATACGTGCCAACGCGTCGCTCTGATGGCCATGACGCTGATAATAAAGATCACAAATATGAGCAAAAACTCCGGCAAATCCGCCTTTAATATCCCCTTCTTCTTTTAGATAAGCCGCTTTTAGCAAAGTGTTACCGATTTCTGGTCCAGGTAAGGCGGTCATCTTTTCAACACCCACGACAAGCACCATGCGTGCCTGCCCGGATTCAATAGCACGCAGCCCATGATGAAGTGCAGCCGTCCCCGTAGCGCAAGCATTCTCAACCCGAACAGCAGGCTTAAACCGCAACCCCTCATCTGCCTGTAAGATCAAAGAAGCCGGAAAACCCTGTGGTGAAAAACCTTCGTTAAAAGTGCCCAGAACAACTTCATCAACATCGCTTGCTGATACCTCGGCATCTTGCAATGCTCCACGGGAGACTTGAGTTATCAGGCTTTCCACGTCTTCTTCAGAATGCTTTCCAAAAGGGGTGTGCGCCCAACCAACGATACAAGCCGACATAATAAACTCCCGCGTTCATTTAATTTTGAAAATGTTTAGCTACGAACGTAACCAAGGTTTGGATGGCAACTCTAACACAGGTAAACTTTAAACCAAAAGCCTTACGCTGCACCGCAACAATTCTTATAATACTAAAGAAAACGTCAATTTTAAATCATGTAAAATCAAATTTATTAAAACTGAATTTTTAGACGGTAAGCCTCTGGCTGTTAAGCATTTATTATCCAAATTGTATAAGGATATGAGATATGCCGCGTTTACAATTCATAACACCCTACTTTAGGATGGATAAACCTTACAAAAGGTGTGCTTTCCTGTACGCCCCTCAAGGCGCCAAACCAACAGCTAGACCCTCCTTAACATAACCATGAGAGTTACATCAAAGTGCCAATGACAAACCATGATGAATACCCAATTGGGTCTGAACACGAACTCGAAGAAATCCGCTCACAAGTTGGCGACGAAGTTCTCGCTGAGCTACTGTCTATGGCTCCAGATACCATTGAAACACATATGAAGAATCTGCTCGAAGCCATCAAATCAGAAAATAGCGATGCTCTCTATTTGGCCGCCCATACAATAATGGGGACTGCAGGTTCAATGTTTGCGCCCAAATTGGCAGCTATTGCAAAAGAGATGGAGAGTCTTTCGAAGGACACTAGTGCTGCTCTTACCCTTTTTACGACCTTAGAAAAAACAGCTGCTGAAACAATCCTTTGGTGGCAAACTAAAATGGCCTAGGAGAAGGGCGAACCCTTTTCAATTTAAAACATCAAAGAGAAGCCACGCATTTTACGCGACTTCTCTGAAGAATTCTGAAACCTTGTGTCCAGTATTTGTCGCTCTTTTCGCATCATTAGATATCAATATAGTGTGCATTAACACCTAAGTTTTAAACTTGTAATTCACACCAAGCCTAATGCGTGGATCCGGGATAGCCCGTTACTGATGGCTTGTAACGATGCTCGCGCTCTTCTGGAAAGACTTCTCTCAAAACAGAACCCAAGTGGTGCGCGCTGGAAATCAGATCCTGCGTATTGTGACCATCCAACGTCAGTATCGCAGCGGTTTCCATCCCAATCACATTCTCCGTACGCGCAGCTTGAACCAACCAAAGAGCGTTCAATTCCGCCGTACAGATTTGTAGACGACAAATTGGGCAGCAAGAAACAATAAATTCAAACGACCTTTTTCGTCCGTTCCGAATAGACCTGATAAAACTTCCCACAGCAGAAACAACCCACGCCCCATCATAGGGACCCAGCTCATCTTCGCCCAACACAAAAACTTTATCCCAGGCATGGGAAGAAGGATCGGCATAGCTTTGGCAATAATGACGTAGCATCTCCAGTACCAACAGCTCGGACGGTTGAAAATTATAATTTTTTAATGGAAAGCTCGGTGTTTTTTGCGGCCAGTGTTGTCGGCCGTTCGTATTTAGACAGGTCATAGTTTCATTCAGGCTCATTATTTTACAGATAAAGCTCTCCCGCTGAGAGGCCGAGCTTTATCGCGATATTATTATAATGTCCTGGCGTGTCTTTTATTTATCCGTTCTCGCGCGGATCACTAATTCTTATAAAATTCGACCTTCTCAGTCAAGAATGATTCGCAATTAGAGTTAAATATATAACAGTATCATCTAATTAACTCTACAAAGTATCCCAGACTTGTTCTACTATACATTCGTGGGTGTGCGCCAATTCGCCAAAAAGAATATACAATGCTGCCCAAACCCAAACTCAGATTGCGCGTAACAGGGAGTAACAGGGCAATGGAAGAAAAAACTGTTCAGACGTCATCTGAACCCCCAAAAAATGTAGCAACACATAAAAAATCAAACTGGCCCACAGTCAATTCTGTATCTGTAAAGATCGTACCCGAAATTTTACAAGCTGGCCTTTCTGATTTTTTTGCAGCCGCAAAATACGGCCTTTTCTTCGGCGGTATTTATGCTGCAGGCGGCTGGTTACTTATCATATTACTTTTTAAACTCGGGCTTCCATACCTTGTATATCCTCTCGCAATCGGCTTTGCCCTTATTGCCCCCTTTATTGCCTGTGGATTTTATTTTATTTCCCATCAACTCGAAGAGAAACAACCCCTGAGCTGGGGGAAAGCATTCGGTGTGGTAAAAACCATGTTCAGTCGAGATCTGGGATGGATGGCCTTGGTCACGGGATTTTCATTATTTATCTGGGTCGATATGGCCGCCTTTATTACCCTCAGTTTTTTTGGATTTAAACTTGTCGGTTTCTCAGAGTTACTAACTCAAATTTTCACCACACAAAAAGGCATGCTGTTTCTACTCGTTGGAAATAGCGTTGGAACCTTTATTGCCTTTGTGGTCTTTTCATTCTCCGTTGTTTCCTTTCCAATGCTGTATCACAGAGACATTGATTTTGTCACCGCTATGGTCACCTCTGTCAGGATGGTTATGAAGAACCCTCTCCCCATGGCAGTATGGTGTATAACCATTGCAGCTTTTATTATTCTGTCTTTGATAACTGGTTTGTTGGGCCTTTTAATCGTACTTCCAGTTTTAGGTCACGCCTCATGGCACCTTTATCGCCGCGCCGTAGAGGATACAACCTAAACGGTATTAGGAAATATTTTCATTGCCAAAATTATATTTTCAAAAAAAATAAACTTATAAGTATAAAATCCTAAATTTCAATTTCACCTATATTGATTTTTGGGATAAAGATCGTCAAGCGTTTGAAGAACAACAGTAAAAGCTATCATTTTTTTATTGAAAAAACTAAAACTTTATACTCTTTAATACTGCGTTAATAGCAAGAGGCTAAACTCGTCCACCTATAAGGGGTTGTTAATATTTCTAATATGGATCGCTGCTGCAATTAATCACAAAGGAATACTTTCCTTTAAAATATATCTGATTTTGCTAAAGGACTAGTTTAGAATGATAAATTTTGCCTTCCGCCCCAGATAAAAGTTGGGAATTTTTCTATGGCTATTGTAGCGACAGACGAGCGCCTTCACTCTGAGCTCGCGAAACTTATTCACTACGTTGAGCGCGTACGTCTGGAACTCGCAAATATCACCCGGAAAAAGGGTGATCGTTCCGACTTTGAAAACATGTCCGATCAATTGGACGCCCTGATCAAAAACACAGAAGAAGCCTCATACGAAATCTTGAAATCCAGCGAGGACATTTTAGAAACTGTCGACAAACTACGCGAAGAAAATAGCGAAGAAGACCGGAATAAACTCTGTGATTTAATCACAACAAGCGCAACGAACACTCTTCAAGCCTGCAGCTTTCAAGATATTACCGGACAGCGGGTCACAAAAATACTGCGTTCTGTACAGTTTGTCGAAGATCGGGTCAATTCCATGGCAGAGATTTATGGCCAGTCTTCCATCAATACCCTCGGTCTTGAACTATCCGCGAATGAAGAACCTGACGAAGAGATCCCCATGGAAGGACCAGCCATGAAACTTGATGAGGCCATTTCGCAAGATGATATTGATGCCTTGTTTGATTAAATCCCTAAATAGGCTCGATGGCTCCGAACAAAACATAGGTTTCAAACGCCCTCCCTCAAATGCTATACCCCTTCTAGAGAATACTTAACGCTACGAATTTTTGTGGCATTCTCCTCCGCATCTATTTTCCTGACGGACCATTTACCCGGTCCGCCCTTGCCTGAAGAGAGGGATCGCCCTGACACTCTTTATATCGGACCTCGATTTCACGCTGCTCGACAGCGATGGTAATTTCCCTCTTCATTCTGCAGAGCGACTGAATAGCCTGATAACAGATGGCATGAAATTTACAGTTGCAACAGCCCGTGCGGCACCGTCGATCAGGCATTTGATGGCAGACGTCGACCTTAAACTTCCCATTATAGAACTTAACGGGGCTATTATACGTGACCTGCACAGCGGGCAAATCCTTGAGCATAGGGGCTTGGGCGTAAACACCGCACTCCCCATTTATAAATGCTTTATGGAGTTAGGCGTCACCCCATACGTATCCGCACTTATCGGTGATCAAAATCCGCTGTTTTATCCAGAACTCAACAATCCTGGAATGCAGTGGTTTCTCGACGAAAAAATTGCACGGTCAGACCCAAGATTGACACCCTGCCCCAAAGATCTTTTTAATCAAAAAACAAGCCCCGGCTCATCCCATACAAATAGATTTTTTGACGACATACTGACTTTTACTTATCTCGGCCCCAAACCTGAGATAGAAGCCATAGCAAAGCTTATAAGTCATACTGCTCCCGATGTCCTTATCACCACGTACCCCAATCATTATATTGGGGACTGGGAAATAGTCATAGCCGCAGCAGACGCGAACAAAGGTAACGCCATTAATCGATTACTAAAATATCTTACTATTGATCTTAACGTAAAAATTTCCAAGACGACTGCCTTTGGCGATAGCTCTAACGATTTAGAGATGCTCAACACCGTGGACCATCCCATAGCAGTATCTAACGCCAGCACGGAAATAAAAGCCAGCGCCCGTGAAATCATCGGTCATCATAAAGATGGTGCGGTGATCGACTATTTGGAAAAAACCTACATACGCCCAATCGCAAACAACTAAGAAGCCAGGCTTCCCTCCAAACTATTCCAGTTAGACATTACTTAGGTATGGTCAATCCGCGCTGAACCGCGGGCCTTGCCAAGAATGCCTCCAACGTTCGTGTAACGTGGGGGAATTCTGTAATCTTCACTAAATCTCCGGCTTCGTAAAAACCTATTAAATTTCGAACCCAGGGAAAGGTTGCAATATCAACAAGCGAATAGTTCTCGCCAAGTAACCAACAGCGATCAGCCAAACGCTGATCCAGCACACCGAGAAGTCGTCGTGCTTCTGTTACGTAACGATCCCGGGGACGTTTGTCTTCATAGTCCTTACCCGCAAACTTATTAAAAAAGCCCACCTGCCCAAATATCGGTCCAATACCTCCCATCTGAAACATCAACCATTGTAAGGCTTGATAGTGACCATGAGCATCCCGCGGGATAAGCTGGTCTGTTTTCTCAGCAAGATAAAGCAGGATTGCACCAGATTCAAACAACGTAAGCGGTTTACCGTCCGGACCATTGGGATCAATGATCGCGGGAATTTTGTTATTGGGATTCAGAGAAAGAAATTCTGGCGACAACTGATCATCACTTCCGAAATCAACACGGTGCCCTTCATAGGGGATGCCTGTTTCCTCCAACATGATCGATACCTTAACCCCGTTAGGTGTCGGCAAGGAATAAAGCTGCAAATATTCAGGGTGGAGCGCTGGCCATTTTTTGGTGATGGCAAAAGAAGAAAGATCATTAGACACAGGCAAAACCTTTTCGATAGCTTTTAAATACGTGATTATTCAAAATCTTTGCGAAATTAACAACGAGGATTAATAAACCTCCGAACACAGTGTACCGTAAAAAGACTTAACGTAGATAGCATATGCGTTCTTCTTAAGTCTCAAAAGAAATTCGACCTCACGTTTTTATCGACGCAGATGTGTCCTCTAATCTCAGATAATAACATCCAATTACAGACGCAGGTTCCACGAAATACCTTTCCCGCATTGCTAGACTATGCAAACTGTGACGGAAAAATGATATATTTGCGTCGAAAAAACTACACGACTATGCTTTTCAGATCGCTTATTTGCGACATTTTGGAATTCTATATGGTTTAAAATGGCCCCTACAACCGATCAGAGCATAGAGGAACCATAGGCTTTTCTGGTCCTATACCCTGCAACATGTACCCGCGCTGTATCCCGCAGAAAATGTCGGTTTTATGACATGCACTTTCTGCATATCGGAGTTGTAGGAATGCCACTCGTAAAAATAAATCAAGGAGACTATATCTGGCTCATCGGACGAACACGAACCTTTCGGGAAGCGTCTAAACTATATATCTACTGTTTAGGAGTTAACACAATGGCTACAGTAACTTTCACTGAAACACTTCCAGTAAACCCAGCTGCAAACTATGCAGACCGTATTGGTTTTGCTCTTGGTAACTTTTTTGTTTCTACGATTGAAGCCATTGAAGGTTACAAGCTTCGTAGAGAAACCCGCCTCGCGCTTGAAAACTGCACAGAAGCACAACTACAAGATATCGGCCTCACACGCTACGACATCCCAGGTATCGTTGCGAAACTCTAATATTTAGAGCGGCCGTGTTCAAAGAAAGCTCGCGCGCACCCATCAACAATCCCTGTTAAATGGATTGCTGATATTTGTAAGGGGATGTCGCGCTGGATGTTTTCACAACATTAAAACCCTGATGAATTTTTCATCGGGGTTTTTCTATGGTTAAACACAATTACCTGAATAGGCTTTCACTCTAATCGGCAGTTAAAAAGAGCCTCGTCCAGATTTAAACTGCTGCACGGAAAAAAGCATTACAATATTCACGGTAATATCATCATTTGAAAGCGGTAAGAACAGCGTTTCATCATAAAGAATTTGATTAGGGTCTTCGGTCTCATTGTTATGATCGTAGATAAAGGATTTACTCTGGCAGACGTAGTTATAATTTTCCTCGACCTCTTCCAATAACGAACCATAAAATGCTTCTTTTACGGTTTTCCCGGTTGGGTCATTACCACGAACTTCAACTTCCTTGGTACCCACAAGTCGATAGCGATAATCTCCAGATTCAGCATCAACCAACGTGATACTTGGCAAAAAACGAGTCATTTTTACGGGATCGAAATCGTGACGGCTTGGCATTTTACGGCCTTGCTTTTTTGAACAATAGAACTCATAAAATTCACGAATTTTCACATCACAAATTGCAAGAAAACTCTCATCGTAAGCCTTGTTTGAGGTAAAGCGTAACTGTATCACTTAAAACTCATCTCCCTATAAATTACAGTTATCATACCTGATTTTTACAGCATGGCTATCATCACTTTTTCAAGAGAATATTTTATACCATCGCAGGCTCAACACTCGGGAAACAAAGCCTAGCGGTTGTCCCTTTTTCAGGTTCGCTCTCTATCTCCAGTGTCCCACCGTGCATTTCAATAAAAGACTTAACCAACGGTAAACCCAATCCCGTTCCAAATTCCGAAGCGGTTGACACTTCCCCAACCTGACGGAAAGGCAATAAAGCCAACTCAAGATCGGCTTTATTCATACCGATTCCTGTATCTTGTACAGATATAACACTTTTTTTGTTTTCGTTATGAGAAAAACTGAGAATAATACGTCCCCCGGCAGGTGTGAATTTGCAAGAATTGGAGAGCAAATTAACTACCATTTGTTTTGTCAAACGCGCATCGGCACAAAACTGAGCATCCTTGTCTTCAACCCGGACCTCAATATTAACGTTGCGCGATTCAGCCAATCCTCTTACCAATCGCGCACATGCTTTGATCGTGTCATTTGCGTTTAACAACTGACAATCCAACTCCATTTTGCCGGCCTCAATCTTGGCCAGATCCAAAATATCATTGATAATTTCCAGCAAATGATTGCCACTTTCATTGATCATACCGGGATATTCTTTGTAACGTTCATTTCCTACAGGGCCGAAGATCTCCTCTTGCATCAAAGAGGAAAAACCAATAATGGCGTTCAAAGGCGTACGTAATTCGTGGCTCATCATCGCCAAAAATTCGCTTTTACTACGATTAGCCTGTTCCGCAGCAATTCGAGCTTCAATGGCTTCTTTATGAGAAAGCGCCATCGCCCCAGCTGCTTCCGTCATTTCGTCACGGTAGATTTTTTCGGCTGTAATTTCCCTACGAAGACTTACAAACCCAACACCAGGTATCCGCATTTCGTGGACAAGGTGCCATTCATTCGCGGTCTTTTGTACAAAAGGATCCTCTTGAGGGGTGTGTAGACGCTCCATTCTTTTTGCCAGATAGATTTCTGGGTCTTCTATGCAAAGTGGGTCCGTGATAGCCCCTGGATCTGCCATGGATATACGAACAACATCAAGATAGTGTTTATTCTCAAGTTCTTCAAAAGGTGGCATATAAGGGAAGAATCGTCTGTATGCCTTATTAAAATAAATCAACCGATCATCTGTATTATAGATAATCATTGCATCAGGCATATGTTCAACAGCAAGGCCTAAAAGTGCTTTTATGCGCGATTGATGCGCTTCTTGGGACGCGGGTGTCAGTGTCAGAATAATTTGACGTTCGCCCTTTAATTCAATGACGCCTGCTGACGCCCGACAGAATAGGGATTGTCCGTTAGCATGCAGCAAAGAAATCGTATCCCCGATGTCACACCAGGATATTTTTGTTTCATGACTTGGACAGTTTTCTTTTGATTTATCCAGTAAATCTTGTGGAGCGAGAGAGAGGAGCCTCTCCTTGCTGTATCCAAGCATTTCTTCTGCCCGTTTATTAACCTCAAGCAAAGAAAGACCATCTTCACTCAAGATTAAGATTCCAGCTTCGAATTTATCTTCCGTTTTTGGTGTCGCCAGCGATAAATCTGCTGCGCCTTTGATTTCAACAGACATGCTGCCCCTCACTCATTGCCTTAAAACCATAGCGTTTCATTACAAAAGAAGAAAGAGTTACAAAGATATTTCAATTATAACGAGATGTATATCAAATATCCCTCTCTCTTTCATCTTTCAAATACGTAAATTCCCTTATAGTCACGACCTGTTTAGTCCAACTCCGAAAAACTGTGATGGAACGTCCCTATGTTTCCTCCCTATACCTCAGAAATATTTATCACATTTCACAAGCAACCGGTTAATAGTATTATTATTTTAAAATTATAAGCTGTTACAAGAAAGTCCGCTTTATATTCACTTTATACTCTGTGAGTTATTTCCTCTGGAATAATTTCGATCATTTGAACAATACGCTACAAATGAATTCCCAGCGGCGAATGAATTTTTAACTATTGTCGCCTATCTTCAAAAGCACCCAACAACGAACCCAATTCAGGTAGTACCTACATTTAGAATACTACCGCCTAATACAAGAGGTGCTCGATGTCTTCACGCTCACAGACAGGATTCAACGAAAGGCGTGTAATTTTCAGCTCATTTAAAGCTTCTCTGCTTGCACTTGGAACAATCAGTCTATTCACCCACTCTCCAACATACGCAACGAGTATCCCTGAAAGCCCTCTACCTATCCGGTTGATTATAAATAACTGGACCAGCCAAATCGTCATGACAGAAATTCTTGGTAAAATTTATCACGATAAAGGCTATACAGTTGAATACAAAGAGCTGGCTTCCAAAGATCAATGGGCCCACTTACACCGGGGACTTGCACACATCCAGGTTGAGGTTTGGCAGGGCACTATGTCAGAAGATTTGGCAAGGACCAGTGCTCTTGGACAAGTCATTGAAGCCGGGGATCATGATGCATTAACCCGTGAAGAATGGTGGTACCCCAGTTACGTAGAAGAACGTTGCCCAGGCCTTCCTGACTGGCAAGCCCTTAAAAAATGTGCAGTATTATTTTCTGACTCAAGCACATCCCCCAAAGGACGATACGTAGCTGGCCCGTGGGAAAAGCCGGAACGAGCGCGGATCAGAGCCCTGGAAATGGACTTTGTAGTTAAGCCCGTAAAAGTTGCTGATGATCTATGGATAGAACTCAACAAAGCCTACACCGAAAAAGCCCCTATAGTTTTGTTTAACTGGAGCCCGAATTGGATCGAAGATCGCTTCGATGGGGAGTTTGTGGAGTTTCCAGAATACGATCCAAAGTGTGAGACAGATCCGACCTGGGGTGTAAACAGCACGCGATTATATGATTGCGGTAATCCAAAGAATGGCTGGTTAAAAAAAGTGACTTGGGTACAAACGGAACAAGAATGGCCCTGTGCTCATGCCATTCTTAATGACATGAACTTTGACAATGCGATGATCAGCCAAATTGCAGCCTATGTTGATGCCGATGGCATGACCCACACCCAAGCCGCAGACAAATGGATATCAGATAACACAGCATTGATTTCGACCTGGGGAGCGGAAACCTGTAGCAAATAACATTCCCTGAATTAAAATCTTCCTTTGTAATCCTTGAACAGAAGATATCTCTAAGTGCCTGACAGACAAAATTTTGCACCAGCACCATCAAAGCGCCTTGCGTTCAAGCTTGCCCGGAATGTTGTTTTTGTATCCTTATTGATCGGCTCATTGATCAGCATTTATCTCGCTTATAAAGACATCATTTTAACAAGAGAATCATTCAAATTAAACGTTGAACAAGTCATCAAAACAGTTAACCGGCCCGCGTCAAGATCTGCCTATAACCTCAATTCAGAACTCGCCGGAGAAGTTGCCGATGGATTGATGGAATATAAAGCAATCATATCAGTTACTATTCATGACGATTTGCACAATACCTTAGCCAGCAGGTCGCAAAATTTACAGTCATCCCCTTATAGGTGGCTCGCCGAGGGGCCATTCGGGGGATTGCAAAATTACGAAATCGAGTTGCGTACAGCTGACGACATTGAAGTAAAAGCTGGTTATTTATTAATCATCGCTGACCCGATTGTTGCCGTTAATCAATTTATTAGTCGCACAATATCAGAATTTATTTTTAACATTTTACGTAGTTTAATCGTCGCGGCGATACTCTCCTTAATGTTTTATAGGTTATTGGTCCGGCCGCTCCAACAGATCTCCCATGACTTGGCTTATGTAGATCCTGATAATCCAGAAGGAACCCACCTTATCATCCCCAATCGAAATATTGGTGATGAACTCTCTATCTTGGCAGATTCCGGGAACCGATTATTAAATTCAATTTCCCAGCGGGTTGGGGAACGCAACATGGCAGAGGCTGAATTACTTGAATCAGCAGAACTGCTTGAACAACGTATTAAAGAACGAACGGCTGAACTTGCACAACAATACGAAGCCGCCCAAGCCGCGAATAAAAGTAAACAAGAATTTTTGGCGACGATGAGCCACGAAATTCGAACCCCAATGACCGCCGTTATGGGGCTTTCCGATATGCTTCTTGATGAAAAACTAAAATCAACAACACGCGAAAAAATCGAAAAAATTAAGGGTGCCACACAATCACTTCTGGTCATTATCAACGACATTTTGGATCTATCAAAAATTGAAGCCGGTAAACTACAGCTGGAGAATACGGACTTTCACTTCCGGTCAGAAATCAAAAAAGCCGTTGAAATTATTGAACGTTTAGCCGAAGAAAAATCACTCAATCTCGTGATAAACATATCCGATGAAATTCCTACAGGGCTAAACGGTGACCCCGCACGTATTCGTCAAATCCTTATTAACCTTCTCGGCAACGCCGTAAAATTCACCGCAAAGGGAACTGTCACCCTTGAAGTTGAAAAGCAACCAGCTTCAGGCAAAGATACTCCCTTACTGATATTCAAAATCAGCGACACCGGAATAGGCATCGCCCCAGACACCATAGACAAGTTGTTCAACGCCTTCACCCAAGCCGATACCTCCATCAAGCGTCGCTATGAAGGAACCGGGCTTGGTCTTGTGATTTCCAAACGTTTAACCGAACATATGGGGGGGAGCATATCAATCAAAAGTGAAGAAGGCGTGGGCTCGACTTTCGAAGTAACAATACCTTTAATACCCTCAAAAAGTGATGTTCAAAACCTACCCACTTCAGACAAGGCAATAACTTATGAAACTCAATCTCCTCTGACAGTACTCGTCGTTGATGATAATCAACTTAACCGCCGTATTATTCAGGTTATTATGGAGAAAAATGGTCACAAGGTATTATTGGCGGAAAATGGACGAGAAGCCGTTGACAGTGTCACCAAGGCAGGTCCTGAGATAAGCCAAACGCCTGATCTTATTTTGATGGACGTACGCATGCCTGAGATGAGTGGCCCGGAGGCAACCATCGCAATCAGAGCAAGCAAAGGTCCAACCGCTCAAATCCCCATCATCGCCTTAACCGCAGATGCTATGGATGAGCATGTTAAAGAATATTACGAAGCGGGTATGAATTCTTTTGTCCCCAAACCCATCGATACCTTTAAACTTCTACAGGCAATAAATCAGGTAATGGGGAAAGAAATCCACCGGGCAATACACTCTCCTGACATCTAGAAAATGAGCACAGATATTTTAATGAACGAGACTTCTTTCTCGGAAAACCAAACGAACCTTTTTCATCACAAGAAGTGTTTTATAATGAATGAAATTTATCTGGCCTGTCTGCCATCACAGCATCAACTTCAACTTCAATCAGCCACTCCCGATTAACAAAGCCGCTAACGGCCATAATGGTATCCACCGGGCGGATGTCGAGAAAATACTCTTTTCGGACCTCAACGGCTTCTTTCCAATCATCAATGTTTGTCAAAAATAACCGAGTTCGAACCACATCTTCCAACCCAGACCCCGCACTTTCGAGCGCTTGTTTTATAACTTCAAAACACTGCCTAGCCTGAGCGGCGACATCATTGATCCCGACGGTATTACCCTGTCGATCCACGGGTGCTGTCCCGCCCACAGAAATATAAGGTCCAACCCTCACAGCCCTGCTAAACCCAACGATCTTTTCCATCGGGTTGCCGTTTGTAATGAGTTCGCGTTTGTACTTCATATCAACCTCATTTTTGTGACCAGATTTCCAATTTCAGACAATTTAAAATAGAGTTTTTTATCCTTAATATATTTTTAATTGTAACAACTTAAGCTGAGGCCAAACCAAAGGACGTAATTGGCCATGTCCATTAAAGCTCGCATATTTTCCGTTTTTTTTATTCTGCTTGCGCTCCTCAGTGCGACAACCCTTGCAGCAAGCTATCTTCTTGAGAATACAACACAACTATCCCAAAGTGAAATTAACAGATCTAAGTCTTTAAAACTCGCAGACTTAGTTAGACAGAGTTCAGCTGATTTAACTGTTATGGCACGAACTTATGTCGCAACAGGCGACCCAAAATATGAAAAATACTTCTCCGATATTTTAGGTATCAGAGAAGGCCTCATTCCACGCCCCGAAAATTATCATGAAGTCTATTGGGATTTTGTTATCCATGAGCAAGAGAGATCCCTCAAAGATGGCTCCTTGATTTCACTCGAAAAATTGATTGATGAAGCTAACCTGACAAAAGAAGAAATCAGGTTTTTACGCCTCGCAAAAATTAACTCTGACCACCTGGTTGAACTCGAGCGAACAGCCTTTGCGGCCATGAAGGGTTTATACGCTGATGGAAATGGTAATTTAATCCACCCGGGTCCCGTAGATAAAAAAATGGCCCTCGATATTTTATATGGCCCTGAATACCTTCAAGAAAAAACCAAAATTATGCATCCAATCAATAATTTCAGTAAGGCTGTCGACATACGAACCGCTCAAGAAATTAAAACAATAAAGGCTGCTGGTACTGACCTCCTTAATACTGTGATGGGTTTAATATTTTTAACTATTATTTTTGCCATTGGTTCGATTTTTCATTTAAATAAGAAGATAATTAAGCCAATTTTACAGCTGTCACGGGTTAGTTCTGAGATCAAAAATGGTAACATGGATCAAAGAATGCCCATCATCTCCCAAGATGAAATCGGTACATTGAGCGCTGCTTTTAACAGCATACTCGAACGTGTCCACCAGATGTTATTAAAGCTCCAGGAAGAAAATGATTCCCGCCGTAAATTATCTGATCAACTGGATCAAAATAATACCAACTTATATCGCGCACAAAAAGTAGCCCGTATGGGACACTGGTTTTTAGACTGCACAACGAACTATGAGATATGGTCAGAAACTCTTCCTGAAATTTATGGTCTCCCCCCTGCTACTCAAGCCAGTTATGAATCTTTCATCCAATGTGTACACCCTGATGACGTTGAAGACGTCGAAAGAATACAAGGGCAGCATCTCGATAAGGGTGAACCTTTTTCATTGAGTTTTAGACTTCTCCACCAGGATGGCTCCATCCATCACATCATAAATCACTGTACAATGAAGTGTGATGACCAAGGTAAGGTGCTTCAAGTAACCGGAATTATTCAAGACATAACTGATTTAAAATTAGTTGAAGAAAAACTTGAGAGTTCAAAAGCAGAGGTCGATGCAATCAATCGAAACCTTGAGCACACCATTACACGACGAACAAAGGCGCTCCAAGAAGCCAAAGAAGAAGCAGAGATGGCCAACTCTGCAAAATCAGACTTCCTTGCCACGATGAGTCACGAAATTCGTACCCCTCTTAACGGATTGGTCGGGATGGCCAATCTGCTTAAAGATACAAAATTAAACGACGATCAAAGAGAGAAATTATCGCTCTTAATTTCATCAAGCCAAAACTTGTCGGAAATAATCAATGACGTTTTGGACATGAGTAAAATTGAAAGTGGTGCAATTGAAATTGAAACGACAACATTTGATTTAGAAGGAATAATGAAATCAATCATTGTTCCTTTCCAACACATCGCACAACAAAAAGAACTTTTCTTCAATATTATTTATCAAACACAAGACGTTCACTTTATCAACAGTGACCAAATTCGTTTGGTTCAAATACTGAATAACCTTCTGAGTAATGCCTTCAAATTCACCGCAAACGGTGGCATCACACTCACCGTAGAAATTACCAAATTAAAGGAACAAGCTCTCAACTTGAAAGTTGTGGTCGAAGACACCGGTCCAGGTATCGTAAAGGATCGCCTCGAAACTATTTTCGATGCCTTCATTCAAGAAGACAATTCAATAACACGTAAGTTTGGTGGAACAGGTTTAGGCCTAAGTATTATAAAAAGCATCATCGAAATGATGCAAGGTAACATCGATGTTACAAGTACCGTCGGTGTTGGAAGCCGTTTTGAGGTCAATCTTCCTGTAACGGCTGGAACAGAGCTAGAAATTGGAACCTTACAGTTATCTAACGTAGACACCGAACTAGAAGATGTCGGGTCGTTAAGAATTCTCCTCGCCGAGGATAACCCGGTCAATGCCATGATCGCGATAGCTTTTCTTAAGAAATTTGGTCATGAAATTGTGCATGTTATAAATGGACAAGAAGCTGTCGACACAATGGGAAAAGACAAATTTGATATCGTTCTGATGGACGTCCATATGCCCATCATGAGTGGGATCCAAGCCACAAAGCTCATCCGGGAAATGGATCAGAAATATGCTGATATTCCCATAATTGGCTTAACAGCAGAGGCTTTTCAAGATCGTCATGTGCTTTTTAAAAAGGAGGGCATGAATGATATATTGACCAAACCCTTCAAAGAAGACCAACTCAAGGCGCTTATCATTCGCCACCACCTTATTGCCACCATGAAGAAGGCTCCCGAACCAATTTCTGAATTTGAGAAATCAGAGGCAGTAAGTAACCGCCCCGAGACGCCGGAGGTTTCAGATATTAAACCAGTTCATGATACTGATGAATCCTTCATATTGATCGATACCCTTGATCCCAACTTATTGTCTGAGGATATGAACAACACACCCATCGGCAATGAAGAACAATTTGAAGAATTCAAGAAACAACTGGGACCAGATGTCATTTGTCAGCTCATCGGTGAAACTCCCAGTACCGTGCAACATTTTCTCGAAGATCTTCGTGAGGGGATTGAAACAGAAAATCATGACAAAATAAAAGAAGCTGCACATAGTCTCAAAGGATTAGCTGGCTCAATGCTCGCTCCCCGCCTTTCAAGACAGGCTGCCGTGATAGAAGATTGTTGTACTGATATTGATAGTGTACGCGAAATGATGCCAACTTTGGTAACAACAATGTCTGAAACTGTGGCATGGTGGAATAAAAAAGTTTCTTAGATTTCTAGTAAATTACCCCATCGACGGACGACATAAACGATCATTTTTATTGGGATTCTTCTGCAATACACGGTTGGTTATTCCAGTTCGTAAGGTGGCGATCAAGGATTTCTTGATAGATCCCCTCTTCTTTCAGATCAGTCATCGCTGCTTTAAAAGCGACAACCAGCTGTTGATCACTGTTGTTGCTAAATGTCGCCCATAGAGGATTTGCCAAAGTATTTATGGCGATTACTGGCGTCAAGAGATCCCCATTAAATCCTCCGCGGCAAGCAGCATTGCGGGCCAGAAAATCTGTAAGCGGCAACATATCAATACGATCATTATAGAGCATTTGTATGCCTTGGGAATAATGAGTGTAGGTCGTGTAATCCCGCGCCTGTTTAAAGCCCAATTTATCCACAAGACTTTGAGCAGATCCGCCACGTTGGATACCAACAACATACGCACTATCGCGCAAGGCATTAAGATTTTCTACAGTTATATGGGTGTTCTTTTTTAATTTGTAAAACGACTGTCGATAGGGGGAAACCGTGCCTAACCACTGATAATGTGGCTCTCTCTCCGCTGTTCTTGAAAGAGAAAAAAACAATGTATTAGGGGCTGTTTTTGCTTCCAGCAATGCCCGTTTCCACGGAAGAAACTCAAAAGCGGTCGCTTCAAAAGAATAAACACGCTTTACCCGTTCAATTATAGCCTGAATGTATTCAGTAACATAACCATCCGGCGTACCGTCGTTTAGGTATTGAAGCGGGGCAAATTCATCTGTGACGATGCGTACTTGGGGTTTTGTTTGCGCAACTTCAGGTGTGCTCGCGATCTCAGGGGCTATCACTTGCGCTTGCGCCAAGCCCCCAAGCAGATTTAGCATGACAATACTAAACACCCAAAGCGACGTTATTATTTTCATAAAATATGTGTCGAACAAAAATTGAGTACACAGCTTCACAGTTTTTATCGAAGCTTTCTTATCTTAGAATAACAAAAATTTACAAAAGTATCATTTAGATTAGCTAAAATTTGATGAAGGTCACACGCAAATCATTAACTTTCCGTTCAATAGATTAACCATAATTTGACCACGTATCTACCTGAAAAATGCCGCCACAGTAATTTCTTTCTAATAGAGATGATTTGTTTACAAACGACAGAAAAAAATAAATATCTCCATAAATGTCCCATAAAAATAGATACAAATTCTTTCTCATCTGATTATAAAATTAATGATGACATCTTAAAGAGGAAACTTTAGTGAGCTATTGTTTCAAATTGTCCACGGGGAACATCCGATCAAACCGCGATTTTCACCACCAAAGCTCAACCCTCTCTTGACTTGGCACCAATAATTACGGCACCATTTTCCAAAGCATTTCAAAGTTTATTCCTCTAACGATTAAGCAACATCCCATACCGTAAGCCTGCAGGACGTCAAATTATGTCTATGCCTTTTGATCAACTAACCGTCATTCAACAAGACATCACCACCCTCAAGGTCGAGGCCATTGTTAATGCCGCGAACTCATCACTTCTCGGTGGTGGTGGTGTAGATGGCGCGATCCACCGCGCTGCTGGACCAGACCTATTGGCCGAATGTACAAATCTGAACGGATGCGAAACTGGTGATGCCAAATCCACCTTTGGATATAATCTGCCTGCTTATTACATCATCCATACCGTTGGCCCGGTTTGGCAGGGTGGCAACCAAGGCGAAGCGGATCTACTAGCCTCTTGCTATCGGCGTTCATTAGAGGTTGCGATCCAAAATGATTGTCCTCGTGTGGCCTTTCCGGCCATTTCCACCGGG
Organism: Kiloniella antarctica; assembly: GCF_042682825.1. Lineage (NCBI taxonomy): Bacteria > Pseudomonadati > Pseudomonadota > Alphaproteobacteria > Rhodospirillales > Kiloniellaceae > Kiloniella > Kiloniella antarctica. Next base: position 705,151 of record NZ_JBHUII010000004.1, read on the forward strand.
GCCTATCGGTTTCCAATGGATGCTGCAGCCCGGATTGCCGTCAAGGCAACAGTTGAGTTTTTGGCTCATACTGACAAAATTGAACAAGTAATTTTTTGTTGCTTTGATGAAGCCAGTAAAACACGTCATCAACAGGCAATTAGAGAGCTGTGCGGGCAACAAACGTGAAATCAACAAACTATAAAACGAAAACCATTAAAACCGATACCGGGGAAGAGCTTATTCTTTTCCAAACCTTGGATAACTTATGGTGCTGCCCGGCCTGTGGCTCTCCTGAACTCAGCCAACAGCCTTACCGGGAAAAAGGGTTACCGTCTTTTGAGATTTGTAATTGCATGTTCCAAATCGGCTATGATGATAATCCTCTTACCAACAATGAGGCTGTAGAAGGCATTAAAAATAATTGGCAACGATGGAGAACGCAACTTTTACATAGTTATCAAGGAAATACCGACAGGCTCAACGAACTAAAACACCAGCTCTCTTTCATCGGTATTGAGGAACCGACTTCGAACGCCACCTCTTTCGACCAAATCTCTTTAGGGGAAGCAGTCCCTCATCCAGATATAGAACCCCCAGTCGATACAAACGACCACTATCATGATCCCCTGCTTACGCGTTTATATGATCTGCAAAACCCTTGGGGGCCTGATTATGATTTCTACCTCTCACTGGCCCAATCACATAATTCCCCGTTGAAAGTTCTCGACATCGGGTGCGGAACTGGCATTCTCACTACGGCTTTTGCCAAAGCAGGTCACAGTGTCACGGGCGTAGATCCCGCCATTGAAATGCTGAACCGCGCAATTAGGAAACCCAATGGTGATAAGGTTATGTGGGTAAAAGCCACTGCCCAATCCTTTACCAGTGAAGACCGCTTTGATTTAATTATACTTAGTGGTCATGCCTTTCAGGTGTTTTTGAGCGATAACGCCATTCAAACAGCCTTGATAACGATGAGGGAACATCTTGCACCCTCGGGTCGTATCGCTTTTGAAATAAGAAACCCCGAAGTTAAAGCCTGGCAAACCTGGACAGAGGAAAACACTCGAGAACACTTCATCGTGCCCCCATCCATGGGATCTAAATCATCCAAATCCCAGGAAGAAGCTCTGGATGTTTGGCATGACATTGAAAGTGTCGAAGACTGCGGCGCAGGTAAACTGGTACGTTACAATACTTTATATCGAAAAACGTTTTCCACCTCGACCACCCCGATCAATGTCACGCCGATAAAAACCTCGGCAACCATCCGCTTTCTCACCTACCAAGAAGTACTCGTTCATCTTGATCAAGCGGGCCTGACACCTCATGAAGTTTATGGAGATTGGAATTCCTCGCCTCTAAAGCCGGACAGCAAAGAAATTATTGTTGTTGCGGAGCTCAAACCCAATAAATAAAAAGGCCTTACCCAATTATACTGGATAAGGCCTTTAAAATTTTCAAACTTTATTTTATTAGGATTTAGCCCATTTCCAATAGAGATCACGGGCGAGTTTACTTACCGGGCCAATTGGATATTCAACATCTTCAAACTTCACAACTGGTGTGATTTTGGAAATATTTCCACTCATAAAGACCTCATCAGCGCCTTCGAAATCTTCAAACGATAATGTGGTTTCAATGACTTCGCACCCAGCTTCACGTAGCAAACCAATGACCCGCTGACGGGTGATACCGTTAAGAAAAGTGCCGTTTGGTATCGGTGTATAAATAACCTCATCTTTGACCATAAAGATGTTCGCCGTACCCGTTTCTGCAACATTTCCCAACGCATCGGCCACCAAAGCGTTATTGTATCCACGCGCTTGTGCTTCACGGATCATACGACCATTGTTTGGGTAGAGACAGGCAGCCTTGGCATTTACAGGAGCCATGCTGACCATGGGACGGACAAAGCTGGTCCGACACAGGGTTTGAGTATAGGTCGTTGGTGCCATAGGGAACTGTTCAAGGCAAAGACAGAACGCCGTAGAATCTGCATCCGGCACTACGGTGCCCGCCCCCCCCTCAGTTGACCAATACATAGGACGAATATAAACAGCAGCATCTTTGTCGAATTTCTTGAGACCTTCAAGGGTAAGCTCAATAAGTTGCTGAGTTGTCAGGGTTGGTTTCAGCCCCATAACCTCAGCCGAAGCATTAACGCGGGCCGAATGCAAATCCAAGTCAGGCACAACACCTTCAAAAGACCGCGCCCCATCGAAGACAAGAGAGCCAAGCCAGGTTCCATGATCCGCCGCCCCCATAATCGGCAGATTACCCTCATGCCATTCGCCCTTGAAATAGGTCCAGATTACTTCACCGATTGCCATTCGCTTGCCTTCTCTTTTACCTGTGTTTTTATTAACCACTGCTACTTGGTTATCTTGTTTGTTTATACTTCAGGTTTAGTCGGCCAGATTACTTTCTTCAAGCCCAATATTCCTAATCCCATTACCCAGCTTTCCTAATCGATAGATAAAGTATCAAACGAGGTCATTATAAATTTTTGAATTTTAGGATAGGGAATTAAGAATTAGTCTTTATGAATCAAAAGGATTTCATCCAACACTTTTGAACAACTGGCATCGACATAAAAGGCTATCGCACAGTTTGGGTGGCAACAAATGATGACTAATGTAAAAAATTATTAACTTAAAATAGACAACAAACCACAACTGTTCATAACGTCACGACACCAATGGCAAACTGACATAAACTGTCGTGCCTTGCCCTAAAACGCTTTCTAAGCGCAGTTCCCCACCTTGCGCTGATGCCAACCTTTTCGCCAGACTAAGACCCAGTCCGACCCCCTCATGTGAACGTGTCATGCTATCTTCTACCTGACTAAAGGGCTCAAAAACCTTATCCAAATTTTCCTTGGAAATACCAATACCATTATCTTTAATAACAAAATCAATAAATTTATTCTTTGTTATCTCAGTATAAAAAATAATTTCACCGTCAGCCGGCGTGAACTTGATGGCATTAATCAATAAATTCGTAAGGATCTGTTTAACGTGCTGTTTATCTGCAAAAATATAATAATCCTCAGTAGGTTCCACAACCTGATAAAACACCTGCTTTTCATTAGCTTTACTCTTTACCAGTTGAACACAACATCCCATCAACTTCGAAACTGGTAATTTTTCAGGTTCAGGAGATATTTTGCCCGCTTCAACTAAAGATATATCAAGAATATCGCCAATAATTTCGAGTAAAAAATTTGCCGATGTCTGAATATCAGCTGCATATTCCTTATATTTAAGCGTGCCGATGGGGCCAAAAAGCTCCCTCTCAAGGATCTCAGAGAAACCAAGAACCGCATTCAAAGGTGTCCTCAATTCATGGCTCATATTTGCAAGGAACTGATTTTTTGCATGATTAGCAGCTTCTGCACGATTTTTCTGCTCAACCAGTTCACGTCGTGCATTATGACTTTCAAACGCGCCACGACAACTGAAAGCCAAGGACTGGATATGATTAAGCTCTAGTTTTGTTGGGCCTCGAGTTGTTTTGTAATAAATAGCGAAGGTGCCGTAAGTAACGCCACTAGAACTCACAATTGGATGCGACCAACACGCGTGATAATCAGTTTGCCTAATTATATCCAGATATGGCGCCCAATTTGGGTGATTATACAGGTCTTCAACGACAACCAGTTCTTGTGTTTTTGCCGCCGCGCCACAGGATCCTATATTTTCACCGATCTCTAATCCATCAACAGCGTTGGCATAAGCCTGAGGGATATTCGGGCCAGAGATATTACGGAGATATTTTCCATTTTCCAGTAACATAATCGAACAAGTCATATACGGGAAAATTGCTTCAACGTTATGAATTAACCGATCAAAGTTATCTTTTAATGAAACGCCTTTGGTAATGTTTATAAGCATTTCATTATAGGCCGCCATCGTTTGTTCGCGATTTTTTAACAATGAAATATCAGTGCTAACACCTAAATAATATTGCTCGGTCTTGCCTTTGAGTAATAGAGGAGAAATTGATAACTCTTCCCAATAATAAGCACCTGATCGTCCGGTACAACACAGTTCTCCTGTCCAGGTTTCCCCCTCTCGCAACCGTTTCCACATGTCCTCGTAAAAAGAGTCTGGATGATGTGTTGACCTTAACTTACGAACAGAACTTCCTTTGAGTTCTTCGATAGAATAACCGCAAAGATCAGACAATTTTTGATTTGAATATTCAATTATTCCGTCATCAGACAGAATATAAACAAGCGCATGATTATTAACCAGCCGAAGTAATTCTCTTGTAGGACCATCAATAAAATCATCAAAAATTGGTGGCTCGTCCATTAAATACCCCCTCATGAGAGGTTAGAGTTTTGTTTAAAAATTTCTATATTTTATTAAGTTTTATTACCCAAAATTACAATAACAACCCTAATTATAACTTAGCAGTAACCATTCTCCAAACACCGATCACGAACAACCATAGCCTTCATTTCACATAAAACCAAATTCAATAAGAGCTTAATTATTCAATTTGGCAGTAAAATTGTAGAACCGGTCGTTTTACGTCCCTCCAATTGATCATGGGCTTTTACTGCTTCTGATAAACTAAATTTTTGATTGATATTAATCTTGATTTTTCCAGAAGTGATCATTTTAAAAAGCTCGTCAGAGGCCGATTGTAAATACCCTGGCTCAGCGGTAAAATGGAAAAGGATTGGACGCGTAACGGAATAAGACCCTACGGCAAGATCAGATAATTTGAAGTCCAGTGCCGGACCGGAAGATTGACCAAAATTCACAAGAGAACCAAAGATTTTTAGACAATTTAAAGATCCCGGATAAGTATCTTTTCCAACGCTATCATAAACAGCATCAACACCCTGCCCATCAGTTATTTCGTTGATCCGCTCAACAAAATTCTCGGACCTGTAATCAATTGTATGGCCATAACCGTGTTCCGCCGCCAGCGCACATTTTTGAGGTCCGCCTGCCGTTCCTATAGCGTTCACACCTTTTGCCGAAAGCCACTGCCCAGCAATCAGACCAACACCACCTGCTGCAGCATGAAACAGAACTGTTTGTCCACGTTCAGGCGCATAACTTCTATGAAGCAAATAATGCGCGGTGAGCCCTTTGAGCATTGATGCCGCAGCCACCTCATCCGAAATATCATCAGGTAACTTCACCAGATGTTTGGCATCTAAAGCGCGATGAGTAACATACGCACCATTGGGAAGAGTATAGGCCACACGATCTCCAACAGTAAAACCAGAAACACCCTCACCCAGTTGCTCTATAACGCCTGCTGCCTCACTACCAAGCACCAAATCTTTCTCAACTGGCCAAGGATAAAGCCCACTGCGAAAATAGGTATCAATGAAGTTGACGCCAATCGCGGTATGGCGGATCAAAACTTCACCTTCTTTTGGACTTGGGATATCCAGATTGATCTGCTTTAAAACATCCGTGCCGCCTGTTTGACGGGCGATAATGGCGTAACTCATGTATTTATTCCATATTTTTCAGTAATTACGGGGCTTCAATAGAAAGTAACCCTACTTAAGCATGGAGAGATAATTACCCCTCTTCCAATAAAAACTCCGGATCAGTAGGTACTTGCAAGGCCGTAGCGAGCTGGTTGGTTTTGGACGCCAACGCCACTATCTTCAAAACTTCTGCGTGTTGAGTTTGAGACATACCTTTGGCTTTGGCACCGGCGGTGTGGGAGTGTACACAGTAGTTACAGTTGTTGATGATCGAGACAGAGAGATAAAGAAGTTCTTTGGTCAGAGGATCAAGATCAGATGGCGTCGCCATCACAGCTTTTACTTCATCCCATGTGCGCTCGAGAAGGTCGGCATCAAACGCAAGATAACGCCATATGTTATTGATAAAATCCGATTGTCGTGTAGCACGAATATCATCAAACACCGCCTTCACACGGGGATCGCTTTCAGGGCTCTTAGGGGGAACAACAGTGGACATGGCACGCTCCTATGTGTACGGGGAGGATTGAGTTAACCTCTTGTGTTTGGTTAAGAAAATCACACCTGCACGGAAACTACCAGTCTAAAAACCAACTCCGAAGCTCAAAGCACCAAATACGCCAGGGTCGTCTTGGCCTTCGAATTCTTTGGTGCGATAAACCATGGTATAGCTGAAACGGTATTGCTCGTAAGTAAGCGCGAGGCCAGCATTGGCGTCAGCAACAAAATACTTTTTGTCGACAGAGTGCGAGTTACTAAAGGTATTACCATCGAGGAAAATATTGCGGGCAACTGCACGGCCTTCAAGTCCAGCAAAGAGATACCAGCTCCAACCATCCTCTGGTCTGTCAAAATACCCCGTTCCGGGAAGCGCCGGACGCACACGAACGGGCTCATCTTGCCATGTGTCTCGTTCCGGGCTCAGGCGAAAGGTCATCCCTGCGTCAGCAAAAGTATGCGCATTCCCAAGGGTCGCACCGTAATAAGGTGATGCCCCAAGCGAAAGACCACCACCATTGACTTGCCAATAATTCGGAAACCGCCGCTGCCAGCCCAAGCTTAACGTGGGCTCATGGTTTAGCTGATTTGACCAGCCGTGCGGTGTCGGGCTGTCTGTGGTGATATGAGTGTGGACAAATTTTTGTGCTTGTTCACCCAAAGCAGATGGACCAACAATACCGAGGGACGCTTCAATCTCATCCATATGGTTATCTGTGACAGTTACCAATCCAATAGAACCGTACATATGGGCGGCCCATGGCCGATCATCAGGATCTTGGCTGGTTTGGGAAATATTTTGCGGCGTATAAATATTCTGGCCCAACGAATAAAATACACTTGAGGTTTCGTTGATGCCAAAGGTCGGCACCACACGATCCAAAGTATAAGCAATTTCCGGAAGATCAGCGTTCACATCCAAATATCCCAGCCTGACACCGCTGGTGTAGTTTTTATCAGTGCCTGCGGCCCCAAGGGAATCATTTTCGATCACAAGAGTAATAATCTGATCTTGTTCATTCCCAATCACTTTGCTCGTTAATTCCTCTTGGAAAGTTGGATCGCCAAACTCGCCTTGAGTATTATCTTGTGCAACAGCAGGCGTTCCTCCAAAAACAAGAGTGGCAAGAATACCCATAGAGATCTTTGAGATCATCAATTTTCCAAATCGTTATTAATGCAATTCAACCAAACCGCGTCAGAGATAAAGTCAAATCATGGCATAAACATGTTAAATGCCAAATTCCAGAGCCCAGTTACCACAAAGGCCCTTAATTCATAAGAGTTAAGGGCCTTTGTGTAAAATATTTCAAGTTTAAAAGATTAAATACTACGTTCTAATTTCATAAATTACCTACAATCGTTCAAGCTTTTGCCTCTCCAAATTACTGAATTTTGGATAATAAATCTGGATTAACAACTAAGTTTCTTACGCCATGTGCATGATCTTCTTCATACACATTGTCCTTAAACCAATCACCAACGGTTAGAATGTTCACCTTTGCCACTTTAGGCCGGACACTCCATGTCACTTGGAACGGAGACCCTTTTTCATTGTAACCGGGGCCTGTCGTTGAGCCAGCATACTGAACTGGCGCACCAGTATTAGTTGGAATGTTTAATGCTTGGTACATCCCATCTTTTTTACCGTGCTTAGTTAAATCACCAAAGTTTAGAGCACTTTTATCATTCACCAACACATACACTTGTGTTTCTACACGTAATTGAGGGTTTTTAATGGAATCGCTTAAGCACGCACCCAATGTTGGTCCAGGTTTTACTTGTGCGGTTGAATGTACATAGTGAACTTCAATTGTATCGCCAACAGAAAGACCACCATGTTCTCCTGCACCGATCTCTTTATCGAGCTTTGTTAACTCAGAAGTACTTAGTTCGCCATCGTACTCATAACCGCTTTGATATCCGTGCCCATCGCCATTACCGGCATGTTTTGTGAATTCCCCCCCTTTATGCTCCGCGTTTTTATGAAAGTGAACATTACAGAGGTTCATCATTGAAAACGCGGGGGCTGCCTCAAACATACGGGTGTTGTTGCCAACGACTGAATCAATATCTCTTGGCGATTGAGGACCAAATCCTTTGTCATCTGTATTTGTTGCCAATGCACTTCGTTGTGAGGAAATAACTTCATCAGTGACTTGTTTGTGAGCATCAGTCGTAGAGCTACCTGCACTCGCATAGGCAGGGAGTAATATTGCAGCAGCCGATAACAAACAAATAATCTTCATAGTATTACTTTCATATTTTTGAGTAATTTAAATTAATTTCTTACATCTAATTACAACCGTAATTAATTACTAAAATTGGTAATACTTAGGAATATTACCTAGGCATAACATCATGTATTGTTTACTTATTTTTTAATTTTCACGATCAATATTAATAAAAAAATCTATTAAAAAAAATTACTCATACGATTAAATACACTCTTAAATATGATCTTTTAATTAGGACGCATCCCTACATTTATCCAGGGCTTTACACTCGAGATGAAGACCATAGATAAACTGACCAATTTCAACCACAGAGATGTTTTAAAAATAAATCTTGATGAGAACTAAGCTCGACGTTTTCCAACAGGCCATAATATTCATCCGCAATATCTTCGGAATAGTTACCAGACTGCTCATTCATAAATCCGTGTAACCCACTCACTTGATGACAGTGGACCAGCTCTTTGCATTTGAGCGTTTCCATTATTTCATTAACAGAAAAATGTGCTTCTTTAGCGGGAAAGATCAGTGTTGAAGGACAAAGAGGGGTTAAACCAAGATAGTTTCTGATTTGGCCGGGATAAAACCCGATAAAATGCTGAACCTTATGGGAAAACAAGTTACCCAGACATCTCCAGATCGCCGTTGCGCCCGCACTAAAGCCAATAAAAAGTATTGGTTCTTTTAGCACCGATACTTTTTGCGTAACCAACTCAAAATAATGATCATGTCCACAAAGAGATACAAATTCGGTGTAAGCGACGGCTTCATCAGTAAAATTTTTCTTTATGCCTCCATAAGGATCAAGCGAGTGTACCTCCACAGATTGCCTCTCCAAACAATCAACCATCAAATCAATTGCCGGGGTTCGACCAAATATATCCGTAACAATTACAACCTGCACGCTATCAAACGCCTCTGTTTAAGAAAAAAATAATACTTATAACCTATGACTAAATTATTGGTCTGCCCGTACCCTTCTTCCTTCTCAAACAGTGGCGTAACATAATTTTAATGACAACAAACCGTTATAAGTCGAAAAAATATATAATAAGAGCAACAAACTTTCGCTCTTTTTTGAGTACAGGTGCAATAGAGGATATTAACATTGTCTGAAATAACCACTCCTCCCCCCAATCCTATAGGTTGGTTTAGAAGTGCCTGGTTTGACCATACCTTTATTGGTGGTATCGCCCTCATAGCCCTGATTTCAGGGTTCATTGTGGTTATGAAACCAGAATTATTTCCTGTTGTCCTCATTGCCGATCTTTGGCTCCTTGGCTATCACCACGTGATTGCAACCTTTACCAGACTGGCGTTCAACAAAGATAATTTGCGCGAATATCGGTTCTTTGTCTTTGTCCTTCCTTTGATTGTTTTCTCAGTCACCTTTGCTACCGCCTGGTTTATCGGTGTCTGGGTTATCGCAACGATTTATCTCTACTGGCAGTGGTTCCATTACACCCGACAAAGTTGGGGGATTAGTCAGGCTTATCGCGGAAAATCAGGTGGTCTGGTAAAAGACAATCCTCTTTTTGCCAAGTTATCTTTCTATCTGGTCCCCATATGGGGAATCCTCCACCGCTCTTGGCAGGCACCTGATACGTTTATATTTGTTGAACTTCGGGTTATTCCGATACCAGAGTTATTAGTGGATATCACGGGCGTTCTCGCCGTGCTTTCAGTGCTTGCCTGGGTCTATACCCGTATCCAAGCATGGCGTGCAGGACAACTGCCCATCGCCCATACCTACTATATGATTTCACACTTTGTAATTTTCTATGTTGGCTATGGGCTTATAGAAGATATCACCTATGGTTGGCTCGTGATCAACATATGGCATAATGCACAGTATGTTCTGTTTGTTTGGCTATTTAACGTTAATCGTTACAAAAAAGGAATTGATGACAAAGCGCTCTTCCTGTCAACAATCAGCCAACCAAAGAATATTCTACGGTACTTTTTTGTCACTCTCGCCATCAGTACCTTAGTCTACGGATCTCTTTCAGTTGTTATTAGCCGCGACCTTCTTCTCGTCGGACTTCCTCTCACGGTTCTGTTTTATCAGACCGTTAATTTTCATCACTACATCGTCGATTCAGTTATTTGGAAAATGAGAAAACCAAAAATGCAAAAGACCTTGGGAATTAAGAATTCTTAATGCAATTCTGAGGGATTAATGCGTAATATTTCCACAAAACTCATCCCATCACTGGTTTGGATCTATACGATCTTATTCACCATAATATGGTGCATAGTCGTTCTGATGATTATTCAAAATCCAATACCAAAATCAGAAGCTTTTTTTATCCATAACATAAAACGGCTTGAATTATTCACGGGACAACTTAACCCAAAGACAGTGAGCATTGCCATTCTAGGAGATTCAAGATCCCGCTATGCTTTGGTCCCAGACGAAATTCTTTCAGAACAGATATCCACCAGAACTCGTAAGGATGTTAGAGTTCTATCCTTGAATAACAATTGGGCTGTATATAGTGATTTTGAAGATCTTCTTCCAAATTTAGTACGTTCGAATTTAAATGTAATTGTTATTCAAGAAGAGCTCTTTGCAAAAGAACGAGCGTCACCGGCTAACTTTCTACAGTGGCGATCCTATTTAATTTGGCTTTTATTTGGAACAGGAGAATGGAACCCCGGAGATGTTGATCAACATCTACTTCAAAAAGAAAGACGATGTTCCGTGCTCAGGGAAAATGAAACAATTGAAGAGAGAAAACAGCGTATTAAGCTCTGGATGCGATTTGAACCACAAGGTCCAAATGCAACTAAATTAACCGAGCGAAGAAAGAGCCTCATCGGTAATGGTTTAAAAGTACCTATTTTAAGAATTCCGGTTTCTTCTGCCGCGAGGTCTGAATTACCTGGCTTTAGGTTTAAACACGACACGCCAATTATGGCTTATCCCGGTGTTATCAAAGATAATGATTATTGCGATACAGTGCACATGAACCCGACAGGCCGCCAAATTTATTCCAAGTGGTTTGTTGACCAAATTGCGACCGTACTATTGGAGGTCCAACCTTGACGCTTAAATTATCAGATCTTCTTTATGGGCTGTCAGGCAAAGTTTCAAAAAGAAAACCATTCCTCGTATCTGAAAAAACTCTTCGCTATGGAGAGTTCAATGATCAGGTATCTCGAACGCGAGGCCTCTTTCAACGCCATGGTCTTAACGTTGGTGACCGAGTTGTTATCGGATCTGAAATTGATGAAGTTCTCGCCTGTGTTTACGCGGCTTGTTTGCTAGAAGGAATTACCCTGGCAGTCGTCGATCCGAAATGTTCGGCTTCAGAAGCAAATGTATTTATTACAAAGGTTGCTCCTCAATTAATACTCTTAGATAGTGTCGTACTTGAGCGTGCCACCGATCTCGCTCACACAAATAGCGTAACTACAATTTCTATTGCACAACCGACAGTACGAACATCATTTGGTTTATTAAGAAAACGAAAGTCAACATTACACCAAGGAAAAACCTACCCGGAAATGCTGGATACTGAGGAGCTACGCCTTCAAAAGTTGGCAATCTCTGATGATAACATTGCACTCATATTATTTACTTCAGGCACCACCTCCCGACCGAAAGGAGTGATGTTAACCCGGGCCAATTTAGCAGCACAACTCCAGACTTTTAGAAAACAATACGGTTATGAAGAAAGCGATCGTATAGCGAACCACCTTCCCTTGCATCATACCGATGGCCTTAATCACGGTATACTTTTAAGCATGGCCTTGGGTGCAACACTGATTAGGCCACCAAATGCAAATATGCAGAACCTGGATCGCGTTCTGGATATGGCATATAAACAGTCTATTACCCATTTCATTACGGTACCTGTTGTGATCGCAATGATCCTAAAGCTCCCCAATTCCTACGATGATAGTTTTGGTTTTAGTGAGTTTAAATTCGTATCGTCAACAGCAGGTTTTCTGGACGAAACTGTATGGAGAGCTTTTGAAGAACGCTTCGACACTCAAATCATCAATTCCTACGGCTTAACGGAAACAGCAATTGAGGCCTTCTATTGTGGGCCAACACCAGGCACTCGAAAAGTTGGAACCATAGGCAAACCTGTAGACTGCCTTGCCAAAATCGTTGATGAGTACGACCAAGAGGTTCCAACGGGTCAATCCGGGGTTCTCAAGCTAAGTGGCTCAAACGTTATGTTGGGTTACCTAGACGATCCAAAAGCTACCGATGCCGTTCTCAAAGAAGCTTGGCTCGATACAGGAGACATTGCAATTTGCGACGAGCTTGGCTTTTACACGATCGTTGGCCGTACAAAGAATGTCATCATTAAGGGTGGTCTCAATGTTTACCCTGAAGACATAAACGAAATTTTGCATCGACATGAAAGCGTAGATTCCGTCGCGACAGTTGGTATACCTGATGTTTTATTCGGAGAGAAAGTTGTCAGTTGCATTGTTTCTCATCCCCCTAAAAATATCACTGAACAGGAAATAATGGATTATTGCCGGGAGAAATTATCACCAGAAAAAATCCCCAATCTTATACTACTTATGGATCAACTCCCATTAGGGCCATCTGGCAAAGTTGAACTCCAAAAATTAAAGAGTTTAATCAACAGCCGAATTCAAGAGATTGATCATTCCAGCAATCCCAACGCATCGATTGGTTCTCAAGTTTTAGATATAGCAGCCATCATTTTTCAACAGTCTGTTACAAACTTGGACTTATCCAAAACTCAACACGACACTCAAGGATGGGACTCATTCGGGTTTCTCGAATTCGTGGTCGCGCTTGAAAGCAAGTTTGATTGTAGTTTTTCACCCCGAGAGGTGATGTCTATCTCCACTCTGGGTGACGCAGTAAGAGTTCTTGAAAATAAATTAGGGCGAACCCTATGACAAGAAATACCGACGACGATGGAATTGTAGTACTGGGGCACCCCCGATCAGGCACAACCTTGTTGAGGCGGTTGATCAATTTACATCCAAATATCAGCTCCCCTCCTGAGACACATTTATTAAGTGCCTGCGCCAGATTTCTTGATGCAGACATGACCGCCGATGGGGTCGACATGGGGGTACTCGCCGGATTAGATTTTTCGGGGTTTTCTGAATCTGATGTACTTAAAGAGTTACGGCAATTCTCATTTGGATTTCTTCAGCGCATTGCCGAACGTAAAGGTAAAGCCAGGTGGGCGGAAAAAACAGCTTTCGACATTTTCCATCTCAAAAACATCGAAAAACTCTGTGAAGACCATGTGTATTATGTAGCTATTGTGCGTCATCCTCTCGACGTTGCCGTTAGCTGTACCGAGTTCTGTACTTCTATGGGGACATATCCATCAACTTTGCATGAATATATCAAACGTTACCCACAACCAATTGAAGCATTCGCAATGTCCTGGCTTGAAACAACAAAAGCCTTGATGGATCTTGGCCGCAAACGTTCTTCACGATTTATCATGGTTCGATATGAAGACATCATCGAAGACGAAAATGAAATTATGAATTCCGTTTTCCAATTTGTTGACGAAGAACACGGTTGTGACCAAGCACAGTCTATATTTAATTCCATTCCAGAGATTGGTTTTAGCGACCACAAATCTCTACAGGAAAAATCCATCCACAAAAAAAGTATCGACCGATGGCGTTCCCTACCAAGTCCCCAAGTTAAAAGATTAGGAGAGTTATTAAATCCACTCTTAGCCGAACTTGGGTATGACGAAATTGAAAACACCGGAGAAATTGGAACAACTGCCGCGCGCCGTCGATACGCGACAAGCTTGGCTTTGCATGCCGCAAAAACTAATGAAACCGATGACGATACTAAGGATTAACTAAGTGGTGTATCTGTCTTTCGAGTGGATCGGGTGGATGGTTGGTGTGACGGCTGTATTTTGGGCCACGCCACAGCCGTTCAAACTAATGTCATTGGCCATTGCTACGGCAGTTTTCCTTATAATCTACGATCCGATTTCATGCGGAATTCTTGTTCTATTAACATTGATTACATATGGGGCAGCACGATTACCTTTTACCGAGAGTAAACGCCTCATTCTAGGCCTCACACCTATATTTATTCTATTGTTTGGCTACAAAGCTCTCAGTAAATTCTCCGGGAACGATCTGTTAACGGGCACTATTATCCCCCTTGGACTGTCGTATTACACTCTCCGCTGTGCACATTATCTTATTGAAACATATAAGGGGAACAGCAAACAAATTCCCTTGCTCGACCTCGTTGCGTATCTATTTTTCTTACCAACAATTTTTATCGGCCCCATTCACCGTCAACCTGAATTCTCTCGCGACTTAAGACGGCATCGTTGGAACAGTGAGCTATTTTCAGAGGGCATTGAGCGCATAATATACGGGTATTTCAAGATTGCAGTACTGGGCAATTTCTTGATTTCACGTATCTTTGCTGAATCTTCGGATCGTATTTCCGAAGATGGATCAATCCTGGCTGGCTACCTGTTGATGGTCCAAATTGGCCTCAATCTATATTTTCAGTTTTCAGGCTTTTCCGACATTGCCATTGGCTTTGCGCGCTTACTAGGATTTCGGGTTCTCGAAAATTTCAATTGGCCTTATTTCAAAAGTAATATCTCAGCCTTTTGGAACAGCTGGCATATTTCATTAACAAGCTGGTGTCGTGATTATGTTTATGGTCCTGTTGTTGCGATCACCAGAAGTCCATCTTTAGGATCCATTGCCACTTTAATCGCAGTTGCTTTATGGCATGAGATATCTATCCGCTATTTATTATGGGGATTATATCATGGCCTGGGGATTATACTTTGGCAAAAAGGTAGTCAGTATTGGCGGCGATATCCTATAGAGAACCCTACCCTACGTTTCTTGATTAAAGTATCCTCAATTGCGTTAACGACACATTATGTTTGGTTCGGGTTTTATCTTGTCCGCGAAATACAATTTTGACTTTACGCATAGACAATTTTGCTCATGAGAAAAAGGAGATCCCCCTTGTTCATATATAGCTTTTTATCGGCATACTTTCCGCCCATGTTGGCAAGACTATTAACGGGGTTTTGGTTTTCTTTATTAATCATTCTTATTTTATTTTGTGTTGTTGAGCCTCAAGCCGATTTTCGATACGG
The DNA here is from genome assembly GCF_042682825.1 of Kiloniella antarctica. NCBI lineage: Bacteria > Pseudomonadati > Pseudomonadota > Alphaproteobacteria > Rhodospirillales > Kiloniellaceae > Kiloniella > Kiloniella antarctica. The sequence continues at coordinate 720,444 of NZ_JBHUII010000004.1, forward strand.
AAAAATATAATATCGCAAAGATATTATATTACTCGGTCATGTAACATCACGGGATCTGTAACATCACTAGCCCCAAAGAAGCTTTATCAACAAAGCCCGTAGCTGAGGGAAAACTCTATTCCCCTCAGCTACGGTAATAAATAACCGTTTACCGTTCAGACCATGGCGAAAATTCGGGCTGGACCTCCGGTGCCGCCACGGTGTTTTGGGGCACCAACAATAAGAGTGGCACCCGCCGCAGGGACTTTATCGAGATGAGCCAAGCACTCAATGCCCCAGCGATTTGTGGGGAGCCAGGCATAGTGGGTGGCAAAATCACCAGACTGACCAAAATCCAACGACAGACTATCGGTCGCAATACCGACAGCCTTGGTTTCCAATAACATTTGTGCTGCTTCAACATGAAAACCGGGGAAGTGCATTTTCTCGTCATTGCCCACATTGCGGAACTTGTCGTCGCCTACGTATTTATCCCAGCCGGAATTCATGGCGACACACGCCCGATCAGGGATAGGACCGTGATCTGAAATCCATGCTTTAATATCGTCCGGTGTCACCTGTGCATCGGCGTTGGCCGCGGCTTTTTCTCTGATATCAACAACACACAAAGGCACCACCAGATTGTCGACAGGTATTTCCGCAACCGATTGTCCATTTTCAGAAAAATGCAACGGCGCATCCACATGGGTACCTGTATGTTCGTTCATACGCAGTTCCAAAAGATTGAACTTATGCTCTGCGTAATTAAACTTCTGGTCCCGGAAAAACTGTTGCTCTCCAAAATAAGTTGGGAAGTCCTCGTGAAGCTCATGGGTCATGTCTTCAACCCTGTCCACACCAGAAGCAAGAACAGGCGCCGTCGTCGCAACAGAGCCAAGTGCCGCAGCGGCAACCCCCGTCGAAGCTCTTTTAAACAAGTCTCTTCGGGAGAGCATTTTTCTCTTCACAGAATCTATGACACATGCGTCGCACATAACGGTCGTCCTCTCTGATAATTGTAAACAATATTCGTGGATATTTATAATATTTCAGGATGAAACGACACAACTCTATCACGAAATACTCATCCGCGATTCATTAAATTTAAAATCATAAATTGGTTGATCAAAGAGCCCTTTCATACAAAGGTCTGCGCAAGCTGTTGGTGCAACCCATCGCTGCTGTCGATTAAATTTTCCTCCAGCTCCCTTATCGCCGTGTTCATGGCATCCAGGTATTTTTCAGCCGCTGTACGCGTGCTCATCGCAGAGCTGAAAAATACTAAATTGATCGCAGCGACAACCTGTTCCTTATAATAAACCGGACGGGCAATAGATGATATCCCGTTTACCGTTTCATCTACAGACTGGGCATAGCCTTGTTTTTGTGTGTTGGTAATCAAATTTTTCACATAACTCCCATCACGGGCCAAACGATCTTCCGGGTCATCAGATGCCTGTAAAACCTCCAAGATCGAGCCTTGGGTTTTCTGAGGCGAAAAGCAAAAAAAGGCCCGACCAAGAGAAGAGGACAGAACGGGCCAGCGCACACCGATCATGCTACGATTTTTTGAAAGCGGGCTAAATTTGTGGGTCGTCTCGCGGATAACCATTCCCTTGCCATCAAAGACCGCAATGTCTGTGGGCCAGACCACTTCCTTGAGTAACTTCCCTAAAACTGGCGCGCCTATTTGCGTCACCCAATCCCTGTGATCATACCCCTCGCTTAGAGACTTCACCCCCATTGTTAAATGCCACAGATTTCCTGATAACGGGCTTGGTTGCACAAACCCATCCTGCGCCAAGGTATCCAATAGCCGATAGGTTGTCGTACGATTAAGTTTCGTCTTTTGCGCCAAATCCTGTACCGAAATTGGGCCTTCCCGGTTCATAACCTGTAAAAGCAGCAACCCCCGTGACAATGCTCTTACGGGTTTATGAATGGCATCGTCCATTTTATTAATCACATCTATGTACCGCCACTTACCATGTTCGCCATATGAACATTTATTAACATATGATTGCACAGCGATCAAAGTTGAGTAGAAAATTAACCAGGAAGATAATGCTGGGCCTGCCGACGGTTCGTGTGTCGTACCTCTACAATTTCGGTTGCCGAGCCGGATTGTACATAGGGCTCCTTCGACACAGCGGACGACCCCGGCATTATCTTCAATAACCTTGTTACGATTTAATTAAGTTTGGGGCTTGTGGTAACACCTCCAAAAAAAACCAAGGACCAATTTAATTGATCCCCAAGCCCAGAAGATCCGGAGTAATTAATTTGATCCCCCTTGATGTCCTGTTGGTCTTTTTCCCTGTTTGCATTTTTCTTGCCCTTACACCGGGACCGGACAATATTTTTGTCCTGACGCAATCTGCACTTTATGGACGGTGGGCCGGAATTTTTGTGGTACTTGGTCTTTCTACTGGTGTACTGGTTCACACCACGGCGGTTGCCTTGGGCGTCGCGGCCATTTTTCAAGCCTCCAGCATCGCCTTTAACACATTAAAAATCATTGGTGCTTTTTACCTGCTTTATCTTGCCTGGGGCGCATTACGGGCAAAAGCAGAGGAAATACCTCTTGAGGATACAGCGCCCTCGCAAGGACAAGCCCAACAAGGAAAAAGTAAAAAAAATCCTCAGCGGAGCACAGGAAAACTCTATCGCCGTGGTATTATAATGAACGTGACCAATCCAAAGGTCTCCATCTTCTTTCTTTCCTTTTTGCCACAGTTTGCCGATCCTACAAGAGGCAGCATGTCGCTTCAGATGGTCCAGCTTGGTGGGTTTTTCATCCTGTCTACCCTGATTGTTTTTGGTTCTATCGCCTGGTTTGCAGGCAGCATCGGTACCCGATTACAAAAATCAACCAGCGCTCAGAACGTCATGAATAAGGCCGCGGGTCTTGTTTTCATTGCCCTTGCTGTAAAACTGGCCACCATTCAGCAATAAGTGGCACGTTTCTCTTCCCCGCCCCCTAAATATGGTTAACGGAAAACACGTCTAAAGTATTTATGAGCCAAACCTCAAAACTCATTTCAGCATTTTTATAAAATTTTTAGACAGAAAACCCTGTAATTTTAAGTAATTAAGGTGTTTTATAAAAAATCACTAAAAAAACAATCTATTAACACTATCTCATAACCAAGGTGTTATTTTTATCTCATTACCTTCTCGCCTTACTATTTTTATTTACCCAGTGGATTTTTTCATGGCTTCTTCTCTGCCATCTTTACAAATTTTTGCGACCCTGAATAATCAATCCAATAAGGAAGAAATTCAGAGTTCTGTTGCAGCCGTTATTCAAGATCTAAACAAGACCGTCAAAAACACTCCCGATACAGCAAAAGCACGAAAATCTATTGCCGACCTTCTTGATTTTCTCAACAGTCTGCGTTCAACGGTTCATCCCGGACGTGTCGAACTCGCACAATCCATATCTCAGCAAATCATCCCCCTTTTGTACGAAAAAGAAGACACCGATGAAGAAGTTGATGATTACAAACACCTGAGAGCAGAATACCTTCTGATCAACTTCGTGAGCAATGCGATCGGCGATACCCTAGCCTTGCTCCGTGGAGAACTTTCCCAACATCCAAATTTCCGTCTGGGTCGACGTGAAGAAATAGTGCCGCCATTTTGTTTATTCTCCACGCTCTATGCCTCGGGAATACGCGATCTTCTCACCAAGCTCATCATCGTCAGATTTCGAAATCCGCGCATAGAATCAACAATCTATACCCCCCTGAAAAGAGACTTCATTGATCAGGGGAAAAACCCTTCGATCTACTTTGAAGAAAACCGTCTTCACATCAAAGAACAGGTGACAAAGCTGCTAGATTGGGCGGCCTCAGTGGAAGTGGGTCTCAGAGATAATAAAGCCGGAATGAACACAAAAGGCCAGAGCCGTTCAACTGAGTATTCATCGGAAGATTGTCTTATTCAAGAACTGTTGGACAAACTTAAACTACACTCAGAAATCAACGAATACTTTCTGCCCCGATCCGCTGGCTTCAATATATTAAGCCACCTCTACAGCCTTAACAGAGGACGGTTTGTAAATGCGGTAAAGGAAATCGTCAATGCCACAAAATATGGTAACGACCATAATCAGGTGGTTCTTCAACTTGACGCCTTGCTCAACGACATGGGCGAACTGGATTTTGACATCAGCGCCCTGTCCGCGCATTACATTGGCAATGAAAAAAGCCGCATGACCTATCGCGCTCTTATGGATTGTTGTATCGGTTCAGGCAGAACACGGGAACTCATGATCGAAGCCCGACCGCTTATTTCTGCAGAAATCGGCCGCCAACCCATACATCTGGCAAAGCAGATTGTTTCCGACACAAGCAAAACAACCGGCGACTTGCCAAAAATGCAAGAGCAGCTCGAGTATTTTAGAAACATCATCCGGGAAATTAACAAGGTGCGCTTTGAACAAGAACTCAAAGCCTGCGCCAGTATTTTCCTAAGCTCGAATATTATGCGCCCGCTTGCGCAATGGATCGAATCAGAAAACGCCGAAGAAGGCACCTTCTTTTTACGCACCCAGCAAATAGAGATCGCCTTAAAGAAAAAGTGGAATATTTAAAAGTCGCCCTTTGATAACAGTTTTGCAAGCAGTTGCAAGAACAGCTTTGGGGGCAACTTTAAGTAATAGTCTCTTATAAACCTTGAGGCCCCGGCCCGCTCGACAAGAACGGGCCGGGGTCCTTTAGATCATTTCACCGTGTCGTCTTTTGTTTAAGCATCTGACCTCAAAGGTTCAAAACTTGCCGTGAAGTGGCGCAGCATTTTTGGCTCCTGAACAATGCGATACCCCGGTAGCTGCGCTTTGATTTCTGAAAGCTCTTCAAAAACCTCAACCATATAATCCGCATGGGATTGCGTATAAACGCGCCGTGGAATTGCCAGACGGACCAGATCCATCGCCGCAGGTTGTTCCGACCCATCGGGTTGACGCCCAAACATCACCGTACCAATTTCGCAGCCTCGAATACCGCCAAGCTCATACAGCGCACAGGCAACCGCCTGCCCCGGATATTGCAGGGGCGGAATATGTGATAACCAGCGACGGGCGTCGACAAAGACCGCATGTCCGCCCGCAGGTTTAACCACAGGCACGCCAAGCGCATCCAGTCGCTCGCCAATATATTCGTTGGTGCGAATGCGATAGCGCAGATAATTCTCGTCCACGATCTCTTTCAATCCTTGCGCAATGGCATCCAGATCGCGCCCGGCAAGACCGCCATAAGTCGGAAAACCCTCTGTCATGATCAAACGCGCGCGGGCTTTTTCGGCCAGTTCGTCGTCATTGAGCGCAAGCCAGCCGCCGATATTGGCAAAGGCATCCTTTTTCGCCGACATGGTCATACCATCCGCTAAGGCAAAACAATCACGCACGATATCCTTGATCGACCGTCCGGCCTGCTCCTCTTCGCGTTGTTGGATAAACCACGCATTTTCGGCAAAGCGACACCCATCAATAATGAACGGCTTGCCATAACGTTTCGCAAGTGTCGCTGTGCCCCGAATATTCTCCAGCGATACGGGCTGTCCGCCCCCGGCATTATTGGTAATGGTCAGCATCACACAGGGCACGTTATCCCCATGTTGGTCGAGATAACTTTCCAATCGTTCCAAATCCATATTCCCCTTAAACGGGTGGATCAACGCCGGGTCTTTGCCCTCTGCAATCACAAGGTCAGCCGCCATTGCCCCGCTGTTTTCAATGTTCCCCCGCGTGGTATCAAAGTGGGTATTTGATGGGATATACTTCCCCGCGCCGCCCAAAATGGAGAACAAAATGGCCTCGGCCGCGCGGCCTTGATGCGTTGGGATAATGTGTTTGAAATCCATCAAATCCCGCACCGCCGCCTCGAACCGATAAAACGAGGGCGATCCGGCGTAACATTCATCGCCCGACATAATCGCCGACCATTGCTGCGAAGACATCGCCGACGTCCCGCTGTCGGTCAACAGATCGATCAACACATCATCAGAATGCAGTTTAAAAAGGTTATAATCCGCCGCCTTCAACAACTCCCGCCGTTCTTCCGGCGTTGTCATACGAATAGGTTCTACAGATTTAATACGAAAGGGTTCAATTATGGTTTTCATCAAAAGGGTTCTCCGCTTTCGCCCCTTTTGAGAGCTTCACTGCCCTTCAACAAAGAAGAGAAAATGAAGACCGTATTCAATCAGGGCAGAAGCGCCGCGGTTGCCTGCTGACCATCAGCCTGCCGCGCTCAGCGCCCAAATTCATACATCATAAAATTATCGTTTCCCGGCGTTTATTGCAAGGGGGCAAGTGGATTTTGTGGGAAGATCTTTAAAGTACAGCGAGTTGAAAAATTATTTTACAAATCGCACCCATTACACCTAAAGTTGTACCACAAATCTTTTTACATCGCACCTTCCACTATCAACAAGAATAAAGCAGGCCTTAGGGAAAAGAAGCCTGCTTTCAACCCAAAACGGTCCACTACCGTTCAGATGGTGAAACGACAACTATGCGGACCAAGGGGCTGGAATCAACCAAGGCGCCAAGACAACGGTATCACTCTACTACTGAACCATGGCAAGCCCAAAGGAGACCGCGAAGTGAAGTGCCTACGCATCTATGCCACGCCGGATGGGGAATCTCATTTTGATGAGGTCGAGATACCAACGGGAAAAGTGCCGGTCCACCCTGAGGCCACACCGTTCGATGTTACTGCCAGTTATCCAGCATCGCGTGTACGTTTTACACGTATCCCGGCGGGTATGCGTCAGGTCGATTGGCACACGGTGCCTGATCGAGTACTCACAGTGAGACTGGATGGCGCTGTAGAGTACGAGACAAGCGACGGTGAGGTCCGGAAGATTGCTGCGGGCGAATTTGCTCTCGTCGAAGACACACATGGCAAAGGCCATCTCTCGCGTCATTCGCCAGACTCTCAACTCGTTCTTTGGATTTCTCTGCCAAACGGCCTGGATGAACCGCTGTAGTCCTGGTGTGGGCGCAATTGTCGTATTGTGCGCAGCGGGGACGTGTCTTCGATCATATATGCCAGAATCATTCCAGCAATTCTTCCTGTTCCCGAGCGGGAGAGTCGGTAGATATGGAAGTTCTAATTGTGAACCTCTATCGAGGTCCGCTTCTGGCACAAAGGCGAAATACAATTTTTGTTTACTGGGTATAATATTTTCAGCTTTAGAAGTGACGGAAGAGATCAACACAGTGCATATTAGCAATATGCACCTTCTATAAAAACGAGCGGTAAGTGCTTGCCCCCTAATCTCAACTTGATCACTGCTTTGGGCTCCTGAGTTTGGTTATTCCATCTATAAATTGAATATTTTCTACTGCTTTGCACACGCTATTTTTTCGTCTCGTGACACGTCATTTAAAACTAAGCGAATGGCACTTTTATCAGCATTGAACTCTATATTTTTTTCCTGAAAAAAGGGAACGATTTTGTCATTCTCAATTAGATTACGGATGTCGTCCGTGCCGCCGACAAATTCACCATCCACAAACAGCTGTGGAAGTGTTTTGACCCCAGAATATGACTTTATACCTGCACGTAAATCATCCGACAGTAAAACATCATGAGATGTAAAGTTGACACCATAGTGATCTAATATTTGCACCATGTGAGATGAGAAGACACAAGACGAGTGCTCACGAGTACCCTTCCTGTAAAGCACTACCTTTTGGTCTTTTAAATTCTGTTGAATTTGCTTTTTCATTTTTCCAACTCATCATTCGTTTGATATTCATACTACCCAGCTATCTAACTACTTTTCAGCTTTAGATTTCTGAGGCTAATTGTATTCCTGCGTCAAAATTTGCCATTTAATCGATTATTATTTTAACATGTATATTTAATGTATGTTTTATAGTCAAGCTGTTGACCTATTTATCATATCGACTAATATTTTGGCTGTATGAAATCGCCATGATGTAAAGAATGTTCAAACACTAAAAAATACTCGTGTTTGACGAATTATCAACAGGACGTCGTGTTCGTTAGCTAAATTTTCAGCGTCACCTTCTGGCACACGACAACCGTTGGGCACTGGTATTCGATCGTTCACAATTAACACAAAGCTGGCTTCACTCATTTTCACAGAGCATACGATTGAAGCACCCTTACGATATCCTCCCCCCACTCTCACCTGATCATTTTTTGTAGACGGGGGTCGTAATAAAAATTCGTCTTTTCCACTATTTTTAGCTGCGCGGTTTCCGGGTGATTGGGGTTGATCAGGATGTTGTATTCGTCCCTGACGATGGCAGAGGGGATTTCCAAAGCGGCTTGTTTGCCTTTTTGTAACCATCTGTCGCCGAAGTCGCGGGAAGCATGGGTATCTGGCAACTGGTCCCAGCCTTTGGGGAGCTGTTTTTCTGTGATCCGTTTGATGGACAGGTTATCCGGCACCCAGATGGTGAGCATCACCAATTTGGGTAAGGTTGACGCGGCTTCATGGACAAAGCGTTCCAGTGCTGCGAGGGAGCGCGAAGACGCGGTATACAGGATGGGAAGGCCTTTGTTGTGCCAGCGTCCCGATCCATAAAGCCCGCCCCGTCCTGAAAGGTCTGTGAAATTTTTATGGGCCAGCCGATAGAGTTCCATTTTAAGATCAAACCCTAGGCCGTCATGCCGTATTTCATGCGGTTGATGATATCGTTCACAAACGAAATGCCCGCCATGGTATCCAGATAGGAAAAGGCGCTTTTATTCCCCAGAACCATTTGTGGTGTCTTCATCCAGGTCAAGGCGGTTTCCCGGTCGCTGAAATATTCCGTCGCGCTGGTCAAAACGCCGATGATTGCCAGCGTGTGCTCGCTCTGTTGCGGGGTCAGATGGCTGTCTTTCTTTTTCCGTTGGAAGCTGCGCAGGTTCCCCCCGATCAAGGGTACCAGATCGCTTTTTGTGACGCACAAAACATCGCCTGCGTGATCAATCATATCAACGGGCAAGCCCTCTCTGATCACATTAAGTGCGTTTTCTGTGGTATCCATCGCCTTGGCGTTACCACCAAGTAAGGCATATTCAGTTGCGTACATATTATCACCTCCTTGGAGCTAAATCACCTCACTTATACTCTATTAATATAGCGACATATGACACATTGTCAACAGACATATGTCGCCATATTAATAGGGTATATTTAAGTACATGGCTCGATCACAACATGCGTACTTACGAAATAAAAATGAAATTTACAACATACTCAATTACTTACGAACAACCGCGCAAATACCCCGCTAAAGTAAATATCACCATTGAATTTTCAATTTTGTCACGGTATCTAATGAAATGATTTATAAGAATGGGGTTAACGCTGAACCCAAATCGCCGTTACATCATCCGGTGGCAGCACCTTTGAACGTTCATAAAAAGTATTAAGCAAGCTTTCAAGTCGTCTTGCCTTATCTGGCAAGGTTAACGTTTCACGAACCAGTTCAACAAGACCGTTATCGTCCAATGGTGGCGCAGTGTCACCCGGCGTTTCAATAAGAGCATCCGAATATAAGAATAAAAAATCACCATCACCAAATGCAATTTCATGATCTTCGAATTTTACAGATTTTTTAATCCCTATTGGTAACCCGGTAGGATTACCGACCGACAAATCTTTGGTCAAAGCACAACCCACAATAGGAGCCGTGTGCCCGGCCGAGGCATATGTGAGAGTGTTGTTTACAACGTCTATAATTGAATAATTTATCGTCGCAAATTGGCCACGTGGAATTAGATCTATCAACTGGTTGTTTAGTATTGCCAAATACTGGCCTGGACTTTCAATGTCCTTTTGCAAGTCATTCATCACCGTGTGAAGTCGGAAAGTGTTGACCGCAGCGCTGACGCCATGCCCTGTGAAGTCCACGATGAAAACTCCAAATTTATGATCATTGATTGGATGCATCCCCCAACAATCACCGCTAAGCTCTGACGAAGCCTGATAATGCCAATCTAACGTTACCCCGTACATTCTCTCTACACACTGAATGTCTTGTTCACGCGGTAGTAATTGTAATTGCATGGATCGAGCAGCTTCCAACTCTTGTTCGACCCTTTGTTGATACGATTTAAGACTGTTGACCAGAAGTCGGTGCTCCAAATGAGTTTTCACACGGACAAGTAACAATTCAAAATCAATCGGTTTAGAAATCATATCCGTGGCACCAGCCAAAAGAACTTCGTTTCGAAAATCTTTATCGTCGTGCGCCGTTTCCACGATTATTGGCATATCATCAAAATTCGGATTAGCTCTAATTCTCTTAAGAACATCTATGCCATTCATGCTAGGCATTTCAATATCCAAAATAACAAGATCAGGTTTAGTATCGTTAATCCGATTCAACCCAGATAGGCCATCTTCTGCAACTTCAATGGCACCAAATCCTGCTGTACTTAGTTTGGTTCTGATAAGTTCGCGAATCAAAAATTCATCATCGACAATCAAAATAGTACAGGTTTGCAGATCAATTAGCTTGGCCGATTTATCGCCTTGATGTTCTGAATTAGTGTCATGAGAAGAGCCAATACTCCTTACGATTTCCATGCCTAAAACCTCATTGCCAAACATCGCCCATGACAACCAATCTGAACTTCCTTTGCCAAACCAGATATAATTTTCAAACCACGGCCAGAATATACTTTCCCATTAGGTACTGAACTTTCAGCAGCGATTTCTTTTTGTGTTTGCTTTTTAACATACCCCATACCTTCATCAGTCACAGACACCCAGATACCATTGTGCGCAGTCCAAGCACGGAAAGTAATATGGCGATCACCATACTTTGAGACCTGTAAACGTTCATTAATTTTTGTGTAAAAAGCGGAAAATTTATCAATATTGTCCATCGAAGGTGTTTCTAGTTCCAAATTTCCATGTACAACGCCATTGCAAAGGGCTTCATGAACAGCCGTACGCATCAATTCCTGATTAGCTTGGTCAACGTTATTTTCAATGGCAATTTTTTGGCATAATTGCTCCACAAAACCACTATTATATATACGACTTGAAGAAATCGACGCGAACCAGGTTGGTTTATATAACAGATCTAAAATTTGATTGGCAGATTGTTCTATCTTACGATTTTCGTTTAGCTCAAACACACCGAAAAATTGAGAAAGAACCGTTCTTGAAAAAGTCTTTTCCGTGGGTTTCGCACAAACGAGTATCTGAGGCTGATGCCCCCCTTTTACCGACGACGGCGTTGGTAAACCCTTCGCAGCCACAATAGGTTTTTGCCGAAGGCGTGGCTTTACAAGATTTACGAGCGCTTCAAGATTTTCCTTTGAAACGCACTCCGTGATAAATTCTGGCATTGCATCATCGAACATCACCAAATCTACAGTTTGATAGAAACAATTTCTGAAAATTTGGAAATTTCAAGCATCTTTTGGACTTGCCCAGCTGGCTTACACAATTCTAAACTTTTGCCACAATCTACAGCCGCATCATTGATCAGTAAAAGCATCCCGAGCCCCGCTGAATCAATGGTTTCCAATCCACTTAAATCAATAGAATAATGTGAACAGTTGTTTTTGGACATCTCTTCAATAACTTCTTCTACTTGAGTGTTGTCGGAAAACCCGAATTCCCCTTGAAAAGAGACCGATAGAGTGTCGCCATTTTGCCTTGATGAATAATTCAATGTCTTACAATCCTATACTATAGTTCCAAATATTAACATGAATTTTGATGTGAGATTCACCTGACAGAGTTTAAGAAACTTTGAATTTCGGTTCGGAAATTGTTCATCGTTTTATCCAGAGATTTAGCCTCCCACAGCATTTGAATAGATTTTCGTGAAGAACGTGCGGCCGACATCGTAAGTGTTCCCACACTATCAAGAACAAGGGTCGCATCTGTACTGACACTGCTTGCAGTCCGTGCAATTTCTTGAGTAACTTCATTTTGTTCTTCTATGGCGCTCGCAATTACTGTTGTGGTCGAGTTGATATCATTGATAACTGTTCCAATACGTTCAATCGCGGTGACCGATTTGCCGGTAGATCCTTGAATATTACCAATTATTAATGATATCTGCTCTGTCGCTTTTGCCGTTTGAGTTGCCAGGCTTTTGACTTCGGACGCGACAACAGCAAATCCCTTCCCGGCATCACCCGCACGGGCAGCCTCAATGGTGGCATTTAGCGCCAAAAGATTTGTTTGTTCGGCAATCGCAGAAATCATCTCTGAAACTTCGCTAATCTTCTGGCTTTCCATTTCTAATCCGCGAACCAAACTTGTTGCTAGATCAACTTCTGTAACCGCACTTTCTACAATTCTTGAAGATTGTGCGACTTGTTCAGATATTTGAGAAACCGAGGCCGATAACTCTTCAGCAGCGGCGGCGGTCGAATCAACATTGGAGGATGTACGTTCCGCTGATAGCGCAACTTCAAATGATCGGTTCCCTGTCGCGGTTGTTTCTGTACCTGATGAAGATGCAGCACCGACTATACGTACCGCCACGGCCATAACCTGCTCAATCAAATCCTCAGACTGACCCTCAAAACTTTGAATAAACCCGGATACTTCCCCGGCTCGCTTTAGCTTGGACGCCTCTGCGTCAGATTGCTCTTTCGCCAAGCGTTCTGCTTCTATCATTTTATCTTTAAAAACTTGCAGTGCAGAGGCGATATCACCAATTTCATCTGTTGACTCACCGTTAGAGATTTCAAATGACTTATCACCCTCAGCAAGCATAAGCATTTCCGATGTTGATCTTTGCAACGGCTTCACAATAGAGCGAGCAAAATACCAACTGATTATACCGACAACAAAAAGAACACTTAATGATATTAAGACAATTTTGTTTCGGGCTTCATCAGAAGGTAATAAAACCTCTTCTATATCAATTTCAGCCAGAAGAGCCCAGCGCACCCCGAGAAAATCTATAGGTCCATAAGCCGATATTACATCAATACCCCGGTAATCCGGTAAAACTTGAACACCTTTATTGCCTTCCAAGGCTTTAATTACAGTGTCAGTTTTTATGCTTGATTTTAATATTGTTGATTCTTCTGAAAACCGGGAATCACTTCTCATGAGATAATCTTGGCCAACGAGGTAAGATTCACCAGTTTCCCCCATACCTGCTCGTTGCTGCAAAATTTTGTTCATTTTACTAATGGGCATTTGGAAGATTAAAACGCCTTGAAGGCCGTCCTTTGAAATTATAGGCGTTGATATAAAGCTCGCAGGTGCACCATAGCTGGGAGAATAGGAAGCAAAATCAATAAAGCTAAGATTGCCAACTTTTTTGTTTGCCATAGCTGCATTGAAAGCTTGGGCGAGCCCAGTATCTTTGTATTTTCCACTGATCAAATTGGTTGCATAATCCAACTCTTTATATACGGAATACACAACATTTCCCTCAACATCGACCATAAAGATATCATAGTAGCCGCGTATAAGAAGCAGTTCTCGAAACCAAGGGTGAAAGCGACGATGCTCTGTATGATAGGCGCTTTCAAATTTTGGCCCGTCATAAAGGTGTTTCTCCCCAATCTTTTCGGGGTTTCCTTCTGGATTTACGGCTTCAGCAGTTTGATCATTGATATAAATCCCCTGCAGCGATTTGAGTGCACTCCCGTGCAGCCTTTGCTCATCCTGAAATCCAAGTGTTAAGTTAGACATTGCATTCTGTACGTACCCATTACTGGCTGATAACGACAGGTCTTCCTTGATGAATTCTAGGTAATCATTCAAAGCGGAACTTCGAGACTCACTCAAAGCCTCCAGCGTTCGCTCTGCTTCACGGATAAGGCTGGATGATGTATTTTGAACACTAAATACCCCAACGGAAAACACCGATATAGTAGAAATAGTGATAAATAGAATAGGGAGTTTTTTTGATATTTTCATACCAAACATGTTGGATAAATTCATAACCTTATTGATCCTCATAGCGCTTTATTAAATTCATAATTACTATGTATGTTAACTTCATCACATGGATACGACAGAGAGCACTACGCACATCTAAGAGTTGTGCAAAAAGAATTTCCATCTAACTCCGACTGTAAGCGTATAACGATGAGCAAAAGATCTTAATTGTTAAATTCGGTTACAGTTACTTGTTTAAATTTTTAAAAAACCTATACAAACTGTTGCTCACTATAGGATTCATTTTTATTTTATTAATCATGAACCCTTAATTTCGAAGAATATATTTTCAATATTATTTAAAACCATAAATTGTAAATGTTTAGTTAAGCAAGAAAAAAAAGTGCTATATATCTAACCGTAAACGTTTAGCAGATTATCAATTTCATTCATAAAAATATTAAACCACTTACCGACGGATGTCGGTAGATTTACGTGAAGAGTATAACTCTAGGCATTGCATCATCGAACATGCCCAAACCTACAGTTTGATAGAAACAATTTCTGAAAATTTGGAAATCTCAAGCATCTTTTGGACTTGCCCAGCTGGCTTACACAATTCTAAACTTTTGCCACAATCTACAGCCGCATCATTGATCAGTAAAAGCATCCCGAGCCCCGCTGAATCAATGGTTTCCAATCCACTTAAATCAATAGAATAATGTGAACAGTTGTTTTTGGACATCTCTTCAATAACTTCTTCTACTTGAGTGTTGTCGGAAAACCCGAATTCCCCTTGAAAAGAGACCGATAGAGTGTCGCCATTTTGCCTTGATGAATAATTCAATGTCTTATAATCCTATAATATAGTCCCAAATATTAACATGAATTTTGATGTGAGATTTATCTGACAGAGTTTAAGAAACTTTGAATTTCGGTTCGAAAATTGTTCATCGTTTTATCCAGGGATTTAGCCTCCCACAGCATTTGAATAGACCTTCGTGAAGAACGTGCCGCCGACATCGTAAGTGTTCCCACACTATCAAGAACAAGGGTCGCATCTGTGCTGACACTGCTTGCAGTCCGTGCAATTTCTTGAGTAACTTCATTTTGTTCTTCTATGGCGCTCGCAATTACTGTTGTGGTCGAGTTGATATCATTGATAACTGTTCCAATACGTTCAATCGCGGTGACCGATTTGCCGGTAGATCCTTGAATATTACCAATTATTAATGATATCTGCTCTGTCGCTTTTGCCGTTTGAGTTGCCAGGCTTTTGACTTCGGACGCGACAACAGCAAATCCCTTCCCCGCATCACCCGCACGGGCAGCTTCAATGGTGGCATTTAACGCCAAAAGATTTGTTTGTTCGGCAATCGCAGAAATCATCTCTGAAACTTCGCTAATCTTCTGGCTTTCCATTTCTAATCCGCGAACCAAGCTTGTTGCTAGATCAACTTCTGTAACCGCACTTTCTACAATTCTTGAAGATTGTGCGACTTGTTCAGATATTTGAGAAACCGAGGCCGATAACTCTTCAGCGGCGGCGGCGGTCGTATCAACATTAGACGATGTACGTTCCGCTGATAGCGCAACTTCAAATGATCGGCTCCCTGTCGCGGTTGTTTCTGTACCTGATGAAGATGCAGCACCGACTATACGTACCGCCACGGCCATAACCTGCTCAATCAAATCCGAAGCCTGACCCTCAAAACCCTGAATAAACCCGGACACTTCCCCGGCTCGCTTTAGCTTGGACGCCTCTGCGTCAGATTGCTCTTTCGCCAAGCGCTCTGTCTCAATCATACTGTTTTTAAAAACTTCAACAGTCGCAGCCATTTCGCCGACTTCATCTGTACGACCCTGTGCCGGTATTACAACGGTTTTATCCCCTCCGGCCAACTGCTGCATAGCTTCGGTCATCTTTTTGATAGGACTTCCAATAACCCAACCCAAAAACAACGCTACACCAACAGCAAGAAGTAATCCTAACACAGAAACAACAATCAATACCATTTCAGCAAACGCAATTTCATGGGCAGCTTGTTCCGCTATTTCACGCTCGTGCTCAGACGCAATACGAGCCAATTCCACAGCACGATTTAATATGGTTGCTGAAAAATTCGGCATAACAACGTCCATCATATCCGTCAATTCTAATTGATCGCTCAGAGCCTTATTATAAATAATTTCGTACCTTTTTTTAAGCTCTTGAAGTTCTTTATGAAGTTTGCGTTCGCTATTTGTATTAAGTTCTGGCTCCGCAACCTTTAACGTTCCCTCAAACGCCGCGAGTTCATCAGAAATTTTAGTTGCATACTCCTTCTTTCCTTCAAAAAGTAACCTCCCCGTGTTGATCTGGACAAGGAAGGCATGTTCTCGAGCCTCAAAAATCAGACTGCTTAACTTTCCGTTATTTTCGGCTTGTGCATTGACAATCAACCCATCTAGATCCTTTATCATAAGATCAGCCGCGGGTTCTAATTCCTGATTAACCGCTGTCATGAACTCGTGCTTTTTCTTTGCAACGCTCAGAAAATCCCTAGCATAGGCATTAAACGCTACCTCAATTTCGGATACAAACTTGAGATGTTGCTCAATTGATATTCCTTCCTTGGCTCGCGTTATCGCCTCTAACGTTTTCTCTTTATTTTTATGCGTCGCTTCCTCTGAGGTATTATCACCTTTTTGGACAAAAGCACGTGCAGATCGGCTCATTTTCAAAAACTGAAGTTCAATATTTGTCGCCAGATCTAACTCTTTAGCAGCGCTCTCCATCTCCTCAACTTCATGCCCAATTTTCACAAAATTTGAGTAAGCCAGCCCAAGAACCAATAAAAATAAAATGATAACCGAGCCAAAACCAATTAATAGCTTTTGGTTAATTTTTAAATTGGAAAAAAAACTTGATGAGCGGATACCCATTAAAGAAATCATGTGTTCTTGATTTGGCATGGAGCAGCATCCTTAATAGGATTAATTATAAGAACACTTAAAACCATACATTGTAAATTTTTTATTAATCAAGCCTCATTCAGGATGCACGTCCTGTTTAGTCTGGCGACACAGGGGGCCCATCACACGGTGGCGGACGGATCTGATTTGTCTTAACTTGTATTGCTCGTGTGAGGCTTCGCCATGACGGTTGGATTGATAACTAGCTTCGTCCAAAATTTGAATTTCATAGGGGAAATAAAAGCGGATGCGCGTGCCGTCGTCTTCTTTTAGACGGACACGTTGTCGACAAGTGAATTGGAGCGAGCGATAATGCGATCCGCTAAAAAGATTATCGGTTACGCGGTCCACTTCGTCGGGATACCTGATCAAATCACCTTCTAGTCTGGCAGCTTCCAGATCGTCCATGTCCTTCCATCTTTCTTCCATCCACTCCACATCAATCAAAGTATTGCGAGAACGCGAAGGCTTAATGTTTGCGAACATGACCACGTTATACTCGCGCAGATAGCAAAGAACCTTTAACGCATCGAGCAGATCACGGGTGACAATGCGAATACCCAACCAGTCAAAAATATCGGCGGCAACATTTTCGGCCTTATGCAACATTTTCAAAACCGCCGAATGACGTGTTTTAGAGGATTTTCGCTCGTATGAACTAAGTTCTATATCACCGATATAGGTACCATTAGATGTATATCGAATATGTTGTTCGAAGCGCCCGAATATCTGTTGCTGAATTTGTGTATGATAGCGTTCGTTAAAATAAGACCCACAGTGTGAAAAGGTATGCATGACCCGCAGCAACGCACAGGCCCATTGTGATCGTTCGGTTGCGACAGGTTCCGACACCCACAACAAAAGTTGTAAAACGCTTTCCTGATTACGGACTTCTGGCGTAATTTCCTCACCCTCTTGAAGCAGGACTTCTTCTATAAAGGTAATGGCTTCTTGACGTATGCCTTCAATTTCCTGACGATCTTCAAGCTGCTGATAATCAAATCCATAACACTCAAGAAAGGCTTCAGCTTCTTTCAAGCTGCTCACCTGTAGCTTATCAGAATCAATAATAGATTGGCCTTTAAGCACCGTTGTAAGAGATGCACCTGACCATAATTTTGGTTCGCTCGTCATATTTAAATCGGTCCCGATAAATGAACCCAATACATACTTCCAAGTTGTCTTGGTAAGTTGGTCGCTCATGGCAACGGGCCAGTTAATACCACAGTATTACATATACTACTGTGCGACACATACAACGAGTGCTACCCATACTACCGCGTTCCCCATGCGGCCATTACGTCACCTGTACCATTGTGTGCCCTCACCATTGCGCAACCCCACCATCCCGCAAAAGGAATAATTTTCACTTAAATCCCGTTCTTAATACGCATCAAGATATTTTGAAATCTTAATCTCATGTTTGGAATTGGCACATTTCTCTTAATTTTCAAGGTTCTCAACCTGTTTTCACGAAGTTTTGACATCAACCTCAATCTCCATATTCTGGTAAATGCGGTATAACCTTGGCAAAATCTACGTGAGAAATATTCAGCTTATCGAAAAGCTGGCCCATGGACCCAAGCAACAAGCGCGTACCTTGTCCCTTTGGTCACCGGACGGACTTGATGCTGGAGGAAACTGGAAAAAACCACCGCCGTTCCCTGATCTTTTGGGGCCGTCCAGTCACGGCCTTCGTTATCGACGATTAGTTCACCACCGTTATAAGCAGCGCCATGCGTGAGCTGGATCGAAATCGACAGCTTTCGCGTAATCGTAGAGCCTGAAGAGCCGATATCCATATGCGCGCCATAGTGCCCCGCAGGTGCCGTAGGATCGATTGGCGCATCATATCTGATTAACTGAAGACCTTCTTTGAAGTCTTCAAGGTCAAATTCAAACCAGTCCTGATTTACCCGAGATACCAATTTCGCCAACTTACCGAATATCCAAGCGGTTTCGTCTCCGTCATCCAGCCAAAGATACTGGCACTCGCGAATGGAACTCTTCACTCCACCCGCAAGTTTAGCTGAGGCAACGTCCTGAGATTGTTCAAAAAAATCGATCAGTTGTCGACATTCCCTGGATGACAGTACTTTTTCCCTCACACAAGGACGGGTCATTTTCATAACGAGGGCTGCTTTCAGTTTTGTATAAACAAGGTTCTTCTTTGTCTTCAAGAGCCAGAAGAAAGACAAGAGGAAAGATTAAAGCCTGTATAAATAAACGCCAAAGTAAATCGGTATAACCCCGTACCGAACATAAAAACAGATGAATGTAATTCTCGAAAAATTCAAAAGCTCAAAAAATCATAGACACGGAATAATAATACCTTATAATTTTCCGATTAAAATATTTCACTTTTAATTCATAGAGATAGATCTTTTTGAACAACAGATATAAAGTAATATAGATTCATAAATTTCAACAAATAATTGTAACACCACAAAAAAAATAAAAGCAGTCATGATAAGCTGCCAATGTTAACCAGACATTAGTATTGTCACCCCAATATTGCTGTCTCAGGGGAGTTTTAATGAAAAAAATAGAACGGCGTACGTTTTTGAAAGGGGCTGCCGCCCTTTCAGCAGGTGGAATCGTCTTTCAGGGAATCACCAGCAGTGGATTTAGCTATGCACAAGAAGTCCACGACAGTGTTTCGCCATTGGGTATTACCGATGACCTTCCAAATCCACCAGAATTAAGATCCGTAGACGGTCAACTCCGTGCTCAAATTTACATGAGTTACAACAAGGTTGAGTTACCAAGCGGCACCGCGATGTTGCGGAACTTTAACAACAGCCTGCCCGGACCGACACTTCGAATCAATCCCGGGGATACTCTGGAGCTGGCGTTTGAAAACCGGATGCCGGAAAACACACCGGACCAACCGACAGAAGTGAATATTCCCAACCACTTCAACACAACCAACATGCACTACCACGGCTTTCATGTTAGCCCAAAGGGCAACAGCGATAACGTCTATTTGAATATCGAACCTGACCAAAAATTCAATTACGTGGTTGAAATTCCGGACGACCATCCAGCTGGAAGTTATTGGTATCATCCCCATCGCCACGGTTCGGTCTCTGCCCAGGTTGCCTCTGGCGCCGCAGGAATGGCCGTGATTACCGGAACTCTTGATGAAGTTCCTGAGATCAAGGAAGCCGTTGAGCGCGTCCTTGTCATACAGGCCCCCATCCCCGGTGTTGATGGTATTTTGGATGCAGAAGACCCAATTTGGCCGTTGGATGCAGAACGCGATTTCCTTGTTAATGGGAAATACAAACCCCGGATTTATATCCGCGAGGGCGAGGTTCAACGTTGGCGTATCCTCCACGCGGGCGATGCGCAATTCTTTCCCTTTAAAATCGATGGTCTGGAAATTTACGAAATCGGCCGCGATGGCAACCCGCTGCCAAAAGCCAAACGCGTGGATCAAATTGATCTTGCACCGGGTAACCGGGTTGATATCCTCGTCAAAGGTGTTAAGGCCGGAGCTTATCTGTTGGCGCGTCCTTTCTTCGACCAAGGAAAAGCGTCTCTTCCTCCTGTACATCTTGCCAATATCTTTGTGATTCCCAAAGACGATGCCCGCGTTCCAGCAGGCACACCCTTTGGTCACAGTATTCCTGAAGGCGATCTGCCCGAAAACAGGATACTGACAGATATCACCGATGACGAGATCACGGCACATCGGAAAATTGTGCTCGGTGTTGAAGACGTTAAGGGCTATTTCCACGACACACTGTTTACCATTAACGGCGAACCTTTTGATCCCCGCCGTGATGATGTGGTCTCGAAAGTCGGTGCCGTAGAAGAATGGACCCTGATTAACACAACGCCCTTCCCACACCCCATCCATATTCACGTCAATCCTTTTCAGGTGATGTCTGTGAACGGGGTAGCCGATCCGGATAAACCCTGGATGGATACCATTGCCGTACCAGCCGCAGGATCTGTTGTTTTCAGAACCCGGTTTCTGGATTTTTCAGGGCGTTATGTCATGCATTGCCACATCCTCCCCCACGAAGATACCGGCATGATGATCAACGTGAACATCGAAGCCTAGTCCAAACTGAATATTTTACAGACCAAAATACTTACCGGGCTAGAACACCTACCAGACTGGAACTTTTGACCAGACAGGAACGCTTAAAATGACGAAATCAGACATGATCGCCAGAAGTGGCCTTCTCGCACTTCGACTTAAAACGAGACTTGGACTTAAAATAGCTGGATTGGCCCTTGGACTCTTCAGTCCCCTCTTAATGAGTGGCCATGCCATAGCCGATACACCAGCGCCAACACCAACAGCGATACCAGCCGTTGGGTCTCAGTGCCTATCTTGTCACGGTGAAGACGGACGCCCCGCGCTGGCAGACGTGCCGATCATTGCCGGACAGCAACCGATATACCTTGCCAATGCGCTCAGACACTACAAGTCGGGACAACGCACAGGCGGCCAAGCCCTGGTCATGCAGGAAATGGTCAAAGACCTCACAGATAAAGATATTGTAGCCCTCGCAAAATGGTTTGGAGAACAAAAATGAGAAAATTATTATTAAACACAGTTGCCGCTGTTAGCCTCGTTGCTTTCTCCTTCATTAGTCCTGCTCTCGCGGACAGTGTGACAACAATTGATACCAACATTTACCTGACCTCTCCAGAGGGCGAGCAACTCTTCAGAGACGCCGAAATCCTTACCGATTATCTCAAGCTGGCCAGTTATCTAGAAAGCGAACACATTCTCACCTTCTGTGGTCCCGCATCTATTGCCGGGGTTATGAATTCCCTCGATATCGAGCGTCCGACCCCGCCCCAACTTTATCCATGGCCGCTCTTTACCCAAACATCGATTTTCACCGATGCAAACCAAGAAGTAAAAACCTATGCCATGGTTGAGCACGAAGGTCTTGAGTTGCCACAACTGGCACAATTCTTCATCAACCTCGGCGCCAAGGCAGAGTATAAACACGCCGATGATTTTGATGCAGGATGGCTGCGTGAAACCATTACAAAAACACTTGCCGATCCAGACAAACGTTTTGTTGCCAACTATTCACGCAAACCCATCGGGCAAGTAGGGGGCGGTCATATCTCCCCTGTTGCAGCCTATGATGCAGACACCGACCGCGTATTGGTTCTTGATGTCGCTCGTTATAAATATCCTCCGGTTTGGTTGACCATCGACCAGCTTTACGCAGCGATGTTGGATAAGGATACATCATCCAACACAGCGCGCGGCGCTGTCATCGTTAGCCAATAGAAGAGGATTACCTATGAACTTAAGCAGACGCACGTTACTCGCTTCTGCTGCGCTAATTCCCCTCGCAAGCCAAGCTCAGGCATTAAGTTTGGGTTCCGGCTTTCGGGTCTTTAGCGAAGCAGTCCGCCAAATCGGTGGTGTCGTTGACATTGCTGACCACATGGTCCGCGCTGTGGAAACAGAATTTCTGTTCCAGTACGGGCAGGATGGCATGAACTCCTTTATTGCCGCGATGGACGGACGCTCTATCACAGAGACCCTCGCCCATGGCAGCGACGAACTTAAAGAACAAGCCAAGCTGATCGCACGGGTTCTCTATACCGGGGAAATCACCCGTAAGGACGATAAAGGCAACAGCACAACGACGGTTCCTTACTACCCCTGGTCAGTTGCCTGGTCATCGCTGGCCTTTGCCAAGGCCCCCGGAATTTGCGGTGGTCCTGCCTTTGGTCACTGGGCGCATGGCCCCTCTAAGGGAGGAAGCATGTAAATGGCGAAAGAAAACAAAATGAACGCCGATGTGGTTATCATCGGTGCCGGAATGGCAGGCGCACACCTTGCCCGCTCTCTCCGTGAAAAAGGCGTCGACGTCCTTATGCTTGAGGCCGGGGATCGTCGCTCGCGCGGTGATTTTCTGAAAATCTTCTATGAAAACCCGGTCAAAGGCCCACAGGCACCTTATCCCAGCATCCCATCAGCACCGCACCCGGAAGACAACGGCTACGCCGATTTTTACGTTCAAGACAAAGACACCCTGAATGAAAACCTCTTTATTGGTGCTTACTTGCGCATTTTTGGCGGGACATCCTGGCACTGGACGGGCTTTGCGGATCGCTTGCGCCCAGAAGACTTTCGGATGAAGAGCCTTTATGGGGTCGCCGAAGATTGGCCCATTGATTACAACACCGTTGTTCCCTACTACCTGACCGCCGAAAAGCGTTGGGGTGTTGCGGGCGATCCAAACCACGTTTGGGGTGCCCCAAGGGATGGCGCGCCTTACGAAATGCCGCCAATTCCCGCGACCTTTCTCGACAAACAGGTGACAAAAGCCTTGGAAAAAATGGGTCTGCATTCCGCGGTCTTCTCTCATGCACGTAATTCTGAAATTTATGACAATCGCCCGGTTTGTTGTGGCAACAATACTTGCGTCCCTATTTGCCCGATCGCAGCTAAGTACGATGCCTCTGTCGATGCCCAAAAGGCCGAAGACGAAGGCGCACGGGTAGAGGTCAACGCTCTTGTAACTTTCATAGAATCAGACAAAGACGGCAAAATCACCCGTGTGAAAGTTCAAAAACCAGACGGTAGCACCTTCTGGGTTGGTGGCAAGGTCTTTGCCCTTTGTGGCCATGCGATTGAAAATCCACGCCTTTTACTCAATTCAAAGCAGGAATATGCCCGTGAGGGCATTGCTAACTCAACCGACAACGTTGGCCGTTATCTTCTGACCCAAGCCAATCAGGACACCACGGGCCTCACACCGGATCCGGTCTTTCCCTACCGCGGACCGCAACAGACTTCCGGGTTGGTTGAACGGCGTGATGGTGAATTCCGCAGCAAAGTCGCCGCCATTGGTACGTCCTTTATGAACAATGGCTGGTCCGGCAACAGCGATGCAATCAACATGGCCCATGATCTTATCGACAAAGGCGTTGTGGGTCAGGACCTTCCACGCCAGATCAATGAACAGGTTTCGCGTCACCTGCGCCTGAACTCTTCTGCCGAAGTTTTGCCCGATTACAATAACCGCCTGGAACTTTCAGATCAGATGGATACCGCAGGCATCCCAAAACCAAAGATCACGTTCAAAATGGATGATTATACCAAACAGGGCCTCAAGGTCGGTCTGGATATCAATCTGGAAGTCTTCAAAAACATGGGCGCGACAGAGGTATCACACAACGACCCTTACCTCTCCAACGCCATTATCGGTGGCACCACCCGTATGGGGACAAATCCCGAGACATCCGTGGTGAACAGCGATCTTGTTACGCATGATCATGACAATCTTTATATCATTGGTTCCAGCGCTCATATCACCATGCCGGTTAATGCTCCGTCTCTGACCATTGCAGCCCTCGCGATACGTGCAGCGGATCATATGGAGAAAAAACTGGCGGAGATCCCATAAATGAACCCGAAAACATATGTAAACAGAGTATTTTCGCGATGAGTCTGAGTATTCTCTTAATAAATAGAACTACAGTTCAATGAATAAACTGCTTGGTGTCGTCAGCCTGGCTGTTCTTTCATTTGTCTTTCTCGGAAACGCGCTAAAATCTGTTGTCACCTCAACGGTTTTTGTTACCGAGGGCGAGTTTGCCAGCTTCCTCAACATATCCGTCGATAAAACCCAGATCCTGGTTGAACTGCTGATCGGCAGTTCAGTCATGGCGCTTGCAGTCGCACCGTTTTTGCTCACCCGAGATCGGGCACAAAAAATCGCGACACTCTCTGCGCTTATCGCCGGGGGTTGTTATGCTGCGCTCGGGTTAACAATGCTTTGGGGACCGCCGTTATTCTTACGCGAACTTATGGTGATCACTAGTTTTGCACTTGGCGGTTTTTTTATCTCCTTCTTTGCCCCCATTGCCCAACTCGCAATCAATGAAGTTGATAACGAACGCGAGCGTGTCCTACTCACTACGGTGTGGACAGCGGCCCAACCTGTTGCCTTTTTGATCACACCTCAATTGGTCAAGTACGTCGCGCTGGATATCGGCACAGGAAATTACTTTCTGATATTCTCGGCGTTTCCAGTCCTCTATCTCTTCTTGACTCGTACCGTCCTTAAAAGACCAGAGACAATACCAAAATTAAAGGCAGCTCCTGTTCTCTCTCCCAGTAAGATCGATTGGCAAACCATCAGCTACATCATCGTTGCAATCGCAGCTTTTGAAGCATGGACCCTGTCTAATTCACTTGCTGGTGTTACCTCTCCCATAAGCTTGTCTTTGATGGCAATTTTCTTTGTGATCGCATTGATAACAGCGTTGTATTTTAAGAAAAGAAAGTTGGCCAATGTTGAAGAGACTTCTCAAAACCTAAGAAATACCACCATAAGAAAAAGCCTTCCACCAACAGCAACCTTTCTTCTCATCGGCCTGTTTATACTTGAAATTCCCTCAACCGGTTTTTTCGATGGGGCATATCTCGTCCGTCATCTCTGTGCACCAAACTTGATTCAAGACCGAGCCTCTCTTGGAGCCGCCGCCCAGATTGCTGCTGTTGTGTTTGGTGGTGCTGTCTTTGTGCGTTGGCCCCGCCTTATGCCCGTACTCCTCATCAGTGGTATTTTACTGCTCTTGCTTGGCTCACTGGGGTACATTCGCTATCCTGATCTCCCTGTCGATGCTTCTTTCTTCTACACCTCCAAGATGGTTGCCTCTGCGGGTATGGGACTTGTCACAACCGTCATTGTAGGTGTGGTTATGGCCGAATGTCGAGGCAACCCGATAATGTCCTTGTTGCCTGCATTGATTATTATGTTCGGCACCGAGTTCGGTCTCGAAGTTTTGGAGATCGTCTATCAAGGTGCAAAACTTTACGGCATGCAGGAAGTTGAAGCCTACCGCGTGATCTTCATCGCCCAGATTGCTGCCATCGTTATTGCTTTAGTACCCTGCATCGAAGGCCTGTGGCTCAAGCATAAATCTCTCAAAGACCCGCAAGTCGCTGCAACACATTAAGGATACCATGATCGAAGCTTACAAAATACTCGAAGACAACGAACAACAGATTACTTACGAGTACAATTCTGTCCTGACATGGGGAATTTTTGGCGCGCTTGGTGTTGGCTTGGCGGGGATTTTCCTTGGGGTGTTCTTTTTGCAAGTCCTCTGTGGCATTGCGATGGTGGCTTACCTTTACATCGGCTTTACAAAAGTGAACCCGATCAACAAAAAAGTCCGCGCCGCTCTTCGCGATGGTTCACTCACAATGAAAGGCAGTAAGTATTCTTTCTCCAACCCTCTACAATTAACTCTAACCAAGAAAAATTCCTCCGAATGAACTCGACAGGATGCACCTCATTCGAGAGGCTTCCTTTCAGAGACAAAATGATCAATCAATATTTTTATTCTGAGAAATCAAACAAACACCCATCATAATATCCTGTTTCATAACAATACTTCCTTTAAACAATTTAATTTTCATTGAAATTTTAGTGTCGCTGAAATTTATACAAAAAGTAGATACCAATACATAAATTGATATGTTATAACATTTCAAATGACATGCAAAATCAAATACGATGAACTAGATCTTCCATAATTCCAACAAGACACTAATGGACCTCATTACGATGAAAGCAGTTTATTCACGGACAATTCTTGCGTCCGCTCTCCTCGCCCTAACAGCGGGTAACGTAAGCCCTCTCTCAATTAATTCAGCTTCTGCACAAGAAAAAATACTACGAATTGCTATGCCTTTCGGCCCAACAAGTTCTGCCCCCGAGCCTAGGGCACGACAAAATGGTTGGATTAGTAATAAGGCGGGTGTTTCAGAAACGCTTGTCGGTCTTGATTACGACATGAAAATATTTCCCCGTTTGGCGCTGGCGTATCGAAACACCTCTCCTACCAAATGGGAGTTTGAGTTGCGTGAAGATGTTCACTTTCATGACGGAAGCCTTTTAACAACTCAGATTGTTAAAGACTCGTTTTCGAAACTCGAAGAAAAAGATCATCCCGCTTTCAATCCTCGTTTAACCAAATTACTCGACATAAAAAGCATTACGATCAAAGATGAGAAAACACTCGTTTTTGAAACAAATAAACCAAATTCTGCATTTATTTGGTCGCTCACGGAACCAACGGCCTCAGTTATTAAAGAAGGAAACGAAACCCTTCCGATTATTGGCACAGGTCCCTTTGTCTTTGCTTCAGCAATAACAGGGAAAACATATAAAACGAAAGCGTTCGAAGGCTATTGGGGCGGCAAGCCAAAACTCGATGGTATTACCCTAGATACCATTTCGGATGCTTCCGTTGCTGCACTTGCCTTAAGAGCTGGTAATGTCGATCTCGTAACCAATTACGCAGAACCTGATTTCGCAATCCTAGAACAAACAAATCAGGGGCAACGCTTTTCAGCCGCCACAACTCGTCTATTTTTCTTCCAGCTGCGAACGGCTGATGGGCCTTTGTCGAACAAGGACCTTAGACAAGCTATATCTTTGGGTCTCGATCGAGATCTCATCGTAGCAACAGCCTTGGCAGGAGTTGGCGGCCAACCAGCTCATTCAATTTTCCCAGAAACAATGGCATCTTGGATAAATAAAGACCTGAAGTCTCCTTACGACGTAACCAAAGCACTTGGGATCCTGGACAAAGCTAATATCAAGGATACTGACAACGATGGTATACGTGAGATTGACGGCAACAACATTGTTCTTAAAATTCGTTCATATGAAGGTCGCCCGGCCCTTAAGCCTACCCTTGAAGTTGCTCAAGCACTACTTGGTAAACTTGGCTTACAAGTTGAAATTTCCATGGGTGAATTTCAGGCAAACAATGATGCGTTAAAGCTTGGCGAGATTCAAATGCACCTTCAGGCTTGGGGCACAGCACCTCAGGGGGATCCGGATTATTTCCCATCCACGTTACTTGATTCAAAAGCTGGCTATAACTTTTCCGGTTATGAAAACGCAGAACTTGATTCCTTACTTGAACAAGGACGTACAGAGTTTGAACCAGCTAAACGCAAAGTTATTTATGACCGTATTCAAGCGATTATTGCCGATGACCTCCCTTTAATTTCCGTATTCCATAAAACGCAAGTTTCAGTAGGAAATGGAAAGATAAAGGGCTACAAAATCCACCCCGCAGAAACCTATCTAGCATCACCGGAGCTGGACATTGAAAGGTAATGCACCTCCTCCATTGTTACGTTTGATTGACCTGACTGTTACGTTTAACGGTCAGGTCTTGATCGATAACATAAATCTGAACATAAAGTCCGGAGAAACACTTGCTGTTGTTGGTGGGTCAGGCGCGGGAAAGACAACCCTTTTACGCAGTTTAATGGGTCTTAAAAATCATGACCTTATGACTTCGGGTTCCCTCGCTTTTGAAGGCAACATGCATGACCTTTCTGATCATCAAAAATTTGGGTCTTTTCCAAAACACTCATTAGCCTATGTCCCCCAGAGTCCAAGTATTGGTCTCGACCCTTTAAAGAAATTAAAATGGCAATGGCAGCAAGTAATACGCGTGACTAGGCCCAAAGATCGCGAGTTCCATACAAATGAAAGAAGAAAGCTAGAGGTAGATTTTCCAAAAAGCATTCTCACTCAATTAAAGTTAAAAGAATTCGGTGAAAAATACCCTCATCAATGGAGTAGAGGTATGCAACAACGCCTCCTCATTGCTTTTGCCTTGGCGGCAAAACCTAAAATACTAATTCTGGACGAGCCGACATCAGCCTTAGATCCGATCGTCGCGGCAAGAGCCTTGCTAGAGGTCGTTAAAGCGGCAAGAGAAAATAATATTACCGTACTTATGGTTACGCATGATTTAGCCTTGGCTGCACAATTCGCTGATAGAATAGCCGTACTATCATCAGGAAAATTGATCGAACTCGGAGTAACAGATCAAATTTTGAATTCTCCGATCCATCCCTATACCGCAAATTTGGTAAAACACCGCCATTGGGGAAACTCCCATGCTTGAAGTACAAAATTTATCAGTTCTCCTACAAAAGCAACTCCTTCTTGATGATATTAGCTTTGTATTAAACCGTGGTGAAACTCTTTGCATTATTGGGGAAAGCGGGTCTGGAAAAACAACATTAATGAGATCTATTCTCGGATTATTACCTCTATCCGAAGGCAAGGTTACTCTTAACGGAGAACTTCACCAAAGTCCCAAAAGGCATCAAACAGGTTTACCTGCAACCCAGTTGGTTATGCAGGACCCTATCGCCGCCTTAAACCCCCATCAGAAGATAAAACTTTCTATTTCGGAAAGCCTTTATCATTCATCATTAAATAAGCGACAAATCGATCACGCAATTAAACAGGCATTACGCGATGTTGATTTACCCGAAAGTTTCGAAAATCGTTATCCGTCTCAAATTTCCCTTGGCCAAGCGCAACGTGTTTGCATTGCAAAGGCTATCATTGCCCGGCCAAACATTCTCTTCTTTGATGAACCACTTAGCGCATTGGATGCAATCATACAAAAACAGATTGCCCAGCTCCTGCAGAGGTTAAAAAATCAAAACAACTTAAGCTATATTTTCATCACCCATGACTTGGGATTTGCACGACATTATGCCGATAAAATCTTACTCTTAAACCATGGGAATGTTGAAGAATATCAAGACGCAATTTCATTTTTTAAGGCCCCGGAAAGTGCTTATGGCAGAGACTTACTGGAAGCTGCCCATATTTTGGGATCATTACCCTCAAAACCAATAAAAGAATTTCAGGCAGCATGACCCCTATCTATCTTTTACGAGCAACCGCCCTAAAAGCAGCTAGTCTATTGCTTGTGCTCTTGGGCGTTTCCTTCTTAACCTTTCTCCTTTACTTCTTTGCACCGGGAGATAAAGCCCTTGCCATAGCTAATGCCCGATATAATGGCGAAGGCAGTACTTCGCCTCAACTTGTCGAACAAATCAGGCTGGAAACAGGCCTCGACCATCCATTTTTTGTACAATTTTATAACTGGATTTTTGATGTAATCCAGTTGGATTTTGGATTGTCCTTGGTTTCACAAGAACCTGTTAGTGAAATTCTCATGAGCCAATTATGGGAAACATTGGAGCTGGCAATCTCTTCTCTGGTTATTGGAATGACCCTCGCTCTTACCCTCAGCTTGATTTCTGTCTGGAAACCTAAGACCCTGATTGATCGCTTTGCCATTGCAGTATCATCTGTTGGCGCTGCTATCCCGTCCTACTGGCTAGGATTGCTTTTAATACTTCTCTTTGCTGCAGAATTACAATGGCTCCCGGCTTATGGAACGGGAAGTATGGCACATCTTATTTTACCGGCATCCGCACTAAGTTTATCGGTTCTTGCTTCACAAACCCGCCTGATCCGCTCCTTCTTGCTAGAAGCAAGTGCGGCCCCATTCCTAGAGGCTCTAAAATTAAGAGGTGTCGGGCCAAAAGAGCTTTTTTTCAAACACATCGTTCGACACGCCTTTGTTCCTTTTATTACCATGCTGAGCTTAGAGCTCGCTTTTCTCTTAGAGGGGGCGGTTATTGTAGAGGTCGTTTTTGCCCGTGGGGGCATCGGATCACTGTTGGTACATTCGGTCATGAGCAGGGATTTTCCTGTCATCCAATGTATCGTTATTTTTTCTGCTGTGACCTATGTATCGATAAACAGTGCTGTTGAAATATTTCAATGGTCCATTAACCCTGTCTCACGGCAAGCATAGTTAGTTGAGTTTCTCATGATCCGTTTTCCTCTTAATTCACCCACACCTCAGGCTTCCCTCCCAGAACCTTTTAACTTGGAAAGATCTTCCGCACGCAAAGTACCTTCGTATATTCTTATATCAATCACCTTATTCATCGGACTTGTTGTTTTGGCTTTTTGGGCCACACCGTATAACCCTGTCGAAGCCGATTTCCTAAATCGCCTTTCCTCGCCCAACTGGCAAAACTGGTTTGGAACGGATCAAATGGGGCGAGATATTGCGACACGAATTTTATACGGAGCCGGATGGTCTGTCGGGCTTGCCTTTATCATTTCAATAACAGGGGTTGTGATTGGAACGTTCGTCGGACTACTCGCCGGATCACTTGATCAACCACTGGGCCGTTTTGTTGATGGCTTTTGCATGCGCATGACAGATAGTTTTTTTGCTTTCCCAGAATTAATTGCGGCGATTGCGATAACCGGTATCTTAGGACCAAGCACAATCAACATGGTTATAGCCCTAATTTTAGTTAGCTGGATGCGCTTTGCACGTCTTGTCAGGGCACTAACAGAAGATGTCAAACAACGGGATTATGTCATTCAGGCAAAATTGAATAAAATTCCGTATTTTTTAATTTTATCAAGGCATTATCTTCCTAGCATCCTATTAAGCATCATCGTCGTTTGGACAAGTTCCTGGTCCCGAACAATTTTGTCAATATCCGGTCTTAGCTTCCTGGGGTTTGGTGTCCAGCCGCCTCAAGCCGAATGGGGCGCCATGCTTCTAGACGGAAAACCTTACATGTTGACGGCGCCTCATTTGATGATCTTCCCCGGGTTAGCTGTTTTAATAACTGTTTTAGTACTTAATCTTGCGGGGGATCACTTACGCGATCACTTGCAGATATTGGATAAATAAAATGACCGCCGATTTTAAAGGCATCTGCTTGCGTATAGGCGCCACAGCATTTTTCACTTTCATGGTTCTTTTCGTCAAACTGCTGGCCGAAGACCTTCCCGTAGGGCAAACCGTTTTCTATCGAAGCGCCTTTGCTCTTATCCCCCTCGTTATCTTCCTTTTTATTACAGGGGATTTCCCGTCGGGTTTAAAAACAAAGCGGCCAAGTGGTCATATTGCACGCTGTGCTTTTGGCTGCATTGCCATGTTTACCTCATTTGCATCCTTAAAATATCTTCCTATTGCCGATGCCACTATTATTGGATATCTCGCCCCTATTCTAACCGTTCTCCTTGCAAGATTAATTTTAGGTGAAGCAGTTACCAAAGCACGCTGGGTTGGTGTCATTTTCGGTTTTGCTGGAATGTTGGTGTTAATCTTGCCCCAATTAAACAGTTTTGATGTCGACCGGAATTATCTAATCGGTGTTGGCTTAGGCTTTGTAACGGCCGGCTTTACGGCAATCGCAAAAATTCAAATTCGCAGTCTGGCCCTTACAGAAAATGCCGGAGCAATAGCGTTTTATTTTGCCTTAACCTGTACAGTGGCAGGTCTCGCAACTCTTCCGTTAGGCTGGCCAACACCAGATAATACACAACTGGCTCTTTTAATTGGTTCGGGAATTACCGGTGGGATTGCTCACATTATGATGACCTTGAGTTACCAATACAGTGAAGCTTCAAAACTAGCGACCTTTGAATATCTATCGCTGATTTTTGCTGTTTTCTCTGATTTATTTTTCTTTAACATTATACCTGGTATTAGTTTTTACATCGCCGCGAGTTGTATTCTCTTTGCCACAATATTTGTCGCTTTAAAGGACAAAAGTCCAAGCAAAGTAGCCGCGACGAGATGTTAACTCATTAAATTTTGACCCAAAAAAATACCCCCTGGAAAAATCCAAAGGGTATTTTTAAAATTCACTTCTGTGACGCCATTTAACGCAATAGCCCACTCTTCAGGGTACGAGTATCTTTACCCCTTTAACTAATGACATCCAGACTATCATGATCAAGCAATGATTTAATCACGTCAGCTTCAGAAGAGCCAAATCCTGCAGTGTTAAGAACAATCGTTGCGGTATCTCCACCGCCACTAATGCCATCCTGATCAACCGTAATCGTCGTTTTACCACCAGCCACTGAAATGTTCAGGTAGTCATCAAGCGCAGTAGCCAACTCAGCGTCATTACCCGCACCAGCAAGAGAACCATTGTCGATCAACAGTTCACTAAGATCGAGAATGTCACCCTGACCTGTACTGAAACCGTTAATCGTATCTGTTCCACCAATATCATCAGCAGAGAACTTATAGGTATCTGCTCCTGAACCACCGATTAGAAGATCATCACCTTCGCCACCGATCAGAAGATCATTCCCGCTTTCGCCAGAGAGTATATCATTACCAATACCACCGATTAGCGTGTCTTCACCATCACCAGTCCACATTCTGTCGTTGCCAGAACCACCATCAACGGTGTCATTGCCAGAGCCATTATAACGATCGTCGAAAGTATCATTACCGCCTCCTAAAGAAATTTGATTATCGGCCGCGCTGCCGTAAACATAATCGCCAAAATCTGTCGCAACGAGGTCGTCAACACCTTCGAGACTGTCATCACTGACGAGCTCTTTGGAAAGGCCGACTTTGCCTTTAATCTCTGAATTATTTGCACCGCCCGTGGGCGCATTAGCGCCACCAACAGGGCCACCATCGTAATCCAAAAATGCCTGAATGCCAGCTGTTGCAGTAGAATAATCTGCGCTGGAACCATCAACGGTCAGACTCAACGTGCTTGATGCTGTATCGCCGTCGCCATCAGTTACCTGATAGGTAAAGATATCCGTGCCTGCGCCGTCTTCATCAGTTTTAAATGTCACCTGACGTACGAAGTAATCAGACGAATCACCTCTACGGTTGCCATCACCGGCATAACCTGTGGCATCCATCACCAAATACTGGAATGTGGCACCGCCAGTATCAATCGTCGCGGTTCCAACATTGCTGTCGCTATAAGAAATCGTTGTATCGTTCAGCAATCCGGTAGCAACTGCATTGCCTTCTGAATCATAAGCCGTCCAGCGGCCCTGTTCGCCCGTGCTTTCTGTTTTGTAGAGATTGGAAACGCGAACAGTGGCAGAAGTCGCATCCGCTTGAAGATCAATGATCAGCTTTTCACTATTGCCTGTCACTGCGTCGTGATTGATTTGAGTTGGTGCAGGCGAGCCGCCAGAAACACCGACCCCACGGCTACCAAAAGTAACATTTGCTCCGGTATTTGCTAACGCATCAAAATCCGGTGTGTCGTCCTTGCCATAGGCATAAAGCTTTACTTCACCCCAATCACTGCTGCGACCACCCGTACCAGAACGCCCAACAGAAAAATCGCCACCGGCTTGATAACCCGAAGCTGTATAGCTGTAAGAACCATCAGCAGAAATCTGCAACGTTCCATTTTCACCGATGATTTCAGTCACACCATCGGCAGCAACAGCGTGCTCTTTACCATCAAAGGTAATAGAGGTCACCTTCCCACCATCAGCACCGACACCATCGTTATCAAGCACGTTGCCTGTCACTGTCGTATCTGTGCCAGTCCCGGCCACACTTGCGCTATCTGCAAGAGCCACAGGAACATCATCTTCAATGGTCACGGTTACAGCTGTCTCCAACACAACTTCGTCGCCGTCGCTATCAAAAGCTTTAAAGGCTCCAGAAATATCGAGATCAAGTGACTGGCCATCATCATTGGCAGGTATATTTGGCGTGTGATCGATTTGATCTTTGAGGGCAAAGTTAAAATCATCACCATCCTTGGTCAGCTCGAACACCACACGCTCGCCATCACCAGAACCTGCAACGCCTTGGACCGCAATAACAGCGCCCGTTCCGTCGGTGATCACTTTATAAGTAACGACCTCGCCCTGAGATGTAACGCCTGTGTCACCACTTACATTTTCATTAAAATCAAACCCGCCAAGGCCATCATCGCCCGCATCTACGGTTGCGGCCAGTGCCTCGGCTGTAATGCTGATTTCGGAAACCTGGGTTTCGCCACCTTCACCGCCTTCAGCATTCGCACCTTTAAGTGCATCTTCGTGCACCTTTACATTCACAGGAGGGGCACCGTTGTTGACCGGCGCATCATCAAGTGCTGCCAGGGTCTGCTCATCAGCGCCCGCTAAAAGATTGAAATCAAGCTCTGTGCCGCCCAAAGTATCCTGAGCTTCCAGAAGATCGACAAGATCGCCTGTTTCATCATCATAAGTACTGCCACCGCCGCCTTGAGGACCTGCCCCGGCACCCGCAGCTGTTTCAAGTGTTTCCCCAGCGTTAAGAGCCTGCGCCTGACCGATAAGAAGGCCCGCAGAAAGTTCAATGCCGCCAATAATCAGAACGGGACCATCCGCGCCTTGGGATGCTTCAACCAAGTTCTCAAAAACGATACGACTGTCAGCAGAACCATCCCCATTGTTATCAAAGGTCAGAACAAAATTATTGCCTTCGATAACCGGAGTTGCGCCAGTTGCGTCAAAGTTAAGGTTGGCTGTCTGCCCTTTGGTAAGGACGACGTTAATGGTTTCACCTGCAGCAGGTGCAGTCACATCAACAGTAGCGAGAGATTGGCCAACAAGTTGGTCTTGGCCCATTTCACCAGAAAAATTACTTGATACTGTTTCGCTCGTAACTTGTGTCAACACATTCACCATCATTTAAATTCAATTCACCTGCTCTTTTATACGTGTGGCCTATCGAAGCAATACGACAGAGCAATAAAAGAGCTCTTTTTTCACAGCGTCCAATTTAACTGAAATCACATATTTTTAACAGAAATATAATTACAAAAACGACATATATATGTATGAATATAAAATTCACACATATATTATATTTATATTTTATTTCAATTAGTTAATGTCCTTTAGATGATAGATAAAATTTAACATAAACGCTTAATTTTTATCATCTAAAAATGCTTTAAATTTTAATAAAATTTTATTCAAATTAGACACGTAATTTTCACCAAATTTATAGCAAACAAATTTTAATGAGAAAAAGTGCCCCACCTAAACCTCCCATTACTCTATAATGATAAGTACTTCTAAATGCGCGATCCTGATCAACATTACTCAAAACAAGTTATAATGACGCTCCATAAGAAAAAGCCCCAGATAAAAATATCCAGGGCTTTTTAAAGTCTTGTCCCAGTCAGACAAAAACGACTAGCTAGTTAAACAGGATGATTAACCTGTAATATCAGCAACATTCACAGTGTATTCTTGATCATCCAGAATAACTTTGATCTGGCTACCACCATCAAGTCCCTGTAGCAGGGCAATAGTTTCATAGTCGCCACCAGCACCATCTGCATTTACTCTTAGCTCAATACCACCGCGACCATTGTCAAACGCTTGGAGATAATCAGCAATGTCACCCCCATTAGCAGCATCTTCAAAGGTCACGAGATCACTAACATTAATCACGTCACCTTCACCAATATCGTAATCTGTTACGGTATCACGGTTCGAACTATCCAATGCCCCAGTGAAGCCAAAGGTATCAGCACCAGTACCACCAGTTAGAGTATCGTTGCCCTCACCACCAATAAGGATATCGTCACCGTCACCACCGAGCAAAATATCATCACCATCACCACCGACAAGGATTTCATCTGCATCTGTGCCAGTGATCGTATCACCGTCCTGTACTTCGACAGAAACAGAAGCTGTATCATCAAGAGAACCGTCCCCGGCAGTATAGTCGAAGCTGCTGTCGACGACTGGCGCAGCATTTCCCTCGACAGAAAGCCAAAGATCATACGTTGCATCATTATTAGCACTCCCCCAGTCTTTCACGTGTACATAGTACACACCCTCAACTGTAGCGGTAAACTCACCGTAAGAGTCAAAACTAGATGTAGAACCTGATCCACCACTAGAGGTTGAACTGTCGTCGGTATACA
Source organism: Kiloniella antarctica (assembly GCF_042682825.1). Classification (NCBI taxonomy): domain Bacteria; kingdom Pseudomonadati; phylum Pseudomonadota; class Alphaproteobacteria; order Rhodospirillales; family Kiloniellaceae; genus Kiloniella; species Kiloniella antarctica. Next base: position 756,784 of record NZ_JBHUII010000004.1, read on the forward strand.
TAAGTTGAGATGTTGCGTCGTATACACGCAATTCTGTATCCCCACCAGTACCATGCGTGTCGATATCCATGATCAACTTCTCACCAGCCATGAGATAAACAGCAACCATGTCATGATCATGGTTCGTCCCATAGCCACGGTTATCAACTTTCCCTTTGAAGAGAATAGAAGGCAGAGCACCATCCTTGACCTGGCCACTGTTACCATCAGTTACAGCGCCCCATTTTGAACGATCGGTCAGATCAACAGCTGTCGCACGATTGTCGTTGAGAGGATTGTTATAACGATCTGCAGCATTTTCGATCACAGTCGTATAGCTATCACCAAAACCACCCGTCCCGGCATCAACAGTAAAGGTAACGGCATCATTCCCGCTATCATGGGAAACGGTACCACCTTGAGCATTTGACACACTATCGACGACCAAATCGCTATCAACATCCGTATCATTCTGGAGCAATGCCCAATCCGGGATATCAATTTCGCCCTGAACATTTGTCAGAACAATATCATCAACAGCAACTGGTGCATCGTTAGAGCCCGTAACAGTAATGGTCGCGGTAGAGCTTGATGACGCCCCATTACTATCACTCATGGTATAATTGATAACTACTGTCGCGGTTTCACCATCAGCCAGATAATCAAAGTCAGCACCTGGATTAAAGACCAATTTGCCAGCAGAGATAGTTGCCGTTGCCGTAGGAGCATCCGGAACACCAGAAGCAAAGCTTACATTATCCAGAGAGAATCTTGCAGGGCTGTCACTATGGTCAACATCGGTGTCATTTGCCAGCACATCAATAGCAACAGATGCATTTTCATCAGTTGTAATTCCTGTATCAGCAACAGCAACCGGCGCGTCGTTGGTACCTTTGATGAAGATCCTCAGCGTCGCTGTATCGCTATCACCATCACCATCTTCCATACGATAGGTAAATGTCTCAGAAACAGTTTGACCATTAGCCAGTGCCTGAACATTCGCTGCACCATTGTTAAGTATATAAGTGTAGTTACCATCAGCATTGATTGTCAAAGAACCATAAGTACCGACCATTTCGGATGTTGTGGTAACAATCGCACCATCCGCACCTTGATCATCATTTGTAAGCACATTACCGACGGAAACCAGATTGCTATCTTCTTTGAGGATATCAGAAGAATTGGTATCGTAAATAGCTCTAACACCATCATCTGTGATGTGGAATTTCAGCGTTGCCGTATTTGTATCACCATCGGCGTCGGTTATAACGATCTCGAAATGAGGTTCCAGTTCATCGCTAATCCCTGTGCGATTTGCATCCGGGTGATCAACAGCTTCATGAAGAATAATTTCATAATTACCATTATTATCAACCTTCAGTGTGATAACCGGAAGTTCCGCACCATTTGGTCCGATCGCGGCAACACCAGTCAGAACCATGAAGCCACCATCGGCAACAGGATCACCGAACTCAATATCCTTGCCACCAGAAGTGAACGGTACTTTCGCACCGCCCGCATAGTCTGGATCTTTGACAAACTTGAGATCTGTAATTTCAATTGATCCAGGACCATCAGCACCATAGAAACCGCTGAAAGAACCCGTTACTTTATCTGAACCGTTGTTGTGAAGATCACTCTCACGAAGGTGATCTGCCGTCTCGTCATTAATATTTGGTCCATCATCATCAATATTCACACGAATATTTGCTGTCGCCGTATCACCGTCACCATCCGTCACAGTATAGAACAGCGTATTCAGGTTGATGTCTTCGTCATGAGACCCTGTATTTGGATGCTCAATGCCGCGGTACTGTGCAAAATACAAATCTGCACTTTCAGAAGATGTCGAATGCGACATATAGGCAACAAAAACAATTTCGCCACTATCCAAACGTCCGACAACCGTATTTTCATCTTCGCTATAAAGCTTGATATCCTGATCTGTCGTAGCATCCTTTAGACCTGATAGCTCACCGTTGTAAGCGTTACCATCGGCGTTTGTCAGATCAACTTTTCCACCAATTTTGTCTTTACCAAAATCAAAGGAAAGGCTCTCTTTTGCAATGGAAAGTGGATACCCCTGAACAAGGGCTGGAAAATCATCTGGCATATCACTAACAAAGATTTCGTCAGTATCGCCCTGAACGCCGGGTGTTTCATCGGTGTAAACTACATCTGCTTGGGCAGAAGGACCATCATCATCAATGTTGATCGTGGCAACCGCAGAAGCGGTGTCACCGTCACCATCAGTCAGTGTCACAGTGAAACCAAGCGCCAGCAGGTCATCATGATCCGCAGGCGTTGACCCATCCTGATCATGATCAAGCTGACGATACTGCGTGAATTCGTATTTACCATTCGTGGTATCAAATACGAAGGTATAAACGGCATCACCGCCTGTGGTCTCAGCTTCGATTGTGATGAAGCGACCATCAGCAGAAGTAGTAGTTTCCGTTGTAACCGTTTCTGTTGCGGATGTAACACCAGTTGGTGCCTCAACACTAAAGCTATGTCCAACAACGTCGGTTCCGATATCAAATATCATCTGACCAACGGCCACACCACATCCATCAACAGGGTCAGCGCCAGTTACACGAACACGAAGGTTCACATCGTTATAATCACCATCACCGTTCGGATTACGCAGATCTTCCCAGTTCTGATTACCCGGATAGGGGTTATCCACAACATGTGTAGAACCATCAGGGTTTAGACCAGAGTTAGAGAAGTAAGCAGGTTCCTGACTGCCAGAAAGTGCGTCAGCACCTTTATAAGCAACCCACTTGCCGCCTTCAAATTTGAAGGTGACATCATCACCAGCCGCAAGGCCGGTATTTTGGCCATCCCCATTCGGGATCAAGAAGATACCAACGGTAGCACCCTCTGGGTAATCAGCTTTGTTAAAGGTAACAGAAGTGGATGTCAGATCATGTGCGTCTGGTTGAATGATTTCACCACCGATCGGGTTTCCGTCAGCATCAGAAACATAGTATCCGATCGTGTTATGATACCCAGCAGAATCACGCCCGGCATCTGCCACATCAATCGTTACGGCCTCATCAGCACCAAACAGGCTGTATGTACCATAAAGTGTATCACTTTCATCCATCGCGGCAGACGACGCTTGGATTGATGGGCCATCATCTTCAATTGTAATTGTAGCAGTAGCAGGATCGCTCACGTCGCCTTCGCCATCAATTGCCACATAATCCAATGTCAATGACAGCGCATCATCATGTTCACCAGATGAATTGTCGCCATCAACGCCATGATTGATCTGTTGATACTGAACAAAAGTCATTGTCGCAGTACCGGATGATGTTGTTGGTTGTTCAAGATGCACAGAGAAGACAGCATTACCATCATTATCCAGACCCCAAACGATATTCGGGTTAGTATCATCGCGGGTCAGGAAGATAGGACTAGAGTTCTCGTCGCCTTCCCCACCAGCTGTCATCCCCGGAACTTCAAAGCTGTCGTAATCTTGGAAATGTAGTTTTTCGGTGCCAACATCAGATGCATCAGTTGGTGTTGTTGGTCCATCCGTTTTGAAGTCATGTGCAACTTCAGCTTCAGCTTGACCAATAACAGAACCATGTACACCAACAGTACTTGCAACCAATGCGGCTGCAACAGCAGCATTCAATGCGGCAACATCACCTGACCCAGCATCAACACCCTTGGTTTCATCGTGAGTAAAAGTCACGCCCTGAACTTCGGGGATATCTTCGATAACCTTGATCGTATGGCTACCATCAGTTTCTGCACGATTGTTCAGATCAGTCAGCTCATCGCCAGAAAGGTTAGTTTCGACAGCAATGGCTTTCAAACCGATTGTCGCATCACCATCATCATGGGATGAACCGTCACTCCAACGTGACGATGTCCAGTCTTGCGGGTTAAAGGTTAAGTCAATATCAACCAGACCGCCCACGTCATCCAGATCTGTTACATCAATTGTGATGCTATAAGTTGTGTTCAACCCGATATCGCCCGGGTTTTGTCCATCTGCAAGGCCATCTACGGTAAATTCGTAGGCAAATGTCGGGATCCAGTCAGAAGGAATACCGCTCAACACAATTGTGTGGACTTCTGAACCATCAGTGTAATCACCGAAGGTAACATCGACTGGTACAGTGACCTCGGCCTGTTCATCATAAACATTATCTTCAGGGTTTGAACCTGTACCACCCGAGGCAAGAATATTAGCCAACAAGTTAGAACTATCAGATGTCAACTCGTGAACTTCACCAACACCCAAATAATCGACCAACGCCTGATATTCAGAAACATAACCAGATGTCGCCATAAAGATCGGAACGATGCCTGAAGCATCCAATGCTGCTTTCAGCTGTGCAAGAGATGGGTAATCTTCGTCCAGATCAGCCGTCAAATCACCGTCGCCATCGTTTGCGCCAAGACTAGACGCATCACCCGCTTTGTGGAAAGAATTATCGGTTGTCAGAACAACATATTTCGATGCACCGCTGCGGAAACCAAGATCACTTGCATTCTGAGCCAAGTTCAAAAGTGCTTCGATTTGGCCTTCTGGTCCATCATTACCGCCCGTAGCACTAAAACCATCAACCGCACTTTGAACCGCAGCAAGATCATCTGTTACATTCTCGGCATTCTGGAAAACATAATCAGAACGATCACCATAAGGAGAAAGAGGTTTGTCTTTGAAGCTTCCCGTACCAAGGCGTATATCCGCAGAGAACTCACCGCCATCAATTTTGCCAATCAGGCCAGATATAGCAGTACGCACATTCGCAAGGTCGTTACTGAAAGACCCGGTCAGATCTTGCAACAGATACATATCAACCAGACCATCGCCATCCAGACCGCCATCGTCGCCAAACACAGGCTTATCAGCAGCCGCGTCGACAATTGCAACTGCGGTTGCTGGAATAGATGCACTATCACCGGAATCAGGGTCTGAAATATTTGCAATCGCATTAACGGTGATATCAGCATCTGAATCAGCTGGTGGCAAAATGAAGATCGCATCATAATCTTCAGGAAGAATTGTTACAGGAAAAGAACCTGCAAAGATATTGGCAGCATCTGTACCGCCAATATAGAGCGTAACGCCATCTGGCAGTGCGTTGATAACGACGGAATCAAGTGTTTCATTATCAGCAGGTGTGAAGTTGAATTCAACCTGCATAGGAAATGTACTTTCATCACCCAAATGCTGGTTTGGCTGCCAGTCTTCAAATCCGCCAGAGAAAGTACCGGAAACAAAGTTTTCGCCGCCCTCACCGCCATCATCAGGTATTTCGGTGGTCACGGTCAGGAATGACAGATCAAAAGTACCTTCCGCTGGGTCAGAAATATCTTCAGCACCCGCCAGCAAACCAAATTCCAGACCAGTTCCACCAAGCGCCTGTTGTGCCTGGAGCAGATCGATAATATCGCCTAGATTTTCGTCATAGGTGCTACCGCCACCGCCTTGTGGGCCAGCGCCTGCACCGGCTGCGGTCTCAAGGGTTTGTCCTTCGACCAAGGCTTGTGCCTGACCAATCAAAAGACCTGCGGAAAGTTCAACACCACCGATAACCAGAACAGGAGCATCCGCGCCTTGGGATTCTGCGACTAAATTCTGGAATACGATACGACTATCGGCGCTACCATCACCGTTACTATCAAAGGTCAGAACAAAGTCATTGCCTTCAATTACCGGGGTTGCTGCCGTCGCATCGAAATTTAATGTTGCGGTTTGTCCTTTGCTAAGAACAACGTTTGTTGTTTCGCCTGCTGCTGGTGCAGCAATTTCTACAGCCGAAGCTGCCTGACCAACGAGAGTTTCATTTGCTACTTCGCCAGAAACCATCTCAGTTCCACCCTGTGTCAGACCATCAGTCATGTATGAACTCCATTCCGTTTTCTTATCAAAAAGGGTTGTCGCGGCTTCTGGCCAGGGCAACCCAAGGGGAATTACTAAATATTGACACCTACCATATAGATTTAGGAATATATGACAATCATGAGTTCCTCAAAAACAACAGTATTATGTATGATTTTTTGATAAAATTACTTACAATTTTAATTTAAATTATTCTTAAAGTGCAATGAGTTGTTAAACCTCAGTATAAAAAGAAATGTTCGAAAACTATATTCACTCGAGATACCTCGCCCTATTACGAGAGAAATACGAAACTCAACAATTTTTCATAACAGTCGCATAGGTACCTCTAGTAGGAAGATCTCTTGCCTTTCGACGGATCCACCAGCAGGATACCAACATATTAAAGCACCACCTCTTCTCACCTCGACCTACTTCATTTTATTAGTGAGACCTGACCCTATGAAAACCATTGATTATTACTACTCTACCCGATCCAATTTTACCTATCTCGGAGCTGATAGACTGAATATATTGGCTCAAAAATATAATCGAAAAATTGTCCATCGCCCGATCCTTTTATCGGTCACTATGCCTGCGATTGGAGGACAATCTTTTGACACCCGCCCAACCATGCTGCGCAATTATGCCATGAACGATGCCCTGCGTTGTGCTGAGTACTTACAAATCCCGCTCCTGCGCGAACCAATCCATCACGATGGCCCGGTCGAGCTTCCTTCAGGCATCGTTATTGCCGCTCAACGGGCTAAGAAACGTGGTGATGACGGTGATCTTGATCTTCTCAGCCTTAAAGTAGTGGAAGCCCTGTGGCGGGACGACCGCGATATTGCTGACGAGGACGTTATTTTTGAACTTTGTGAAACGGCAGGATATAACGACATCAAGGCCTTAATTTCCGAAGCGCTTTCCCCTGGCGTTCAAGCAGAATTGGATCGCAATTGCCGTGAAGCCATCATGCGCGGCGTGATCGGTGCCCCCACTTACTTTGTCGATGGCGAAAACTTCTACGGACAAGACCGCCTGGAGTTTGTTGAGCATGCTCTAGCGCGCTAACAAGGTCACCGGCAAAGCAACCAACAGAGCACCCGACAAAGCAAGTGGACGGATTTGATTTAAGCCGGGGTCTCCAACCTCGGCTTCCAATCCTCGACTTTTAGACGTGACAATCTCTTTTGCACCAGTACGCGCCAATTCTCGGCTAATTCTTTGATCCCGGCCAGAGCCTCAAGTGCTGATTGATTCAATGTATCCTCATAGAGCACATGCTGGATACGTGATAGGGACCATTCGGAATTTATCCGCTCCACGAGAGAGATACGATCTCCTGCTTGGATTTTTCCTTCTTCCAGCACACGATAATACCATCCGGTGCGCCCCGTAGATTGAACCAGTGCCGCCATTTTTGAATTTTCAAAACGCACGTTAAGTTTCCAACAAGGTTGGCGGCCCTGAGAGACTTGGACAAGCGCCGTACCTATACGATACACATCCCCGATAAAGACATCGGCTTCACACAAACCCATTGTCGAGATATTCTCCCCAAACCCGCCTGCGTATAACCGTTCACGATTAATCTCAGGGAATTCGCCCCCCCATGTCGCATAGTGATCAGCCGCATAATGATGGATCGCTTTTTCTGGACCACCATGATGACGAGGATCAGCCTGTTCATCGCCGAACAATCCAAGTTTTGTTACTTGAAGAGCATCAAAAACGGGAACCTTATCTATTGCGCTCATACGATCTTTGGGGCCAAAAGACACAGCCCTTCCCGTTAGAACCTTATCAATCAAGAACACATTACTTGTGATCACACTTATCTCCACAAAAGGGACATATGAAAAAGTGGCGTGATTAGAATTTACACGCAAGTTAGAAATGATTTAGCGCCAATATAGGCTCTACCCTTACAATGGAAAGGGCGTATCAGTTTCTAACCGATACGCCCTAATCCTAACATCAGAAAACCTGCGTGCCGATTTAAGAGTTTTTGGCAGGTTCTGTATCACTAAAACGAACAGGTTTACCATCGGGATCACCGATCAACTCACCATCTTTCATAACAACATTACCCCGAATAATGGTGGCCATTGGCCAGCCCTTAACGCTGACGCCATCAAACGGTGACCAGCCGCACTTATAAGCCAACCAGTCTTTGGTGATGGTTTCTTCCTTGTTCATATCAACGATTGTGAAATCTGCATCAAAGCCAAAGGCAATACGCCCTTTGCCTGCGATATTATAAATCCGCGCAGGTCCTGCAGAGGTCAAATCAACCAACCGTTCCAAGGTCAGGTTACCTTTGTTCACATGGTCAAGCATCAACGGGATCAAAGTCTGAACCCCCGGCATGCCAGAAGGCGACGTTGGGTAAGGTTTGGCCTTTTCCTCAATGGTATGCGGCGCATGATCTGACCCGAGGACATCAACGGTTCCGTTACGGATGCCTTCCCAAAGACCAAGACGATGTTCTTCATCACGGATCGGCGGGTTCATTTGAGCGTAAGTACCGAGACGTTCATAACAATCCGGGGCGGACAACGTCAGATGCTGAGGTGTGGTCTCCACAGTAACCAGATCTTTATTGGCGGCAAGAATGGGAAGTTCATCTTTACTGGTTACATGCAGGACGTGCACCCGACGGCCTGTCTGACGGGCGAGACGACAAATCCGTGTCGTCGCGAGTATAGCAGCTTCAGGATCGCGCCAAACTGGATGCATAACCGGGTCGGCGCCATCACGCACCATCGCAAAACGCTCACGCAAACGATTTTCATCTTCGGCATGGACAGGACAACGACGATTGCCATTCGTAAGAACATCGATCAACAGACCTTCTTCTTCCACCAAAAGGCTGCCAGTCGAAGAACCCATAAAGATTTTGATCCCGGCGCAACCTGGTAATCTTTCCAATTCAGCCAGTTCATCGACGTTCTCTTCTGCCGCACCAATAAAAAAAGCATGATCCGTCCAGGCCCGATTTTCACACCGTGCCAGTTTATCCGCCAATTCAACCGCCCCAAGTGTATTTGGGTTGGTATTTGGCATCTCAAAAATCGCAACAATACCGCCCAAGGCTGCGGCGGCGGTTCCACAAGCAAGATCTTCTTTGGCTTCAAGCCCTGGCTCTCGAAAATGAACCTGGGTATCAATTGCACCAGGTAAAACGTGCTGACCAGTTGCATCATAGTTTTCTTTGGCCTTTGCACTGGAAAGATCTCCAAGAGCAACAATACGGCCACCATTTACGCCAACATCGATTTTCTCGATACCGTTTGGAGTGACAACCTGTCCCCCTTTGATGATCAGGTCATAGCTTTCGCTCATGAAACAGTCCCTTTTTCTCGTTCCAATAATTTCGTGAAGAGCTCTATGTAATTTCCAACACAAGCCTCTTCGGTATAACTCTTTTGATAGCTTTCCCACCCTGCAGTAACTAAGCGAGCGGCCAAATCCTTATCGTCCATTACCCGTGTGATGGCTTGGGCCAATTCTGTATAGTTATCGACCTCAACCATCAAAGCATCTTCATTGTGAGTTGCCATTTCTTCCGGGCCAGCAGTCCGGGTTGTGATCAGTGGTGTCTTTGTTGCCCAAGCTTCGATCATAACAGAACCAAATGGCTCAAACCGCGAAGGGAAAACGCAGATATCAGCAGCAGCAAGCAACGCGCCCCGATCATTGCGCCACCCCAAGAAGCGAACCCGCTCATCAATTCCGAGCTCTTTGGCCAAGGTTTCAAGCTCGGCACGTAACGGTCCCTCACCCGCGATCCAAACATAAGGACGTGTTTCCAGCTTGGCAGCCCTCAGTAAAATATCAAAAGCCTTATTTTCATGCAACCGCCCCAAAGAAAGCAACACGGTTGCATCATCAGGCGTATTGAAATCTGCCCGACTTACTGGAAGATCATCCTTCGATACAGACGCAAAATTAGGAACATGATGCGCACGATCTTCCGGCCAACCAACTGACTTTAGATAATCAACGATGTCTTGAGTGTTGCCGATTAAATGATCGCAATTTTTGTAATTTTTGAGCTTGTAATAGCCGCCAAGCCGAGCAACGTGCAGAAAGTCGCCTTTGGGGCACAGGCTGCTGGCTCGGTTCATATAAGTGAGAACCACATCAGGTTTGAACTCTTCAATTTTGCGCTTCAATCCACGCTTGGTTTTAAAATCAAGCAACTTACGAAAAGGAAGGACTACAGTCTCAATCCCAGCAGCTTCAAAGAGAGCAACACGGGTATTGTTGTCACGAATAACGGCCTGTACTTCAACCTCTTGGACTTCAATCTCTGGGACTTCAATCTCTGGGACTTCATCTTCAGTTTTTTTTGCGAAACCAGAAGGAGAAATTTGACCCCTCGATATATTACCTTGCTGCTTTTGAGTTCTGGCCCTGTGCAACGCCAATGTAAATTGAGTAAAAAAGGTTTCAGCGCCACCTTCGCCGCCTGCTCCTAATACTTGTAGGATTTTCACCCGTAATACTCCCTGTCTCAATATCAATCAGTAGGTAACATCCAAAGCTACGCTACAGATTTCTGTTCAGAAGACGTTCTGGCATCTCTTTACCGGAAATTACCCCTAATTCAAAGCCATGATAGCGAAAAAAGAGTCATGAAGGATAAAACGATCTTTGTGACCAATTTGCGGCTATGTACCACGCGCTATTTTAATTTCTAAGACCTTATATTATAAGGTTTTCATGAGTACCCATTGTACTTCTCTCTGATCGGCAAAGATATTCTTCGAAAAATATGTTATCCTACCCGGCCTATGTAAAATTTAATTGCGCGCGTTAACACGAAAGAAAACACTTAATATGGCCCGGGACGCCCCATAAATCAGACAAGAACTTAACCCAAAACTGAACCCAAGACTTAACATGGTGGAAACATGACGGTTGAGCGCCCTGACATTACAACAGAAGACCCGGATATGATTTTGTATGGCCCCGAATCTGATGTGGTCCCGGCCGAAGACTCTTCGAGTAATCCTCGACGCATCCTTATCATCAAACTTTCCGCCTTTGGAGACTTTATTCTCTCCATCAGATCCTTTCAGGCGATCCGTGCTCATCATCCAAGTGCTGATATCACTCTACTGACAACCAAACCTTACGTTCGTCTGGCAGAGGCAAGTAGATGTTTTAACTCTGTCTTGACAGATACACGTCCAAAAATCTTTGAAATTCCAGCGCTTCTTAAGCTCAGAAAAAATCTGAGGTCTCGTAAATTCAACCGCGTTTATGATCTCCAACGCAATGAGCGAACCAAGCTATATTACAAACTTTTCCCTTCACAAAAGCCCGAGTGGGTTGGAAACGTTAAAGGGTGTTCGCATTATTATGAAAAGCCAGAGAACGGTATTTACCATATTTCTGTTAGAGAAAAATCCCAACTTGAAATCGCTGGAATAACGAACATAAAACTACCTGATCTCTCGTTTATTAAAGCTGATATATCTGACCTGCACCTGCCACGAAACTATGCGATGCTGGTCCCCGGCGGCGCGCCACATCGCCCGGAAAAACGCTGGCCGACAGGACAATATTCCGCCTTGTCCGACCACCTTACCCACCTTGGCATTACGCCCGTCCTGATCGGCACTGAAGCCGAGAGATCTCAATGTAATGAGATTGAGGAAAACTGTCCGGCCGTATTAAACCTTTGTGGTAAAACCAGTTTAGAACAAATTGCAGTCATCGCCCGAAAAGCACAGCTATCTGTTGGCAATGACACAGGCCCGATGCACCTTATTGCCGCTGCTGGCTGTCCGGTTGTGGTGCTTTTCTCGAAAGCTTCAGACCCCAACAAGATTTCCCCCATTGGGCCTGACGTGCAAATTATCTGTGAGGATGATTTACAGGATCTGTCTATTGAAAAGGTGACCTCAGCCCTGCCTGCCATAACTTTTGACTAAGCCAATTTTTCCGAAATAATATCTTTCCCGTCATCCGAAAGCTTAATTTCAAGATTTTAGTTGATCGCTCTCGTAACGAGCTTTGATATGAGAAACCACAGGGTAAAGCGCGGCAAAGGTTGCGATCAAGAAGCCATAGCCTCCTTCTCGATACCCCTTACGGCTGATAAAACAGCGCCAAAATCTACTGAATATACGCCGTATATTATGGGGCATGGTGCCAATTTCACCATTGGCAACCAGATCTTTGGCGCGAGCAGTACTATAGGAATCAAACCGACGGATCATGTCAGAGATATTATCATCCACATAGTGAACCAACCTATGTTTCAGTTTGCGCCCTCTTCGCACACCTTCTTTCCAATGCAAAGCAGGATGGACACGGTCTTTCCCCCAACGCTTAACACCCTTACGGCATAAGCATGATGCAGAAGCTTTACCAAACTGAGCACCCCATCCATATCTAACAAGATGATCACCGATATAATTATCAACCGGAATCAAATAATAATCAGCACCATCCCCTTGAATAGTCGATCGAATTTCCCGTGCTAAATCATCTGTAATGCGTTCATCGGCATCGATTTCTAATACCCACTGACCACGGCATGCATCATTACCAGTATTCCGTCGATCACCTTCGATAGGCCAACCACCTTCGACAATACTATCTGTATATTCCAGAATTATATCTTTTGAACCATCTGTACAACGATCAAGGACCACAACAATCTCGTCACAAAACTTAACACCTTCAAGACATTCACGAATATTATCTTCTTCGTTATGAATAACGATCAAAGCAGATAATTGAATATTATCAGTAATAGTCCCCGAAATAACTACATCTGAAGGCATACACGTTTCCTGTTCACAAATAAATCCAACTTAAGGAATTTCCTTACCCCGGTTGTACAGTTCCTCTGCAGCAGTGACAACCATATCCAAAGTAAGTGATTCCATGTAGCTATTCACGCCATGACTATAATCGAATTCAGGATGATGTGTGATTTCATAATAACCCTCTGGCGTACGAACACAGGCACAATCAGCTCCCCATGGGTGATAACGCCATTCAGGGCTAGGACCAAATAACCCAAGAGTTTTTACACCAGCCGCCGCGGCAAGATGCATCAGGCCGGAATCATTTCCAACAAAAAGATCGCTTCGCTTTAAGCATGCCGCTGCCGTCACCAAATCATGCCCGATAAGATCAATAACCCGTTCTTTTGGTAAAGAAGAAAGCACTGATTGTATCTGTTTCCGCTCATGTGGAGCAGCAAGAACCATTAGACGTGCTTCAGGAAGGATTCCATCCTTTGCAGTCAAACGCTCTATCAATTGAGAGAACCTCTCGACAGGCCATTGTTTTCCACTCCAATTGGCAGCAGGGCCAATTGCTAATACTTTTGCTCCTTTTGGAACCATTTGAACAGACTTTTGATCATGAATATCATCTGTCCAGACAACAGGAGACGGAGGTTCCACGCTATCAAGAACTCGAGACAACTCAACAATGCGATGAACTTTATCATCTTTGGACGAAGTAACCAATCTACGTTTCGTCCAAAGAAAATAACTGAGCCCCGTTCCCCGCATGTCGACAACAACATCCCAGCGCTTAGCAAAGCAACGTGCCCAAAGCTTTAACCAATGGGCATGGTGTTTTAGCTTTGTTATCGGAATGATTTCTTCCAGCCCGGGAATGGCCTCATAAAGAGACGCAGAAACGCTCCCCGCGGCAACGGTAACTTTGGCACCTGGATATTGTTCGAGCATCGACTGCAAGACGCCATTGGATAAGACAGCATCCCCAATGCGGTTCGATGTAATAAAGAGTATTCGCAACGCGTTCCTTCCCCTTTAAGAAGACATTAAACTGGGAGCAGATGATTTATAGCAAGCTACCTCTTTCATCAACAGCTGTAACGCCTTATATATCAAGCAGACTATATTTCCGACCATACAAATCAGACATTAAGACGGATACAGCAGTATGAGCGATTTACGGGTTATCCCGCTCCACCACCGCACAGTTCTCAAACTTGCAGGCGAAGATCTTGTTCCTTTTCTTCAAGGTGTGATTACCCAAGATATCACCAAAGTCACACCGGAAAATGCTGTATGGTCCGCGTTACTCACAGCTCAAGGTAAATTCCTGCACGAGTTTTTTATCATCTATAATCCTGAGGGTGGGGTTTTCGTCGATTGCGAAAAAGAACGCGCGCCTGACCTGATCCGCCGCCTTAAACTTTACAAAATGCGATCTAAAGCCAGTCTGGACCTTACGGGAGATGACTATACTGTCGTTGCTATAATTGGCCAAGATGCTGCGCCATCCCTTGGGTTGGAATTAAAAAAAGGCGCGAGTTGTCACAAAGACAAAAGCATCATTTTTGTAGATCCGCGCCACTTAGGAATTGGCGCCCGTGCAATCATTCCGACGGATCAACTCGACACTTTTATCACGACCAACAATCTAAACGAAACCTCCTTGGACGCATATGACCAGTTGCGTATCTCACTTGGCATCCCAGACGGTAGCCGCGACCTCGAAGTCGAAAAATCAATCCTCTTGGAAAACGGCTTTAACGAGTTATCCGCCATCGACTGGGATAAAGGGTGTTATATCGGGCAAGAATTAACCGCCCGTACCAAATATCGCGCCCTCATCAAAAAACGCCTCGTTCCGGTAACACTCATAGGTTCCACACCTGAAATCGGCACAGATATCACCTTAGATGGTAAAAATGTGGGCATACTCAGATCCACTTATGGAGATCAGGGCCTTGCTACCTTGAGGATCGACGCCATCGGTTCGGATCGACTGTTGTGCCACGACACCAATATCACTCCCAATATGCCAGATTGGATAGAAATTACGTCTTAAGATCGCGTTTAATGTCCAGATGCATTTGAAATAAGGTTAAGGACCAGCACGCCGCTAATAATCAGCGCAATGCCAATTACTCCGGCCAAGTCCATCTTTTCGCCGTAAATGACGATGCCTAACCCGGCGGTAAGAACAACACCTGCACCAGACCAAACCGCATAGGTCACACCAATGGATAATTGGCGCGTTATAATTGATAGTAAATAAACCGCGAAGATATAACCAACCACGACGACAATGGATGGTATAGGTTTGGTAAAACCATCAGAGGCTTTTAAAGACAGAGTTGCGACGACCTCACTGATAATTGCCACTCCCAGCAACATATAAATCGACATTTCCGCACCTTCTCTAAAAAAACTCTGTTCAGGATGAATCCCGATCAGCATTAACCTCAGTTGCATCAAGCATAGTCTAATCGAACCCGCTATCTTGTTTGCGGCATCTCAAATACTATTTTAAAAATTCCTGATCTTAAGATTATTTCTCAACAAGCTAAATGCTTTGATATGACCAATTCTTTTTGAATGCGTGATAACAATTCAAAGGGCGAAACGCCATCAACTAAATCAAGGGAAAAACCCTCTTGTTCCAAAAATGATAATCCCTGTTTACCATATAACTCGCGAATGGCTTCTTTCAGCCATTGTCTGGCTTGATCCTTCCGCTGAGCAGACAAACGTCCCTGCCCATTCAACCAGTCATAATGCAGATCTATAGCCTTGGTAAATTCATCAAAACCAGTTTTGTCGCTCGCTGATAGTGTGAGAATTTTCACAGCCCATTCATTAGGGCCATCACTCGCAAGAGAAAGCGCGCCTCTTAGATCCGCCTTAGCGCGCTCTGCCGTTTTTCCCATATCAGCTTTGGTAACCAGGGCAATGTGGGGAATTTCAGCAATACCAGCTTTCATAAACTGCAAAGAGTCCCCTGACCCCGGCTGGACACAGAACACCACCGTATCCGCCACACCAGAAACATCTGTTTCTGATTGTCCAACACCAACGGTTTCGATCAACACAATATCAAAGACTGCGCGCATCAATACCATGGCCGCGATGGTCAAATCGGCAAGACCTCCTAATCTTTCGCGTGCAGCCATTGAACGGACAAACACACCCTGATCTTCCGGATCTGTCGAAAAGCGGACACGATCGCCTAAAAAAGCCCCGCCGGATCGTTTCGAGGATGGATCGACGGCGATCACTCCCACCGTGCGCCCACCAGCCCGATAAACCTTAATTAATTCTGATAACAGCGTCGATTTTCCAACACCGGGAGGCCCGGTAACACCAACGACGTGCGCGCAAGGAGCGTGATAACAATCGTTGAGCAGGCTCAATGACTTCTCTGGTGATTGTTCCAATAAAGACAAAGCACGAGAAAGGCTTAATTTCCCACCTCTGCGTAACGTATTCAGATCTGGCACCTTTAAATTCAGGTTTTCAGCTGTATGCATACTCAACTTATCCTTCATGAAACCATTCTTATCGGCAACGCTTTTACACGTGGTACTATTATTAGTGAAATGCATAAACATAGGCAGAGATGCTATCAAACGCTTTTACCACAAGCTTTAATTAACTGTTCCTTTTTTAAATTTCATTATAAATTTATATTTTATCGCATCATGACATTGCCTAAGATGATATTTATCTAAGAGTTTTCTCTTACTGACTAAACGATTTGAACAAGTCTAAAAGGACAAAGCCAAGGGATGAGTACAAAGACACAATCTGGTCAATATGGTGGTAGAAAAAACCTTACTGCCTATGTTGCATCTCTATTGGCCCCCTCTCCGTTGGGCACGACCAACACTGAGACACCGACCTATACGGCCCAGGATTTTTCAACGTTTGACCACCTTCATTCTCGTGGTCGCGCCGCCACTCAAGAATTATGTGAGTTTTTATCGGCTCATCCCGGCTCAAACCTTCTAGATGTAGGATGCGGTATTGGTGGCCCAGCCAGATTCATTGCTGAACGATTTGTCTGCAACGTCCACGGCATTGATATTACAGAAGAATACTGCCACACCGCAGAGCTTTTAAATCGCCTGTGTGGCTTGGACAAGCGCATAAAAATAACTCCCGGCAATGCACTTTCTCTTCCCTATCCGGACAAAAATTTTGATATTGTTTGGAGCCAACATACTTCTATGAACATTCCCGATAAACATACTTTTTACAGTGAAATTCATCGGGTTTTAAAACCCGGTGGGATGTTTTTGTTTCACGACATCTTTTCAAACGAGAACATCCCTAACGAAGAAGATCGTGCTCTATTACTACCCGTTCCCTGGGCAACGAAACCAGAACACAACCACTTGGTTCAGGGCGAAATTGTCCGTGACATACTTGGGGGGCTCGGATTTCACCGCGAAATATGGAACGACTTAACCGCAGAAACACATCTATGGTTCCATAACTACAACGCCAATTGGACCCCAAAAGATCCAGAGCAAAAATCCTTACCAAAAGAATTGGGGCCTAAGCTATTTATCGGTGACGATTTCAAACTGAGAGCTCAAAACCTGAAACAGAACCTCGCTGATAAAAAACTAACCGTTATTCAAGCCGTATTTCAACGCGCCCAATAAACAAATAACTTTCCCCATGATTTAAAAAGAGAGATCCATAATGTTAACGCCTTTTCACATTGCCATTCCCGTACGTGATATTCCAGAAGCGAGAGATTTTTATGGCACCAAAATGGGATTTCGTGAGGGGCGCAGTAGCGATAAGTGGATTGATTTTGATATGTTCGGCCATCAGTTTGTTGTCCATCTAGATGAAAGTTTGGGTAAGGATGGATCTGTGAACCAAATCAAAAATGCGGTTGATGGTCATGGTGTGCCTGTCCCTCATTGCGGTGTCGTCCTCCAAATGAAGGATTGGGAAAAGCTCGCAGAGAAAATGCGAAATATTGTCTCTGACTTTATTATCGAACCCTATGTTCGCTTCAAGGGAGAAACCGGAGAGCAGGGTACCATGTTCTTCACAGATCCAACAGGAAACGCCTTAGAATTCAAAGGATTCAAGGATATCGAAAAAGAGCTTTTTGCCAGCTAATAAGCCAAAAAAAACATTTATTATCAACAACACTAAAGCGTTCTAAACGGTGGTTACTTAGTTCTGCAGGTAACCACCGTTCTACGGGGGCGTTTTATAAAAGGCAACTTAGCGATTTTGAATCAGCTCTTGCAGTTTTAAAATTGTGTTCCAATTCCGACCTGTTGCTTCTACCCCCAAATATTTCTCAATTACACCAACCGTAAGTTTTGAACGACCAATACCGTTTGGGTGATAGGAAACATAGAGCCGATCCTCTACTAAAACTATTTTTTCGCCGCCCATAATCATAATCCCTGCTTGTAAGCTTTCAATATTACCAGCTGTCGGAACTCGATCCAAAAAATAAACCAGCAAGTGATTTGGCGCGTTTTGAGATATCTCACCAAAGGGATTATCAGTAATCGTTTGACCCAGCAGCCCTGCATGATCAAAAACTACAGTTGGGCAAAAGCCAAACTGCGCTTCCAGGCCTTCTAAAAATTTAACTTTAAGTGCCTCATCCCAATCAGCCTCAAAGAGTAGATTTCCAGTCTGTAGATATGTCTGGGGTTGAGATAACCCCAACTCCAGACAGAGGCTCTTTAACTCAGCCATTGGCATTTTGTTTCGTCCGCCAACGTTTATGGCACGTAACAAAGCAATTTGAAGAGGCACGACTACTCGCTTTAAATGTGAATTCAAAATTAAAGGCTAGTCAACTAAGTCATCGATAGCAAATAACCGACGTGCAAAAAAATCGAAATGCCGCGTAGTTGATACGCTCTAACTGGAGAGATGAAATCATGTCCTAAACTTCAACACACATCTATAAATGAAAAGGGCCGCATAAAGCGACCCTTTCACCTTTGTTTCTGGCAGGAAACTATCGGGGAATAGCAGCACCAGAAACTCAGAATTCAAAGACAAAATTCATCGTTAAAAATAATAATTGAATCGTATCTGAATGTGATCATCCCGGCGT
Organism: Kiloniella antarctica; assembly: GCF_042682825.1. NCBI lineage: Bacteria > Pseudomonadati > Pseudomonadota > Alphaproteobacteria > Rhodospirillales > Kiloniellaceae > Kiloniella > Kiloniella antarctica. Next base: position 775,490 of record NZ_JBHUII010000004.1, read on the forward strand.
GTATCATAAAGAGGATCACTACGTGTGATAGCATCAGATATCCGAAGTTCCCCCTCAACGGTCCAGCGTTCGCTTAGACGACGATCAGCTTCAATTGAAAAGCTACGGGTGTGGCTTTTACGGTCAATGATCATCCCTGCAAGAAAATCAGTATCCTCAACATCGTTAAGGGTAATACGCGCTCCAACAAAAATGTCATCATCAAAAATGGTTCCCGGCGCTTCATCTTCATCTCGGCCATCATAATGGTATTCAGCAAGAACACCAAGATCACCAGAATCACCAATCACCCCAAAGAAAGTGTATTCAACGCCACCAGAGAAAGCGACGAAATCATCACCTTGCCCACGACGATAAATACCTTCCCATTTCCAAAGCCACTCATCAAAAGTCGCCTGAATGTCAGCCGAACTCTGATTGATAATGTCATAGTGTGGCACAAGAACTGGCGCACCATTGCTATCCGATTTAACAAGTAACCGCGGTTCACGACTGGTGCCATAGAAGTGAGCAAGACCAAGATCCCAATCGCCCAAAACCGTTGCATAACGCAAGGCAAAATCAGGATGGAATTCTTCAAGATCTGACTCGTATTCCGCCTTATCCGTATCCACCGTCAGCGAAGAACGTAACCGCCCTTTACGGCCTGGGAATGTTCGTTCCCGAAAATAAGGCATTGCAAAGAGATTAAAATCACCAACCTCACTCTGGATACCCAAGTTAATCATGGGTTGGCCAAGCTTATCTTCACCGTCGGTATCTTCAACACCATCTGTCTGGTTGATAATATCAACGAGATGTCGGGATTCCGTCACCCCCCAAAAGACCTTATCTGCACCAATCTTTAGATCCCAACCATCATCAATATGCAGATACTTCAGCTCACGAATATCCGCATGACGTCGTTCGTTATCTTGAGCATCCAAACGCAAAAAGGGTTTAAAATCGATGCGGTCATCACCATCATTCCACTCGACCAGAAATTCCGGCTCGAGCACGATAGAAGGATTTAGATGTTGGTCTCTCTGCCCACTGTGCAAAGCTGAATCTGGGAAAATGCGCAAATCAAGTGATGCCGACCCTGAGTATTCCCAGTAAAGGTCACTTTCTGCGTCATCAGCCAGTGCCTGTCCTGCAGACACTATTGATGCTCCCAAAGCCACTGCCCCGGTTATAATAACCAGGGCAGTCAGCTTGATGAGCGTCATTTTTTTTAACAATATGAAACGTGATCTCATCACGGAACTCTCTACTAACGTGTTTACTTAGTTTACGCGCTTAAGATTATTCTTGGTCAATTCACTCTCAGTGACACCCGTTTGGAAATCGATTTTATCAAAAAGCAAACGTGTTTTCTTACCGGTTTGGTGGTTTTCCATATACATGTCATATGGACGCCAGTACTTACCGAGGTGCTGTTTGAAATTAGAAGAGACCAGTGTTTTAAGCAGTTTTCTTTTACGATCGTAATAATCGATTTTTTGCTGACGATACTCTGAAAGGTCATACCATGTAATCATCTTGGTATAACCAGAGTTTTCATAAGTTGGCGTCTGCTCAACAACGGAACACTGAAGCTCCCCACAAGGCTCATCTCTCAGCCATTTGTAGGTATATTTCTTCAGTTCCTGAGCAGATAGATCTTCGTACGCAAACTCTGATCCAAGAAAAGGCCCAGACTTATTTTTAGAGGAAATCCGTTTCACACGCTTAACTGCAGGCAGATACATCCACTGGTCATCAGGATCAAAAATTTTAGCATAACTAAGGAAAGCAGTACCCTTAACGTCACGAGGTTTGTCAAAGATGGTCAGGCTTTTATCCCCCTCATCATGACCGGGAACCTCAAGTGTTTTTTGACGCATTTGACGAATAGAAGTATCGCCATGACGATTTTCTAACTGCATTTGCATGAAAGATTCAGTATCACCAAATCCCCAATCGCGACGGTCCCATTCTTCTGCAATCGCCGTACCTTTGGCAATGTCAGCCGCTTCGTCAGCTTGGGCAGCGCTCGAAAGCGCCACACTGGAAGTAAAGGCCACCCCAGAGGCTAAGACCCCCAAAGAAAGACTGAATACAGTCGTTAATAGTTTTTTACTCATTTTAATAACTCCAACTATCGAACTTATTTGGCTTATTCAGCAGGAGCAGCAGATGCTGCATCGGGTGCCGTTGCCTTATCCCTATCGAGTAACATCAACAGAGGCGGCAGAAGTAGGAAATCAATGAACAAGGCAATGGCAATAGTTATCGCCGTTAATAAGCCCATATCTGCGTTCACAGAGAAGGTGGATAAAGACAAGATCGCAAAACCTGCGACAAGAACTGCCGTTGTGATCCAAAGAGCGGTACCAACCGTCTTAAATCCGTAACGCACGGCATCAGCGGGAGATTCATTCCGCTCTGTACGAGCACGGTTATACTTACTGAGGAAGTGAACCGTTGCGTCAACGATCAAGCCTAGAGACGTTGCAGCAATTACGGAAACTGCAAGACCAACCTGTCCCACAAAGATGCCCCAAACACCAAACGCCATAATCGCAGGCACCATATTCGGGATCAAACTAATCAGCCCAAGCTTTAGACTACGCAAGGCAAAGATTAATGACAGTGAGATCAAAACAAATGCAAGAGCAGTCCCCATCAACATTGATTTGATGTTTCTGTCCGCAAGGTGGGAGAACATAACCGCAGCACCAGATCCCTCTGCTTCCATGTAACCCGGAGCATTATCCCGCAACCACTGACTGGAATCCATCGCAATATTACGCATATCATTAGAAGAAACGTTATCCAACGTTACTGTCATACGGGATGCAGATTTGTCGATGTTGATCTGACTATTAAGGTCAAGACCGTAAGGCAAAGACATTTCATAGAGCAATAGATATTGAGCCGCGAGATCACGTTCTTCTGGCAGTTTGTACCAACTTTCGTCATCACCATGCATAGATTTATTCAGGCGCTTTAGGATGTCAGTAACAGAGTTTACGTGAACAACCTCTGGCTTTGCCCGCAACCAATTTGCAAAATCTTCCAGGTGAGCAAGATAAACCGGGCTTGAAACACCACCAGAATCTTCGGCATTGATTGAGAATTCCACCTGATAAACACCGGTAAGATTATCCCGAGTAAAGTCACTGTCCACACGGAATGGAACTGATGTATCAAAATACTCAATGAAACGATCGTCCAATTCAATTTTGGAAATGAATGATGATGTACCAACAACAATAACACCCATGACAAGAAGGAGCTTTGTTCGGTGCCCAATTACAAACTCGCCAAGACGCTCCATGGCAGAAGATTTATGAGTAGAGACCGCTTTAACTTTGACAGGCATGATCGCAACAAATGCTGGTAGAAACGCAATGGAAAAAATCCAGGCTGCGACAACACCAACTGCAGCAATGTTTCCAAGATCATGGAATGGCGGGGCTTCAGAGAAGTTAAGGCTCAAGAAACCAATGACAGTTGTCAAAGATGTCAGGAACACAGGTTGCATATTTACACGCATACTCTCGATGATTGCGTCACGCTTTTCTTTACCATGACGCATTTCATGGAACATGGTCACCAAGATGTGCACACAGTCCGCAATCGCAATAGTCAGAATAATTGTTGGTGCCATTGCTGAAGGTGGTGTCAATTTGACCCCCATATAACCCGCAGTACCCATAGCAACCATGACCGAGAAAATTGTAACCAACAAAGTCACAATCGTTCCCGTAAAGGAACGCAGGAAAACAACAAGAAAAACAATAATCACAAGGAACATCAGAGGCGTTAGCGTGCTCATGTCCGCAATAGAAGCAGCTGGGAAGGCATTACTCAATGGAGCAAGACCCGTAATCGCCACTTCAAGTTCCGGGTTTGCGGCTTCAATAGTTTCGGCCATCCGTTCAGCAAAGCGAACGGCTTCATCAAGTGCAATAGCATCATCTGGCGGAAGTTGAAGAGTAACCTGAACACCTGTCGTCGTGCTATCATCGGAAATGATACGATCGGCAAGCGCAGGCTCGTTCAAAGCAATTTGTTCAATACGATCTAGTCCAGCCTGACTAAGCCCAACCGTTTCTTCAACGAGATCCGCAACCGTCAAATCATCTTCCACGGCTTCGGTGTGCTGAAAGTTGGTGATAGAATCTACACGGATGGAATAAGGGATCTGCCAGGATTCTTCTGTAAGGTCCTGAACGACCTGAAGCCATTGCGGGGTGAACACCTTACCGTTACTTGGCTTAAGGACAAAAAGAATATTATCTGTCTTGGTATAGACATCCTGCAAGCCTTCAAAGGCATTTAATTGCGGATTATCATCACCAAAAAAAACACGGTAATCACTTGTGAAAGAAAGAAAGCGACCGCCTGATGCAACACCTAGTGTTGCAAGAATGGTCACCAAAAGAACAAGCCAACGCCAGCGAATTATGCTCTTGGCATAACTAACTGACAGGCGGTCCACGAAATTACTCATTACCTCAGCTCCGAAAAAATTCCGTTAACTTTGGCATCGGATTTCCACCCGAAACACTCAAACCAGACAAACCAGACAAACCCTGATAGATTTGTTTTTGATTCCCGTGGTTTTTGCGTTATTACCATACTTGCTATAGGGTAATACACCAAAGTAAACTATCCGGTGTAGTTTACTTATTTATAATTCAATGTAAACTACACAGTGTAGTTTTCTTGGAGTTTATATTGACAAAAAATAACTGTATCCTCGGCTCACTGGGACGTAGAGCTGACAAAAAGAAAAAAACAACGTGCTCAGACTCCAGTGTAAAGCACTTGGGGTGGGACAAGGATAAGTGTCTTTTTGCGACTCTCGGTCAGAAGTTAACGAGGTCAGAACAAAAACGTAACGACATCCGTGACGCAGCTATTGAAGTCTTTATGAATCAAGGCTTTGAAACTGCGAGCATGGATCAAATTGCGGCACTGGCTGGAGTATCAAAACGTACTGTCTATAGCCATTACGGATCAAAAGAAGAACTCTTCGCGCAAATCATGAATAACATTTGTGAAATCAAACGTGAAGAGCTCGATGTCAAACCCGATCACAACCTCCCCATCCGGGAGTGCCTTATCAAACTTGGAAATACGTTTCTCGACATGCTGCACTATCATGGCAGTATTTCCCTCTTTCGTATTCTGATTTCCCATGCTGAGAGTGATCCGACACACGGCATAGCCTTTATGGATGAGGGACCCAAGGTTTCCCGAGAACTTTTAGCTGCTTATCTCGAAGAAAAGATCGCGGCTGGAGAAATCGACGTCGCCGATCCTCAAGAAGCCGCCCAGAGTTTTTACGCATCGCTTTTTGGCGCACGTTATCTGAATTGTCTTGTAACAGCCGCTCCTCCACCTTCTCACGAAGAAATTGCAAAACTCGTGGAGGACACTGTGGAACGTTTTATTTATGGCTTAAAACTAAAAAGCTAAAATTGGGTACGTCCCTTCTCAAGAAGACGGAGAGAACGTTACCTTTACGAGTATCAAGGACGCAGACGTACTTGTCAGCGAACGTACGGAAATATGTTGCTCAATACCTTCAAACAGATAACTTTCACCACCATCAATCTGCACGTCAGCTTCATCTCCTGACAACATAATCGCAGTGGAAGTCTCTGGTACGTGCAAGAAATAACTATCGTCCGCCGATAAAATAAGCGACACTTCATCATCAAGACTAAAAGTCTCAACCCTCGCCTCAGCAAAGCGTCTATCGACCATCACGTTAAAATCGGTAATCGGACCATCGTGTAGTCGAGCTACCACATCCGCTTCCCCCGAAAAACAAACCGATTGTAGAGGTTGATCCAACCTCAAGTCGTCGAAGCCCGCAACCTCCAATACCATTCCCCTACCCTGTAATATCGTTAAATTTCTATCTATATTCGGGAAATGTGAAAAGGCGCCGTCTTCACTCACTGACGCAATGCTGATACGCCAGAGAAAAGGGCCGTCTTCAACACCCATTTCATGCACACAAACCGCCAACTCAACCGTCGTTCCCAAACCGTTTTTCCACGGCATTGATTTATAGTCACTTTGTTTGAGATGCTTTTTCATATCAACCTGCGTAAGATTCGTCTTGGAGTAATATCTTTTAGAATGATGTCTCTTAAAATTTAGAGAGAAGCCAAACTTGCATTAATCATCATGCTCATATCGATAACGAAAATCACAATGGCTAGCGCCCTGCATGATTGTCTGGCTACGATCCAAATGTATTTTTGGATCATAACCTGTACAAAATGTACCGTCCCGCCCGCATGACAAAATGTGACCAATATCACCTAACCCCATCTCACAGTACATTTCAGCAAAGCGACAACGGGTCACGTTATAATCAATATTTTTATCATCTTCTTTGAGGATCTCAACCTCAAGGGCACCATCTGCCATCCACTGTGGCAACAAGGCGTGGAAGCTTAACAATGATGTCGTTTTCGCCTGTGCTTGCGCATAAGCCTTACCATGAGCAATGGCATTTTTGACAATAGCGGTTTCCAAGATTGATTTGGCCCGTTCCGCACCAAGTTCAACAACCATTTCCTCATATATCGGCTTGACGATATTTGCCTCTATGCGGCGCTGTTCTAAGATTGGAAGATCAGTTTTGCTCATATTAAGGGCCTATTTATTCAAATTTAATTACTCATAACCATCTCTATATTATTTAAACGAGATGACATCATTGGAAATATATACAGATAGAAAACCACCATCACCACCCGTAACATCAAAAAGGGCCGCCTAAGCGACCCTTTTCCTTCATAACAGCGTGTTAACAAAACGATCAATCAATATCAAACGTAATGCCCTGTGCTAGAGGTAGCTCGCGCGAATAGTTTACTGTATTGGTTTGACGACGCATATAAGATTTCCATGCATCAGAGCCGCTTTCACGACCTCCACCTGTTTCTTTTTCGCCGCCAAAGGCACCCCCTATTTCAGCACCACTTGGTCCAATGTTTACATTGGCGATGCCACAGTCAGACCCGATATCAGACAAGAACTGTTCAGCCTCGCGAACATCAGTCGTAAAAATACACGATGACAGTCCTTGCGGTACGTCATTTTGCATTTCAATCGCTGTATCAAAATCTTCGTACTTCATAGCATAGAGGATCGGCGCGAATGTTTCTGTTTTTACGACTTCGCTTTGTGACGGCATCTCAACCACCGCCGGACGAACATAATATCCCCCCGGGAAATCCCCGGTGAGTTCACGCTCACCACCATGTACCTTGCCCCCCTCAACTTTAGCCGCGATCAAGGCGCTTTGCATGTTATCGAAAGATTCTTGATCGACTAATGGTCCGACCAATGTACCTTTAACAAGAGGATTACCAACTTGAACGGACGCATAGGCTGAAATCACCCGCGGCATGAGTTCACCATAGATATCCTTGTGCACAATTAATCGACGTAAAGACGTACAGCGTTGTCCAGCCGTGCCAACAGCAGAAAACAAAATAGCGCGTACGGCCATATCAAGATCAGCGGTCGGCGATACGATCATCGCGTTGTTACCACCAAGCTCCAGTATGGAACGTCCAAAACGTGCGGCTACTTTTGGTCCAACCTGACGGCCCATAGCTGTCGATCCCGTCGCTGAGACAATCGGCACATCCTCGTTACTAACCATCGCATCCCCAACGTCGCGACCACCAATAATAACGTGATGCAAGCCTTTGGGTGCATCATCACCAAAACGTGCCAGAGCTTTCTCGAAGATTTTTTGACATGCCAGCGCCGTCAAAGGTGTTTTCTCTGACGGTTTCCAGATAACTGAATTACCACACACCAATGCTAATGCTGTGTTCCATGACCAAACGGCCACTGGAAAATTAAAAGCGGAAATCACGCCGCAAACTCCAACCGGATGCCAAGTCTCGCGCATGTGGTGACCAGGACGTTCGGACGCAATGGTCAGACCATAGAGTTGACGGGAAAGACCAACCGCGAAATCGCAAATGTCGATCATTTCCTGTACCTCACCCAAGCCCTCTTCATAAATCTTTCCACATTCCAATGTCACCAAGCGTCCCAGATCTTCTTTTGCCGCGCGTAATTCTTCCCCAAGAAGACGAACCAGTTCGCCACGACGAGGAGCAGGTACCGCTTTCCAATTATTAAAGGCTCTCTTTGACGATGTAATTATTCCGTTAACATCAGCTGCAGAAACTTCCTGTACCGCCGCAATTTCGGCCCCGTCGATGGGAGAAGTAATCTTGAGGGTCCCCCCGCTTATTTCGGAAGTAGTCAGTCCAAGACTTTCTAAAATTTCTGAATAACTCATGTGTGTTTTCCTTTGGTAACCCGCAAAACGAGTTTGATCCGAGATTTATCTATGAAATATCCTGTATTATCAAAATTTTTAAATCATTATATACAGGAAATACAATCCATTAGATAGAATTGTATATTTTCTATAATATTAATTTAAGATCAAAAATAACGATTGCAAAGAAAGGAATACTTGCAACATCATAACATAAACTCATGATGTAATTTTCCCGTTAAATATTTCTCTCGTGTCACAATAAACACTCCTAAGGAATAACGGGTTGTTTAAATTTGAGTATTTAACATTACAGAGCTGGCAATACGTCACTCACCCCTTGATGTAAGTTGAATTACTAATAGATAATACTGCCGAGTCATGACACCATCGGAAAATCTACTAATGGGAGTAACTTTAGAGTTTAGGTATATGAGAAACCATTATTTCTGTTTTTTCTAAAACTCCTTTTGGGATACCCGGCAACAAATGACTTCTAAAAAATTGGCCATGAAGAAAGATAATATAATACCCCTTAAGTCGGCCAAGGCTGAGAAGGGCAAAGAAGCTCAGGAGAATGTATTCTCCACGCCCCTCAACTATGAAATCGACACACCACCGATTTTGAATCCACCCCGAATTGAATGCCATCTCGATAAAGAAAATTTGATTCTATACAAGGCCTATATTGGCACGCTCCACCACGATGAACTGGTTGTAAAGGTACTTGATATCTGGGCGCAAATTCCCGATCTTGATGCTTATGATAATATAATTGATATTCGTTTTCATAATGGCGATGTTGGATGGCACACTCTAAAAGAAATTGGCACCTTGTGGAGCCAACATTTTGATGGAAACGCCCCTGCCAAACGTACTGCCTTTGTATCAAACCACACAACTTTCGCCATTCTGGCCAAAGCAATTCAAGCTTTTGCGCCTGAGCAAACTTTTAAAACCTTTCAGACGAGAAGCAAAGCTATCGCTTGGCTCAAGGATAAAAGCTAAAGCAATTTCGCCTTCTAGGCAGAAAGCCTCGCATCTACATACAAAGTATTTCTACTGGTTTGTTCCAAGTTCGTTTTAACTTTGTAAGTCTGATCAATCGCCTCTAACCCAAGGACGTTATTGGGACGTCCATCTGCAAGGATACGCCCTTCTTTTAGCAAGATCAGACGGTCGCAAAACTGTGCCGCAAGATTTAAATCGTGAAGAGCTGCCAGCACAATCATATTTCTCTGTTCCATAAAGTCACGAATGCTGGAGAGAATTGAAAGTTGGTGATGAAGGTCCAAGGCGGATGTTGGCTCATCAAGAAGAACCAGGCTTGGCTCCCGCACCAAAGTTTGGGCCGCGGCAACCATCTGGGCTTGCCCTCCACTTAACTGTGCAAGTCCTCTATGCGCCAGAGAGCTAAGGTCGAGAACCGCCAATATTTCGGACACACGATCAAGGTCACTGTTTTTTACACGCCAGCCCGTCGTTTGTTTTAGCGCCAGTAACACGCATTCAAAAACACTCAACGCAGCATTACAACCAAAAGCTTGAGGCATATAAGCCACCTGCTTTGAGCGCGCTGATCGACTTACCGTTATGAGATCAACGCCGTTCAGTTTGATAGTGCCGCTATGGGGACGAATGGCCCCGGCTATAGATTTAAAAAGTGTTGATTTACCCGAAGCATTCGGACCAATAAGTCCGACAAACTCTCCCCGCTTAATGTCTTTAAGCTCAACATCTTTAAGAACTTCCCTTTTCCCGTAGGCAACACCAAGCCCAGATATATTCAAACTCATGACAGTCTTTCCTTTCGTGTTGAGAGAATAAGGGAAATAAATACAGGCACCCCGATTAAAGCCGTAATAATACCGATCGGATAGATCACGCCTGGGGTAATCATTTTGCTGATAATCGATGTTAAAGACATCACCAGTGCGCCGACCAAAGCTGAAAGCGGGATAAAAAATCGCTGATCTTCGCCCACGATCAAACGTGCGATGTGAGGACCAACCAACCCAACGAAGCCGACGGCACCGACAAAGGCCACCGCCGTGGCCGCAAGCAAAGAGACCACAATTAGCATCTCAATGCGTAGACGAGAGACATCAACCCCCAAGCTGATGGCCGTGTCGTCCCCCATTCGAAGGGCTGTGAGCTGCCATGTCCTGATAAAGCTATAGGGTAAGGCAAAACACAATAACAAGGAACCAATGCCGATTTTCTCCCAGCTTGCGCGGGAAAGTGATCCCATCATCCAGAATACAATACGTGATAATTGATCTTCGGACGCCATATATTGCATCATGGCAAGCGCCGCGTTGAAGGCAAAAAATATCGCGATCCCAAAAAGGATCATTGTCTCAGGACCAACACCTTTAATACGGGTTGCAACCAAAATAAAAATACAGGTAATCAAGGCAAAAACAAAGGCATTGAAAGTAACCAGTAAAGGTCCAATGCCCGGGACAATGCTCCAACCTACGACAATAGCCAAAGCCGCCCCAAAACTTGCCGCAGAAGAAATCCCAAGAGTAAAAGGTTCCGCCAGTGAATTATTCAATACAGTCTGCATCTGCGCCCCAGCAAGCGCCAAAATAGCCCCCACCAGCAACGCCGTAACGGCAATAGGTAACCGATAGTCCCAGATAATCACTTCAAGTTTGATCCCATGGGCTGTCTTATCCAATAGGGTTTCGAAAACGACTGAAAGTGGAAAATTTCCCGGTCCGTTTGTTACATCGACAAAAAAACTGATCATCACAAGAAGTGCTACCACCCCTAAAATGAGATAGCGGCGAAAAATTTGACGAGAATAATCAGAACGTATCGCCTGAGTATCTAAGCTTGCAGACATATTAGATCCAGTGCCTTTATCCATGGCAATAAAGTAAACCCGTGTTCTTGATGATTAGTATTATCATCAAAACCACGGGTTTATTTCATGAGTTACTGTGTTGCAGGAAGAGAGCCCCAGAACACGCCACTGTAGTCAATCGGTAGAAATTTTTCATGTAATTCGACAAAGGTTGCTTTCGGGTCGAGATCGCTGAATTTTTCTGGATAAAACCACTTGGCAAAGGCTTGTAATGCCACGAAATGATATGGGCTGTTGTAAAACTGGTGATAGACAGAGTGGAATTGGCCAGACTTTACCGCCTTAAGTTCGCTCCAGCCCTTACGTCCAGCTAGTGCTAAAAGACGTTCAGCCACGAGATCTTCACTTGCTTCATAACCAAACAATACCGCCATGGTGCCAGGCTGAGCTTCGGACCAATTTGCACCTGTACCGATGATAACATCAGGGTCATCCGTAAAGATAACTTCTGGGTTTACCTTACCTTGAAATCCAGGGAATTTGCGTGACCCCCAATTGATACCACCCGCAAGATCCACGAGACGGCCAAGATTGGCCCCGCCAAAAGTGGTGCAACATTTATCAGGGTTATAACCTGCTGCATTTTCGATAAAGACAATCGGTTTGTCCTCGACTTTGATCTCTTCAATCCGAGAGAACACAGCCATCATATTTTTCTGATAATAATCAACGAATTCATCCGCGTTATCGCGTTCATCAAAAATACGTCCAAGAATTTGAAGGCTTGGTACTGTGTGCTGGGTTGGACGCTGACGGAAATCAAGGAAGACAACTGGAATACCTGCTTTATCCAGTTTATCAATAATGCCACTTTCCTGCGCTTTTAAAAGATTACCCAGATTCAAGAACACAACATCTGTATCAAGAGAAATTACAGTTTCAAGGCTGTATTCAGCGGCATAGGGGCTACCCAAATTTTGAATATCATCTACCTCAGGAAAACGCGCTTTATACTTTCGATAAGCATCCGGATCATAATTGATAAGATCGTCTTTCCACCCAACAACACGTTTAAAAGGATTTTCCCGGTCCAGTAACGCAATAGAATAGACCATCCGGCCTTCCCCAAGGACGACTTTCCCTGGATTTTTTTCCACTTCAACCGTACGCCCGGCAATATCCGTAATCGTTACTTTCTCGGCCACTGCAGCACCAGAAAGCATTCCCAGTGTTACAGTCGTCGCTGCAATTGCAGCAAAAGCCTTTAAGCTTTTAATATTCATTTGTATTCCTCCAACGGGATGAAAATCCGTATTCAGTTGTGCCGGTCAAAGAACGTGCAGTTCTTCAGATACTGGGGCATATCAGTTCTTTTGATGATCTGAATACAATTTGGATAGGAGCCAATTACGGTCCAGTCTCAATCAACTCACGGATACACCCCAACTACTGATTTTGCTAAATAAAGCCAGCACAAACGCACCATACCTTACTCTCGTCTTTCAACCCTTAGCATTCAGTGGAGGCACATTAACGCATAATATTGAGAATGCAAATGATTCGCATAATCAACATTTACAATTACAAAATAAAACTGAACTACCGCCCAAAAGCTGCACCTACAAATAAATTCACATTGGATATATCAATCCACCTCACAGATCGATAATGTGAGTGCAAATATTAATTTTGGATCAGTATGTTATGAAGAATATGCATAAACCAACTTGGCTCATAATGGCACCTGTCGCCTTTACCCTGCTCTGGGCCGGGGGATATGGTATCGCCAAGGTTGGGCTTCAATATGCTGAACCCATGACCTTACTTTCCTTGCGCTTTTCAGCGGTGGTGATTTTACTTATTCCGTTTTATTTGTTTTTTAAACCAGCATTACCCAAGCGTTTAAACGACTGGATACATCTGATCGTCGTTGGCGTATTGGTACAGGCCGTTTATTTCGGATTTTGCTGGTGGGCGTTCAAAACAGGGGTTTCAGCTGGTGTACTTGCCATTTTCATGTCCCTACAGCCTATACTGATTGCCATTCTGGCCCCGAAACTTGCCCAAGAAAAAGTGAGTTGGATACGCTGGTTCGGGCTGTTACTCGGACTTGCAGGGGTTCTTATCGTGATCATAGCAAGATCGGACATCGAACCACCTACTCTGATCGGTGTAGGATTTAGTATTCTAGGTTTACTTGGGATAACCTGTGGTGTGCTCTATGAAAAACGCTTTGGTGGTGGATACCACCCCATCATCACCAATATGACCCAATATGCCGCGGGGTTCGCAGTCGTTTTCCCCATTGCTCTTACTTTTGAAACCATGCAGGTTCAATGGTCTGGTGAATTTATCGCAGCACTTGGCTATCTGGTTATCGGAAATTCTATTCTGGCCATGAGCTTATTGCTGGCCATGATCCGCGCTGGTGAAGTCACGCGTGTATCCTCGCTTATGTTTCTGGTCCCTCCTCTCGCTGCTTTGTTCGGATGGTTTTTGCTCGGCGAAGCAATGCCTCCTATCGCGTGGGCAGGTATGGCCGTTGCAGCAGGGGGTGTGGCAATCGCGTCAAGAAAGATCAGCGAAAAAAAATCAACCATGCCAAAACTTAAAACCCCAAATTGAACATCATAAAAAAAGGGTGGCAAAAGCCACCCTTTTTAAATCTATGTTCTCAGAGAACAGTTATTTTCTAATCGCAGCCTGTGCCGCAGCAAGACGGGCGATTGGCACACGGAATGGGGAACAAGATACGTAGTCCAGCCCCACTTTCTGGCAGAAGTGAATTGAGGCAGGATCACCGCCGTGCTCACCACAGATACCCAATTTGATATCTCCGCGAGTTTTCCGACCTCGTTCTGCTGCAATCTCAACCAGCTCCCCCACACCTTCTTGGTCGAGAGAGATGAAAGGATCCTGTTCAATAATGCCATTGCGTTCGTAAGCGCCAAGGAAATTCCCAGCATCATCGCGAGATAGCCCAAAGGTCGTCTGCGTCAGATCGTTCGTTCCAAAAGAGAAAAACTCGGCTTCTTCTGCAATATCACCTGCTCGTAGTGCCGCGCGTGGAAGTTCGATCATGGTGCCTACGAGATATTTCATCTCTACGCCTTCGGCTTCCATGACTTCTTTGGCAACACGATCAACCAGCTCTTTTAGGATTTCGAGTTCTTTTTTCATGCCCACAAGCGGGATCATGACCTCAGGCTCGACCGTTTGACCTTCTGTTTTAGAAACTTGAGCTGCGGCCTCAAAAATAGCCCGAGCTTGCATCTCGTATATTTCCGGATAGGAAATACCAAGACGACACCCACGGTGCCCCAGCATCGGGTTGGTTTCCGACATCTTGGCAGCGCGAGCATGCAATTTCTCAATTGGTACACCAGCCGCATCCGCAACATCCTGCATTTCAGCTTCACCATGTGGCAAAAACTCATGCAATGGCGGATCTAGCAAACGAATAGTCACGGGTAAACCAGCCATGATCTTGAAGATCTCAGCAAAATCATCCCGCTGCATCGGCAGGATTTTATCCAGAGCCTTGCGACGTCCCGCTTCATCATCGGAAAGGATCATTTCACGAACAGCAACAATACGATCAGCATCAAAGAACATGTGTTCTGTCCGACAAAGACCGATGCCTTCTGCCCCAAAACTGAGAGCCGTACGGCAGTCGTTCGGGGTCTCGGCGTTGGTTCGTACTTTCATCGTGCGAATACTATCAGCCCATTTCATCAGGGTAGAAAAGTTACCTGACATTTCCGGCTGGATCGTTGGGATTTCACCCAACATAACTTCGCCGGTACTGCCGTCAATCGTGATAATATCGCCGGACTTAAGTTCTTGATCGCGGACAATCAAGGTACCGTTTTTGTAATCCATACGCAGATCACCAGCACCGGAAACACACGGACGCCCCATCCCGCGTGCAACGACTGCTGCGTGAGAAGTCATGCCGCCACGTGACGTCAAAATACCTTTGGCAGCATGCATTCCGTGAATGTCTTCCGGGGATGTTTCTGTCCGGCAGAGAATAACAGCTTTACCCGCCTGAGCCATTTTTTCAGCTTCATCAGCAGAGAAAACAATCTGACCAGAAGCAGCTCCCGGAGATGCGGGAAGACCGTGACCGATGACATTGCGCTCCGCCTTTGGATCAAGGGTCGGGTGCAGCAACTGATCGAGAGCCGCTGGCTCAACACGACTAACCGCTTCTTCCGTGGTGATAAGGCCTTCTTCAACCATATCAACAGCAATTTGAAGCGCCGCTGCGGTCGTCCGTTTACCTGAACGAGTTTGAAGCATAAAGAGTTTATTGGACTGAACCGTAAACTCAATGTCCTGCATGTCACGATAATGTTTTTCAAGAATATGACGGGTTTCGTCCAATTGCTTGAATACTTCCGGCATGGTTTCTTCCATAGAAGGAAGGTCAGAATTGTGCTCTTCGCGTCCCTTGATGGTCAGGTTTTGCGGCGTACGGATACCCGCAACAACGTCTTCGCCCTGAGCATTGATAAGATATTCGCCATAAAAAGCATTCTCCCCTGTAGATGGGTTACGGGTAAAGGCCACACCAGTGGAACAATCTTCACCCATATTGCCAAAGACCATGGCCTGAACGTTAACTGCTGTTCCCCATGCTGCAGGAATATCGTTAAGTTTACGATACGTTGTTGCCCGTGCGTTCATCCAGGAACCAAACACAGCAGAGACGGCACCCCAAAGTTGCTCATTGGGGTCCTGAGGGAAAGGTTTACCGTATTCGTCCTCAACAACTTTTTTGTATTGAACGATAACCGCTTTCCAGTCCTCGGCGGTCAATTCCGTATCGAGGTAAAAGCCGTTATCTTCTTTGTGAAATTCAAGAATGTCTTCGAAGAAGTGGTGACCAACTTCGAGAACAACGTCACTGTACATTTGGATAAAGCGACGATAACTGTCATAGGCAAAACGTTCATCGCCAGATATTTTCGCCAACCCCTCAACAGTAATGTCGTTTAGACCAAGGTTAAGGACCGTATCCATCATACCCGGCATAGATGCACGCGCGCCAGAACGAACAGAGACAAGAAGAGGGTTTGCATTATCGCCGAATTTTACGCCGACAATATTCTCAATCTCTTTCAGGGCAACATCAACTTGGCCAGCAAGATCGCTTGGATAGTTTCGATCATTATCATAATAAGCCGTACAAACTTCGGTGGAGATGGTAAATCCGGGCGGGACCGGAAGCCCCAGAGATGACATCTCGGCAAGGTTCGCTCCCTTGCCACCGAGTAGTTCCTTCATGTCGGCTTTGCCGTCAGCCTTGCCATTACCGAAACTGTAGACCCATTTGGTCATGTTCTCATCTATCCTTCTATGCGTGAGAAGTCTGCAACTTGCCCCAGGATTACACCAATCCGAGATAGCAAGCACAAACGGTTCTTCCGTAAGGCCGGATCTTCATCATTCACCGTTACCTTATCGAAAAACGCGTCCATCGGAGGACGAAGTCCGGCCAGCGCCGCCATCGCCTCTGTGAAATCTTCACGTTCCAGTGCCTTTGTGGCTTTCTGGGAAGCCCCTTCCAGGGCTTCATGCAACGCCTGTTCTTCAGGCTCTTGCAACAACACGGTATCGACTGTCGCATCAAATACCGTTTTATCTTTTTTCTCTTCGATCCGAACAATGTTCGCCGCCCGACGATAAGCAGCCAACAAATTGACACCATCATCTGTCTTCAGCAGCCCGGCAAGCGCATCAACACGTGAGAGCAAACGAACGAGGTCATCTTCGTCCCCAAGGGCAAAGACAGCCGTGACCAGATCGTGACGAACCCCTTTGTCTTTCAACGCGACCTTGAGACGATCAGCAATGAAGGACATCAGACCATCAACGGTCTCATTCTGGGATTGTGTCAGTTGGCCTGTATAGGCCGAGAAGCTTGCAGCGAATGCTTCGCGCAAATTAATCTGCAAGCTATTTTCTGTAATGAGACGAATAATACTGAGCGCCGCACGCCGCAAGGCAAAGGGATCTTTTGATCCCGTCGGTAACTCATTGATGCCAAAAAAGCCAACCAGTGTATCAATCTTATCGGCCAAGGCGACAGCAACAGATATTGGGGCAGAAGGACAACGATCAGACGGGCCAAGTGGAGAGTAGTGATCCGCGATAGCCTCGGCAACAAGCGGGCTTTCACCATCATGCAACGCGTAATAGCGACCCATGATACCCTGTAATTCAGGGAACTCATAAACCATCCCGGTACTCAAATCTGCTTTAGCAAGCTCAGCAGCACGACGTGCATACACCGCATTACACCCTGTTTGCTTGGCAAGCGAACCAGCAAGATCCTGCACGCGTCTAATTTTTTCAGCCAATGTCCCGAGCTTAGCCTGAAATACGATAGATTTCAGCCCTTCAACCCGGGTTTCAAGCTTAGATTTTTTATCCTGATTCCAGAAAAATTCTGCATCGGACAGACGCGAGGCCAGAACCCGTTCGTTCCCGGCAACGATGGTTTTACCTTCGTCGACGGCTTCAGTGTTCGCAGCAAAGACAAAATGGTTGGAGAGTTTGCCGTCTTTATCCAGCACGGAGAAATACTTCTGATGCTCTTTCATCGAGGTTGAGAGAACCTCATGCGGCACAGACATAAAGCGGTCGGCAATACGCCCCATCAAAACAACAGGCCATTCAACCAGTCCTGTTACTTCACCAAGAAGTCCTTGATCATCTTTTAAGCTCAGACCTTCAGCAGCGCAAAGCTCCTTTGCTTGCGTTTCAATCAGTGCTCGGCGTTCAGTTTCATCAACCAGAACCTTGGCAAGACGAAGCTTGTGCAGATAGTCATCCAGATCTTTAACTTCAAACCAGTCCGGGGCTAAAAAGCGATGACCACGGGTCCGGTTGCCAAATTCCACCGTTTGATTTCCAAAATCAAACACCCCTTTAAGGGTTTCTCCTTTGAAAATCGCCAAAATCGAGTGTAGCGGTCGTACCCAACGGAAAGAGTTCTTCGACCACTTCATGGATTTCGGCCATGGAAAGGTTTTGATTGCTTCAACGACGATTTCAGAAAGAACTTCTGTGGTAACACGTCCCTTGATTTCGTTGACCACAAAATAGAAATCACCCTTAGGGGTGTTTCTAATTTCTGCCTGATCAATCGACGTCAACGCATTGGCTTTCATAAAGCCTTCGAGCGCCTTTTCGTGCGCACCGACTTTTGGGCCTTTTTTCTCTTCACTGACATCCGGCTGTTTTTCAGGCAGGCCATCAATGACCAGCGCCAAACGGCGCGGCGTCACAAAGGAACGTGCATCTGTAAAAACCAGGCCAGCCGCTTTGAGTTGGTCGCTTACGATCTTTTTGAGATCGGCCGCAGCTTTTGCCTGCATGCGGGCCGGGATTTCCTCGGAATGGAGTTCGAGTAAAAATTCTGACATGACCTTACGCCTCTTCCAGCTGGGTTTTATTCCAGGCTTCACAACATGCTTTTGAGAGATCGCGTACACGGCCGATATAGGCCTGACGCTCTGTCACGGAGATAACACCGCGCGCATCGAGCAAGTTAAAGAGGTGACTGGCTTTTAAGCATTGGTCATAGGCAGGCAAGGGTAAGAGATTGCCTTTGGCTTTACCGTTCTTCTCCGCATTGGCTTCGCCGAACTTCAAAATACGGGCGCACTCGGCCTCTGCATCTTCAAAGTGCTTGAAAAGCTCATCCGTAGAAGCGATTTCGAAGTTGTAGGTCGAAAATTCTACTTCGTTCTGATGGAAGACATCGCCATAGGTTTTCCCGCCGTCTTCAGCAGGCACGCCATCCCAGTCGAGGTCATAGACGTTTTCCACACCCTGAACATACATAAACAGGCGCTCAAGACCGTAGGTCAATTCCAGCGGCACAGGATTACATTCAATACCACCGACCTGTTGGAAATAGGTGAACTGGCTGACTTCCATACCATCACACCAGACTTCCCAACCAAGACCCCAGGCACCAAGGGTCGGGCTTTCCCAGTCATCCTCGACAAAACGAAGATCGTGTTTGGTTGAATCAATGCCAATGGCATCCAGCGATCCCAGATAAAGCTCCTGAGAGTTTGCCGGGGATGGCTTCATGATCACCTGAAACTGGTAATAGTGTTGTAGCCTGTTAGGATTTTCCCCATATCGGCCATCCGTTGGACGACGACAAGGCTGCACATAAGCAGCGCGCCAAGTATCCGGCCCCAAAGAGCGCAGTGTCGTCGCAGGATGAAATGTACCCGCACCGACTTCAACATCGTAAGGCTGAAGAATAACGCAGCCCTGACGCGCCCAGTAATCCTGGAGTTTAAGGATAAGACGTTGAACACACCTTTCAGGGTCAACAATGACCTTGGTTTTTGGTGTGACAGACTTTGGGACGTCAAGCGGGGACATATTATTGTTTGTCATTTTGCTGCAGTGCGAAATTTGAATGAACTTATAATGACCGGGATAAGGAATCAACAGACTCTATGCCGGACTCGAGATATTTTTTGTCGCTTTTAGCCATTGCCCCCACAAGAGCACGTGCTCTTGGCAGGGATGTAAGCCTTGCAAGCGGGGCATTGAACCATTTCCAATGACCCACTATCACTTTGATTTTCTTGATTTTGCGCAGGTGATCCACCGGAATTTCCTTGCCCTCTGCCCGCGCTTGAAATGTCGCGTCTTTTCGCTGCTTTAAAAAATAGATAGACACCGGCAATAATAAGCCCAAGAACCAGTAACTTTCCTATAGAGGGTATTCCAAACATAGTGTCCTCACCTATGCCGCGTAATACGGCAATATCTTCGTAGAGAATCCGTGCCCATAAAATATGGATTCTTTATCTTCAACAACCTGTTTCAATGATGTCCCAAACACGAATAGGCGAATAGAACATCATCGATTCCGATTATACTTAACTCACTTAACGGTTTTTTCTTACCGTCAGCAATTCTTACAAACCGTAACGATCCCAATGGGCGCGTTCTTCAACCGCAGCCATCATGCCGCCAGCTATATCTGCCGCATTGACACCACCAAGTCCGGCTAAGGCTTCGCCGCCAAGACCAAACTTGGCTTTTAGCCAACTTTTTTTGCCTTCGACCTTAATGAGCTTAACCTTATCACCATACTCAAATCTCATGATTTGATGCAGGGAGCCCAGGCCATCGATCAAACCGTATTCCTTAGCGGTTGTACCCGTCCAAAATTGGCCAGAGAAGATCTCTTTTTCATCATGTGACAACTTACCCGCACGACGCCCCTTAACCCAATCGATAAAGTTCTCATGAATTTGGGTCAGAAGATCCTTGAGACGCTTTACGTCTTTTGGGTTTTCCTTCTCAAAGGGATCCAGAGTTGATTTCAAATCCCCTGCGGTACGGACCCGGCGTTCAATACCGTGCTTTTTGAGTAATTCGGGGAAACCAAAACCAGAAGAAATAACACCGATAGAACCGATCACAGATGATTCCATGGCATAGATTTCATCGGCGGCACACGCCAACCAATATCCCCCCGAAGCAGCCACATCTTCGCAAAAAGCATAGACCTTTACTTCGTGTTTATCAGCAAGGTCCCGGACCATTCGGCCGATCAGATCCGATTGTACCGGCGATCCGCCAGGAGAATTGATCGAGAGCGCAACCGCCTTGATACCATCCATTTTAAATGCTTCGGTCAACTGGTCTTCAACCGTTGCCAGTGTCAAACCAGAGCGCATCGGGCCAGCAGCACCAATCACCCCATTAAGGGCAACAACAGCCACTTTGGCAGGTGGATTGCGAAAGCGTTCAATTGGAAGTTTGGATAAGAGCTTCTTCAGCTTCATAATTAACCCTAAATCAAGTTGTTTCAAACACGTTGTAACTCTTGAGAAGAGATCCCACAACCGGGAACAGAATACATCTTGCCGCACAAGTATAAAAACGCTCCTGCCGTTACGACTTTCTTCAAAAGAGTAAGCTTAAAATAAGAGCGCCTCTCCCATTCTTAAAGCCCCCTGGATCTCTGGCGTATAAGAACCGTCTCTTTCATGTAAAACCTGCCCTGCAGTAATCAGCATCGGCTTTGACACTCCCCGACGTGCTCGGACAACAACCCGTTTGGCAGGGTGTCCGGCATAAGGCCAAAGCGGAAGCACCTCAATTGCGCCGGCCTTTTTCTCACGAAAGATCGATAAAATTTCATCGAGGCGATCGGCCCGGTGGACAATGGTGACCGCCCCCTTTGGCTTAACCAGTTTCAAGGCTGCCAACATCCAGTCCCGAAGGGAGGCTTCTCCTTCGTGATTGGCTAATAGCTTGATGGGATCGGGGGAAGCATGTGACGTACCTTTGGGCATAAACGGTGGATTACAAATTACCTGATCAAAAGTCCCCAAAGCCAAGTCTTTTGGCAAATGCAAAAGGTCCGCCTGAATTAAAGACCAACGATCTTTGAAATTATTTACTATCCGGTTTTTCTCAGCAATTTCGTAAAGAACGGATTGAAGTTCGAGCCCTGTAACCTCAACATCAGACACCCTGCCCATCAAACAAAGTCCTGCCGTTCCCACACCACAACCAAGATCAAGGATTTTAGTTCCGGGTTTAGTCTCAACCGTTGCCGCAAGAAGCACGGCGTCGATACCCGCCCGGTACCCTTTGGCTGGTTGGAAGACTTTAACTTTTCCACCAATAAATTCATCTTCGGTCAGAGCGATGCCCTGAACAATATGTTGTTCAAGACTTTCTCTCACGAGAGCTTTTCCAACTCACCCGCATCAGTCAACACTCGACGCGCCTGAACAGCATCTTCTTCAAGGACCATAATCCGGCGCTGAATGGCTCCGATGGAACCTTCAATAATGGAGGCATACTGATCAAGGACCACGCACTCGATCCCACTATCGGACAAAAGAGCTTGTAGCCAAGACAGTTTAACCAAATCATTCGTACGGTATATTTCAATCACGCCCTAAGGGTCCTGACTATAAAACAAAATAACGCTTACACCGGATCTTCTATTCGGTTTTTACCCAGAACAAACAACAAAACCCAATCTGGATGCTGCAAAAGCTACCGATGCCCTTTGCTCTTAACAAGAGGGAAAGCTAAATAGTATGCAATAATATTGATAAATTTAATTTAGTGAGGTTTGCAAACTTAGGTGAACACCAATGAAATTTCTCACCAGATATTTCGCTGGGCATTCTCGCTCGATATTCTCACTGGGTAGGAGAAAAACTCGTGAGGATTTGATAACTGCCATCCGCCTTCATCTCTTTGAGCATTGTATCGACCTGATCTCGAAGTCCCGTAAGGTGGCGTCTTTTCGAAAAAGCGATAAAGCTTGGCACACTTTGGATTGGAGGCTGAATTTCAACCAGTTTATCTCGAACCCCCATTCTTTCAAATCTGTAAAATCCACCTAAACGATTAAAGGGAACAACGTCAATCCGTGAGTTTATCAAAAGCTTTACCAGCATATCACCATCAAAAACCCGATGAACCTCTCTCAAAGTACCATCAGCATCGGCCTGATCAAACTTTTCACCATAACTTACCCCAATACGGGCGCCAAAATTATATCCCGCCAAATCAGTAAGCTGGTTGATTTTTGAAACAGGAAAGCCCTTTCGTACGAACAAAGATACTTCCTGATCCATTAGAACTTCATTGGAATAATCCAAGAACTGTTCCCGTTCGGATGTTTTGTAAATGGTAAAAATTCCATCGACCTCCCCCCGCTCAACCAATTTCAAGGATCGCGCCCAGGGCAAGACGCTAATTTCAACCTTATGATCTAAGCGACGAAAAATTTCTCGCACAACATTTACGGCAAGGCCTTTAACTTCATCATTTTCAGTATACTCATAAGGCGGGTAATCCAACGTGACCAATTGAATAGGTTCAGACGACTTTGCCGTGGAGGAAATTATCCCCCAAACAAACACACTCCAAATCAAAATGAATATTCTATGACGTCGCATAAATAACCTAACCGTCCAATGATTTTGGCAACAAGGCGATAGCTTCGCCAGACATTCCGACACGAACAATTCAATCAACTTTTAACCAGCTACATTATACCTTGGTTTATTAACAAGAACATTAACCGCAAAATATTTTCGTTGATACCGTGTATAAATACCCGAGCCAGTATACCGAGCAACCTGACCTTAACAAAGAACTTAATGTTGGATCGAACTCAGGCTCTACCTTCTAAAAGTGGGCGCTTCTCTGATATCGCTTTTCCCAAAAAATCCATGCAGGCTCGAATACGTCCCACATTGCGTAAATCTGGGTGAGTCAAAAGCCAAAGTTCGTTATCAAATTCAGTCAACGGAGACTTAAGCGCAAGCAACCGAGTATCTTCTGACGCAATAAAACAGGGAAGCACAGCAACACCAGCACCATTACGAACCGCATCAGCCACCGCGAGCAAACTATTGTGACGAGTCCGTACTCGAGGATAAAAACCATGTTCCTGTAACCATTTATAAATAGGTAAATGGGCAAGGCTCTCATCGGGACCGACCCAGTTTTGCTCCTTTAAGAGTGAAAAATCTTTGAGTTCCCCCGTGTCATCAACAAGATGGCTATGCTCTTTTACGGTTCCATAAAGACCCACATTCAAATTAGATATTTTCCGTCCCACCATATTGTCCGGGCTTGCCTTACTCGGTCGGATCGCGATTTCGGCATCTCTTCGGTTAAGGTTCACCAATTCATTTGAGCAATTTATTTCCAACTCAATGTCCGGATAACATTTTTGCAAATCAGTCAGAATTGGGGATAAAAAATTAATCAACAAAGTATCCGTCGTGGTAATGCGAACCAACCCGCGCGGCTGGATCTCCTCCCCGAGAAGTTGGCGTTCTAAAACCACAAGATCACGATCAAATGTTTGAACCAAACCAGTTATAGCTTCACCCGCAGGTGTCAAACTATACCCATCACGATTTCTCTCAAACAGCTTGACTTCAAGCTTTTTCTCGATCTGGTTCACGTGACGAAATACTGTCGGGTGGCTAATTCCAAGCTCTCGCGCTGCTGCAGAAAGTGATCCCGCGTTTGCCACCGCCAAAACAGTTCTGAGATCGCGCCAATATTCACCCTGTACATTCATGAAATATTTCTTTTCATTTTCTTGTAATTGATAAACACAAATGTACACGTTAAATCATAGAGACCACCAAAACAAGCGCATGAGATTTCCACTAATGGAGAAAGAGAAAATGGGCAGCAAAACAAAATTTCAAACCACCCCCTCCGCGATAAAGACCTTCGTGGACTCAGAGTTCGAACTTGTTAGTTTCAACCTTTGCCCCTATGTCCAGCGCTCGGTTATCGTTTTGGAGGAAAAAAATATTGCCTATAAACGTATCGATATCGACCTTTCAAGCAAACCCGACTGGTTTCAAAAAATCTCTCCTTTGGGAAAAGTGCCTTTATTAAAATCTAACCAGGGTGTGTTGTTTGAATCTGCAATCATCTGCGAGTACCTGGATGAAATCACCGAGAACACAATCCACCCGACTGACAGCTTCGAAAAAGCCCGTCACCGGTCATGGATTGAATTTGGATCAAGCATCCTTGCAGGGATTGCCGGGTTTTATAGTGCTAGGGATTGCGACAGTTTTTATGAAAAGCGTGACATTCTAAGTAACAAATTTGAACAACTCGAACAGCAATTGAGCACCACCACATTTTTTGCCTCTGATAGTTTCATGCTCATTGATGCTGTATATGGGCCAATTTTTAGATATTTTGATGTGTTACAAAAGTTCTTAGATTTTGACTTCTTTGCAACCACGCCCAAGGTTTCAGCTTATCGTAAAAACCTGATGAACCGCCCCTCTGTTAGACAGGCCGTTTCCAGCAATTATCATGAACTGTTAATTGCGTACCTCATCAAGAAAGAAACTTACCTTTCGAGTTTAATGCAAAAACAGGCGGCCTAGATCATCAACCCTCGCGCACATTTCACACACAGTAAAATATCAAAATACTTACTCAAAGATGAATTATAAAATTCACTTTATGACGCTTGCGAACAAGATGGGTAAAACCCTTACCCAAAACCCTTACTGGGCATGATCTTTTCACCTCGAAGTGGAAAAGGGCCATGCCCAGTACAATTTACGCTCAAAACTTAATGTCACAGCAACATAAAATTGCCGTTATCCGGTTTACTCCCCTTAAGCCTTCCTATAAGAACGACCTGTCGGTAATGTCTGGCACCAACATTTGGTGCCCAGTTATTTGTTAGGGGATTAACGTGGCCATTGCTGCGGATGTGAAAGCTAATCAAAAAGAAAACGTGTCACCAAATGGCATGGAGGTCCTCATGGATCTCGTTTCTGATGATCTCAAGGCCGTAAATGCCTTGATTATGAAGCACATGCAATCCAACGTCGTACTCATACCCCAACTCGCAGGTCATCTCATAGCTGCTGGTGGCAAACGGTTACGACCTCTCCTGACCCTCGCTTCTTCCAGACTATGTGGTTATCAGGGCGACAGGCATTTTGGTCTCGCGGCCTGCATAGAATTCATTCACACTGCGACGCTTCTCCACGATGATGTTGTTGACGAGAGTGATCTTCGCAGAGGGCGCGATACCGCAAACGCCATTTTTGGCAATAAACCGAGCGTGTTGGTTGGCGACTTTCTGTTCAGCCGCGCCTTTCAGCTTATGTCACGCGACAGTTCTCTCGAAGTTATCCGCATTTTATCTGATGCCTCTGCGATTATTGCAGAAGGTGAAGTTCAGCAATTAATGACGACGAATGATCTCGAAACCAATCGCGAAGCTTATCTTGAAGTAATCAGTGGTAAAACGGCCATTCTTTTTGCAGCATCATGCCGTCTAGGTGCCGTTGTCGCTGAGCGGCCTAAAGTCGAAGAAGAAGCTCTCGAGAATTATGGTCAATATCTTGGTATCGCTTTTCAGCTCGTTGACGATATTCTTGATTATTCTGCCAAGCAAGCCGCCTTGGGGAAAACCGTGGGCGATGATTTCCGCGAAGGTAAAATGACCCTTCCCATTATTTTGGCGTACGAACGCGCTAATGATGAAGAAAAAGTTTTTTGGACACGTGTTATTGAAAAACTTGACCAATCTGACGGCGATCTCGACACAGCGCTTACCCTCTTAGCTAAGCACAACGCACTTGAAGACAGTATGACAACTGCACGAGAGTATGTAACAAAAGCGATCTCCGCGTTGGATATCTTCCCAGATTCCATCGAGAAAAGCGCCCTGATTGGCGCTGTCGAATTCTCTATAGAGCGCGATTTTTAAACCGACTCATCTTAAAGAAACTTCGAGTAAGGTGAGATACGCGCCTGTCATTAGATCAGTTACGTTTACGCTAAGAGTAATTGTTTTTTTTAATACACCTCTATAGGCTGCTATTTAAGAAGCGCGAATAATTACCCTGTCTAGAATATTCGCTCCTGCATACAAGTGACCTACCTACATCTTTACCGCAAACCTTTTAAGATTAACCCCCTGTATTTAAAGGAATAATTATGAGCATAGAGTTTCTGATTACTTCAATTATAGTTATTCTTATTCCTGGCACAGGCGCCGTCTACACTATAGCCACAGGACTTACCGCTGGTCGAAAAGCCAGTATTGCTGCAGCTTTCGGATGTACTATTAGTATTCTTCCGAGCCTGACGGCAGCTGTATTTGGTGTTGCTGCAATACTGCACACCAGTGCGTTACTTTTTCAGGTTATCAAATTTTGCGGTGTGGCTTATCTTCTTTATCTCGCATATCTCACGATAACAGAAAGAGGCTCAATCGCTGTTGATCAAAAAAATAATACCCCCGTTAGTACTCGTAAAATCATCTATACAGGGATACTGATCAATGCTCTTAACCCAAAACTCTCTATATTTTTCCTCGCCTTTCTGCCGCAATTTGTCGATCCACAATCGTCAACTTGGGTCTTCGATACCTTAACACTTGGCGGTATGTTCATGGCGATGACCTTTGTTGTATTTGTAGGTTATGGTACTTTTGCCTCCTTAATTGGAACGATTGCATTACGAAGTGAACGCTTTATGCGCTGGTTCAGAAGAACAACCGCACTTGCTTTTGCAAGCTTTGGGCTAAAACTCGCCATCAGTGAGTCGCCATAAAATTCACATGATTTTACATTCAATTTACTGGTTAAAATCCGTTAATACTCTGTCAACGCTGTTGCTTTATTCTATTTAGTAAGGGAGCACAGCTGCGATCAAATGGAAAAATTCAAGACATCTCAAGCGATTAGTCGCTTAAGCATCATACTTGCTATCATTGTACCGCTGATATTTATCAGCGTGGTTATGTTGAAAAACCAACAGGTACCTGCCGGATTTGAAATCATCAAACTTGGCGGCATCATGCTTGCGATTGCCCTCGTGGTTTGGTTGTCAGTACGCATTACCGCCCTCCTCTCCAACATCCTGATCAACTGGATCGACAAACTGTTAGCGCGGGACAAGCAGAAAAATAAGCCCCAACAAGATAAAAATCAGGGAGAGAACAATAAATTTCAACCCAAGATTATTGACGCTGAAATCGTTGAAGAGGAAATATCGGACGGCGTATGGCAAAAAGGCAGTAGCGGAGATACTTCAGACAATAATTCCGGCAACGCTTTGGGTAAATTTGAACCAGACTGGGCCAAGGCCACTTCAGATCCCCACCTGGCCCTCTCAAACCCAAATTCAAAGGATGCTGGCTCCGAAAAACGCAAAAAAATCATCGGGCCTCCCTCACGTCTGAGTAAAACCATTATGGTTGTTCTCGTTTTTTCAATTCTTTTTTTATTGATAAGTAACCTAATGACAGACATATGGCTTACTCTGCTTGCCCCGATACCTGGCCTTTGGGCCATAATAAGCCTATGGCGCATTTGGGACCCTAAAAATAATTCATCAAAAGAAAGCATCCCGGCAGAGGACCAAAAGCACTCTTAAAACCCAACTCTGTATTACTACTGGTTACATAATTAAGACTGATTTTTTTCATTATTTTTTCTAATCCAACAAGATAGATTTTTCGACTTGCCACATATAACAATCAGGCTAAAGTTCCTGAAAAATAATTACCCAAAACCTACTAAAAATTAGAATAGATTAACATCATGTATCTTGTGGAGATTGCCGCGCTTTCTGCTGCGACTTGTTGGGCGATTGGTGGCATCGTATCCGTTATGCCTGTAGAGCGTCTGGGAACCATTGGTTTTAACAGAGTTCGCATGCTCATTGTCTTTGCCATGCTGGGTACTTATGTCAGCATTTTTGGGGGATGGGAAACCATCCAAAAAGACCAAATTGCGGAAATACTTCTCTCTGGCCTGATTGGTATATTACTAGGTGACACGGCTCTCTTTGCGACGATGAACCGCCTTGGCCCGCGACGCACCGCAATTCTATTTTCAACGAATGCTCCCATGAGCACTCTGTTGGGATGGATTTTTTTAGGTGAGGCGCTTTCGCCAACGGCTTTACTTGGAACGCTCATTGTTATCGCTGGCGTAATCTTGGCAATTGTCTATGGCAAACGTCGCGATCAAATGCACAAATGGGAAGAAATCAAAGGACCTCTTGTCATTGGCGTCGGCATTGGTTTACTGGCAGCTCTTGGACAATCTGTAGGCTCTCTTATAGCTAAGCCAGTTATGGCAGCAGGGGCAGATCCCTTTGCCGTTTCCGCTATGCGCGTTGGTATCACAGCACTGGGGTTGGTCATTCTCTGCTCAGCTCCGGTTCAAGCTTTTAAACTACGAACTAAACTCAATAAGACAATCATTGCCCATATCCTCGTTTCCGGGTTCCTCGGCATGTTCTTAGGTATGACATTGATTCTTTATGCCCTCGCCAAAGGAGACGTCGGCATCGTAGCTACATTATCTGCGACCACGCCTGTCATCATGCTTCCTATCATGTGGATACGAACAAAAGAACGCCCCGCCATTGGTGCCTGGATTGGCTCTTTAATAGTTGTATTTGGAACAGGATTGATCTTTCTGGGATAAAGAGAATAAGCTCAAAGTTGATCTCTCCGATAGTAATTATATGTAAAAAGATATTTTTAATCTTTTTGCAATACGCTCGTAATCTAGGCGTCAAATGAACCGGGAAGAGTAATGCAACAAACAAAAAAAATGGGTTTTCGTATCGGGCATAGGTTGATCTCATTGATCATTGTCTCATCGCTCGGTCTCCTTATTGTCGGGGGCTTTTCACTCAACAGTCTCAGAAATGATTTATTTCAACAAAAACAACTCGAGTTGAAACATATTATCGAAGCCGCGATTAATTTATCAGACGGCTATTATAAACGTGCACAAGAAGGTGAAATAACTGAAGAGGCCGCTCAAAAAGCAGCTTTGACTGCGATTAACGGCATCCGTTATGGCGATGGTGATTATTTGTGGGTTAATGATATGAACTCCGTGATGATCATGCACTCTGTCAAATCGTCTCTTGACGGAAAAGACCTTAGTAAACTCGAAGATCCCAATGGAAAAGCGATTTTCCCGGCCTTTATTAATGCAATCAAATCTTCAAAAACCGGGGGTGGTTATGTTGATTATCTATGGCCGAAACCTGGACAAGAAGATCCGGTAGAAAAGCTTTCTTACGTCCAACTCTATAAAAACTGGGGTTGGGTTATTGGTACCGGGGTTTACATGGATGACTTCAATGCGGATCTACAAGGGCAAACTCAGCTTCTTATCGGAATCATGGCTGCAGTCTTGATTATCACGATTATCATCTCTACATCCGTCACTCTTAGTATTACCAGCCCACTCCGCCGTATGACCAATGCCATGATGGCTCTGGCAAATGGAGACATCCATACTGAAATACCCCGACCAAAGTTCAATGACGAGATCAAGGATATGGCTGATGCTTTAGTCATTTTCCATGGTAATGCGCTTGAACGAGAACGTCTGCAGCAAGAACAAGAGCAACAAGAACGTCAGACAAAAGAAGAAAAACAAACCATGCTGGCTGAACTTGCAAATAATTTTGAGCAGTCAATTGGCGTCCTCACTCAAAAAGTTGCTGATGGCGCAGTGCAATCAAGTGCTGGTGCTCAAGAAATGGCTGCTGTGGCAAATGCCACATCGGTTGAGGCCAGTGGTATTGTCGAAGTATGCCAAGTCGCTTCCAGAAGCGTTAACGCGGTAACCAATGCTTCTCAGCAGCTCACGAGCTCAATCGAAGAAATTGATACACGGGTCCAAGAATCGTCCTCTGTTGCGACAGAAGCCGTATCTCAAATCAAAAAAACCAATGAAGAGGTTGAAGGTTTATCCGAAGCAGCCCGTAAAATTGGTGACGTTGTCGGCCTTATCTCCGATATTGCCGAACAAACCAATTTACTCGCTCTAAACGCCACCATCGAAGCCGCACGGGCTGGCGAAGCAGGTAAAGGGTTTGCTGTTGTTGCCTCGGAGGTGAAGTCACTGGCAACCCAAACAGCAAAAGCAACAGAGGAAATCTCAGAGCAAGTCGCCTCCATGCAAAATGCTACGGGATCTGCAGTCGACGCAATCAAGGGAATTCAGGATATCATCACCAAGATCGACGAGATATCCGGATCCATTTCAGAATCTGTTGCCCGTCAAAACCAGGCGACACACGATATCGCACAAAATGTCCAAGAAGCCTCATACAGTACGGGGCAAGTAACGGACACGGTCGATCGCGTTCGCAGCACAGCTGAAAATGCCAGCGGAGCTGCTCAAGCCGTTGAAAATATGATCACTGAAATGACCGATAATGTTGATTTACTTGGTAAAGAAGTTGAGGCCTTTTTGAGCAAAGTTAGGGTTGCTTGATCTCCACTCCCTAACCTTTGTTTGATGAATAAGCCCCGGCCCCCCCGCTGGGGCTTATTTTTATCTCTCACCACCTAAAAAACCACAGTCGTCACGTGTACCTACCGGCCATAAGAACGATTGGCCGATATATGGGCGGCAAAATCCTGCCCGCCCATCAACCCGATAAGATGCGGCACCAACAAAACAATAATAATTAAAGCAAGAAACTGAATAGCAGTAGGTGAAATCCAGCGAATAGTTCCGGGCACTCGTGGCCGTCTTGACCACCAACCCGCGACCGCAATAATTACGGCCCCAGCCCCCATAATTAACAGGGTACAGAATAAGTCTGGGCCTGACATTCGCTTATATAACCTTTATTTATCGAACACGGCCAAAAGTTGGCCGGGTTATTAAAGACGGAAATTCAGGAAAAAATAATCTAAACTCAGTTTATCAGGTACGTTCTTCCCAATGACTTTTCAAGAGAATTACCTCTAATTTTTTTTGAGGCGGATACCTGATAAAAACTACCACGGTCAGTAAAAATTCAAGACAAATAAAAAAGCGGCCAGACAACTGACCGCTTTTCAACAAGATAAAGATTTTAGGCTGGATCTCGTTATGCTGAGTATTGCTGAAGTTTAGTTACCAGATATTCAACTTCATTGGGGCTTAATTCTTGATCTGGAAGTTCAAACACCGTCAGTAACCGTTCCAACAACCGACTGGCAAAAATTTCACGATCATTGTTTTCTCCGCTGTAGTCCATTTCGCGATAGAGAACGATCGCCGCCTTCACGAAAGGATAATAAGCCATCAACATTCCCGCTTTTTTGTAGAGGGATTTCAAACCGAGTTGACCGTCATCATGTATCAGCGCCTGTGCATTGGTTAATTTGATACCCGCAAGTTCAGCCATCGCACTTTCAAAGAACATCATATCGCCGGAACAAAGCGCACGCAGGACCAAAGAAGGTGTGAGCTTATTTCCTCGGTGAAGCTGTTTTACCAGTTTCTCCAATTCTTCGTGACTTGAGCCTTCTTTTAAAAGAGAAACAGTGGCGCGCTCACGCACTTGCAAAATCAAGTTGGAGGCCTGATCAAAATCCAGCTCATGGCGACTGACGATATAATGTCTAAGACGCTCCGACAGTGTATTCATCAAACGTTCGGATACTGATGCAGGTAAAGACGGACGACGGGAAAGAGATCCCGCAACGACTTCGCTTTCCTTATATTCAGACATAACCTTTCCATAACCGTTTTCGGTTATTACAGCCCCTTCATTTGAAACTAATTTGGCAACAGCATTCTCATTGCCTGTATCAATCACAGCGTCAGAAACCGCCTCAGAGACATGCGCTCGCAACGCAATTGCTTCTTGTTTTGCAGCGCCTTCTTTTGACAAAATTGCAATTAAATCTTCATCTGTAAAAACATCTGAAAATTTCAGTATCGGCAGAGACACAGAATCCACATCCGCAGCCATAGCCAATGCGATATCTCTTGGCAAATCATCAGATGCTTTCAAAGAGCTAGAAAGCGCTTCCCGAACAACGATCTCTGCATCCTTAACCAGAGCACGAAAAATTTCTTCCGCGACAGCTTTTTCTTCTGTCGTAAAATCTTTCGCGTCAAAATGTGAAGCAACCTTCATCGTTGTTTCAGCACGGACACCGGGCGAGGAATCTGCCAAAAGTTTGGCGACATCTTGCTGCGTTAGACTCATATCACTCCAGCTTCTTTCCAAACGTTAATAAGGCGACCAGAATGGTACACCGACTATCTCAGGATCTATTATCTGATCCTCCAGTTAATTCATGCTTAATAAAAAAATAAAACTTTAATTATTTTCAACCTAAATTTCAAATTTTGATCTCACAACAGATAAGTTTTTATATATTTTTCAATATCTTAATATCACAATTTGAAAAGTTTCTTAAGATAAGGTCAATAATTTTCTTAATTTTTTTCTC
The DNA here is from genome assembly GCF_042682825.1 of Kiloniella antarctica. Lineage (NCBI taxonomy): Bacteria > Pseudomonadati > Pseudomonadota > Alphaproteobacteria > Rhodospirillales > Kiloniellaceae > Kiloniella > Kiloniella antarctica. The sequence goes on from NZ_JBHUII010000004.1 coordinate 808,409, forward strand.
AAAATATTGTGCATTATTATTACTAATTACGTCTCACCGTCTTAAAAATTCAATTCAAAACACTTTTAGCTCTGTATTTTTCCAACTGGGCAGTCCGTAGTTTCGCATGATATTGGCAATTTCTTCTTTACGAACCAACTCGGTCATTTTCTTATCAAAATATCTCATGGCGTCGAGCACAAAAGCCCGCTGCTGCTTATCAGGCGTAAAGGCCATGTATATATTTCCGGAGGAAACACACCCTGCTGATTTTATGCGATCAACGAGTTTACGTTGCAGTAGGGAGTAAACCGTCGAGTTATAGGTAAAGATAAAACTGTCCAAACGACCCCGCTCAATCATATTGAAAGAGTGCTCAAGATAATCAGTCCCATAAGGAGAGAAAAAGAACTTATCCTTGTGCTCTTTGATAAAGGTATTCAGTTCTTCGATTGAGGTATCAATGGCTATGCCAATTTTTTGATCACGCAAAGATGTAATTCCCTCATACTTCCAAGGCGAGGTATTCTTTACAAAGAAACACATCTTTTGCGTCCCCACCTCCTGCTCAGGGTATAACAAATCTGGGGCTTCCGGCTTTGCTGGTGATAAAAGAGCATGTACTTTTCCAACACGCGCTAAGTGAATCGCACGTGTCCAAGAATACGTTACGACTTCAATTTCATAGGGACTATTTTTGAAAATTTCTTTTACTGTATCAAGAACATAACCTTCTTTATCCTCTTGAGGACAAAGCTGAGGGCACCAATCGATAGAGGCAATACGCAAGGTTTCAGCCTGAGCGAAGGAGCTTGCAGCAGAGGAAAATACGCTCCCAAAGAAACCGAGAGCTATAAGTAAAACCAATCGAGGAAAATACCCCACCACACCTCCAAATCAAAAGTGCTACGCCGATATATTCAACCTAGTTAAACTTACTATACCTTAAAAGTTGGATAAATTACACAACCGAAACAATTAGTTTGTATCAACCAATCATAAAGACGTCATAACGTGTGGACTTCCCAATAATCTGGTGCGAAGGTTTTCTGATATTTTCAAGAGGATCCGCCTTCACAGGCCATTTTAAAACAACCCGCTTGGTTGCGACGGACAAAGCCGCTTCCATCAACTCCTCAGCGTCGGGATCCGCACCAACATAGCTCCGCAGTACCCTCATTTCTTTTTTGACCAATGCTGTAGTTTTCCGTGGCGGGTGCATGGGATCAACCACTACCACATCAGGTGACATGCCTTTTAAGACTTCCTTTGCATCACCAAAAAGCAACGTCATGCGCGAGATGATATCTATGATATAATCATCGGCTTCGCGCGCGCGCTTCATCCCTTCTTCAAGCATGGCATGAACTTCAGGAGAACGTTCGATAAGTGTGACTTCGGCCCCAAGAGACGCCAACAGAAAAGCATCGCGTCCAAAACCCGCCGTCGCATCCACAATTCTAGGTGTGCGTCCCTTGGTCAGGCCTGCGGCTTTTGGCAGAGCTTGCCCGCGGCCACCACCAAATCGTAAGCGGTGTCCAACGGCACCACCGACAAAATCGCAATAAAGAGCTTCCTGTACAGGATCGGATGAATTCTCATCTGATTTACCTTCAGGATGAACATTAGAATAATCGGCAACAGCAACTTTATCGTCGCTGTTTTTCCCACGCTCTTTTGTCGGTCGTTTCATTCCCGTTAATCTTTTACCCTTACGCCTGATCGGAAATAACCTCTACGCTATCCAACTCAAAGGGTAAACTATTATCCCATAAGAGACGATTACTTCACACCTCTTTCGCTGACCTCTTCGGCGTCCCTTGGGCTCTATTTAGTTATCCTTTGGTCCTGACCTATTTGGCTGCCCCTTGGGCAATGGCATCAAAAATAACATCAAGCTCTTTTGCCATCACATCCAACTCCACAGAATTATAAGGAGCAAAAACAGCAGAAGGTTTCCGATAAGTTAGATTGGTGGTGCCATCTGTGTTCTCGGTTAGATAAAAGCGGATCGGCGCTTCTATCCCTGCAGGAATAGAGGCCTTGAGCATCCGCCTGGCAAAATCATTACGATAAACCCCAACAACCATATTTCCCGGAATGGTAATGCCCTGTGTCGCCGCACCACCGCTGGCCGTAGCCTTCGTCACCAAACCCATTTTGTTTTCTTTAATCGAGTCTTTCAAATCCGCACTGAGCTCTTTGTAAGGCTTTTCAACCTTGATACTTACCATGCCATCATGCGGATAACCCGGATCTGCCATAGCAACAGAGAAACCACCAGCAACAACAGCGCCGATCAGCAAAGGTAACAGTTTGGTAAAAAATCCAATTAAACCATAACGGTGTCTGGTCACGAGCTTTCTCCTTTAGCGTCGAATATGAGATTGAGAATGTGGAGCTATTCACTTAGGGATGTCACCTCTAATAACAAGAGGGGGTTTCCCGCCCATTAAACAAAACTTCAATCTAATAGCATCACAAGACAGAAGGTCGAACAACAGCCCTCACCGCTTTGTGATGCCCTTCAGATTTTTGACACAGCTCAATGTAAACCTATAGAGCTGCGTTATCTTCCAAAAGAACTCAACAACTCAAATATTTAAAGGGCCGACTAACGTAACAATTGGCGTATCGAACCAAAGACCGCCCGATATGGCTGACAAAATGTTTCACACCACCTATCAAGGGGAAAAGGTATTGTTGCAGAATCATTATAAAAACGTCATAAACCCCAAAGCCTGTTCGAAGAGATTACCTTACGGCCTCTCCCAAACGGTTTTAGTTCAAGCCTTCCATAAATTGCCCAAAAAAGGGACCATGTTATTATGAGCATCAACTTAAAAGATCACATCCGGGAAGTTCCTGATTATCCTAAACCCGGCATTCTTTTTTATGATATCTCTACCCTTTTAGCGCATGCTGAAGCTTGGAACGAGACCATTGAACGCCTTGCTGTAATCATAGAAAAAGAAAAACCTGACGTACTTGCCGGCATTGAATCTCGTGGTTTCTTACTCGCAGCACCACTTGCCATGCGCTTGGGTATGGGCTTTATGATGATCCGCAAAAAGGGTAAACTACCGGGTAAAACCATTTCATACACTTACGATCTCGAATACGGCACAGATACTATAGAAATACAAGAAGGTGCGGTTAAACCTGGCCAACGCGTAATTATGCTGGATGATCTTTTGGCAACAGGCGGCACCATGGAAGCAGCTATTGCGCTGATGCAACAAGCAGGTGCTGATGTCAAAAGAGTCGCTTGTATAATTGAACTCACCTTCCTTAAAGGAAGAGATAAATTGAGTAACATTCCGGTAACAAGCCTGATCCAATACGACGACTAATCACACCCTATCCATTAAGCCCAATACAGTGAATTAATCAACCCGTTCTAGCGGAGCATACGGCAAAGAGGGGAGCTATAACACGGATCACTCCCCTCTTTGCCGTATGCTCCGCTTTCGTGACTAACTACCATCACGTCCGACACAACCTTAAAACCAGCAGCAACAAGTTCAGGGTATAATTTGTGTGGATAAAATGAACTTGCCGAAGGTTTCGTTGACTGCCCCTAACGATCCGCGACCGATTATTTACGGGAACCCCACAGTGCGAAGCGCCTTCCATTAGAAGGGGGACAGGGATTGACTTTCATTCTCACCGCCACAGAATTTCTCAACAAATGACAACAGTTCCAGATCGCCGCCCCGCGCGGACATAAGAGACAACCCAAGCGGACAGCCATCAAGCGTGGCAAGAGGCATGGTAATTTGCGGGCAACCGCTCAATCCTGCAGGCGAAGTCAATGCGAGCAGCTGTGATCTGTGCGCCATAAGCACTTCGGAATTTTCATTAATTCGCGGTGCGATCCCAGGGGCAGAAGGTAAACAAAGCACCGTCTTTGGTGTTAGTAACCCGGCTAAACGCCTGTTAAAAAATTCCCGCTTTTCAGCGGCATCGGACACCTGCTCATCGGTTATCGTCTTACGCCAATCCATACGCTGTTGAATATCCGGTCCCATCTTGGGCTTCACCCGCTCAAACCACGCGCCATGGGTGTCCCAAACTTCGCGTCCTTGGAGTACTTGAAAAAGTCCCGCGAGACCAAGAAGCCCCAACTGTGGTGTATCGCTTAGGCCTGTGGCTTGGAGGTTATCAGGGTTGAGGCTCACATATTCAGCCTTGCCAAGGCGCTGTTCGAGGCGTTCGAGATGCGGCCGCAAGGCTTGGCGACTGCGTTCATCAAGCGCCTCAAAAGCATCGACAGCAACCAGAAGCTTTTCCGGCATAACGTCAACACGGGCTTTAGCGTCCATCAAAACTTCGCCAACCAAATTTAACAGCCAAGCATCTCTGGCAAACCAGCCAACGGTATCAAAACTGTCGGCCAGCGGTAAAACACCTTCTTTCGTGATGCGGTCATGCGTGGGGCGTAGACCAAAAAGGCCGCAATAGCTTCCCGGAATACGGATCGACCCGCCAGTATCAGAACCTAATGCAAAATCAACAAGGCCACCAGCAACCGCAGAGGCAGAACCACTGGATGATCCACCAGGAATACGTCCAGGAGCTTCCGGGTTTGCCGGGGTACCATAGTGATAGTTTTGACCGTCCAGGCTACTGGCAAACTCATCGGTTATGGTTTTTCCGATCACCATCGCCCCAGCATCAAGGAGTTTTTGAACGATAACCGCATGTGCTGTTGAGGGTCGTCGGCGACTTTGCCAATCGGGATTGCCATACCCCGTTACATACCCTTTCAGGTCATAAATATCCTTCACCGCAAAACCAAAACCCTTTAAAGGGCCTTTTTCTGCGCCTTCAAAGGTCATATTTCCACCGGGGACAAACGCACCTAGACTATCGAACATGGGATCGTTCCTTCATACTCATTCCTATATAAATGAGTTACCCTGCCATGGTCTTTGCTGCAAGGCTGTCCTTGTCCTCAAAGGTCAATTTTACAAACAAGCCTGTAATATTTTTAGGGGCGATTATCTGACCTTGTTAAAAATTACCTGACCTTGTTTAAAATTACCGGGCCTTGTTTAAATCAGCCCTTAGCAAACCTGTTTTATTATCGTATTTGTCTTAATCAAATTTCTTTGGGGCTTCCATCATCGGCGTTTGGATTGTTTTCCAATGGATCAGTCTCAGGCGTATCGTCCAAATCTTCCCAATCATCTTTTTGTTTACGCCGAATAATGATGTCCCCATTGTCATTGATGACAGGCATTTCATATTGAGGGATGGCGTCGATAACCAAGCGGAGTGATTTCATCATCAATTCAATACTCTCCCGGGCCATTTCCCCAGGGTCTTCTTCTTGAGCATGAGCGTATTGGATATGTAGGGGAGACGTCATCACTGTTGTTAAAACACCAGTCACGACCAGCATCGTTAAAGGCAGTTTCTTCAGACCTGAATATTTACGTTTATTCATTCTGTATTGTACCTTTGACATAAAATTATCCTCTTTTAACGTACCCAAAAGCGTTCACTATTAAAAAAAACATAGGTCGCTCAGACTAAAAAGAAACAAGAGCGACAACCGCTCTTAATTTTCCGATCAGTATAATACAAAGCCAGTTAATTATATAATTCGGGCGAAAATCTGACAAAATTGGGATTTATACTTATTTTTTTGAATCTGTATTCTCAATAAAAAATATTTTTTGAAAAATATCACAAGATCCGAAGGCATAAAAAAATCAACCCCTGTAGAAATTACAGAGGTTGATTTAAATTATTTACCGCCTTAACGAAGGGACCGAAACAAAATAACCTAAGCAGATTTTGTTTCTGAAGAAGATGATCCTTCTGTAGAAGAAGCGCCTTCTTTATTATCTTTGGCGCTATTGTCAACCAAAGGCATCACCGGCTTCTTCGAGTTACGGCTGCTCTTTGTAATATAGGCTCGCGCACAATGTTCAGCACAATAAGGCTTACTAGGCACGGCTGGCGCACCACAGAAATGAAAATCATCATCTCCAGGATCACCCTCAGGCCAGAGACATTTTGGTCCCTTACGCTTTTCAAGTGCTCCACTAAAAAGCTTACGATCCGCAGCATCAGAACTTGCTTTACGACGTGCTTTTGCAGGAAGAGAAGCAGCTTTAAGCTCAGCAGCGGTTGGTGCCTTTTGAACCTTAGGGGCAACAGGCCGTGGTGGCGGGGCAAAACCCCGAGGTTTAGGTGGCACCACAGACGCTTTCGCAGCGGCAGGTGCAGCTCTCGCCGCCTTTGGTTCAGGCTTCACCGTCGCAGCAGCAGGTTTAACAGCTTTAGGAGCAGCCTTTTTAGCAGGTGCATCCTTTTTAGCAGTATCACTCTTGGCACTGCGCTTAATAGGAGAAGGCCTTGCAGCCAGTTTCATCCTGTGGGCTTTACCGACTACAGCGTTTTTAGAAACGCCCAGCATTTTGCCAATTTGCGAAGCACTATGGCCTTCTGCCCATAGTTTTTTCAGAAGCTCAATGCGCTCTTCCGTCCAGTTCATCTAGACTGCCTTAACGTATGTAAAAGAATAAATATGAAGCGAAGAATTAGAGATCTAATCTCCGCGAACGACGGGCCACCATATAGTTTTAGGCAACCCGAGTCGAGTCTCTGAACTGAAATAACTCTGTATATTTCGAGATAACGGCAAAATATGTGTCATAAATCAACTCTTAAGCAGACATATCCCATTTAAACGCGCCAATATCAAACACTCAGATACCAAACCATGAATTATTCTTGCACCGCCGATGCAGATTCAAATGAAATCTCTTCCTTATCAGCATCAGGTACAGGCTTTACAGGAACTTTACCTTTAAGAGTTTCCAAAAGAAGTTTACGAACCAATCCGGTTGGCTTTTGTTCATTATCTTTTTGAAAATTTTTCACAGCTTCGGAGGTTTTAGGCCCGGACTTGCCATCGGCACTGCCCTCCAGGTACCCCAGGGCGATAAGAAGTTCCTGAGCCTTTTTCACTTGGTCTTCAGGAAGTTCCATCGTCGAGAAATACCGCGCGACGGTAACATGCCCTGCCTGTTCCGCCATGTATTCCGCCGTTTCGCCGGCGCTGTCTTCACGTTCAATATCCGCACCGGATTTGACCATGAACTCGACAAGGCTTTTATTTCCGGCAACAGAAGCCGCCATCAAGGCTGTCATCCCCAGAGAATCAGAAACGGTCAGATCTGCGTTTGCATTAATCAATTTGCTCGACGTCACTTGATGATTGTTCAAAGCAGCCAACATCAGAGCCGTCCAGCCATCCTTATCGCGGGCATTAAGTTCAAATCCGCTTTCAATCATTTCTTCGATGACTTTTACATCACCCTTTTCAGCAGCTTTAAACCAACGTGTCTTTTCCTTATCTTCTACACTAAGCGGACGTTTTTCGGAAATCATCGGTACGTCAATCGGCTCCCAACTCGCCATCAATTTACTGGCCAATTGAGAATCTTCTTCGGTAAAGTCCTCTAATAGTAATTCTTTTTCTGCGCTTGCTTCTTTCAGGTTTTGTATCGATGCCAGCGAATAATAGAGCGCAGCCGCAATTTTATCTTGATCCGTGCCCATGCCGTCGCGATAAAGTCGTGCCAGATGCAATTGGGAAAGGGATTCCCCTTGATCAGCACTCATCTGCCAATAACGAAATGCCGCCGAATAATCTTCAGCTTGGAAAGCTTTTTGCCCTTCTTGGAAATCAGCAAAAGCTATAGACGGACTGAGTACGCCCACGGCAATACCCAAGACTGTCGTCCCGATAAGCGGCAACTTGCCGAAAATTGGCTTTCGCATTACTAACACCGTGATATATTCCGCACCCAACACCCGGTGTTAATGGGATCCCCCCAAAACACAGGCTAAAACCTTTTTGTACCCAAACTGAGTACATAAATAAAAGCTTCCGTTTTTTTACACAGGAAAAGAGAACAACGCAACCATGCTCAAAAACTGGTGGATCATCGGGGCAATTTCCCTGATCATAATCATAGCCTACTCTAGCTTTACCTTATTCTCACCAAAAGAGATTGAGGTAAACCAACGTCAGCAAATCCATTCTGCAATTGCTGATTTTGGCAACCTTACTGATCTCGGTGTAGGTCAGGTCGAAATCTTGTCTGACACAGAAATTCGCTTTCTCATTACAGGTGGTCAGGCAAAAGAGGAATTAGATAATAACTTGAAGAAATTTTGTCGTTTGCTGATCACTTACAAACACTTGCAGGTATCAGATCAACCCTTCGAGCTTGCTTACCAACATCGTCAAATTCCTGCCATAAGCGGGAACTATACCTGTAAAGATGACAGCTAAGCAAAAATCACGTCTTGATGAAAAAGAGCCCAATGTGCCTATTGGGGTTTTTGATTCCGGCTCAGGTGGGTTAACCGTTTTACACGCGTTGCGCGCTGCGTTGCCCCATCAAAAATTTATTTACTTGGGGGATCATAACCGCGCGCCCTATGGCCCGAAAAGCGGTTCTGAAGTTTACGAGTTCACGCGACAAGGCGTTGACTTTCTCTTTGACCGAGGTTGCAAGCTTGTCATCCTTGCCTGTAATACGGCCTCCGCAATTGCCCTGCGGAAGCTTCAGCAAGAATGGCTTCCAAATCGGGCCCCGGACAATCGTATTCTTGGGGTCCTCGTTCCCATGGTAGAGACCATCACTGATCGTCCTTGGATCAAGTGGGAACAACATCGTCAACAAAATTTAAGAGGAACAGTTGGTATCTTTGCGACCGAAGCCACGGTCAAAAGCAAAACCTACCTTGTTGAAATCGGCAAACGCGCCCCCCTGCTTGATGTTCTTCAACAAGCCTGTCCAGAACTGGTTCCTGCGCTGGAAAGTAAAAAAGACACAGCAACAATAGATACTCTGGTTGAGAGGTACGTCAGTCAGCTCGTTGATCAGAGCAATAAAATCCCCAACTGGATAATGCTTGGCTGCACCCATTATCCATTGTTGAAAAATGCTTTTGAAAAAGCTGCACAAAAAATCATCGGCAACATCATGGGCCAGTCCGTGCCAATTCTCTGCCAACCCTCTATTTGTGCCGATAGTCTCAAGGACTATCTCTCACGGCACTCACATTTAATTGCATCAGACGTTCAGATCCCCTGCCAAATCCCTAGCCAGATCCCTAGCGGGCAACAGAACATTCTACACTTTACTTCTGGCTGCCCAGATCATGTACGAGAAACAACCAAAATCTTTCAGTCTGATGGTTTTATTTCTCAAGAGATCGAAGAGAATTGGACCAAGGCAATCCTAGATTAAAGGCAGTGCTTCAATAAATAAACGCCCCATAATTAAGGTGCATAACCAAGGCGGAGATTACCCCACTGCCTGCCCTTGACCATGATCGGTGTACTGAGATCTTTCATTAAAACGAAATTCCCACCGCCCATATCACGCAGATAACTCTGTAACAGATAGTTTTCGGTGTTAGCACCCGCAGAAGCCCCTGTACGGTCGGTGAAGATCCGACGGTTACGGCAATTTCCCGCGTTCCAAACCGGATCGTCAGCTTTTTGAGAGTTGTTATATTTTAGGTTATGGGTCGGCAGAAAGCCGTTCACATCAACCGCCGCACAGAAACCGACACGGTCATCAAAGTCTAAAACAGGTTCTTGTATTTCCGGCAGAGCCTTATCGGTAAAGGCCAAATAGCGCGTAAGATGTTGCTGTGGATTACTCCCTTCGACAGATTGATATTCGACGTCGAAGAGATCATCCAAAGAAATTTCACCTGTATCAATAGCCTGAGAAAAACGCGATCCAATACGATTGGCAGACTTAATTCCTTTAGCAATAAAGGGTTGGTCGATGGCGGTGTGTCCCTTTAGGAATTTCGATGTTATCTGCTTTGCAGATGTTTCAAATTCAACCTGAAATCCTGCGCTTGAAGTCCCCTTTATCACAGCCGACATTGCCCCCAAAGGCGGGAGATCAATATCGATCCTATCACCCCCAGCCAGATCACATTTCAACCCGACAAGGACACCACCCAAAGAACTCATATTTCGAAGTTCAGCAGGGTATTCTTGTTCGCCCTTTTTAACCGTAATCGATAAATCAAAAGGAATACGATCCAAGGCCTCAGTACTGGAACTATTTGTTTCATTCACTGCTGTTTGCAATCGAAGATTCAAAGCTTCAATCAGCTCCCGCATTTTGTTCGCGCTTGCTTCTTGCTCTCCAGTTTTATCTGCAACGTGATTTACTTCACTCACAACCTCAGACATGGACTCAGTAACTTGCCGTGTACTAATTGCCGCTTGCTGGGCATTTCGACCAATCTCATTAATGGCAGCAACTTGCTCTTGCACACGATCAGCGACTTCAGATGAAAAATCCTCAACCGAGCCAATAACTTCAGAAATATTTGCTATTACATCAACCACTTGGGCTGTGACACTTTGAATTTCATTGACCTGATTTGTTATGTCTTTGGTCGCATTCGCAGTTTGCTGGGCCAAGCTTTTCACCTCACTGGCGACAACAGCAAAACCTTTTCCGGCATCACCTGCTCGTGCGGCTTCAATGGTCGCGTTCAATGCAAGTAGGTTGGTTTGACCTGCAATGCCTTCGATAAGCTTAACCACGTCACCAATGCGTTCGGATGCTCGAGCCAAAGTTTGGATGGTCTCAGTTGCGCCGCGCGCTTGCGCAGAAGCCCCCTTTGCGCCCTCGGCAGTCTTGGAAACGTGCTCTCCAACCAAGGAGATAGAAGCATTCATTTCTTCGGTTGCAGCCGCAACAGCATCAACATTTTGCGTTGCGGTATTCGCATCGTTTTCTAAATCATGCGCACGAGAACTGACCGATTCAATGGCTTGTCGTGTAGCAACACTCGCCGCCTGCATCGCGTCGCCCGCTTCTTTTGCTTGCGACATTGTTCCTTCGAATTCACCCTGCAGAGCGTCTCCAAGAGTATGAAGCTCTCTTCTCGCCGCATAAGCATCCCGTTCGGCTTGTATAAGCGGATCACTCCCAGGATCAGCAACCATCATTTCCATTACACAACACTCCCTACCGCCAAACTTTCCACATTGGCAGAGCACTTCACTGTGCTCATATTTTATATTTGTTTTATTTACTGTAAGGAAATGTCCGATATTTTGGTTAACAATTCGTTTTTCAGTCTATGGGTGGTTAAGTTTTTTCTGTTTAGAAAAGACTAGTCGTATAGCATGCCTTCACTGTGCATCGTGGAATATAATGCCGAGGGTGTGGCGTTGACCGGAGCGTATTTTGCTGACGCCGTGACGCATATTTACCCGATAGGTGCCACGGGTGCCTTGTTTGGGGCGATTTCGCACAGGAAAGATGACGGCATCTCCCTGCTCCAGCGGCACAACCTCGGCCCGGGACTGCATCCGGGGGCGCTGCTCGGTGAGAACCAGTTCCCCTCCGGTAAAGTCTTCGGCGGGTTTCGATAATAAACAGGCCACTTGAAGCGGAAATAATAGCTCCCCATACACATCTTGATGCAGGCAGTTGTAATCGCCCACACCATATTGCAACAAGAGCGGCGTGGGTTTGGTTTGCCCGGCAGCATGACATAACTTGAGATATTCAGCGTGTGTTTCTGGAAAACGTTGTTCCATATTCATGGCCGCGTTCCAGCGGTTGGCCGTATTGGCAAGCGGGCGATAAAGGCCCGTCCTGAGATCAGAAACCAGATCGGGAAGCGGATAGGAGAAGTATTTATATTCCCCCTGTCCAAAACCGTGCCGTGCCATAAGAATCCGGGAACGGAAAGGATCATCTTGATCATAGATCTGCGCCAAGTTCACGCAGTCTTCTGTTCCGATCAACCCTTTGACAATCGCATAGCCCTGCTGATCCAGATCCGTTTCGATCTGGTCTCCATCTAAAAGCTCAATTGATCTCATTCTGCGGCAACCGCTTCAAAGTCGAGCAACTGTTGTTTGCGCTCTACGCCCCAGCGATACCCAGACAGCGCACCATCATTACGCACCACCCGATGGCAGGGAATGGCCACAGCAATGTGGTTCGCAGCACAGGCAGAAGCCACGGCGCGCACAGCCTTTGGTGAGCCAATTTTCTCAGCCACTTGCGAATAGCTCATCCGGCTACCGACCGGAATATCGCCCAAGGCTTTCCAGACCCGCTGCTGAAAGGCCGTACCTCGGATATCCAACGGTAAATCCAGACCAATACTCGGATCATCGACAAAGCCCACCACCTGCGCGACCCATTTCTCAAACTCCGCATCGCCGCCTTTTAAGATAGCCTTGGCAAAGCGGTCTTGAAGGTCTTGCACCAGATCTTCGGGATCATCCCCCAGCAAAATCGAGCAAATGCCCTTGTCACTCGCGGCAACGAGAATAGAACCCAATGTACACTCGCCCAAAGCAAAGCGAATTTCCGTATCAACCCCGCCTTTACGGTAACTGGTTGGCTTCATGCCAAGCAAGTTTTTCGTGTTGGCATAAAAACGCCCGTTGGAATTAAACCCAGCGTCATAAATCGCTTCTGTGATGGTTTCGCTACCACGTAATTCTTCACGGACCCGATTACCACGATGTGCCGTAGTATAAGCCTTTGGGGTGACACCTGTGATCGACTTGAACACACGATGAAAGTAAAAGCGGCTCATGCCCGCGGCCTCTGCCAAGGCATCAAGATCGGGGACGTCTTCGGCCTCTTCAATCAGACGACAGGCCTTGGCAACCGCCAGCGCCTGACGCTCTTGCTTTTTCATTTCATTGGGACGGCAGCGTTTACAGGCGCGAAAGCCCGCTTTTTCAGCATCCTTACAGGTCTCATGAAAGCTCACATTTTCCCGTCGCGCTAACCGCGCTGCACAAGATGGTCGACAATAAACACCCGTGGTAAGTACCGCGTAATAAAAGATGTCATCAGCATCAGCATTTCGATCCACAATCGCTTGATAGCGATTGTCATCGTTTTGAAACTGGCTTTGTTTACTCATCGCCCTATTACTCATCTCAGGTGCTCCTGTCTTTGAACTGATATCACATCAATCTCGTTTGTCAGTTTCTAAAAGCTAACCGAGAATACAAAAGCAAGAACTCCGGTTCTTGCTTTTGTATTGATAGAAACTTCAGATCCTCTTTCCAATCACGCTACATACCCTCATTTTGTTACCTTTTAAAATTCCAGAACAAGAAGCAGAGTTTTTTAAAACCAAGTAACAGCAATCATAAGGTCCGACATTTTAACACGTATATCTTTTTAAGGACCAAAAGATGAGTAGATTAGAAAACCGCGTTGCCATCATTACAGGCGCAAGTTCGGGCATTGGCCGCGCTTCCGCCAAACTATTTGCCGCGCAGGGTGCCAAGGTTATCGCAGGCGCAAGGCGACAAGCAGAACTGGATATACTAATCGAAGAAATTCGGGTCGATGGCGGTCAAGCCCTCGCCATAGCCGGGGATGTTACCGATGAGACTTACGCCAAAGCATTGGTCGAAGTTGCAACGGGAACTTACGGCCAACTCGATATTGCTTTTAATAACGCAGGTACTCTCGGGGCGATGGGCGATACACCCGATATTACCCTCGAAGGGTGGCATGATACTCTCAATACCAACCTGACGTCTGCCTTTCTCGGTGCCAAACATCAAATCCCAGCTCTCCTTGAAAGCAAATACGGTTCCCTGATATTTACTTCCAGCTTTGTCGGCCACACCATCGGCATGCCCGGCATGGCCGCCTACGCCGCCTCAAAAGCCGGGATCAACGGCATGGTGCTGGCACTGGCAACTGAATATGGCCCCAAAGGTTTGCGGGTCAACAGCCTACTGCCTGGTGGCACCGACACCCCTATGGGCCGCACGGTCGCATCTAACCCGGAAATAGAAGAGTTTGTAAAAAGCCTTCATGGCTTAAAACGGATCGCTGAACCAGAAGAAATTGCTAAAGCCGCACTGTTTCTCGCTTCCGATGACGCTAGCTTTGTTACAGGCACAGCCATGCTGGTTGAAGGAGGCGTATCCATTAACAAAACCTGATATTCCACCTAAAACCACCCCATGAAGATTAATCAAAAGAATAACAGGGCCTGCCAGAAAAGCAGGCCCTGTTATCGTTAGAACGCTTCGCTTAGCTCAAAACCACCACGCGCCCATCAATGCGCGCACCAGTATCTGCAGAAATGACCTTTGTGTTGCGAATATGAGCAATCACTTCGTTACGATATACCAAACCCGTATGATTGTATTCCAAAGCACGCATATCAAAACTTGGGATATCTCCCGGAACGCCGCCGCCAATTGCTTTCCCATTCCAGTTCTCGCCAAATCCCCCCAGTGCCAAATAAGTGTTCAACACCATACTAAAGGTTTTGCCCAAGCACTCTTCAACGGGTTGGCCTTTGAGGGTAATGTTAATTGCTTTGGCTTGCTCTGCAGAAGCGCCGGGATCAATTTCATACCGAATGCCTGATGAAAAATGTAAGAACCCGCGAGAGACAAAGCCTTCCTGATCCGTTGTCGCAATCTCTTCAGCCCGCAACAAACGTTTAGCGTTGGATTGCAACATATCGTGGATCTGTTGCCCGCTCAGGCTGGCAATATGGATGGCATCAGCATAAGGCATAACATCGTACCAGTTCTTGAAACTCAGCGCCCCTTGTTCGACACCGCTTGAAATTCCCGTGGCGTTGAACAGTGCAAAATCAACCGGGCCGTCCGTAAAGTTTTGAGATCTGGCAAGAACAGCATCATTCATGTAGTTAGCGAGTCTGTTTTCCCCCACATACCGCGACACAACCATCTTGTCCCGTGTCAGATCAGCATCCTTAACTTCGCCGATAACTTCGGCCAATTTGCTATCCAACGCTTTGATCAAGGGGGCGATGTTAGCCTGCTCAAACGCGGCGTCGTAATCGCCTTCTTGTTGAAGAGATGCATATTTGGGGTCATCAACGGTTACACGCTTGTCGCTTTTTTTGATCGGGTGCAGGGAAACCGAGCTGTACCAGTCTTTACGACCATTTTCCGCAGCAATAGACATAGTAATATCCCCAAGATATTTACCGTGGGCTTCGGCCTGTGTGATCAATACACCGTCGATCAAATTGGCTTCTTCAATTTTTTCTTCGTTGAGGCGGGTATGGGTGTGACCGCCGACCACAACAACGGGCTTGTCGGTCAACTTACTCGCCAATCCTGCGATGGCAAAATCCCCCTCGCCAACATCCCGCGCCGTCGCCGCCTTGCCAGATGTGTGTTTGCCGACGCCATATCCACAGTGTGACAAGATCACGACAACATCGGAAACCTCGGCAACAGCAGGTAACAAATTCTCTACAGCTTTGAGCGGGCGATCAACAGCCAAGGTTAAGTCGTCTTCTTGCCCAACACGCGTATCAATGTTGGTTGTCAAACCGATCAACCCGACCCGCAGTCCTTTTATCTCTGCAATCGCGGCTGCGACATAGTCTTCATCACGTTTCATGTGTTGCGAAGAATGTACATTGGCAGACAACAGCGGGAACCGTGCATCCGTTTGAACAGCTTTTTTCAAAAGTTCCGCGCCACGATCAAATTCGTGATTACCGATAGCAGCAATATCAAGCCCGGCCGCAGAATAAGTTCGATAACCTGCATCCGCGACAAACTCGTCAACATTCCACCCCATAAGCTCATCAAAGATTGATCCCGTATGATCATCCCCGGCAGAAACAAACAGCACAGCTTCATCTTCTGCCGCCGCTGCGCGTACTTCTTTTACCCGTTTTACAATTTGAGAAAACCGGTGAGTATCACCCTTTTTACCATGTAGTTCCGTAATGTGATTGTGCATATCGTTAAAGTGCAAAACGCGCAAAACCCGGCGCTCCCCTGCTGCCAATTTTGGCGTGGGAACTGCATTTCCGTCCTCAGTCACAATACGATTAATAGGTGTTTTCAACGGATCACCTTTGAGCAAGAAGAGCTTTTCGATACTTCCCAAAGGATTAGGCGTGGCTGGAACCAATTGTAATTCACCGACCAGTGGCGCGGCATTACTGCGCACCGACAAAAACGGAGAAAACCCAACGGCAGATGCAGCCACAACACCCCCCAACAACAAACGGCGACGGGTCATTCCCAATGGAATATCAGACATGCGGCAACTCACTTTCAGAAGAATATGTTGAATTTCGCCAACATGATCAGCTTGTGTTACCGGGGTATGACTGGGATGTGACCTTCTGGTGATGTTTAAGTGAAGGGTCCCCCTCCTCTACGCCTAACGTAGAGCTTATCCCCTATTAATACGTAACTTTACGCAGCAGATTTTCAACCAAGTTCTGTTATTATCCACCCAGAAGAGAGCCTTTTAACGAGGGGATTTCATCCCCCCTCTTTTCCAATTTACAGATAATAGTGGGTGCATTTTTTTAGGGCACGAGAAGCGAGGAGCAAGTGTAGTTAACCTACATGCGCGATGCGGTGTCATAATAAGTTCCAGCCACACATTAAGGGGATTTAAGATGAATACGAAGGCCTACGGTGCTGAATTTCTTGGCACATTCTGGTTGGTTTTTGGCGGTTGTGGATCGGCTGTTTTAGCAGCAGGTATTCCTGACCTAGGCATTGGCTTTGTTGGCGTCTCGCTGGCGTTTGGTTTAACAGTTCTCACCATGGCATATGCCGTCGGACACATTTCAGGTGGGCACTTTAACCCCGCCGTTACCCTAGGTCTTTGGGCTGGTGGAAAATTCGAAGCAGGACAGATTGCACCTTACTGGGTCGCGCAACTTGCAGGCGGCATCGCAGCATCAGGCCTGCTTTATCTGATCGCAAGCGGCATTCCGGAATTTTCGTTGAGCGGTGGTTTTGCCTCCAACGGCTACGGCGAGCATTCCCCCATGGGCTATTCCATGATGAGCGGCTTGTTGATCGAAGTTCTACTGACCTTCTTCTTCCTCTTTATCATCCTCGGCGTGACGGATGACAAGGCGCCCGCAGGCTTTGCGCCGCTTGCCATCGGTCTAGCATTGGTACTCATTCACCTGATTTCCATTCCGATCACCAACACGTCCGTAAACCCGGCCCGCAGCACGGGTCCTGCCCTTTTTGTTGGCGGGTGGGCGCTTGAACAACTATGGCTGTTCTGGGTTGCCCCACTTATCGGCGCACTCGGCGCAGGCTTCAGCTATCGCTGGTTCAAATCCTGAATACAAAAAAGCTTAAACCAATTAACGAACACAAAGTTGACTTTGGCTCGGTAGACCAAATAAAACCCCGAAGATTTCACGAAAGTTTCGGGGTTTTATTTCAGTTCTTCCACAGTATTTATCCAGTATTTATAAAGCATAAACACTGGATAAATACTGTGGAACATGATTCTTACTATTCTTTACAACACAACAAGAACTCTGGTTTTAAATCTACCTAATCTTCATATTCATATAATTTAAAACCCACTTACAAAATCTGGCCTGAGAAAGACATCAACCGATCCCAAATGGACTGAGCTACGATGCCAGCATCCCGGTTACGACTTCGCATTTGAAACAAATGAGATTGGCGCTGAGGGTATCCCTCTACATTGAGAGGCATCAGTTCCCCCTTGTCAATTTCATCCCGGATCAAGTGTTCTGGAAGCCCGCCCCATCCCATTTTCGCTAAAATAATATCTTTTTTGGCTGCAAAGTCTGAAACAGTCCAACGCAAACCACCAGGGAGTAAATCTCGACTTTGTGGTTTTTTCCCGCTGCCACTGTCAGCAACGACAACCTGTACATAACTTTGCATCTCTCTAATGGAATTCATTTCCTTATTTTGCGCTGGAGCGTACTCTGGATGAGCTACAGGTATAATTGTCACACTAGAGAAAGGAACCGCTTCTACCTGATCCACTGGCACACCGTCCATCGTCGCAACAATGAGGTCAGCATCACCGTGGAGTAATTGCTCAATAGGTCCACTCATACTTTCCCTCGACAGCCGAATATGAGTAGCAGGATAAGCATCCGTTGTCTCTCGAATTACATCCAGTAAAGGCTTTAATGGGTACGTTGCAGTCACCGCCAAAAAAACCTCTGGCTCTTGTTTGGCATTGAGGTTTTTAACCACGCCGCCAAGGTGTTGCATTTGTTGTAAAACCCGCGTCGCATGCCGATAAAACACTTCTCCTGAAGTCGTGAGTTTAGGTCGATATTCTTCCCGTGACAAAAGAACAATCCCAATCTCGTCTTCCAGTTTTTTCAGCATATGGCTAATCGCAGATTGCGATTTATTCAAATGTTCAGCCGCCGCGCGGAATGTACCTGTTGTGACGATTGCTTGCAGTACCACCAACTGTTCGTATGTCATCCAACCGTCCATCTTCTCTATAACAAAACAATCCACATAATAGATCATGATGCTGAATTATCAATATTATCTTTCGATCATTTAAATCACTACCTTTATCTCAGTTAAATCATAACTTGTCGAGAAAAGGGAAAACTAATGAAGCTGTTCTACAAACCCGGCGCCTGCCCACTTGCCTCACATATTATCTTGCATGAAACTGCGGCAACTTTTGAAATTGAAGAAGTTGATACCGATGCTGGTCTAACCAAATCCGGCAGAAACTATAAAGAAATCAACCCCAAAGGATATGTACCTGCATTGGAGTTGAGTACGGGTGAAGTCCTGACCGAGGGCCCATCAATCCTACAATATATTGCCGATCAGCATCCTCAAAGTGGATTGGTTCCAGCGAATGGCACTGTTGCCAAGGCCCGTATGCAGGAATACCTGAATTATACAGGCGCTGAATTACACAAGGCATTCAGCCCTTTATTTTCTGGCTCATCAACGGATGAAGAAAAACAAAAAGCAATTATAAATGTAGGTACAAAGTTCGATTATCTCAACGAACTATTCAGCGACGGCAGGACTTACCTTCTCGGTGACCAATTCTCCGTTGCAGACGCTTACATGTTCGTCGTCAGTAACTGGTCCAATTTTGTAGGTATAGAACTTTCCAAGTGGTCGAATGTTGCCGCCTTCGTTGAACGTGTTGCAAACCGCCGATCATCCCAAGCTGCCATGAAAGCAGAAGGATTACTTGGATGATGCCCATCCATCAAAACATGCATGATATCATGGAGGTTCTGGAGGCTTATTTCGAGGGATTATATCAAGCGGATAGCAAAATCTTGACGACAGTTTTCCATCCTGATGCCCGATACGTGAATGCAACGGACGGTGATTACATGAATTACGCAATGACTGAATACTTTGCAAAGGTCAGTCTCCGTACACCACCAGCAAGCACCGGGCAAATTCGTGAAGACGTCATTAATTCTATCCAATTTGGTGGTGATCACATGGCTTTTGTCAAAGCAACAATGACCATGATGGGACGTGATTACCTCGATTTCCTGACACTTATCTATGACGATAATCGTTGGCAAATCATCTCGAAAGTTTTTTCCTACGTACCAAAACTCTGAGGAGGCGTAAATGCCATATGTAAACATCAAAGTCACAAAAGAAGGGGGCCTCGATGGGACTGGCCCAACAGTTGAACAAAAAGGAGAGCTTATCAAAGGGGTAACAGATTTGTTGGAAAAAGTACTCAACAAGAATCCTGCTACAACTTTCGTTGTCATTGATGAAGTCGCCCTCGAAGATTGGGGTATTGGTGGACTTTCCGTACCCGAGTTCCGTAAACTGTAAATACAATAGCACTTTACCATTAACATCCGCAGTGGCCGTGATATAAATCCTACCATATATTTATCAGTAGGGATCTATAAGGCCATTGCGGATTAAAACGTTAATGCCATGGAGGCGAATTCCGTGATCACAACCAGATTAACTAAGCAGCTCGGTATCAAACATCCCATCATTCAGGCCCCCATGGCCTTTGCTGCGGGCGGAAGACTTGCCGTAGCTACCTCAAACGCTGGTGGGCTTGGTTTCATCGGTGGTGCTTACGGGGATATAGACTGGATCACAGAGCAATTCGACATCGCGGGAAATCAACGTGTTGGTTGTGGCCTTATCACATGGGTTCTAAAAGAAAAAACTGACCTACTCGACCAAGTTATCGAGCGTAATCCTGCTGCGTTATTCCTGTCTTTTGGTGATCCAGCGCCTTACATAAAGGCCATAAAATCTGCGAATATTCCTTTGATCTGTCAGATCCAGACCTTCCGCGATGCCAGGCATGCCATAGATCTTGGCGCTGATATTATTGTGGCACAAGGCGCAGAAGCTGGCGGACACGGCGAAAAACGCACAACCTTCACCCTTGTTCCTGAAGTTGCAGACTATATTGCCAAACATTCACCGGATACTTTGCTCTGTGCCGCCGGAGGCATTGCTGATGGCCGTGGCCTCGCCGCCTCTTTGATGTTAGGCGCCGATGGCGTCTTGATCGGTTCCCGGTTCTGGGCCGCAGAAGAAGCGCTTGTCCATCCCAAAATGTGGCAGGCAGCGATTGATGCCAATGGCGACGATACTCTTCGTACTTCTGTCGTTGATGTTATCCGGGGTTACGATTGGCCGGACCGTTACAATGCGCGCGTATTGAAAAATGATTTTACGGACAAATGGCACAAAAACATTGCCGGCTTGAAAACCAATGTGGAAGCAGAAGCCGTCCTATGGCGTGAAGCCTTGTCGGTTGGAGATTCTAAAATAGCCAATGCATTTGTTGGAGAAAATGCTGCCCTTATCAAAGATGTAAAACCCGCTGCTGACATCATGTCAGATATTGTGACGCAAGCCGAAAGCCTGCTCAAAACAGAGTTCAACTGATATCCATTCAGATCACCAACACTTCGGCAACCCCAGCGCAAAGCAGAGGTCCAGCGCTCTTTGTTGGTGGATGGGTGGATGGGTGGATGGGCGCTTGAGCAGTTGCGGATTTTCTTGGTGCGTTACTTCTCGGTGTCGTTACCGCAGGTTACAGCTATTGTTAGTTCAAGTCCTATGAGGCAATTGCCCCTTTTGACAGGAGGGCCGAGTGCCCTCCTTATTTTTTACCAAAATTATTTATCTATTCTCTCTATTCCGCCTATTCCGCCTATTCCGCAGAAATAAATGAAACGGAACTGGATCGTTTCAAGGCATACCGACCATCGCCTAGGGCAAACTGAACAAACGAAAGCAAGATCAGATAGACCGGATATTCCCAACCACCGTTGGGGTAGGAAAAGACCCAACCATTGCCTGCATGAAGCCAAGTAGCTCCAAAAAGAACCGGCAGTAAAACCAGCGCGACCCAGCGAGCTTGAATTCCCAAGACCAGCATCAAACCACCGATAAGCTCAGCAGCAAAGACGGCATAAGCCATCCATCCGGGAAGGCCAATAGATTCAAAGAAAGCCGCTGTCCCAGCTAGACCAAAGATAAAAAACTTCAAGATCACCCCGTGCGCTAGATACATAATGCCAAGGGCCACCCTTAGAACAAAAGTGGTAAATTGTGTTAAATCATGTTGTGTCATTACGACCTCCATTTAAATGCAAATGCATGTATATTCATTTAAGTACATGCATTTGCATTTAAATGTCAAGGTTGATGCATTTACATCTATATGTCATGATCGTGATATGACGCACAAACCGACACGAGAAACCGTACAAGTCTGGAGCCGTATTTTCCGTATTCAGAAAGAGGCACTCGCTTACACGGAAAAGGCCTTAAAAGCCGCCAAACTTCCTCAACTTTCCTGGTATGATGTTCTGCTGGAGCTAAACCACTCGGATGATATAGGTTTGCGTCCCTTTGAATTAGAACGCGCTCTATTACTCCCCCAATACGGCCTATCGCGCCTGCTTGATCGCATAGAAAAGGCCAAGTATCTTAAACGTATCCCCTGTGAAGAAGATGGTCGCGGCCAGCGCTTAGTCATCACAGAAGAAGGTCGTGCCATTCTCTTAAGTATGTGGCCAATTTATGCCAAGGCAATCCAGGATATTCTTGGGTCAGGACTTCATCCCAGCGAAATAGAAATCCTCTCCGAGCTTTTGAGGAAAATAAAGTTACCAGAGGTCTAAGTTAAGAAGAAGACCAATCCTTATTTGCCTCCTGAACAATTTCACAAGCCTGAGAGATTTCATAACCTCTCGGACTTTTTCATTTTTCGTGAAGGCTTCGCCTTACTTAACATTATCCATATAAATCTATAACTTATCAATAATTCGATCCAACTAATGCGGATAACATCCGTGTAATATTATTGCGTTTTTTCATTAAAATGAAATTTTCACTATCTTTTTTCATTTAAGACTGTCTTTATTGTGCCGAACAACACAACAGCTAAGTTTGGTGAGATATGGCCCGGTTAAAAGTTCAAGCGTCCAAGGTTGAAGCTCTCTACAAAAATGACCTCGAAGAAGAGTCTGTGACCGTTGGGGTGCAGATCAGGGATTTGCGCAAGGCCAAGCGGATGTCTGTGACCACCCTCGCCGAAAAAATTGGCAAGTCGGTGGGTTATGTTAGCCAGATCGAGCGCGGTATTTCAGCGATTTCCATTCCGATCCTCAACAAAATATCTGCGGCGCTTGAGGTTTCCAACTCGTGGTTTTTCCATGGCGAAGACGACGCTGACCCAACGGAAAAAGCCCACGTCGTGCGCGCGCACAATCGCCGCCGTCTCAGCTTTACCGGGTCCGGCATGGCCGAAGAACTGATGTCGCCCGATCTCAGTGGTGATGTAGAACTGATCATGGGCACATTTGAGCCGGGGGCCGCCACAGGTGAAGAACAAATCATCCGCGAAACTGTCGAAGTTTCCGGCCATGTGATCAAGGGATCTATTGTGGTTGAAATCGATGACAAGAGCTACGAACTCGGCATCGGTGACAGCTTTCGCATCAACCCCGGCGATCCCCACAGAACCTACAACAACGGCGCAGAAACAGCCCAAGTGCTCTGGATACTCTCCCCCCCACACTATTAACCGTCAATTGACGGGTTTAGTTTGGGCTTGAGTTCAAAGCATAGGGCCAAGCCAAGAAGAACACTGAGTTAAGTAACAAACAAAAACCTTAAAATAAACAGGGTCAATCGACCCTTCCTAAAATAAACAAAGCCAATTGGCTTTAACGGGATAAGTTAAGATGGCGAATAAAAAGACACTTCCAAAGCAGGCACAGGTTGTCATCATTGGTGGCGGCGTTATTGGGTGCTCTGTGGCCTATCACCTGACCAAGTTGGGTTGGAAAGACGTTGTGTTGCTGGAACGCAAGCAACTGACCTGTGGCACCACTTGGCACGCGGCGGGTTTGGTGGGTCAGCTTCGTGCGACCGAAAATCTGACCAAAATGGCGCAATACACCGCCGAACTTTACAGTAACCTTGCCGCAGAAACGGGACAGGAAACCGGGCTTGTGCACACAGGTTCTGTCTCTGTCGCTCAAACCGCGGGCCGTTTGGAGGAGCTTAAGCGCGGCGCGTCCATGGCGCGGAATTTTGGTCTTGAAGTCGAGGTCATTACGCCGGAACAAATTCTTGAGCATTACCCGATTGCCGATATTTCCAACCTGATTGGCGGCGTGTATCTGCCAGGGGATGGTCAGACCAACCCAATTGATACCACACAGGCCTTGGCCAAAGGCGCGCGCATGGGCGGCGCGACCATCATGGAAGGCATCAAGGTCGAAGACATCATCACCGAACCCGGCCCCAACGGCGGAAAAGTCACAGGGGTTGTTACCGATCAGGGCGAGATCCGTGCCGAGATCGTGGTCAACTGCGGCGGCATGTGGGCGCGTGAAATCGCCAAGAAGGTCGGCGTCAACGTGCCATTGCACGCGGCGGAACACTATTACATCGTGACAGAAGCCATCGACGGCCTACCAAAGCTTCCGACCCTGCGCGATCCTGATGGTTTTACCTATTACAAAGAAGACGCCGGAAAGCTGCTGATCGGTTGTTTTGAGCCTAACGCCGTACCGTGGGGCCACGAAGGCATTCCCGATAACTTCTGCTTTGATGAACTCCCGGAAAACTGGGACCAGTTCACCCCGGCGCTTGAAAACGCCATGACCCGTATTCCCTTGTTGGAAACCGCGGGCATTCATACTTTCTTTAACGGCCCCGAAAGCTTTACCCCCGACAACCGTTTTTATCTCGGCGAAGCGCCAGAGATGAAGAACTTCTTTGTCGCGGCGGGCTTTAACTCTACTGGTATCCAGTCTGCGGGTGGCGCAGGTAAAATTCTTGCCGATTGGATTGTTCAGGGCAACTGCCCCCAAGACATGTGGGATGTGGATATCCGCCGCGTGCAGCCTTTCCAGGGCGGCGATAAGTACCTGTTTGATCGCACGACAGAGGCCCTCGGCCTGCTTTACGAAATGCACTGGCCGCACAAACAACCCGTGACCAGCCGTAACATCAAACGCTCTCCCATCCACGACCGTTTGGAAAAAGCCAACGCCTGCTTTGGTGAAATGGCAGGCTGGGAACGCGCCAACTTCTTTGCCCCCGAAGGTGTAGAGCCTAAGTACGAATACTCCTATGGGCGTCAAAACTGGCACGACTGGTGTGGCGTGGAATGTAAGGCCGCGCGCGAAAACGTCGCCCTGTTTGATATGAGCTCATTCGGTAAATTCATGGTACAGGGCAAAGATGCTTTGGGCGTGTTGAACCGCATTTCCGGTGCTGACATCGACGTGCCAAATGGCAAGATGGTCTATACCCAGTGGCTCAACGATCGCGGCGGTATCGAAGCCGATTTGACCGTGACACGTTTGGAAGAAAACAAGTTCATGGTACTGTCATCCGGCGGCACCCAAACCCGTGATTTCCATTTCCTCAACAGCCACATACCTGCCGACAGTCATTGCATCACCACCGATGTAACCTCTGGCTACGCGTTGTTTGCCCTTATGGGTCCAAACAGTCGTAAAGTGTTGAGCAAGGTCACCCCGACCGATCTGTCCAACGCCGCCTTCCCTTTTGGTACCTGTCAGGAAATCGAGCTCGGCTACGCCAAAATCAACGCAGGCCGCATTACCTATGTCGGGGAGCTGGGGTGGGAACTTTACGTCCCCGCTGAATTTGCAGTCCACGTTTATGACACCCTGATCGAAGCAGGCGCAGAATTTGACCTCAAGCCCGGCGGCATGCACGCGGTGAACACGCTGCGTCTGGAAAAAGGCTTCCGGCACTGGGGCCACGATATCACCGATGAAGACACGGTGCTCGAGGCCGGCCTCGGCTTTGCCGTTGCCTGGGACAAACCCGGTGGATTTATCGGTCGCGAAGCGCTTATGGCGCAAAAAGGCAAACCCCTGCCCAAGCGCATGGTCTCGCTGAAACTCGAAGATCCTAACGCGATGATGTACCACAACGAACCCGTCTATAAAGGCGACAAGATCGTTGGCAAAGTCACCGCAGGCATGTTCAGTCATACCCTCGGTGTAACCATCGGTTTGGCATACGTTTATAACGATGATGGCGTAACATTGGACTGGATCAACGAAGATGATTTCAGCGTTGAAATCGCCTGTGAACGTTTTAAAACCAGCCTATCCCTAAAACCGCTTTATGATCCAAAAGCGGAACGACCTAAAGCAGAGGACTGATAAATCTGACGGAAGCTCTGCCCCTGATGTACCAGCCAGTCTCAGTGGCAGAGTATTTCTTAGATCAAAGTATTAAACACCCTCTGCGACCCGGGCCTTAAGAAAGCCCTCGTACGGATCTCTGAACCCCACAAAGCCTTAAGAGGTCCGTACAAACCATTAGCTGGGTTCCAAATTAAGGGACCAACTCTGCCGCAGCACTCTAGCGAGTGTTGCGGTCTTTTTTTGGAGGAAGGACATATAATGCAACGCAACGCTTCATTCTTTAGGCTAAAAGTATATGCTGAGCATACAACTACGATACTCTGTAAAACTCTAATCTTGGCCAACGCCTCATGAAAACTGGAACTATATTAGACAATTCGAATTTTACGAAAAGGGAAATACCTGTAAGCCGAAATACAAAAATTTATAGGATCAGGACTTTATTGGTTGCCCAAAAATATTGTTTTTGAAGTTGAATAATATTCTCTAATATTAAAAATTTAAGATTTAAAAACTCTAAACCCGAAGCTCCTTTTAACCTCATGGCAGGTGGAATAACTTTAAATTTCGTAGGAATTTAACCTTACATTCACCATTATCAGGCTAAAACAAGCTCTTGAACTTTGATGTGAATTTTACCGCTTTTTGGTGCCGTTTGTTTTTGTGAGGGCGTTTTGCCTACAGCCTATAATCTGAAAGACATCGAGTTTTTAATCGTTGATGACAATCCAGTGATGCAGCGCATTGTGAAGACAATCCTGCGGGCCTTTGGCGTTAACAATCCGCGGGTTGCCTCTTCGGCGGCTGAGGCCATTCAGGCCTTGCGGAACCAGCCTTCGGATATTGCGATTATCGATATCGACATATCGCAGTCATTGAAAGAAGAGCTATCCATGAAGGCCGCTGCAAACGCGCAAAAGCCTTCTTCGGTTGTCCCTAATAGTGATGATACTGGTGGTGATGCTGGAGATAGTGGCAGTAATCATAGTGGTGATGATGATCTTGGCGGGGGAGACGGTAAAGAGAGTGAAACACATAACCCTGCGACAGAGATCAATGATGGCAATGAGTTGATCCGTCAATTACGGACCGAAGAAACCAGCCCGGCGCCCTTTATCCAGATCATCGTCCTCACGGCTCATTCGGCAAAGGAAAAGGTCACCTATTCCCGCGACAGTGGCATGAACGAATTTTTGGTCAAACCGATCTCGCCCCTGACGCTCTATAAAGCCATAGAACGCATCATCCAACGCCCGCGCCCCTTTGTCCGTCTCGAAGGCTACACCGGCCCCTGTCGGCGACGTCGGAAAAATTCTGACGGAAAAGAAGAAGAACTCCGCGCCGAAGATGATATTACCTTTATCCCCGATGATACCTTTCCCTGGAATTATACGCCTTAAGGGAACGATCGCTTTGTAGAAGCAAACCTCACGGTATTTAGTCCCACCAACAATATGGTCGCTTTAGTCCGTTTCGGCCATTTTTTTTCCGAGACTGTGGAGCTGTGCCAGCAGAGTGCGAAATTCGTTGGTATCCAGCCCGGTAGAACAGGCGACGGCCTGTTGCATTTCGATGATATCTTCACTGAGCGCGCGCGCGGCTGGCGTTAGATTGACCATGACCCTGCGCTCATCCTCTGCGGCGCGGTTACGGTTTACATACCCATTGGCTTCCATGCGTTTGAGCAACGGCGAGAGCGTACCTGAATCAAGGCCTAAATCTTTGCCGAGCGCATTTACCGTGGTTTCCGATTTAGTTTCCAGCGCCAGATAAACCAGATACTGTGGATAAGTCAGGTTCATCCCTTTTAGATAAGGTTGATACTTTTTGATAATCGCCTGTGAATTACTGTAAAGCGCAAAGCAGAGCTGTTCATCCAGTAAGGATACCCCGGAAGGTTTGGTTACGGGGGGCGCGGAGGTTTGCTTTTTTGGGCTCATATTTTCACAGCTATCATAGTTTTGGGGAGTTACTCCCCCCCAAAATTCACGGAAATTCACGGGAATTTACGGTAGTTTAACATAATTTGTTGGTTATAGAGACATTCTCGCGTAATCCAAGATATCCCTACACTTTCCCTAGATTACTGCTGTCTTTTTTATTTGCAATGCCAAAGCATAAATTCCTTAAGTTCTCTAACATAAAGAAAGGATCGCCCGCCAACCTAACACTCCAAACCAACACTCGATCGTAAATAATCGACGAATGAGTAATAGAGGAGAGAATAATCGACGAGCGGGCAATCCAACCTAAAAAACGATATAACCCTTAGCTTACAAGTTTAAGGTCAACGTCAATGTTGCCACGGGTGGCGTTGGAATAGGGGCAAACCAGATGGGCTTTTGCGATCAGGTCATTGGCCGCTGAGGCTTCCAGTCCCGGCAGGCTGATGTTTAGGACCACAGCGATGTTAAAACCACCGGGTACGGGGCCGATGCTGACCTCGCCTGCGATTTTGGTCGCTTCCGGCAGTTTGATCTTTTCCTTGCCCGCGACCACTTTCAGCGCACCGATAAAACACGCGGCATACCCTGCGGCGAACATCTGTTCCGGATTAACCCCAAAAGTCCCGGCGCCGCCCAATTCTGTTGGTGTGGTCAGTGGGAAGTTCAGCGCACCGTCGTCCGATTTTACATGACCTTCACGTCCACCCGTTGCTTCGGCATAAGCGGTGTAGACAACTTTTTCCAATTTCTGTGCGGCTGTGCTCATAACGTCGTTTCCTTATGGAGAGAGAAATTACAATTAAATTGTGACTAATTATATTGTGCACAATTTAAATTAATCAAGAGAAAAATTTTCAAAGATACTTTTAAAACAAATCACGCCTTAAAATGTAAAAAGTATAAAATACACAAAATTATAATGATATTTTTCTCATCCCCTTACACTTAAGGGTTTTATTTTATGAATTTACTTAATAGGTTATCGACCTCACTACAAATAAACTTCTTTTTTATTTCCTCATCTTACCTCAGTAATACCAACTTCATACTACAATCTTATAGGCGAACATAATGCGTAATGTTATTTTATCATTCTTGCTATTAACAGGTCTGGCCGCCTGTCAAACAACGGGCCTTAATTCTGGCGATGTCGGTTTCAAACAAGGCGATATTATCGAAGGAAATTTCAAGTTCGGATTTAACAACCTTGTCGTTCCCCTCCCCGAAGGGCCTTGGGAAGTTGCCTCAATTCATACAGACCGTAACAATCAAAATGATGTAGGCATCTTTATGTTTCTTGTTCAGGGAAAGAATGGCCGTGTCGCCCAGACGCTGGAATTAACAACAAACCAATATCCCAACCGCTGGGGCTATGCGACTTCATCAGATTGTAAACGTGACGGAATTCACTTTAGAGAGACCTTTGCAAATTTCGAAGGTCGAAACCAGGACTGCATGTGGTTGAACCATTACAGAGGCGAAATCACATCGACAAGCTGGTATGGAAAATACTTAAAATCAGCCGTAAATTACGCAAAAGGCAAAGGGTATGAATGGCCCTTAGCTGTGCTAGCCAGCGGTCATCGCCTTGCGAGGGTAAAACAGTTTTTTAATTATGAGTTAGCTATTAATCCTCAATCTTATGGTTTTCCAGAGCCTGTAAATGTTGAATGGAAGACAAGTGATTGGCACCCAAACTCAACCGCAAAAGATGCTGACAAAACCGCCTTTATCGACAAGCTGAAAAAATTGACGATCAGCTATCATGAAACTGTAAAAGCAGGCTGGGAAGGTAAACTTGTCGTTGGAGAAGTCGAAAGCTTTTCCAACTCAGACCTTGAGCTTGGAGCTGCTCAATAACCAAAATCTCTGTTAAGAAAGAGCGTTGTTTTATAAAAGCCCTTAGCTGTTTCATCGGCTTAGGGCTTTTATTTTGGGGACTTTTATATTGGAGGCCTTTATTTTAGGACTTCACATCTGGGTTTATTTGGCTTTTCAGCTAAACGACTGCTCTATTAGACACCGCCTGATCGTTACGTCCGCTTCTTAAATAAATCTCTGCCAGTGTGAGGTTCAGTAACCAGCTAAGCCACGACATAGCAATATAACCGGTTTGAAATTCGACCCCCATGGCGGGAGCAATTGGAAGCCCTAAACGCAGGGTAATTGCAGCGGCTGTCAACGCAAAAGAACGTATCATCCACATCCGATGTTCGGCATAGCGTCCTGCCCGTACGCTTTGATACCCCTTGCCCGTTACAAAAAGCCAAATCACGGAAAGCAAGGCAAAACCCGCGACCGCGACAGGACCTGAAGACGTCGTCCAAGCCACAATGAAACCACCGATGCCACCAAGCAAAACCGCTATCATATAGATACGTCCCATCCATCGATGCAGCTGAGGCCAACGCCTGCGAATGGTACTAACAAACTGCCAAGGACCAATGAGAAGCGCTATTAAACTGCCAAGCACATGGGTCAAAAAAGCAGGCTTGTGATCCATAAAATTATCAATAATATCCGGCCCGACATGGGGCGGGTCGGGCAATAAAAACCGGGTCGACAAAAGTGCAATGCCCGTTGCGGACAACATCAGTAACAGCCAAAATCCTTTTTTTGCGACGGATTTAATTTTCACGCTCATCTCCCGTTTTATACCCGGCTTAATATCCGGTTTGCTTGATACAAAGCCTGTTTTTCTTTGTTGGAACAAAAAATAGATCAGGGCTGGAAATTACTCCAATTCATATTTAGTATAATTATCATGAAAGAAATTAATGAACTTACGATAGACCTGAACTTGCTAAAGGTCTTTCAGGTCATTTACACCGAAAGACATATTACCCGCGCCGCCGAAAAACTGGGTATGACCCAATCTGCGGTGAGCCATTGCCTGTCCCGTCTGCGTCACACGCTTGATGATCCATTGTTTTTACGCTCAAAAAACGGTGTTGAGCCCACAGCCCGTGCAAACGAAATTGCCGCTCCCTTGCAACAGGCCTTGAGACAAATCCTCGACACAGTTACTCAGCCAACAGATTTTGATCCTGCAACATCACAACGGGCCTTTCATTTTGGTCTGCCCGATCATGCGGTCGCACAATACGCGCCGCTTATCCTCAACCGTTTCGCGGTCGAGGCCCCCAACCTTTCCCTCAGTCTTTATCACGAACCCTTCACCCGATTGATAGAAATGCTTGAAAACAATCGTTTGGATATGGCCGCGTGTGTTTACAAAGATCTTCCACCGCGTTTTAAATCTTTACGCCTGTTTACAAGTCAACACGTTGTTATTGCCTCTAAAAATCACCCCTTTATTCAAGGTTCTCTTAATCTCGATGCCTATCTCAAGGCACGCCACATCATTTATTCCAGTGATGGCAGTCGTAACACCAAAGTGGATCACATCCTTAGTGAAATGGGACATCAACGCGATGTCGCCGTCACCATCGCCAGTCATATGGCCGGGCCGGTTATTGTTGCCAATAGTGATCTCATTACAACCTCAACCATGGAATTGGCCGGGCCTTTCTTAAAGCGTTATAACTTACAGTGTTTTGAAGTTCCGTTTGTTATGCCAAATATCGATGTGCACATGATCTGGCACCACCGACATGACCGCGACCCTGCGCACGAATGGATGCGCGACCTTATTCAGGACATTACCAAAGACGTCTCATAACGCGGGGCAGCTCCTAGGGCGAGAATTTAGCATTATACAGGCTATTAACTCCCGTTTAAATTTTCATAAGATAGAATAAGGCATCGTTTTATTTGAAACTATGCCTTTGTAAGGCTGGTAATAACAGTAAGGATGGCATTTTCTTGACCCTAAAAAATGGACATATTTCAAACGTGATGTCTGATGGTATTTAAGGCCGTAGGACGGTATCCACAAATCGTCGTCGCAATCGTCATTCTCGGTGTTATTGGGCTCTTTATCGTTGGCTCCAAGCACTACCTTGAACGAACCAGACAAGCTTTGGCGTTTGAAACTGCGAAGGCTTTTGAAATTTCCATTACGACATTACACAATTTGTACTCCAAGGAAGTTGTCCCCCGTGCCGAGGCAGGCGGAATTGAGCTTACAGATGACCTAGAAACATCGACCGATAAAATCCCTTTCCCAGCCACGATGACCATGACTTACGGTGAAGAACTGGAGCGCGTCAGCGCTGGTATGACGACTTCCATGTACAGTGCCTATCCTTTCCCCGGGAGAGCATCAAGAAAGCTTGATGCTTTTCAACTGGCTGCGCTTAATTTTCTAAAAGAAAATCCGGAAGATCACTTTTATCGTTTTGCGAAGGTCGCCAATCGAGATGTTGTTCGTTACTCGAGAGGAATCTCAATGAACCAAGATTGTCTTGAATGCCATAACACAGCGGGTATTGGGCGCAAGTGGGTCGTAGGTGATTTCCGAGGCGTCCGAGAAGTCATTATTAACTTACCCCGTGCCGACGCTCTCGAAGAAGAAATGACCGGCTTTGCTATTCTTCTTGCAATACTCGCCGTTATTTTTGGATCAATTGTGATGTTACCAACAGTCAACATCTTGCAGTCATCCTCAAAGGACAATAAAACCCTTGTCGAAGAACTGACCAAGAAAAACGCCGTTCTCGAAAATGCCGACCTTGCTAAAAGTCGCCTGTTGAAAGGCGTTGGGCACGATTTAAAAACCCCACTTAATGCCATTATCGGCTTTTCAGACACCATGAATAACGAGATCTTTGGCAAAATCGACAATGCTAAATACAAGGATTACGCCCAGTCCATTCATAGCAGTGGCTTACACTTACTTCGGATGATTGAGCAACTCCTCAACACTGGCGCCATTCAAGATACCGGATGGAGCTACGAAGAAGAGGCCCTTTCTGTTAACCCACTACTTGCGTCTATAGAACCCGTTTTGAGATCTGCCACAGAAATGGCCGGGATTAAGTTTGTCATGCAGCCTCTTCATTCAGACATAACCCTAATGGGCGATGGACGAGCCTTGCGACAAATCTTGACCAACCTTGTCGATAATGCAGTCAAATATAGTAAAGCAAATCTTATTACAGTTCGCTGCCAGCAAGAAAATGGAAAGCTTGTTCTCTCAGTAAAGGATGACGGAATTGGCATCTCAAAACAAGAGTTAGACAAGCTTCATCAAGAACACTACCGCGGTAATTCCGCATCAGATCATCACGCCACAGGCATGGGAATTGGCCTATGGCTGGTCGACAACTTTGCCAAAATGCACGGTGGTGAATTGATCATGGAAAGCATTCCGGATAAAGGAAGCAGCTTTTCCGTCCTCTTCCCCTCAGACCGGATATTAGCCCAGTCCAATTAACCATAGAAACCATTTAGACCGCTAGTTAATCCCTAACGCCCCTTGTAACACGGGATGCTTCCCCAAATAAGCTTGCATAAAATCTCGAAGACATTTTGCTCTAGTACTTAGCAATCGACCCGTTGGCCACACAGCAAATATTTCCCTTTCCGGGCCACACCAGGGGGAGAGTACGCGCTGCAATTGACCTTGTTGGAGTTCATTCACCATTTCGCTCAAAGGCAACAAAACCACCCCGTGACCATCCCGTGCCAACTGCGACGCCATGCCAATATCATTAACCATCGTATCCGCAAGAGGATGAAGGTTTTCTTCCAACCCGGTTTCTGTATTTTTCAAACGCCAGACGGGTAGTGTGCTCACGGCAATAAGACGGTGATCTTGTAGAGCATTAAGCCCCTGCGGCGTACCATTAGCAAACAAGTATTCCGGGGATGCGACCAGGATCGTTGATACCAGTCCAATTTTTTTTTGAAACAGTTGAGAGTCCACTTGTGGACCAATCCGCAAAGCCATATCAACTTGATCGGCCATGATATCTTTTGTCTCATTGCTCAAATACAAATGCAGCTGAATTTCGGGATACAGTTTGATAAAAGCAGACCACATCGGTTGCAGAACCTTCACCGAAACATTTGTCGGCGCCAACACTGTGAGCTTACCAGTCAACTGATGAATATCAGCACTTAGGTTTCTCGACGTGGCCTCGAATTGCAGTACTAAATCAGCATAAGCCTGATAATAAACCTCGCCTTCTGCAGTCAGGTTAAACTTTCGCGCTGAGCGATGGATAAGCTGACATCCAAGGGTGCTTTCAAGCTTCTGTAATCGCCTGGTTACCGTTGCCGGAGGTAGGTTCAATTGTTCAGCCGCAGCAGCCAATCCCCGGTTTTGAACGATATGTACAAAGAGCGCTATCTCATCAATCATAATTTCATTTTTGGAATCTAAGAACTCAATTTTCGATATATACCCAATATATGAAAACATATAGACCTAGTAAAGAAAGCAAACCACAGCATTCTGAAAAGAGAATAAATATGAAAAAATTATGGATTAGCGCAGGCATTGAGCTGCAAAACGATGCGGATTTGAAGAAAACTAAAACAGCACTTTGCGAACTCGTCAAACAAACAGTGAAAGAACCAGGGTGCATCCAGTTTGAAATTCTGCAGCATCAAGACAAACCACAGTGTTTTACGTTATGGGAATGCTGGACAAGCGATGACGCCTTAAAAGCTCATTTCAAAGCCCCTCATACGCTCGACTATCTCTCTCACGACTACACCAAGGTCAACTATATCGAGCGATTACAAATAAACAGTCCGTCTTAAAAGTAGGAGAGTTTACGATGAAACACCGTATGGTTTTCTCTATCCTTATGTCCCTCGTTCTCTCGATCCTCATGACCTGTTGGGTCACCTGGATCAATTTGGGATGGGGACCTGATTTCATCAACAAATGGATGGCAGCCTTCCAGCTCGCCTGGCCCGCCGCTGCCTTCATCGCCTTTTTACTCGGGCCATTTATTCAAGGCACAACACAACGGATTGTCAAAATCATATCTTGAGCTAAATCAACCCAAACTCATGGCAAGGAAACTATTATGA
Source organism: Kiloniella antarctica (assembly GCF_042682825.1). Taxonomy (NCBI): domain Bacteria; kingdom Pseudomonadati; phylum Pseudomonadota; class Alphaproteobacteria; order Rhodospirillales; family Kiloniellaceae; genus Kiloniella; species Kiloniella antarctica. The sequence continues at coordinate 842,791 of NZ_JBHUII010000004.1, forward strand.
CTGTTGAACGCGTCAACTATCTCCAACTTGGCCTCCCCGTCGGGCCTTACACTCATGCTGTTATTCATGGCAACACACTATACACATCAGGCTTTACAGCCTTTGGCACAGAGGCTCAGGAAAGTTCAATTTCGCAACAAGCCAAAGCAATTTTCGAACAACTCGAAATTATTGCCCGTGCGCAAAAAACCAACTTAGAAAATTTAATCAAAGTCACGATCTTTGTAACCGACCTAATGGATATGGCGGCCCTAAGGAATACACTCTCTGATCTTTACGGCACACAAACTCCTGCAAGCTCACTCATTAAAATTCAAGGTTTGTTTGCGCCGGAGCTTAAAATTGAAATAGAAGCCATTTTTGCGCTTTAACCGTTCTCCAAGATCAAAAACTCAGCCAAGGGCAAAACCGAGGATCTTGATCACAACTAAAGGCTCTCGGCATTTGGTACTTAAGACCATTTATCGCTCAACGGTATTTTGCATGAATTTCGTCATACCAACCACTTAACTTGATTTTTGCGAGCGTCTCATTAAATTCAACGACAATTTTCTCAACATTTGGGTAATTTTTACTAAAGCAAAAATGAAAGCTCTTTTTACCCAAAGGATGAAAAGCAAACTTGTCCGTATGCCCCATATTCTTAATCGTAAATGCTGTTGTTTCCTCTGCAACATAAAGATAGTCAAAGCGACGGGCCAGCAACGTTTTTATGGCACTTGGTGTATTTGTAACCTCAAGAGGCTCCAAACCAGCATCAAGAAGTTCCTGTTGGCTTTCATATCCTTTAATTGAGGCGATCTTTTGTCCTCGAACATCACGGAGTGACTTGGGCACCGGACCTTGAAACTCAGACCGAACAAAAAAACCATGTGTGAAATCGCTAATGGGGTCGGAAAAGATAATATAATTCGACCTCTCTTTGTTCTTTGCACAGGTGAGTACCCCGACCGTTTTACCTTTTCGGGTCAACATTAACACTCGCCCCCAAGGTAAAAAATCTATCTTTGAGCGATACCCCATTTGTTTAAAAATTTCGGTCGCAACCTCATAGTCAAAACCCCTCAATTCATTTTGAGGTTCTGACATTTCATAGGGAGGATAGTTCTCGGTCACAATATAAAGCGCATCATTGTTTTGGGCGAAGACGTTAGAGCTCGTATAATAAAATACAAAACAAAGAACGAGCACACTTGTTCCAAAGCCAACGTACTTACTCGGGAAAATATGTTTTATCACTTTATAATTGCTCCCTAAACCACCCTCACGAGCATAATTTCAGCACTGCCCTTATAGCAACATCAATAGAACAAATCGTTAATAGAGATATCAATATTCGTCATCAATTTTCAGTACACATTTTTGCCATGAATGGCCGTAAAACCTCCCCAATTCAGTCCTGTTCGCGCCTTAAGGCCAAATAATACTGCACCTAACAAAAAATTTATCGACACCCCCGAGTGCAGTTCAGCGTACAGGCTCTCACGATTTGGGAGTGTTATTAATACTAGTTCAAAAAGTTGGACTTCATAAGGGGACGACAGTTATGCAAAAAAACAAAAAACATTCCAACCATGTACCGCGTTATCATATGCAGTGCTTGTTGCGAACGACAGCACTGGTCGGTTTCGTAGTCATCACGGCCTGTTCTCCGGGAGGGAATGATCAAAACTACGCCTCTACAGAGCTTACAAAAAAAACAGAAAATATTGAGTTCTACGAAAGTGGGGCGATTGCTTTAGAAGAACCTGCCGTCAAAAAAACGAACGGCCTTGTTTTGCAACGATTAGGGCCACAGGCGGGGATGCCTTTACCATCTGTTATATCTGGACAAGACGCAGCCCTTGCACCTCTATCCGAAATCGATCGGGAAAATTATAATCACCTCGCAGATAACCCTGTTCACCTTGCACAGGAAAATCCTATTTCAACTTTTTCAATTGATGTCGATACGGGTGGATATTCGAACGTTCGCCGTTTCCTCAAAGACGGTACGCTCCCGCAAGAAAACGCTGTGCGAATTGAAGAATTAGTCAATTATTTCTCCTATAACTACCCTCTACCCGAAGATCAGACCCAACCTTTCAAAGTATTTACCGAGGTTGCACCAACACCCTGGAATGCCGATACCAAACTGATCCATATCGGTATTAAAGCCTTTGATGTCCCAGCCGAAGACCGCCCCGCGGCTAATCTCATATTCTTAGTCGACATTTCAGGCTCAATGCATGCTCAGAACAAGTTACCTTTGCTCAAATCCTCTCTCCGCCTGATGGTCGACAAGATGACAGAGAAGGACCGCATTTCACTGGTAACCTACGCCGGATCGACACGTGTGGTATTGCCAGCAACCCCCGGCAACAAAAAAGCAAAAATCCGCGCCGCCATCGAAGCGCTGTCCTCTGGTGGGAGTACCAATGGCGGTGCCGGTATTAAACTGGCCTATGCCGAGGCGCAAAAAGAGTTTATTGAAGGCGGGATTAACCGCATCCTCTTGGCAACCGATGGCGATGTAAACGTTGGCACTGTCGATTTTGACGCCCTAAAGGATATGGTAGAGCGCAAACGCAGAGGTGGCGTTTCCCTAACCACCCTCGGCTTTGGCACCGGCAACTATAACGACCACCTTCTCGAACAACTTGCCGATTCTGGAAATGGCAATCATGCCTATATCGACAGCCTTTCTGAAGCACGAAAAGTCTTGGTCGAAGAAATGTCATCGACGCTTATCACGGTCGCCAAGGATGTTAAAATTCAAGTAGAATTCAATCCAGCAGTCGTTGCCGAATATCGTCTGATTGGATATGAAAACCGCATCCTCAACCGCGAAGACTTCAACAACGATAAGGTTGATGCTGGGGAGATTGGAGCGGGCCATACCGTGACAGCCCTCTATGAAGTTGCTTTGGTCGGGTCAGAGGGCAGCCAGCTTGATCCCTTGCGTTACGGAAAATTCGATAACATCTCTGAAGCAATATCGACAAAACAGTTCTCTGCTAACGATGAATTAGCTTATGTAAAAGTTCGCTACAAAGCCCCAGACGGGGACAAGAGTGACCTTTTGGCATACCCGATTGAAGTCGCTGATATGAAAACAGCCAATGAAAAAACGGATGATCAATTTCGCTTTTCAGCGGCCGTGGCAGCCTTTGGTCAAATTCTGAAAGGCGGTAAATATACCGGGGACATGACTATGGAAGATGTTCACAAACTGGCCCGTTCCGGCCTCGGCGAAGATCCCTTTGGATATCGCCGCGAGTTCCTAAACCTCGTGGATCTAGCATCTTCCATGACTTTTGCAGCAAAATAATAAGTTAAGATTACAAACCAAAAACAGTTCTTCTCAAATACTTCCTTGCGAAGAACTGTTTTAAAAGACTGGTTAGATAATAATTAAGCCTATTCGGGAAGACTAGAGCTTCCTTCATTCAAGGGGCGCTGCATGATCACGCTGTCCATCCAGCGTCCAAACTTGAAACCAATTGATTTGATAACACCGACCTGAGCAAAGCCCATGCATTTGTGAAAATCAATCGACGGTTTGTTTTCTGAATCCCCGATCACCGCGATCATTTGCCGATAGCCCCGGCTTTCACACTCGACAATCAAATCTTCCAGCAACAACCGGCCAAGGCCCAAACCCCGCGCATCCTTGTGCACGTAGATCGAATTTTCCACCGTGTAGCGATAACCCGGACGCGGACGATAAGAAGAAGCATAAGCATAGCCGATGACTTGGTCATTTTTTATGGCAACCCGATAAGGATAACCACCTTTGACAATAGCATCCCGCCTGCGCGACATCTCTTCGTTATCAGGAGGCACTTCCTCCCAACTTGAAACCCCGTGCAAGACCTCATCCGCGTATATTCCGGTGATAGAGACGAGATCCTTATCTTCAACAAGACGGATAAAAATATCTTGATGATTAGTTTTGTGATTTTTCATGGATGTCTCTAGAATTAAGGAACCTTCAAAGATAATTTCACACAAAAAAACTTACCCAGGCAAGAGATATTACGTTCGTTTGTGCTGCTCTTCTATAATACGCTTATTGAGAATACGTACCTCACCAACCATCAACAGCCGCATATCTTCAATGATAAAATCTGCCAGCGCCTTGTCGTCGATATCATCCCCCTCAATATCAAGACGAAATTCTTGCCCCTGAATGCCACCGCCATTAGAAAAATCGATCTCAAAGTCAAAAACAACTCGTTTATCCATATCCATTACCCCAAGTGTGCCTGTTCGATTTTACGAAACGTTTTCTAGCTCACTTATGGTAAAGTCGTTTTCAACATTACCAGTATTGAGCGTCGTCGCTGGTTCGAGCAAAATAATCTCACATTCGTCAGTTAACGCAACGGGGCAATGTTCCACTCCTCGAGGAACAATGATGAACTCTCCTTTTTCAATAACCTCTTCACGGTCCCTGAATTTCATCAGCAACAGCCCCTTGTTAACCAAAAAGAGTTCATCTTCATCATCATGGTAATGCCAAGTAAAGGAACCTGAAAACTTCGCAATCTTTACTTGCATATTGTTGATACGCCCGGCAACCTTGGGGCTCCAGTGGTCAGTGAACTTGGAAAATTCCTGTTCGAGATTAACTTTCCCATATGGAGAAATACAGTTTTCCATTTTGGCCAATGCCACCTGAATAGCTGAAAGTTGGCTTCCTAGATCCTGATCACCAGCGAAGAATTTCCCATCAAGGGCCGCGGTTCCAATGGTAAAGCCTGCCGCACCAGCATCCTGTAAAGCTTGTATTCGCTCAGGCGTCTCAATCGAACCTGCAATAATGACTGGCTTATCAACAGCAGAACAAACCGCTGCCATCAGGGCCTCAACATCCCCTTTCGCCCGGTAAGCCAAAAGGTCAAGGCCGTGAACACCTTCAAGGTTGGCCATGTATTTGGCCGAGATCACGATATCTTCCACCGTACCTTCCAACACAGATGGATGTCCAACAACCCGACCTGGGAAGGGATAGTATTGAATGCCTGATCCCGCAAGGGTCGGCAACACCGCCTCGACATGTGTTCCTCCGAGAAGGAAATCAACCCCGATCTCCACGGCTGACTTGGCCGAGACAACTTCACTTTCGACGCCTAAGGAAACCACTTCCAGATAGGACGTCGCCCCGGCAGCTTGAATTGTCTGATTGAGTTCTTTTAAATCCTCCACAGGAAGACCAATATCCTTAAATCCAATATGATGGACGCCTGCAGCCAATGCTGTTTGCAAATGCACCATGGCATCTTTGACGGTCCGGTCATTTCTGGTCAGCATGAAAATAAAATCGAGTGCCATCAGGCTGTCTCCTCTTTTTGAGCAACCACTAACTTGGCGGCATATTTTAAAGCATTTTTAAAACTAGATGGATCTGCGATCCCCTGACCTGCGATATCAAAAGCTGTACCGTGGTCAGGACTGGTACGAATAAAGGGTAACCCAAGTGTGATGTTCACTCCCTGCTCCACCCCCATGTATTTGATCGGAATAAGTCCTTGGTCATGATATTGCGCGACCACAACATCAAATCGGCCCTCGCGCGCCTGCATAAACACAGTATCCCCCGGCCAAGGGCCAGATGCGTCGATACCTTCAAATCTCGCAGCCTTAACTGCTGGCGAAATAATATTGATCTCCTCGTCCCCAAAAAGCCCGCCTTCTCCAGCATGAGGGTTAAGGCCCGCAACAGCAACGCGGGGTTTTTTGATCCCTAGGGTCAGTACAGCTTCATGTGCAAACCTGATTGCGGATATTTGAGCCTTAAAATCAGCACGTTCAATTGATTCTCGCAAAGAACAATGAACGCTCACAAGAACAGTACGCAAAACATCGTTGGCCAGCATCATAGCAACACGATCTACTCCGCCATAATCAGCGAGTATTTCCGTATGGCCCGGATATTTCACCCCTGCCGCAGCCAAAGCTTCTTTATGAATGGGAGCCGTTATAATGCCCGTTGCATCCCCTTGTTTTGCGTGCTTAATTGCCAGAACAATGGCATCAAAGGCCGCCTGCCCGCTTACAGAAGACACTTGGCCAACCGCGGGGCATTCCGATAGAGAAGATGACCTTAAGACAGGAATACTTTTTGCGTTAAACGCGCTGTCATACGAAATATCTTCAAGGCTATTGAGTTCATCAATTGCCCAACCTGGTTGGTATTGGTTGAGAGCTTGCGCCATAACCAATGGATCGCCGACGACAACTGCGGGCGTCGCGTGATTACCATCAACGAAGGTCTTTATGATAATCTCAGGCCCAATTCCAGAAGGGTCGCCCATTGTTACGAGTAAGGGTTTGGTTTTTGATTTAGTTTGCATTTGTTTTCTCTGTTGAAATAGACAAAAAACTTCTGGCGGCATCTAAAAGCAACCCTGGCGCACCAAACCCACCTGCCTTCATAGCGAGGAGAAAATCAGGTGCTGTTTTATCGTGCCCACATATTTTTGACCTTGCTATTCCGTAAGGAAACCCAGGCTCTAACTCTCCTTTAAGCAACATTTTATCAAGGAACAAAGTTTCCATAAACGCCACCATTGTTTCACCGCCTGTGGCAATCACCGTGTCGAATTCCCCCAAACTCATCAATGTGAGGGCCTCTGTGATAAGAGCTTCCTTCACTTTTTGAGAATTACTCTGTCTCGTAGGTGGAACTGTTAAACAGACAATAGGAGATTTACTAAATTTTGGACTTAGGATTTCCATTGCCCGTTCAAATACAGGAACACCAGAATTCAAAAGGTGGGCGGATTGATCGTGACTAACTTTATTGGCGCTTCCTATAAGAATAAGAACGCGCTTACGGTTAAATGCAGTGGCAATATTCCAGATTTTTGGTTCCGACTTAGATTGAGGTTTTGTTGGTTGAACTATTTCTGAGAGTAGGTCAGATAAGGCGATAGCGAGACCGGGAGAGCCAACCCATAGAACACGTTCAGGATTACTTATACGCGCGATTAGCCGCGAAAGTTCCCTTTGGCTTTCCGCGTCTAATATTAATATCTGCGCGTTATTTTGATCGTTGTTTAACTCAGCAATATCGGCCTGATGCGAAACGATTACTGGCTTACCAAAACAAGGATCGAGCAAGTCTTGTATTGATGAAGTCGTTGCGGGGTGAACAATATCACGCCCGTAGGAAGATTGAGAAACCGGGATACCATCGATGTATTGAACACCTCTTCTCGTAACGCGCCCAGCATTCGGAAAGGCAGGTGCAATAACCACGCGATCATATTCTCCTGAAGTAAAGGCGATTTCAATTGTACTTTTCAACTCGCTCCGGATGTTTCCCCTTAGTGTGGAATCAATTGTCTTAAGCAGAAGCTTGCTCGCAAGTAACTTAGAAGCCGCGGATGCCATAAGCTGTGCGGCTTCGGATGCTGATAGTAATCGACTGCCAACATCTATGGCGTAGATATCCTCATGTAACGAATGCATGAGTTGTCCTTCGGCCCTGATATTTCCTCGCCTGACAATAGCCTCGTACCCTCGCGCAACAAACGGCCCTGCAGCATCTGCAGCACTCGTAAAATCATCGGCAAGGATACCAACCATTGGGACCTGTGAATTTAATGTGAGTTCATTCTTTTTCATATCGTGATAATATCAGAACAGTAAATATTAAATATCTATATGATTTAACGATTATTGGTGATATATAATCACCAATGAAACGATCAACCATTCCCTCACTTGATGACCTCAGAGCCTTTGAATCAGTTGCTCGACTTGGCTCTGTCAGGGCTGCTGCCCAAGAACTTGCCTTAACGCACGGGGCCATTAGTCGCCGTATTTCGAAGCTCGCGACAGATATTAATGTACAACTTTTTCAGCCTCGAGGCCGTGGCATTCATCTGACACGTGATGGTGAGGTTTTGAGCAAGGCAACCCTTGGCGCTTTTGAACAACTGACGGATGCACTTAGTGAAATCAGATCTTCTCAGGCAAACGAGCCCATCGTTTTATCGTGTGAAAGATCAGTCGCGATGCGCTGGTTAATTCCCCGGCTCAGTAAATTTCAAGATGCATTCCCTGAAGTCGATTTGCATCTATCTGTTGGTGGTGGAACCCTCGATTTCCAACAAGATCGAATTACACTAGCCATCCGTCGTTTGGATTTTCCAGTAAGCCCAGACTGGACCGTAGAGCCCATGATGAACGAGACCATTGGTCCAGTCATGCAACCTGGTATGAAGGTCCATTTTGCCAATCACAATTATATCGCGCTTGGTTCCAAGACCCGCCCCAATGCTTGGAACGATTGGCAAAAGCAACACCCCGCCACGCCACGCCCGAAAGAAGTTCGATATCAAGATCATCATTTTTTGATGATCGAAGGCGCGCTGAATGGTTTGGGCGTCGCGCTTTGTCCTCATGTCCTGGCTAAGGACGATTTAGAGCGAGGACGCCTTGTTGCCCCTATGGGGTTTTGTGAAGACGGCAGCCAATACGGTTTGATCCATCCTGCCAGCCTTCCCATAACAAAGGACTTTGAGCTTGTTAAACGATGGTTATTGGAAATTTCTCAACCATCATAAAATTACATATAAATATTTTTAATTAATTTCAAACAACAACTTGTGCTTGCCCCGCGGTTTTGACTGCAGCAACCTTTACCGCCTCCGCAATATTTTGAGCCAATGCAGGGCTATCCATCGCACGGGTAATGTTCAGGCCACCTATGAGCACAGCCAGCATAGCCCAAGCTCGTGCAATTCGATTATCCTCTGTTGCTCCTGAAAGGCCTTCGGCAATCAGCATGGCTATTTTTGTCATCTTCTGCTCATAAAGCTTTTGTAGACCCTCATTTGAACGCGCGACCTCTGGCGTCAGGGTTGTCATGGCACACCCGCAAGCCAGATCTTCCCGGTGTGGTTGCCCCAGATAATAATCTGCAAAAGCCTGTACCCACTCGACGCCATGCTTTAGTTGAAAATGGGGAACTCCTTCAATTACCTCGTCCAAGCCTTCCACAACAGCAGATGAAAAAGCCCCATCCTTTGATCCAAAGTGTGCATAAAAAGCGCCTGAAGTAACACCTGCTTCCTTGGCAATACCATCGACCCCAATTCCCGCGTAACCGTAACTCCGAAAACTGCGCCCAGCCGCTGCCAACATACGTTTTCGGGTCTCTTCTCTTTTACTCAACTTCTGTTGCATTTTTATAAATCCAGCTTTGGTTTGGATAACTTTTAATAATGATCGATATTTTATCTCTTGGCTAAATAGTGACCGTTACATACTTAACATTACATATCGATCGTTATATTTCAATGTTAATTCGATTACGGAGATACCTCATGCCTCTTGTTCGCATTTCTCACCCATCCGGGAAAACTAATGATTATGCCAATGCGCTTTCCAAAGGCGTCCACACCGCTTTGGTACAAGCTTTTGGTATTCCAGAGGACGATTATTTCCAGATCGTCACGGAACACCTAACTGGTAAAGAATTACGTTACCCAGAGAATTTTTTAGGAATAAAGCACGGAAAAGAAGTTGTATTTGTACAAATCACAGCTGCCGAAGGGCGTACTGTTGAACAAAAGAAGACACTGTATAAAATGATTGCTGAACTACTTAACGAAAATGCCGACGTTCCCCAATCAGATGTTATTATTAATCTGGTTGAGACCAAAAAAGAAAACTGGTCCTTTGGCAATGGCGTCGCCCTATTTGCTTAATCTCAAGCGCAGATCATTTGCAATAGAAACACTTAGTCCTATATCTGCAACCTATTCATAGAGAGCCATTAACGCAGCGGATTTAGATTATTGAGTAGGAACCAGAGAAAGCCCTAAGGATTTAAGATAGTTGGCATATATTTTTTCATATTCGCCACTATCTTTGACCTGCTTCAACGCAAGATTAAAGTCCCGGCACAAATCAAGATCCCAAAACCCCATACGACTGAACACTACCGGTAAAATATCATGAATACGAAATTCAGTCGCCCTCATCTCATTTTCAAGATTACCTTTTTCTGATTTACTGCGAATACTATGTAATAGAATAAACATATCACCAATACTGACGTCAACACGGTTGTCCATCAGGGCTTGGACCTGCAAACGAGGTTCTGATGCTTCAGAGTAACTCCCCTCACTAACTGCTGAGGAAAATTCAGGACCAAAAAATTCTTTGGCTCCTTGAAAGGCAATAGTTCTTTTACCCCGCAAATCTCGAATACTCTCGAGATTAACATCCGATTTGGTTCGGGTTACGGCAACATCACGAAATCTAAAAATAGGATCTGAACGGCAACTTTTGGTCTCGACACTATCAAACAAATTTGAAACAGCATCAACCTTGCCATTGTTGAAATCCCGCCATAGTCGATTGTTCGGGCGACCAAAAATAAACCTTGGTTCATGATCAGGTAACCGGTGGAATACAGCAACGATAAGATCTGTGAAAATACCGGTATCGCCTTTAGCGATATAGTAAGGTTCGAAATTACCCATTCCGATCGTTATTTCTTTTGCAATACCCGAAGTAGGAATAAATACAAAGCATGTAAAAACCAACGCCTGTAACCACTTGCTCAAAGTCGTTGGATACATAATTTGTCTCACACTAATAACAATCATATAAACTCTACAACATTTATCGCTTGAAGGGTATTTATTATCTAAACACTTGCTTATCTTTTTCTGGATCCCTCTTCCTCTCGAAGAGCTGATACTAAAACCTTAGTCATTACGACGTTTCTTCTCGCAGGTTTCAAGGAAATCGATACATCGATAGGTCAAACTCTCCCGCGGTGCATTTGGTGGCCAAATAGCATAAACAGGCAGGCTTTCAACTTCCCACTCGGGCAACAACTCAACCATTTTATTACTCATAACATCATCCTCAACCAGATATTTTGGCGGGGTCACCACCCCAAGACCTGCTTTTGCCATCTGCACAACGGCATGAATGTTGTCCAAAACGATCTGAGGCTGGTAAGGTACACGGACAGATTTCCCTGACGCGTTGGTTAAAAGTTTATCATTTGGGCGCATCCTGAGACCAATAAATTCCCAGTCTCTAAGGTCACTTGGCTTTTGTGGCACGGGATGTCTGGCGCAGCACGCTGGAGAAGCCACCAACATCCTTTTTAGGTCAGTAAGTTTTTTCGCCTTTAAACTGCTGTCGTGTACCGTCCCCACACGAATGGCAAGGTCTATCCCCTCTCGAATGACATCCAGCTGATGATCGCTGAAATTAATAGAAAGCATAACTTTTGGATATGCACGTGCAAAAGCAGCCAGGTCTTCGACCATTGGCCCCTGAATAAATCCCGCGGGAAGTGTGATGTTGAGTTTTCCACGTGGTTCGCTTGCACGCTTTGCAATCGCATCAAAACCGCTTTCAGCCGAAACCAACATCTCCTTGGCATAGCGAAAGAGCTTTTCGCCATCATGCGTCAAAGATAGTCGCCGGGTGGAACGATACAGCAACGCGACACCAAGCTTTTCTTCCAACTGAGAGACATGATGACTGACAACAGAAGGCGAAAGATCCAGTTCTCTCGATGCTGCCCGAAAAGATCCTGTCTCAACCGTTTTAGCAAAGACAGCCATTGCACGAAGCTCATCAATCATTATGTATTTTTTTCGAACAGTAAAAATTAATTGCCTCATATTATCACAATGTAATTTTAAGGCTATAGTTCTTCTGAAATGAAAAATATCCCATACTTAATTGGCTTCATAAATCAGAACTCTTGAATAATGCGCTGATAATGGAATTCCTTGTGGGTAGATGAAAGATAGAAAACATGGATACCCTTAGTGATACCCAGGCAAAAACAACTGACTTTTCTCCCCAGGCCTCCACCTCTAAAATTACCACAACCCATAAATGCGTGATCGTGATTGATCAAGATCTACCCCTTGGAATTATAGCAAACACAGCCGCCGTACTTTCGCTTTCCATAGGTCACCATCACCCGGAAATGATCGGAATTGATATCTCCGATAACGCGGGAGACTTACATCATGGTATCACCATCCTCCCGGTTCCAATTCTCAAAGGAACTGCGGCATCACTACTGGCATTGCGAGAAACACTAAAAGCCTACGAGCCGAGCTTAACGGTGATTGATCTCATATCAGCCACACGCACAACACAAGATTACAAAGAATATTCTCATGTGATGGCATCAACGTCTCAAGACCAATTGATTTACTCTGGGATCGCACTCTTTGGCGCAAAAAAACTGGTTAATAAGTTTACCGGAAATCTTGGTTTGTTACGTTAAAAAATCAAGTTTACGGGTAAATATAATCTATTGAAAAGTCATCGATTGATTACTAGATCCAGCGCCTGACAGAATTTTTATATTTCTCATAATCCGCGCCAAAGACGTCGGCCATAATCCGCTCTTCAAAAGCAACATACCAACGATCTGCAACAAAAATAAATAACACAACAATAAAAAATGGCGCCAAAGACCCTAAATAGAAAGCGACACCAAAAGCGGCGATGACAAAGCCTAGATACATTGGGTTTCGGCTGTACTTAAAAAGCCCGGTCGTTACCAAGTGATCTGGTCGATCAAAGGTTTTGAGATTGGTTTTTGCCCTCATGAACTGCGATCCCGCAACCAACGTAATGGCAAGGCCGCCTACCAAATCAACGACGCCCAGTAAATTCCAGGGGTAAGCCACAAAGCGGACAAGAGGAACATAACCATTCAATAGAGCCATGATGACCACACACAGTAGAAAGAAAAATGGCGGTAAAAGACAACGCATTATAACTCCTCTAAGCTTCAAAAACTTTCCAGTGTCATATTGTTTTCAATTTAGACACTCGCGCCCATTCTTCTAAATACACGATTTAACACTCAACCCTTCTTAAAGAGTTAGAGCATCGGCTTTACCACGGCGACCTTGTATCTGGCTTTTATAGTGGTGCAGATAATAATCATGTCCCCGGAATATGAAAACGACAAGTCCTGATGCCACCAGACCAATTCCGAGAGCTATCAGTATCTGTAGTGGAAAATAGTTTCCGATGAAAATCACGCCCCAGGCATTAGCTAAGGCAAGAAAGAAAATCCATCCGGTAAAATAACTTCTTTGGTTCCAGAAAAAACAAACAAAGCTTACCGTAAATAGTAAGATTGGATAATTACCACCCCAATGATTTTGTGCGGCACCTCGCATCCAATGATGCCCCGCCCCAAGACTAAGTGGCGTAACAAATGGCAGAACCCAACTCATAAGTTGGTTCAATCCAATAGCCAGCAGGACAGTCGCACAAACTTTGACGCACCAACCTAAACCATATTGATTTTTGCGCAGGAGAAGAAAGCTTAAAGATACAATTGCAAAAATTTGTGGCCACCAAGTTAAAAATCTTCCCCAATCCAACAGCCACAACGCTGTATCGGAGGTCGCATTTATCAAAGAAAATAGATATAAATCAAACTCGTGCATTAACACACCCATCAAAATTCGCAGGCACTTTAAATCAAAAAAAACGATGTCTTCCTTGTTTTAAATCAATCCTACAAAATGTTCTTAAATTCCGAGCCTTATAGACTGACTTTAAGATATTAGCGTGTGTTTTATGGATTATTCCTTACAAGAACCTGACAGTTTCAGTAGTTTAAAAAAAGATATTCAAAAAAATAAGCCCCCCAGATCAAAACAGCTCCGAACATTGCCAATAGTACAGCGGCGGAACCACAATCCTTAGCGACGCCAGACAGTTCGTGATGCTCCAATCCCACCCGATCGACCACAGCCTCCAAACCCGTGTTAAGCACTTCAACAATCAACACAAATATCAAAGGCAACGTTAAGAGAAGCCAACGCCAAACATCGGGAGTTACAAATATAGCAAGGATGCTTAACGGGATAAAAAAAAGAAGCTCCTGCTGAAAAGCTCTCTCCTTACACAAGCAGTGCAACAAACCTTTTAAGCTGGCTCGAAAGGCACGTAATACTGCTCCAACATCATTTACTGCCATCTTTTCCTATTTCCTATGTCATTTTAAATTTAGATTTTATTTTGAAGCAAGCTCTACACGCACTCAGGGCATAGTCAAGGATCAGGTCCAAGTACCCGCTCACCATATAACACCAATCTTCAGTTTTTCAGATCCATCAACATCCATACTCTAACATTGCTGGGAACAGGTTATTAAGACCCACTTTCATGGTATCGCTTCTGTATTGCCTATCAATCTGTTATTAAAGTCTTCATATTCCTTTTGAACCTATTGGTTGAGCAGAACTCGTACTTTCATGACAACACTTTCTCTCTTCAACATTGCGACCATCACCATTACCTTAGCGGCTTTTTTCGGCTACATTAATCATCGCCTGCTGCGGATGCCGATTTCGATAGGCTTGGTTGTCATTGCCCTGATCACTTCGATCATTGTTATGTTCGTTGACATTGCTGTTCCTCAACTCGGCATCCAATCTGCGGTCAGACTTTCCCTGGCCCAAATCGATTTCCACGAAACTCTGATGAAAGGCATGTTGAGCTTCTTGCTTTTTGCTGGCGCTCTGCACGTTAATATTGAAGATCTGATCCATCGCAAATATGCAATCACCCTGATGGCGACTGTTGGCGTGTTGATATCGACTTTCCTCATTGGTTACGCGATGTTCTTTCTCACTGGCTTTATTGATCTGGAGATTCCTTTAATTTACTGCCTGATTTTTGGAAGTCTCATTGCTCCCACAGATCCCGTTGCTGTTCTCGGCATCCTCAAAACGGTAAAGGTTCCCAGCTCTCTCAAGGCTAAAATCGCTGGGGAAAGCCTGTTTAATGACGGTGTAGGGGTTGTGGTTTTTACCATACTGGTTGCAATCGCGACCCAATCCTCTTCTGGCGGTGAAGAAATTGGCGCTTTCGAGATGACTCGACTTTTCCTTCTGGAAGCTGGTGGAGGCGCTGTGCTGGGGCTTGCAACAGGATATATTGCCTATCGCGCGTTAAAGAGCATTAATGAATACACGATTGAAGTATTGATCACTCTCGCGTTGGTTATGGTCAGTTATAGTCTGTCCTATGCCCTGCATTTTTCCGGTCCAATTGCCGTTGTTATTGCCGGCCTTCTGATTGGTAACAGCGGAATGCGTTTTGCTATGAGCGAGAGCACACGCGACCACGTGCAGACCTTCTGGACCTTACTTGACGAAATCCTCAATGCAGCATTATTCTTAATCATCGGTTTTGAAATATTGGCAATAACAGAAACCACAAGTAATCTGATCGCAACTCTGGTCATGATTCCAGTCGTTTTGCTTGCACGCTTTATCTCGGTCGGATTGCCCATTAGTTTGCTTAGCCTCAAACAAAAATACACCCCCGGCGCCATCATTGTTCTAACCTGGGGGGGGCTTCGGGGCGGTATCTCTGTGGCTTTGGTTCTCTCTTTACCTAATGTCCCTGAAAAAGAGAGCCTGCTTGCCATCACCTACGGCATTGTCATCTTTTCCATTATTGTACAGGGCCTCACCGTCAAAAAAGTCGTCGAACGGTTTGTAAGGTAGAGTTCAAAACCAGATAAGGCAGCTTTTAAGCTGCCTTATCTTATCAAAATGAAAAACTAAGATTTTTTATAATCCAGGATTTTACTCAGGTTTCTATCCAAGAAATTTACCAAAAAATTACATAGATCCTGTCAAACCCATTTCCCAAAACCCGGCCTCTAGTCTGGTCGCTGTGGCAAAGGTTTCGCAAAGCTGTTTCCAGCGCCCAGAAGAGCGATAGTCTTCGCCCAACCGTGACATCGCGACCCGCTCGAGTTGACCATAAGCACCGGCCGCAACCTTCTGATACTCATTGCTTGAGTACATATCGATCCACGGACGATAGCAGTTATTTATAAGGTCTGCCGTTTGTTCATCTGCCAGACGAGATCCAATTTCAGCATAGCCCATAACACAAGGCGCCAATGCAACGAGAAGATCAAGGATATCACCCGACATTCCACGCTCCATTACATAGCGGGTGTAGGCAATGTTGGCAGAGGCTTCAGGTTCTACTTCCAGAATGGATTTTTCAATCCCCCAATCAGCACAATAACCGATATGTAGCTTCACTTCTTCATTCAACAAAGCGTCCATAGTTGCTGATGACTGGCACATATCTTCCAGATTATCACTCTTAAAAACAGCGAGCGCATAAGCTCGTCCGAATTGAATCAAAAAAAGATAGTCCTGTATTAGATAATGTTTAAAAGCCTGTTCTGATAAAGATCCATCGCCCATAGCTTGAACAAAAGGATGATAGACATAGGACGCCCATTCAGTCGGGCATTCGGCTTTTAAATCTTCATAAAAGGACATGTTATTTTTCTTCTAAGGTCGTTTGGCACCAATAAATACATAGAAAAAAAGCGATCCAAAATAATCAGATCGCTTTTGCAAATAGGTCACAGGCTCAGAGCGCTTCTGGTAACTTAACCTTCAAACCATCAAGTTCATCAGACATAATCAACTGACAGCCAAGACGAGAGGTCTCCGTCAAATTAAAAGCCAAATCGAGCATGTCTTCTTCGTCTTCGGATACTTCTTCCAGCTTTTTGTACCAGCTTGGATCAATAACCACATGGCACGTTGCACAAGCCAGAGATCCCTCACACGCACCTTCGATATCAATATCATTGCGTTGTGCAATCTCGAGTACGGAAAGACCGAGTGGTGCATCCACTTCTTTTTCAGTTCCGTCATTTTCGACAAACGTCATTTTTGGCATTCGCCACTTCTCCTAACATAACTTAGATCGAAACAAAGAACGGCACTTCTTATTAAAGATGCCAATATCCTTACTTCCACCAGCCAACATAACACTTGCGGCAATTATCAGACATTTCTGCCTATATACGCTGCTTGGGGATAAAATGGGAAGCGATTTTCATCTCCCTCCACTTTATTTTGAAATAACATCGCACTTCAACAGCGCGTTAACTCCTAATAAAACGACATTTACTTTTTAAGCTTAACCCCACCATTTTTTAATGAGTCCCGCAAACTCTCTTCTTGTGCAATGAGGTTTCAAAAACTAACCTGTGAAATAAGAATACAAAAATAACCTAAAAAAACATCGGCACACACAAATTACCCCAAGAAACATTTCGAAAAAACCTTTTGATTAAATATCAAAGATGGAAATGATCGAACAATCATTGGTCGAACCAATTTTGTTCCTCATTCAGGACATGCTTAATTCTAATAGGAGATCGAGAATGAAATTTGTAGCTAAAAAAATGGCAACCGGAGCACTGGCAGTCGCCATGCTAGGTTGGGGAGCCATATCTGCTCAAGCACAAGAACTTAATTTCTTTACGATTGGTACTGGGGGTACTGCTTATACTTATTATCCCGTTGGTGGTGTGATTGCCAATGCCATTTCTCGCCCACCAGGGTCACGCCCTTGTGAAGAAGGTGGAAGTTGTGGTGTAGAAGGTTTGATTGCATCAGCGGTTTCTTCTCGTGGTTCAGTCGACAATATCAATTCGATCCTATCCGGGTTAAGAAACTCTGGTTTTGCACAATCCGATGTCGCCTATTGGGCCTATACAGGCACGGGCACAATGAAAGATAGCGAGCCAGCTACCAAATTGCGTTCGATTGCTGCATTGTTCGAAGAACACATTCACCTCGTTGTTCTCGATAAAAGCGGTATTAAATCTGTTGCCGATTTGAAAGGAAAACGTGTTTCTCTCGATGAACCAGGTTCCGGTACCTATGTGGATGCCAACCTGATTTTAGAAGCAAATGGACTTGGACTTTCAGATGTTACAGCTGAAGCCCTGAAAGGTAACGCCGCCGCAGAAGCCCTGCGTAATGGCAAGATTGACGCCTTCTTTGTCGTTGCAGGCTATCCAACAGGTTCGCTTGTTGAACTAGCATCTGCCGACGACATTAACCTCGTTCCGATTGATGGCGCAGCGGCAAAAGCACTCACAGACAAGTATGGATTTTTCTCACAGAGTGATATTCCTGCTGGAGCTTATGAAGGCGTAGATAAAACCTCCACCGTTGCCGTTGGCGCGCAATGGTATACATCTGCGGATCAGGATGAAGAGCTGATCTATCAAATCACCAAAGCCCTCTGGAACGATCAATCCCGTAAATTGCTTGATGTTGGCCATGCTAAAGGTAAGACTATTACATTGGAAACGGCTCTTTCCGGTCTTGGCGTCCCGATGCATGCTGGCGCGGAACGCTTTTATAAAGAAGCTGGCGTCCTAAAGTAAAGACGCATTAAACCGTGTGAATTGCAACAGTACCAGAGACATCATTGTCTCTGGTACTGTTGTATTAAGGTTTGGGTTACAAGCAGGGTAAAAACCTGGAGAAACCGAGACAAAAATCTCGGATCGAGGGGCAGGTAAAGTATGAATACTGATAATCTTACAACTGAACAGCTTGAAGAAATAGAAAAGAAATACGATCCTGAAATGGCCTTTCGCCCAACGGGACGGAAAATAGCTTTTCTTATCACCCTGCTGCTAGTGTCTATGTCGATATATCACTTCTACGCATCAGGTTTTGGCCTGATCAGAGAAGTTTTACATCGCGGCATTCATATTTCCTTTGTACTAAGTCTTGTTTTTCTTCTTTTTGGATATCGCAAAGATATCAAACCAACTCGTATAAAAACCGGCTTGTTTCAGTTCGATGGCATCTCTATTCTCGATCTAATTTTTGCAATTTTAGCCGTAGGCTCAGCGTTGTATTTACCGCTTTTACCGCCAGAACAGCTCGCGGTACGAGTAGGAAACCCCTCTCAGAACGATGTTCTGATGGGGACAATATTGTTGATACTGACACTAGAAGCTGCACGACGTTCCGTTGGCCCAACGCTCCCTATTATTGGTATCATATTTATACTATTCGCTCTATTCGGCCCCTTTGCTCCTGGCGCACTTAAACATGGTGGCACAAGCTGGACAGGTTTGATAAATCATCTCTATCTAACCAATCAAGGCATATACGGGATCGCCATCGGTGTGATGGCCCAGTATGTATTTCTGTTTATTCTCTTTGGTGTTCTCGCAACCCGTATTGGGCTTGGCCAACTTTTCATTGATTTAGCGATGGTGATCGCAGGACGTTATTCCGGTGGGCCAGCCAAGGTCGCAATTTTCTCCTCAGCATTTATGGGGACAATATCAGGGTCCTCAATTGCCAACACAGTCACGACAGGTGCTTTGACAATTCCAGCAATGAAACGTGTAGGATATCCTGCACATTTTGCAGGTGCTGTCGAAGCAACGGCATCCACTGGTGGACAGATCACCCCACCTATTTTAGGTGCGGCGGCTTTCATTATGGTCGAATATCTCGAAATCCCTTTACGGGACATTCTTGCGGCAGCTTTGTTCCCGGCCCTCCTTCATTATTTCGGCATTTTTATAATGGTCCACTTAGAAGCCAAGAAGCTTGGTTTACGTGGCCTCTCAAAAGAAGAACTTCCAAAGGCCGTAATTGTCTTAAAGCAACACTGGCTTTCCATTATCCCCTTAGCCATTCTGGTTTATTTAATCTTGAGTGGGAAAACGCCTGATTTTGCCGCTGTTTATGGGATCATTGCTTGTGTTGTCGTCGGTTTTTTAAACCCAGTAAACCGCTTAACCCCCATGGATTTATGGAATGCCCTGTCAGCAGGTGCAAAAAACACCCTCGCCGTTGGCGCTGCCGCGGCATGTGTTGGAATTATCGTCGGTGTTGTCACCCTCACGGGCGTTGGATTTCGACTTGGATATGTTGTTATTCAAACAGCAACTGATTTGGGGCAGACTGTCGGCAGCATCTGGCCATTATCTTTCTTTGCTATCGAACAATGGGCACTATTCTTCACTTTGGTTCTTATCGCTGTTTCCTGTATTATTATGGGCGCAGGAATACCAACAACGGCAACCTACATCATATTGGTTGCTGTCGCGGCACCAGCACTGGCTCAACTTCAAATTCAGCCGCTTGTTTCTCATTTTTTTGTTTTCTATTACGGCGTACTGGCTGACATTACACCTCCAGTAGCACTCGCCGCTTATGCCGCTGCAGGCATCGCAGGCGCGAACCCTTTTCAAACAGGAAATACAGCTTTCAGATTGGGAATTGCAAAAGCGCTAGTGCCTTTTGTCTTTGTCTATTCACCAGCCCTGCTTCTTGTTGCTGATGGCTTTACCTGGAGCGCCTTTTTCATAACTCTATCAGGCGCTATGATGGGTATAAGCATGATAGGAATGGCTTTTGCAGGCTATTTTCTTACCCATCTAAACAACTTACAACGCTGGTGGTTAGGTCTAATCTCGTTGTTGTTCATTGCACCGGGCCTAACGACAATGGCCATAGGGGCGGTACTCTTTATTCCCATACTCTGGGTTCAGTACAGGAAAAGCACACATAATAAGGTCCACGTATAAGGAAAATCAGGAAGCTTTTAGGGACGCATTTCCTTGACCGCAGCGGTTAAAATATCAATAGCACCATCAACATCAGCCTCTGTCGTAAAGCGGCCCAGACCAATGCGTAAAGATGATAACGCCTGATTTTCGTTTAATCCTAACGCTCTAAGCACATAAGAAGGATCAAGATCTGCCGAAGTACAAGCTGATCCCATAGAGAGGGCCAACCCCGGGACCGACTTCATTAAGGCAGCCCCAGAAATATCGTCAAAGGTTACATTTAGATTACCTGGAATCCTTTGTTCGGGATCGCCATTAAAATGTATGCCCGTTAAGCCGGCCTTCAATCCTTCTCGCAATCTCTGGCTCAAAGATGACAGACGATCATATTCGCCAAACATCTCTTCGTTCGCAAACTGAGCTGCGGCGCCAAGCCCGACACAAAGAGGCGTTGCCAGTGTACCTGAACGCAGTCCCCGTTCCTGACCTCCGCCATCAATCAAAGGTTCAAGACGAATACGGGGGCGTCTACGCACATAAAGAGCACCTATACCCTTTGGACCATAAATTTTATGCCCGGAAATGCTCATCAAATCGATTTGCATTTTATTCACATCCAGAGGGATCTTCCCTACGGCTTGGGCCGCATCCGTATGAAATTTTGCCCCTGCTGCCTTACAGATTTCTCCAATACGGCTCAAGTGTTGGATCACGCCGATCTCATTGTTAACCGCCATAATGGAAACCAGTGCCGTATTTTCGGTTACAGCCTCTGCCAAGACATCCAGATCAACCAAACCCATGTCATCCACGGGCAGTCTAAGAACCTCAAAACCTTCACGTTCCAGGCGGTTTACAGATTCCAAGACACATTTGTGTTCAACGGTTGTGGTAACAACCCGATTACGCGATGTTCCGTTGCCAAGAATACGAGGGTTATCACGCAGAAAATGAGCCAGCCCTTTGATTGCCAGATTGTTAGATTCTGTAGCCCCTGATGTAAAAATAATTTCCCGGGGATCAGCACCAATCACATCCGCAATTTGCTGGCGCGCTTTATCAACGACCTCTTCTGCTTCCCAGCCATAAGCATGGTCAACAGAGTGCGGATTACCAAAGCTCTCACTAAAGAAAGGCATCATTGCCTTAACGACACGAGGATCGGTAGGCGTTGTCGCCTGATAATCGAGATAGATAGGTTTAACTGATCGATTGGCTTTTTTGTTCTGCATTACAGTTTAAACGCCTTCATTAGACATCTGTGGGTCGTTCCCCCTTACGTTGGAACAAAGCAATCCACGCATCGGCAAAGCGATCCAAATCTTCCGGGCTAGAATTCCATCCTGTCGAGATCCGAATTGCTTCGCCGGCCACCTTGTCATCTGCGCCCATAGCTTTGAGAACGTGAGAGGTCTGGACCTTTCCTGAAGAACAAGCAGATCCAGAAGAAACTGCATAGCCCTCAAGATCGAGTATCATCAACTGGGTATCCGATGGTACGCCGGGCATTGTTATTGTTGTCGTATTGGGAACTCTGGGTGTATTAGCACCAAATACCCGCGCCATCGGAGCAGCGGTCAAAAGTTTTTGTTCCATGGCCTCACGAACTTGGGTTTTCTTCTGCATATCAGAAAGCCCCTCAAGAGAGAGCTTTGCCGCAATACCAAAGCCTGCAATCCCAGGCACGTTTTCGGTCCCGCCACGGCGACGGCGTTCCTGACCACCCCCGAGTTGCTGGGATGTAATCTCAAGGCCTTTGCCCAAAATCAGAGCGCCCATTCCTTGCGGACCACCAAGTTTATGGGACGAAATTGTCGTAAAATCGATGCCAAGTTCTTCGCAGTTGATGCTTACTTTGCCTGCGGCCTGAACCGCATCACAGTGGACCAATGCCCCTTTATCATGTGCAAGTTTCACAATCTGATCAATCGGCTGTAATACGCCCGTTTCATTGTTGGCCATCATGACAGAAACCAGCGTGTTCTCGCCATCTTCGTCGAGCAACTTTTCCAAAGCAGCTAATTGAAGATTTCCATTTTCATCCACAGGAATTTGCAAAGCGCCTTCACAAACCTGCAATACAGAAGGGTGTTCTATAGAAGACACTAAAATCCGATTGCGACCTGAACCTTTGAGCACCAGATTATTGGCTTCGGTTCCCCCAGAAGTAAAAACCACGCGGGCTGGCTTGCTGCCCACAAGTGTTGCTATTTCCGCGCGAGCATCTTCGACCAGCCGTCTGGCCGCGCGTCCGTACTCGTGAATAGAAGATGGATTGCCCGTTTGCTTAAGAGCAGAAGTAACGGCTTCAATGACCTCAGGCCGAACAGGTGCCGTAGCATTGTAATCAAGATAGATGGAACGGCGCATTTCAAGGTCTCATGTATTTTTTAAGCATAGGGAAATCATTCCCAAGGCAGCAGCACAACAAACAAAAGCATATAAGATGGATTTATACACTGGTTACAAACAATAACTTATTACCAAAGCATTCTACAGAATAACTTATCGTTACTCTGCCGCAACACCACTGTTCGAACTTGCGTTAGAACCATGATCACCTGCACCAGCATCACAAGGACCAGATGGCAAAAAGAAATCTGATCCTGGATCAATACGATGTTCGATTACATCTGCCAAGGAAACACTGTTTAAATAGCTGTATATATGATTGGAAAGCCCCAGCCACAAATCGTGTGTTATGCAACGGCTTTTATCGCTCCGACACCCCTGTGGACTGGAAGGAACACAAGCTGTGGCTTTAATTGGTTCTTCGACGGCCTGAAAAATATCTGAAATCATGGTTTCGTCGGATTTTTTTGACATCCTGTAACCGCCACCGGGACCACGAACCGACGTTACAAGACTTTCCCTGCGCAACTTGGCAAATAGTTGCTCAAGATAAGACAGGGATATTTCCTGACGTTCAGCTATTTCGGCAAGAGATACCGGGCGCTCGTTTGCATAGAGAGCCAAATCAACCATGGCCATAACGGCATAGCGACCTTTAGTGCTTAGTTTCACAGCCCATCACTCCTGAACTTTTTTATTTATCTGGCCAAAACCAACTCATCACAGCCTTAAAATATCAGCGCTGCGAATATCAACATTTTCCTGGCGGAGAAATATCGTCTCCAGCATTATCGGTCTTATCCGCTTCTGCTTTTTTTGTCAGTAGATTAGATTGAAAATCGTCCTGACCTTCCAACGCATTTATACGCCTGCGCAACGTCTGAACTTCATTTAAAAGTCCTTCCAGTGTACGTCCTACAGGATCAGGAACATCCCCTGTTGGTGTTCCATAAGCCACAAAAGGTTGTTCATCCACCACTGCCGGTGCTTTAGGATTCACCACTTTACCCGGAATACCCACAACAGTAGCACAGCATGGTACATCCTTGGTCACGACTGCATTTGCCCCAATGCGGGCATTGCATGCGACCACAATGGGACCGAGCACTTGAGCTCCCGATCCTACGATTGTACCGCACTCCAAAGTAGGATGTCGTTTGGTGCCCCGCTGAGCATCGGAATCAACACTAGGGGCAACCCCTCCCAAAGTCACGCCATGATAGAGCGTCACATTGTCGCCGATAACAGATGTTTCTCCAATCACAACGCCCATGCCATGATCGATAAAAAAGCCCTTCCCAATAGTCGCACCGGGATGAATCTCGATTCCCGTAATAATTCGACCTAGATGCGACAAGCACCGAGCAAGTAAATACCATTCATGACGCCAAAGTTTATGGGATAGTCGATGGAGACTTACTGCCTGAAAACCGGGATAACACAGCACGACTTCAGCGCGAGAACGCGCAGCCGGATCCCGTGACATTGTGGCATCGATTTCAGCTTTTAATCTCTCGAACATGTGTTCGTTCCTATAACTACCTTTTACTTTCTTGAAAAAGGTGTTTGGCTAAGAGCTACCTGTAGATTATATACAGTGCATTGGAATAACACTGCACATCCTTTGCGATATAATAATCCGGGTCGCTAAGGTCAAGTGCAACAAGTGTTTAGGCAAACTACACAATAACTTATGTGAGGGTAGTCTAGACAGGTGATCGGCTGAAATAAAGCCTCGAAGTCAACTATAGGGAACAGTGACTGTATGCCTGATATTATTCTGAACGGCCCAGAAGGTCGTCTTGAAGGACGCTATTTTCACAATCCAACCCCCAATGCTCCGATTGCGTTGATGCTACATCCGCATCCTCAGCACGGCGGCACAATGAACAATAAAATCGTTTACACGATGTTCAACTCTTTCAAAGCACAGGGTTTTTCAGTTCTGCGCTTTAATTTTCGCGGTGTGGGACGTTCTCAGGGAACGTTCGATGACGGCGAAGGCGAGCTTTCCGATGCTGCATCAGCACTCGATTGGCTACAATCCGTCAATGCCAACGCCAGCCAGTGCTGGGTATCCGGCTTCTCCTTTGGCGCCTGGATCAGCATGCAGTTGCTCATGCGCCGCCCGGAAATTGACGGCTTTGTCTCCATCGCCCCGCCAGCTAACATGTTCGATTTCAGCTTTCTGGCACCCTGCCCGTCATCTGGCCTGATCGTTCAGGGTGAACGCGATGATGTCGTTCCAGAATCCGCAACGGCAAAACTTGTGGACAAGCTAAATTCACAAAAAGGCATTGAGATCGACTATCGGATAGAACCGACCGCTGGTCACTTTTTCGAAAACGAAATGGAAATCATCGATAGCCATATCCAAGACTACGTCAGCCGCAATCTAATCCCGGCTGAAGAATAACACTCTCCCGAGTGATAAATATGAAAAGGCCACTGATTACATTTGTAACCAGTGGCCTTTTTTGCAACTTTGTCACCGTAATTGGATAGGTTACTTGCTCGGTTTGATTGCTGCCTGCGCCTTTAACCTCTCTGTAAAAGGATTGTTTTATGGAATTCGTGCAATGACCTTAATTTCAAAATCAAATCCAGCCAACCAATTAACCCCAAGCGCAGTCCAGTTCGGGTAAGGTGTTTCATCGAAGAAACGGGACTTCACTGCCATAATTGTTTCGAACTGAGCTTCGGGATCAGTGTGAAATGTTGTTACATCGACAACATCGTCCAGAGTACAATCTGCTGCTTTGAGAACACTCTGAAGATTTGTAAAGGCCAATGTAACCTGCTTTTCAAAATCAGGCTCAGGAGACCCGTCCTCTCTCCCGCCAACTTGTCCTGAGACAAACAATAATTCGCCCGAGCGCACTGCTGCCGAGTATTTGTGGAGCTCGTAAAGCTCCTGTCGATCTGCTGGAAAAATAACATCGCGTTTAGCCATTTATATTTACCTTATTTATTAAGAAAGTAGCACGAAAGGTCAGCCCCAAATTGACTGCAAAGCGCACTTTAGCTTTCGAGTTAGATTCTCTAGACTTCGCCTAGCGGAACGATTATTAATATACGAACCGTATGTTTAAATATTTCATCATACGAAGCGTATGTCAACAAATATACGCACCGTATGTTAATGGGTAAGTAAAATGGCACCACGTAACCGAGCAGAAATGGTTGAGCAAACTAAATACATGCTGATAAAGACTGCCCGTAAAGCCTTTGCCACCAAGGGATTTTCCGCTGCATCCATGGATAATTTAACCGCCGATGCCGGACTTACACGCGGTGCTCTTTATCATAATTTTGGGGACAAAAAAGGACTTTTACGCGCTGTAATAGACCAAATAGATACCGAGATTGTAGCCCGTTTAATCACGGCTCATGACCAAGCACCGACGCCTTGGCAAGGTCTTATGGATGAAAATATCGCCTTCATTAAAATGGCGCTAGAACCAGAAATTCAACGTATCATGCTGCTTGACGGCCCCGCCGTTCTGGGCGATCCGTCGCAATGGCCAAATCAAACAGGCTGTTTGCGTAGAACATCTCAATCCATCCGGCAATTGATCGCGGATGGTGTTGTCAAACCAGTAAACCCCGAGGTTACTGCCAGGTTGATTAACGGGGCTGCGCTAAGTGCAGCATTGTGGGTCGCCACTGAGGATGCTTCGCACACGGTCCTTGAGAATGCTATTGAATCTTTTCGTGTGCTAATGACAGGCCTACTTTGCCACTCACATTGACTTCGTCTCGATATATGTCAAAGAAAGAATCAGGTAGCCCGTTTTTACGATCATCTATTTATCAGAAATATAATCGCCAGCCAGTGCTGGGTATCCGGCTTCTCCTTTGGCGCCTGGATCAGCATGCAGTTGCTCATGCACCCGCCCGGGAATTGACGGCTTTGTCTCCATCGCCCCGCCAGCTAACATGTTCGATTTCAGCTTTCTGGCACCCTGCCCGTCATCTGGCCTGATCGTTCAGGGTGAACGCGATGATGTCGTTCCAGAATCCGCAACGGCAAAACTTGTGGACAAGCTAAATTCACAAAAAGACATTGAGATCGACTATCGGATAGAACCGACCGCTGGTCACTATTTCGAAAACGAAATGGAAATCATCGATAGCCATATCCAAGACTACGTCAGCCGCAATCTAATCCCGGCTGAAGAATAACACTCTCCCGAGTGATAAATATGAAAAGGCCACTGATTACATTTGTAACCAGTGGCCTTTTCACATTGCCTTGAACCGATATAACCGTGAACGGATATCATCGTTTATCAGGTCGCTCTACGCCTTAAACTATGCCTCTAGCGTTTTAAGCTTGTTTATAAACTCACCAACTTGGTGTTCAAGCTGTTCAGCCTCTGTCGCAAGTGTGGATGCAGAAATTTGAACTTCATTCGCGGCCGATCCTGTCGATGTCGCGGTTTCCCGTACCCTTAAGATACTTGAGGAAACCTGATCCGTTCCTTTCGCTGCCTGCTGTACAGCATTTGAAATCTCAGATGTGGCAGCACCTTGTTCTTCAACAGCAGAAGCAATCGCAGTAGATACCTCATGAATAGAATTAATGGTCAGAGAAATACTTTGAATTGCTTCAACTGCTTCTTTGGTTTCCAATTGGATTGAACCAATTTGGGTCGAAATGTCTTCAGTTGCTTTCGCCGTTTGATTCGCCAGAGACTTGACCTCTGAAGCGACAACAGCAAAGCCTTTACCCGCATCTCCTGCTCTTGCAGCCTCAATCGTCGCATTGAGAGCTAAAAGGTTGGTTTGTTCAGCAATGTCATTGATTAACTTAACAACCTCACCAATTTTTTCTGCCGCGGCAGCAAGTCCTTCAATTTTAGTATTCGTACTTGATGTTTCCTGGACCGCATTATTGGCAATATCAGCTGACCGCTGTACCTGGGAACTAATCTCGTTAATAGAAGCTGATAACTCTTCTGTTGCTGCAGCAACAGACTGTACATTACCAGAAGCTTCTTCTGCGGCCTGCGTAACAATGGTGGCTTGATTAGATGATTCCGATGCGGCAGTTGCCATACCTTCAGCAGTGACACGCATGGTATCTGCAGAGTTTGATACAGAAGATATAATCTTCCCAATAGAGGTTTCAAAATTAACCGCCATTTGCACCTTAGATTCGTGGTTTTTAGTTGCCATTCTTTGCTCTGTAGCACGCTGCTCATCACGCGCAATGTTCATCTCTTCTTGCGCTTGTGTCGCTTCTGATAATGCTTGTGCTGCCTGACGGAAGGCTGATTCCAGTTTAACTGCGAGCCATAACAAGACGACCGTTTCTCCAATTACAATGACAGCATGAAGAACAACACGTGCAAAATCGGCTCCCGATGGGAAAATCGCCAAAGGCATTAAGAAGTTTAGAGCAAGGTGATGAACAGCCACTGTGGCTGCTGCCACGACGATTGCGCGCCAACTACAAAGGGCCGTGATCATGGCTAAGCTGGCAAAGAAATACATATGAATATCGATTTGCCAAGGATGCCCTTTAAAGAGATAGGTTATGATCGCAGGCATCAGGCTAAGCCCAACAGCGATAATGTATAGCGTGGCCGGCGCTTCTGGTCCCGCAAACTTCCAAGTCAATCCAACCGCTGCTGCGACGATAACAGTTATAATCACAGCGTCGACAAACGGGATGCCTAAAATTATGCCAATTATTGGTACGGCAATGATGTGGGCGAAGATAAAAATCGTAAACATCTTTGCCGCCCGACTACGGATGGTACCGAGATCATTCATAAGGGTATTCTTTCATTCACAACGAGCATTAATAAAAAAAACAGCCACCTGTCGTAACCGCATCAAGCAAAAGGAGTGCACCTGGAATCTGGATCATTGAGGTATCTAATTTTGCACCTAGATCTATCACTACAAGATTATCCCAAAGCCCCACTCTTACAATCCGCGCATCTATTTCTGCGAGGTAAGAATGGATCTGTTGAAAAGTAATATTTGGCGGAAACAAGACAGCTATTTGTTTTGTCATTTCTGGCGGGCGAAAAAAGAGGTACACAAAATACATGCTGCTAAACAACAACAAGAATAAAGCTGGGAAAAAATCCTTCAAAGATGAACAATTATTCCTGTCCTTATCGCTATATTTTCCCCGCATAAATTAAGCCTTAAACTTCGAATTGGAAAATTCACTCTACACTATTTGTAAATAAACCATTTTTTATTAGGAAATGATTAAGTCTATCAAAAATCACCCAACATAAATGAGGCCGTCATACAGGTATGACGGCCATTTCAAGTCAAATTCAGAGGGTTATTAAAAGTATTATATTAATCAATCGCCCGCTTTAATCATCATGCTTACCCTTTCAGCTCAACCGATAAACATCGTTAAGCAGCGTGTAACACCCCGCCCAAACAAGGATCAGGAACTTTCGTTGTTGATGGCAGAGATAACGGCAGGCCAAGCTGGCTACGCTTGGCGAGGAAGGCGAAGGCTTGTGCTTCTAGGGCATCTCCATCCCAACCGACGTTTTCTACCGGGTCAACAGACGTTTTAAGCCCTTCACGCAATGCATCCATCAACACAGGGTTGTGCCGACCGCCACCAGTGACAAGCCACTTTTCAGGAACCTGCGGAAGATACGAGAGTACTTTTGTATTTACCACTGCGGTGAAGGCCGTCAAAGTCGCAGCCCCATCTTCTGGACTCAAGCCTTGGACGTACTCGCTTGAGAAGTCATAGCGGTCTAAAGACTTTGGCGGGTCCAGAGAGAAAAAGGGATTATCCAACATCTTTGTTAATGCTGCTTGGTCGACTTTGCCAGACGAAGCAATGCGCCCATCCTCATCCATAGATTTTCCAAAATGCTTAAATATCCAGTCATCCAGAAGTCCGTTCCCAGGCCCTGTATCGCAAGCAAGGACAAAACCATTGGGTCCAAGATAGGTGATATTCGAAACGCCACCAATGTTTAAAACAACAATTGGTTTGTTCAGGTCCCGCGCCAACGCTTGGTGATAAAGTGGGGCAAAGGGGGCTCCTTCCCCACCAGCAGCAACATCTGCAGATCTGAAATCATTTACCACCGGGATGCCACAAAGTTTAGAAAGCAATGCGCCATCGCCAATTTGTTTGGTTATACCGCGAGCCGGATCATGAAAGGTTGTTTGCCCATGAAATCCGACCAACTCAATATCTGAATACTTAAGAGCCTCTTTTTGCAAAAGCTGATGCACCGCGTCATTGTGCCAATAGGTTAAAGCTTCTTCGGCCTCGGTCGTCTCTTTACTTGCTCCCATCACAGATTCAAGCTGCGCACGTTGCTCAGTTGTGTAGAGCAGACTATGGGTGGGGCCTTGTTCAAAGACCTCTTCACCATCGCTTTTGATAAGCGCCACATCGATGCCATCCATGGACGTTCCACTCATCAAACCCAAGAGCCACTGCTGTGTCATACCATTCCCGCCTTACGCTTTTACTGATTTCAGACACCTAAATCCGAATAGATATTAACATGAAAACACAAGGGATACATCGTATCGAAGATTGTTTCCTTAAGGGGATTGTGTTAAATCCCTGCGGCTACGGCAAGTAGAGGATTACTTTTCTGTCGTACTTTTTACAATAATTTTGACCTTTTTCGAACTAAGCGAGATTTACAATGACCGCGCCACAAGCAAGCAACCATCGTTCAGAATTCCTTCGTGAGCTGAGCACGCGTGGCTATATCCATCAATGCACGGATATGGATGCCCTGGATTCAAAACTCGAAAAAGGTCCAATCTCAGCTTATATCGGCTTTGACTGCACAGCAGATTCTCTGCATGTCGGCAGTCTCGTTCAGATCATGTTGTTACGTTGGCTGCAAAAATCTGGCCACAAACCTATCGTTTTGATGGGCGGAGGCACCAGTAAAGTTGGTGACCCTTCATTCAAAGACGAAGCTCGCAAGCTGATCACTGATGAAGAAATTCAACACAACATGGACGGTATTAAAAAGGTCTTTTCTAAATACCTGACCTTTGGCGACGGCCCAACAGACGCTGTGATGGTCAATAACGCTGACTGGCTCGACAACATCAACTATCTTGAATTCCTTCGGGATTATGGCGTGCACTTCTCCGTCAACCGTATGCTCAGTTTTGATTCTGTTAAGCTACGCCTTGATCGTGAACAATCTTTATCGTTCCTTGAATTCAACTACATGATCCTACAGGCTTATGATTTCATGGAGTTGAACAAACGTCAGGATTGCCTATTGCAAATGGGCGGATCAGACCAATGGGGCAACATTGTCAATGGTGTCGATCTCACGCGCCGTATCAGCCGGAACGAAGTCTACGGTCTGACGTCCCCACTTCTCACCACCTCATCAGGCGTCAAGATGGGCAAGACCGTCGGCGGTGCTGTGTGGCTTAATGAAGAGCGTCTGTCCGTCTATGATTTCTGGCAATACTGGCGCAACACAGAAGACGCCGATGTCGGCCGTTTCCTGCGTCTTTTCACCGAACTTTCCGAAGATGAAATTAAACGCTTGGAAACAATGGAAGGTGCCGGCATCAACGAAGCAAAAAAAGTTCTCGCCACTGAAGCAACGAGACTTTGTCACGGACTGGAAGCGGCTCAAGCTGCAGCTGAAACTGCACGGAAGGCCTTCGAAGAACGCAGCATGAGTGCTGACTTGCCAAGTTTTGACATTGAAAAATCTCGTCTTGAAGAAGGAATTCCAGCCTTCGTACTTCTCAAAGAAGTCGGCCTCACAACCAGTAACGGTGAAGCCCGCAAGCTGATCAAAGGTGGTGGAGGTCGTTTAAACGATGTCCAAATCAAAGATGATAACCTGTCTATTTCTCTAACAGACCTGAACGCCGAAGGATCTATCAAGCTTTCAGCTGGCAAGAAAAGGCACATTCTGGTAAAACCCGTTTAATCAGACACATTAAAAAATTGCATCATATAAAAGGGCTGTAAGGTTACAGCCCTTTTTCTTTTGCTCTATAAATTTTCATGTTGATTAAAATAACATTATTTTAAATCAACTTAAGGCACTTTCTTCTCTTTGGATTGCTTTTTTTCCTCAGCTTCCTCTGCTTCCTCTGCGGCCTTCTCTTCAGATGTCTTTTGTCCTTCGGTCGTCGGAGTGGCATTACCAAATATATTGCGAAGGAAGCCCGGCGCGAGACCTGATAGAGCATTAATAGAAACTTCAGGCTCTTCCAAATCACCTTTTAAAGCGTAATTAAAGGCCACAATTCCTTCGCCCTCGCCTCCCGTGAGTAAGTTCCCAATCAGAGGTATGCCACCTAGAATACGATTAATCGTATAAGCGGGGACAATGGTGCCATCCACAGCCAGCAATTTTTTAGTGGTATCAATTTCACCCTTTGCCGTCAGGCCAATAGATGAAGAATAGAGTCTGATAAGGTCACTTCTCAAAAATCCGTTCTGCAGAGTGAAATCGCCTTTCAACTCGTTAAAGGCAATACCCTCTGTCGTTAAGGTCGTCACAGGTCCCGTTAATGAAGCGAAGGCCAGCATCTTGGCAAGGGTCGGGGCTTTCACAAGGCGCAATCCACGCGCTTCAATATTCCCCTTAAGTAGTGTCTCTGTTCGATAATTCGACGCCGTTCCACTAATTTGCAGAGAACCGCCTTCAACCGTATCAAGGACATCCAGAGCACGTAACATGGCACCGAAATCATTTGCCGTAATACTTAAGCCCTGTTGACCATTTTCAAGGGGTTGGTAGGCCATCGCAAAGGTTCGCACCACGTTGTCGGTCTCTTCCGTTCCCTTAACACCTTCTGCGTGCCAAAGTTCTTTTGGAATCTCTCCGGTGAACTGGATGCGCTTCCATCCGTCCACCTCTTTGTCTATCCACAGAGAAGCATCTCTAAAGAACCTTTGTTCCCCCATGTAAATAGCATCTAATTTTTCAGCTATTACGACAATTGGCGCCGTCGTTTCCGTTTCTTTTGTAACGATTTCAGGAACAACACTGTCCGTCTCGCCTGTTGATATTGAGGTAGTGTCAGTTGTTTGTACTTCCGCATCACCAATAAAGTGGGTTGCATCTAGAACCCCGCCCCCAATAACCACGACAGGTTTATCGTTCCGCAAGTCGAGCATCACATCGGTAAGTAAAGAGTTTCCGAGTTGAAGTTGATCAAGGGAAGCCTGGGATATTCCGTTATCGCTTAAGGTTAACTCTCCACTTACGGCAAGGTCATTGGCCTCCAAATCGAAGCTGTTAATTTTTACAGCTTCGCCATTTTGCAACGCTACGATGGCTTGTAATTGACCAGGAACACCCACTTCTTTTTGATAATTAAGTTCATCAAGTTTAAGCACCGCGTCCTGAAGATTCGTCGCAAGTTGAACAACTCCGGTTTTATCCGTTCTGTTTTCCAATGCAAGAGAGAGTGAGACAGGACCCGTAATATAGTCTGCAACAGGAATACCCAACTTTTCCAGCCCATTGGGCTCAATACGTGGGATATCTGCCTTCAAGTCCGTACGTATGCTGACGTCACTGCCAAAATTTTCATGCCAATCAATGGTTAAAGGAATATCAGCAAGTAACAAAGGCCCGGTCAC
The DNA here is from genome assembly GCF_042682825.1 of Kiloniella antarctica. Taxonomy (NCBI): domain Bacteria; kingdom Pseudomonadati; phylum Pseudomonadota; class Alphaproteobacteria; order Rhodospirillales; family Kiloniellaceae; genus Kiloniella; species Kiloniella antarctica. The sequence goes on from NZ_JBHUII010000004.1 coordinate 876,129, forward strand.
ATGCATACCTTTGCCCGTGACGTTCAGTTCCAGCTCGCCCTCGGTCGCATCAAGGCCATTATAGATCTTACCAATCCGGGTTTTCTTAATTTTAGCAGAAGCATCAATGGCAATGTCTTCAAACTTCAAGTCTTTAAGCAACAAGAAATCAAAGTCGACGGCAACAGCCGCTGCGCCACTGGTCTCTTTCGGGTCGATTCCCAGCTCATCGATAAGTCGTAAATTCTCACTGTTCAAAATTGTGAGGGCAGTATTCACTGGTCCCTCAACCGCAGTCTGGATCGCAATTTTTTCATTTTCAACATCCAAACCGGTTATTTCGATAGTCGTTGGCAGAACGGACATATCTTCAAGCATGCCGCCCTCTGTAAAGAGTGTAAGCCCATCTGCGCGGACGTCGGCCGTACCAGACACCTTTCCCACGGGTGGCAAAGGACGCAAATAGTGCACGTCCAAGTCAGAGTATTTCATCGTCCCTTTGAGAGAGACAAGGTTAGCCTTGTCAAAATCACCTTCGGGAATATCCAGAACAACCTTAATTACAGCTTCATCTGCCATACCAGTTCGGATATTTTCCGTGATCCACTCGCGTGCATCCCCTGCCTTGTCTTCCGGCCAATATAACGAAAGGTCATCAAGAGGTACGTCAACCGCTCTCACCCCTGCAAGGATTTGCATATCCCCTTCAAGGCCGGAGGCACTCCCTGCAATAGAGAGTTGGGGGCCCTTTTCTGTCTCAGTACCAAAATTAATCGCTGCGTTATCAAGGGTCAGTTTTTGATTTGTTTTACTGTAACTGCCTTTAAGGAAAAGCCCCTGCACGGGAAGTTCCGGTATTTTTTGGCTTGGTATTGCAATCGTTCCACTGCCCCCGGAAAGCTCAAATCGGCTTCGGCCAAATTCTCCTGACAGATCAAGTGAAGTCGCAACCGATGCCGCGAGCGGAATATCAATTGTGGAAAGTTCCGCAAGACTTGGGTCAAGTTTTGCCAATGTTGTTGGCTTGATCCCCGAAAGCTCAAAAGCCAGATCTATGATTTGTAACGTTTTATCATAAACAAATGCACCATTGAGAATCGCTTCCTCACTTGCAATATCGACAACAAGATCCAGCTCGCCGTCAAGACCCAGTTTATCACGACGGATACTAATATCAGCATAAGGAACATTAAAGATCAGCCCCAGCTTTCTGTCGTCGATAACAAGCTTAGCGCCAACAATAGCAAGTTGATCAAGATAAGCCAGAGGATGACCTATTTCCCGGTCAGTCATCAAACTATCAAGTACCTCGGGTAAAATATCGCCAAAACTTGGACCACCTTCAACCTTCATACCAGAAGGGCTATTTTCAATCTCAAAATGACCGTCTTCAGCACGCACAAGATAAAGTTCAGGCCCAATCACCCCAACGCCCGTAGGCACAATCTTTCCCCGAAGCAAAGCTCCAAGATCAAAATCAATCCCCATTAAGGGAACAGCAGCGATGGTATTGTCTTCCTTGTCAATAATCCGAACGTTTTCTACCTGCACCGCAATTGCACGCTCTTTTGGCACCCAGACAAGCATTGTTGTTTCAACATCAAGGCGCATACCTTGTTCTTGATCAACAAAAGCTTCTTCCACATAAGGCGTAAGGAAATCAAGCTGGACAGGTCCAGACGACAGGCGCCAAATCGCGATACCTGCAAAAACAGCCGTGATAACCAGCAAAGCGGCAATCAGTTCAAGAACAAACAGGGAAGACTTCCGAATCATTAAATAAAGTGTCTCCGCGCGCTCAAAGTTCGACCTGAATCGATAAGGTGCCGCATAATTTTTTACTCAATCTCTTGACCATTTTCTACAGCCTTTGCACTGTACTCGAAGCAAGGTGGGTACTCACGATAAAGTCGGTACCCGAAACAAAGTGGCGGCATTCATGATACTATCATTCTCTTTTTCAGAAGAAACATTACCCAAAATCGGCAATTCCGAACGTGCCAAACTTGGCTGTACTCATTGGGAAGAACGGATTGAGCGTATTGAAAATTCTGATTTAAAGCAGGATCTTATCTATTTTTATAACACACCGAAAGTTAATTCACTGTTGAGATCTGTCTTCTCTAACAGCCCTTATCTTTCAGACTGTCTTCTTAGGGATATGGAATTCCTTCGCGACCTTTTAAAGCATGGAGCTGAAAAAAGTCTGACAAACATCCATACCCACTTGCTTGAAAACGTCGCGACTTCGACAGATAGACAAACGATTATGGCGGCTTTGAGGCGGGCAAAAAAACAAGCCTCTCTCGCTATTGCCTTTGCCGATATTACAGGACAGTGGACAGATCAACGTGTTGTAGAGGAACTTACAGAATTTGCTTCAACAGCCATTTCAACAACAGTGTCACATCTCTTGCTAGAGCTTGAGAAACGAGGCCATATCAAACTCAAAACGCCCAAAACACCCGAACAAGATTGTGGTTATGTCGTTCTCGCAATGGGGAAGCTTGGTTCATGGGAGTTGAACTATTCTTCTGACATCGATCTCATCATACTTTTTGATCCCGAGAAAATAAATTACCTGCACGACCGCGGTCCTCACGAAGGCATGGTCAGAATGACCCGTGATTTGGTACGGTGTCTTGATGACAGGACCAAGGATGGGTATGTTTTTCGAACGGATCTCAGGTTACGCCCAGACCCCAGCGCCACCCCTCTCGCGCTCTCCTTTAATGCTGCTATGACCTATTATGAAACGACTGGCCTCAATTGGGAGCGCTGCGCCATGATCAAGGCCAATCCCATCGCCGGGGATAAAGAGCTTGGTCACAGGTTCTTAAAAGAAATCAAACCCTTTGTCTGGCGCAAACACCTTGATTTTGCGGCCATCAACGATATTCACGCTATCAAACGTCAAATTCATGCCCACAAGGGCGGTGCAAAAATCGCGGTAAAAGGCCACAACATCAAATTAGGACGTGGTGGTATTCGAGAAATTGAATTTTTTGCTCAAACCCAGCAATTGATATGGGGAGGGCGGAACCCCGAACTGAGGAGCAGTTCAACCGCTTATGCCCTTGAACAGCTTCACCATGCACATCTGATTTCCCTTAAAGCGTACACAGACATGACAGAAGCCTATTGGTTTCTTCGTCGCGTCGAAAACCGCCTGCAAATGGTCGACGACCAGCAAACCCAATTCCTCCCCGAAACAGACGAAAGCTTGGCCGAAATCACAGCCTTCCTCGGTTACGACAGTGTTGAAGAGTTTAGTGATGAACTGTTGCACCATTTACACGTCGTCGAAGATCACTACGCCACCTTGTTTGAAGAAGAACACACCGCGCCTGCTGCGACTAAAAATCTGGTCTTCACCGGGCAAGAGGCCTCTCCGGAACTTGTCGAATCTCTCCAGAAAATTGGTTTTGCAGACGGGACATGGGTCTTTCAACTAATCACAAAATGGAAGCAGGGACGCTATCGCGCGGTGCGTTCGGACAGATCAAGGCGTTTGATGGCTGAAATTGTGCCCGTTCTGCTCGAAGCCTTTGGCAAGTCCACAGCCCCCGATCACGCCCTCAACAAATTTGATGAGTTTCTCGCAGGATTGCCAACAGGCGTTCAACTTTTCTCCATGTTACAATCCAACCCCAACTTATTGAATTTACTGGCCGAGATCATGGGATCGGCCCCGGCACTAGCAGACAGACTCAGCCACTCTCCGCGCCTTTTAGACGCGGTCCTCAGTGAAGATTTTTTCCAACAATTGCCAAATCAAAATGCCCTCCATGACCAGCTTTTAACAGCACTGGACCAAGCCAGAGATTTTCAAGATGTTCTCGACTTCAGCCGAAGCTGGGCCAACGATCAAAAGTTCCGAGTAGGTTTGCAAATATTAAGGGCAACGGGATCAATAGAACGCGCTAGCCGCGATCTTTCAAATATCGCGCAGAGCACAATAGAGGCTCTGTTGCCCAAAGTACACGACGAGCTAAAAAACCGTCACGGCGATATCGAGAGCAGCAATTTCGCCATCCTAGCCATGGGAAAACTGGGTTCACATGAAATGACCGTGACCTCTGATCTCGACCTTATCAGCCTCTATGAGATTAACGGCGGCGTTCAGCAATCAAATGGGGATCGACCGCTTGATCCCACCCAGTATTTCGCTCGCCTAACCCAACGTTTCACAAATGCCCTTAGTGTCATGACGCCAGAGGGACGGCTCTATGAAATAGACATGCGTCTGCGCCCCTCAGGCGGGGCGGGGCCTTTGGCTCTCTCTCTTATGGCTTTTGAACGCTATCAACTTAACGATGCCTGGACTTGGGAACACATGGCCCTAACCCGCGCTCGTGCTATCGCTGGAACCAAATCGTTTTGCGATAATATCAACCATGTCATCGGGGAAGTTCTTTGCCTGAAAAGAGATCCGCAAAAACTGGTTGATGATATCGCAGACATGAGGCTGCGGATTGCCAAGGGAAAACCTGCCAAGGGTCTATGGGATATAAAGCAGATCAGCGGGGGCCTGATCGATCTGGAGTTCCTGTCGCAGTATCTCCAGCTCAAACATGCCCACGACAACCCAAAGGTTTTGCACCCCAACACCAAACAGAGCTTTAAACAGCTCGGCCAAGAAGGCCTGCTCTCCTCACCTGATTGCGCAGACCTGATCGAAGCTTTTGATCTCTTCCACCAACTCCAAAACCTGCTCCGTCTCACCACAGGCGAGAAACTGGATGAAGAAACTGCGCCTCCAGAAGTCCTATCTCGCCTTGCCACCGCCCTAAGTGAACCCGGATTCCCCGAACTTAAGGCACGGTATATTCATACGACGGAGAGGATTGCGGAGATTTATGAGCGACTGATCACGGCAGAGATTTCAGCGAAAAAAGAATGAGCCTCAATATCAATGCCGGATCTCTGTCAACTATTGGAATTCTGTTTTTAGAGTATTATAAATATATACCCTACTTTTATGACTAAATTTAGCTTGGAAATAATACTCGGTATAGACAGTAACACCTGTCGCAATATCCATTACAGAATACCCATCAAAGCTCCCCTTTATCTTCTCATGATTAATAACCAGCGATGATAAAGGCCCCCTATAATCAATGACAATGGCCTGTCTATTATTGAAAATTGTTTTGCCTAATACCGTTCCAACGTCCTTTATTGCCATTCCCCCAAGGGTAAGATTGGTTTTGAATTTGTGATCAGTCTCTACACCAGATGGGGGCAATTGAAAAATGATCTCCTCTACCATGTTGGACATCGCTTCTTTGGTTAACGCCAATTCTTCGGATGTGAGATCTGGTGAATAAAGACTAAAATCATTTATCTTTCCAAAAGGAGAAATATCAAAAGTCATTTTTTTAACGTCATTAATCGTTTCTTTTTTGTTTTTATTTATCAACTCCGTTGTAAAAGACGAAATTAACATCTTTAGACTTTTGTCTTCTTCAAATATTTCAATGGCCCCCCGAGAAATAGTTTTATGATCAAGAACCCGACCATTTAGCTTTCCCGAAAAAGATGAAGTATCAATAGTCCTGCTTTTAGGTAAGGGTGAATAACGAATAATGATTGGTTCATTTATAGATTCTACCTCTCCCTTATAAACGGGATTTTGGTTAATCTCTTCATTCGCTAATACTGACGTTGTCCCCAATACTGAAAGAAGCAACACCAAAGATAACGATGATATTTTTTGCAACACAAGCCCCACAACCATACAAAATAAAAATAATAAAAACACAATCATGGGATTGTTACAGATGACTTCTCTTATGACAATTATGTTTGCGTCGTGATACGGTTTTGAAATAAATACAAGGCTTGATCATCTTTCATTTTGACTCTACATATCATAAGAAATGTAGCAGTAAGGACTCTCACTATGACACTTGAAATTGGAAGCCCGGCCCCGGATTTTACCGCGCCGATTAACGGCGATGAAGAGCTGAGTTTGAGCGCGCTTAAAGGTCAAATGGTTGTGCTTTATTTCTATCCGAAAGATTCGACACCAGGCTGCACCACTGAGGCTTGTGAATTTCGTGATGCCTTACCTGATTTTTCTAAGCTCAACGCAAAGGTTATTGGTGTTTCCAAAGACAGCGTTAAACGGCACGACAATTTTATTGCCAAGAACGAGCTAACCTTTGATCTGGTTGCGGATTTGGACGGTGAAATCTGTGAAGCCTATGGTGTTTGGGTTCTCAAAAAGCTCTATGGTAAGGAGTATATGGGGATTGAGCGCGCAACGTATCTTATTGATGCCGAGGGCATTATTCAAAAGATCTGGCGTAAAGTGAAAGTGAAAAACCATGTCGCCGAGGTCAAAGCGACCTTAGAAGAGCTCTGCAAAGAAAACACGTTATAAACCTTCCCTAGAGAGGGTAATTTATAAATACGCTTACTAGGGAAGATTATCTCAATACGATCAAGTAAATTTTGTATTTTTGATAGGCAGACAAATTTATCAGACGTTTGCTAATTAAGGACATTATCTGGAGAAAATCCACACCAGGCTGACATTTTCCGGTACGCGGCTGAAAACCCATTTAATGAACCAACATACAAATCTCCGCCAGAATATTCATCAAACAATATAACTTGGTGTCCTTTTCCAAACGCACGCAAAACATCCCGCGCGTCACTATTTTTTGTACTTGAGTGTATAATATTACGGGCGTAAGGAATACCGGATTGATATCCGGTGTACGTCTCGCCTGTGTATCGAAAAACGGCCTTATCAGCTTTTATAACCCATGTAATTTCTTGATTTTTTTGTATTTGTGTAGCGTACCCCCGAACTGTTGCTTCATCATATTCAATTGAGGGCATCACATCCGGTGGGAGGGCGTCACCATTGGATAATTCGACACGGATAGTACTATCACCTTCACTCCCCGTATAAATAGAACAGGCGGTCCTTAGCTCCCCGTCTTCTGTAATAAAGGTTTCTGCAGTGACCTGCCAATCCCCATACTGCTCGAACAAGTTTCCCTCTTTTTTTGGGGGTTCTCCCTTAAAGGAACTTACAGAAATATCAGGTGTTGGGACCGTTGCCCCATTAGCGTATACAGACGCAAAATTGCTTAAACTCCAGACAATTGTTGTCAACAAAATACCACACCGAACCAAACCATTACCCATACCTGAATATTCCCAAAACATAACATCAATTAGTTGCAGAAAAAATGATGTCGATATATTACAATAAAGTTAAGTTATTCCACGCCCTCTAGGCAAGCCCGTCACGCTTATGACATATTCCACAGACTTAATGCCCCACATTAAGAACCGGAAATTTTATTGGTCAAATGTTAAAAGATTTTCAGAAAATATATAAACTCCTGCGATCCTCTAGGAAGTTTAATACCGAACCATCAAGGCCCCCAAGCCAGCCAGAAAAAGACGTACAGGATAATCTGCCTGTTGAGATAATGAACTCTGGCAATACCGCACCTTCAGGATACGGTATGCCGACATCTTCTGCCTCGCCAAACCAACAGAGAACAATTCCCACTTCTGAAAATGATGTTCAAAACACTGAAAATAAAACAGTATTAAGAACCCCTAGTTTTTTCAAACGCCTATACACATCACTCTATATAGAAGCTCTGTTTTTTGTCTTGGTTCAAATCAATGGAGTACGGGCAGCAACAGAAACTAATGATGAGTTTAATGCAAAAACCGTTTCTTTAAACGTCGAGGAAGAACTTCAAGATATTACCGCCATCTCCACACCGGATATAGAGATTTCGACAGAGATAACAAACGACAGTGGCTCTTCTCTATCCTTAGACGATTTTATCGACCCGACAGAACCACCACTGACCATAATTCCAGTAGCAGAAGAAGCCAAAAACTTGTTTTTGCTGGATAATATCGTGTCTCACGATAACTTCAAATTGTTAGATACCAGCAAGCTTCAAAACGAAACTACTACGCGTTTGACGAAGTATACTGAAGACACTGGGCTTAATATCTTTGGTACTGAGAATTCTATTATAATAGAGTTAGATGATGATGATTTACTCTATTCTGACGAGGATTTGGCCCTGTTTGGTGTCGATGATTATCACTTTTTGGTCGTAAATAACGACCTGTTAGATATTTTCACGAACAACACCCAGAAAAACTCTTGGGAGAGTTTAAAGCCCGGAGAAGAGTATTTCATATTACGGCAAGAAGATATTCTTGAGGATGACGTTGAGATTATCACCATAGATGAAGAGATCTACCTTGATGAAGCGCATCTGGTAAAAGAAACAGTTAGTGTTGATTATTTTGTCTATAAAGACACCGTAATCGGCATGGCTTTCACCTTACCCGAAGATTTTTACCAATCTCACGGCCCAATCGACTTTGATATCTTATTTGCATAAACTATCAATAGATACCTTACCTTTAGCTTTCATCATGACCAACGCCACGACTACCCCCAACAGGATAAACGATGCCGCACCAACAAATAGATAGTCAGCCCTCTGCTAATGTACTGCCAACCCATTTGGCTCAGGCAGCTATCATTGCCCTCGGCATTGCTAATTCTGTTGAAAAAGCTCAAGTAACACGCCAATATGCAAAAGCTTGGCAAAGCGGTGAAATATCTCTCGTCGGTACAGCGCCGATCCCAAAAGAACCTGCACGAGAAGAAAAACCTCTTTTGGTCCCCCCTCAAGAGGTTCCGCGTCGTAAAGTAACCCAAGAGGCTGAAGGCCGAGTAGCCATGCTTCATGCCCTATCCCACATAGAACTTCATGCAATTAACCTCTGTTGGGATATCATTGCCCGCTTTGCTTCCACACCGATGCCAAAGGGGTTTTATGATGACTGGGTGTCGATTGCAGATGACGAAGCCCGTCATCATCTCTTGCTTTGCGAGAGACTGGACCAACTTGGTTCTTTTTACGGCGCGCTTCCCGCTCACGCCGGGTTATGGAAAGGCGCCGAAGTCACAGAGCACAACCTAAAAGCCCGTCTTGCAGTCGTTCCCATGGTTCTTGAGGCACGGGGAATTGATGTAACGCCTGGAATTATAAAAAAGCTCAAGGCGGTTAAAGATTTTGAAAGTGCAGAACGTCTGCAAGTTATTTATGACGATGAAATCACCCATGTCGCCAAGGGGAAAAAGTGGTTTGAGTATCTCTGCGAATTGGATAAGGAAGATCCAGTTGAAAGCTGGCAAAACATTATTCTTACCCTTTTCAAAGGAAGGGTAAGATCACCTTTCAACGAAGCAGGTCGCGATAAAGCCAACTTCCCCATCGATTTTTATGGCCCAATAGCGGACCTATAATCATTACCCCAAATTTTGATTATTTCCTTGATAATTGCCTGCGAGAAAGATTGGCGACGACGAAGATTGGCCATGGCGAAGATTGAGGTCAAAAAACTGTTTGCCAGTTAAATAACCAGATGGCAAAAAATGACAAGACAGCTCCGATAGTTATCGTATAAGTTGTCCTTCTCATATCATCTTAAGTAATACCTTGTTGAATATCTCCTCTTTGGGTCTTCTAACGCCCCATATTCTCTCCTTTTTATCGTGAGAGATAAAAACCGCCCCAAAACCAAGCCAAAATATTAAACCATCAATAAGTCGAGGATCTTCTCGTGACCAACGTTACCCCGAAATCAGAAAACGTATATCTCTTTGGCTCCTTGCCCACTTTATTCCTCAAAACGGCGAGCCCAATTATTTTGGTATTTCTGGTAAACGGACTATTTACGTTGATTGATGCTTACTTTCTTGGTGAATTTGTCGGCGCGAACGCTCTAACTGCCGTCACGATGATGTTTCCGGTATTCATGCTCATTGTCGCTCTCTCAACCTGGGTATCCGGGGGATTTTCAAGTGTCCTTTCCAGACTATTAGGTGCAGGAAAGCACGCGACGGCAAGTTCAGCCTATGCCAGCGCTCTAATATTATCTGCCCTTGTTTGCCTGATTTTGATTACCTTATTTTTGGGTGGCGGCAGTAATTTGATAAATTGGGTCACCAAAGGATCACCCGAGCTTTCCCAAATGGGATATACATACATATCTCTTCTGATTTTTTTCTCACCTCTGGTCTTCATGCTTACAATTAGCGTTGATGCTTTCAGGTGTGAAGGGAAACTTGGTTTCATGGCCTTTATCTCCGTCTTCGCGACCCTTTTAAATATCCTCTTTAACTACGTTCTTATCGTCAAACTCGAGCTCGGGGTCGCGGGATCTGCTTATGGTACCTTGTTGGCACAATTTATCTCTCTTTGTGCGGTGGTTTGTTATCGTTTCAATACACGATCAGTGATCACTTTTGCCAACGTCGGCACAAAAAAATTAAATACTTTTTGGCGCGAATACCTAGCCCTTGGCGCCCCAACCAGCCTTGGCTATCTCGGTGTTTCGCTGACCTCTGGCGCGGTTTTCTATTCTCTCCAACAGTGGGGAAATGAAAATTATGAAGCAACAGTAACGGCCTATGGTATTATCACCCGCATACTCACCTTTAGCTACTTGCCTCTTCTTGGGTTGAATATTGCGTTCCAAACCATAGCAGGAAACAATCAAGGCGCTGAGATCTGGCCACGGGTCAACAGCAGCTTAAAGCTCGCAGCTTATGCTGCCTTTATCTATTGTCTGGGCCTACAAATCATTTTTAACGTTTTTGCAGACAGACTTGGGTTTATTTTTGTCAGCGACCCTCAAATTGCTGCAGAAACAGCCCGTATATTACCTCTCATTACGATGCTATATTTTTCTTTTGGGCCCAGCATGATCTTGTCCGGATTTTTTCAGGCAATCGGTGATGCCAAAAGATCGGCACTTATCGGACTAACCCGTACCTACATGTTTTCGCTGCCTCTCACCTATATACTTCCTCAATTTTTTGGGGAGATCGGCATTTGGCACGTTGGGCCTTTAACAGAGGTATTAATGTTCCTTCTTACCCTCTTTGTCCTGTCCCACAATGCCAATAGAACAGGTTACAAGCTTGGGTTATTTAGGCAGGCAACCTAAAGGTGATTTAAAGTATCTTCAACGATTTGCCATACACTAACCTTTTCTGCTAATTTGTTATCTCCTTTCCTTCTTTAGTCTCATACATATGAGGCAATATTGGTAGATATACAAAAGAACCGTTAGATCGGCTTTAGTTCCGGATATTCGCACCTGGAGCAGAGAGAAGCTGAAATTAGTTTGTTACTAAAGGATGTATATGCCTGCGCTTGATTCTTTGTTGCCTGATCAACCTCTTGAGTCCACAGAACTTGTCGATGCTCTCTTTAGCGCTTCTGGCAATTATCTGGTTATTACAGATCCTATTACCGGGTTAATTGTTGCTATCAGCGATGCTTGGTTATCAACCTTGGAATACAGCCGTGACGAAGTTATTGGACGGACGTCTGAGGAACTGAATATCTGGCTACATCCAAATCAACGCCGGGAGATGATTCAACGTATAAAAACCGATAAAATAGTGAGTAGATTCCATACTTGTCTACGCGGCAAAGGTGGAACTCTACACGATTTCTCAATTACGATTCAATCAATTACCATATCTTCGAAGAATTATATCCTTTTCACAGGTTACGACATTACAGAGGAATTAAAGATAACGAACTCTGTCGTCACTTCCCGAAAAATGCTTATCGACGCACTGGAAGCTATGAGCGAAGGTTTCGTGCTCTATGATCAGGACGGGCGCTTGATCATTTGTAATTCCAAGTTCAAGCAATTCTATGGTTACAATGATAAGGACGCCCATGTTGGTGCCACAGCCATCGAACTTGGCAGGATTGATATCGCACGCGGTACGGTTCTTGTTAAACAAGATGATCATGAAAACTATATTTTACGCCGCGATGACATGGAAAAAGGCCCTCCAAAATCGACGGTCGTTCAACTCAGTGATGGTCGATATCTTTTATTGAGTGACCGGGTGACAGATGAAGGAAACATTGTCAGCATTCAAAAAGACATCACTGATCTGAAGACAACAGAAATTGCATTGGTCCAAGCCAAGGACGAAGCCGATATAGCCAATAACACCAAGTCCGAGTTTTTAGCCCACATGAGCCACGAACTGCGAACGCCGCTCAACTCTATACTTGGATTCACCCAGGTTATGCGTGATGAACTTCTGGGCGACCTCGGGCACCCCAAATACCGGGAATATATCAACGATGTTCACCATTCAGGAGAGCATCTGCTAAACTTGATCAACGATGTGCTTGATATATCTAAGGTCGAAGCCGGCGAGTTTGTCCTCAACGAAGATGTTCTCGACCTCAAAGATACTATTGCCGCCTGCTTGCAGATAATGCGTGGAAAACAGGATGTTGCCGCGCTCGATATTGTCGTAGAAAGCAGTGACGGTAATATTTACTTTAGAGGCGATGAACGCATTATCCGCCAAATTATACTAAACCTGCTATCCAATTCTGTTAAATTTACCAAGGCCTCAGGAAAAATCACCCTTTCCCTTTCCAAAACTGACACGAAAGAAATCACACTCCGTATTTCGGATACAGGGTGTGGCATTGAGGAAGGAGATATCTCTCAAGTACTTGCGCCCTTTGGCCAGGCAAGAACAAACGCCAGAACAGCCCACGAAGGAACTGGTCTTGGGCTTTCCCTTAGTAAAATGCTTACAGAGTTACACGGTGGCACCTTAAATATCACGAGCGAGATTAACGTCGGGACCACGATTACATTAAGCTTCCCGCCAGAAAGAACCGTTGAAGCTTCAGATATTTTATAAAAATTGTTAATCGAATAAGCGCAGGCCTGTTAAGAACCAAGACGACTGTCATTGCTTCACGTTACAAAAGTTCCATATTAACGTCTCTAAATATATGCAATAATTACGCTACACCTATTTAAATTGTTGGATTCTGACTTGCTAATTTCAGACATCGTACTCGTCATTGCTGCTCTACTTATTGTCATTGCCTGTACGCAACCTATTGCAAGGCGTAGTGGCCTCCCCTTTACCGTTGTACTTGGGGGCGTAGGAGTTCTAATAGCCCTCGGCGCCAGTTGGTTACTCCACACTACTCTCACAGATACCTTCAATGAAGTGGCCGAACTCGTTATCAACATACCCGTGTCCTCAGCCACGTTTTTAGATGTTCTGTTGCCAGTCCTATTATTTCAAGGCGCGATAACCATTGATGTAAGACGCCTAGCCCAGGACACCATTCCTGTTATCTTCCTTGCGGTATTAGGTGTCGTCGTCGCGCTTGGTCTTATTGGTGGCGCAGTTTCACTGGTTTCATCTGCCCCACTCGTCGTCTGTCTGTTGTTTGGTGCCATTGTTGCGACTACCGACCCGAGTGCGGTTATTGCGCTGTTTAGAGATCTTGGAGCGCCAGCCCGACTCACCCGTCTGGTAGAGGGTGAAAGTTTACTCAACGATGCAACCGCAATTGCTGCTTTTAGTGCCTTCCTTGCCCTTACCATCACTGGCGGTAAATTTGAGCAGGGCTTTATCCTCCAACAATTATTCTCTTCGCTTATTGGAGGAATTCTTACCGGACTGATCTTTGGACGCTTAGCTATTGTGCTACTCACCTGGTTAAAATCTTTCCGCGCAGCTCAGGTCACAATAACGGTGGCTCTCCCCTTTGTGGTTTACAGTATTGCCAATACCTATATTGAGACATCAGGTGTCATCGCAGTCGTCAGTAGTGGCCTCGTTCTCAGCGCAATGGCGCGGTCACGGGTCAGACCAGAGATTTTCAAGTTCTTCCAAGAAACCCTCGATCAACTCGCATGGTGGGCAAGCGGCCTCGTTTTTATTCTCGCCGCTCTGGTTGTACCTGATCTGCTATCAGACGTTGTCCCCTCTGATTTCCTCATTACGCTTGTTGCGGTTATTGCCGCACTGGTTGCCAGGGCTATTATTCTCTTTGGCGTCTTCCCCCTTCTTACTGCCACGAAAATCACACAGCGCGTGACAAACCCCACTAAAGTAATCATCATATGGGGTGGCTTGCGTGGAGCTGTCACACTCGCACTGGCCCTCGCCGTTACAGAAAATCATCTTGTCGACCCACAAACGCAACGCTTTATCGCAATACAAGCAACAGGGTTTGCTCTCTTCACTCTTCTCGTGCAGGGGACAACTCTTACCGCTTTGATGAGATGGTTAAAACTCGATCAACTTTCTCCTCTTGATCATGCTTTTCGTACCCAGGTACTCACTCAATCTCTCTCCACGGTGCGTATTGGCTTAAATAAATTTGCGACCCGTTTTGAGCTGGATGAGCAGCTCGTGGATATTACCATTAAACCATACAGTAATCGTTTATCCCGAATTGCAGAAGATAAGCCTTTTGAAGAGGAAATCAGCGATAAAGAGCGATTAACTCTCGGGCTCATTGCGCTAACCAACCAAGAAAAAACCTTATTGTTTGAGCAACGCCTCAGCAGTGTCCTTCCTCACAGACTTGTAGATCAATATTTCCTCGCCTTGGAGGATATGATCGATGCCACAAGAGAAGGTGGTCGCCTTGGTTACTTCAATGCGGCACGTAAACCCCATAAACACACCCTCAAATTTCATATTCTAAGCTGGTGCCACACTCACTTACACCTAAACAAACCACTCGCGGCCCATCTAGGAAAACACTTCCTGTTCCTCGTTATCAACCGTATTATGGTCATGGAACTTGTTACTTTTTTAGACCTAAAGCTTGGCGCTTTATTGGGCGAACGTGTTCTGGAAATTTTACACGAAATTCTAAATCAACGACTCAATGAGATAGAACGACATCTCGATGCCTTGCGCCTACAATACCCCAAGTTTGCACGCACCCTTGAACACGGTGTTTTGGAACGTTTTGCCTATCAGGAAGAAGTCGACCAGATCGAAGCCTTACGAGAATCAGGCATTATTAGTGACGATCTTGCCCGGAGCCTAAGAAACGAAGCCAGCTCCATACATGTCATCAGTCGCCCCAATACTACAGTCGATATCAAACCCACGACAGCTGAACTTTTGAGTTCTTTTCCAGTCTTCGCCGACCTTCAGGTCGAAGAACTAGAACAAATAGCTCGACAGTTAACCCCGAGAATTCTCGCCGATGACGCTTTTGTATTTCGTAAAGGAGATCGGGCCGATGGAATTTATTTCATCGCAAATGGTGCCGTAGAAATCAGGGTCGGCGACGAGGTTTACCGCCTTGGCCACGGAAACTTTTTCGGAGAGATGGCATTGCTTGATGAAACACAGCGCAGTGCCGATGTAAAATCAATCAGCTACTCTCATCTATTGTTATTAGAAATTGATAAGTTCAAAGAACTCAGCCTCTCCCATCCAAACTGGCGAAGCAAGCTCTCGGACATTTCGGGAGAACGCAAGGAAATGAACAAGTCTCAAACATAATGTGTGTGATCCTTGCTTATTTTTAACCGTCCTAAGCCCTAAGGGCAGGATATACACGTTCATTTTTGAAGGCATAAAGTCTTTTGGCTAAACTGAAAAAATCGAGAGAACGTGACCTTGTCCAAGGTAACATGGCTGGACATTTTCGTACCTTAGCCATACCTGCAGGAATTGGGATGTTGTTTAACACCCTCTATAATGTCGTCGATACCTTTTTTGCCGGTATGCTTTCGACCGACGCCCAAGCAGGTTTATCTGTTTCCTTTACCGTGTTTTTTATTTTAGTCGCTTTTGGGATCGGCCTTAGTCAGGGGATCTCAGCTTTGCTTGGTTCTGCGATTGGCGCAAAAAATGCTAATGAAGCTAAGGATTTGTCCGCGCAGGGCCTGAGTTTTGCGTTTTCATTTTCGATTATCATTGGTATCGCAGGATATTGCGCCACGCCCTTACTGCTTGACCTTCTCGGGGTTTCAAATGGTTACCGGGGTCTTGCCATAGCATATTTGCGCATTATTATGTTCGCAGCTCCCGCCTTTATGGTTGCCT
Source organism: Kiloniella antarctica (assembly GCF_042682825.1). Lineage (NCBI taxonomy): Bacteria > Pseudomonadati > Pseudomonadota > Alphaproteobacteria > Rhodospirillales > Kiloniellaceae > Kiloniella > Kiloniella antarctica. The sequence continues at coordinate 892,045 of NZ_JBHUII010000004.1, forward strand.
TTTCAAGCAACGGAATTTTAAGCGCGCAAGGAGATACAACCACAAATCAACGCGCCCTTATATGCGGATTTTTAGCAAATTGCCTTCTCAATCCCCTCTTAATTTTTGGGTTCCCCAGCTTTTTCGGCCTACCTGGTTTTTCCGGTATTGGTTTTGACGGCTTAGCCACTTCTACTGTGATTATCGAGTGGGCTGTAGCACACTATATATGCTTCGTCAAGCTATCGGTTCACGGGCCATGGAACACAGCCAACTGCAATGCTTTATTCTGCGCTGGAACGTCGTGAAAGATATTATTGCTCAAGGGGCTCCAGCAAGCCTTAATTTCCTGACCATCACCATCGGCGTCTTTGTCATTCAGTATTTCCTCCAACCCTTTGGAGCTACTGCAGTGGCCGCCTACGGCATTGCTCTTCGTATCGAACAACTCATCCTTCTTCCCGGGTTGGGTTTGACCATTGTCCTTTTGCCCATCATTGCCCAAAATTACGGGGCTCAGGATTTTGAACGTATTCGTTATGCTTTTTGGTGGTGCGTTAGCGTGGGCATTGCCATGATGCTTACGGGTGCCGTGATCCTTTTTTTTGGTGGACGATTTTTATTAAGCCTCTTTAGCCCTGATCCTGCCGTCAATGATGTTGGTTATGATTACCTTTTATTCGCAGCTCCCATGTTGCCGGCCTATCTCACGCTCTTTGCCATTATGTCATTTTTACAAGGCATTAAACGGCCTATCTGGACAGTATGGATAGGCGTTTATCGACAAATTTTTGCATCAGCAGGTTTCGCAGTACTTTTTGTCTATCTATTGGGTTGGGGGCCTTTAGGTGTTTGGGCCGCAGTTTTTGCAGCAGTGTGGAGCGGGTTGATTTTGTCCAGTCTCGTTGCTTATGCCGTAGCTCACAAACACATTGGTTCTTTGGGCTCACCCACAATTCTCATCACACATATCAAAAGAAAGTTTCCCTGATTCTAACGATTGAGAGCTGTTCCAGGTTACATTAAACCTACGCCGCACCTTTCATTGGAATCTCAGTTCCAAAAGCCGTGCGAATATATTTTGCTAACTCTTGCGCCAAGCCCGCATTTGGACCATCCGCCAGATAGAGATTGATACTACATTGTGGTAAGGTGGGCAGCTCTCCCCGATGAGCGATCTCTTCTACCCCAGGATAATCAAAGCTTGGCAGTTCAGGGCGGATAGCAAAATCCGCAGCCACGGCAACAGACGTAGAATCTTCACTATCAGTATCAACCGCATCCACCCAGGTAATACCCGCAGCTTCCAATGCATCAACGGTTGGCTTTCGAAAAGAACACCCCCGGACAAGCGCAATAGGTAAAGGCCGCGAGAGCCAAGCGTGACCATCCAGCGAGCCGGTCCAAAGCAAGGGTTCGATATTCAACAGTTCCCCATTTGGAAGATCACCAGTCTCCTCTCCATAAACCTCTGTCGTAAGGATTATATCTTGTTGGCCCTTTAACACAGCGGCTTTCAAATCAATTGACCCGGCCGTCGTCAACTTCACACGCACTCTTGGAAAAGCCCGGTTGAACTGTTTGAGTACATTAGGAATATGTGGACGAACAATATCACCAGGCACCCCCAGCAAAACCATCCCTTCGTATTTAGGTGCTGTAAGGCGACCCCAAATTTCATCATTCAAATCAATCATCGAGCGGGCGTATCCCAAGAGCTGCTCCCCTTCCGCTGTGGGGCGAATACCACGTCCGCTATTACGATCGAGCAATGACAAACCAACACTTTCTTCTAGGCGCTTTATTTGCATGCTCACGGTTGATTGGGTCATGTGCAGCTTGTTAGCAGCTGACGTCATGCCACCCGTTTCTGCGACAGCAATAAAACTACGCAGCGTTCCTAAATCAAAATTACGATGCATCAAGTTTCCTTCTCAAACCAAGTATCAAATTTTGTGATGATAGTCATCAAAACTATTCACTTTAACAATACAGCATTTTTGCCATATATCAATAACATTGATGAATAATTCAATTTCCATCACAATCCGCAATGGAGGATGAAATGCTAAAACAATCATGTCAGACCCTGATCGCCAGTCGTTCATGCGGCACGTCCTTTACCCCAGATAACGGACTCGTATCTCAGATATCGGTAAAGTATGCAAAGATCTCAACCTTTTTGGATCGTGCTATTGCGTGGGTGGCTATAGCTTTCACCGTCAGAGAAGAGCGCCGCGTTCTTGCGGGGCTGACAAGCCATCAGTTGGACGACATAGGTTTGAGCAATAATGACGTTCAAATCGAAAGCCAAAGACCTTATTGGGACGTACCTGCCGATCGCAGTGCCCGATCTGTCATCTACCGGATATTTAATATTTGACCGGACTGTGTCCAATATAGGACTGCCGATCAATTAAAGTTAAACACCCTTTTATCCCAATACAGATTATCTGATTAGGATAGAAGATGTGTTTATCTCGGGGCTTAGGAAGTTTTAAAAATTTTCCTCGTTTTCTGAACCCCAATGCTTAACAAACCTGCTGTTTGACAAGCAAAAATCCCGGTGATGACCTGTTAAGGCATTACCGGGATTTTTTATATAACTGACATTTATCTATCGGAACTTGATGTCTTAGAGAATTTCCTCGGCACCATCGTCTTCCGATGTTCCGCCTTTTAGCTTCGAAGCAAGTGATGCTTCGAGGAACATGTCGATATCTCCATTGAGAACAGCACTCGAATTACTCGTCTCGACCCCGGTCCTCAAATCCTTAACCATCTGATAGGGTTGCAAGACATAGGATCTAATTTGACGACCCCAGCCGATTTCTGTTTTTGAATCAGCTTCTGCTTGGGAGACTTCCTCGCGCTTTTGCATTTCGTGCTCAAATAAACGCGATTTCAACATATTCATCGCGGTGGCGCGGTTTTTATGTTGAGAACGGTCATTTTGGCACTGGACAACGATCCCTGTCGGCTCGTGAACGATACGGATCGCAGAATCTGTTGTGTTAACGTGCTGTCCCCCCGCACCTGAAGCGCGGAAAGTATCCACACGTAAATCTTTGTCCAAGATTTCAACATCAAAGCTATCGTCAATCACAGGGTAGACCCATGCAGAACTAAACGATGTGTGACGCCGCGCCTGAGAATCATAGGGAGAAATACGAACCAGACGATGAACGCCCGCTTCAGTTTTCAGCCATCCATAAGCATTGTGTCCCTTGATGGTCACAGTTGCCGATTTTAGACCGGCTTCGTCTCCACTATTCTCTTCCAGCCATTCAACTTTATAGCCGTGTTGCTCAGCCCAACGGGTATACATACGCAGCAGCATCTCGGCCCAATCCTGAGCCTCGGTACCACCTGCACCTGCATTGACTTGCAGGTAACAATCATTGGCGTCGGCCTCACCTGAAAGTAAACTTTCGAGCTGTTTTTTGTCTGCGAGTTCTTTCAGCGCGAAGATTTGGCTTTCACCCTCTTGTACAGAATCGCTGTCCCCCTCTTCATCACCCATTTCGATCAAGAGAGCAGCTTCTTCTATACCGCTTTCCATCTTACGAACGACGGCGATTGATTGCTCAAGGTGGGTTCGCTCTTTCATAAGAGCCTGAGCCAGTTGCTGGTCGTTCCACAATTCTGGATCTTCGGCACGAACATTAAGTTCGTCTAAACGTCTAAGTGCAGCATCCCAGTCAAAGATGCCTCCTTAGCAGGACTAACGATTGCTCTATATCGTTAATCGCTGCTTCGATCTCGGCGCGCATAACTATACGGCCTCCTTATCAGCTAAAAATTAAATACAAATCTGAATTCAAAATCTTCTACCTGCCTGTCGCAGATTAGTACAGCCCCTCTGAATTCAGCAGATCGCTTCCAGACAATATTGGATTGTCATTTTCCTCGCCAGCACCTGAAAAAGTAGGTGACGGCACGTTGTGGGGCTTGAAAGCTTCGACAATTACATTCTTGTCATTTGGCCGAGCCAAACGACCGGTATCAGCGTTGATACGAACCAAACGAATTCCCTCTGGCACCCTAAAAGGTGTCGCAGGTGCATCCTTGAGAGCTTCTTCCATAAAGGATTTGAAAATTGGCGCTGCCGCACTCGCACCCTGTTCTCGCTGCCCCAGAGTTTTTGGTGCGTCAAAACCAACGTAAGCACCCACAGCAAGATCTGGTGAGAACCCAATAAACCAGGCATCCAAACTCTTATTCGTTGTCCCAGTTTTCCCGCCCAGAGGTTTCCCGATTGACTTAATACTCCGCCCGGTTCCACGAAGAACAGTTCCCTCAAGCATCGATACAACTTGATAGACAGAGGCAGGATCTGCAATTTGTTCACGTGTATCAGGTAAAGTAGGAGCGGCTTGATTGTGCCACTCTTCATTTACAACACACGGTAAACATTCCCGACTATCGTGTTTAAAGATTGTCCGCCCCCGGCGATCTTGAATTCGATCAATTAATGAAGGTGTAATACGTTTGCCGCCATTAACCAGCATTGCATAAGCCGTTGTCATCTGGAGCAGAGAAGATTCTCCCGCACCAAGGGACATTGATAAAACTGGTTGCATATTGTTATCAATGCCAAAGCGTTTTACGTATTCAACAACTTTGTCCATGCCGACGTTCTGGGCCAAACGCACCGTCATAAGGTTGATCGATTTTTCAATCCCTACACGCATTCTGGTTGGTCCATAAAATTTCTTTTTATAGTTTCCAGGTTTCCATTTTCCAAGTCCAGCGCCTTGGTCCAGAGAAAATGGCGCGTCTTGAATAAGAGTTGCCGGGGTATACCCATTATCCAAACCACTTAAATAGATAAAGGGTTTGATGGCTGATCCAGGTTGACGCACAGCTTGTGTCGCCCGATTAAAAGAGCTGCGACTAAAAGAGAACCCGCCAGACATAGCCAATATCCGTCCCGTATGAGGATCAATCGCGATTAAACCACCGTTTACATCCGGGATTTGACGCAGACCGTATGTCTCTTTGGGATAATCTTTCCCTTTGGCAGTTTTCAATACAGATTCAACAAGAACCACATCGCCTACGGCGAGCACATGACCCGGCGTCGATGGAACACCACCAAAACGCTGATCTTTCAACCACTTACGCGCCCATTTTAACTCGCTCATCGGGATTGTGCCACGCGTACCATCGGCCATACCTATCGCGACGTCTGTTTTGCCCACTTCTAAAACCGAGGCCAGTATCCAAGGCTCGGCCCCTTTGGGTAACTCGACGCTCTTCAAATTGTTCTTCCACCCTTCCGGAGAGTCCGGATCAAACGTGGTCAAAGGACCGCGCCAACCATGACGTCGATCATAGGAAATCAGCCCTTTGCGTAAGCTTCTTTGCGCAATATTTTGAAGATTAGGTTGCAGTGTTGTGCGTACAGACAATCCAGATTCGTATAATCCTTCTTCGCCGTAGAGATCGATAAGCTCCCGGCGAACTTCCTCCGCAAAGTAAGGTGCCTGGACAATTTCCGTACGATCACGCCTGATGACTTCCAACGGGGTCTGCCAGGCTTCTTCAGCTTGTTCTCGGGTTATTTTTTCGTTTTCAAGCATCCGCTCAATAACCCAGTTCCGCCGTGCAAGAGCCGCAGCATGGTGTCGAACCGGGTGATAGTTTGATGGCGCTTTTGGCAGTGCTGCAAGATAGGCCGCTTCCGGGACAGAGAGCTGATCCAATGACTTGTTAAAGTAATTCAAGGACGCCGCAGCAACTCCGTAAGAGCGGTAACCTAAGAAAATTTCATTAAGATAAAGATCAAGAATACGCTCTTTATCAAAAGCATGTTCAATTCGGTAAGTGAGAATGGCTTCCTTGATCTTGCGTTCGTAAGAGACCTCATTGGTCAAAAGGAAATTCTTTGCAACCTGTTGTGTAATCGTTGAAGCACCGATCAGACGCTTACCTGATCCAATATTTTTGATATTGGTCAGCATCGCACGTGCAAGCGATAAATAATTCAATCCACCGTGCGTATAAAAATCCTTATCTTCAGCAGAGAGAAAGGCATCTTTCACACGGGTTGGGATGGCATCAATGGGGACATAGATTCGCTTTTCTTTCGCGTATTCTTCCATTAAACGACCGTCACCAGCATGAACACGGGTAACCGTTGGAGGATCATAATCAGCAAGTTCTGTGTGCTCAGGAAGCCCTTTTCCATACTCATAAAGAGCATAGATCAAAACACCTGCCCCAGCGATGGCGACAACCACACCAAGTCCAAATAAGTAACCGAGTATCTTCAGAAACTTCACACCAACATCCCAATCATTTTCTTCAGCCCTTAACGTGGTTCCATCTATTGGCTTATACACAAGCTAAAATAATTACCAATAGAGCTCAACGCCAACTTCAAGCAAGCATTCCAGAGGAAAACTTCAATTGAAAAGCTTCAGAGCAAAAACTCCAGAGTGAAAAATATAGGGGCCCACACGATGTGATCCCCCAATTCAAATATGACAAACCTTATCAATCTTCCAGCCACAAAGCTCTAAACATGTAACCTGCAACAGAACTGTGACCGTCTTATGGCAGCCAGATCGCTCTCTCATCTACCACCACGCCCCCCCCCCCCTCGTCCACAGACCTAGCCTCACAAAGACTGTACAAAAGGCAGTAAAAACTTTCCCGCCTTTTGTATAACAGAAAACCACAAATTGCCATCACCAAACAGTTCGTAAAAGTATGACTGTTTTAGAGGTCAAGACTACTGACGATTATAGCTCTCTAGTTTACCAAAATATTGATCAACAGCTTTGGAAATAGCAAGAACAAGCTTGTTACGATGCGTGTCGCTCCTCAATAACCTCTCTTCTTGTTTGTTCGACATATAACCCAACTCAACAAGAACGGAAGGAATAATCGGTGACTTTAAAACCGCAAACCCAGCCGATCGATGAGGACGACCCAACATATCAGCTTCACGCTTAAATTCACTCACGAGAACATTGGCAAACTGCTTACCTTGATTGTTTGTTTCCCGTTGAGCCAGATCAATGAGGATTTTACTAACATCCGGTGATTGTTCACTTAAATCAAAGCCAATGATAATATCCGCTTTATTCTCTTTTGATGCCAGAGCTTCTGCTTCTTTATCGGAGCCATTTTCAGAAAGACTGTAAACGGAAACACCTTTGATTTTACTCGATGAATGTTTATTTGCATGCAAAGATATGAACAAATCTGCTTCTGCTTTTTGCGCAACTTCTACACGTTGTCGTAAAGCCAAAGACGTATCGCTATTACGCGTCATGATAACTTCGTAACGCCCATTTCTTTCCAAAGCAGCCTTCAAACTTCGTGCATAATCTAGAGCCAACTTCTTTTCCTGAACACCAGACAATCCTATTGCTCCAGGGTCGACACCCCCGTGCCCCGCATCAACGACGATGATTTTTTTTGCCCGTTTCTTTTTAGCTGGTGTCGGATTTAGCAAAGCCGGAGGGGTCGGGTTGGCCGCAACACTAGAGCCAGTCTGACTTTGCATTTTGAGTGGCTGTATTGAAACCATCTTCTTCTGTTGTTCACCGGACTTCACATAAAAGTCTTTTGAAACTTTCTTAATATCCACAACAAGCCGATGTTTGTGCCCCTCTTTTGGAGGCAACAAGAAGGTTGAAGATATCGAAACTGGATAATACGCATCCAAAACAATCCGACTAACTTCTGGTTCAAAAAGGCCGAACCGAAGTGCCTGAACGGCCCCTGTAGCTTTAGGCACCTTATCTTTTGGTACTTTCCAGTTCAATTTGGGAAGATCAATAACGATCCTGAAAGGGTCCGGAAGAGTGAAAACGCGATAAGCAGGTGCCTCGGACAATTCCAGGACAAAACGGGTTTTATCCGGATGCTTTCCGATTCGGATTGCTTCAAGGTCAGACCCTTGAGCAACAACGGTCCACAAGAGTGCTAAAGCCGTTACAACCGCCCCCAGACTCTTCTTATAAATAAGAAACCTAACGTTCATGCGCTTCTTAACTCAATTCTCACAACAAAATTTTACCAAATATGGTTTTACTTTAAGTATGTTACAGGAAAAATTGACCTTTTGCAGACCCGTAATTCTCCTTATTAAGAAAATGATTTCAAAAAAGTGAAATTACCTTCTAGCACAGAGGCATCACTACTGTTAGTCTGTACCCAGAAAATTCTGCGCTGATCATGGCCTTAAAGACCATTGCTTAGCGTACGCTGATGCTCCAGGAGGCTCTGCAGTTAACACCTGTGGATTTCGGTCTTTATAATTAAGACGCCCTGGAAAGCAAGCGTAACAAGCCAACGCGGCGAGGCAAGGTTTTACAAAAACAACTACCTCTTCGACATTTTTAACTTACTTGAACCATTTATTCGGTTCCCTCACGAGAGCGTTCCCGTAGTCTTTGCGGTAACGCAGGACACAGAAAACGGTAATGAACGCTCTTGATCATATAAATTCATCTACAACGATGTACCGTGCGCCGCCTCCGTTATGGCTTACCGGAGGGGCTGGCCGCACGCTGGAGTTACTCACGTATGGCAAAGCGTATGTTGATCGATGCCACCCACCCGGAAGAAGTTCGGGTAGTGGTACACAACGAAAACAAACTTGAAGATTTCGATTTTGAAACACTCTCTAGGAAGCAACTAAAAGGAAACATTTATCTCGCTCGTGTAACACGTGTTGAACCTTCACTTCAGGCCGCATTCGTAGAATACGGCGGAAACCGTCACGGCTTCCTACCCTTTAGCGAAATCCATCCGGACTATTACCGTGTCCCTGTGGCTGATCGCGAAAGCATTATGGACGTTGATATCGGGACAGATTCTGAAGCAGAAGAAAAAAACAAGTCTGCACAAGTTGACGAAGATGTCGTAAACGCTTCTTCTGACGATCCTGAAAGTGTTGCGAAACAACAAGATGACACCATTGAAGAAATCGCCGGAGAAACATCCGTCGATAGCATCAATGATGACGATTCCGATTTTGTGGAAAAAACAAAGTCGCGCGTAAACCTCATGAAGCGTTACAAAATTCAAGAGGTAATTAAGCGTCGACAGGTCATCCTTGTCCAAGTTGCAAAAGAAGAGCGCGGCAATAAAGGCGCAGCCTTAACAACTTACCTTTCACTCGCAGGACGCTATTCCGTCTTGATGCCCAACACCAATAAAGGTGGTGGTATCAGTCGTAAGATTAGCAGCCCGAATGATCGTAAACGTCTCAAAGAAATATTGTCTGAGCTTAAAATTCCTGAGGGTATCGCTGTTATCGTGCGTACTGCTGGTAGCCAGCGTACCAAGATGGAAATTCGCCGCGATTATGAATACCTCATTCGCCTTTGGAATGAGATCAGGGAAAATACTCTTCAATCGGAAGCTCCGAGTTTAATTTACGAAGAAGCAAACCTGATCAAACGTGCGATGCGTGATCTTTACACCAGCGACATGGAAGAAATTCTGGTCGAAGGTGAGCGCGGCTACAAAATGGCAAAGAGCTGTATGCGTTCCTTGATGCCAAGCCATGCCAAGAAAGTTAAACACTACAAGGGTATGCAGGTCCCACTCTACCACCGTTTTCAGGTAGAAACGCAAATTGATGCGATGCACAACCCTATCGTACAACTAAAATCAGGTGGTTATCTCGTCATCAACCCAACCGAAGCTTTGGTCGCCGTTGATGTGAACTCCGGACGTGCGACAAAAGAACGTCACATCGAAGAAACCGCATTCAAAACCAACCAGGAAGCCGCAGCGGAAGTTGCCCGACAGGTCCGTTTGCGTGACCTTGCGGGTCTTCTGGTTATCGATTTCATCGACATGGATGATCCCAAGCACAATCGGGAAGTCGAGCGACGCCTTAAAGACGCCATGCAGGCTGACCGTGCGCGTATACAATTAGGCAGGATAAGTCCTTTTGGCTTGCTCGAGATGTCTCGTCAACGTTTGCGCCCGAGTATTGTTGAGAATTCAACAGTTACATGTCCTCATTGTGATGGCATTGGGACAGTTCGCACAACGGAATCAACAGCTCTACATGTCCTCCGTGCACTGGAAGAAGATGGTATCCGTCGGGGCGGAGGTAAGATTGAGTTGTTCGTCCCAACAGAGGTCGCGCTCTATATCCTCAATCAAAAACGTACCCGCCTGATTGAAATTGAGCAGCGTTATAAATTTAGCGTTGATATCAATGCTGACAGCACCATCGTTATTCCAAATTTCCGTTTGGAAAGACTGGTGTCAAATAACGACGGTCCGGTTGAAGAAATCATGCCGCTGGAACCTGTTAAACCAGCATCCGTAAAACCTATGCGTAGGCCATTTGAAGATAGACCTGAGCGGTCCGAACGGACAGATACCCGATCTGATTCCAGCAAGTCTGATTCAAATAATTCAGAATCAGGTGAACGGACTGAGGGTGATCAAAAGCGTCGTCGTCGTCGTCGTCGCCGTAAAGATATACCTGAGAGCCAGGACGCGAGTATTGAAGGCACACCACAGACTCTTGAAACTGACGTCCAATCAGATTTAGCTGATGCTCAGCCCAAAACAAATGACGAGCCTCATGACGAAAGCTTCGATGATGATGATCGTCCTCGAAAAAGGCGCCGTCGTGGTAAACGAGGCGGACGCAGAAGAACGCGCCGTCCAGAAAATGAACTTGACGAAAATTCAAATTCAACGACTGACAGCTCGAACGATAACAATGAATCTGGAAATGATAGAGCTGAAGCACCTCTTGCTGACAACTCACAATCAGAGAATAGTTCAGAAGTAGGTATTGCAGCACAGTCAACAAATTCAGAACCAGCGCCAGCGAGCGACGTTTCAACAAATACCGTTGAAGAAAAACCAAGAAAACGCCGTGCTCCCCGTCGACGCAAGCCTGCTCCTGAAAATACAGTTGATGCCATCGGTGATGTTTCGCCAGAGGCAAGCCCCCCCACCACTGAGAAACAATCAGCTGGAGAGGAAGCTTCTAAGGTTTTGGCCACGACGACGGATGAAACATCACAATCAACCGTATCTTCGGATACTGAAGAAAAACCGACCAAGCCCAAACGCGCTCCACGTAAAAGAGCGACAACAACGACACGACGTCCGCGTAAAAAAGCTGACGCCACCGTAGTTGAGGCAAGCGACGAAGTAAAAAGTTCGGCTCCATCAAGCGAGAGTACGCCTGAGGCACCTGCAGCAACATCTGATGCGGCAGAGAAACCCAAGCCTCGAACGAGAACCAAAAGCAAGACGACTGCCAAGCCAAAAAGCACGACGACGCGCACAAGGAAAACAGCAAAGACATCGGATCCAAAAGTAGAAACTCCTACCAAACCCTCCGATGATACAGCAGCAAAAACCGTAAAGGCGCCTGTTGTGAAAGCCTCGGCACCTGTAAAAGCTCCTGTAAAGAGCAACCCTGTGCCTCCAACGTCAACACCGACAGCCTCCGCCGCTACAACGCAGCAACAAACTGCGGCTGTAAAGACCGGATCATCTGAATCCAAGAAAAAAGGTTGGTGGAGCCGTATTACCGGTAATTAAATGAGTTGAGGTACACCAACCTCACTTAAATAAAAAAGCCCCACGCTTCATAGGCGTGGGGCTTTTTTTATTCCACATCTCAATACAACTCTATTTGAGCTGTAAAGGATCACGAAGACTTAAAGTTCTATAAATTGTCCAAGATATAACGAGAGTTATTTCTGTGACGTTTTACGGCCAATCTTTCAAACGCTTTACAGCTTCAAGCATTGTTTCTTCAGCACCCGCAAATGAGAACCTCATAAAGTGATCACCATTAAAAGGGTCAAAATCAACACCGGGTGTTGCGGCAATACCTGTGTCACATAAGAGACGACGGCAAAACTCCTGGCTATCGTTCGTTCTGTGGCTAATGTCTGCATAGATATAAAACCCGCCATCAGCAGGTGCTATATCTCCAAAACCAACCTTTGGAAGTTCATTTAAAAGAATCTCTCTATTTCGGGTATACTGCTGCACATATTCATCCAACACATCATAACAATCGAATACGGCAGCCCCTGCGATTTGAGAAAGTGTCGGCGGTGAAATAAAGAAATTTTGTGCCAAACATTCTTCAGCACGGACCATATCTTCGGGAAGTACCATCCAGCCCAATCGCCAGCCTGTCATTGAAAAATATTTGGAAAAAGAGTTTATTACAAAACTGTTATCGGTAAATTTTAGGGCCGTCGTTGCTTTTGCACCATAGCTAATCCCGTGATAAATCTCGTCAGAGATTAGTCGAATTTGCTTTTTCTCACAGTAAGCAACAATACTTTTAAGGGATTCCTCATCCAACATCGTTCCTGCAGGATTAGACGGACTGGCAATAATCAGCCCGTCCAGACTTTCTCCCTGAGCTTCCAGCACCTCTAAAGAAGGTTGGAAACGCTCCTTTGGCCCAACTTCGATCAGAACAGGCTCAATGCCTAAAGCCGTTAAAATATTTCGGTATGCGGGATATCCCGGTGCCGCAAGAGCAACTTTATCTCCGGGCTCAAACGCCGCTAGAAAAGAAAGCAGGAAACCCGCCGAGGACCCGGTTGTCACCATAATACGATTAGGGTCAACGGTTTGATTATAGAGATACTTATAGTGCTCTGCGATCCGTTGACGCAAAAGTGGTATTCCCAGCGCATCCGTATAGCCAATAGCTTCGGTATCAATTGCTTTTTTTACAGCTTCCAAAACTAAGGGCGGCGCGGGTGTAACAGGCTGACCAAGCGATAGGTGTAAGATATCCTCCCCAGCAGCAGCCCGTTCATTCGCCGAGCGAAGTACATCCATCACGATAAAGGGGGGGATATTCCCTCTGGACGATAATTTTAACGCCATGCGCTAATCCTCTGGTAAACAACTCTACAATCCATTGGATCGTGTAATTAGCTATAAAAATTTATCGAGCCAAACGACTGAGGCCATACCCACGATCATCTGCGGCAGCGACGCACGTTTCCGGCATAAATTTAAGGCTTTCTGAACAGTAAGCTGAATTTACCCGGCCAAATGCTGGTGCAGGCCTCGCGTCATGCCCTTTTTCCTTAAGAGCGGCAACGAGCGACGCATCACTTTTCTCTTCATAAAAGACGACATCAGGTTTACCACTATGATGTAACCGCGATGCTTTTTGTGAGGTTTTTAACTCTTGCTTAGCAAGCAGAATATCTGCCATCACCTTACCCAGTGCCGATGGTCCAACGGCACCACCAGCTGCCGTACCAGCATACCGCGAGAATTTTGTGGGGTCATTGGCAACGACAACGCTAATTAATGTATCAATGCCGTCTGCAGCAGAACGTGGTGGTGCTGGCAGTACAATCCCGGTGTTTTGAGCCATACGACCAGAACCAAACAACCCATTCAGGGTAAAGCTACAGGCAACTGAATTGTTGTATCTATCAATAACAGCGAAACCTGCTGCATAAGGATTACCTGAAGCTGCAACAGGCTGATTGGTAAGAGAGGATATTGGTGTCGCACGATTTTCAGTATAATTACCAAAGTCTGTTTCAAGTGCCTCCTCGCTCAAGCTACCTTGTGCAGATAACGTTCCAGATAGAACCCCTCCCCGACTTGCCTGAGCTCGCTTCAATGCCTCAACAAACAGGTGCGCACGATCCTCAACATCTGCGTCGTCATAGGCTCCATCAACACTTAACTGCCCGATTAAATGGGCGGTAACATAAGCACCACTGCTATAGTCGCCAGAGAAGTGCGCCAAATCATCTCCAACTTTCACAGTCAATGGTTCTTCCATTACAGGAAGATAGTTGCGAATATCATCGACGGTTAAGGGTAAGCCAGCATCTGTTGAACCTTCTGCAAACCGACGCGTCATAGGTCCGGCATACAGATAACCAGCACCCTGTGCTCTCAACCCAGATAGAACCCCGGAAAGTTCAGGTTGCGTCAGAGTATCCCCCTCACGCGGCAAACGACCATCTTCACGCGCAAACTTACCCAAGAGTTCAGCATTCACTCCAAGACGCTCATTTGCGAGAGCCAAGTCATAGGCGAAAGCTCGACTGACCGGGTTTCCGAACCGGGCAAGATTTTCACCGTAAGCGACCAGTTTTTGCCAACGGGCAGATCCATACTTGGCATGAAGTGCTGCCATTACTCTTGGTGCTTTAGGTACGACGCCACCTGAAGGTGATGATTGCGGGAAGAAGTTTAATGCAACGGCTTTATTTTCTTCTTTATCATAATAAGAACAAACACCACCCGCAGCCAACCCCACACGGGATGGCATTGTAACAGACATGGTAAAATACATTGCGACGGCGGCATCAACGGCAGTAGCGCCATTACCCAACAATTCTCGCCCGACCTGAGCTGCACGGGGTTCATCCGCAGATACCAACCCTGCAAATCCCTTCACAGTATGGAGCGATCCTTTTTCGAGCTCACTTGTTGTATCACAAGCGGAGAGTAGCAATCCCCCCAAACAAACTGTTAAGATAGCCGAGCTGACTTTCGTCTTCCGGAAAAAGTTATCTTGCATTGCCGACGCTTTGCCCCCAATTGGTTGTATTGAACACTCTAAACTAGTGAGTAATGAACGTTGATAAAACGCACATCCAGCCTGATCTTACGTATCATAGCTCTTATTGCCACTGTTACTTATGCGTTACCAGCAAAAGCTCAAGGTTTAAACTTGATCCGCGACGCAGAAACAGAACATGCAATTCGTAGCTATGCCACCCCTATTTTTCAAGCGGCGGGTATTAGTCCGCAGAGTGTAAGGATTTTCATCGTCAATGACAAAAGCCTAAATGCTTTTGTTACCTCTGGAAATCGCATGTTCATTAACACCGGTTTGATTATGAAGGCAAAAACACCCTCAGAAGTCATCGGAGTTATCGCACACGAGACCGGGCACATCGCCGGAGGGCATGTCGCATTTCGCGGAGAGAACGTCGACAAGGCCGTCGTCACCAGCATTGCCAGTTATCTTCTCGGCATTGGAGCGGCAATCGCCACGGGCAAAGGGGAAGCCGCTGCAGTTATAATTGGTGCAGGTCAGGGTTTTGCTTTGAGAAATTTTTTAAGCTACACGCGGCAACAAGAATCTGCTGCCGATCAAGCCGCAGTAAAATATCTTAGAGCAACAGAACAATCGCCAGAAGGGCTGCGAGACTTTATGGGCGTACTCAGAGGCCAAGAAGTCTTACTCAGCAAAAATCAAGATCCCTACCTCAGAAGTCACCCTTTAACTCAGCAACGTTATAACTTTCTTGAAAATGAAACTCTTAATTCTCCCTTTAAGGGGAAGCCCGATTCGCCAGACACAATTAAATTTCATAACCGGGTAGTGGCCAAATTGGTAGGCTTCCTAGAACATTCAACTCAAGTCTTGAGGAAGTATCCAGAAGAAGACCAGTCACAAGCCGCAAGATATGCCCGAGCAATTTCTTACTATCGCTCAACAGATATTGAGAACGCGTCCCGAGAACTGGACAGTCTGTTAGCGGAATCGCCGGAAGATCCTTATTTTCTAGAGCTAAAAGGGCAAATTTTATTTGAATTTGCCAAGGGCGGGGAAGCTGTAGCCTATCTTGAAAAAGCCACAGAACTTGCGCCCGATGCAGATCCCATTAGAAGCCTTTTAGTCCGGGTTCTTGTTGAAGAAAACATCCCTACAGAAGATGACAAAGCCCTTGAGCACATCACAAAAATTCTACAATCTGAGCCCAACAATGCTGGAGTTTGGCGTCAGGCTGCGATTATCCATGGTCGCAGAGGAGATAAAGGCATGACGTATCTCGCATTAGCAGAGGAAGCGTATGGTCGCGGCAAATACGATGACGCCATATTGCATTCTGGGCGCGCAACCGAAGTTTTAGCCAAAGGTTCCCCAGCTTGGCTCAGAGCTTCAGATTTAAACAGCGCCGCGGACAGAAAAGAAAAGCAGCAGAAAGATCGTTCATAAGAACATTGACCCCACCTGCCTGGTCAACAAGAAACTTTGACTGCCCTTGCTTAGTTCGCAAGAAAGTTCTTTGCTAAAAGCTGCTCCTTTCCACATACTATTCACTGAATATTTAAGTAGACAGAGATGATTAAAAGATGTTCCCAAAGTTAAATTTTAAAAATACGAGTTTGGTTTCTGTCGGCATTATAGCCACTATGCTCTCAGGCAGCCCTCTCCTTGCGCAAGAAAAGAGTTTGGAAGAGCAAAACGCTTTCGATGAAGCTGTCCGCGAATACCTGTTAAAAAATCCAGAAATCATCATAGAATCTCTTACCCGGTATCAAGAGCTTCAGGCTTCTCGGGAGCAAGAGCTAAAACATCTCGCTGTCGCAGATAATTTGGAAGAGTTACACAATGCACCGGACTCACCCGTGCTTGGTAACCCGGACGGAGATGTCGTTCTCGTTGAATTTTTCGACTATCGTTGCCCCTATTGTCACAAAGCTTCTAAACTCATCCAAAAGCTGATTGATGAAGATCCGAACCTTAAGGTTGTAATGAAAGAGTTTCCAATACTCAGTCCAGAATCAACCATAGCAGCACGCGCGGCTCTCGCAGCTAACGAGCAGGGGAAATACGCGGAGTACCACTTCGCGTTGATGGACAGTGCTCAGGACCTATCACAAAACAGATTACGTGCGCTTGCAGATGAACTCGACATGGACATTGATCAATTTTCAACTGACATGAAATCTCCTGAAATCGGTGCCGCAATTTTAAGAACACGTCAACTCGCCCAACGTATTGGCGCGAGTGGCACTCCCGCATTTGTTGTCGGAGACCAGAGTGTTTCACCCGGTACGAGTTACGAGACTTTCAAACAACTCATAGCTGACATCAGAAATAATAAACAAAGCTAACATAAAAGCCGTAAATCAGGACTGTTTCCAAGCTCGGCTCCGATATATGTCCTGTACACAGGATAAAAAAGGGCCGAACTTAATCAGCAATGATTGCGCCAAGCCCGGGGCTATGTTAGGCCTAATCAATTCATTTAACTGAAATGAATGGTGTATACCTTTGCCGTCAGTGTTGCTTTTAAACGGACCCAATTTAAATTTGTTGGGTACCCGTGAACCAGAGATTTATGGTTCTGAAACCCTGAAAGACCTTAATAACCTGTGTATTCGACGGGCTAAGGCACTTGGGCTTTCTTTAGTGTGCCAACAATCCAACTGGGAGGGTCAACTGATTGACTGGATCCACGAAGCTCGTGGTATCCACGAAGGAATCATCATTAATCCGGGTGCACTCACCCACACTTCTATCGGGTTGCTTGATGCTCTCAAAGGCGTCGATCTTCCCGTCATAGAAGTTCATATTTCTAATATCCACCGTCGGGAAAGCTTCCGACATCAGTCCTATGTATCGCAAGCTGCCCTCGGGGTAATCTGTGGACTTGGACGTCAGGGGTACCTACTGGCGATGGATGCGATGGCAAACGTTTTAAACAACGAACAAGAAGCATAATGTCTAAACTTGAAGTAAATGAGAAGGTTATCCGTACCCTCGCCGGCTTGCTGGATGAAACGGACCTGACTGAAATCGAATACGAAGCCGATGGCCACCGTATCCGTTTGGTACGTGGCGGAACTGTGGTTCAGGCCATAGCTCCAGCTGCTCCAGTCGTCAGCAGCGCAGCTATTGCGGCCCCCGCAGATGGTGGCGTTCCTGTGAATGCTATTACATCACCCATGGTTGGTACAGCGTATTTAGCTGCAGAACCAGGCGCACCTGATTTTGTCAAAGTTGGCGACCAGGTTAAAGAAGGACAGACACTTCTGATCCTCGAAGCCATGAAGGTTATGAACCCTCTGCCAAGCCCGAAATCAGGCGTGGTTAAACAAATACTCGTCAGTGATGGAGACCCAATTGAGTTTGGTGAACCGCTGATGGTCATTGAATAATAAGCTGGCAAAAGAAGGCTCCATGTTCAAAAAGATCCTGATTGCCAACCGCGGTGAAATTGCTCTTAGAATTCAAAGAGCATGCCGCGACATGGGCATTGAAACCGTTGCTGTTCATTCCACTATTGATTCTGATGCCATGCACGTGCGTTTGGCCGATGAATCCGTTTGCATTGGACCAGCACCCAGTAAAGACAGCTATCTGAATATTCCTGCGATCTTATCCGCAGCGATCATGACAGGTGCAGATGCGATCCATCCTGGCGTTGGCTTCCTTTCCGAGAACGCTGATTTCGCTGAAATGGTGGAAGAGCACGGCTTTGCCTTTATTGGTCCCTCACCTGAGCATATCCGGATTATGGGGGATAAAGTTGCTGCAAAAGAAACAGCGATCAAACTTGGTATCCCTGTTGTTCCGGGATCAGATGGAGAACTAAAGAGTTCCGAACAGGGTATCGAGATCGCGAAGAAGATCGGTTATCCTGTCATCATCAAAGCCCGCTCTGGTGGCGGTGGTCGCGGCATGAAAGTCGCCAACAATGACGATGAACTTCGCGTCGGCTTTAGACTTGCTAGAACAGAAGCAAAAGCGGCTTTTGGCGACGATGTCGTTTACATGGAAAAATATCTCAGTACTCCTCGTCACATTGAGATCCAACTTCTTGGTGATGGACAAGGCAATGCTATCCATGTTGGGGAGCGTGATTGTTCCTTGCAACGACGCCATCAAAAGGTTCTCGAAGAAGCGCCATCACCGATGCTGACCGATGAAGAGCGTAATCGCATTGGTGAAATTTCGGCCAGCGCGATGAGACACTTTGACTACAAAAGCGCTGGCACAATCGAATACCTTTATGAAAACGGTGAATTTTTCTTTATTGAAATGAACACCCGTATTCAGGTAGAGCACACGATTTCCGAAGCCATCAGCGGTATCGATCTCATGCGTGAGATGATCCTGATTGCTGCGGGCAACAAATTGAGTGTGACACAGGAAGACGTCGTTCTAAAAGGTCACGCCATCGAGTGTCGTATCAATGCAGAACACCCTTTCAGCTTTATGCCGTCTCCAGGACTGGTAAAAGGGTATCATGCACCAGGTGGCCTTGGCATTCGTGTCGATTCCGCCATTTATGCCGGCTACAAAATTCCACCAACTTATGATAGTCTTATTGCAAAGCTCATCGTTCATGGTGAAGATCGTGCCGATTGCATTATGAAAACAAGGCGTGCTTTGCAAGAATACGTCATTGATGGTGTGAATACATCCATCCCGCTCCATATGGAGTTGGTCAACAATGAAGAGTTTCAATCTGGTGTCTATGACATCCACTGGTTGGAAAAATTCGTTGATAGTATAAATAGTAAGTAAGGTACGCTTAGGGATTACACGAGCATAATGTGTTTCAGGCATAAATGTTTAAGGCATAGGTGTTCATGGAGATCACAGCTGATCTGCTACTAAAAGCTTATACCATAGGGGTTTTCCCTATGGCCGAAAGTCACGATTCTCTGGATTTACATTGGATAGATCCAGAGAACCGGGGCATCCTTCCCCTCGACAAAATTCACATATCACGTTCTTTGCGCAAAACTCTTCGCAAAGCTCCTTTTGAAATCAGGTGTAATACTTCTTTTCAAGAAGTGCTCGAGAAGTGTTCGGCAACGACCTCCCAACGTCCAGACACGTGGATAAATCCGTTGATCAAACGCATTTATACACAACTCTTTGAGAGAGGCTTTGCGCACACAGTCGAGTGCTGGCTGGATGGCAGAATGGTCGGAGGCCTTTACGGCGTCTCTCTGGGAGGAGCCTTTTTTGGTGAAAGCATGTTCAGCCGGAGAAGTGACGCCAGCAAGGTGGCCCTCATTCATTTGGCTGCCCGACTTAAAAAAGGCAACTACAGCCTACTCGACACCCAATTTACGACCCAGCATCTCAGCCAATTTGGCACCATAGAAGTCGAACGGGAAATCTATAAACAGTGTCTATTTGAAGCAATGCAGGTTCCAGCTCGTTTTCCTCTGGAATTAACTCAAAAAGAGCTTGAGGACTTCATCGACAGCAACATAGGCAATTCGCCCGCAGTTTATTCGGACGACTAGCTCACGACATATTCTGGAGTATTATTCAGAAGACTGAATAGTTGTATCAGGCACTAAATCAGCAGGGTCCTTAGGCACATCAGTAGACGACCCGCAATTTACCAACCAGACATCATAAACCGGATGTTCCATTGCCGATACAGCCGGAGAAGAAGCGAACATCCAGCCTGTAAAAATTCTGGTCTTTTCTACATTTTCCTTCATGTCATCAATCTCTAAAAAAGAAACCGACTCTGGCGTGTCTTCTGGAGAACTCTTACGACAATCTCGTGCCGTGATTTCAAGGCTACCAAAGGTTACAGGTTGACCAACAGGGGCGCGAAATTCGGAAACCCGTGCCGTAACCTTGTTTAACCCCTGAAGTACAGCAACATCATAGCGGATCAGGTCAGCGGCTAAAGCTGGAGTAAAAACTAATACGCATACAAAACCCGCTGCTTTAATCAAAGTTGTCTTCATTGATATTTTTTCAGAACAATTAATTTTCTGAACCTTCATTGCCATAGGGGTTAACCAGCTCATTTACGATTTTCATAAGAACTTCGCGAAGCTGATGTTCGTCGCCGCCCATGAGAACCGCATCTTCCAAGGCATCTTGAGAAAGTTCTCTTATTTCGTCGAGATTTTCATTGAGGACTTTGATTTTTTCAAGGCAGGATAAAGGCGCTCCATTTGGATCTTGCCAAACTATCGGGGATTTATCCTTTTCACCCATTCAAAATCTCTCTTCAACTTAAGTTTAGGTCGCTTAACCTCTAATTAATTAAGCTATATCTTTAATCAGAATCTACGGATGAAAAAACAAACCGACCAAGAAGATCCATCAAGTTCACCGCTCCTTGCGTATTCTCAAGAGACCCGCCCGCCTCAATAAACTCGTCGTCTCCGCCAGGCTCCAGGCTCACAAACGATCCTCCCAGTAAACTCTCCGCCAAAATTCTGGCAGATGTACCTTTTGGAAGCTTGATCTCGTCTTTGATCTGAAGTGTCACAACAGCAAAATAAGTATCGTTATCCAGTTCCTGACGCAGGACTGTACCTACTTTCACACCAGCGATCTTAACGTCGGTACCAGATACCAATCCGCTGGCATTATCGAACTCCGCAACGATCTCATAACCACCAGTAGATCCGGTAGAATTGTTACTAAAGGCGTAGAAGCCAAAGGAAACTGCGACAAGCAAAACCAGCCCACCGATAATCGTTTCAACAATACTTCTATTCATGTAATCACCTACGGAAAAAGTGAGAAAAATCAGGGTGTAAGGCTTAAATTTAGAATATACATTCTAAATCAAACGTTAAAAAGGTATTAAAAGAGATTCAAATTACTCTGGTTGCCAGGCATCATAATCGCCAGAAACGCGTGGACGTTCCCCGGCTTTCAGCGCACTACCTTGTGGCCGATAGGCATCAGGAGTGCCTGTTTTATTAGGCTCATGATCGATCTGCCAATCATGTTTGGCATAACCACCTTCAGGAGGGCAATTGTCTGTCGTATGATGGATCCATGCATGCCAGTCAGCAGAAACTCGACTGGCTTCATTGTCACCATTATAGATCACCCATCGGCGCTCTGAACGCAGACTATTTTTATGAACGGCGCTTCCACCCTTGGTACGGTAAAACTTGTTGCCATCGCCATCTTGCCCAACAAGCTCGCCTTTGAGCCAAGTAAACAAACGAGTTCCAAGAGGAGTTCCAGCCATTTCTCTTCCTTAATTGGGCAGCGCCCTTATATCTTAGCTTTTTTTAGCTTTTATTAGTCATGCTTTAAACAGTTATGCCACAGTGACAATCACTATTGAGTTAACAAATCGACATCACACTTTGATGCTTCAATAAAGTTCTGGGCTGAATATTACACCGCAACCCCGCTCAGTCCAGCCTAAAGGGCGTAATAATGTCGTAAATTTACCCTTATTATAATTCAGCAGTTCCCTCAGGAGGTGAAAAAAGTTTGCCCATTTCCAGGACAGCTTTCCAATCCTGTTCGTCAACATCATAACCCTCTTCGGCAATATCCCGATTTCGAGCCTCAAGATCGGCAGGATTATAAAGCCGCGCGGGAGCTGCCTTGATCCCCGCCTCAAGCCCTTTACTAATATTTTCATATAGATTTGGTAAATCCAAACAAAGCAAGGTACAGCCTGGTATAAGACTTTCAGTTTTAGACAGGACACTGACCAAAAGATCACCAATATTTTCGGGCGAGATCCCCTGTATAAAAGCGTCGTGACTAACAGGAAGACCGTAAAGTTCGATATGAAGGGTTTCATCTGTTCCTGGAACACCAATAATTCCACGACTATGGCCATATATTTCCGTGAGGAGTTGCCCCTCTTCACTCAATGGATTGACCACAAAAGATGCAAAACAAGCATAGCCCTTCTCTACTGCTTCGTTAACCAATTGCCCAACCCCGATCAGATCACTGACATCTGAGAGAACAGAAAGCCCCATACCGCCTTTTTTTGCCTGTATAAAGGCTTTCTCCAAAGCTTGAGGGCCGGCAACTGCCAGAGATTGACCACCGCAATCCAAAAAGGAAGAATTTTCCTTTTCGGAAGTAAGCGCCACAAGGTTAATGTCCGTCTTGCGGTAAGCATCACTTTGGCGCGCCAAATAGCGAATACCACATCGATGAATGCGTTCAACCCACTGTATCATGTCTGAGGCACGATCGAGCGTGGTATCCTGGGCACCCCGAGCTTCTAGACAATCTTCAAGTTTATCTCGAAAATCGAGCAACGGTACTCTCATACATCGGTCTTTCATTTACGGCATTAACAGATGCCATCATTTACCACACAGCTCCTATAAGTACACGGGCTTAAAGCGTTTAAAGTTCGTTCTATAAGAATTCTTTGAAGATCTCTAAATTTGTAAATTTTCAGACAAATCGCTTTTTCTTGCCGAAAGCACCAGAAAAGTTTTAAGTGCATGATGCAACAGATCAGAGAAAGCACTCTTATCGCTCATCTCTACTGCTGGTTCACACCCTTATGAGAGAGAGCCGATATTGTCTTCAGGCGAAACAACCCATAGTACCACCAAAGTTCCATTGATCGGGATGATTTGCGGGCTGATCGGTGGTGCTTCATTCGGGTTGATCACCCCGTTATCTCCCCTTGCCAATGAGGCTGGCAGCTCTCCGTTAAACATCACCATTATACGGTTTTTACTGGGAACAGCTCTCATGAGTTTCCTATTGATAGGGGCGAGGATCAGCTTTCATGTTCCACGAGACAAGTGGATTCCTCTTTTTTTTATGGGTTTGTTTATTTTCACCGTAACCGTTTTTTATCTGTCAGCCGTTGTTTATATTCCCGTCAGCCTTGCAGCAATTTTGTTTTATACCTACCCGATTATTGTCACGATTATTGATCCTCTTTTACGACGGAAGATGCCAAGTTTGATACAACTCGGGCTTTCTCTGTTGGCGTTTGCGGGGATTGCTATCGCTATGGGACCATCGTTAAACGGGCTTGACTGGCGAGGGCTCGGCTTCGTCGCCCTCGCTGCACTGTCCATATCTGGGACACTCATCATCAGCCGGCAGGTGGTTTCTCTCGTAAATAACTTTGCTGTCGTATTTTACGTCAATATTATCGCTCTTATTCTCTGCGTACCTTATTTTTTAATCAGCCGGTCCTTTGATACATCAGAAGCTTTTAATTTTACGACGCTTAAGAATATTGTCCTGTCGGGATCTCAATCTGGATTTTATTACGCCGCAATCATTGCTGGGCTTTACCTTCTCGCCACCCTCGCTCAAATCAGTACTGTGCGTTATGTCGGGCCGTCACGAACAGCCATGTTTTTCAATATAGAACCCATCGTTACAATTTTAGCTGCGGTCATAATACTCGGCGAAAATTTAACTTCTCCGCAAACAGCAGGAGCTTTGTGTGTGTTAAGTGCGGTTGCGATCTCCTGTTACCGACCTGTTCGCGCTTAACGTTTTGGTCCACAGAATGGAGCTACCTCTCAAATTTATTTTGACCATAAAGAAAATTTATTAGTTGTCTAAGCTCGACAAATACAACTCATGGCACACCTTCACCTTTCTTTTCAGCCAATTCAAACCATCACTCCACCTTGTTTTTAAACAAAAACATAGTCAATCACATGTCTCACCTTTCAATCATGAACTTTAATTTTCCTGACACGAATCGGTAATACATTCCTGAGATTTTTATCATCCGTTTTACGCGTTAGATTCGATCTGATTATTCTCTTTTTTTCTGTAATTTTATAAAAAGAAAACAACATTTTATATATCCCCAGAAGAGCTTGATTTTTACGTCATTTTTAAGGCACATCACATTTCGTCAACCCACTATGCAACAGATTTATCCACAGGCTTATCAAGATCACCTAAAGCACAAAATGTAGTGTCAATACGCAAAATACTGATGACGACAACCAAATATTGTGGTTAAATCACTTCAGATCAACAAAATGTGCTTCTCTTCGCAGAAAACTGCAGAGTCATCAGACTTGCAGGCCTAGTTATATGAGTGAGTTCTGACTAAGGATATCAACAGCCTTTGTTCCAGAGCTTTTTTAATGAGTCTTGTTATATTTAAAGGGGATACGGCATGCGCATCGCACGTCGCTTTACGGAAACCGGGAAAGACGTCTATGACGCTTTTAAATTTCGCACCACAACCAGCGAAATCAAGAACCCGGATGGCTCCATAGTTTTCCAAGCTAAGGACATCGAAGTTCCGGCGAAATGGAGCCAAGTGGCTTGCGATATTATTGCGCAGAAGTATTTCCGCAAACGCGGTATCCCACAAAAACTTAAAAAAATCGAAGAAAACTCCGTCCCGTCTTGGTTGTGGCGCTCTGAGCCTGACCATGATGCCATGTCTGATATCCCCGAAGACGAACGCATCATCGGCGAAACTTCTGCAAAACAGGTTTTTGACCGTCTTGCAGGTACTTGGACATATTGGGGTTGGAAAGGCGGCTATTTCGATAGCGAAGAGGACGCGCAGACCTACTTCGACGAAATGCGTTACATGCTGACCAATCAGATGACTGCACCAAACTCTCCACAGTGGTTTAATACGGGCCTTCACTGGGCTTATGGCATTGATGGCCCGGGACAAGGCCATCACTATGTTGACTACAAATCCGGTAAGCTGACCAAATCCAAGTCTTCTTACGAGCATCCGCAACCACACGCCTGCTTTATCCAATCCGTAGGCGACGACCTCGTCAATGACAATGGCATCATGGATCTTTGGGTTCGCGAAGCACGTCTCTTTAAGTATGGTTCTGGTACTGGTACCAACTTCTCTCGCGTTCGAGGATCAGAAGAGCCTCTGTCCGGTGGAGGCAAATCATCTGGTTTGATGAGCTTTTTAAAAATCGGTGACCGTGCAGCTGGTGCTATTAAATCTGGTGGTACAACACGTCGTGCAGCCAAGATGGTGACTGTCGATCTCGATCACCCCGATATCGAAGAGTTCATCAACTGGAAAGTTATCGAAGAACAGAAAGTTGCCGCGCTTGTTGCTGGATCAAAAATTTGCCAAAAGCATCTCTCGCAGATTATGGCCGCTTGCAACAATGACGATCTCGACGACAAAGACCGTGTCGATCCACGTAAAAACACCACTCTGAAAGCTGCTATTAAAACGGCTCGTAGTCATGAAGTTCCAATGAGCTATGTTCAGCGTGTCCTACAGTTTGCCCAACAGGGCTACACAAGTATGGAGTTTGATACCTACGACACGGATTGGGATTCAGATGCTTATCTGACGGTTTCTGGTCAAAACTCAAATAACTCTGTACGTGTATCCAACGGTTTCTTCCAAAAACTGGAAGAAGATGGCGACTGGGATTTGATCCGTCGTATCGATGGGAAAGTTCATAAAAGCCTGAAAGCTCGCGAACTATGGGATCAGGTGAATTACGCGGCTTGGGCCTGTGCTGATCCTGGCATCCAGTACGATACCACGATCAATGAGTGGCACACCTGCCCACAGTCTGGCCGCATCAACGGATCGAACCCTTGTTCTGAATACATGTTCTTGGATGATACCGCCTGTAACTTGGCGTCCATGAACCTTATGACTTTCCTGCGTGAAGACGGCAGCTTTGACATTGAAGCCTATACTCACACAACACGTCTTTGGACCATTGCTCTTGAAATTTCGGTAACAATGGCTCAATTCCCGTCCAAAGCCATTGCTCAGTACTCTTACGAATTCCGTACTCTTGGTCTCGGCTACGCCAACATTGGTGGCATGTTAATGTCCACAGGCGTTTCTTATGATTCTCCAGAAGGGCGTGCGATCTGCGCAACTCTCTCTGCGATCATGACCGGTACAGCCTATGCAACATCCGCTGAAATGGCTGGCGAACTCGGCGCGTTCAAACGGTATGATTTGAACAAAAAAGACATGTTGCGTGTTATTCGTAACCATCGTCGCGCCGCTTACGGTAAAGAAGCTGGTTATGAAGGCCTCGAAATCAATCCTGTGCCAATCGCTGCCAACGACTGCCCTGACCAAGCCCTGGTCGAGGCTGCAAAAACAGCTTGGGATAGTGCTCTCACTCTCGGCGAAAAGCATGGTTATCGTAATGCCCAGACAACTGTTGTTGCCCCAACGGGTACAATCGGCCTTGTTATGGATTGTGATACCACAGGTATCGAACCTGATTTTGCGCTGGTAAAGTTCAAGAAGCTTGCAGGTGGTGGTTATTTCAAAATCATCAACCGCACAGTACCGGGTGCTTTGAGCAATCTTGGCTATAGTGATCAACAGGTCGATGACATTATCAAGTTTGCAGTTGGTCATGGTACGCTTAAAGATGCACCATCTATCAACCATGACAGCTTAAAAACAAAAGGCTTCACCGAAGAAGCCCTCAAAGCTGTTGAAGACAGTCTGGGCTCTGCTTTTGATATCAAGTTCATATTCAACAAATGGACCCTTGGTGAAGAGTTTTGCACCAAAGTTCTTGGCTTTACCGATGCACAACTGGAAGACATGAATTTCGACATGTTGGTTGAGCTTGGCTTTAGCCGCAAAGAAATCGAAGCTGCGAATATCTTCTGCACTGGCGCGATGACTGTTGAAGGCTCTCCACACCTCAAGGAAGAACACCTCTCGATCTTTGATTGTGCTAATCCTTGTGGCAAAACCGGTAAACGTTTCTTGTCTGCGGAAAGTCACATTCGCATGATGGCTGCGTCCCAACCGTTTATTTCCGGTGCAATCTCCAAGACCATTAACATGCCAGCAAACGCCGTGATCGAAGACTGTAACGATGCGTACATGTTGTCTTGGAAACTTGGTTTGAAAGCCAATGCCCTTTACCGCGATGGCTCAAAACTGTCTCAGCCTCTTTCTTCCGGTGTTCTTCTTGAGCTTGACGAAGATGATGATGTTGCAGAAGCACCAGCGGCCAAGCGCGTTGAAGTTGTTACTGAACGCATCATCGAACGCGTCATTGAAAAAGTTGTTACCGAACGCAAAAAGCTACCTTCACGCCGTAAAGGATACACACAAAAAGCCATCGTTGGCGGTCACAAGGTGTATCTTCGTACTGGTGAATATGAAGATGGTGCGTTGGGTGAGATCTTTGTCGATATGCACAAAGAAGGCGCCGCATTCCGTAGCTTGATGAACAATTTCGCCATCGCGATTTCCATCGGCTTGCAATATGGTGTTCCACTTGAAGAATACGTTGAAGCTTATACCTTCACCCGTTTCGAGCCATCAGGCATGGTTGAAGGCAACGAAGTCATCAAGATGGCAACCTCCATCCTTGATTACCTCTTCCGTGAGTTGGCTGTATCCTACCTTGATCGTAGTGACCTTGCCCATGTTGAGCCTGCTGACATTATGCCGGATTCACTTGGTAAAGGTACGGGCGAAGGTAACCTTCCAGAAGCACAGGACGCCGTAGCAGAAACTGTTCGTCGCGTAGCTTCAACTGGCTATGTTCGGAACAAGTTGATGGTCGTAAACGGTGGTCGCACACCTGATGAAATCGTCTCAGAAGTGAAACAAGAGATCGTCAGTGCGCCAGAAGTTGGAACCACAACACAAACGGTCACAGCCAAGGCACCAAACCAGCGTATGGAAAAAGTCCGCGAAGCCCGTATGAAAGGCTACGAAGGGGATTCCTGTCCTGAATGCGGTAACTTCACGCTTGTACGGAACGGTACTTGCCTGAAATGTGATACCTGTGGCGGGACCACAGGTTGCTCCTAACAGGAGCTTAAAGGATCAGCCATAGTGAGGTATGGCTGGTAGAGGTGCGGTGAGCCGCGAACAGGAAATCTTTCGAGATTTACAACCTCGTTCGCATCCCGTTTCTTCGCAGCAAAAAGGGTGGCTTCAGCCACCCTTTTTGTATTTCAAGTCGTTGACCCTTTTAGATTCGGAAGAAAGCCATGCATTATAAACGACACGATGTTTCTCAAAGGCGATAGCATCTATTAGAAAAACCATCCATTTCTATCTCTTTTGTTAACTTTCCTTGCGTCTGTGATCTGGCGCGCTAGAATTCGCGTGTTTTTTAGTTTTGGTTGGGCGTTACGAAATAAAACACCGTACGAGTGTTGGCTCTAACTCAGACTTCAGGACACGTCCCATTTAATGAGATCCCTGTTTTGAGACATCTTCAAAAGGCAGGGGACGCGTTCTTTATAATAATGACAGATAAGAAAAGAATAAGGATAGAGCTATGACTGGTATTGTTGACGCCCGTTTGAAAGAACTAGGTATTGAAGTCCCACAGCCTGCAAAAGCTGTCGCCAACTATGTTGGCTATGTAACTTCCGGGAAAAACGTTTTTATTTCCGGCCAGATCACAATTAAAGACGGCGAAGTGCTTTACAAAGGCAAGCTCGGCGACACCATGTCTGTCGAAGAAGGCCAGGAAGCAGCACGTCTTTGCGGCATCAACATCATTGCGCAGCTCAGTGCGGCAACAGATGGTAACCTCGACCGTGTGAAACGCATCGTAAAGCTCGGTGGTTTCGTTAACTCCACACCAGATTTTGTGGATCAGCCAAAAGTCATCAATGGCGTTTCTGATCTGATGGTTGAAGTGTTCGGTGACAAGGGCGTTCACGCCCGCGCTGCGGTTTCTGCACCAAGCCTGCCACTCGGCATCGCTGTAGAAGTCGATTGTATTGCTGAAATCGACTAAGCAATAAACGCTTACGCTTCTCGATCATCTTGTTTTGATCCAGAAACCCGTGACGAAAAAGGCAGGCCATCGGGCCTGCCTTTTTATTTTTCAATAACAAAAAGCGTCTTGTTATTCGTGTCGAAGCTTCCTACTTTTAACAAACTGCTACTCTTGATCTTTTTGCCCAAATCTCAAGCTAAGCCCACCCAAGTATGAGTATAATATATCAGGCCCTGAATGAACCAGTTGCGCGTTGAAGTTCACCCCAAAATTAGTGGAATAGATTGCACCGATTGGGACCGCTGTGCGCAAAGTGATGCGGCCGATAATAATCCTTTTATTTCCCATGCTTTTTTACTCGCCTTGGAAGAAAGCGGTTCAGTCGGTGCTGAAACAGGATGGCAACCACAACACCTCACCATTCAAGACAACGACGGCAAGGTAATTGCCTGTGCTCCGCTTTACCTAAAAAACCACTCTTACGGTGAATACGTCTTCGACTGGAGCTGGGCCAACGCTTATGAGCGTGCCGGGCGCAACTATTATCCCAAGCTGCAATCTGCGGTTCCCTTCAGCCCAGTCACAGGCAAGCGCCTGCTCGTTGCATCAACGACTGAAGAAGACACCAAAGACCTGCGTATTGCACTCCTCAATGCCATGCTGCAGATCCTGCAACAGTACGAAGCTTCTTCCCTGCACCTGACCTTCACCACAGAAGAAGAATGGCACCAGTTGCATAAGGCAGGTCTTCTAGCTCGTACAGGTATTCAGTATCATTGGGAAAATAATGGTTACGAAACCTTTGACGATTTTCTAGGCGCTCTGTCTTCACGTAAACGAAAAGCAATTCGAAAAGAGCGTCGCGAGGCCCACGCCCATGGGCTAGAGATTAAAACTCTCACCGGATCAGACCTCACACCTGAAATCTGTGACCAGTTCTATAACCTTTACCTTAATACAGTCGATAAAAAGCATGCCCATGATTATCTAAACAAAGATTTTTTCCTGATGCTCGGAACAAAGCTCGCTGACAAAGTCGTGCTTACCACCGCCTGGGCCAAAGCTCTGGATACTTCTGTCATGGTAGCGGGAGCATTGAACCTTGTCGGCGGAGATACTCTCTATGGCCGCAACTGGGGTTCCCACGGCCACTTCCCAAATTTGCATTTTGAGCTCTGCTACTATCAAGCCATCGACTACGCGATCACCCATGGCCTAAAAAAGGTTGAAGCGGGTGCACAAGGTGAGCACAAAATCCAACGCGGCTACCTCCCAACCAAAACCTATAGCCTACACGGCATCGCCGACCCCAATTTCCGTGACGCCATCGCCCGCTTTCTTCAAAGTGAAAACCCTGCCGTTGACCATGAAATCAAACATCTCTGCGGCATCGGCCCTTTCAAAAAGAGTGACTAGGTCACTATTTCATTTTGGCGTAGCGGTAATGTCCGGTGATTTTGTAATCAAACAACATGTCTTGCAGCTTTGGCCCTGCACCGATGTTATGGATGACAAGTGGAATACCATTGCCTGATTTCTGATCGCTAATGATCCCGATATGAGGCAACGATCCGCTCTCGTTCAAATTCCAGGACACGAGATCACCCGGGAGATAATCCGTGGGGTCATTTATTGGCGCGATCGATTGTCCATGACGGGTAAAGAATACTCGAAGGTTCGGTACCCGGCGATGATCAATATTCCGATCAGTTGACGTAAGCCCCCAGATCTTTGGATAACTATCAAAGCTTGCTCTCATGTCTTCATGCACCAGCTTTTGCAAATCAATATCCAACGCACGATAACTCCGAATTACAACATCACTACACACGCCGATGTCTGAGGGCACATCCCCACCCGGATAAGACATGGCGTGGTAACTGCCATCATAGATCACGCTTTGATCCGTCCGTTCCAGAGCAGCTTTTGCCAAAGAAGAACCAAAAAGCGTTTCGGCTTGAGCCTGAAAAACGAATATTATGCCTACAGCTGTATATAACAGACCACCAATTTTCCAACTCATGCTGAATATCTCCTGTCAAATGTTAGAGATAAACTCACAAAACAAGGTGGACGCAGTAAGGCAACATTATGCGCTTTCCACACGGGAATGCCTTATTGTTCACAAAAAAACTACCTAATCCTCTCCTAGTTTGAGCACTTATCATAATTTTGAATGGCCGATAAACGCACTCACAAATTTTAACAAACACTTCCAATTTTCCTTTAAGGGGGAGGAAACATGATTGATTTTACGACGGTTCTTGTCGTCATCGCCATTGTCATATTCTTGGGCATTTGTGCAATAATTGGGCTGGTATGCTTGCGTTGGCTTTATAGCCGTTATGCAGAGCAAACGTCTGGCATAACAGGGGATCTCAGCGGACGGCTTGCTAACTCGAACCCATTGATGATCAAAGCTGTGGTCATTGGCTTTTTGACCTTGCTGATGCTAATCCCAACTGCACTGGTCCACGATCTCATGAACGAACGACACAGCCTTTATCGCTCCGTTCTCTATGAAACGGATCAGGAATGGGGACAGGAACAAACCATCGCAGCCCCTCTTCTCGTGATCCCCTTTACCACCGAAGCCCGGATCACAGATAGCAATGGCAAGGACAAGATCGTTGTCGGCCATGACAAGCTGATTATTCTACCCGATCAACTGAAACTCAAAAGTAATCTCGAGCACGGCTTTCGCGAACGCTCCATTTATAAAAGCTTGGTCTATACCGCTGATGTAAAAGGCTCTGCGAGTTTTCATCTCGACCCACCGCCGATCAAGAACCTGCAAAAAATTCATTATGATCAAGCCTATATCGCAATCGCACTCACCGATAACAGCGGCATTGGATCTTCTCCAACCGTGACACTTGCCGGAAAAGAGCTGGAATTGACGCCGGGTACTGGTCTGTTGAATAACTATCTTAGCCGGGGATTTTCCGCCCAAATCGATCCTGAACAGGACCTCTCCGCCTTCTCGGTTGCGTTTGATACCACCCTGCGCGGCAGCCGGAATATCAGTGCCATACCACTGGGCATGAATACACAAATAGAAATCTCTGCCGATTGGCCGCACCCAAGCTTTCGTCAATTTCTACCAAGCACGCGGGAGATCACCTCGGATAATTTTAGCGCCACTTGGGAAGTCAGCCATCTCTCACGCAATTACCCGCAAATTTTTAACAATTCTGACGACCTCAACCTTGGTGAGATCATCGCCGAGGCTCAGTTATTTGAACCCGTTTCTCACTATGGCACCTCCATCCGGGCCGCCAAGTATGGCATCATGTTTGTGGCTCTGACCTACCTGATGCTGTTGGTGTTTGAATTTACCCGCGGTATCCGTTTGCATCTGGTGCAATACCTTCTGGTCGGGGTTTCGCTCTCGGTGTTCTACCTGCTGCTTTTGACCTTGTCCGAGCACATTAGCTTTAGTCTGTCCTATTCGCTTGCCGCAGGTGTCACAGTCCTGTCGATTGCCAGCTACATTACCGCCGCCACAAAAGGCACCACCAACGGCCTCGCAATCGGTGCTCTACTCAGTGCGCTCTATGGCTTCCTTTACTCAATCCTGCAGATGGAAGACTACGCCCTAACCATGGGCAGCGGCTTGCTTTTACTAGTGTTGCTCGTAATGATGTATATGACACGAAACTTGAACAGGGTTTCTGAAAAGGATAACGATGCTATCTCTTCTGATAAGGAGATCTTGGAGACATAGAGGGTTTAAGAGGGGCGCATGTCATCAGCGCTCCTCGATTAAGGAGCAAAAAATGCACGACTGGCAATTACTTAACATATTCTTTGATTGGAAACAGGGCGTCGTAATCCTTGAATTGGTTGAATATAAAGAGATCATAGAACTAAGGGCCACGGGAGTGATTGATTTACGCATACCACGTCACAGAGAATGGGGGCCAAGCGTATTCATAAATGAAGCCGCCCTTAGTGATCGGGATAAAAGCGGCAATATGACTTTGAACATCGGAATGCAAACTGGAGATAAACTGAAGATAACGGCAAATGAGTTTGTCTTACCTGAAGGGTTTTGAGTACAAGATCATATTGGAAATGCCTACTAATTATGCGTAAGGCTCAAGTGTATTATGGGAAAATATTATACTTTAAAAGGTTTTGGGGACATATATTTAGAAGATAGTTACCTTCTAAATATAGAGAAATCTAAGTCACAGATTTCATTTACTACTGAGATCGTCTTATTAGAATCACACCCTTCTTACCATCCCCCAAAAACAGGGGAACAATATTGTTATAAGCTAGGAAAAATTCTCTTCGAAGATTTGAAGTCGCTAAACTGGTTAGTTAAAGATTTAAAATTCACTGTGGACATCAATGGAAGCAAAGATTTAGGAAACATTGACGTTTTCACCTATACCAGTGATGAGTATTACCTTGAAGGAGGCTGGGGAGAAGTAAAAATAATTTCACTTCCACCAAGATTAATATGGGTATGACAAACCTTATTTAGGTCACAATCGATATAGCTTTGAGCTTCACAATTTCATCAACAACAAAAGGCCTCACATTTGCGAGGCCTTTTGTATTCAGATAATGCTGCAAGCTTAGTTTAAGCAGGCTGCTTCCGTTTGGATTTTTTAGGTCCTGAGCCTTTAGGATCTTTGCCCTTGGGCTCTTCCGGGAACTCGAAGGTCAGTTCGTCGTCTTTGACGTCGATGCGGACCGTTCCGCCACGGGTGAGCTTGCCAAACAGCAGTTCTTCGGCCAGTGGCTTTTTGATCTTGTTCTGGATCACACGGGCCAGAGGACGCGCGCCATAGAGCGGATCATAACCTTTGGTTGCCAGCCACTTGCGGGCTTTTGGTGCCAAATCAAAAACAACCTGACGATCCGTAAGCTGGGTTTCCAGTTCCATGATGAACTTGTCGACCACCTTGGCCATAACCGCAGGGGACAGGTTCTTGAACGGGATAATGGCATCAAGACGGTTTCTGAACTCAGGCGTGAATGTTTTATTCACGGCCTCTTCGTCATCGCCGATACGCATTTCACGGCCAAAACCAATGGCAGGCTTCGCCATATCCGCGGCGCCAGCGTTGGAGGTCATAATCAAGATCACATTACGGAAATCAATTGTTTTCCCGTTGTTATCGGTCAAGCGGCCATTATCCATAACCTGCAACAGAATGTTGAAGATGTCTGGATGAGCTTTTTCGATCTCATCCAAAAGCAGGATACAATGCGGCGTCTTATCAACGGCGTCCGTCAATAAACCACCCTGATCGAAACCAACATAACCCGGAGGCGCGCCGATCAAGCGGGAAACAGCGTGACGTTCCATATATTCGGACATATCAAAACGCGTGATCTCTATCCCGAGGGAATGCGACAACTGTTTGGCGACTTCGGTTTTACCTACACCTGTTGGGCCAGTAAAGAGATAGCTGCCAATTGGTTTTTCAGGTGTACGCAGACCAGCACGGGCTAGCTTGATTGCGGATGCCAGAGACGTGATAACCTTGTCTTGTCCATAAACCATCGTCTTGAGATCACGCTCAAGGTTTTTAAGGACAGATTTGTCATCTTTCGAAACTGATTTTGGCGGGATCCGGGCAATCTTGGCCACAACAGCCTCGACATCTTTTACCCCCAGAGATTTTTTGCGTTTATCTTCGGGCAGCAACATCTGGGACGCGCCAACTTCGTCGATCACGTCAATCGCCTTATCCGGTAGTTTGCGATCCCCGATATAGCGTGCGGAAAGCTCAACTGCCGACCGCAAAGCTTCGTTGGTGTACTTTACCTTGTGATGCTCTTCGTAATAAGGCTTGAGCCCCCGCAGGATCTTAACCGCGTCTTCAATGGACGGCTCTGCCACATCAATTTTCTGGAACCGACGTACAAGCGCACGGTCTTTTTCAAAGTGATTACGATATTCTTTGTAGGTCGTGGAGCCGATACAACTCAAGCCACCATTTTGCAATGCAGGCTTCAAGAGATTAGACGCATCCATTGATCCACCGGACGTCGCTCCTGCTCCTATTACGGTATGAATTTCATCGATAAAGAGAACCGCGCCATCCATGGCCTCGACTTCTTTGACCACGCCTTTGAGACGTTCTTCAAAGTCGCCACGATATCGCGTACCGGCCAGCAAAGACCCCATATCCAGAGAGAATATTTTTGTATCTTTTAGGACTTCAGGCACTTCACCGTCGACAATTTTCTTCGCTAGACCTTCTGCAATAGCGGTTTTACCCACACCGGGATCACCGACATAAAGTGGATTGTTCTTGGTTCGGCGGCATAGAACCTGAACGGTACGATCAAGCTCGGACTCGCGGCCAATAAGAGGGTCAATCTTGCCATCTCTGGCTTTCTGGTTCAAATCGACACAATAGGCATCAATAGCCTCGCGCCCTTTGACAGCGGCTGTGCCACCTTCTTCGAGGGGATCGTCTGTGCCATTGATAGTACGCGTTTCTTCCA
Source organism: Kiloniella antarctica (assembly GCF_042682825.1). Lineage (NCBI taxonomy): Bacteria > Pseudomonadati > Pseudomonadota > Alphaproteobacteria > Rhodospirillales > Kiloniellaceae > Kiloniella > Kiloniella antarctica. The sequence goes on from NZ_JBHUII010000004.1 coordinate 927,679, forward strand.
GGCCTTCGACCTTGGTAATACCGTGACTGATGTAATTTACAGCATCAAGCCGCGTCATTTCTTGTTCTTGCAAGAAGAAGACAGCATGACTTTCGCGCTCAGAGAACATCGCAACAAGAACATTGGCGCCCGTCACCTCTTCACGACCCGATGATTGAACATGAATAGCCGCACGTTGAAGGACACGTTGGAATCCAGCCGTTGGTTTTGCATCACCGAGATGGACTGTTGTCAAATTAGCCAGATCATTATCAATGTAATCGAGCAAGTCTTCGCGCAGGGTCTCTATCTCAACACCGCAAGCCCTAAAGACCGCAATACCATCCTGATCTTCTGTTAGGGACAGCAGCAAGTGCTCTAGCGTGGCGTATTCGTGCCGGCGCTCATTGGCGTAGGCCAAGGCTCTGTGCAGTGTCTGTTCCAGATTGTTTGATAGCATCGCCATAAATTCACTTCCCTTCACAACATCCGGGTCAGATCACCTGGTCATAAAATGGGACCCTAATCCCTGACCACATGTCTTTGACCTTAATCACAAACTATACCTAGGGAGCTTCTATTCACTCAACAAGACATCAAGTTAATAACTCTTTTCAAAAATTCTCTTTACTCGATGAAAATTTCAGCAAAAATCCGTATGTTTGTTGGGATTATTGTAGTCTTAAAAAAAAGAACAAAGAGTAAAAATAATTTGATTTGAACAGAGATTTTTCAAAACCTCGATAAAAATAAAGATTTGACGCAATCTTTAAACAAGGCAGAGCAGCAAGGCCAAGAGCTCAAAACGCTTAGTCTTTTTCAACAATACACTGAAGCGGGTGTTGATTTTTCCGGGCAAAATCGACCACCTGACCAGCCTTGGTTTCAGCAACGTCGTAACTGAACACACCACAGATACCAACGCCCTTTTGATGGACTTGTAACATTATACGGGTCGCGGCATCCTGATCCTTACCAAAAAACTGGGTCAGTATGTGGATGACAAATTCCATTGGGGTGTAATCATCGTTCAACAAAAGTACCTTGTACATGGAAGGTTTTTTTGTTTTTTCACGCGGTTTTACGAGGATGTCATCTGACGTTCCAAAGTCGTTATCGCGATCTTTTCCGCTCATTGAGATAATTACCTGATTTCTTTTTTGCTCAGTAAACACTCTGATGTTCATCAGAATAACCTACAGATATTATTTAGTTGATATAAGAAGTCTCTCAGAGACATAAATTACCCGTCTATATTATAGGGATCACGTCTAAGTTCTTCAAGATCAACACCACAGCTTTTTTGCAAAGCTCATCGCTTGTTCTGTGGCTTAGAGTACCTCTTAAAAACAAAAAGCCCCGCAAAAAGCGGGGCTTTAATATTAGAAGCGTTAACCCGTAGAGGATTAAGCAGCAGCTTTTGTCATTTTTTCAACAGCTTCAGTAACCTGCTTACGAACAGGCTCAACCGCTTCGTTTGTCAATTTGGTTGCCAGTTCTGAAATCTCCGTACTGCTTTTGACCATTGTATCAAAAGATTCGCGCGCAAATTTGGTCTGAATGTCAGAAACTTCATTGAAGTCTTTTGCACCAACAAAAGCTTCGACAACTGCCATGTTCTTTTTCATGGTTTCTTGTGCCATGCCCATAAACATGTTGTTCAGTTTCTGATAACCTTCTGCAAAGCTGTTACCAGATTTTGCAGCAAGTTCTGCGTTTTCTTTACCAAGGTCAGCAGCGCTTTCACATTGTTTGTAAAGAGTTTCCATTACTTTTTCTGTCTGAGCTTGAGAGAAAGAAAAAGCTTGTTCATAACCTTTAGTAGCGGCGTCCATAGTTGATTTCATAATATTCTCCATAACTTCATTTTCAATAACGGAAGCTTTTGGCTCAACCGTTTGTTCTGCCTTTGGAGCCTGCTCAGCTTTTGGCTTTGCGCCAGTATCTGTAGGCTTTTTCTTCGTACTTGTCGTCACGTTGGTCTCCCTAGGGTCATTTCGTTTCGGAGCGCTTCACCCAGGCCCCGCAGTCTTTTGGAAGGGCGAAGTGTCTCACCCTAGACAACACACTCAAACAATTTCAATTCTCTTATAATCGCCATATGCTGCATTGCAACATAGCCATCAACATATACCTATTTTTGAGAAAATCAAGTACAATGCTGCAATGCAACAAACACATAACTCTTTTGTAATGAAAGTACCACAAACCAGTTATGGGATTATTTTCCATATTACGAATAAACTTATAGTTGCCGGCTAAATGACCACAGGCAGATCTGTTATACTTAAACAAATCTGCCTGTAATAATCGAATATAAGGATCGCGCCCTTAGCCCATTCAGAAAGCACCACCCATGAAGGGTTGATCCAATTAAATCATCAAAGAAAAACACTCCCTGACAAAAATTGTTCACAACCAATATTCAGGCTCTTTCCAGCCTTTCTAAAAGATCAAACAAACCTACGTATAAATTCTTGATACGATACTTACCTTTCTTCTAACGATAATTTGTTTAGAAGAAAGAAAAGCCGGTCAGCAGCCCATTATTTCCCACTTCAAGATTGAAATGCTTTTGTCTTTCAGCTTTGGATTGCCCCATGCGAGCCGCATTCTCGGTGCCAACATCTCTAAAAGAATTGACTTCGATCCCAGTCTCATCGTGAGCGAGAAGGAAAGGCATAAAGCTGAGATGTTCAAAACCATCTTCAACGTCTTTCCATCCGTTAAAAACAAATGCTCCATCATAACAAAGAGCCGAAACCCAGTAAAAATCATCCGACCGCAACCGAGCGCCCTTAGTAATGGGTTCTCCAGCTCCGGTTTCCTTCAACCCCAATTCAAGCTCAGCCATATCAGAAATAGATAGATTTGTGACGGATTTATTCCACCCAAATTGGGCAAGCGGTAGCGAAATCGAAATTTCGTTACTTTTTAAACCAGAGCCAACTTGAACACGGGAAGTCATTTCTGCCGCGCCACCCGGAGTCCCCTTGATTTCATAAGTTCTAAGTTGTTCATCGTACACGGCGTTATATATAAAACGATATTCTGTCACCCCGGGGGCACAGCGCGCGCGAATATCATCGCCACCAACGTAACTGAACCAAGTCGCTTTTTGAGTATAAGGTTTATCGATATTTCCCTGATAGGAACAGGCTGTAGCCAGAAATAGCGGAGCCGCAATCAAGGGCCAGATTTGAGATAGACGCATTTTATCCTCTGTCTAATTTATTTTTACTATTTTCCGCCATTTTTGCCATTTATTAACATTGGCTCTGTATTTTTACTAATTCACAAGATAAATATGTCATCCTAATGGCAGCTGGACAGAAGAATCAATTTTATGTAGAATCCTTCTGTATTAGACATTTAGGCGACAGAATTGAGTCATAACATCCAGTACGCTGGGTAAGTATTTTAAATCAATCCCATTAATGAGGGGGAATTAATGAAACTAGGACTGAAGCTTATTACCACCATGCTTCTGACCCTGTTTGTGCTTATGGCACCTGCGCAGGCCAAATATGCATCCCTTGTTTTAGATGTGGATACAGGCGAAATCCTCTATAGCAGGAACGCTGACACCAGAAATTATCCAGCATCCCTCACTAAAATGATGACCCTCTACATGGCTTTTGAAGCACTGGAGAACGGTAAGTTGAAAATAAATCAACAACTTCCTGTCTCCCGGCGCGCATCCGGCATGGCTCCCTCAAAATTAGGACTAAGGATTGGCAGCACGATTAAGACTGAAGACGTTATCATGGCCTTAGTCACAAAATCTGCTAATGATGCAGCCGTTGTTATGGCCGAGGCAATCGGCGGTAAAGAAACGACCTTTGCCCGCATGATGACAAAACGTGCGCACGAACTTGGTATGAAGCGGACAACTTTCCGCAATGCTTCCGGACTACCAAACCGGGGACAATTGAGTACCGCGCGTGACATGGCAACTCTTGCAATAGCTCTAAAGCGTGACTTTCCGCAGTATTACGGCCTGTTTTCAACCAAGAGTTATACCTACAAGAATCGCTCATATCGTAATCACAACAAACTTCTTGCAAGTTACCAAGGCACCGACGGTGTCAAAACAGGATATACGAACGCCTCTGGTTTTAATCTCGTAGCATCTGTTGTCCGGAACAACCGTCGCCTCATTGGTGTGGTGTTTGGCGGTAAAACAGGGCGTTCACGTGATCGCCACATGAAAGAAATTCTGGACAAAAGCTTCAAGCGGGTTGGTGTCACCCGCGTTGCCAAAGCGCCTGCGATTCCAAAACGCAACCCACTACGCCAGACTGTCTTGGCAAAAGCAACCCCACAGCCTTTAGCTCGCCCAGTTGTATTAGCAGCAGCAAGCAGCAATGCGAACTTGCCCGGTCAAATTGCAGCAGTTCCAACTCAAACTACTTCCAACCAGAGCATCAATGTTCCAATTACGGATTGGGGTATTCAAGTCGGTGCATTCAAAAAGTATGAGCCAGCCAAGATGGCTGCAGATCAAGCTCTTGCTCAAATCACATCACAACCAAACGGTACCCAAGTTCATATTCAACAGGTTGATAAAGCCGACGGGGCCCTATACCGCGCCCGCCTAAAGGGCCTGGATGAAGTCGCCGCACGTAACGCTTGCCGGGAACTCAAAGAACAACGCATGTCCTGCGTCGCAGTTCCTCCCGGACTGTTTTAATGGTTGATAACAAAGTTTAAAATAAAAACAAAAAAGAGGCCTGTGAGATTTCACAGGCCTCTTTTTTTTGGTCTCTTTATTATTATAGCTTAAACCCACTTTAAATGAGGGCAGTATTTTTCGCCTAACGTTGAGAAGGCATATCAACCTGGCTCAAGGAAAGCTGCGATGCCAATTGATCTTTCAATCGTTGCAGGCCTGCGTCCGTACTTGCTTCGCACCGGGCAACCAATACAGCCTGAGTATTCGAAGCGCGCAATAACCACCAACCATCTGCCGTATTAACCCGAACGCCATCAACAGAAACCACGTCTGCATTTGCAGAAGCCAAGCGGGCGGCCACTTCCTCAACGACCGCAAACTTTCGCGTTTCATCACATTCAAATCTAAGCTCTGGCGTATTAACAGCCTGTGGTAACGATTTGCGAAACTCAGCCAAAGAAATACCTTCTTCCGCGATTAAATTAAGAACGCGGACAGCGGCATAAAGGGCGTCATCATAGCCATAATAACGATCCGCAAAGAAAAGATGTGCCGACATTTCCCCTGCAAAAGGTGCATCCAGCTCGATCATCTTTGATTTAATATGGGAATGTCCGGTTTTCCACATAACGGGATTACCACCAGCTTTTTCCACTTCACTAAATAGAATTTGGCTGGCTTTTACATCGGCAATAATTGTGGCGCCGGGTAGATCTCTTAAAACCCCTTTTGCAAGGAAGAGCATAATCTGGTCACCCCAGAGGATTTCGCCCTCTTCATCAACCACCCCAATACGATCACCATCACCATCAAACGCAATTCCAAGATCAGCCTTCTGCTCTGCAATAGCCTTTTGCAAATCCACGAGGTTTTCTGGAACCGTCGGGTCGGGATGGTGATTCGGGAAAGAGCCATCAATATCCGCAAACAATAGCGTGTGTTTACCTGGTAAAGCATTTGTCAAAGCAACCATAGCGTCACCAGCAGCCCCATTGCCAGCATCCCAAACGACTTTGAAATCGTCTTTATCAAAGCTAACTTCTTCGAGCAAACGCTTGATGTAATCATCAAAAATAGGATGCTCTATTAAATCACCTTCACCACTTTCAAGGTCCCCGGTACGGGCAAGATCATCTATCTGCTGGATCTGAGCACCAAAGAAAGCTTGTCTATTGTGTACCAATTTAAAGCCATTGTGATTACCGGGGTTATGAGATCCTGTGATCATAATCCCGCCATCAACAGGCAGTGTATAGGCAGCAAAGTACAGCATCGGCGTTGGGCCAAGGCCAACAGCATAAGCGGTAACCCCAGAAGCCCTTAGGCCTTTAATAATTGCCGCTGCGAGATCTGGTGAGGATGTCCGGCCATCATATCCAACAGCCACTTTACTTCCCCCGCCCCGACGGACGATAGTGCCAAAAGCACGCCCAATAGCAAGCGCATCAGTTGTGTTAAGCGTTTCGTCAATGATCCCACGAATATCATATTCTCGAATAATGCTTGGATGAAAATTATGCACGGTTACCTAGCCTGAAAAATTAAGTTCAATTAAATATTTGTAAAAGCCGAGAGCGGACGCCCGATACACAAATACTCAAATCCTTCTTCTTTCATTTCATCAGGATTATAAATATTGCGTAAATCGATCATCACGGGTGACGACAAAAGAGACTTCACCCGAGACAAATCTAGTCTTCTGAACTCATTCCATTCCGTGATAATTACCAGAGCATCTGCTTTATCCATAATCTCATAAGCATTCTTGCCATAGGAAACATCGGAAAGCAGATGTGAAGCTTCTTCCATCCCTTCTGGGTCATAGGCACTGATACGCGCGCCTTTGCTCTGAAGTATCGGAATAATATCAAGACTTGGGGAATCCCGCATATCGTCTGTATTAGGTTTAAATGTCAGTCCGAGAACGGCTATTTTTTTACCTTCAACCGATCCCCCACACTGCGCAATAATCTTTTTAGCCATACGGCGTTTGCGCTCATCGTTATAAGAGATCACATCTTCGACCAGACTTACCGGAGCGTTGTTTTCTCGTGCCGTAAAGGCCAAAGCCTGAGTGTCTTTAGGAAAGCAAGATCCGCCGTAGCCGGGGCCGGCGTGAAGAAACTTGCGGCCGATGCGACCGTCGAGGCCAATTCCTTTGGCGACTTGATGCACATCCGCGCCAACCTTTTCACAAAGATCGGCCATCTGATTGATAAAGGAAATTTTTGTCGCCAGAAAAGCGTTTCCGGCGTATTTGATCAACTCAGAAGTTTCAAGCTTGGTAAAGAGGATCGGTGTTTCGATGAGATAAAGTGGCCGATAAAGTTCTGCCATAAGATCCTGAGCGCGTTTACTTTCCGCCCCAATAACCACCCGATCCGGGCGCATAAAATCACTGATTGCGGCGCCTTCACGTAAGAATTCAGGATTGGAGACAACATCAAAATCCGCATCTGGCCGTTCTTCTCGAATTATCCGTTCAACTTCACGTCCAGTGCCAACTGGTACGGTCGACTTCGTGATAATAACCGTGTAACCCTCAATTACCGCGGCAATTTCACGCGCAGCCTGATAAACATAAGATAGGTCTGCCTGACCATCTTTTTCACCGGGAGGTGTTCCTACGGCGATAAAAATCGCATCGGCTTTTTTCGCGGCTTCTTCAAGCTCAGTCGTAAAAGTTAGCCGTCCAGCTTCAGTGTTATTCTTGACCAAAGTATCGAGACCAGGTTCAAAAATGGGAATAACACCCTTTTTGAGCCCTTCGATTTTTTTTTCATCTTTATCAACACAGACAACGTTCGTGCCAAATTCGGAAAAACAAGTTCCAGACACAAGCCCTACATAACCAGTGCCAATCATTGCTATGCGCATGCGTAATTCTCCTTAAAGCAGCCTCTACGACAACCGTTCATGCATACTTTTTAATAATGTTTCTCATTTTACCACCAAGATCTTCACGTTCGAGCGCAAAGGCAATGGTCGCTTCAAGGAAGCCTGCTTTACTACCACAATCAAATCTTGTGCCTTCAAAACGAAGACCATGGAATGTCACCTGATCCAACGTCGCCGACAGCGCGTCTGTTAACTGGATCTCACCACCTGCGCCGCGTTCTTTTTTATCCAGTTCATGAAAGACTGACGGATCCAGAATATAACGCCCGATAATGGATAACGTTGACGGAGCATCTTCGGGTTGAGGCTTCTCCACAAGTGCCCGCGCCCGCGCCAAAGATCCATTATCTTCAATAACATCCAAGATACCGTACCGATTGGTTTGATCCTTTGGCACATCCATTACTGCCACAAGATGGCCACCTGTATCCTGATAACTATCAACCATTTGTTTAAGACAAGCTGTCTCAGATTGGACTAAATCATCGGCGAGCAGTACAGCAAAAGGCTCATCCCCGATCAGATTTCGGGCACACCAAACGGCATGACCAAGACCAAGAGGCTCTTGTTGACGGGTATAAGTCACGCTTCCGGCTTCTAAAAGCAGGCTCGACAAATCGTCAAGTTCTTTGAGTTTACCCCGGTTTTTTAAAACAGCTTCAAGCTCATATTCGCGGTCAAAGTGGTTTTCTATTGCAGCTTTTCCACGACCAGTCACAAAAATAAACTCTTCAATACCTGCCGCTTTAGCTTCTTCTACAGCGTACTGGATCAATGGTTTATCGACGACTGGCAACATCTCTTTAGGCATTGCCTTTGTTGCAGGTAAAAACCGGGTCCCAAGACCCCCTACCGGAAAAATTGCCTTACGTACGGGTCGACGCATAAATCCCCCGCTCCTCATCAGTAATAAAATCAAACATCGTCATGCCACACTCACACGAGGAACTCAACCAGCGCCTTTTAACAACACATCTTTTGCTCTGTTAACCTGGGTCGCCAAATAATTATTTCCACCATGATCCGGGTGAAGTTTTTGCATTAAATTTTTATGAGCTTCTCTAATCTCATTCTCCGTTACCCCTTCATCCAGCCCCAATATTTCCAAGGCATTTTTCCGATCCATGACACTGTTTGAAAAATTGTTACCTTCTTCCTTGTCTTGTGCTTTTTGATCAGTCCCTTTTTCATATTGCCACTCTGAACCAAAGCGACGCTCTGCGTAAGCGGATAATAAATCAGCAGACTTATTATCCTCGATTAGATAAACCCGATAGAGTTGCTCTATCTCAACAAGAGACAATTCAGACAGTTTACACCCTTCATGAGCACCCATTAGGACTTCGCCGTCCATTTCTCCACTGTCATGGTCCAAAGTCATCCGTAAATAACCTGTAGCCACATGTGAGCTTTTCCCAGCTGTTCCACCACTTGCCGCTTTGAAACGCTGCATAAGAGCCCGAGACCGTAACAAGAAAGGAATAAGAAGTGGCAAAGCAGCTAGTACAAGGAAAATGCGGCCGGTAAAGATCAGAAATAAGGCAACAAAAAGGCCCACACCCAAAAGGATAAACTTCACTGTCTTCGCCACAACCGCAGGCTTAGCCTTACTATACCAATGTGCCAAGAAAATCAGGCCAAAGAAAAGTCCCAACCCCAAGATAAAGTATGGCATTATTTTTGTACTCCACTACCGCTTATTTTGATACTTCATGAACACCAAAAACCGATGATCCAGACGACTAATCAGGCATTTGTGAAAGAAGTTTTACAGAAGCACTTCTCCCATCTTTACTCAAGTCTTCAAGGGCCTTACGCCCCCCCGCGGCAAAAACAGCTACAGCAGATAAAAGCTCTTTTAATTGTTGTGCGCTCCCTTCATCAAAAGGGCAATAGGCGCCACCAGATAACTTAGCAATCTGTTTAAAGACGTTGGCCACAATAGGATCTCTCCCTTCGTGAAACATAAAGCAAGGAACACCGTATAAGCCGAGTTGCCCCGCCATATGTCCAAGAGCATCGACATCTTCTTCCATCGCATCGCCAACATAAACCAAGGCATTAACCCGTTTATTTATCGTCTCTTTCAAGGCACGTTTAAAAACCTTACCGATCTGCGTATTTCCAGCAAGGCATTGAACCGACGTCATAAGACGTAGTAAATGCCCCGCGTCGCTGACCCACGAAGAAGCTTTACATTCGCGAAAGCCCCGGAAGAAAATAAGTTGAATATCCAATCCACCCACTCGGCCAGCTTCTTCAAACATCATTGATTGAATATGACAGGCATGGTCCCACGTCATTTGACGGCTCGCTGTCGCATCCAGAGCAAAAATCAAACGCCCCCGTGCAGAAGTTGGCGCAGGCGTTTGCTCCAATTTCTGTAAAAAAGCTTCGATATCCTGATTATCGGACTTTATTGGAAGTTTTTTGTCTGATTTCTTATCTGGCACAAAATCTCCGTTTTGATAGGAAAGGCTTCACCTGAATACCTTTCTATAGATACATTTCCTAAAACATATACCGGAGATAAATTTCCAATAAATTTTCAGGAACTATCATTCATAGAATATAGGTATCCCTGCTTGTATGCAAAAGCCCCTCCAATTTATGAAGCTCTTTTTGAGCAAATTTTCCAGACAATGTTCCTCTGTTTAATTAGATTATTCAGGTCGCAGCATTTTTCTTTGTCAGCCCAATCGCATTTAAAAGAGCTCGAACTTCTTGTCGAGCGGCAACGTGGCTCATGCTCATGCTGATCCCAGCCCCCGGAGAATCAAGGTCAAGTAAGGTTAGGCCTTTAGGGAAGAGTTCTCTAAAAATCACACGCTCACCAAAGCCGGGTGTCAGACGGAACTGCAATCGCTTTGACAAATGTTCAAGCAACACACCTATATCGCGCTTATTTTTTGCATCGATATGAGACAACCTGTTGCGCATAACCACCCAATCAATGGGGCGTTTTTTTAGTATTGCCCTTTGTTGTCGTTGCTCCCAAACCATTTGACTGTAAGTACTCGGGGTTAATTTCAGTTCTTTTTCCTCGATCTCCACTTTTGCCAACATATCCATATCCAGAAAACTGTCGTTCAGGGGAGTAATAAGAATATCCGCATAGCTATGCCCAAGACGAGAAAGGTAATTATCACTTCCTGGAGTATCGAATACGATAAAATCGCGATCCCAAAGTTCATGCATCGCGAGTTCAAGATTATCTTTGTCTTCCTCTTCACTCACAGCTTTATTTACAGCTTCAGATCGATAAAGACGCCTGTTTTCAGGAAGTAAAATTTGGTCTTTTGAATTCTCGGCAAAGCGTGAGCGGTTTTCTAAATAGCGAGAAAGAGTTCCTTGACGCGCATCAAGATCAATCGTGCCAACCTTGTAACCATCTTTTAAAAGAGAAACAACAAGATGCATGGTGGTGGTTGATTTACCGGACCCACCCTTTTCATTCCCAACGACGACAATGCGCGGCCGGTGCTGTTCATTTTTTTCAGTCATCTTAGAAAACTACTTTTATATAATTAATACTTAGACAAAACTCGACTTAACACTCGGAATAGATAGACGAAATAGAATCATAACAGAATGATCAATGTCATCTTACTGCCCCGATTTTAACTCAGCAATATTATAGCTCTCCTTCTTTGTCTTGCAGTGAACCTTTTCCCTTGTCAAATCAAGCCATATAACGATAGGTCTGTATCAATTGATAATTTGTGGATAGCCCCATGCGCGCTCCGACCCTAAAGGATTTCCTCCTCCTTACTTTTCTCGCAGCAATTTGGGGTTCAGCATTCCTGGCGATCAAAATCACAGTAGAGGAAGTACCGCCAGCTACAATAGCAGCCAGCAGACTTTTGATTGCAAGTATAGTGATCTATTTCTACATGCATTCACGATCTCTACACTTTCCCAAAGACAAAGCCTTTTGGCGCCAAATTATTATTGTCAGTTTTTTTAGCATGGCTGCTCCTTTTGCCATGATCAGTTGGGCAGAAAAATATATTGCTTCTGGCCTGACAGCCATTCTCATGGCCACGGGACCTTTGATTGCCCTGATACTTGCCCATTTTTTCAGTACGGATGATCGTTTCACCCTTTTCAAATTTTTGGGTGTTATTATTGGTTTTTCAGGCGTTATGATCATCCTTGGTCCTGATAGTTTTTCCGGATTTGGTACTGATGTTATTGCTCAATTAGCGACCATGATTGCTGCCATGTGTTATGCCTGCTCAGGTATTCTTGTTCGAAGAATAAAAGAAAAATCCAACACCGTTATAACAGCCTCAATCCTTATCTCGGCAACGTTGCTCATTCTCCCTGTCAGCTTATTATTTGAAGCTCCCTGGCACACCTTGACGATAAGTAGTTGGCAAAGTCTTTCTGCACTCGTTTATCTTGGTATCATCCCGACAGCTCTGGCTTTCGTTCTCCGATTTTACCTTATTCGGGAAGTTGGCGTTACCTTTGCCTCTTACGTTGGCTACCTCGTGCCCTTCTTTGGCGTGTTATGGGGTGCCTTGTTTCTTAGTGAACGTCTTCCGTCAACCACGATAATAGCCTTACTACTCATCGTCTCAGGCATTGCCGTCAGCCGAATATCAACGATATCCTTCACCACTTGGCTAAAACGCAACCGATAAAAGAGTTTTGATGCTAAAAACCTCAACTTAAGGTAATAACAAACAAACGGCCGAAGCTAAAACTAGCTTCGGCCGTTTTGCATTAGAAAAAATATTTCTCTGTCAGGATAACCTTGAATTTATGCAGTTTTAATTTGTTGAAGGAAATTCTGAACTTGAGAATTCAATCTGTCTCCTTGGCTCTTCAATTCATCAACCGCTGTCATAACCTGGTCAGAAGCTTGTCCAGATTTTTCAGCCGCTTGGCTCACACCCGAAATGTTGGAAGAAACTTCTTGTGTTCCCCTTGCAGCTTCTTGGGTATTGCGGGCGATTTCCTGTGTCGCAGCCCCTTGCTCTTCAACGGCTGCAGAAATACCGGATGCAATTTCATTAACCTGATTGATAATTTTACTGATACCTTCAATATCACCAACAGCAGAACCGGTTTGTTTTTGCATCATGGCAATCTGCTCTGATATTTCTTCAGTCGCTTTAGCTGTCTGATTGGCCAGGGATTTCACTTCAGAAGCAACAACCGCAAAGCCTTTACCAGCTTCTCCCGCACGTGCGGCTTCGATCGTCGCATTCAGAGCCAGAAGATTGGTCTGCTCAGCAATATCATTGATCAAGTGAACCACCTCACCAATTTTCTGCGCAGCTTCAGATAACTCCTGAACAGTTTGACTTGTCTTTGTCGCCTCAGAAACTGCACGGTTTGTCACGGATGCAGAATCAGAAACCTGACGACTGATTTCATTAATCGAGGCAGATAACTCTTCCGCGGCCGATGCCACTGTTTGCACATTCATCGATGCCAGATCAGAAGCAGATGCAACGGCAGCGGACTGCGCTTTGGTTTCATCTGCAATCGTTGACATTGTTGAAGCCGTATCGCCCATCCTACCCGTAGAACTCTGTAAACCAGAGAGAACATCTCTAACTTCACTATCAAAAGCTTCTGCCAGTTCTTCGAGACGACGGGCTCTTTCTTCGCGCTCTTGCCTCTGCTCTCGACGTTCGACTTCATTGCGCTCGTTTTCAATCAAATTTTCTTTAAAGACCAATAATGCCCGCGCCATTTCACCAACTTCATCCTTGTTATCGACAGCCGGAATATCAACGTCTTTATCCCCTTCCGATAACCGAGTGGTCACGTCTGTGATCAAACGAATTGGGCCTGTCAAACTTCGAAGAACAACAACCCCGATAGCAACCATAAGAATGAAGATGACAATCGCAGCACCAATGATCAGGTTACGAACAGATGCAGCGTTTTCATCGGCTTCAAGTGATACTTTCTTCACGTCAACAGAAACGGCTTCGACATCCGCAGTGACAGAAGCAACTCGCGATGCAATCGTTGAAAGCTTGGACTTACTGAATTCGGCCATCGCATTGATAGGTTCATCGAGAGTGCCAAAAACAGAAACGAGCTGATCCGTTCCACCGTCAAAATTCAAAGTCGTTGTCGCAAAATTTTCAAAATCCTTTAAGTAGGTTTCAACGAGTACCTGAATGGATTTCTTTTCATCTTTGGAAAGCAATGCATACTTTACGTTACGATTAAACTTTTTACCTTTTTTAAGAACATCATCCATAACTTCTTTTTCATGGGTGATAATAAAGGTTTTCTCGACAGTCCGAATAGATGTCATTTCGCCCGCGAGTTTAATCAAATAAGGTGCCTTCAAACTATCCTCAATGGCAAAAGCCGAATTATTTAGCTTCCCCTTAAGACCTGCATTCTTTGTCATTCCCAAAGTAGATTTAGCCTCAACAACATTCCCAAAACTATCTTCATAAGACAGAAGATTGGCTTTTAATGTTACTAAACTATCTTTTAATTCTGGTGCCTCTGAAAGGCTCTCCAATTCTTTCAATTTGCCGTTAATAACGTCCATTTCTTTAAAAAACAGATCTTCAAATTTCAAATCGCTTTTAAGTAGAAAATCTTTTTCGTTTAACGCCAAACGGTTTATGCTGACATCAATTTCATCAACCAGCTTTTGGATTTGTTGAGATTTTTCAAGCTCGACTTGATCCGCCGCTAAAAGAGCTTGATTTTGTGCCAGTTTGGCCTGATTTTCAGCCAATTGAGTTCGGCTGTTTGCCAAGAGCACATCACCGACAAAATAAATGGTACAAATAACGCCCAAGGCAATAATTCCAAGTAACATCAAGGAAGAAATTCGGGTCGAAACTCCAAAATTTCCAAGAAAAGTAGTACGTTGAGATTCTCCAACGACCTCTTCTCCTTCCAGTTCATTCGTTACTTCTTCGCCAAGAATTTGTTCATGAGCGGCTTCATCAATGGCAACCTCTTCTTGGCTGTCATCTTGTGTGATTTTTTGTTCTTCAGACACGACTTAACCCGACCTTACCTATCAAGTCTCATTTTTGAGACGAAAATGTTATTGCTTTTACTTCTTTAACAACGATTATTCGTCGGGAGCGTTAACATAAAGTATACCAAAAGCTAAAATTTCCTAAATCTAAGCGATAAGGGTCAAAATGTTAAAAAAAAATCGAGTTGTATATATAAATAAGCGCCTAAAAGAGCTGTATCCAACATTGCCGATTCCCCTTGATCACAAAGATCCGTATACATTACTGGTTGCCGTTTTACTCTCCGCACAATGTACCGACGTGAGGGTAAATATAATTACGCCGGCTCTTTTTGAGCGCGCGGACAATCCTTTTGATATGGCAAAGGTTCCCGTAGAAGAGATCAGAGCGATCATCCGTCCTTGTGGACTTTCCCCTCGAAAATCAAAAGCCATTTCGGAACTTTCACAAATCCTAATCGACAAATACGACGGTGTTGTACCTCAATCAATGGAAGCGCTAGAGGAGCTTCCAGGGGTTGGCCATAAAACAGCCGGGGTGGTCATGTCCCAGGCCTTTGGCGTGCCCTCTTTCCCTGTTGACACCCACATTCATCGCCTCGCGCAAAGATGGGGCCTCACCAATGGGAAAAATGTCGAACAAACAGAAAAAGATCTCAAAAGATTATTTAAAAAAGACCGTTGGAATGATTTACATCTGGAAATTATTTACTACGGACGTGAATACTGTTCGGCTCGGGGGTGTGACGGCACAAAATGTGAAATCTGCTCGACTTGTTACCCTGACAGAAAAAATCCTGTTAAAACTAAAAAATCATGATTCCAAGGAGTTTTGCCACGAACGCAGACTCTACCCATTCCTCTCAATTATTCGAGTAAAAATTAACTATCGCATCTTTTATCACATAATGCTTTTATATTTACCTCATGATTTCATTTCACGAAATAAGGTTCTCCAATGACTGAATACATCGTTCTCGGCCTCGTTATATTGACTGTGTTTTATGCCATTAAAGTTTATAACGATCTCGTTTCTGGGCGAAACTCAGTCGAAAATGCATGGCGGCAAATTGATGTGCAGCTAAAACGCAGACTTGATCTCATTCCAAACCTTGTGGAAACAGTAAAGGGGTTTATGGCGCACGAAAAAGATGTCCTTACTCAGGTCACTAAAGCACGTACGCGGGCCTACAATGCAGGTTCCCGTAGTGAAGCAATTGAGAGTAACAATTTGCTGTCCAACGCCACCGCGAACCTTTTGGCCGTAATGGAAAATTATCCCGATATAAAATCCCAAGACAGTGTCAGTGATCTCACCGAAGAGTTGACAACAACAGAAAATAAAGTTGCCTTTGCACGTCAGCATTATAATGACGTCACCACCTCCCAAAATAATAATATACAGCAATTTCCATCTAACTTGATTGCGTCACTTTTTAAATTCGCTCTCGAAGATCTCTGGGAACTTGACGACACAACCCGCAAAGCAGCTCAGGACGCCCCAAAGGTATCTTTTTAAACAATGCATTGCCCTCAAAGTCTTTAAGTTGTTGGAATTCAAACAATGCCGACGTCACCACTGATCCTGATCTCTACTGACTTCAAGGCCGCTCAGAAAAAAAATCTACGTAATTCCGTTCTGCTTTGTTTGATCATGATATTAATGGCTATGGGGCTAGGTTATATTAGCGGTTGGGGCGTAGAAATTTTTACGCAAAGTCATCCCGCATTAAAAAACATGCCCTATAGTACAAACATTTTAGAGCTTCTCAGCTTAACCTTGATAAGTGATTGGGGTATATCTGGTATAATTGGAATGATTGTGTTTTCAGTTCTTGCTTTATGCTGGACATACTTTTCAGGGGATAAGACCCTTCTTAAAATGAACGATGCAATCGAGGCTGACCCAGAAAAATACCAAGAACTCCATAACATTGTCGAAGAAATGTCTATAGCATCCGGGCAACCAAAACCTGCGGTTTATATCATTCATGATGATGGGTTGAACGCTTTTGCGACAGGACTACGAGCCCAAAACGCATCCATAACAATCACCACAGGGCTTTATGAAGCCTTAACAAGAGATGAGCTACAGGGCGTCGTTGGTCATGAGATGGCCCATATCCTCAACAGAGATGTTCAATATGCCGTACTCGTCGCAGTAGGTGCTGGCTTAATAGCCGTTGTTGCGGAAATAATGCTCCGAATGAGTCGATTATTTTTCTACTCGCGGTCCTCAACAAGCCGCTCTTCAAGTTCAAATAAAAAGAGTAATGGCGCCAATCCTCTTATGTTAATCGCAGGTATTGTTTGGGTTTTGGCGGCAATTCTGGCTCCACTTGTTGCCTATCTTGTCAGGATGGCGATTTCGAGAGAACGAGAATATCTCGCCGATGCTACTGCAGCGGAATTGACAAGAAATCCAAAAGGTCTAGCCTCTGCCCTTCTTAAGATAAGTGGTCATGCCCACTTAAAAGAAAAAAATGCAGCAACCGAGCACCTCTTTATTATCAATCCCAATAGAAGCTTTAGTGAAGTCGCCAGCAATCTAACTTCAACCCATCCCGCGACATCTCTGCGTGTTGAACGCTTGATGAATTTGAAATAGTAATGTTGAGATTTTTTGTCGCGAAATCGAAAGAAATCATGCGAAGTAACATTTAAATTCGATAATCTGATCCATTTTATGAATATTTTTAATTATATGCTCTAGCGAGGTACCCCCCATGAGTTTTACAGGAAAAACGGCTGTTGTAACCGGAGCAGCTGGCGGTATGGGCCTCAACATTGCCCAAGACCTTGCAAAGCAAGGTGCTTATGTGGTCCTTATAGACATCAAAGAGTCGGCGATAGATCTTACTCAAACCAAACAAGGAACAACGTACTTTGCCAAAGGTGATGTCACAGACTCAGCCTTTGTTCAGGGGGTTATGGGGGATGTTTTCAAGAAAACGGGCCGTCTTGATTATCTTGTCAATGCAGCTGGGGTTCTTTGGTTTGATAAAGATAAATCGACAGAACAAACGGATCTAGATTCATGGGATCGGATCATGGAAATTAATTTGAAATCCATGGTTATAACTTGCCGTCACGCCTTGCCTTTAATGCGTAAAACGGGGTCAGGCTCCATGGTCCACGTCGCTTCTATTCAAGCCATGCGTGGCGATGATAAACCACAAGTCGCTTATCAGGCCTCCAAAGCTGCTATTATATCACTGTCAAAGACGGTTGCTATGGAAGGTGCTGCAGATGGCATTCGGTCGAACTCAATCCTACCCGGGCCAACACTGTCTCCTATGCAAGATCGCTGGGTTCACGACCCCTCAATCCAACGTTCGACCGAAAGTGTAATTCCGCTTGGACGAGCAGGAACAACTCAGGATATGTCAAATGCGACCCTGTTCTTGTTATCGGATAATGCTAGCTACATTACAGGTACTGAACTTATTGTAGATGGGGGCTTATTAGCCCGTCCTTGATACAAAAAAATAAGAGGGCTGCTCACAGCCCTCTTATTGACATCGTCTCTAAAAATAAAATGAGATCTGAGTGTATAATTAATTACTCATCTTGCCATCACGGTGGTGTTAAGTGTTAAGCGTCTACACCAACACCGCCCGCACTACTTGTTAAAGTATCCAATAACGATTGGCGTACGCCATCGCGGCCTTCGAATTCCGGCCCATTCGCGCCATTAAACAAGTGTCCGAGCGGAACCAAAAGATCTGCCCGATAAACCGTAAAGGGATCATCCCCCTCTTTTTCAGGCCTGATATCTTGTTTTTCACGGAGGCTCAGAAGAGGACCTTCCCCAGGAAGCTTTCTCAAAAGTTCAGCATCATCATCTGCATTTGTTCTTGGTGGGTTACTCACAATCGTATTGATTAATTCGTCCAAACCAACACCCTCTCTAGCGAGAGCAAGAGCTTCACCCGCGCCGTAGAAGCCACCAGTATCCAGTCCTTGCAGTACATTACCAAGTAAAGAATTAGCGCCTTCAGCAGAGCTCGATTGAGCCACGGCTGTCGTTTTTGTTATCTCAGCTTGAACAGAGGCAAAATTAAACGATAGCTCACCCGTATTGTTGTTCACATATATATCAAGTGATTGTACAGCCAAATATGTTTGCTCACTAACACCAGAAGCAACTCCATCAGCCCCAGCATAAGACAGTGACTTTTGTGTCCGTGTCGCAACTGACTGTTCAAATGAAAAACTAAATTCATCCGAATTTGCGGCACCTTCTTTGATCGAGTTAACGAGATTTTTAGCAAGATCTAAAGCAGCATCTTTACCATTACCAAGGCGTTCAAAGACTTCAGCCAAAGTACCAACAATAGAATCCAATGCGTTACTTAGCGTCCGCTGGATAACTTCTTTTGGAGATAAAGAGCCGCTTGTTAGCGCAGCGTCTCTTGGATTTTCATTAGATAAAAGATTTTCCGGCACATCAACTTGATCATCAATTGGTGAAACCGGATGGGTTTTAGGAAATCCATGCCCCGTTTGGCCAGCAACGCCATTTTGCCCAGAATTTTGATCAAGCAAGTTATATCCAGGAAAACCGCGTAAGTTTTCCAAGCCCTGACGTAACAAGCCTAGTGCAGAATGAGTCATTTTCTCCTCCTGAGGTCGTACCAGCCAATATGCACCATATCATGGTATTTGGTATTAGCGGGTAATGAGCTACATGCTCCGACAACTAATTGATTACACTCTAAAATAATTTATGAATATTAATGATTGCTTAACAAAATTGCAAAACAAAAATTACCTTTTATAATAATGAATTAGCTGGAACTTGATCATTCTCCAAATTTCGACTATCGATTCGAGCAAGTGAACAATGCTCCTTAAATAAAACTCTCAGTTCTTTTTTACATTTACTTTATTCGAAAAAGTATGAAATCAATTATCTATTAATTGAGCCATGCAATTTTCGAACACAGCTATGCACAAAACACATATCAGGGCTTCCTTTTGTACATCTTGTCGCAGGCAGACGATCAGTTTATGAAGGTGCCACAAAATACTCCATAAACACCAAGGAGAGCGCCTTCCATGAGCGAATTATTGAAATGTATTTCACCTGTTGACGGATCAGTTTACGTTGAACGTCCGCTAGCAAGTGACAGTGATATCCAGAAAGCCCTGGATAAATCCGTTGCCGCCCAAAAAAGCTGGCGTAAGGTTCCGATCAGTGAAAAGCAAGCGATTGTTAGTAAGGCAGTAGATTACTTTGTCGCCAACAAAGCTGCCATTGCTGAAGAAATTACATGGCAAATCGGACGTCCAATCTCTCAGGCGCCTGGAGAAATCGGCGGTTTTGAAGAACGCGCACGTTATATGATCAAAATTGCGCCAGAATCCCTAGCCGATCAAAACGTCGGTGATAAAGAAGGTTTCACCCGCTTCATTAGAAAAGAAGCTTTGGGTGTGGTTTTTGTTGTTGCTCCGTGGAACTTCCCATTAATGACAGCAGTAAACTGCATTGTTCCAGCACTCCTTGCAGGTAATAGTGTTCTACTTAAACATGCCGCTCAAACCCCTCTTTGCGCCGAACGTTTCACCGAAGCCTTCAAAGCAGCTGGTCTTCCTGATGGTGTTTTCCAACACTTACATATGAGCCATGCGGGTGCAGCTAAGCTTATCGGTTCAGACGGTGTGGATTTTGTTAATTTCACAGGATCTGTTCCTGCCGGACACGCCATTCAAAAAGCAGCTTCCGGTCGGTTTATTGCTACTGGACTTGAGCTTGGCGGCAAAGACCCCGGGTATGTGCGCGCGGATGCAAATGTCGCCCATGCGATCGAGAGCCTTGTTGATGGTGCTATGTTTAACTCTGGTCAGTCCTGTTGCGGTATTGAACGTATTTACGTTCATGATTCCGTTTACGATGATTTCGTATCAGGCGCTGTCGATTTGCTCAAACAATACAAACTCGGCAACCCAACAGATCCTAATACCAACCTTGGTCCCGTTGTAAAAACCAGCGCCGCTGATTTTGTCCGCGGTCAAGTTGCAGAAGCTGTCAAAGCAGGCGCACAAGCCCTTATAGATCCGGGTTACTTTGCTGCTGACAAAGAAGGTACACCTTATCTCGCACCACAGCTTGTAGTTGGTGTTGATCACTCCATGCGGGTGATGAACGAAGAAAGTTTCGGCCCTGTTGTTGGAGTGATGAAAGTTTCTTCTGATGAAGAAGCCATCAAACTCATGAACGACAGCGAGTTCGGGTTAACTGCTTCTATCTGGACCCAAGACGCAGATGCGGCTCTTGCAATCGGTGATGATATCAACACCGGCACATGGTTTATGAACCGTTGTGACTATCTGGACCCCGCTCTCGCATGGACTGGTGTGAAAAACTCCGGCCGTGGTTGCAGCCTCTCCAAAGTCGCCTACGAGCACCTGACGCGTCCAAAGTCATTCCATCTTCGTACTAAGATTTAATTATCTTAGCTTAAGAAAAGAAACTACAAAGCCCGGTTCCAATTGGAGCCGGGCTTTGTCATATTTATCGAAGACAGCTTATTAAAATCCTAGTTTACTAAATCCTCAACCAGTCTTACCTTGCCAATATTTAAGACAATCAGTAAGCCCTTCATCCAAGGTGTAGTCTCCTTGAAAGCCAACTTCTTCCTTCAAGCGCGTAACAGTTCCAACAAGGCGCGATGGTTCATTCTCTCTATCAGGATAAGTTCCCGGTTTTAGTAGCTCTTCTTTTTCAAGTTTTTTTGCAATCAGTTTGGCAACATCAAGAAGTTTATAACCGTGCCCACTTCCAATATTTACCGCCCCCTCGACACCGGATAACAACAGTGAAGCAAAAGCCCTACCAACATCCCGGCTATCCATGAAATCTCGAACTTGAGTTCCCGAAGACATCCGCGCTTCTTTATCAGAAAGTAAGGAGCACACTATCGAAGGCACAAATCGTGTTGGGGTTTCGCCTGCGCCATAAAGCAAAAATACCCGCCCCCAAGCAAAAGATTTCTCATGATCACTCTTCAAAGTTAACGCTTTGAAACAATCCAGTTTACTCTGCCCATAGAGGGTTTCTGGATTTTGGGGAGAATTGTATTCGTCAAGATCATCAGTGCTTGAAAGGTTATTCCAATCGTATTCTGCACAACTTCCTGCACAAACTGCGCGTTGGCCGCCCTCTTTCCAGAATGCCGATACCAAACTTATTGTCTGCTCACGCCACAGATGGTTTGATTCTGCATTCCAAAAATGGCCGTGCTCAGTTTCCCAGGCAAGGTGCAGCAAAAGGTCCGCACCTGCATCTTTGGCAATGCGCTCTGGATCTCCAACCTTTAGAAGATCACCAACGACATAATCATACCCGGATGGACTAGATGATCCTGATCGAGACAAGAGAACGACATCATGCCCCGATTTTTCAAGTGCCACGACAGCATGACGGCCGATAAATCCAGATCCACCCGTTACAAGTATCCGGCTCATGGACTTACGTAATCTGGGTAGTTCGCATCGCGATCGGTAATGATCTCAGGCTTAGCCGGCCAAACAATGCCAAAGGCGGGATCATTCCAACGTTGACCCCCAGCCAATTCGGGCACGAATTCTTCGCCCATAAGATACAATAATTCACTATCGCCTTGGAGCGTCAAAAAACCATGAGCACACCCCCCAGGGACCACAAAGGCTTTACGGTTATCGGCAGATAACTCCGTGCCAAACCATTTCAAATAACTGGTAGAGTCTTTACGCAGATCAACAACGACATCCCAGACTGCACCGCGAATACAGCGGACAATTTTGGGGTCTGGCTTTGGTTCAGCTTGGTAATGTAGGCCGCGAAGTGTCCCCTTGGAGACATTCCCTGACAGGTTAATTTGATTGATCGAAAAAGCCACATCATTTTCGGCGAACAATTTTTCACAAAACGCACGAGCAAAAAAGCCGCGCTCATCGCTAAAAGACTCAAGATCGGTTAATAGCAACCCATCAATTTCTGTCTTTTGAAAAATCAAGAAAGGACCTCTGTCGTTGGCACAGGAATAACAAATTTGCATCCCCACTCACTGACATAAGAAAGAGAGGTTGAAATTTCCGTTTTTAAATTCCAAGGAAGAATAAGGATGTAATCTGGTCGAAGAACTGCGATCTCAGAGGGCGCGATCACAGGTATACGGCTACCTGGAAGCAGGGTATTTTGTTTATGTGGACTCAAATCTGCGACATGTGAGATGAGATTTTTATCAATCCCACAATAATTCAAAAGAGTGTTCCCTTTTGCTGCCGCGCCATAACCAATAACTTTTTTCCCTTCAGCCTTAGCCTTGGTCAAAAAGGTTATTAACTCTTCACGGAGTTTTTTCACGCGGGGTTCAAAATTTTCATAACCAGCTATCTTATCAAGCTTGGCCGACACTTCTTTTTGACGCACCATATGTAAAGTGGTTGTTTCTTCGCGCGCAGATGATGCTTTGCAGGCCCATACCCGATAAGAACCGCCATGGGTGGGAAGTTCTTCAACATCAAATACCCGCAGCCCGTTTCGCTCAAAACACTTTTCAATAGCCAAGAGAGACAGGTAAGAGAAGTGCTCATGGTAAATCGTGTCAAATTGAACGTTTTCAATCAGGTTCAAAAGACTTGGAAACTCAAAACTTACCACCCCTTGATCAGCCAGGAGTGTGGAAAAACCGGTCACAAAATCATTAATATCAGGAACATGAGCCAAGACATTGTTCGCCGCCATAAGATCAGCAGGTCCGTGCTCACTTAGAACTTTTTCAGCTGTTAGTTTACCAAAAAAAGTCACTTCGGTCGGCACCGCCTTTTTCCGTGCTTCTTCTGCAACATTTGCTGCGGGTTCAATACCCAGAACTCGAATGTCATTGTTTACAAAATGTTGCAGCAGATAACCATCATTAGAGGCAACTTCAACGACAAAGCTCGAAGAGTTTAGTCCAAAACGTTTCTCGGCATTGTCGGCATAATGTTTTGCGTGTTCGACCCAACTGGAAGCAAAAGACGAGAAATATGCATAATCTGAAAAGATATCTTCCGGCGGCACAACGTCATCAACCTGAACCAAAAAGCAATTACTGCACACCCTTGCATGGAGAGGATATTGCGCATCCGATTGATCTGCTTTTTGTAACTCAACATAGGAGTTAGCCAATGGCGTTTCTCCCAAATCAAGGAGGGTATGTTTGAGTTCGGTACCGCAAGAGCGACAGGTAAGCTTGGTCATTATTTCGCCAGTAAAGTCTGAAAATTTTCAATTTGAGAGCATGTGATCTGCTTCACACATTCACCCATAGCATGTTTTTTATGCCAAGAGACGATCCACTGTAACGTCTCACTCAAATCAAGGCGGGGATGCCATCCCAACGCTTCGCGAGCAAGTGTAACATCAAGTGCGAGCGCATGGGCTTCTTTGGGTTGCTCTGCACCATCCAGGTGCCATTTATGATCACCACCCCACAGTGCAAGCATTTTCTCCACAACGCTTTGTACAGAATCTGATCCGTGAGGACCAAAATTCAAGGCAGGTATATTAACTATTTCCTTTGTGGCAAGTGCTTGTGCAAAGAGGAGATACCCTCCTAGAGGTTCAAGCACATGCTGCCAAGGTCTCGTGGCCAATGGATTTCGAAGAACAATGTCTTGTGCTTTATAAAAACCATTGATCAGGTCGGTCATTAAACGATCTTCTGACCAATCACCACCACCAATTACATTCCCTGCACGCGCAGTGGCAACAGCCACTCCCTTTTCACCGAAGTAACTCCTGGCAAAACTGTGTGTGACTATTTCCTGACAGCCTTTTGAGGCACTATAAGGATCTTTGCCCCCCAAAGCATCTCCCTCACAAAAAGGAATGCCGCGATCGTCGTTCTCGTAAGCTTTATCGCTTGTGACAACAAGTACGGACTCAAGAGCATCACAGGGTCGTAATGCCTCCAGGAGGTTGGCAGTACCCATAACGTTGGTAGCAAAGCTTTCCAACGGATCACGATAACTGCGACGAACCAAAGCCTGGGCTGCAAGATGCAATACGAGCTGTGGATTGTGTTCACGCACGACTTTTGTAATTGTAGCCGGATCTCTCAAATCTCCAATCCTACTGTGAGCATCATCATGCCCAAGTAAACCATGAAGATTTGGTTCTGTCGCAGAGGGAAGAGAAAATCCAACAACGTCAGCCCCGAGTATACGAAGCCACTGATTGAGCCACGCCCCCTTAAACCCGGTATGCCCGGTCAAAAGCACACGCTTTCCAACCCAAAAATCAGGATTCAGTTTGATAGCTTCGCTCATTAAAAAGACTGCACTAACATATTCCCTACCACGTTTACCTTACCAAGTTTTCCAGGGGGCCTTACCGCTGGCCCACATAGCTTCGAGTTCATTTTTCTCACGCAAGGTATCCATCGGTTGCCAAAAATCCTGATGGGAAAAAGCCGTCAGTTCACCGCTTTCGGCCAACCTCGTAAGGGGCTCTTTTTCCCAAATCGTACTATCACAGTCAATCAGATCGATAACAGAAGGTTCGCAGACGAAATAGCCTGCATTAATACGGCCCCGCTCGCCTTGCGGTTTTTCAGTAAAAGCAGACACGCCGTCGCCTTCAATAATCGCAGCACCAAACCGCCCGGGAGGTGTCACAACTGTCATTGTGGCTTTACGTCCCGCCTTCTTATGCGCCTCGATACTTTCGCGCACATTAACATTTCCAACCCCATCACCATAGGTCAGACAAAAAGGTTCATGCGGATCGAGATAAGGGGCAACTCGCTTAACTCGTCCCCCCGTCTGAGTAACCGGGCCAGTATCAACCAGGGTAATTTTCCATGATTCAGCTTTTGATGCGTGGTATTCAAGCTGATTGTTTGCGAGATCGATTGTCACATCAGCGTTATGAAGGAAGTAGTTCGCAAAATATTCTTTAATGACGTAGCCTTTATACCCAAGGCAGATAATAAAATCATTGATCCCATGACTGCTATAAATCTTCATGATATGCCATAATATAGGCATGCCACCGATCTCAACCATTGGCTTGGGCTTCAGGTCTGTTTCCTCAGAAATTCGACTTCCAAGTCCCCCAGCGAGAATTACAGCTTTCATCTTTAATATCTTTCTTTATTTAATATCAACTGCGGGCACGACAGAAGCGCGCTTCCCCCTCAAAAAGCCTAGAGCCCCAGCACAACGAGCTGCGTCTCTCCAAGCCTTACTCCGTTTCAGAACAACCGTATAACCCAAAGCTTTCAAAGCATATTTACAAGCGTATTTCCATGCCAATTTTCGGGATTGGCTTAAGCCATGGTATTTCTTTTCAAAATAGAGCCTCGACCACGAAATATGCCAGAATTTTTCCCAATAATAAGCTTGATTAGGTCTTACTGAACCACCACCAATGTGAGTAATAACAGCATCAGGAACAAGAATAACTCCGTAACCTGCCTGACGAAAACGCATACAAATATCGTCATCTTCGTAGTACAGAAAAATTTCAGGGTCAAAAAAATTGACGGCTTTTGCCGCACTCATTCTCAAAAGCATAACTGCGCCAGAAACAAAATCTGCGCAAAGCGGTCCTTCAGGACAGACCTCCCCAACACGTTTGCCCAAAACTTTACGATTAAACAAATTTACATCGTGAGAAAGCTCAACAGAGCCATCCGGATTGAGGATACTGGGCCCGAATAGACCACCATCAGGAAACTGATCCGCAGCTTGAACTAAAGAGATAATAGCTTCTTCCGTCAGAATTGAATCAGGATTAACCAATAAGGCGAATTCTGTTTCGACTTCCCTAAGGCCGCAATTCATCCCATTACCATACCCAAGGCCAATTTCATTCACAATCAAACGAGCGTGTGGTGCAATCTTGTTAACAATATCAAGGCTGTCATCTGTTGACGCATTATCCACGACAATAAGGGGCGCTTCAGTTGGCACTGTTTGCAACATACCACCAATAACTTCCCCCCCATTATGGGTGACAGTTAAAACCGTCAATCGGGACCATATGTCTTTGGCTTTCAAATCAGGTGGGGTGGTTTTCATTTCAAGTGAGACCTACAAAAAAGTTGTGGCACAATTTAGAAACCTTACCCCTTGATAGCAAGAATATTCACATCCTACCCATGGCAGAGGAGCGAAAAATACATTAGATTTATTTTCTATCACCTTAGCCTCAGCAACAACAAAACTTAATACAGGTCCTGCAGCAGTGAAAAAAAATCCTCTTGAACGCGCGAAAGAAGAGTTACTAGAAACCGAGACTTTAATTTGGGCTGATACGCCAGACATCAATCGACGATCTCAAAAAAAACGTAAGGCTTCAATCTTTGGGAAATTAATTATACTCGTCGTACTTCTGTGGATGGTCGGTGTCATCATAACCAGCTTTTCAACTGGAAAAATTGCGGGATTAGCACTTGCATTTTTTGGCCTTCCTTTTTTATTTTTGGCGAGAAAACTGGTAAACAAGACAAAAGAAGCAAAAATTCGAGCAACACAGACTTTCTATGCCCTCACCAGCAATCGCCTTCTAATTATAAACGATTATAAGAAGAAATCCGTTCAGAGCTTTGACATCCACAAGCTAGAGTTTTTGGAACGAACAGAGCACACTGATGGAACCGGTAATATTCTGTTTGCAAAAAAACAGATTACTACCGTTTCAAGCAGTAACAGAAAAGACGCCCCGTCCCCAAAATCCGTTACGCATGATGTTAAAATAGGTTTTACCGATATTCGAGAAGCCAAAGAGTTAGAAAGAGAAATACAAAAATTGATTCAGTTAAAAGAGATTATTGAAAATTAAACTTTCCAATACCAGAAACCACATAAACGGAATTTACTGCTTAACTATTTATTTTAAAGCGCTTTCGGTACTCGCTTGGCGTCAAACCAACATGGGCTTTAAACAACTTACGAAAAGAACTCTGGTCTTCGTATCCCACCTGCCAGACAACTTCATCAATCAACATTTGACTGCTTTCAAGAAGTTCTCGAGACTTCTGCAACCGAAGTTGCGCAATATAAACGGATGGGGCGTGCCCGGTCGCCTTGGCAAACCGCCGTTGAAGAGTCCGCTCCGTAAGGTTGTTGTCATCAGCAAGACCTTTAACGGAAATTGCTTCCTTAAAATGGATCTGTAACCACTGCTGAATTACAAGAATATCCGGATCACCATGACCAAAATTTGGGACAAAGCTCTGATAATAACGCTGATCCCGAGCTCCAGTATCGATCAAAAAATACTTACTTAGCTTCATAGCTAAAAAAGGACCAGCAAAGCGTTCAACAATTCTCAAGGCAAGATCCATCCATGCCATCATTCCTCCTGCTGTAATGATGTCTCCATCGTCGATAAGAAGCTCTTCTTCACACATAATGATTTCTGGAAAGCTTGCCTTGAGATCATCCGCAAGCCCCCAATGTGTTGTCGCACGCCGCGCATTCAAGGCTCCAGCTTGCGCCAAAAGAAACGCCCCCGCACACGCTGAAGCCAGAACCGTCCCGTTTTGATGTTGAGTTCGTAACCAATCGCTACGAACAGCCCCCTGTTCATCAGCACCTATATTTTCCATCCATGGCGGAACCACAATAACATCCAATGATTGATCTGACGTCGATATCGCTTGTGTGATTAAGGAATGAGAAGAGGCGTTCAAGTTAGGAACAGAATCAGTATCTGTCGACCAGTAACTCCATTCCAACCTTGGCCAAGAGGCTTCGGAATAGTCCAATCTTATTCTATTGGACACTTCAAAAATTTCACCCAGGCCATGAAGCGCAGACCTCATGACACCTGGGTAGGACAATATACCAATTTTGATGACGGTACTCATTATGTCGGATTTCACCTCTATTACGTCAGATCCGCCCATACTCTAAACGACTTATTCCTCCTTTAATAGCGCTACACATAATTCAAATCAGGAAAATACAATGTCCAACACCGCTTTACTCCTTATTGATATTCAAAACGATTATTTTTCAGATGGAAAATGGCCTCTTGTTGACCAAGAAAAAGCCGCGTATCAAGCTGTGCGCCTTCTCAAACATTTCCGAGACAATAACCTGTCTGTTTTTCATGTTCGCCATCTTTCTGACAACACAGAAGCCCCTTTCTTTGCAAAAGGAACCTCAGGTTCTGAAATTCACAAAACTGTCCTTCCTTTAAAAGAAGAGCAAATCTTCATTAAATCGGAAATCAACTGTTTTAAGGACACAGATCTATTGCAAGCCTTGAGGGAACAAAATATCAGCAAACTCGTGATTGTCGGCTCCATGAGCCACATGTGCATCGATGCAGCAACCCGTGCAGCCTCAGATTACGGCTTTGACTGCACCGTTGCCAAAGATGCTTGCGCAACTCTCGATTTGGAATTTGACGGCAACATCACCCCCGCGGCACAGGTTCATAATGCCTTCATGTCAGGCCTTGCATTTGCTTATGCTAAAGTCATTTCAACAGATGAAGCAATAAGTCGGACATAACAACTTTGCTATGAGTCCTTATAGGTATTAATTTTCCTAGAAGGACTAAATTGTTGTATTTATGTTACAGTAAACACGTAAATGGCGAGTATAATAGTAATGATACTTGCGCCAAAATACTATGTCCGGTAGATGGGAACTCACAACGAAACAACACGAAGTCTTATCCAAGCCACTATGGCAGAACGAAGACGTTGTTTTATTACCAACCACTTTGAAAACAGGAGCAAGATGATGCAGGTATCCCGCTGTTTGCCCCTAGGGGTAATGATCCTAGGCTAGGCTGAGAACTCGCCGATGCCAGGTTCTAAGGTCCAGAAGCTATAACTTCTCGACCAAAGTTACCTACTTTCAAAGGCCACAATCATGGGCACTTTAATAAAAAATCGTACGTCGCTTTCAAATGTGAGCGATGCTACCATTCAACGACACTACTCGACTTCCGCCTGGATTGAAGGAAAGGCAGAGGAACAACTCCAACATGTTTCCCAACTCAATCGCGTACAAAAAGTCTCGGCTTTTCCCGACTTACACCCAGGGAAATATGGCCCCGTCGGCTGCGCTATTCTCTCTGATCTATTATATCCGCAATTAATTGGAAATGATATCGGTTGTGGAATGTCATTATTCATACTCGACCTTCCTGCCAGAAAAATAAAACCCGAAAAAATCGCAAAAAAATTTCGTGTTCTCGAAGGAAAATGGCTAGGAAATGCTTGTGCGTTACTCGAAGAGAATAGCCTACCACCTCAAGATTTTCCTTCTTCTCTTGGTACAATAGGAGGTGGAAATCACTTTTGTGAACTCCAAACCGTTGTTCAAATCAATAACAGTGAGCTTGCCAAAAAGGCTGATCTCTCAAAAGGCACCTCGTGCCTTCTGGTCCATTCAGGTTCACGCGGTTTGGGAATGCAAGTTTTCAGTTCCGTTTTAAATGAGCTTAATGCCGGTTTATCCCCCCTAACTGAACAGGCCGAGAAATATATAGCCTCTCACAACCGCGCTGTTCAATGGGCCAGTTTAAACCGTTATTTGATCGCAAGACGTGCTGCAGAATCTCTTCGGACAGACTTTAAATTAATCTCTGATTCTCCGCATAATTTAATCGAGGAATACCAAGGTCATTATCTTCATCGTAAAGGAGCCGCAAAAGCAGACATCCCTTTAATTCCTCTAGCGGGTTCAAGAGATTCAATGAGCTATCTTCTTTCACCAGGAGAAAAAGTTCACGATGCTCTTTCTTCACTCGCACATGGTGCAGGACGAAAGTATGACCGAAGCTCAATGCATGGTCGTATCCGGAATAAAAAGTCTGATCAAATAAAATTACAACGAACATCCTTTGGTGGTCATGTCGTATGTGAAGACAAACACCTTCTAATCGAGGAAGCACCAGAAGCCTACAAAAATGCAAATCACGTCCTCAGAGATCTTGAGCTTTTCAAGCTCGCAACATCCGTCGCAACGCTTCAGCCTCTGGTAACCTTCAAGAAAGTCATAAGTAGGAAAGAGGAGTACAGGTGATGCCCTCTCCACTTCGACTTTTGATCTCTAGCGGTAACGGCCCAACCGAGTGTCGGATAGCAGTTCGCCATGTTATAGAAGAAATTAGCAAAGAAGCAAAAAATTCCGGGCTTGATTTGGACCTGACAATTGTGTCTGAACCAGATACACACGGCCCGGTTTCAGCTGTGATTTCTTTGCATGGCATCAATCGACAGGATTTTTCAAAACGTTGGGTCGGTACTATCCAATGGATATGCGAAAGCCCCGTCAGGCCCAAGCATCGACGTCGAAACTGGTTTGTTGGTGTATTCAAACTTGACCATCAACAGGCGATTTCGGATGTACTTGAGACGTCTGAAATACGGTTTGATACCTTTCGGGCTGGAGGCCCGGGAGGACAACACCAAAACACCACTGATTCAGCCGTAAGAGCCACACACATAAAAAGCGGGGTTGCCGTTGTGGTTCGAGACCAACGGTCCCAGCATCGCAACAAACAAGTTGCAATTGAACGATTGGCCGAACAGATAGCACTGCACCAAACTCTAAAGAATGCTAAGGCACAGCGGAAAGAAAACCTCTTGCATCATCAACTTGAAAGAGGCAATCCGATACGCAGTTTCAAAGGAGTAAAATTCAAAGAAATTTAAATCCGCAATTTAAGCATCGACGTTGAAAGCTCTATCAATGTCGATGCTTTTATCCCGATTTAACTTTGCACAGCAACTGTTCTACGGTCCCCGCTTCATCAAGCCCATAAAGGCCATCGTCTTGTTCTGGCAAGAGGATGGCAGCGCTTCCATCTGGGAGATCCTGTCGTTCAACAATGTTGATTTCGGAAAGAAAATAGGATTTGTATTCGATTGGACGTCCGACTTCGAGAAGATACAAAAGTCGCTTGGATGTAATTACATAACTGAGCCTGCGCCCAAGATAATATATCCAGGACAGCCTTAAGATCACCGCGCCCAATGCCGTGATAAAGAGGAGGGCAAAAACTGTTGCAAAGATCGAAAACACTAAGCTTAAGGCGTATAAAATTCCAGAAAATCCCGCCAAAAACAAAAATCCCTTGGTCAAAGACGACTGGAATTCGGCACGCCAAATAGCGCCAAAGTTTGGACGCTCAAACCACCTGAGTTCTTCATCTGTGTTGATCCCTTCCAACACAAATTCTTCGAGATCATCTTTATGCAATGGGTCATCTTTCAAGAGCAGGAACCATCGGCTCCTTAAAAAAGTTCACGATAGTTTATTCTGACCTCAAGGCAATAAAAACCCGGCTGCAGATAACCATAGCCGGGTTTTTGTATCTCTTTTTTGATCAAGCCCGGATCAAAGTGCCATCAAGGAAGTATTCCCCCCCGCAGCTGTCGTATCGATCGAGATCGAATGCTCGGTTGCAAAGCGGTGCAAATAACGCGGCCCACCGGCTTTTGGCCCCGTTCCTGAAAGTCCCATGCCGCCAAAAGGCTGCACACCAACAATCGCCCCGATTTGATTTCGGTTGATATAAGTGTTGCCCACCCGTACCCGTTTACAGATGTAATCAACAGTCTCATCAATCCGGCTGTGGATACCAAGGGTTAACCCAAAACCTGAGCCGTTGATCTGATCGATAATCTTATCCAACTCAGATGCCTTGTAGCGAATGACATGGAGTACGGGGCCAAAAACTTCTTTTTCCAGAACGTGCAATCCGGTAATTTCAAAAGCAGCCGGAGAAACATAGGTTCCGTTTGAAACATTAGCAGGCAAAGGCAGTTCTCGGATAAGTTTGGCTTCTTTTTTCAAGCGATCGATATGATCTTGAAGCATCTGGCGTGCATCTTCATCGATCACAGGGCCGACATCCGTGGAAAGGTAAGAAGAATCCCCCACACCAAGTTCATCCATAGCGCCCGCCAGCATGGTCAAAATCTTATCTGCAACATCTTCTTGCAGAAAAAGAACCCTAAGTGCGGAACACCGCTGTCCAGCCGACTGGAAAGAGGATGCCAAAACATCACGCACAATCTGTTCCGGAAGAGCCGTTGAATCCACAATCATCGCATTCTGACCGCCTGTCTCTGCAATCAAAGGAACGATTTCGCCATCACGCGCCGCCAACGCACGCTGGATCAATTTGGCTGTATCTGTTGAACCCGTGAAGGCAACACCTTTGATACGCGGGTCGGACAACAAAGGTCCTGCAACCGTCGGCCCATCTCCAGGAAGAAGATGCAGAACATCACCCGGAATACCAGCACGATGGAAAAGTTTAATTGCAGCTGCTGCAACCAATCCTGTTTGTTCCGCTGGCTTTGCAATTACTGTGTTTCCAGCAGCTAGAGCCGCAGAGATTTGACCTAAGAAAATCGCCAACGGAAAATTCCATGGACTGATGCAAAGGAACACCCCACGACCATGAAGAGAAAGCTCATTTCGCTCCCCGGTTGGTCCAGGCATAATCAAAGGATCGCCAAAATCCTTACGGCATTTCACTCCGTAATAACGGCAAAAATCGACAGCTTCCCGAATTTCAGCAATCGCATCCGCCGTGGTTTTTCCGGCTTCACGCATACACAACGCCATTAATTCCGCTGTGTTATCTTCCATGAGGTCCGCCATGCGATCCAGACAGTCCGCACGATGATTAGCGGGAGTTTGATCCCAGCTCCACCAAGCGCGATCAGCGCGGGCGAGCGCCTGCTCTGCTTGGTCTTTTGAAGCCCAGGCAATCTCTCCCACTTTATTGCGACGATCACTTGGCGAGGTCACAGTTCGATTGACACCAGCCTGTTCGACGCCACCAATAATAGGGGCACCATTCCAGCCTCTTGTTGCGAAAGTCTTCACTTCCGAACCAAGCGCAGCAAGCTTAACGGCATCTGCCAAATCCAGCCCTTTGGAATTATGCCGCTCTGTTCCATAAAGGTGGAGTGGGAGCGGTATCTTAGGGTGGGGGATCTTAAACAGACCTTTTGCCTTTAGGATTGGATCTGCAATAATTTCATCAATTGGCAATTTTTCATCCTGTATTCGGTTCACGAATGAAGAATTCGCGCCGTTTTCTAACAAGCGACGCACAAGGTAGGCCAAAAGATCTTCGTGGCTGCCAACCGGAGCATAAATCCGAACCGGGTGCCCTTTTCCTTCTTTTCCCACGACCTGGGCATAGAGTGCTTCGCCCATGCCATGAAGACGCTGAAATTCAAAATCCTGCTCGACCCCTGCCATTTCAAGAATGGAAGCCACAGTATGCGCGTTATGACTGGCAAATTGTGGATAGAAAGCTTCAGGATCGGCCAATAATTTACGTGCACAAGCCAGATAGGAAACATCCGTTGATACCTTACGGGTGTAAACCGGGTACCCTTCAAGACCCTCTTCTTGTGCAACTTTAATTTCCGTGTCCCAATAAGCCCCTTTTACAAGTCGAACCATAAGACGTCGACCATGGCGGTGTGCCATGTCGGCCAACAAATCGACCACAAAAGGTGATCGCTTTTGATAAGCCTGTACCGCCAGCCCCAAACCGTTCCACCCTTTAAGGTCCGGGTCCCCTGAAACAGCTTCTAGCACCTCGAGAGAGATCTCTAAACGATCGGCTTCTTCAGCATCAACAGTCAGGCCAATATCATATTTCTTTGCAGCCAGCGCCAACTCCTTTAAGCGTGGCACGACTTCGTTCATAACGCGGTCGCGGTGGCTGAACTCATAACGGGGATGGATAGCAGATAACTTAATTGATATGCCCGGCGAGTTAATAGCTCCCCGCCCATTGGCAGCCTTACCTATTCCTTCAATCGCAACCCGGTAAGCTTCAAAATAACGGTCAGCATCCGGCATGGTCCGAGCGCCTTCGCCCAGCATGTCGTAGGAATAACGATAGCCCTTTTTTTCGTCCTCAACTGCTCTTTTCAGAGCCTCTTTAATATTCCGGCCCATCACGAACTGGCGACCTAAAATTTTCATCGCCTGACGAACGGCTTTACGGATTACAGGCTCACCACTTTTTTGAACCATACGGTGGAGAAGCCCGGTAAAGTCTTTGCTTTCATCTTTTTTGATATTTACCACGCGCCCGGTGAGCATCAAGGCCCAAGTAGAGGCATTCACAAACATGGATTCACTATGACCAAGGTGGGCCTGCCAATCAGCAGATGTCAATTTATCTCGGATCAATTTATCAATGGTTTCACTATCAGGAACACGTAAAAGCGCTTCGGCCAAACACATCAGAACAACGCCTTCTTTGGATGAAAGCTCGAACTCGTGCATAAAAGCATCAATACCGCCTTGGCCAATGCGTGACTTACGCACTTCTTTCACAAGATCACGCGCCCGAGCCGAAATTCGATCAAGAGCATCGTTTGGTAAATCCAGCGCGTTGATTAAGGCCGTTACGGCTTCGCTTTCGTCCATACGATAGGCCCCACGTAGGGCAGCTAATAAGGGAGTGGCATTAGCCAATTTCTTATCAATAATCATTTATCAATTCCCAGAAACCACATTTAATGTGCGTTTGATATTTTTCTGGTTAGAATTTTACGCCTGAAATAGCGAAATGTCCTACCAAATATCAAAATTTCTTAGCATTATCTCTAGTAATCAATGCATATTGCAGTTATATGTTCTGATATGAGTGAACGAAAACTTGATCGTATTGATCGTAATATACTGCGGGTCCTTCAAGAAGATGGTCGCATTTCAAATGTCGAGTTGGCTAGACAGGTCAACCTGAGCCCAACTCCCTGTCTTGAAAGGGTTCGTCGATTAGAGCAAAGCAATTATATCAAAGGATATATGGCAACGCTCAATCCAGTTCGCATTAATGCCAGCTTGTTGGTTTATGTTCAAATTACCTTGGAAAAGACCACATCAGGGGCCTTTGAGGAATTTAAACGTTCCATGTTACAAATTCCAGAAGTTCTTGAATGTCACATGGTGTCTGGTGGATTCGACTATTTAATTAAAGTAAGAGCAGCAGATATGGCTGAGTACCGTGGAATTCTCGGTGATAAACTTGCGGCAACAGCGGGTGTATCTCAAACGCACAGCTACGTGGTGATGGAAGAAGTCAAGAATACCAATATCTTACCCGTTAAGGACAATTTCTGATTAGCAAGACTTTTACTCGGACAAAGAATAGCCCTGCCACACTTAACAGGAACACAAAATGGTTAACGACAAAGATACCACTAAATCTAGAGAAGTAGATCGTCTCAGTAACTTCGGACAACACATAGGTTACAGCCTTTCGGACTGGACAGAGGGACAGGCAACGGTTTCCCTCGCCATCGACACCTGCCACCTTAACCGGGCAGGCATCATGCACGGTGGTGTTCTAGCAACACTGATCGATACCGCCTGCGGATATGCCATCATTCACAACCCTGATCCGACCAAGATACGAAAAGCCGTTACATTATCACTCAGTACCCAGTTTACCTCCGCAGCAAATGTCGGAGATCACCTCAAAGCGGTTGGCGTACTTAAAGGCGGAGGAAAACATATCAAATTCTTATCGTGCGAAGTGCACAATCAAGAAGGACAACTTGTTGGACAAGGAGAAGCGGTTATGAAAATCTTTTAAAGGCTAAGTAATTTCATCATTGACTGGAGCAACGATCACAACCAATCGATTTATTGTTCCTACCCCATCACAAAACGGAAAACATCCCCGATAAATATCAATAAACGCACGATCATCCCGAGGTACCGGGCTCAAAGTATAAGAAGGTCGCCTTTCTTGCGCGACCATTTCCATCTCTTCCCACTTCGTCTTGGCCATTTCAGGCTCAAAAGCCTCAGCCAATGTCTTACCCATGGAATTAATACCAGAGGCTTCGATAATACGTTGCCCCTCCAATTTAATAAGATGCCCCTCAGGATTGGGGCCATTTCGCTGCATGACCATTGTCCATGGCAGGATCTTACGAATCTCGGCAGGATCGAAATCTGACCAAAAAGGAACAGCTGCCATACTAGCCCCCCTGACACCTTCACAAGGCAAGTTCAGAAAATACTTAGCCATAAAAAAAACCGGACTACTTTCCGGGATTTCTGCTAGGTCCAAGATTTGATACATATATGAAAAACCATTTCCGGAAACTAAGTCTATAAAATCATTTCACAACCAGCATCCTATTCCGTGTAAGTATATTCGTATTTCTGGGCTCAGCAAAACAAACCTATGATTGAATACCTTATACAATCATACTTAGAAAAAATTATCTCTCAGATCTTTTCCGAATTTTAATCCAAATTCTCATTCTCCCCACCGAACCAGGCCGCCATTTTTGCGGTCTCAGCATTTGCAAACCGTGAGATAAGTTTCCGCATCCAAATATTGCCAGCATCTCTATCTTGGCGCGTATGCCAAAGAAGAGATATTGGCGCAGGTTCCACATCGAAGGATAATGGAACAATAGAAAGGTTACCGGCACGAACCTCTCGCGCCACAACAGATTGGGGCGTAACACAAACCAAATTACTGTCTTTGAGGATAGAGGGAATAAGCGAGAAATGATTAACCGTCATGGCAACTCTTCGGCGCAACCCTTGTTGCGCAAGTGCTTCATCCACATTCCCCCGTGCTTCACCTGATAACGATACCATCAAATGATCTTCAGCAAGATACTTATCAAGAGGAAGAACACCCTCTGGATTTAGGTCTTTCAATATTCTGTGATCGGGTCGGACAGCACAAACTAGTTTGTTGCAAAATAACCAGGAGGATCGAATCTGCTTATGCTGACCGACATAATAATGCACAGCCAGATCGACTGAAGCATCCAAGAGTAATTCTTCTGTGTTACGGTGAATAGGCACAGAATGAATTGATATGTTCGGAGCTTGGGTTTCGATCGCCCGACGCAACGGTATCCATATCATATCTACGGGGTGTTCTGTTAATCCAACACGAAATACTCGCGTTGAACTTGCTGGATCAAACGAACCACCTATTGTCACCTGCCGTATTTCCAATAATGGATTTCGAGTTTGCTGCCAAAGATTTTCAGCATGGGGCGTGGGTTTAATCCCACGTCCATTTTTTACAAAAAGAGGATCGTTCCAGACCTGCCGCATCCGAGCCACGGCATTAGAAACAGCCGGTTGGGTCATCCCAATTCGATTTGCGGCCCCGGTAATAGAACGCTCTGTCATCACAGCATCAAAAACCACCAAAAGATTTAAATCTACGTTCGACATTGGCCCACCAAATACATTCACAAATCATATGAATATCATTCAAACAATAAATTAGTGATATGGAAATAAGTTTCTTATCTTCAGATCAACACCGACTAACCCCTTATTTTAACACTCAATTAATATTGGAGAACATTATGAAAGCCTGGAAAGTTATCCCTGACGAAAAGCAGTTAAACCTTCAACAACAAGATATTATTGTCGGGGAACCCGACGCAGGTGAAGTACGGGTCCGCATTCGGGCGACCTCCCTCAACAAACGTGACCTCATGGTCGCAAATGGCACGTACCCCGGCGTTAAAGAAGGCGGCCTCATTCCTTTGTCCGACGGCGCAGGAGAAGTTATTGCCCTTGGGAAAAATGTCAATAGCCTCGCACTTGGAGATCGTGTCGCCAATCTTTTCTGGCGGGATTGGATGGATGGCATGGCCTCTTCTGATGGCGTGGCAATGGGCGGTGCCATTGATGGTGTTCTCGCAGATGAAGTCATTTTACCAGCTCATGCCCTGGTCAAGATCCCTGATTTTCTCAGCTTCGAAGAAGCCGCCACCCTGCCCTGTGCCGCGCTAACGGCCTGGAACGCTTTAATGGAAACAGGCAACCTCAAACCAGGACAAACCGTCCTTACACTGGGAACAGGCGGTGTGTCTCTTTTTGCCCTCCAGTTTGCCAAAGCCGCAGGTGCCAAGGTCATCATCACCTCGAGCAGTGAGGGGAAATTATCCCGCGCCAAAGAAATGGGAGCCGATATTGGAATCAATTATCGTACGACCCCCGATTGGGCAGAGGAAGTTCTCCGCCTTACAGAAGGGCGCGGCGCTGATATCGTGATAGAAACAGGCGGCCCTGGAACTCTAAACCAATCACTCCACGCAGCAGCCTTTAATGGTGAAGTTACGATGATCGGCGTACAAGCGGGTATCGGGGAAAACATTTCTCCCCTGCCGATCCTGTTCAAGAAGCTTCGTCTGCAAGGCATCATGGTCGGCAACAGAAAGATGTTTGAGAATATGCTCGCACAGATCTCTAAACACGAAATTCGCCCTGTTGTAGATCAGGTTTTCAGTTTTGAGGAAACACCTGCGGCATTCCAAACCATGGAAAACGCGAGCCACTTTGGCAAGATCGCAATCGTGAACTAAATAATTTCCAACCGAACACTCTTGTAAGGGGCGTCCACCGATTTGGCGCCCCTATGTTCTTTGGCCTTTCAAAATTACTTTCCTTTGAAATTAGGACGGCGCTTATCGAGAAAGGCCCTGATACCCTCTTTGTAATCGTGGGTATCACAACAGAGAAAAGGTTGCAGCTTTTCCGTAGCACTCAACGGCTTGGGGTTTTGCGCACGGGTAGCATTCTGTTTGTGCCACCGCGCCACCATCGGCGCCCCTTCCGCTATCCGTTTTGCTGACGCATAGACTTCAACTTCTGCATCACGGTCCTCAACAAGCCGCCCGACAAGCCCTTTAGTATAGGCTTCCTCTGCCGTAAATATGCGCCCTTCCAGTAAAAGTTCAAACGTGACGCTCCTCCCCACCAAGTCCACCAGCGCCAACATCGCCGGATAGGGTAAAACATTGCCAATTTTGTTGATTGGAATACCAAATTTAGCCGATTTATTGGCAATGCGAAGATCACACTGCGCTGCAATCTCTAGTCCGCCCCCCATACAAGCGCCCTCGATAAAGGCCAGCGTCGGATGGGGACAATCGCGTATGGCCTCGGCGGCGCGGTCCATGGGTTTGGCGTATTGTACAGCTTGCTTGGAAGAAAACCGCACCTGTTCAAATTCGGCGATATCCGCCCCCGCTGCAAAGGCGCGCCCTCCAGCCCCTCTGATAATCACACAGCGAACATGATCATTCGACCCAAGATCCTCCATGACATCGCCAAGACGTTGCCACATCTCCAAATTAAAGGCGTTCAGTTTTTCAGGTCGGTTTAATGTGACAGTCGCAATTGTTCCCTCAAGCTTGAGCAGAACCGACTCACTTTGCACATCGCTCATCGCAAACCTCTTTTAGCTGTCACAACAAAGACTATTTTCTTCTGCGAAGACTGCCTCTTTCATGCCCCCTTTGGCAAGAGCGAGACAAAGCCTCACCATCACCAGTTACGCCCCAACTATGTTAAGGTTATGTTACGCGCATTTTTGCACCTAAAATTCGTTGCAGCGAAGCAGAGCAGAGGTTAAACAGAAGCAATTTATTCTATACGCCTCAAAATTGAGGCAGTAAAACAGACCACCAATGGTAACGAACCAAAGGACCGGACCCGCGATGAGCAAGATCACAGACACCGCCCGCACAACTGCTTCAATACTTATGGAAATAGAAGCCGTTCTTTTCCGTCCAGAAGATCCTTTTACCTTTACATCAGGCCGGGTCAGCCCGGTTTATGTCGATTGCCGTAAAATCATCTCTTTCCCACGTGCTCGGGCAAAGTTAATGGACATGGCCGTCGAACTTATCCAACGCGATATCGGTTATGAATCAATCGATGCGATTGCAGGTGGAGAAACCGCAGGCATTCCCTTTGCCGCCATGATTGCAGAGCGTATGGGCCTGCCAATGCTCTATGTTCGGAAAAAACCAAAAGGCTTTGGTCGCGATGCGCAAATCGAAGGATACATGGCAGAAGGAAGCCGCGTTCTTCTGGTAGAGGATCTCGCAACAGACGGCGGTTCCAAGCTTAACTTTGTCGAAGCAATCCGTAATGCCGGAGGTAAATGTGACCACACCTTCGTTTTCTTCCATTATGGCATCTACCCGCAATCCGTGACAGATCTCGCAAAAGAAGGTGTAACCCTTCACGCACTTGCGACCTGGTGGGACGCCCTGAAGGTTGCCGAAGAAAAAGGCTATTTAGAAAGTGATAATCTCGTCACGGTCAGATCATTCCTGAGCAATCCCAACGAATGGTCCAGTAAGCACGGTGGTAAAGCAGATTAAGTTTCTGTCCAGGATAACTAAAAGAAAATACGGTACATATAAGGGGTTGCTAACTTCAGCAGCCCCTTTTGCTTAATTATTTACAACTAAATAGCTAGAATCAGTTACCTAGAGAAGATTATTACTCCTGCCTTATTAAATTAACAATAATCATAAAGCGACACCCACGCTCTCTACATTACAGGACTCGACAAAATAATGTATCAACTTGACAAAACTCTTCAGAAATATTATTTCGATAATAGTCGAAATAATATTTGAGTGCTAATATGGAGTTAGATAAGGCAGCCATCTGTTTGGCAAAGCTGGGCAACCCGGTTCGTTTAGCGATGTTCCGTTTACTGGTTAAGGCCGGAGATGAAGGGTTAGCCGTTGGCGACATTCAAAAAGAATTGGATATGCCGCATTCGACCTTATCCCACCATATATCACATATGATAACCTCTGGACTTCTCATTCAATCACGTGAAGGCCGTGTACTTCGCTGTCGCCTAGATTATAAACTGACCGAAAATCTATTGGAGTATCTCATGAAAGACTGTTGTAAAGGCCTGCACGGGTCATAACACCCCCAAAAAAAATTACTTATGCCAAAATCTGAATGATTAAGTAATGCATTTTTTTATTCATTCATTTCCATATTTCTAGAAACAAGGTAATGATATGTCTTTCATTGAAATTACAAAATTTAACAACTGGCGAATTGACCGGGTCGTACTCGTCTTCGTAATCACGCTTATCTTCATTGCTTTTCTCGATCGAAACCAAGTCTGGCCTTCAATCACTTTTGCTTTTGGTAATCTGGTCAGCATCCTCCCATTTATCCTCCTCTCTATAGGAGTTGCCGCTTATACAAAGGCCAGTAACCTCGACAGCAAAATCAATACAATATCATCAGGTAATCCTGTGGTGAGTATCGGGATAGCCGCTTTGTTTGGCACGCTTTCCCCCTTCTGTTCCTGTGGTGTTATTCCTTTGATTGCAGGGCTTTTAAGGGCTGGCGTTCCCTTGGCGCCAGTGATGGCTTTTTGGATCTCATCTCCTCTGATGGATCCTGAGATGTTCATTTTAACCAGCGCCGTGTTTGGCTTAGAATTTACGACGTTTAAGACTGTCGCAGCCTTTTTGATGGGAACAATTGGCGGCCTTGTTGCCTATCTAATGGTACGTGCTGGATATTTTCAGGAGATCGTGCGACCTCAGGGATCCTCCGGGTGTAGCTCATCTTGCGGCACCAGCTGCGATGATGATAAACCCAGCACAACTATCCATTGGAAATTTTGGCAATCCTCGACTAGAAGAGCTATGTTTAGAGATGAAGCGCTTACAAATGGATGGTTCTTACTTAAATGGCTCTCTCTTGCCTTTCTATTTGAAAGCCTCATGGTTGCGTACTTACCCGTTGATAAAGTTGCCTTACTCTTTGGTGATGACCAATGGTGGTCAATTCCTCTCGGTGCACTTATCGGCATACCTGCTTACCTTAATGGCTACGCTGCCATTCCGACCATCAACAGCTTGATTGAACTTGGTATGGGCGCAGGAACGGGGATGACCTTTATGCTTGCCGGGTCCGTTTCATCCATCCCAGCCGCAATGGGGGTCTATGCTCTTGTGAAAAAACCGGTATTTGTTCTCTACCTTTTACTCGGCCTTATGGGGTCCATCACAGCTGGATATGCCTATTCAGCATGGCTCTTAATTTAA
This sequence comes from Kiloniella antarctica, assembly GCF_042682825.1. Classification (NCBI taxonomy): domain Bacteria; kingdom Pseudomonadati; phylum Pseudomonadota; class Alphaproteobacteria; order Rhodospirillales; family Kiloniellaceae; genus Kiloniella; species Kiloniella antarctica. Next base: position 970,067 of record NZ_JBHUII010000004.1, read on the forward strand.
ATTTTGCCCCTCAAACAGTAGCGTCGCGTTACTCAGCGGCGCTACTGTTTTCAGACATTTGTTATCTTAAACTTCATTAAAGTTTTATTGACCCATAGCGAACAAATCATTACTACTAGGGGCATGGGGGCTGCGGACACCCCGTGAGGCGACAGCCCAAGTTTCGCATCCTGATCAACACCAAAGTGTGGGAGGATGCGCGTATGCCATCACCAAACGAAATCACTGTATCACAACTATTACGTCTTATCGGCACGGCTGACTGCCCTATTATTATTGACCTGCGCATCGACGAAGACTTTGCCGAAGATCCAAGGCTGATTCCCCAGTCTCTTAGACATCCTTTCAAAAGTATTACTTCCCTCGTACCAAAGTTGAAATCATCACGCGTCGTTGTAAGCTGCCACAAAGGTAAAAAAATTAGCCAGGGCGTCGTTGCTATTCTCAGGGATCACGGCGTACATGCAGAATCATTAGAAGGTGGCTTTATCGCCTGGAGCGAAGCAAATGGCCCACTTATCCCGCTCAACAAGATACCCAGTAGAAATGAAGAAGGCCGAACAGTTTGGGTAACACGACAACGCCCTAAAATTGATCGACTGGCCTGCCCTTGGCTTATTCGACGGTTTATCGATCGAAACGCACAGTTTCTTTACGTGGCCCCTTCTGAAGTACTGGATGTAGCAGAGAAGTTCGATGCTATTCCCTTTGACGTTGAAGGTGTTTTTTGGAGCCACCGCGGCGAAAAATGTACCTTTGACACCATGGTAGAAGAATTTAATCTGGAAACAGAGCCTCTAAAACGATTGGCAACCATTGTGCGTGGTGCAGATACAAATCGCCATGATCTTGCACCAGAATCAGCTGGCCTGCTTGCAGCCTCACTTGGTTTATCACGCATGTACCGCGACGACTTGGAACAACTCACGGCTGGTATTGATCTTTATGATGCTTTTTATCGCTGGTCACGCGATGCCACCAACGAAAGTCATGATTGGCCTGCGCCAAAAGGTGGTAAATAAGCCATGCCTTCAATAGAAAAGTCGATACCCCGGCAAAACGAGACAGCGGATGCTTCCTCGCCCGTTCCAAGTTTAAGTAATCTTTTTAAAGTCTGGCTAAAGATAGGGTTGCTGTCGTTTGGTGGACCAACAGCCCAAATTGCCTTAATGCATAAAATCGTTGTCGATGAACGCAAATGGTTAAATGAACGTCAATTTCTCAATGCTCTAAGTTTCTGCATGCTTCTTCCCGGACCAGAAGCCATGCAACTTGCAACTTATTCGGGGTGGCGATTACATGGGTTTATCGGTGGGCTCATGGCTGGTTTACTTTTTGTCATTCCCGGCGCCATCATTGTATTATCTTTTGCAACGATTTACGCCCTCTATGGGAATGTCCCACTCGTAAATGCGCTTTTTCTTGGGGTGAAAGCATGTGTTTTGATCATCGTGATCGAAGCTTTGCACCGGGTCTCGAAAAAGGTTCTTCACGAGAAGTTACACTGGTTTATCGCAGGCTTGGCATTTATCGGAATCTTCGTCCTCAACCTGCCCTTTCCGCTTATAATCTTGGTCGCTGCTCTGTTTGGTTTTTTGAGGGGGAGTAATTCAATCGAACCCCTAGAAGTCCACAACAGACAGCAGAGGACATTAACAGGAACAATTGGAACAATCCTTCTCTGGCTCCTGATCTGGTTCACCCCCCTTGTACTTTTGGATCTCTTCGCAGCCCAAAGCATCCTTAATGAAATAGGCATCTTCTTTTCCAAACTCGCTATTGTCACTTTTGGCGGGGCCTATGCTGTGTTGGCCTATATGTCTCAGGATGTCGTCGCTCATTTCGGCTGGCTAAATGCCGGGGAAATGATGGACGGTCTCGGACTGGCTGAAACCACGCCCGGTCCCTTGATCCTGGTGACAGAATTTGTCGGTTTTCTTGCTGCTTATCGAGATGGTGGCCTTGCAACAGGCTTGCTCGGTGCTGTCATTACACTCTGGGTTACTTTTGCGCCCTGTTTTTTATGGATATTTGTTGGCGCTCCTTACATTGACTGGATCGGTGCTCAACCCAGATTACGCGGTGCTCTAAGCGGTATTGCCGCAGCCGTTGTCGGTGTAATCCTTAATCTCTCTATCTGGTTTGGACTACATGTTTTTTTCAGCGACGTAAGCGCAACAAAATATGGTGTCCTCACTCTGTGGACCCCCGAACTAAGCAGCTTTGACTCGCGAATTATTGTCCTCTCGACAGTCTCAGGGTTGCTTATTCTACGGTTTCACTGGGGCATAACACCTGTGTTGTTGCTATCCGCACTAGGAGGCGCTGGTCTAGCTTGGCTAGGGTAATGTCATTTCTAACCCAGGAAGCTGGCATACAGATATCTTGCCAGCTTCAACCTACCTCATCATTACGCTCGAGATAATACCAAATACTTTGAAGAGATTGAGTTTTATCTTTTATTCAAGCACGACGTAACAAAATCAATCGTACTTACATAAAATTTACTGGAGTAATAATTCATCCCCTGCCAAACTTTCCAAAAATAAGTAGAAATGGAAACATATCATGGGCCACGACCACTCTCACGATCATACAGATCCGCCGTCGGATCCTACCCTTCGGGTCAAGGCTTTGGAATCATTACTGGTTGAAAAGGGTTTGATTGACCCTCATGCTATTGATGAAATCATAGAAACTTACGAAACCAAAGTCGGCCCTCGTAATGGCGCCAAGGTCGTTGCACGCGCCTGGACAGATCCCGCCTTTAAAGAGTTGCTGTTAAGTGATGCCAACACGGCCATAAATTCCATGGGATATACCGGGCGACAAGGTGAACATATGAAGGTCGTGGAAAACACCCCCGATCGTCATAATATGGTCGTTTGCACCCTCTGTTCCTGCTACCCGTGGACGGTTCTTGGCTTGCCCCCGGTTTGGTATAAATCAGCCCCCTTCCGCGCCCGTGCAGTATCCTATCCCAAAGGTGTACTTGAAGAGTTTGGCACCAAACTCCCTATAGGAGCGAAGATATCCGTTTGGGATTCCACATCTGAAATGCGTTTTCTCGTTCTGCCTCAACGGCCAGAAGGCACGGAAGGCTGGAGTGTGGAGAAATTAGAAGAGCTGGTAAGCCGTAATTCGATGATCGGCGTTGAGGTCGCGTTAGCTCCATCAGAGTTAAAAGCCATCAAAGCCGGAGAAAAGTCATGAACGGTGCCCATGACCTCGGCGGTATGCATGGACTAGGGCCAATTAACCCAGAACCAGAACGAGATGAGCCTTTGTTCCATGCCGAGTGGGAAAAGCGTGCTCTTGGTCTGACCTTAACTGCCGGGTGGCTTGGCCAGTGGAACATTGATGTTTCCCGTCATGCCCGGGAACGCCAGCATCCAGTTACTTACTTGTCCAATAGTTATTATGAAAATTGGCTCGCTGGCCTGGAGACCTTACTGGTCGAAAAAGGGATTGTGACGCCAGAAGAGCTTGAAAAAGGTATGGCACTGACACCAGCACCAGATGCCTTAACCAGCAAACGTGCCCCTGCCAGCGCCGTCGAAGCCATATTAAGTTCTGGTGGCCCATGTGATCTGCCAACAGACGACCCTCAGGACTTCCAAGTTGGCGATAGAGTTCGTGTTATCCAGTTTAACCCGACCGGCCACACTCGTGCTCCACGCTATGTGCGTGGTCATATCGGAACTATTAGCGATTATCACGGCAGTTTTATTCTCCCCGACGAGAACTCAAAGGGAAACAAGATCGGGCAACATCTCTATAACGTTTCCTTTGATGGCAACATACTCTGGGGATCAGGGAATGACAGTACTGTCCACGTCGACCTATGGCAAAGCTACTTGGAAAAAGCATGAGTGACACCACCGCACATTTTTGTAAAAATATTCCCAATCTCCCCTCCGACAAAGAAGGTCCTGTTTTTGCGGAGCCTTGGCAAGCTCAAGCTTTTGCCCTTGCAGTTCGGCTATGTGATGAAGGTCATTTCACTTGGGCTGAATGGGTTGAAACCTTCAGCAAGCAAGTCAAACAAGCACAAGCAGAAGGTGATCCAGATCTCGGAGACACTTATTACAATCATTGGCTCAACGTACTAGAGAAAATGGTTATTGATAAAAGTGTCGTTTCTTCAAGTGATATGAAAATACGAAAAGAAGCGTGGCGACAAGCTTACCTCCGCACACCACACGGGCATCCCGTCGAACTTTAGTTTTCCTCTTTTCGCTCGCTTTTTAACAGCGGACTTGTCGACCTGATTGATAGAAGGTCAAGAATCATCGATATGTCGAAATTCAAACCTCGTATACAACAGGAGTATGGGGAAAATAATTATGTTCGTTTTAGTTGTAATCACTCAATTTTTTAATTAAAGAGGGCCTTCTAAAATCACAGAATTACAAATCTGAAAAGCGAATTATTATGATTGGGAATATGTCTCCTTTGCGTCTTTTAAACATCTCGGGCAGCGCGAATAGAGAATACTGGTTCAGCCAGGCAATCATTATTTTATCCACTGTGGCAGGCGTTTATCTTGCGAGCCTTGCCGGGTTCCAAATAGCTGTTAATTTTGACCGTTATCAAAGTACTTCAGAAGTATCATATTTAGAAAAATCCCTCCGCGCCGAAGTTGCCGATAATATTACAATGGTCGAGAAGTGGTCGACAACGTACAAAGATGGCCCGATGCTCTGGCATGACAAACGTTTTGCACCAGCCGAGAGCCATCAGTTAGACGATATGATTTGGAAGACTATGCACAACTCGCCACGTACTTTTGAGGTTAAACCTGAAATTCTAACCACAGTACGGCGCTTTTATTCCGAAGTAAGACAGCACAAAACAATCCTTTTCCAACAGCAGCAACCGAATAGTTTGGCTCAAAGTTCAATCAAAGCTTTGGGAGTTATTGCGTCAAAAGCCAGAACCGAGATATTACCCATGATTGATGCTGACATTGAACGACTAGAAAACGATCTTCTGACGTTCAGCGACTAGAATCAATCTCTTAATAAAGAAAAAATCAACGGTTAAAGGCCATCGCACCAGCTATGAAAGCATGTGTTTTTTTAAAGATAACATAATTTGCCGCCTACTCACGATACTATCAATAATCGCAGGCAAGATACATAAAGCCGAGATCAAAGCACAGACCGCAAAACCCGCATTATCAAATATCGGTTTAAAGGCCATCGCGCCGATAAACACACAAAGATAAGTCACGGATGAGTTGATTCCCAATATTGCCCCACGCTGCGTTTCATCTAACGACACCAAACGTCCCACCACCAAGTTTAAACCCAAGTGGTTTACGCCCCCCCAAACCAGGCAGAATAAAACAAGCCCCAGGAAAGATACTGATACAAAAGAAAGAGACAGGTATGTCAGGAACAGTCCCACAAAAACATATAATGCAATCTGCGCAGCCCCATAACGATCAATAAAGCGGTCCAAGAATACTGCCCCGCCAAACCCGATACCATAAAGCAGTGCAGTTAAGCCTGTAGACGCCGTTGATTGTCCCAAAGCTCCCTGAATGTGTCCTCCGAGGTACGTATAGAGGCCATAAAAGGCAACCATATAAGATGCACAAACAATTAGACCGCGCCCTATACCCGGCACCCGAAGTGCCGTCAAAGGAGAGGTCGGCTTTCCTTTGACGGCAGAGGTTCCCCAAGTTTTGGTCACGAAGATACTCAGGGTAACAAGGACAGCTAAGACTGACATGAAGGCATACACCCCACGCCAGTGAATATAGTCGGCAATGATGGCAGAAAGACTTACGCCAACAATCAAGCTCAGCGTCCAACCGGTAAGAACAATACCAAGGCTTTCACTCTCTTTACCTTTAGGAGCCAATTGAGTAGCGAGGCCATAGGCTGCGGGAAGCGCAACACCAGCTGCAACACCGGACATCCCTTGCGCCAGACATAAAAGCACAAGACTTGGGGTAAGAGCCGACAGCCCGAGGGCAACTGCAAGCGCCGTCATTGCCATTAGCAACATAAACTTACCACCGAAGCGATCAACGAGAGGCGCTAAGAATAGAGCCGAAATTGCGGTTGATATACCATAGGCAGCAGAGGCGATCATAACCTCCGAAGCTGAAACATCTGCATAGGAACCAGCAACAGAGCCCGCGATGGGGCTCAAAACCAACGAGTTTGCACCAACGATAGCAACAGAAAGAGTCAGCAAAAGGATAGGAAGTGTGATCACGGCGACACCTTGATTTAAAATCTGTCATACACGATAATCGCCGAATATTTTATTGTGAAGGGGTTAAAATGCCGAACAACACAAAAACAGATAGTATTCAGCGATCTGCCAGTTCTCCTCGGGATCTGGATGGTATAGACCGAAAGATATTAGGCGAGTTGACCAAAGATGCAGACACAAGCTATGCAGATCTCAGTACCAGAGTCGGCCTTTCCGCCCCAGCAGTGCACGAACGGGTAAAGAGATTACGTTCCTCAGGACGCATCAAGCGAACCGCAGCACTCTTGGACGGGGCTGCTATAGGTAAACCCCTTCTGGCCTTTATCCATCTTGATACCGAAGGCTGGGGAAAAACCAGAGAACTAATGGAACTCGCCAAACTTCCTGAATTGGAAGAAATGCATTCTGTAACCGGAGATTCCTGTATGCTTTTAAAAGTCCGCTTGGAAAACAGTGAAGCCTTGGAGGGCTTTCTTGCTAAACTCTACGCACTCCCAGGAGTTAGAAGCACCAAAAGTTACGTTGCGTTAACCACCTATGTAGAACGTCCGGTACAGGCCGAAGTTTCACACGACCTGATCAGAAAACAGTTTATTGATGATCAAACCTAACGCTTAAAAAACTAGAAGCTAAGGATTAAGACCTAAATCCCACCCGCGTAGAGTTTTAGCAACCAAAGAATCAGGGGAATAGATAAAAAAGACACCGCGGTTTGTACGGTGGAGGTTGCCGCGTAGAGATCAGCATCTCCCCCCATTTTCTTAGCAAGCAGATAACCATTCATCGCTGTGGGAACAGATGCGCAGACCATCAAAACAGAGATCGACATTCCTGAGACACCAAACCATATCGCCCAGGCAGTCATCACCGCAGGCGTAATAAAGAGCTTGCCAACCAAGCCTACCAAAAGCTCTTTCGAAGGTTTCAATGCAGCCTTCAAGCTCAAGCCGGCCCCAAGAGCCAGCAGAGACATGCTCAATGCTGCGCGTCCAAGGAGATCAGCCATGGTAATTGCTGGTTCCCAAACTTCAATAGATAGCAGGTTGATAATCAAACCAGTGAGTACGCCCCATAGAAGAGGATTAACCAGTATCGTCTTCGTAACCTTTGAAAAAGAAGGTCCGGCTTGATTTTCATGATCAGAGAAAGTGGCCAGAACCAATATGTTTGTCACTTGTAAAATTGGCACCATGACCGCCATGGCCAAGGCAATCAAGGCACCACCTTCTTGTCCATAAAGTTTTAAGACAATCGCCAAGGCAATGAAACCGTGCCAGCGCGTTGTCGCTTGATAAACAGTTGAGAACTGACCGCGCCGGGTTCCCCAAAAACGCTTTAACAGCGGCCACAACATCAATGTCACCCCCGCCATGCAGGCCATCATGGCAAGCAGGGTAAAGACATAAGGCCCCAGTTCTATCGCAGAAAGGTCAGCCTTGATTAAGGTCGTCGCCAAAATACAGGGAAAAAAGATCCAGAAGCAAAGTTCTTCAAGGACCCGCCAATGCTCTTTGGGAACGAAGTTACTTTTTCGCAGGCCAAAGCCAAGCAAAATAATGGCGAAGATCGGGAAGATACTCTCGAAGACGACAAGCATGAAATTTTGGCCTGAAATGACAGCAATAGGTGTGAGGATAAGACCCCACACTTAGATCAGTTTTTTATTCAGATTTCAAATTTTTAGAAATACCCTCAGTACCGCTTAAGAAGAGCCCGCTAAATAACCTCTGAGCCGTTCAGCCATAACTTCACCACGCGTATCATAAGGAAAAAGCGTTAGAAACTTTCCATCACGCCCCATTAGGTAAGTCAAAGTACTATGCGCCGCATCATAGTTCACGTCACCCGCCTGCCCCGTATGAGCAGAATGATCTTCTTCTGATAACAAGATCTTATGACGTTGTACCCGATAAATTTTAGCAACCTTGCTGATCTGCTGTTCTGTACCCGTCAAACCAACCAAACCTGGATAAAAAGAACTGACATAATCGGCCAAGACCTCTTTGGTATCGCGTCGCGGATCAATAGTGATAAAGATCGGTTGAATTTCCTGAGCATCTTCCCCCAGAATATCCAAAGCATCTGTGATATCCTGCAACGTTGTAGGACAAATGGCCGGGCAATTTGTATAGCCAAAAAAGATCATTTTGAATTGACCATTCCAATCACTGTCTCGCCGGATTTTGCCTGCGTGATCCGTCAGTTCAAAAGGTCCCCCAAACAACGCATCAAGCGCAGGTGGCATTTTGGTCTCTGGTGTTTTTGTTTCTGGCGGCTTGGTCACGGGCGGTTTGTGTTTGGTCGTATGGCTTTCATGGGTAATGGTTGTTTCTGCGGCAAGGACCGAATTTATCGTAATCCCAAGACCGAGGATCAACCCGACAAAACAAGCTTTAGGCATCATCAATTATTCTTCCACATAAACCAAACCAGGCACACCAAGCTTACCGCTTTCTTCAACGATTTTGGCAACACGCGGATCTTCACGGAACCAGCGCCCAAGCTTTTTGCCGGGGTTTGCCGCTTTCCAGTTCTGCCCCCATTGATTGGCCTTTGACCATTCACCAGTTTCTTCTGAACGGATGCGTTGGACAAAGTACAGGGTCATCAGTGGATCTTTAATCAAAAGACCATCAACGTGCACGGTTTTGCCACATTGCTCGATCAAATCGTCTGTTCCCCCGGCAAAATTCGTTGCGCCTTTGACCACCGGATAAAGTGTCCCGTCTTTGAGAAGTAAACCAAGTTGTCTTTTACCTGCACCGCAATTGTCTGGGCAATTCCCTGAAAGCTCACAAGCCAGATCCACAACAGTACCTTTTAACTCTTTCGGCTCTTCTCCCTCTATGCCCCACTCATTGGCGGCAAAACTAGAAGATGTTCCTGCGATCACAAAGAAAGCAGCGGCAATAAATATTTTTGTAATTATTTTCATCACCTACTCTCCAAAAGGAATAATGCCATAATCTTCGTGATTTAGATTAACCACCCCCTGATCATCGGCGACCTGATTAACAAAAAGGTATTTAACCCCGTCACGTTCATAGAGATCACCATCAACAGTCACCTTATGGGTCTGGATATTCACAACGGTTGGATTGGCAACATTGGTATCTTCCGCTTCAACCCGGAGGACCATATAAACTTGGCCGTCGTCTCCCAAGATACTAACGGGGATCCCTCCAATGGCACACCACACGGCACAAAGATGATGTGCCGTTCCTTGCGCATCTCCCATAATTTCAGTCACATAACACCATGTATCTATAATTTCACCTGTGACCTGAACCCGTTCCGGAGAAGTTGTCGCCAAAGATGCTGTGCTCGTTACTGAAAAAAGACTCGCTACAGCAATAAAAAATCCCGGTAGTAGTTTCAGTTTTTTTATCATCGACGTTCAATTGCCTCTCGGTTTCGGGTTCAGAACATCGGCCTTCATGAGAAACCATACCGCGATCTTCTTTAACTTTATATTCACAACAGCCTGGTCACAGTTTAACCGATGTCAAAACGGATAAAACACACTACCTCTTTTGCGCTTGAGCCCTTATATCACAATCCATAAATTTCTTGTGTAGAGAGATACCGTCTTAAACTCTTGGTTAAAACATCAAAGTAAAGCTCTCTACGATAACTCTAAAAGCGTCCACAAAAGAGAAGTTCGAAAATCGTATATAAGAAACGTTTTGAACGCATACATTAGGACAAAATTATAAAGTTGCCACCACAGGATATTTTCATATAAAAATCAATTGCTTAACTTATCAATCAAAGTAATCAGCCGTTCCACCTCAATCGGTTTACCAACACAATCATTCATACCTACAGAAAGATATCTTTTCCGGTGTTCGGCAGAATGATCTGCTGTTAAAGCGATAATTGGTATTGTCTTGGCCCAAGAAACATCCAGATCACGGATCTTTTCTGTTGCTTCAACACCCCCCATTTTGGGCATAATAACATCCATTAAAACCACATCAAATACTTTGCTCGTCACGTGTTCAACGGCCATAAGACCGTTCTCAACGATCGTAAGATCATAGGGTTGTTGGGAAAGGAAGCGTTGTAGTAAAATCCGATTTATCTGGTTATCTTCAGCAACCAAAACATTGAGTCGACGCGATTTTGTATCAGAGTGATTAACCTTCGTTTTTCTGAGTGCACAAAAGGTTTTTGGTGAGAATAAATCGATGACTTTTGTAACATCATGATCAAATTCATTCCCCGTAGATATGAGTTCGACAGAACTAGGTAAATCTTTAAACCGACTGTCGCTTTTAGCTCTACTGCTTAAAACGGCAAATGGAATGTTTTTAACTTTGCTGAGGGTTTGAAACACGCAGGCAAGTTCAATACCTGTGACCAAAGGCATTTCCCCTGAGACGATGACACCATTTGGCGGGCTTACAAGTGCATTTTGCAAAAGCTCTAGAGTACTGGAGAAAGTAACAAGTCGCCATCCGGGATTAGTTATAGCCCGCTCAAGGCGGCGATGATGGAGCTTACTTGAAGTCGCCACCATTACTTCGACGTCTTCAACGATGGTCTCTTTTTCAACATCGGATCGGTCCGAAAAGCCAGCCTGAGGAAGTGACCTTACTAATTCTGTAACCTCTGCTTCAGTTAAGGGATTGCCTTGGGAAATAATGCCTCGAATATGATCAAGGTAGATATTGACTTCATTAATAGTTGGTAAAGTCAGAACGGTTACCCTCGCGAGATAATCTTCCAACCTATGAGCAATCATACCAATTACCGGATACCCAAACACCGCCCCTTGTCCTTTGAGGTTATGCATCTCGCGGCGTATGAACTGAATGGCGGTGACATCGTTCGACTGACCATCATAAACCTGATTTAACAAGCTCTCTAAATCGTCAGTGGTAATCCGGCACTGATCAACAAATTCATCCCTTAATCTAATAAAGCCTTCATCTATATCGTGTGAATTCATACGTTAGGAATCTTTCAAGCCTTTTGAATATTCGTTTTGAGAGACTTACTAAATATACGACCTTAAATAGTGGCTTTTCTCATTGAAGGAATATTTATACATAACACGTTCTGTATCCCGTTACCCAATCACCTGTTTAAAGTCGAGTACAAAATCGAATTTTCAATGCCTTTAAGCTTCTTCAAAATCAATAGAACAACATTTCTGTTCTTGATGTCCTTTCTTCTCTCGGGTGTAATCACAAAAATACTGAGTTCTTGTCGCTAAAAACTCAGTAAATGACCCAAGGTCTTCGAACGAAACAGGAACGAACCATGAGTACAAAACCCAACTCTATCGCAAGTCGCGATGTCGCCTACTGCCTTCACCCCTATACCAATGCGCGTGCTCATGAAGACAAAGGCCCCTTGATTATTACCCATGGCAAAGGCGTCGAAGTTTTTGACGATCGGGGCAAGGCTTACATAGAGGCGATGGCAGGGTTGTGGTCGACATCCCTGGGTTTTAGTGAAGACAGGTTGGCCGAGGTTGCCAACAAACAGATGAGAGAACTACCTTTTTATCACAACTTTGGTCACAAAGCCTCAATCCCGGGCATAGAGCTCTCTGAAAGAATTTTGGCTATGGCCCCTGTGCCAATGTCAAAAGTGTTTTTTGCTAACTCAGGTTCAGAAGCAAATGATACAGCTGTAAAACTAGTTTGGTATTACAACAATGCCATAGGGCTTCCAAAAAAGAAAAAAATCATCAGCAGGTTCAAAGGCTACCACGGGGTCACAATTGCCAGTGCAAGCATGACCGGACTACCAACCAACCACGGCGACTTTGACTTACCAATCGCCAATTTCCTACACACGTCCTGTCCTCATTATTGGCGATTTGGTAAAGACGATGAAAGCGAGGAAGATTTTGCAACCCGTATGGCCCAAGACCTAGAGGACATGATTCTCGCAGAAGGCCCTGACACCATTGCAGCTTTTATCGCAGAGCCCGTTATGGGAGCTGGGGGTGTCATTGTTCCTCCCGCAACCTATTGGGATAAGATACAAACCGTCCTCAAAAAATATGATGTGCTGTTAATTGCAGACGAAGTGATCTGCGGGTTTGGACGAACAGGAAATGCTTTTGGTTCTGAAACATTTGGTATGATGCCAGATATCATCTCAGTAGCTAAGGCCCTAAGCTCTTCTTATTTGCCCATTTCTGCTATTATGATTTCGGATAAACTCTACCAAGGGATTGCTAACAATTCAGCCAAGAATGGTGTGTTGGGCCACGGCTTTACTTACTCCGGGCATCCGGTTTGCGCCGCCGTCGCTTTGGAAACTTTAAAGATCTACGAAGAACGTGATCTCTTTGCTCATGCTGCAGATGTTGGTGGTTATCTGCAAGCAGGCCTTTCTCAGTTTAAAGATCATCCTCTCGTCGGTGAAGTCCGCGGCGTTGGGTTGATTGCTGCAGTTGAACTTATCCGAGACAAAGCCACCAAAGCCAACTTCGATCCTATAGGCAAAGTAGGCTCTTATCTCAACGATCGAGCGACAGAAGAAGGTCTGATTATTCGCAACATGGGGGATTCGATTGCTTTCTGCCCACCGCTGATTATCACACGAGATGAAATAGATCACATTCTCACACGGTTCAGTGCGGCCCTGAACAAAACCCTGGAGTGGGTGAAAAAAGAAGGTTTACTCTAAGCTCACCGAGATTGGGATAATTGATTTATCACGAACTTTGATACAAATTGACATCGATCAATTACTCTCTGCCCATAAACAGATAACAGTCTTTTGTACAAAGACTGTTATCTTTGTGCGGCTATCAGTCGCGTTGGTGTTATAATAGCGACGCGATAGTATGCGAATTGTTGTTGAATTGGGATAAACTAATCATTAATTCAACAGGTGATAAGCTTGTTTTTTTGATAGACTCGTTAAACAAGCAAGAACAAGCCGGGCAAAACGGCTCACGTTAGGCGAGAAGAGCAACATGGATTACGAAAAGTTTTTTGGTAAGTCGATAGATGACCTAAAACAAGAAGGTCATTATCGTATTTTTGCTGACTTGGAACGTAAGGCCGGTAATTTCCCCAACGCAACACATTTCGGTCCGGATGGCGAAAACCCTGTTAAAGTGTGGTGTTCAAACGATTATCTTGGCATGGGCCAAAATCCAAAAGTTATTGCCGCAATGCATGACGCACTTGAAAAGTGTGGAGCAGGTGCAGGTGGAACCCGGAATATTTCAGGCAACAATCACTACCATGTTTTGCTTGAAAAAGAATTGGCCGATTGGCATCACAAAGATGCCGCCCTGCTTTTCACATCTGGTTACGTGTCTAACTGGGCCGCATTAAGCACGCTTGGGTCCAAGCTTCCCAACTGTGTTATTTTATCTGATTCGATGAATCATGCCTCTATGATCGAAGGTATTCGGCATTCCAAAGCCGAAAAGATTATCTTTAATCACAATGATCCTGACGACCTAGAAGCCAAACTAAAAACTATTGATCCATCGAGACCAAAAATTATTGCTTTTGAATCCGTCTATTCTATGGATGGTGATATCGCGCCAATCGAATCTTTTTGTGATCTTGCCGATAAATACAACGCCATTACCTATCTAGATGAAGTTCATGCCGTTGGTCTCTATGGCCCTCGGGGCGGAGGCATTTCTGATCGCGACAACCTTTGTCATCGCATCGACATTATCGAAGGCACTCTAGGTAAAGCCGTTGGTGTTGTTGGCGGCTATATTACAGCTTCGACAAACCTAGTCGATTTCATCAGAAGTTATGCCTCGGGCTTTATCTTCACGACATCTCTTCCGCCTGCGGTTGCAGCAGGTGCATTGGCATCTATTCGCCACCTCAAAGAAAGTACTTTTGAGCGTAATCGTCACCAGGAACGTGCAGCGGAAACCCGCCGCCGCCTCAAAAAAGCTGGTCTTCCAGTGGCCGATTCGGAAACTCATATCGTGCCAGTCATGGTTGGCGACCCCGTGCTTTGTCGACAGATCACCGATACCTTGATGTCCCGTTATGGCATTTATGTGCAGCCGATTAACTACCCCACTGTACCAAAGGGAACAGAGCGTCTGCGTATTACTCCTTCTCCTGTCCATGCCGATGAGGATATAGACCATCTCGTCAAAGCACTCCGAGAGATCTGGCAAGAACTCAACTTAAAAATAGCAGCCTGAAACACCCTTAGTTGAGAATTGTTCTCATTTGTCTGGACAGCGGCTATACTTCGCGGTATTTTAACTGCGTCACAATGCCCTATCCATAATATCTTCTTCTTAGGAGAGAGAACTCTATGTACCGCGACAACACATTGGTCCCTGCAGAAGCAACCCGTCTTCTTGCCCTTGGCCTGCTTATGGAAGCCCCCATGAGCTATGCCACACTGGCCCAAAATGTCCGGGACTTTAACAGTTTGATCGTTGGTCCTTCTCTAGATTTGATTGGTATTCCTTTGGAAGTTCTCAAGGTTGAAGGCCTTGTCGAAAGTCACAGTAAATCGGGTGAAGCAGTGTTATCTCTTACCGCGACGGGCAGGGAAGAGTTCTCTTATCTCATGACCTCGAACCTTCGTGCGCCAGTCACGGATATGAGCAAACTCATTATCGTGATCAAGATGCGTCTGTTACATCTCTCTGACCTCCAAACCCAAGCTATGCAAATTAACCTACTTGTTGATATATATGAGCGGCAGCTCGCACGACTGATTGAGCTCAAGCAGGGGTATTCAACAAGCCAAGGGCAGTTTGAGGGTTGGCTTGATCTTGATATTAAGCACACAACAGAAAAGCTTCGTATTTATGAAAAGATGGCCGAAAACATGGCTTAACATTTGAACAAAAATATGAAGAACCACCTAAAACAATTTTCACCGTAATGCATTTATAAAAACGAGGCCTCAATCCAGCGGCCCCGCTCTCGTTTTATTAAAAAAAATATTTCATATTATTAATCAGCCACATACCGCGGGTAGGTTTTCTTAGAGCGCTCAGCAAAGGCTGGGTCAATGTCTACAGTTAAAAAGGGTTGCTCTGGTGTGGTTGTCCCAAGCACTTTACCCTCAGGATCGATCACCCATCCCAATCCACCGAGATTATCTCCATCTCCCTTAGGGTTATAAAGATTAGAAGAGAGGCAATAAGCGCCAGAAACAACCGCCGCCGCCTGTCCGCCAGCGAGCCATTTATCGGTTGACCCGTGAGGCGTTGCCCGTGGCACACAAAGAATATGTGCCTGTTGTTTGCCATAAGAGCGCGCGTGTTCAAAAAACCACATCTCAGTGCAAATCGTTACCCCTATGCGAATATTCTTGTACCTATTGGTGCTAAAGAGCTTATTCCCCCGATCGTACCAAGTTGCCTCCCAGTAATCTTCTTCATCGGGTAAATTCCATTTGTCATGGAACTCTGTCAGATTCTCTCCTTCTTTCCAAAGATACGCACGATTACGGCGGCTTCCACCATCAATGACCGGGCGCGTCCCCATTACAGCTTGAGCACCGAACTCCTCCAACCGAATGATCATTTGTTCATGAGCTTCCACCGCTGCACGCCAAGCGACATCGGATGGCTTGTCACTTGCCGCGAGCCAGGATGAAAAAGACATCTCTGGAACCAGAACAAATTCAGATCGGTTTTCTTTAATATGTTTTGCCAAAAGCAGAAAACTATTCTCGAGATAATTTTGGCGATTATCGAATTGGCAAACGGTAACTTTCATATTTGTCTCACTGTTTGAAATATCAATTATGGAAGTTAATCTTCGCAAATTTTCACGCCAACAAATAGCTTAATAGTTGCTATCATTTTCACAATAAAGTAGCATTTTGTATAAGTTAATAAGCATTTTGCACAAAACAAAAGATAATTATGATCGACGATATAGATAAAAAACTTATCGCCTATTTACGACAGAATGCCCGACAGCCTGTGGTATCTCTTGCTCATATTCTTGGCGTATCAAGAGCAACAGTACAAAACAGAATTGATCGTTTACTCGACAACAAAGTCATTCAAGGTTTTACCATAAAAACCAATAACACAGACCAACAGGCCCCAATACGTGCGCAAACCCGAATAAAAATGCGATCGAAATCAAATAAGAGAATCCTGTCCTATTTGGCAGGAAAAATTGAGGTTACCGCCATTCATACCATCAGTGGCCCTTCTGATATATTGGCAGAACTCCACACAGAAACTTTGGAGGCCCTTGATACAGCCCTTGCTGACATCCGTTCCCACGAAGATGTTATGGAAACAGAAACCAACATACTACTCGCAACGCATTATCAATAGTCGTTAGACGAAGCTGTTCCTCCAAATAATACAATCGCTTCGTTTTAAAAGACTAATGATGCGTTAGTCTCATACGAAAATAGATCGTGAACCTAAACGGCTCGAATTCCGAGTAAAAAGCTCTCGACTTCATTGCGTAAGCCCTCAGCTTTGAGATTTAGTTCTTTGGTTGCCACCGACACCTGTTCAGAAACTGCGCCCGCCTCGTTGGCCGCAATACTCACCGTCTCAATATTATTGGTCACTTCACCCGCACCATTAGCCGCCAGTTCAATATTGCGTGAGATCTCGGATGTTGCGGCGCCCTGTTCTTCAACAGCTGAAGCAATTGCCGAAGCAATTTGGTTCATTTCATCAATTGTGGAAGTGATCGATTGGATAGCAATAACCGCCTCTTTAGTATCCGTCTGAACCGCGCTAATTTGTGTTGATATCTGCTCTGTAGCCTTAGCTGTTTGGTTGGCAAGATTTTTCACTTCATTCGCAACAACAGCAAAACCTTTTCCTGCATCCCCAGCTCTTGCCGCCTCGATCGTTGCATTAAGGGCCAAAAGATTGGTTTGTTCTGCAATATCGGATATCAGACTAACCACATCCCCAATCTGATCAGCCGTACGAGCCAACCCTTGAATTTGCTGATCAGTTCGACTTGCTTCTTCAACGGCCTTAGCTGCGACCCCAGAAGATTGATTTACCTGTTGGCTAATCTCTTTAATCGAATATGTAAGTTCCTCAGTTGCACTGGCCACAGACTGAACATTCACTGATGCCTCTTGCGCAGCTCCAGAAACAACTGACGCACGATCTTTTGTTTTCTTTGCAATATCGGACATAGAAGTTGCAGTGTCTTCCATTTCCAAAACGGCAGCCCCGACAGATTTTAAAAGTGCCGACACCCCGGTATCAAATTTTTTGGTCAGTTCTGAAATTTTGTTGGTTCGTTCATCACGAAGTTGTTGAACGTTTGCTTGTTCCTGCGCCATTTCATCGGATTTTACCATGTTTTCCTTGAACACCTGAACCGCTTCGGCCATTTGTCCAACTTCGTCCTTGCGATCTCTGCTCGGGATGTCGACATCCTTTTCACCGCCTGCCAACCGCTCCATCACACTTGTCATCTGATTAATTGGCAAAGAAACTCCACGGCCAATCAAAACCCCAATAATCCCGCCAAATAGAATAGCAAAAATACTCCCCGCAATGATGACCGTGTTTGTTGTTGTTACAGTGTTTGTTGTATCCGTTTTCAACTGTTCCATTTGTGAGAGTTCACCCGCAGCAAAAGATTCCATTAAATTACGGAATTCTGCAAAAAACTCTTCTCCTTTGGCTTCAGCAACCAGATCAGCCATATCATCCATAGTTTTAGCTGAGCCGATTTGTCTACGAAGAGCGATCATTGGTTCCACTACGTTGGTTTGCCATTGCCGAACTGTTTCATCAAGTTCGTTTAAAAGCCCAACATGTTTTTTATTGTCAGAGATTACCTGTTTGAGATCAGCCGTGACCTTGAACAGCTCTTTACTACCGTCAGTGTAGGGCTTTAAAAACTCCTCTTGTCCAGCGAGAAGGTAGCCTCGCATCCCCGTTTCCATATCCACAGCCGCTTTGAATACGGCATTCCCCTTGATGATCACACCATTTGTATTATTGACTTCCTTCAAAAGGTTCCCCACAGAGGTCGCATCAAGTTTGGTGAACATTAAAACGGCATCAATTTTTTTCTGCCGTTTATCCCGCTTTTCGACGACTTCTCCAACAAGGGTTTCAATAAGGTTCTGGATTTTTTCAAAATACGCCTTACCTTTGTTTTCTGCCACTAGGCGCGCCATGTCATTCATTGTTTGTGCGTCACCAATCTGGCGACGTAGGGCAATGGCAGGTACAGTTATCTGTGCCTGCCACTCACGTAAAGTAGCGTCAGCCTGGTCGAGAAAAGCCTGCTGTTCTAGATTATCCCCTACATGCTCTTTAAGTGTCGCAATTTGAGCATAGGTCTTTTTTTCACCGTCCTCATAAGGAGCAAGAAATTCATCGCGCCCCGCAAGTAGATACCCGCGCATGGAAGATTGCATATCAACCGCAGAATTAATGACTGATGTCATTTCTTCCAAAACCAGATGTGCATCCTCTACTTTTTTATTTGCAAAAGTAATATTTCCAATAGACGTAATACTCACCACGCTAATTACAATTAGCAAAGCAAGTGGTATCGCCATGCCAATAAGTATTTTTGGCATCGTCTTTAAAGAAGACCAAATCATAACTTTTTCCCGATACATTATTTTCGAAAACCATAACGAATTATAATTACCAAGAAATTAATTCTATCTATTGGATAGTTCCCGTCTTTCCCTTTAAATGCTTAACTCAAAATACTTACGGGAAAGAATTTATAAGCCAAACTATTTACACGTTTTATTACTCCTAAAAATCATCTCTTTTTAGCTATATCTTCACTGGATGATATATTTTCTTAAGTGCAATTTAGGTAGCCAAAATTAAACACTCCAAGTAGATGAACAGATGCTAGAAGTAGCTCTTTACTGAAGTAGTCAAACGTTTTGAAAAGCGAAATAGATGAATATCTTATCAACATGTGCTCGGTTGGATAAACATCAAAAGCAGTCTTCGAGCAAAAATAGATTTAGCTCTTTTTAGAATGGGGCCCACCCACCATAGAAACAGACTTAATTTGCGCATAGACATGCTCTCCAATTGAAAAATCAAATTTACGGAGCGATCTTTGAGTTATCCGTGCCAAAAACTTTGCGCTGCTTTTATCTTCTTGATGCCCAATAGATAGCAACAAGTTAGACCGGGATTCATCCAACAAATGAATATCCAGTATTCGCACTGGCAGTACATTTAGGATTGTTGTTTCAGATGGCTTTGTCTTCGCAAGGCTGACATCATTCGCAGCGATAGAGATCCGGTGCGTACTTCCAACATCCCCAAGTTTCCCCGGGATTTGAAGTGTGCCCCCTTCTGCCAGAACCTCAGTAATTCTATCCTCTTCAGAAAAGAAATTAACTTTGACATCAATGACCGATGATGTTTTTGGACCTTGAGCAATGAACAACGTGGGGTCAGAAAGAACTTCGCTCAGAGGGCCCGAAGAAACAACCTTTCCTTGATCCATCAAGACGATATTATCCGCGAGCCTTTCAACCTCTTCGGTATCATGGCTAACAAAAATCATCGGAATATCAAGCTTCTTAAACAAACGATCCAAATACGGAATAATCTCGTCTTTACTGAATTTATCCAGAGCGGCAAGAGGCTCGTCCATCAACAGGAGTTCAGGTCCAGACATCAGTGCCCGGCCAATCGCGATCCGTTGGCGTTCCCCTCCAGACAGATTATGTACCGACCGCGAAAGGAGCTGTTCCAGCCCAAGAAGAGAAACTATTTCATCCAGTTTTGAAATACGGTCACGGCTCTTCACCCGCCTTTGACCAAAAATCAGATTATCCTTCACCGAAAGATGCGTAAACAAACTCGCTTCTTGAAAAACAAACCCGACGGACCTCTTGTAAGTTGGAATAAAGGTTTCCCCATCCTGCCAAACCCGTCCTTTTACAGAGAGAAACCCTTGCTCCATCCGGCTCAAGCCAGCAAGGCACCTTAACACTGTGGTCTTGCCACATCCCGATCGACCAAACAAAGCCGTGACGCCCCTGCCCGGTAAAATAAACTCTGTTGATAGATCAAAACTCTCCAAAGTCCCTGAAAAACGTGCAACGATGCCGTCTGAATTCGGATACTCACCAATCATTCCAAATCCACTCATCTCAAACGTCTTCCCAGTTTCTTTTCAAAAACCATCATGCTGAGAATAACCACAAAAGAGAACACCAGTAATCCGGCAGAGAGAATATGCGCCTGCCCCCACTCCAAGGCTTCGACATGATCATAGATGGCGACCGAGAGAACTTTTGTCTCTCCGGGGATATTCCCTCCGATCATCAAGATCACACCAAATTCCCCTACTGTATGTGCAAAACCAAGTACCGCCCCCGTCACGATGCCAGGGCGTGCCAGAGGAAGCGCGACAGAAAAAAATCTGTCAGCAGGTGACGCTCGAAGAGTGGCTGCGACTTCAAGAGGACGCTCACCAATAGCATCAAAGGCGTTTCGGATTGGTTGAATGACAAAGGGCATGGAATAGACCACTGATCCCACAACAAGCCCTGCAAAAGTAAAGGGTAGCGCTCTGCCGAAGAGCATCGTACTCAATTGTCCGATAGGACTGTCAGGTCCCAACGCAATCAAAAGATAAAAACCCATCACCGTGGGAGGCAGGACAATAGGCAAAGCAACCACAGCAGCAACACCTTCCTTCCACCACGCATTTGACCGGGCAAGCCACCATGCGATCGGTGTACCTATAATCAAAAGAACAAGCGTTGTGATAAAGGCTAATTTAACTGTGATCCAGATCGGATCCCACATGCGCTGATATCTCCCCACAGCGGAGTATTATTCTAATCTTGGATTGTAGTGTAGCCGAATTTTCGAATGATTCCAGCCGCTTCATCACTTTGCAAAAAAGCCATAAAAGCCAAAGCCGCTTTATTATCAGCTGCTCTTTTCAAAAGAACGACTTGCTGATCCAAGGATGAATAAAGTTCTGTTGGAATTACCCAATGTGAACCCATCTCGCTCAAACCAGCCTGAGACAATGAAACAATTGCGAGTTCTGCGTTTCCTGTGTAGGCAAATTGATAGGTCTGAGCAATATTTTCGCCTTGTACTATTTTACTTTTAAGATCTTCGTATACACCCGCCCTGTTCAAGGTTTCGATTGCTGCTCTGCCATAAGGTGCTGTCTTAGGGTTAGCTATGGCTAAACGAGTTGTCGTTTGATCGCGCATTAAAGCACTTTGTTCAACAAGGTTTCCGTTCGGATTAATTCGGCTTGGATCACGGCTCCAGAGAACAATCTGTCCCTGAGCGTAAGTAAAGCGTGATCCCAGCACAACCCACCCCTCTTTCTCAAGGAGAACCGGGCGTTCCACATCTGCCGCAAGGAACACATCAAAGGGAGCACCGTGGATAATTTGCGTGAAAAGCTTTCCTGTCGAGCCAAAACTCAACGTAATTTCATGGCCTGTTGTCTTGGTAAAGGCCTGTGCCAAGTCTTGTGCAGTTGCTGTGAAATTAGCCGCGACGGAAACATGAGCCTTTCCTGCGTAGGCTGGGAGTGTAATCACGAAAGAGACACCCAAAATCGCATAAAAGCTGAGTGTCTTAAGCAATCTCATGAATGTCCCCCATCCCCAAACTTAAAACCAACCTTCAACAAAACAGGCTTAATATAGATGTTGACCGCCCGTCACAAAAATTTCAGTTCCTGTCACATAACCAAAGTTAGGCGTACAAAGTTGATAAACTGCCGAAGCGACTTCACTAGGTTGCCCCATACGGTTCATGGGAATACGAGGGATAAGTGCTTCGTATTCTTCTCCAATCATATCCGTCTCAATTTCACCCGGCGCTACGGCGTTCACACGAACACCAAACTTGGCAAACTCAGCTGAAAGTTCCCGTGTCAAAGCAGACAGAGCAGATTTTGAAGTAGAATAAGCCGATCCAGCAAAAGGATGAACCCCATGTCCTGCGATGGAAGTAATATTCACCACTGACCCTTGCCCGCGCCCCAGCGCCGATGCAAACCCCCGGCACAACATTAAAGGTGCAAAGAAATTAAGCTCGAACACCTCACGCCAAGTATCAACGTCACCGTTCAAACACCCCAAACGTTCTTTATAATGCGTTTTAGGAGAGACGGCAGCATTGTTTACCAAGGCATGTAGTGGAGCGCCGTCCAAGATTTCGTTGGCACGATCGATAAAAAATTGCGTGCTTTTCGTATCATTAAGGTCTGTTACGATATGGTCTGCCCAATTCGGATCTCGCTTACAGTGTTCAGGAACATCTTCACGTGAACAGGTTATAACTCGCCAGTTTTTTTGGCTAAAATACTGCACCGTCGCATGCCCGATCCCTCGACTTGCCCCAGTCAAGATAACAGTTTTCCGATCCCCTGTTTTAAGGTCAACAGTATGTTGATCATCGGCATCTTCTGCCGTCGCTTGAGGTTTATCCACGTTCCTATCCTGCATTTTGTGTCTCCTTGTCGCCCGTGCCATTACGCTTCTCGCGCCGGACCACGTTACGAACCTCTATCCCGTACGGTTCTTGTAAAACGATAATCTCTGCATGGGGATAAAGCGTACAAATTTCGTCATCGACTTCTTCAGCAATCGCATAAGATTGCGAGAGGCTTATATGACCATCAAGCTCGAGATGAAATTGGATGAACAAATCTGGTCCCGAAATACGTGTCCGCAGATCGTGAACCCCAAGTACCTCGGCATGATTTACAATCAAGCTTTCAATTTTGATACGCTCATCATCGGGAAGTTCTCTATCCATCAACATATCAAGGGCTTTTTTTAGGATACTCCACGCATAGGTAAGAATATAAAAAGAGATTGCCAGTGCAAAGATCGGATCCACCCAAGGTAATTCCAAATAATGCCCAATCAGAAGAGAAACAATAACAGATAAGTTAACGACAATATCGCCAAAATAATGGAGGGCATCGGCTTCTATCGCCACAGAACCAGTCTGTTTAACAACATAATTTTGGTATCGGGTCAAAGCAAAGGTCATACAGATAGAGAAAACCATTACTCCAACACCAATACTTGTATTTTTAGTTTGATGAGGGTCAGCAAGCCGTTGTCCTGCTTCCAGAATCAAAAAAATTGCAGAACCTGTTATAAAAGCAGATTGAGCCAGAGCAGCTAGTCCCTCTGCTTTGCCATGCCCAAATCGATGTTCTTCATCGGCAGGAGTTAAAGCGTGACTGATGGCAAGTAGATTGAGTAACGAAGCCCCAGCATCAAGTAGAGAATCAACCAGTGTTGTTAAAATAGACACCGATCCTGTATAGGCCCAAGCAGACAACTTAGCGGCTATCAAAATCAACGCCGTCAACACGGCAGCATACGCAGCCCGTTTCATCAACTGGGCCGTTCGTTCTCTGTGGCTCAAGATTACTGTGTTCATTTCAGCCAGCCAATTAAGTCGATACAAATGCAAGTAACAAGGCACGCGCGTATTACGAGAGATCAAAATCTCTACAAATTTTATGGAAATAAGCGCTCTGTCACCCACTCTCCTGAATCGCCATCAGAAGCTGCGTTATATACCAAACGATCATGTAACCGGAAGGGGCCATCTTGCCAAAATTCTATTCGCAAAGGCCGAACCCGAAACCCAGACCAGTGTGGCGGGCGCGGAACTTTACCAAGACCGTATTTTGCTGCGTATTTTGCCACTCTTTTTTCCAACTCGAACCGTCCTTTTAGAGGACGGGACTGATCACTTGCCCAAGCCCCAATTTGGCTCTGTTTCGGTCGGCTGGCAAAGTACTCATCAGCCTCAGCATCCGTAACTTGTTCAACGGTACCTTCAATACGCACAGAACGCCTGACCGATTTCCAATGAAACATGAGCGCAGCTTTTGGATGGGCCAGCAATTGATCACCTTTGCGGCTTTCAAAATTGGTGTAGAAAACAAACCCATCTCGATCCCACCCTTTTAAAAGAACCATTCGTGAAGAAGGCATCCCCGTTTCATCAACCGAAGATAAAGACATGGCAGTCGGATCATTGATTTCTTTTTCCTCAGCCTCTTTCAGCCAAACATCGAAAACATCATACGGATCAGAAGGAGTATTATCACGGATCATAACAGTTATCGGTCTCTAAAAAGTGAAATAATCGGAAATGAAAATTAGCTCTAAAAGGCGTACCAGATACTCTTGGAAGTCACAACCATGTACCCTGCGACAAGTTTGCAAACTTCACTAAACTTTGAAAAAATAAAATATTCGAAATTCAGTGAACACAAAAATAACTCTGGAGCCATATTGCGGCCTCATTTAAGCTCTATCTAGGTATGTAAGGTTAGTATTGCTGGGCGCAAGAGCAAGACTTATGGTAAAGTATAAGTTCCAGTACAAACAATACAAAATGCACATAAGAAAGCAAGACCATGAAATTGAAGGCAAGCATAGCAGTTTTGTTGATCGCATTTACAACGACGGCCTGTTCTAATGATCGCGGCGTAAAACAAACTGTCGGCGGACTAGGTGGGGCAATTGCAGGTGGCCTTCTCGGCGCTCAATTTGGCAAAGGGAATGGTCAAATTGTTGCGGCAGCAACAGGCGCTGTTCTTGGTGGCTTCCTCGGTAGCGAAGTTGGTCGTTATATGGATGACGAAGACAAGCAAAAAGCGGACGTCGCTTACAATAAAGCACAAACCGCACCTGTCGGCCAAACCATCGCATGGAACAATCCAGATTCAGGTAATTCCGGTACAGTGACGCCTGTACGTGACGGCACATCATCTGCTGGTGAGTATTGCCGTGAATACCAACAGTCTGTTGTCATTGGCGGCAAAACAGAAGAAGCCTACGGCACAGCTTGTCGCCAACCAGATGGGTCATGGGAAATTCAATAAATTATAGGTTCCCAAAGCTCTCTAAAAACCTAATGCGGGCTTGCATATTTGAAAAACTAAATTAAAGAAAGAGCTCTGGTCGCTTTGATCAGAGCTCTTTCTTTAAAGACCCAAAAGGAAAATAAATTCTGACCATTTTTTGCAAAATTCACTTAATTTGCTATTGAATTCATTTCTAGGGACCCAAACTTGAGCCAAACAAGCGATAACAATAGCCAACTCCCCTTTTAAACTTGTATCTTTTTATTACATTAGCTTTGCATCAGCTATTATAAGAGATTATGTCTTTATAGCTATCTGTAACGATAAAATGAGTTTCACCCAACAAATGCAAGACCTGTATAAAGTTCTCGGTACAACCAAGACGGCATCTGATGCGGAGATTAAATCTGCGTACCGTACGCTCGCCAAAAAATATCACCCGGACCTTAATCCGGACGATAAGGAAATTGAGTTAAAATTTAAAGAGATCTCACAGGCATATAACATCCTTGGCGATGCCAAGAAAAAACAACAGTATGATCGGGGTGAAATTGACGCCACAGGTCAACAACAAAATCCATTTCATTCTGGCTATACCCAAAGGGGAAATCCACGAGGCCCAACCTCTGGCGGGGGCCCTGGCGGCGGATTTGATTTTGGCCAAGAGATGGATATCGGAGATATTTTCTCTGATTTGTTTGGAGGAAGACGACAAGGCGCCGGCGGTGGACCTGGCGGCAGAGCTGGTGGTGGTGTTCCCAAACGCAAAGGCAGTGACGTCAAATACGAATGTACTGTAAACTTTGTTGAAGCTGCAGCCGGAGCCAAAAAACGTATAAACCTCGCCGATGGAAAAACTCTCAACATAACCATCCCGCCCGGCACAAATGATAAACAAGTCCTTCGATTGAAAGGCCAGGGGCTTCCAGGAAAAGGTGGTGCCCTCAATGGCGATGCCAACATTGAAATTCGGATTGAAGAACATCCGATGTTTACCCGAAAAGGCTACAATGTTCATCTCGACCTACCCATAACTCTATTGGAAGCTGTCGAAGGAACTACTCTGACTGTGCCAACGGTAACAGGTAAAGTTAAAGTAAGAATTCCAGCGGATTCCAATACTGGAACAATTTTACGCCTCAAAGGCAAAGGTATCGATGATATCAAAGGCCACAACCGTGGAGACCAGCTAATTCGCCTCCAGGTAACACTACCTGAAGAAACAGATAAAGAGTTGCGTGATTTCCTTAGAGGTTGGTCAAAATCAACGAGTTATGATCCACGCAAAGATACGGGCCTGTTTGATTAACCCCTCAATTTCCCTAACTTGAAATAACCTAATAAGTTATGCAAACAAGCTCACAAAACTACTGACATCAAGCCAAACCTTGCATGTCCCTCCCTGAACGCATAAATAAGGCGCAATCAGTTATTGTCGTGCGTCTTTATATTAGCGCCTCAAATAGCACCATACATACGATTAAGGACCCACTACCATGAAAACCTTTGACGATATTGTCATAGATCTTGACGTCAACGGATCAGAATTATCTGATTGGATCGAAAGTAATTGGGTCTTACCAACACAAGAAGATGGTACACTTATCTTCAACGAAGAAGATGAGGCTCGCGTTAGGCTATTACGCGAATTGATCCACGATATCGGCGCAAATTACGAATCAATGCCGATCATCCTAAGGTCCATGGATCAGGTATACAATCTCCGTAAACTTCTTGGCCACCTTGCTACTGCAATTCAGTCCCTACCCTCTGATGCGCGGCAAGATCTTGAAAATATTATTCGGAATCAGGGTTAAAGCCTATCACTGTTTATTGAGCCGGAGTTCGGCCGCAACAAGATATTTATAATTCCCATAGTGTTTATATTCCTCCAAACAGCTATAGATAAATTTAATATCGTGGCTATCCTTTGAGGTTCGTCCTTTTTGAGCAAGGCTTTCTTGCGAAAGTAGTTTTTCTAGGTCGAAAATATCTGACTGAAACTTTTTTCTCGGAATTGTCAGTACTGCTGTAATAATACCCGTAAAAAGCTACCTAACAAACCCTTCATGATCGCTAACATAAGGTAAAACCAACCTGGCGGCATGCGAGGCTGTTACCGCATGCAACGCTGTGAAATTGTTGGCTCTCAGGAAGACATCCAGGTTCATTTCCGTAACTTTTTCCAAAGACAGATCGCAAACTCGATAAGCCTCTGAGATGACTTTCTGCCTCATCTTCTCTTGGGCTGTAATATCCATACGTTCAAAAATCACACCCTCGCTTGGTAGGGCATCCAATTCTCCAGCGAGACGGCGGGCCAATAAACCTTTGATAAAGTCCGCAACAGTTTGGCTTGAAACACGAAATGTTTTACCTTTGTTCGAGGTGACCTCTAGATATGAACTCGCCAAACAGGCCAACCCTGCAGAAACCTCAGAGACATCCTGAGCGTCAAAACCATACCCCATGCGTATGAGCGCGTGAAACACCCCCGCTGATATTCCTTTTGCCAGCTCATCAATTCTGGGTATTTCCTTACCAAGAACCACCTTCTCTTTGAACTAAGAGAAATAACCTGAATAAGCTTCTCGTTCTCCGAGATATTTTACAAAGTTATCATCTGTGATTTTCAAATTACGGGAAACGTCTCGAATTAAATCCAACGCCTTTAGGTTACTTTGGTTCAGCCTCTCAAGGGCCTGGCCTTTAGCTCCCAATTTTTTAAACGCAAAAGCGGCCACGGGAAAATGGTTGGACAAATGTCGATTTCCAAATTCAGGCGCATAGATCTCTGCGTGATCGAAGTTCATAATTTCCACCCGATTGAGAAACCGCATAAACAAAGTTTGGGATAAATATAAAATTATTCAACTTTTAAAGAACTTACTTGAGTTGAAAATCAAGTGGTAAAATTCTGATTTTCTTATAGACTACCCAGCGCTACTTAAGGTCCTCAAGTACATCCTTAAGGGATCTGTCTCGAATCTCCATTGGAGCATCTTCCACAATCTTTAATACACCTTCGATACCTTCAGGCCAGTTTCGTTTTGGGGCATAATTCAAATCGAGTTCCTTAAGAAGATCTCCAAAACTGATCTTCGATAAATCTCGGCAGAGAACCCAACGGCCTCTCCCTGTGCGTTCTGTGATGCGCATATCCTTGAGATCCATCAGGACTTCCCCAGTTGCTTGCAAGTCAGCAGGCAGTCCTCTCATCATTATGGTTTCCTGCAAAGCGGCCCCCTGATGACCTGCCTTTTCAAGCTTGTATAAAAGGGCAAGTGCCAAAGACAACCGATCCCCAAGACCTTCACGTTTGATGCCTCGTCGTAGAACAGCTCTTCGTTCAGGAAGCGCAGCTGTTAATTCGGCCCCCAACAAGACAACCATCCAAGAAAGATACATCCAGATCAAAAAAATTGGTATCGTTGCAAGTGCCCCGTAGATGGCTTGGTAAGAGGGGAAATAAAACAGATAAAGTCCAAAACTACGTTTGAGAAGCTCAAATAATATTGTTGCGCTCACCCCACCAACAAGCGCGTGAGAAAAGAGAACCGGGCGATTGGGAACCACTAAATAAAGGACAGTAAAGGCCGTAGCGCTCAAGAAAATTGGGATAATTCTCGTCAAAACAGAAACAGTATACCCTGTACCATCCGCGATTTGTGCCATAGCAAAACCGTAGCTTGAGACTGTAATTGATGCACCAAGCATTAAAGGGCCAAGTGTCAGTAAAGCCCAATAAACCAGAATAAGATTAAAAATCGGTCGCTTTTCCTGAACCCGCCATATCGCATTAAAGGAGCTGGATATGGTGTAAAGTAACATGATCGCCGTGACAGCGAGGGCCAGAACTCCGATCGCAGTCATATCGCTGGCATTTGCAACAAAGGTGTTGAGTTGTACTGCTATCTCAAATTCCGCAGACGGAAGTAAGTTGTTTAGCAAGGTTGCTTGTAATTCATCCTTTGAATCTTCGAACCCTGGAAAAGCCGACATAAGCGCCAAAGCAATCGTCATCATCGGCACAATTGCTAAAAGAGATGAGTAGCTCAACGAGGCCGCGACCCTGGTTCCTTTATCTTTACCAAAACGCTTAAAGACGTACCCCATAAATCGAAAAGTTGTTTTCAGATCCAGTTCTTGAGCGATTCTCCGAACTTGCACGAAAAGCCGCTTAAAAGTCGAATCTATCATCGAATGTACCCCCCAATCATACCCAATTTAGCCTTTAAAGCTAACTATCGCTGGCAGAATGGTAAATTCCCAGCTAAAAAGTCAGAATTACACTCTACACGTTGCCATTTCTTTGACCAATCTCGGCAATGTTGTAGGATGCTGCACCTTAATTTTTAGGACAATCTCACAGCGAGGAACCCTATGTCCAACCCACAACCGTTAATGGCTGGAAAACGCGGCCTAGTTATGGGCGTTGCCAACGATCGCTCAATCGCCTGGGGAATCGCGAAAGCGGTTGCTGATCAAGGCGCTGAACTTGCTTTTACCTATCAAGGTGATGCATTAAAAAAGCGCGTTGCACCGCTCGCAGAATCCGTTGGATCCGATATTCTTCTTCAGTGTGATGTCACCGACGACGCAAGCGTTGAAGCTACATTCCGCGCAATTGAAGAAAAATGGGGCAAGCTCGACTTTCTTGTCCATGCGATTGCTTATGCAGACAAAGAAGAGTTGAAAGGCAAGTATCTCAATACCAGCCGTGAAAACTTCCTTCAAAGCCTGGATATCTCCTGTTATTCTTTTACATCCATTGCGCAACACGCTGCACCTTTGATGAAAGATGGTGGCAGTCTTGTCACTTTAACCTATTACGGCGCAGAACAGGTAATGCCACATTACAACGTAATGGGTGTCGCCAAAGCCGCGCTTGAAGCTTCTGTGAAATACCTGGCTGATGACCTCGGCCCAGATAATATTCGTGTGAACGCAATTTCTGCTGGTCCAATCAAAACCTTGGCCGCGTCCGGTATTGGTGACTTCCGCCACATTCTCAAGTGGAACGAACTGAACTCCCCGATGCAGCGTAACGTTAGTATTGAACAAGTTGGAGGAGCGGGTCTTTACCTTCTCTCTGATATGTCCGGCGGTGTTACAGGTGAAATCCACCACGTCGATTCAGGCTATCATGTTGTCGGCATGATGAATGTGGATAAAGCCAAGGAACTGTCTGAATTGCTGGCGAACTTTAACCCGCAATAATATCGACAATATCTCATCCAGTTTTATGAGATATACTCTATAGGGGAGCGTGGCTGAGCTGCCGCTCCCTTTTTTACGATAATTTTAATCGCTGCGAGAGCATCATGGCTGGCAATTCATTTGGTGAAATTTTCCGTTTTACAACCTGGGGCGAAAGCCACGGGCCATCCATAGGGTGTGTTGTCGATGGGACACCGCCGCTTATAGATATTACCGAGGAAGAAATTCAGGTTTATCTTGATGCGCGAAAACCCGGCCAAAATCGCTTTACAACTCAGCGGCAGGAAGCTGACCTGGTAAAAATAGTTTCTGGTGTTTTTGAAGGTAAAACAACAGGGACACCTATTGGATTACTGATAGAAAATACCGATCAACGTTCCAAAGACTACGGGGATATCGCGAAAAAATTCCGCCCCGGACATGCTGATTATACCTATTGGGAAAAATACGGTATTCGCGATTATCGTGGTGGTGGGCGTTCTTCAGCACGCGAGACGGCAATGCGTGTTGCAGCGGGAGCCATTGCACGTAAAGTTCTAGACACCCAGATCGAGGGCGGTGTGCAAATTCGTGGCGCACTGGTCCAAATGGGGCCTCATAAGATAGACCGCACCCGTTGGGATTGGGGTGAGGTGAACAACAATCCGTTTTGGTGCCCTGATCCCATTGCCGCAAAAGAGTGGGAAACCTATCTCGATTCTGCCCGTAAAGCTGGGTCATCCTTGGGAGCCGTGATCGAAGTCGTCGCCAGTAATGTTCCCGTCGGCCTTGGTGATCCTGTTTATGACAAACTTGATGCTGACCTTGCCAAAGCCATGATGTCAATCAACGCAGTAAAGGGTGTTGAAATTGGCGATGGTTTTGGCACTGCAGCCTATAGCGGTGAGGAAAACGCCGACGAAATCCGCATGGTTGATGGCAAACCTCACTTCACCAGTAATCATGCAGGTGGAATCCTAGGTGGTATTTCATCAGGACAAGATATCGTTGTCCGCTTTGCCATCAAACCGACCAGTTCAATTTTGCAAACTCGTAAAACGGTGACCACTGATGGTGAAGAGGCTGAAATCTTCACAAAAGGCCGCCACGATCCGTGCGTAGGTATCCGTGGCGTTCCCGTCGGCGAAGCTATGATGGCCCTGACTCTCGCGGATCATTGGCTCCGTCATAAGGCACAAAACAGATAAAAAAAGCGGGTATGTGTAATCACATTACCGGTTTTTTCGTCTTAAAAGACGAACCTGTAAATCGAACAAACTTGTTTGCTAAATCCACCCCTGTAATTCGCGGAGAGTGATTTGTTCAATAACATCCATGCCTCCTCGATCAGCATTAAGGCATGGGATAAAGGCAAAGTTCTCGCCGCCATTCTCAAGAAAAGCTTCACGAACACCAATATCGATCTCTTCCAGAGTTTCAACGCAATCGACTGAAAATCCGGGCGTGAGAATAACTAAATTCTTCACACCATTGCGAGCCATTTCCTCGACGGTTGGTTGGGTATAAGGCTTAAGCCATTCTTTAGGGCCAAACAAAGACTGAAAACAAAGTTTGAGTGTTTGTTCTGACAAGCCAAGACGATCTCGAAGTAATCGCGTTGTTTTTGCACAGTGGCAATAATAAGGATCACCCTTTTCATGGTATTCGACAGGAAGTCCATGGAATGAAGCGATGGTTACATCAGGTTTCCAGGATAACTTCGCAACACCTTCCTCTACCGATTTTGCCAAGGCATCGATATAGACCGGCTCATCATGGTACGCGGGAACACACCGAACCGCAGGCTGCCAGCGCATTTCTTTCAAAGCATCAAAACACTTGTCGTATGCTGTCGCCATCGTCGTTGCCGAATATTGCGGATACAATGCAAAGAGCAAGATACGATCACACCCCTGCTCTTTCAAGGCATTAATACGCCCTTTCACACCAGGATTTCCATATCGCCATCCCCAGTCAACGATGACGTTGGAGTGTGTCTTAGACAATAATTCTTGCAGTTTTTCAGCTTGATCTCGGGTAATCGTCCGAAGAGGAGATTCGTCTTTTTCCTTGTTCCAGATCTGCTTATACGCCTCCCCACTTTTACTGGGGCGGGTTGTCAAAATAATTCCCTGCAAGATAACCTGCCACAACCATTTCGGAGCTTCTATCACCCGCGTGTCGCTAAGGAATTCACTTAAATAACGCCGCATGGACCAATAGTCAGTCCCATCAGGAGTTCCCAAATTCATTAACAACACACCAACCTTCGCTGTTGGAACTTTAGGATGGTCACCAGGTAGGGATTGCTTTGTCATAGATCTCTCAATAGGGCTTAAAAACAAACAGGTTTGATCAATTATCGTGGTAAATTTTCGCAAATCAATCATCTGAAATATAGTGTCAAAGCTGTTTCATGCAAAGCCCGAGTTTCTAAATTCATGTAATTGTGCTAATATGCCTCATGCAGGCCATCATATATCTGCCTGGAAGGAAGTTACACTCTGCTTAAAAGAAAAAGAAGGTTCCGGCGGGGCGCACGTCTGCATAAATCAGATACTGGCAGCTACTTGGCCAACGCTCTTTGGGATAATCTGGAACATCGTACCGAAGCCTTTGCTTCAGGTATTCCTCACCAAGACCAGATCATGCAAATGAGAGATTGTACCAATCGACGTCATCCAGAAGTAAAACTTGTCGTAACTGACGACCTCTTACTTCCGGCCCCAAAGAGAGATCCAAGGGCCTTTGCCCACTCTGTTCTGACAGAGAAAGAAAAAGAAACAATGCGCACTACCCTCACCAGTAAACAGGCAGAAATTTCAATGACGGTACCAGAAGATCATCTTTCCTCGCTAGAGAATCTTCCTTCTTCTAAACCATAGAAAAAAACAGAACGAAGATCCCCTAAAGAAAGCTAAAGAACAGTCTTATTCCAGTTCTTCTCCAACCCCCTCAAGATCATCATCTTCGTAGCCTTCGGCCTCAAAACACGCGACAATTTCTAAGTGGCCACTCCAAACAAACTGATCAACAGGTGTTACTTCTTTCAACACATATCCGCTTTCGACAAGAATTTTTGCATCCCGGGCAAAGGTCGTTGGATTACACGAAACATAGATAATTGTGTTAATGTCAGATTGCGCAAGCTCGTAACATTGTTCTTTCGCACCGGTTCTTGGAGGGTCGAGAACAACACAATCTCCACCAAGTAATTCATCCGCGGTGACAGGATCTTTAACCAAATCACGACAATCGGTTGTTACTTTGTGTGCCGTATCATTACGTCTAGAGGCTGATGTTAGCGCAGCAATAGCACGTTCATCGCCTTCAATTGCGTGGACGTGAGCCCTTTTGGATAGAGGGAACGTAAAGGTTCCGCAGCCAGAAAACAAATCAGCAACAGTTTCAACGTCATCCGGCAAATAATCCAAAACCAGCTTGGTCAAAATATCTTGACCTTCTTGACTTGGTTGAAGGAAGGCCCCTTCTGGTGGCAGAACAGGCACATCACCAAACATCTGAATTGGTTGATCTCGAATAGCGACTGGCTCGGCTATTCCTTTAGGACGGCTCCAAGCAAATCGAGCTATATTGTTTGCATCAGAAAAAGCTGTGATAGCTTCTCGGCCAACCAGGGTTAAACTGGCATCTGTCGCAATCAAAATATCGAGCCCGGCTTTTGAATCAATAACCGTTATATCAGCTTTTGCTTGATCAGGCCCCAGCAGAACCTTCAGAAGCTCTCTCATTGGAGGAAGAATTTGACCAAGTGAAGATGTCAGGATCAAACAATCTTTAACATCTATTACTTTGTGGCTTTCGCGTTCATGAAAACCAAGATCAATCTTTTTACCCCGAGCTTCGGCAGCAAAAACTGCGCGCCGCCGTGTCCCCGCATCAATCTGAATCAGATCCGCGACTTCTCCCCCACTAAAGCCTTTACGCCTTAGCGCTTGAATAACGATATCTTTTTTCCATCGTTGATAATATTCAGGACTGGCGTGCTGCACTGTACACCCACCACAAGGTCCAAAATGTTGACAAGGAGGATCAACGTGATCTGCAACTTGTTCTTGCAGCTCTAAAATTTCGGCCTTCAAACCACCGGCACGTTCTCCAACTAGCTTCACAAGCAGGCGATCGCCAGGCAATGTCATGGGAACAAAGACGGGTTTTCCGTCATGATCACTGACACCATCACCACGCGCACCGAGTGTCTTGATCTCAATTTCGATCTGTTTTCCGCCGCCTCGGCGTGCCTTACGTCGCATATTCCTGACACCTAATATTTTATAATTGTACCAGCTTTTCTCTGGTAATTTTCCGCCAATCTAACAGTTTTTTCCAAAGCCGCAATCTCAAGGTCAGTCTTATTCGCTCAACCCTTAGAATAAATGTGAAGAAAACTCATCCCAAGCTTGCAAAAAAGTCCCTAGGTCATCATCTTACCCCCTAAGATATTTTTTATAACTTTTGGATCTTTTAGGTCATGTCATTTTTTCGATTTCTATTTAAAGGCATTGTAGGCCTTTTTGCTGCACTTGGTCTCCTTGTCATTTTAATCACGGTTCTTATTGGCGTCATGATTAACAATGCTGATGAACTCGGGAAAAAAGTCGACAATCAAAATCTGCCTTTAGAAATGATCCTGACCCTTGATCTCTCCCAAGGTATTTGGGAGGGACCATACAAGTCTTCATACTTGAGTAACTCTTTTCAACAACCCGGCATTCCTTTGCATGATGCTATCAATGCGCTTTACCGCGCGCAGGACGACGCTCGTGTCCAAGGCATACTGATACGTGCAGGAAGAGGCCCACTTGGTCTGGCACAGGCACAGGAATTACGTCAGGCAATCAAAGACTTTACAAAAACTGGAAAATGGAGCGCCTCTTTCGCAGAAACATTTGGTGAAGCAGGCCACGGAACTCTTCATTACTACTTAGCCAGTGCTGCAGAAAATGTTTGGATACAGCCATCCGGCGATCTTGATATTTCCGGCTTCAGTATGGAAAGTCCATATCTACGTCCTGTTCTTGATGAAATTGGTGTTCTTCCACAATTCAGTCAACGCCATGAATACAAGGGCGTGATGAACATGTTCACCAGCGATAAAATGCCCGAACCTGTACGTAAAAATACCCAGGGAGTTCTCGATTCAATCTTTGCCCAAATAGAAAAAGAAATTTCAATAAGCAGAGAAAAACCCGGTGAAATCGGTGCGTTGATGAACCGCTCTCCTTTAAGTGCTGTAGAAGCGATTGATACCGACCTTATTGACCGGGTTGGCTATTGGGATGAAGTCCGTAGCGAAGCTCTGGTTGGCGATAGAGAATTTGTGAGTATCGCTGATTATGCTTTTAGTACTGAACCAAAAATCCCCGAAAATGCTTCACGTATCGCCTTGATTTACGGTCAGGGCGAGATTCACCTTGGCGAAAGTAAAGGTGACCCCTTCTTTGGTGGCGGCATGTCAATGGGATCAGATACCATCGCACAAGCCATCGCTGATGCTATTGATGATCCATCAATCGAAGCAATACTTCTACGTATTGACAGTCCTGGTGGATCTTACGTGGCTTCTGATGTTATGTGGCGCGAAGTTGTTCGCGCCAAAGAGGTCGGTAAACCCGTTATTATTTCTATGGGTGAAGTCGCGGCTTCAGGCGGATATTTCGTCTCGGCTCCCGCACATAAAATTTTGGCCAATCCCGTTACCATCACAGGCTCTATTGGTGTTGCTGGCGGTAAAATGGTCTTAAGCGGACTATGGGATAAAGTTGGTGTTAACTGGGACGGCGTTAAAGCCGGCGATAATGCTGATCTCTATAGTGCCAACAAAGAGTTCACCAACGAAGGTTGGGCACGATTGCAAGGTTCTCTTGATCGTATTTATGAAGACTTTACCGTTAAGGTCGCGGAAGGACGGAGTAAAAGTCAGCCCGAAATACACGCCATAGCCAAAGGGCAAATCTGGAGCGGACTGCAAGCAAAAGAAAATGGTTTGATCGATGAACTTGGCGGTTTTAGGCAGGCTGTACAGGCTGCCCGTGATGCTGCGATGATCCATGATGATATCGCCCATGAACTGGTCGCCTTCCCAACTCCGCGTGATCCCATCGAAGAACTTCTGGAAAATGTGATGGGCGGACCAATGATCCTCAGTGATCCCGCAGTTCTACAGTCCATTAAGAGTCTGTTGAAGATAGCTTCACCGATGTTACAAGGAATTGAACAGGCAACCCAAGACCCGCGCGTCTCGGTTCTTAACTCTGGGATACAGCCCATAGGGAAGTAACGATCCCTTAAATTATATGATTTAAGATTTCTGGAAACCTTGTCACAGACTAAATCTGAGGCAAGGTTTTTTGATATAAGTTAAGAAGCCTCAGCTTTATTATTGAGCAGCTTGGATCTCTCTACCAGACGTTCGGTTGGAAAATTAACCGTGACTGAAGTCCCTTTACCAACTTCGCTATCAATAGAGAGGGTGCCCTGATTTCTCTCTGTGATTGCTTTCACAATACTAAGTCCCAACCCACTACGTTCTTCACCGCCGGATGACGATTTCCAGAAAGGATCAGTGATAAAAGGTAAATCTTCTTTTTTAATACCCACACCTGTATCAGAAAAGCGTATACTCAAACCGTGATAATCATCAAACAAAGCGGAAACTTCCACGCGACCATCCCGTGGCGTGAAATGAATGGCATTACTCAATAGGTTGACGACAATTTGCTTAAAGCCTTGAGCATTGGTCCTCAAATAAGGGATTTCCTCTTGTATTGAACTTTCAACGATAACCCCGCTATCGGTAGCCCGCAGTTCTAATGCACGAATACAGCCAAGAATTTCATCATTGATATCCAGCGCTTCATCCTGAATACCAGCTTCTGCAGATTCCAGTCGCGAAATTTGTTGAATGTCAGACACCATTGTCATCAAGCTAG
The DNA here is from genome assembly GCF_042682825.1 of Kiloniella antarctica. Taxonomy (NCBI): domain Bacteria; kingdom Pseudomonadati; phylum Pseudomonadota; class Alphaproteobacteria; order Rhodospirillales; family Kiloniellaceae; genus Kiloniella; species Kiloniella antarctica. The sequence goes on from NZ_JBHUII010000004.1 coordinate 1,007,241, forward strand.
AACCGGCCTCGAAAATGTAACCAAGATACTCCTCTCTCCGTTCATCATCGACTTTATAGTCTTTTTCTTTCATCAATATCTCAGAAAACCCAATGATTGCGTTCAAAGGTGTCCTTAACTCATGACTCATGTTCGCAAGAAAAGACGTCTTGGCTCGGTTAGCAATTTCCGCTGTTTCTTTAGCCTCGGTAAGAACCCGTTCATGTTGATCAATTGTAATCAGCATATTATTATAAGCTTCAACAGTTTGACCAAGCTCGTCATCGGAACGCCATTTAACAAGAACAGGTTTCTTTTGCGTGGCCATCTCTTCAATCGAGAGAGACAATAATCTGAGTGGGCGTCCAACGGCACGGTTAATCGCAACCGCAGCACCACCTCCAAGGGTTAACAAAATGAATAAAAAAATCAGGGCATCAAAAAAGACCCGTGTCCACACATCAATAAAAGCACGTCCTGTGGTATAACCAACCTCTAGATGCCCAAGTACTTCATCACTATCAAAAACCGTATACGTTAAGGGAATACGTATGAATTTCGTGTCTGTTAGATCAATGTTTTCCGTATCATGATCAGCCGCGGGAAGGAATTCTCCACCATTATCAGGCAAAATAATCCGTACCTGAACTAAGTCAGGATCTCTCATCAAGGTGTCAAGAACGAGTAAAACAGTACTTTCATCATAATCCCAAAGAGAGCGCGATAAAGGTACAGACACTTTGTTCGCAACATCCAAAGCACGTTGAGCAATCCGCTCTTCTTCGATTTGAAAATAACGAACTTCAAAAAACAAAAAAGGGATCAGCCCTGTTACAAGGACAGACAAAGTACAGATGATCAACAACTTCGTTCGGACAGATTTAAAGACCATTGTGATCTAATTACCCATCTAATTTCACAAAAATATTATTCAAACATCGATACTTTATAATCTCGTACATATATCATTCCCCTGCTAACCATCTAAGTATCACTCTATTATATCACTTTTCGGATATTTTCTTGAAGCTCTATACTTAGCATACACGGCCAAAGTAAAAGAGCAGCCCAACTGAGATACTATCTTATTATCCTTACACAATAAGATACCTTGAGTCGGTTAACAGGTCATAAACGAAAAATTACCAAGTAGTTACGGTTATTTGAAGTATGACAAAATTTAAGAATGTTAGATGAGTTATCCCGCTTAGTTTTACAGGAACTTTCTTGCCCCAATGAGAAACTCAATGTTTCCCTCTGGCCCTTTAATCGGGCTTTCAGTCACTCCTAGGACTGTCCAATCCGTTTCATGCGTAAGCCAACTCTCAATCCGATCACAAACCTCTTGATGAAGCTCGGGTTCACGGACAACTCCGCCCTTACCGACACGTCCTTTTCCAACCTCAAACTGCGGTTTGATTAAAGCAATCATTAAAGCTCCGGGCTCTGCTAATGCCATAGACGCAGGTAATATCGTCTCTAAACCAATAAAACTGGCATCACAAACAATCATCTCAATGGCATCAGGAATCTGTTCTCGTGTTAAATGCCGCGCATTTGTGCGCTCCAACACCACAACACGTTCATCTTTACGGATTTTCCAAGCCAGTTGACCGTGTCCGACATCGACTGCGTAAACCTTGCTCGCACCATTGGTCAAAAGGACATCGGTGAAACCTCCGGTAGAAGCTCCAACATCCATACATGTCAAATTAGTAGGATCAACATTGAAAGTCTTCAAACCCTTCTGAAGCTTAAGACCACCCCGGCTAACCCAGGGGTGATCTTCGCCTTTGACCGTTAAAGGTGCATCCTCCGCAAGAGGTTGACCTGGCTTATCGACACGCTTCGTATCGGTATAGACTTGCCCAGCCATGATTCGTGCTTGCGCCTTGGTTTTACTTTCAACCAAGCCACGATCAACAAGGAGTTGATCCGCACGTTTTTTGCCAATCTTTGCCACGTTAAATGCTCTTGTAATTAGTCAATCCGAAACGATCACGGAGTGTGAAACGTATAACAGAAACCACTGCCACAAATGCAAGCCCTGCTGCAAGCCCTAACCAAATCCCCTGGCCACCGCCGCCAAGGACAAATCCACCAACATAGGAAATTGGAAGGCCCAGTACCCAATAGCCAAATATTGCTAGAAACATTGGAACTTTTGTATCACTAAGCCCACGTAGGGCACCTGATGCAACAACCTGACATCCGTCAACAAGTTGAAAAAGTGCCGCAACGGCAAGATACGAAACAGCAAGCCCAAGAGTAACTTTATTTTCTGGAAGAGCTGGATCAAGGAAAAAAGAAACCAACGTTGTTGGAATGAACCAAAAAGCCAAACAGGTAAAGATCATAAAGCCAGTTCCCATGGCAATAGAAACCCAACCAGCTTTACGTATACCGTCATGGTTCTTTTTACCATACGCCAAACCAACCCGAATTGTAGCAGCCTGACTAATACCAAGAGGAACCATAAAGGCCAGGGCTGCACATTGAAGAGCAACAGCATGCGCGGCGAGTTCATTGGTACCCAACCACCCCATAAGAATAGCTGCAGCCGTAAATAAACCTGTCTCGGCAGTCAGAGTAAAGCCAATCGGAAGGCCGATACGAAAAATTTCCCGAAACCGTGACCAATCGGGTTTCCAAAACCTTACAAGAATAGCGTACCTTTTATATCGTCTGTGCATAAGGATATACGTCAAAATCAACACAAACATAATAGTATTCACAAACGTTGTACTAATACCTGCGCCAAGTAATTCCAACCTTGGGAATCCCCAATTACCAAACATAAGGGCATAGTTACCCAGCGCATTCACAATGATACCAGCAATCGTAATGTATAAAACTACCGATGTTTTCCCGTGCGAAGAAAGCAGGCACCGTAAAACAAGGAATAGAAAAGCAGGGAAGAAACTCCACACAGCAAACCGAATATAACCCTGGGCCTTCGATGCATTTTCTGATGTTTGGCCAAGGATCAGGAAAATAAATTCTGCATTCCAAATCAAAGCAACCAGTATCGTCGCAATGAACACTGCCGCCCAAAATCCCTGACGGGTTGTTCGCCGTACTGATTTAAAATCGAGCGCACCAATAGCTTGTGCCATCATGGGAGCCACGGCTGTAATCAAACCTATACCAAACAAAAGAAAAGGGCTCATAAGTGTTGTCGCAAGCGTACCTGCGGCAAGTGATTTGGGCCCAAGCCATCCCATCATAATAACATCTGTTGTATAGAGTGACATTTGCGCCAATTGAGCAATGACCAGCGGCCAAGAAAGTTTAAAACTAGCTTTCAGTTCATCGCCCCATAAAATCGAGGGCGACAAAAATTGATCAGGGGCCTCTAGAGCCCTGTCCGAAGACAGTCCGGTTGACATTAACTTGATTCCTAAATGAGAAATCTACCGACGCACGCAGCCTGTAAGGTTGTTCGTCGCCACCCGTATTTGGGGCCTAGGCAAATTTAAAAACTTGATCTTGAAATCACCCTAGCGGGTTGAACTAGAGTTGTATAGAGCTTTTTAAAAGTCTCTATCGTTGAAAAGGAACAGCAAGGATCAGTATGCCAAAATCGATTAAAACGACTAAATGAATTTAGGCAATCGACGATGAAGACGTCACAACTTCCTTACCAAGAGCAGACATTGCTTTATTAAATATTCCTTGGGCATCTAGGCCGGCCTGTTCCAACTGTTTGGCCGGAGTATCGTGATCGATAAATATATCTGGCATGCAAACCGGGCGAAATTTGAGCCCTTTATCGAACAGGCCTTCGTTCGCAAGTAAATTAGAAACCAAGGAAGAGAACCCGCCAATAGACCCCTCTTCTACAGTTAAGAACACATCATGGTTCTTAGCAAGCAAGCGAACGAGATCAGCATCCAAAGGCTTGGCAAATCTAGCATCTGCAACGGTCGTACTGAACCCATGTGCCGCTAGCTTATCTGCAGCTTTGAGGCAATCTTCCAACCGCGTACCAAGAGCGAGAATAGCAACGTGAGAGCCTTCACGAATGATACGACCTTTTCCAATCTCAAGGACGCTTCCCCGCTCTGGCAGTTCAATCCGTCCGGTTGATTCGCCTCTCGGAAAACGGATAGCACATGGTTGATCGTCGATCACAGCAGAAGTCGCCACCATGTTCATCAATTCAAGCTCATCAGAAGGCGCCATAATAATCATACCCGGGATACACCCAAGATAAGCAAGATCATAACTTCCCTGATGGGTCACGCCGTCAGCACCAACCATCCCGGCCCGATCAATAATAAAGCGAACAGGCAAGCTCTGGATCGCAACATCATGAATCACTTGATCATAAGCCCGCTGCAAAAAAGTAGAATAAATTGTTGCATACGGCTTATAGCCGTCACAGGCCATACCAGCACAAAAAGTCACGCCGTGTTGTTCTGCAATGCCCACATCAAACGTACGATCAGGGAACTCTTCTTCGAACAAATTAATTCCGGTTCCTGTTGGCATCGCGGCGGTCATAGCTACGATCTTGTCATCGTGTTTGGCTTCAGCAATCAAAGCTTTGGCAAAGACATTCTGATATAATGGCGCTTTAGGTGGTGTTTTTTGCTGCTTACCACTGACAACATCGAACTTAGAAACACCATGATATTTATCAGCAGCCTGTTCAGCCGGCTCGTAGCCTTTACCCTTTTGGGTCACGGCATGGATAAGAACAGGTCCATCAAATCCACAGTCACGAACATTCTTCAAAACAGGAAGAAGGTGCGAAAAGTCGTGTCCATCAACGGGGCCAATATAAAAGAAACCAAGTTCCTCAAACAATGTTCCACCCGTAAAAAATCCACGGGCATATTCTTCCGCGCGTTTGGCCGCTGTCTCAATACGTGGCGGAAATTTACTGATAATTTCCTTCGCCAAAAGGCGCATAGATTGATAAGGTTTGGCAGAAATCAAGCGAGACAGATAAGCGCTCAAAGCCCCAACAGGTGGGGCGATCGACATATCATTATCATTAAGAATAACAATCAATCTGGAATTCATGGCACCCGCGTTATTCATGGCTTCATAGGCCATGCCAGCCGTCATGGATCCATCCCCAATAACGGATATAACGTTATTGGTTTTCCCCGCGAGGTCCCGCGCAACAGCGTAGCCAAGTCCTGCCGAGATTGAGGTCGAACTATGTGCCGCCCCAAAGGGGTCGTAGATACTTTCCTTACGGGTCGTAAAGCCAGAAATTCCACCGCCTTGACGGATTGTACTTAACTGTTCCCGACGTTCTGTAAGAATTTTATGAGGATAGCATTGATGTCCTACATCCCAGATAAGCTTGTCATCCGGCGTGTTAAAGACGTGATGAATAGCAACAGTCAGCTCAACAACACCCAATCCAGCACCAAGATGACCACCGGTCTGGGACACGGCATTGATCATATCCAGACGAACTTCTTCTGCCAACTGAGGCAATTGGCTTTCGTCTAATGTACGTAGGTCTGCAGGATTTTTTACTGTGTCCAGCAGAGGGGTCTGGCGATTATGGCCGTACTGACTCACCCGTCTCTCCATCAACTTTATCTCTCACATACCTTCTGCAAGGCATATGAATTTTTTTAGATCCCTCGACAACCAGTTATAAATTATACTCCTGGTCGGCTTAATAAATCCACATTAACTTTAAAGCGACTTGCTAAAGTAACCTTAAACAGGGCCGCAATTAACTTAGGACCTACGTTCTAATACAAATGTGGCAGTGTCGCGAAGTAACTGCGCCTTTCCTGCGAAAATATCAAGTCTAGATTTAGCCAAGTGCACTAATTCCTCAGCCCTTTCTCGCGCAACTTGCAAACCAAGCTGCCCAACAAAAGTTGCCTTTCCAGCGTCAGAATCAACGCCTGTTGGCTTTCCTGTTTCTTCTGGTGTCGCCTCATGATCCAATAAATCATCGACAATTTGAAAAGCCAGACCAATATCCTCAGCAAAGAGACTCAAAGCTTTATATTCCTCGTCTCCCGCTTTCCCCAAAATCGCCCCGGCCTGGCAAGCAAAACGGATGAGCGCTCCCGTTTTCATAGCCTGAAGGCGGGTAATCCCATTGAGGTCTAATTCTGCACGGCTTGGCGACAAGTCAATCATTTGCCCCCCCACCATTCCTGCCGCGCCAGAAGCCGTCGCTAATCCGGCTATTAATTTAAGACGCACTTCGGCATCGGGATGGCTTTTACTATCAGCCAAAACGCCAAAAGCCTCGGTCAAAAGGCCATCTCCAGCCAAGATCGCCGTGGCATCGTCCCATTTTTTATGAACGGTCAGACGACCACGTCTTAAATCGCTATCATCCATTGCCGGAAGGTCGTCATGAACAAGACTATAACAATGGACCATTTCCAAAGCAGCCGCGACCTCAAGAGCGTAGGTTTCCTCGACATCAAAAAGGGCCGCAGTTTCCATAACCAAAAAAGGTCGTAACCGTTTCCCACCGCCCAAGGCACTATAACGCATGGCCTCGACAACCTCCCCTTCGGGGGTCGATATCAGGGGCAGCAAGGCATCAAGCCGAGCTTGAACAGCAGTAGCGCGTATAACGAGGGCTGATTTAACGTCCTGCATAAGAAGACAACTCCGTTAGCAGGCTTTATTAAGCCACATCGAAAGGTTCTGTGCGGGGCTCGCCATCGGGACCAATGGTAATTTTTTCAATTTTTTCCTGAGCTTCCCGAAGTTTTGATTCGCAATGGGCCTTTAATTTAGCACCGCGATCATACGCATCAATTGCTTCATCAAGCTTGCCTTCACCCTGTTCCAAACGTTCAACAATCATTTTGAGTTCGGCGAGTGCTGCTTCAAAGCTCATAGCCTGAATGGCAGCCGCATTATCAACTGCTTTTGAATTTTCCGTCATGGAGAACCTCGAGAATTTATGTCAGCCGCACTCTACGTCTTCAAAGTAAGCCAGACAAGGATTTGTCCCAGAAAATACTTACCCAAAATACTTAAACTGGGAAATCCCGACATATTCAAACCGTCACTTTTGAATATATTTAATCAGCGGCATTCATCATTGCCATCACATGCAAAGATACCGAACGTGCCAAAGATTCCACATTATACCCCCCTTCTAAGATAGAAACGAGACGTCCTTCACAAAGCTCCTCAGCCAACTCAACAATCCGTTTGCTCACCCAGCCAAAGTCCTCATCTTCCAGATTGATAGAGGCCAACGGATCTTCTCGGTGTGCATCAAAGCCTGCCGAAACAATGATCATTTCAGGAGCAAAATTTCTCACCGCAGGAAAAACCCTATCTTCCATGGCTTTGCGAAATTCATATGATCCTGCCCCAGACGGCAGTGGTGTGTTCAAAACATTTCCCGCAACACCAATCTCCCCCAGACTTCCTGTACCTGGGAACAACGGCGATTCATGGGTCGAAGCATAAAACATATCTGGATCGTCCCATAAAATATCCTGAGTTCCGTTGCCGTGATGAACGTCAAAATCTATCACTGCAATCTTTTGCAAACCATGTTCATGTCGAGCCTGATAGGCTCCTATGGCAGGATTACAGAATAGACAAAACCCCATCACACGGTTTCGTTCAGCGTGATGGCCCGGTGGACGGCTCAGACAAAAGGCATTATCAACTTCTTTATTTATAACCGCATCCACTGCAGCACAGATTCCTCCAGCAGCCCGTAAAGCGGCTTCGCCAGAATCTTTACAAACAACCGTATCGCCATCAATAGCAACGTAGCCTGTATCAGGAATGGCGCGAAATACATCTTTTATATGTTCTGCGGTATGCGCCCAGTGAAGTTTTTTCTTATCTATTAAAGGAGAAATCCTGCGATCTAATCCATCGAAATCTGGCTCCGCAAGCGCCCTGAGAATTGCTTCGATGCGTTGGGGAGACTCAGGATGGTGCAACCCAGGGTCATGCAATTGACTGACAGGGTGACTGAACAAGGCTGTAGCCATCTATACCCTCCTGATAAAATCCATTTTCTAGAGTTCGGTTTTACTAAAAAAATAATTGTGACACTAATTACACAAACTGCCGACGGATTTTTTCATTTATTTCGTTTAATATTCATAACAGTATCAATCAAATCAAAAAATAACATAATGTTTTAATATCTGGAGTTAGCCTTTACAGATTACCATCCTCTCTACTAAAGTACAAAAAGAGAACGGCGTTGCTGAGGGCAACCAAACCGTCAATCTCCCTATGAAGCCACTGATTGTTTAAGGCCCTGTCTTGGCCATCAGAACCAAACCACCATAAAATGCCAAGCTCTGCTTGAGCATCATCTTAGGAGGCCGGGTTGCGCCAGCTGCTAACAACTTCAAATCTTCTGATGGCGTTTTGCCTGACGACCTTTTCAATCGCGATCCCAATTACAGCGTCGGCCCAAAAAGCTTCTCTGGTTCAAGTTGATGAAGTTCGCACAGAAACAATGGACCAGACAGTCCCCGTTATAGGACGTCTGGTTGCACGCCAAAGTGGCAAGGTATCCGCACGTATTGCAGGACCCGTGGAGGAGGTTTTGGTTGAAGTTGGCGACAACGTCACAACTGGCCAGGTAATTGCGCGTCTCAATTCTGCAACACTTCGTGCTGACCGTGATCTTGCGACAAGTGAAGTACAGGCTTCCAGTAGTAGATTAAGCACTTTTCAAGCTCGGCTCGTTCTGGCAGATCAAGAACTTAAAAGATTTGAAAAATTAAAAAAATCTGCTGCATTCAACAAATCAAAATATGAAGATTCCATACAAAACAGTGTTATAGCCAAGGCCGAAGTTTCCCAAGCTCGCGCTGATATTAATACTGCAAAAGCCAAACTACGTAGGGCAGAAATTAATCTCGCTTACACAGAGATTAAAGCTCCCTATAATGCTGTCGTTATTTCAAAAGAAACCGAGGCAGGATCTTATGTTCAAGCAGGTGATCCCGTGGCTGATTTGCTATCTCGGGACAGTTTAGAAATCGAAGTTGATGTCCCTGCTCGCCGCCTTAAAGCCATAAAAGCTGGTATGGAATTTTCCCTTAGTCTAGAAGATGGCACACCCTTATTGGCAACCATCAGAGCAATTTTACCGCGCGAAAATCCTTTAACGAGAACCCGCCCAGTCAGATTAAGCGCACAACTCCCCAATCCTGAAACACTCGCAGACAATCAGAGCATAACCTTACGGGTTCCAGCCGGAGCCAAACGTGATGTTGCCACCGTACATAAGGACGCAGTCATTCAAAGTGCCAACGGTCCTATGGTTTTTCTTAACGCAGAAGGGCACGCTCAGCCACGGCCTATCCAATTGGGACAACAAATTGGAAACCGGATTGAAGTAATCTATGGCCTCCAAGTGGGGGACCAAGTCGTAACCAGAGGAAACGAACGGCTCTTCCCGGGCATACCACTTCTAATAAATGAAGCCGGGCAAACAAAGCCTAACCCGACAAAGGAAGAATCTGACGACCAAACATCAAGCGAGTCAGATAAGACGAAAAGCGAGGAGGCCTCGTAATGAACCTTATTAAGATATCCATCGAACGGCCAATCGCGGTAATTTCTGCTGTGATTATGATCGTGCTATTTGGTGCTGTTGCGCTTCAGGTTATTCCAATCCAACTGACACCCGATGTAAATCGTCCTGTTATAACCATTCGCACAAACTGGGCCGGTGCAGCTCCTGCAGAGGTCGAACGCCAGATTATTACCCAGCAAGAAGATAAGTTGAAGGGTTTGGAAAACCTTCATAGCATGGTTAGTAATTCGGCCTACGGCTCCGGTAGGGTTACACTGGAATTCAATGTCGGTACAGATATGGGTAAAGCCCTGCTTCTAACTGCAAACAGATTGGACCGTGTCAACGGATACCCTGCTGAAGCTGACGAACCAACACTGGATACAGCTGGCGCAGAAGATAATCCCATCGCTTGGTTTATCCTCACTCGCGAAGAAGGTAACACGACCCCAATTTATCACTATGGTGATTTTGTTGAAGATATTGTCAAAGATCGTCTGGAACGCGTTCCTGGGATAAGTGGCGTTAACATTTACGGTGGTAGTGAACGCGAGATCGAGATTGTTGTTCTTCCTGAATTGCTTGCGCGTTACGGTCTAACCGCAAGCTCGGTGGTTTCTACTTTACGCGCGGCTAGCTCCTCAATCTCCGCCGGCGATGTTGACGAAGGAAAACGACGTTACATTGTTAGAACCGAAGGTGATCTTAATACTGTTGAAGCGGTCAAACAGGTCGTTCTTCGCAGTTACCAGGATTCTCTTACAGGTAGCGTAGCACGGGTAACCGTCGGGGATATCGCCAGAGTTAACTTTAACTACAAAGATCCAAGCTCTAACATTAGAATGCTTGGCAATGCTGCCTTGGCTTTTAATGCGACCCGGGAAACGGGTGCAAACGTTATCGAAACCATGGATGGTATCTACCAGGCCATTGACGATCTTAACGCAAAAGCTGTTCCCAATGCCGGTTTGAAGCTCGAACAAGTTTATGATGAAACCGTCTATATCAGCTCTGCAATTGAACTGGTCAGACAGAATATATGGTTCGGTGGTGTCCTCGCGGCAATTATCCTCTTGATCTTTCTGCGCTCAGTTAGGGCCACACTCATTATTTCCATGGCTATTCCGGTTTCAGTAATTGGATCCTTTGTTGCTATGGCTGTATTAGGACGGTCCATCAACGTAATATCTTTAGCTGGCTTAGCCTTCGCTGTCGGTATGGTTGTGGATGCCGCAATTGTTGTGCTCGAAAACATCTTCCGGCTTAAAGAAGAAGGTAAGTCCCCTGCTGTTGCCGCCTATGAGGGAGCACAGCAAGTTTGGGGCGCGATCCTTGTCTCAGCGCTCACCACCGTCATGGTCTTCATTCCAATTTTAGTGATGGAACTCGAAGTAGGGCAACTCTTCCGTGATATCGCCGTTGCGATCTCTGTTTCCGTTACACTCTCACTTGTTGTTTCTATCACTGTAATTCCTGCACTCTCTCGTCGCTTTTTAAGAGACCACGACACTGATGGAAGTGATACGGTCAAACGTCTTCATCTTCCTGGTATTGACCAGTTCGGTAGAGGCTTTGTTAATTTTGTTATGGCCTTTCAGACCATCGTCGTGAAAAAGAAAATTATGGCCATTGGACTGGTTGGTGCGATTACCGTCATTGCTTCGCTTGGCACATGGAAATTTTTACCAAAACTTGAATACCTGCCAGAAGGCAACCGAAACCTCGTCTTTGGTGTCATCATCCCTCCTCCAGGATATAATCTCGATACCATGACCTCCATTGCCATTGAAGTTGAGAACTCCATTCGCAGTTTATGGGCCTCTGAAACAGGTCCGGAGTCTGAAGAAGGTGAACCAGTCAAAATGGAGCGGTTCTTCTTTGTTGCCACCAGATCAAATACTTTCTTAGGCGCTGTTGCCGTTGACGGACAAAGAGTAGCCGAGCTTATTCCTGTGCTGCAGGAACCCGTTTTCAAAGAACCTGGCACTTTTGGGTTTATCAACCAGCCCTCTCTCTTTGGTCGTGGCATTGGTGGGGGAAGGAAAATCGACCTCGACATCTCCGGTTCCGACTTAAATGAAATTCTGGCTATTGCTGGTCAAGCCACAGGAAAGATGCTTGCTGTCTTTCCAACCAGTGAAGGTAACCAGTTCAGACCACGTCCGGGTCTGGAGCTTGGCGCACCGGAAGTCCGTATACTACCCGATAGAATTAGATTGGCAGATAACGGTGTATCCGTTAACGAGTTTGGAACTGCAATTGATGTGTTTAATGACGGTCTTCGTGTTGAAGAAATCACGATCGGTAACAAACGATTAGATTTGACTCTTAAAGGACCCACGGATGGAATCACGCAGACGCAAGGCATTGCAAATCTGCCTGTGGTTACGTCAGATGGCACAATTCTTCCAGCTTCCAGTCTCGCTGAAATCATCCTGACGTCGGGACCAACAGAGATTCGACATCGCGAACGCCTACGTACGATTACACTGGAACTCAGGCCATCTGCGGGTGTTCCTCTGGAACAAGCTCTGGATACGCTTCACGCTGAAATCATCGCACCACTTGAAGCAGCCGGACTCCCCAGTGATGTAAAGATAAGCCTGAGTGGTACGGCAGATAATCTTGCACAAACTTGGGATGCCATGGTGGTCAATCTGCTTTTGGCAATCGTGATTGTCTATCTCGTAATGGCGGTATTGTTTGAAAGTTTCCTCTACCCCTTAATCATCCTACTGGCGGTACCTTTGGCAACAGCAGGCGGGGTCGCAGGTCTCGTGTTCCTCAACCTTGTCACTTTCCAACCTCTGGATATGCTCACCCTGCTTGGCTTTGTTATTCTGGTCGGGATTGTTGTCAACAATGCCATACTTGTGGTTCACCAAACCTTGCATCACTTGCGGGTGGAAAACATGCCTGCACAGGCTGCGATATTGGAAGCCACGCGAAATCGTATTCGGCCTATTTTCATGTCCACACTTACTTCTGTGGTTGGCATGATGCCATTGGTTCTTGTCCCTGGTGCAGGTTCTGAGCTCTATCGTGGTTTGGGCTCAGTTGTCATCGGTGGGCTTTCCCTTTCAGCTGTACTCACATTGCTCATTATCCCCCCGATGCTTTCCTTGATGGAAAAAACTCTGGAGATTGATCGCAAGCATAATCAGACGCTTAAAGCCCGCCCTGGTTTGGCTAATGCTGCAGAGTAACTTAGGGAATACATAACCTGACAATAAAAAGAAGCCTTTGGTTCCCAAAGGCTTCTTTTTATAGGCGCAACATTAACTTAATAATTTATCGGCGACCGAGAATAGATGACGACAAAACTCTATGCCCCTATCAACACACTAAAGCCCGTTGGTGAAAATATATGGATCGTGGATGGTCCCCATGTTTCCTTTTACGGTATTCCCTTTCCAACAAGAATGACCTTGATCCGTTTAGCCAATGGAGATCTTTGGGTACACTCCCCCACAGCCCCACTCCCTAATCTTTTGAACGAAATCGATCAATTGGGAGGAGTTAAGCATCTCATCGCCCCCAACAACATTCACTATCTCTCTGTAGGGAGCTGGAAAGAACATTATCCAAACGCGCAAGTCTGGGCCGCCCCAGATGTTTTAAAGAGAGCTTCAGAATATAAGATAAACTTTCCCGTAGCTCAGGAATTAAATGATACGGCGCCTGCCGATTGGAAAAATGAAATTAATCAGGTTTATGTACGTGGAAATAAATTTCTGCATGAAATCGACTTTTTTCATAAGCCAACCAAAACCTTGATTCTTACAGATCTTATTGAAAATTTTGAAGCAAAAAAATTACCTTGGTATTTTACCTTACTTTGTAAATTGGCAGGAAATCTTGACCCCGACGGGAAAGCGCCGATCGACATGCGGATGGCTTTTTCCAGCGGACGTTCTCATGCAAAAAGAGCCATTGAACGTATGATTTCCTGGGCTCCAGAGAAAGTAATAATTTCTCACGGCAGATGGTACGACAGTAATGGAACAGCGGAGCTCAAGCGTGCCTTTCGCTGGTTGCTGACTTAACTTTTCTTGATTAATAAAACCAGCACGTCATCTTCACGCTCTTGAGATGAAACCAGCTCATGCCCAGTGGTTTCACAAAAATTCTTAAAATCCATCAGCGCACTTGGGTCTGTGGCGTGAATTTCCAACACATCCCCAGATACCAGAGGCTTCATCGCCTTTCGGGCGCGCAATACCGGAATAGGACACTTTAACCCCGTAGCATCGAGTAGATGTTCCGCCATATCTAAACCTCTTTAGCCTTAAATGTAAAACCGTAAGCCGCAACCAGTAACCAACCCAGAATATAAAGGCTGCCACCAATCGGGATATAAGGCCCCCCGAGAGAGACATCAAACAAGGCTTTCATAAATAAGCCTCCCGTGAAGAATATCAAGCCAAGAGAAAAGCATAAGCTCGCGCCAAATTTAGCACGCGAGCATCCATTACCGACCTGCGCCAACGCAATTAGCCCGATGAGCGCGAGAACGTGGACAAATCCGTAAGAACTCCCCGTTTGCGCCCACAAAACTCTGGCTTCATCTCCGTTAAAACCATGTGCACTATAAGCGCCAACTGCAACAGATACTGCCCCCCAAAGGGCGGCAAAAATAATCCAAAATTTATTCATTTAATTCAAATATCCGTATTACTTATTTCTCTTATCGACCTGAGTACAGGAACGGACCAGAGGTACCATGGAAGCAAAAACAAAGAACATTACGTACCAACGATTTTGCCAGATGCCATACCCCAACAAAGCGATAATGAAGGTCGACACCACCATTGCCTGAATAGCTGCATCTTCGCCCAAACCGTTTCTTTTTAAATAGCCAAATAAGTTCCAGATTATCAATGACACCAAAACAGCACCTATCCCGCCAAGCTCTAACCAAACCTGAAGAGAGAAATTGTGTGGATGCAGAGAGATTATCCGCCCACCAAGGGCTCTCTCCTTATCGTTTCCATCAACATGAACATAATTTTCCACCCCCTTATTAGGATAATCTCTAGCCGCATCAAAGCCCCATCCCACAATAGGATTTTCAAAAATTTGCGTCCCCACAAACTCCCAGATAAAAAACCTATGCTTTGCTGAAAAAGGAATAGATTGAGAAGATTCTGGTCCATGTAACGGGGCCGCAAATTTAGCAACCAACGGCATAACAAGAACAGAAGCGACGAGTAATACCGGGAGAAGCTTAAACCCAAACCTCGGCATGGCAAAAAACAATAAATACCAGATTGATCCCAATAGAACCGCAAACAACGTGCTCTCGCTTGGGGCAAAAAATAAGACCACCAAAGGTACAACGGGAAGCAATAACTTTAAGAACAACGAAAGCCGTGTCCCATAAATGGAAAACAAGGCCCAAGCTGTAATCCCCAAAAATGTTGCACCACGATTAAAACGCGAAAGGTTCATGCCATAATCAAGTGATTTTCCCTTTATGAGTTTCGTAATTGGCGCACTTAGAGTTGATTCAACCAGCAAAAAAAGTGCCGCCAAAACACATCCAATCAACAGCGCTTTGGCCAAAGCTCTATGCGTGTGCACAGACTGGGATTCAACCGAAGAAATAAGTAATAATCCGCAAAGAGTTAAAGCAAATAACCGCAAATCCAGCTTTAAAGCGTTCAGCGGGTTAATTGTCCAGAAGGTAGAGATCGTTATCCATCCAAAAACCGCGACTAATAATCCAAGTTGCAATTTGCTGAACTTGGGCATTTTTTTATCTTTAAAATAGGTGATAACAGCTGTTGCAACACCAACGAAAGCAACAACAGGCACCAAAGCGTTTGAGCTGAAAACACTGATCGTGGGAACGGCGAAAAAAAACAGTCGCAATAAATGACTATTCATAAAATCTACACTTAAAAATGAACAAAAATTGTCTTGGGAATATCTATAAACCGCTTTCTCAAAACTGTACAGTACAGGGAACTGCCCTTTAATCTCATTCTCCAATACCAGCTTCATAATGACGCATTTGGCACATTATTATTTTACAAATAGGTTATAACTTTTACTTAAATAATAGCCTTCTTGTTAACGTCTACTCTTGCTCTTTAGAAATTATAATCATGACGATTTTTGCCCAACACCTTTTAACAACCCCGAATTCTCTTGCCAAAGCAATGGAACGCCTTCCACTTGAGGGGGCCGCGGCTTTTCCACTGGTCGATGAGGCAGGCTGCGAAAAGATGCTCCAGGCGACAGAAAATCTCACATTTAGAAACGGTACACCCGTGGTTGGATCTCCTGGGAATGAAGTTCGGCAAGATTTTAGCATTTGTATGAATTTCGATGGACACTCAGCCCTAAATGATTATCAAATCGCTTTTGAGCAACAACTGAACGCTGCTTTTAAGTTGATGACGCCTCAACCTTATAAAACACCTTTTGCCTTTAATGATACAGCAGCCCTTCGTTATGACGAAGGTTCAATGGGGATCTCACCGCACCGCGATCTTATCTGCTTTGAAGCTGTAATCGCGATATTAACACTTGCAGGTGAAGCCGGATTTTATATTTGTGATGATCGAAACAAAACCAATGCGACCCGCATGACAGCAAAAGCAGGTGTTATGATATTAATGCGTGGCAAAAATTTTGCCCGGATAGAAGAGCGCCCATTTCATTTTGTCGAAGGCGTGACCAAAGAACGCGTAGGCTATGGTCTCAGATACAACGTCAAAGAACCCGAAATGAAAGCGCAATAATTCAAATCGCACTTAGTTTGGCAACTATACCTGCAAAGCATAGCAGTTAATAACACCTGCCCTTTGCGTCCTGCGCTATCTTCTGATACCAATCGCCCGATAGCTCTTTGATCGTTTCAAGATCCAGGATGAGCAACAGGATACGAATAGATGAAAACGGATCTCTTTGACTTCGAGCTCCCCCGTGAGGTAATTGCCCACCGACCGGAAAACCCACGCGACATGGCCAAGCTCCTGTCCGTTGGCAAGGACTTTGAAGATCACAGAATGATAGACTTACCAGAGCTTATTCAGCCTGGTGATTTACTTGTCTTTAATGACACAAAAGTCATCCCTGCACGCCTAAAAGGCAAACGGGGAGAAGCTGGTATTGAAGTTACGTTACACAAGCAAGAACCGCCAAGTCCAGACGGTGGGGCGCGCTGGTGGACTTTTGCCAAACCTGCAAAAAAATTACGCCCGGATGACATCGTACGTTTTGCTGATGGTTTCACAGCCAGAGTCGAAAACAAACTTGATGGCGGTGAAGTACTCCTTGCCTTTGATTTGCCACCGGAAGAACTGTATCCCTATCTGGAAGAATACGGCAAAATGCCATTGCCACCTTATATTCAAAGAGAAGCTGGCTCAGATAACCAGGACGCGGGTGATTATCAAACCCGATTTGCCAAATACAGGGGTGCTGTTGCAGCTCCCACAGCCAGTTTACACTATACTGATCGCCTTATGTTAGCCCTCGAAGAAAAGGGAATTGAACACCTCACCTTGACCTTACATGTCGGTGCAGGAACGTTCTTGCCTGTAAAGGTTGACGATCTCAAAGACCACAAAATGCACAGCGAAATTGGCCATATCAGTAAAGAAACTGCAGAACGTATCAATACCGTTCGCGCCAGAGGTGGTCGAATTATTGCCGTTGGAACTACTGCGCTTCGCTTACTTGAAAGCGCCGCAGATAATAACAGCACTCTTCACCCCTTTGATGGTGAAACCGATATTTTCATCACACCAGGTTACAAATTCAAAATCGTTGATCTGCTATTGACCAACTTTCATTTGCCTCGTTCAACCTTATTTATGCTTGTATCTGCATTTGCCGGGTTAGATCGCATGCGCGCGGCCTATCAACACGCCATCCAGAATGGCTATCGTTTTTATTCCTACGGGGACTGCAGTCTGTTGCAGCGTGAGGATCGTCTATGAGTGATCAAGAAAAAAGTAAATCAGCTAAATTTGGTTATGAACTTCAAGCCACAGATGGCCTTGCACGCCGCGGAGAAGTCACCACAGCTCACGGAACATTCCAAACCCCCGCTTTTATGACCGTTGGGACAGCTGGAACCGTAAAAGGCATAACACCTGAGCAACTCCGCTCCACAGGTGCAGAAGTCGTACTCGGCAACACTTACCATTTGATGTTGCGTCCAACCGCTGAATTGGTTGATCGCCATGGCGGCCTCCACAAGTTTATGAATTGGCCTCATCCAATTCTGACGGATTCAGGTGGCTACCAAGTGATGTCTTTGTCCGGATTGCGCAAGATCACCGAAGAAGGCGTGAAATTCCAATCTCATATCGACGGTAGTAAACACAATCTGACCCCCGAACGATCCATGGAGATTCAGGACCTTCTTGATTCAAATATCACCATGGTTCTGGATGAGTGCACCCCCTATCCTGCAACCCACAAAGAAGCGGCTGATTCCATGCGTCGCTCCATGCGTTGGGCTGAACGTTGCCGCAAAGCCTTCCGCGATCGTGATGGCTATGGTCTCTTTGGTATTGTACAGGGTTCTACTTACGAAGATTTGCGCAAAGAATCTGCGCAATCCCTCATCGATATTGGCTTTGAAGGCTATGCTGTCGGGGGCCTCGCCGTTGGTGAAGGACAAGAGGTGATGTTCGAAGTGCTCGACCACACCATGCCACACTTGCCCAAAGACAAGCCCAGGTACCTTATGGGTGTTGGTAAACCTTCAGACCTTGTAGGCGCTGTTGCCCGAGGGATCGACATGTTTGACTGCGTCCTACCGACAAGATCAGGTCGAAACGCACAAGCCTTTACCCGTCGTGGCGCTCTTAACATGCGGAACAAACGTCATGAAGATGATCACCGTCCTGTTGATGATCAATGCAAATGCACCTGCTGTACCCAGTTCAGCCGCGCTTATCTGAGACACCTTTTTAGAGCAAAAGAGATGTTGGGTCCCGTCCTTCTAACCATCCACAATCTTTCCTACTATCAAGAACTTATGGCTGGTATGCGCGATGCCATTGCAGCCGGTACTTTCAAGACTTTCCAAGAAGAGTTTTACCGTCTGCAAGAAGGGGGCGACATCCCTGAATTGGATGGAGATTTTTCTCACACATAACCGCGTGCTATTCTTTTTTACAAAACAAACACTGTAATCAGAACAAAGTCTTTTAAAAACATGAACGAAGGAGGGATGAGAAATGAGTAAAAAAATCAAAAACTCTCTGTCTTACCCTTCTGATCCAGCAGCTGCTATTCGCCAAAAAGCACTTGAATTACAGTTTGATGCCGTTGGGTTCTCTCCTGCTGAAATTGGAGAGAAAACCAAGGCGAACCTTCGAGAATTTCTCGCAAGAGGTTATCATGGCGACATGGGCTGGATGGAAAACCGTATTGAATGGCGTGAAAATCCGACTGCCATGTGGGACGACGCCAAAAGCATTATTGTTCTTGGCGTCAACTATGGCCCAGCCGACCCGCCTCTTGCCAATCTTGAGTTCGATGATCGTGGAAACATTTCAGTTTATGCACGAAACAAAGACTATCACGATTTTATCAAAAAGCGGCTAAAGGCCCTTGCCCGCTGGATGGTTGAAAACCTTGATTGCCAGGTGAAGGTCTTTGTCGATACTGCCCCCGTTTTAGAAAAGGTTGCAGCCGCTCAGGCCGGGATCGGTTGGCAGGGTAAAAATACACATCTGGTATCTCGGGAGCACGGATCTTGGCTTTTTCTTGGTGAAATTTATACTTCTCTGGATCTCAAAACCGACCTGAAAGAAGAGGATCATTGTGGGTCTTGTAACCGCTGCATAAGCATTTGTCCTACCAACGCCTTTCCTGCGCCCTATGTTCTGGACGCAAAACGCTGCATATCCTACTTAACGATTGAGTACCACGGCCACATTGCCCGGGAATTTCGGATCCCAATGGGAAATCATATCTATGGATGCGATGATTGCATCGCGGTATGTCCTTGGAATAAGTTTGCGGAACCAACAACGGAAGAGAATGTTTTTCCGCGTATTGAGCTTACTGCGCCACGATTAGCTGACCTTGTTGAACTTGACGACGCAAATTTTCGACAAATTTTTTCTGGATCCCCTATAAAAAGAATTGGGCGAGATCGATTTATTCGCAATGTTTTGATCGGGCTTGGCAATTGTAACGACAACAGAGTTACACCACGGATAGAACCTTTATTGAAAGATCCATCTCCCTTCGTTCGTGCGATGGCCGTGTGGGCTTTGGGTAGATTAAAAGAATCTAATGAATTCGAAATTTTGCGTACAACCTACTCGAAAGAAGAAGAAGACGCCGATGTCTTGAAAGAGTGGGCTACACCAGAATCTTCAAAGGTAGAGCTTTCTTCTGAAAAGTCTCCTTACCCTCCTGAGGCTGATGCTTTCGGGCCTTTAGGATAACAAACAAATGATGCCCGTACCTTTTGAATTACAGGGCATTCATTCCAAAAAGCATCCTCATCTCTAAGTTCAATCCGGCCTCCTTCACAAGTCTCTCTTGCAAAAGCGAGTATCTGTGCAGGTGTGTTAACACTCTTGCCATAGCAGACCCCAAACGCCCATGGGGTATAGTCATTTGTACCATAAATTTGCGCGCCCTTACCCACGGCCATTACGACTGGGCGAGATGCTCCGACCTTGATGGGCTCATTCGCGCAGGCCGACAATAGCAGGACAAAGATCCCGACCACATATCGTATAATTACGTTGTTTCTGATTGGCATCGGTTATTCCCCCGTTTTCCCACTAGCAAGCACAGGGCCGCCAAGTATTTTTCTGCGTTTTTTTCCCAATTGAGTAATGATAATACCAAAAAGGATAACCGCCAATGCAACAAAGGCATCCATACCATAACTTTCTGAGAGAAACATATACCCCCACACCATCCCAAATACAGGCACCAAATAATTATTCAATGCTGTAAAATTGGCTCCAACCGAGCCCAGCAAATAATATAAAATAATATAAGCAATCGCGGTAGAAAGAACAGCCAGGCTGATCAGCGCTCCAATACTCTCTAAAGTTGGATCCAAAGACAGCGGATCTTCAAGAATAAAGGCCATCGGAATGGCCATAACGGACGCACACAACAAAATCGCAGAACCATTCACAATTGGGTCTAGTTTAACCAGGCCGGTTTTACGTGCATAAACGGATGTCGCCCCATAACAAAAAGAGGCGAAAGCTACGGCCAACTGTCCTAATACAGAATCTCCCAATCCTTTTAACACATCAGGACCCACCAAAAGTATAACACCACAAAATCCGACTAAGGTGCCAGTAATCTTGGGTAGGGACATTTTTTCGTCATCGGTCCAAAAATGTGCAACAAATAAAGCAGTCAACGGCACCACAGACATTAAAATCGCCGCCAACCCAGAATCGATATGAAGCTCGCCCCAGGAAATAAGGATAAACGGTAAAATATTTCCCGTTACGGCAATAATGCCATACCGCCGCCAAGTCCCCATGTCAGTCGGAAATTTCTTTCCCAACACCATCACTAAGGCTGTAAGAGCCAGAAACGCGAAAAAAAGCCGAAAAGCTGTAAGAGTAACCGGAGACACCGTTTCTAAAGTAACTTTAATAAGAAAAAAAGAGCTCCCCCAAATCGCTCCCAACAGTACAAGCAAAAGGTAATGATGGAATTTTGGTTTATCTGAGAGCATTTCGTATAAGGATCCAATGGGGGTCAATAATAATTTCACCCCCAATGTTCCAAGAAACCCGCTTAAACGCAAATAGCTTGTGCATCTTTAGTCAAAGTAATGTGGATTCAATTCCCTAGAGGCTGAACCAAAATTAATATGCTGAGTAGATATTTCTTGATTGTGGACAATCGGTAAAAAATTATTATCTCATTTAAGCTGCATTATCTGCTGTAGGAAGGCCATCTTTTGCTTTCGTGCTAATCACCTTAAGCTGTTCCACATGAGATGAAAGAGATTGCACAATACCACCGATTTCTGTGGTCGCTTGGCTCGTTTGTCCAGCTAGCTGTTTAACTTCTCCAGCCACAACAGCAAACCCCTTACCTGCATCCCCGGCACGGGCAGCTTCAATTGTAGCATTCAGTGCAAGAAGATTTGTTTGACGCGCAATGGCGTCAATTTGTTGGGCCACATTACCCACATTTTCAATTTCAACACTCAGTTGAGCGATTTCCTCGAAAATTTTATCTATACTTTGCTCTAAAACACCCTGATTCGAATTCATTAACACTTGCTCCCATTAAACAGAACCACACTGATAGCAATTTGCCATTAACGCGAGATTAACCGCGATGAAAAATCTTGCTTTTTGAATAACTTTTTTACTGATAGAAACCCACATAATCACAGTGATGAATAGTTACGACTATTCATATTAATTAATTATCACAATCCAACCATAAGTTATTTTACAAATATCGAGAGAATAACTCGTTAAAAGAGATAAAAATTATTAAATTCTCGCTGAAGGTTGATATCTAGGACTGTTACAATCTATTGTTCTAAATACGAGAAGCCCGTATATTCATTTTTGCTTAAGGGGATGCTGTTACTTTTGGGGCAGCCTTTTCTATTAGAAAAATGAGCAGGATAAACGCATAAGGCAAATTATCGTTAGGGTGTGGAGCGCCGGTTGAATTTAAAAATACGCAACTCCATTTGTGGAAAGCTGCTATCAATATATATACCATTGATTAGCATAAGCTTATTGCTTCTCTTTACCGTTTTGGAAAGCCGGAATATTCACAAGTTGAATTCTGAGCTTGGAACGCGTTTAGACAAAATGGTCGACATTCAAGGGACAGCACTTTCGACACCTGTCTGGAATTATGACTTGGATTCTATCCAAGCTATCCTGCTTGCCTTGTCTAGAAACCCCGAATTCCATTCTGCTCAGGTTTACGATACAGATGGATTAATTCTTGCGGAATTGACCAGCGAAACGGCACAAACCATAGACGCCGCTCTTTCTCGAGAAACCGCGATTAAACACAATTCATTTGATCGCCTTGAAACAATTGGGACAGTCAAAGTTCTTTTTCACGACGCCTTGATCACTGCGGAGATAAGGGAACGTTTGATATTTGATGGCCTCGTTATGGTCGTCACAATTTTAGTCCTATCAGCTCTGACCTTTCTCGGGGCTAACTCCTATATCGGCATCCCTCTCAAGCTCCTACTTGAATCCATCCAGACAGAAAAACAACACAAAAATCGTGTTGCAGTTAACTGGAAATCAGATGATGAACTCGGAGCTGTCGTAACCGCCTATAACGACCTATTACAAAAACAATCTGCCTACGAAGCAGCCGTTAAAGCCAGCGAACTCCGTGCCAAGCGTTCAGAAGCTCAATTAACTCAAGCCATCGAAACCATGTCTGAGGGCTTTGCTCTTTATGACCAAGATGACAAGCTGGTTCTTTGCAACAGTAACTATCGTAACATTTCTGCCAAACGAGCACGTATTATTACTCTTGGCTCTCGCTTTGAAGACCTTATGCGTGAACTCGTGTACGCTGGCGATTTTGTTGGTACAGAAGGCCGCGAAGAAGAATTTATCAAAGAAACCTGTTCTGGCCATGTGTCTTTGCAAGAACGTATGATCCTTCATCTCAGTAATGGCACTTGGTTACAGTTTAACCACAGACGAACTCCCGCCAAAGAGATCGTAGTTCTCGCTACCGATATTACGCCGCTTATGAACCAAGAGCGTGAAATTCGCCGGGCAAAAGAAATTGCTGATCAGGCGAATACCGCCAAGTCACAATTCCTTGCCAATATGAGCCATGAACTACGTACACCACTCAATGCTATTCTGGGCTTCTCAGAGATTATGAAGAGTGAATTAATGGGACCTTTAGGCTCTAATCATTACAAATCTTATTGTCATGATATTCATTCATCTGGAACACACCTGCTTGATTTGATTAACGATATCCTTGATTTATCAAAAATTGAAGCTGGCGCCTTTGAACTTCAAGACGAGTCAGTCGACCTCGCCCAAACAGCACGCGCAGCCCATAAGCTCGTCGTCGGGCAAAGTACATCAGATTTTGTTCCCGTTAATCTCGATATTCCAGCCGATCTACCTTATGTAAAAGCGGACTTACGAGCTGTAAAACAGATCCTGCTTAATCTCCTCTCCAATGCTGTCAAGTTCACGCCACAAGGCGGTGAAGTGGTCCTATCAGCGATGAAGAATTCAGATCACAGTCTCTCTATTCAAATCAGAGATACAGGGATTGGTATCCCAAAACACGAACTTGAACGCATTCTCGAGCCCTTTATCCGCGCAGATACACCAATGACACGTGCTTTTGAAGGAACCGGTCTAGGTCTTCCGCTTGTAAAATCTTTGATGGAGCAACATGACGGCACCTTAAGTTTATCTAGCCAAATAAGCAAAGGTACCACAGCGACCATCACTTTCCCTGCCTCTCGAGTATTAGAAAGGCCGGGTACCACACCATTCGACCAAACCATATTGAGCAGTAATGCTTAAGCTCGTTTAAACGCGACAAACGATTAAATCCTAAATATAAAAAAGGGCCCGTTGTTTAAACAAC